>CAVYVD010000003.1:0-226392 GCA_963771915.1 uncultured Solirubrobacterales bacterium | reverse complement strand
TGGCGTCGCCGTCCTCGTGGTACATCAGCGGAGATGTCCGCTTCGCGCCGCTCCTGGCGCCCGTGTGGTCGACCAGGGCTATCCGGGCCCCTGGCCAACCGGGGAGATGCCCGCCGATCCTGCCGCCGGTCCGCCGGTACAGAGCCACATGGAGCTTCGCCCCGCGTCGCCCAACGTAAATGCCGCGTTTGTTGGCTAACTGTGAGCTCGAGGCGGTGAGCTGTCCGAGTAAGGGCATGGGTGCTCTTCTCGGAGGTTAGTCGCCCGAAGTCACCATGCCTGCGAGGCCCCGCAGTGCGGGCACTCCACTGTGGTGCTCACCGAGGCCGCGAACAGATAGACGCATTCACAGGCGTAGGAGGCTTGGTCCGTGGGGCCTCCCGCGTCGCGCACCCGCTGCGCGTCGATCTCGGGCCGCGGTGCGGCGGCGTGGGTTTCCGGTGCGGGGTCGGGCCGGTGTGCACCCCGGGTGCGACGGGGGCGGCGGCGTTCGTCGATCTGATGCCGAAGGCTCGGTCTCATAGCTCTCTGCCGATAAAGACCCGGCATCTCCCAAGGTTTCGCTGTCCACCGGCGATTCCCTGGCGCTCATTTGAGATAATCGCCGCGATGAACCCCGCTCGCAAGCGAACGGCGCGGCTGATCGTCGCGCTGAGTGCGGCAGTGGTCCTCGCAAGCGCGCTGATCTACACGAGCTTCAGCGCCGCGAGCCCCGCGCTCAGCCCAAGCCAGCTGGTCCGCCAGGTCCAGCCCGGTCGCAGCTATCAGCTGACCGGCACCGTCGTGCCCGGATCGGTTCGCCGCGAAGGCTCCGTGCTCGACTTCAGCGTCGAGGACCGGGCGGGGGGCACCTCGATCCCGGTGGCCTATACCGGGACCGTGCCCGATCCGTTCCGCGAGGGGCGCGAGGTGATCGTGACCGTCGAGCGGCACAGCGGCCGCTACGTGGGCGAACGGAACTCCCTGATCACGAAGTGCCCCTCGAAGTTCAAGACCGCTCCGCCGGGCGAGAAGCAGAACTACTGAGTGCCTACCCCGACGCCGGACAGACCCTGCTCGGGCGGTAGCCGCTGATGGCGGCCCTCGGGCGTGCGGCCCTGCTGCTGGCGCTCGCGGTGTGCGCGTACGGCATCTGGGCCTCGCTGTACGGGGCGCGACAGCGGGCGCCCGGAGTTCTCGGCGTCGGGCCGCAGGTCGGTGTACGCGCTCGCCGGCGTGCTGACGGTGGCCTTCGCGGTGCTGGAGATCGCGTTCCTGCGAAACGACTTCGCGTTCAACACGGTCGCCGACACCTCGAGCCGGACCACGCCGGGCTTCTACAGGGCCGCCGCCGTCTGGTCCTCCCAGGAGGGCTCGCTGCTGCTGTGGGCATGGCTGCTGTCGATGTGGTCGAGCCTCGCCCTGTTCCTGACGCGCAGGCGGATGCGCGATGTCGCCGCCTACGCGACCGCCGTGCTGCTCGGCCTCGCCGGGTTCTTCGTCGCGCTGATGATCTTCTACGCGAACCCGTTCGCGACGACCCACCCGAAGCCGGTCGAAGGCTCGGGCCTTGATCCGCTGCTGCGCTTCCCGACGATGATGATCCATCCCCCGATGCTCTACTCGGGCTACACGCTGTGCACGATCCCGCTTGCATTCGGCGTGGGCGCGCTGCTCGCTCGCAGGCTCGACTCGGACTGGATCAGGGTCGTTCGCCGTTTCGCCTTCGCCGCGTGGCTGTTCCTGGGCGTGGGGATCCTGCTCGGCGCCCGCTGGTCCTATGCCGAGCTCGGCTGGGGGGGCTACTGGGGCTGGGATGCCGTGGAGAACGCCTCGCTGATGCCATGGCTGACCGGCACCGCGTTCCTCCACTCCCTGATGATCCAGGAGAACCGAGGGATGCTCAAGGTCTGGAACGTCTCGCTCGTGCTCGCCACGGGCACGCTCGCGATCATGGGCACCTTCCTGGTTCGCAGCGGGATCCTGACTCGATCCACGCGTTCGGCGGCGCGACCCTCGGCGTCCCCTTCGTCGCGCTGATCACCGCCTGATCGCGGGCTCGATCTACCTTGTCGTCTCCCGTCGCGACATGTTCGCTCGCACCATCGCCTGGACTCGCTGCTCTCGCGCGAGGCGATCTTCATCGCCAACAACCTCGTGCTGGTGGCCTCGCCTTCGTGATCTTCTGGGGCACCTACTTCCCCCTGATCTCCGAAGCGCTAACGGGCCGGAAGCCTCGGTCGGCCCGCCCTGGTTCGACCGCTACACGGTCCCGCTGGCGCTGATCCTCGTCCTCCTATCGGGATCGGACCGGTGATCGCCTGGCGGCGCGCGACCCTCAGGCGAGTGCCCGGCGCAACTTCGCCGTGCCTCTCGCCGCGCCGCTGCTGACGCTAGTGGCGCTGGTCGCGGCCGGGATCACGCAGAAGCCCTTGGCGCTGGCGATGTTCTGCTGTGCGGCCTTCGTGCTCGGCACCATCGCCCAGGAGTTCTGCGCGGGGCACCCGCGTGCGCCGCGGCGCTCGGGCGATCGCCGCCCGGTGGCGCTGCTGTCGCTGTCCGGCGCAACCGCCGCCGCTACGGCGGCTACGTCGTGCACCTCGGGATCGCGGTGCTGTTCGTGGGCGTCGCCGCCTCCTCCTCCTTCCAGCACGTCTCCGAGCTCGGCCTCTCCCCGGGGCAGTCCACGCGCGTGGGCTCCTACACCGTGCGCTACGTGCGCCCCACCGCGACGATCACTCCCCGCTACGACCCCACCCACACGGGGTCCACGGCCAACTTCGGTGCGGTGCTGCGGGTCTCCAAGGGTGGGCGCTACGTCACCACGCTGTATCCCAGCGAGGACTTCTACGAATCCGAGGAAGAATCCCAGGGCTCGGTTGGCCACCTGATCGGGGGTCAGCCCGTCAGCAGCGTGGGCATCAGCGCTAGCCTCACGCGCGACCTGTGGAGTGCGATCCGGCCCGAAATCGAAACCCCGAGGCTGAAGCGCATCATCGAAGTCGGCAACCGCACGATCCCCTTCTCGCGCCCCGACGAGGGCCTATTCGTGATCGACTTCCTCGCCCACGAATACCTCCAGCACCCGCCCCCCGCGCAGTTTCGCCTGCTTGTCTCCCCGCTGGTCATGTGGATCTGGCTCGGCGGTCTGATCGTCTTCGGGGGGGGCCTGCTCGCGCTCTCGCCCTCACCGGGGGCTCTGCGCCGCCGCGTCCCGCTGCGCGCCCGCGCCGGTCGCTCCGCTCTGCCAGCCTACGCCGGGGCTCCCTCGGGTCTCGGCGGTGTGCCGTTGCCCGCGGGCGCGGCGGCAGGCTCGCTCGCCGCGACACTCGATCCCGGCGAGCTCGCTGCCTTGGAGCGGGCCCGCGAGGTCAAGTACCGAGAGCTGCGCGACCTGGAGCTCGACTATGGCACCGGCAAGCTCTCCCGTGAGGACTACGAGGCGACCGAGAGCGCCCTGCGCGCCGAGGCCCTGGAGATCCTTGACCGGCTCGAGCCCGAGCCGTCGACCAAAGAAGAGGGGCCCGGCTCGCCGGCCTCCGGCCGGCTGCGCCACCCTCTACCAGGGCTTGGTGAGCAGCAGGATCGTGTTTCCGACGAACAGGATCGCGAAGAAAACGGTCCAGCGGTTGAGGTTGCGCTCCACAAGTGAGCCGCCTCCCAGCGGGCCCTGGCCGGTGCCCACCCCGAAGGCGCCGGAGAGCCCGGAGTCCTTCCCCGAGTGCATCAGCACCAGGAAGATCAGGCCCACCGCGATAATCACCTGCAGGAATCCGAGGATCGCTTCCATGCCCCCAAGGGTACAGGACTCCCCGCCTCGCAGCCCCCGATTCGCCTACCTTGGGCAGGGCGCCGTGATGGCGGCGCTGCTGGTGGAGCCGTCGGCGTAGGTGAACTCGGCGGCCCACGGGAACCCCCCGGCCGGGCAGCGCCTGGGCACGAAGACCCCAATCTCCCCCGCCCGCGAGCGCCCCGTGCTGCCGATCGTGACGGAGAAGGCCACTGGCGAGACGGCCGGCTCCAACGGGATCGAGGGGATCGAGGGGATCAGCGCCACCAGCTTTCCCCAATAGCGGCCGTGGCCGGGTTCCAGCTTCACGCTGAACACCACCCTGCGTTCGAGCGGCGTATAGCCCTGGCCGAGGATCTCGAGTGCCGGCTGGCCGCCTTCCAGAGGGCCAAGGAAGGCCCACAGGGCGGCGTCCTCGTATTCGGTCGTCGCGCCCGTGCGGACGTCCACGACCGCGTGTCCCCGGCCGATCTGGGATCGCGGCGGGCAGCCGCGGGCCCCGTCCGCTCGCAGATGCGCCAGCGTGCAGCCCCGTGTGCTGGGCAGTTCCAGCCCCAGGCCGGCGGGGATCTCCACGACCGCCCTGCGTACCGGTGAGGGCACGCCGAATTCGCCGCCGCTGAACCTGATCGCGAAGGTGACCTCCGTCCTCGCGCCCAGCCGATTGGGGGAGAACGATGCCTTGATGCTAGCCGTCGTTTCCGGCTGCGCGGCCGTCGTTTCCGCCTGCGCAGGGCTCGCCAATGCGACCGCCACCATCAATGCGAGCATTGCCGAGCCGCTGGTCGCAGCGGCGGCGGATGCGCGGATCCGGAGCCCGGCGATCGCTGCGCATGGAGCGGCGGACCCTTCTTGGAGCCGGTGTCGCTTGGTGCGGAGCATGGTGATCCTCTCTCTACCGGGCAGGGAACTCACGGGCAGGGAACCGTCGCCGTGCTGCTGCTCGTGGAGCCGTCTTCGAAGGTGAATTCGGCACCGAAGGGAAAGCCGCCCGCCGGACAGCTGGAGGGCAGCAGGGCAGTGTTGGGATCCTGCTTCCTGAAGGCCGCCCCGCCGACCGTAAGCGAGAGGGAGACCGTGGAGGCATTCGGCTCCAGTGGGATCGAGGGGATCGCGGGGACCGACATAACGAGCTTTTCGCCGTACGGAGGATTGTCGGGGAGCGCCGTTGCGGTGATCACTACGCGCTGGTCGAGTGGGGTGTAGCCCTGGCCGAGGATCTCGATCGTGGGATTGGTCCCCTGTGGCGGGCCGATAAAGGCCGATACGTCGGCTTCCTCGCTTTCGACCTCCACGCCTGCGCGCACGTCGCCGAGGGCCCGTCCTCGGCCGATCTCCGATCGCGCCGGGCAGCCGCTCGCGCCGTGCGCCTGCAACTGTGCTCTGGTGCAGATCCGGAGCTTCGGGATGTCCAGTGTCAACCCCGGAGGGAGCTGCACCACCGCCCCGCGCAGCGGCGAGGGCACATCGGCTTCCCCGCCCGTGAAGTGGACCGCGAAGGTGAAGGCCGCCTTGGCGCCGAGCCGGTCGGGGGAGAACGACGGCCTGATCGTTGCCCTCGTCGCCTCGATCGGCGCGATTTTCGCGGCTTCCGCGGGCCCGACGAGGGCGCCCGCCGCCAGCACCGCGGCCGCGGCGAGCGCGAGCAGGCCCGGGCGGGCGTTCGCGGGGCGGCTGGCACGCATGGCGGCGGTCGGCGCCACGGTGGGCGCGACGTTCGCTATTGGCGTCGGGACCCTCATGCGGCGTCCTAGCCGCGTGGACAGGGGATCGTGCCCGGGTGTGTCTCCGTCGTGCCGTCCGCGAAGACGAACCGCGTCTCGTAGGGGAAGCCCCCGTGAGGGCACTTCTTGGGGACGATGATCCCCTTCACGTGGACCAGCTTGCGCTTTCCGTGGACCGTCTCGATGTAGGCGGCGTTGGGTGCGCCGAGCGTGATGTAGATGCTCTTAGCCGAGGCGGGGGAGGCTCCGGGGAGCGTTTCGATAATCGGCACCTTGAAGGCGAAGCCGAGCCCGTAGGGCTTGGGCTCCTGGACGACCTGGGCCCTGAGCACGAGCTGCACCGAGACCGGCGAGGTCGCGTCGAGGAAGGCCAGCAGCACGATATGCCCATCTTCGTTGGGCCCCCGGAAGAAGTTGAGCGTAAACGGCTGTTCGCGTCGTTCTCCGGCCAGTTCGTACTCGCCGATGCCGCCCCCGAAGCCGGCTTTGGAGTCCTTGGGGCAGATGCTCGGTTCGAGGGTGTGTTCGAGCAGGGCGGGATTGCAGGTGCCCACGCCGTGGACGTCCACCATGAGACCGGGCGGTCCCATCACTGTGGTTTCCACGACGGGGGACGGCAGGGCCCCGGTGGTCGAGCCGATTTCCGCGGTTCCGTGGACATTGGTGGGCGCGCCCAGCTTGTCCGGGGAGAAGGCTGCCGTGACTTCCAGGGTCTCCGCCGCCCATGCGGCCGCGGCGAGGATCAGGCATGTGCAGGCGAGCGCGAAAGCTATGAGAGCTCTGGCTCTTGACATACGACCCCATCTCCTCTGTCGACGCCCTCGGGCAGGCACGAAGACGACCGCGGCGCGTGTGTCGCCAGCCTGCCCGTGATTGCGAATCGTAGAAACACTGAACAAATCTCTTGATCTTTCTTGGGTATGACTGGAGGGTCCCACTATCCAGAACCCGCGAGCGAGGGCAGCGGAGCGCTCCCCCGCGGCAGCCGGCCAACCAGATTCAGATACTATACGGTATCTGAATGGGACCGTGCGAGCTGCCGCCTCTTGGGCCGGCGGCCGGTCGGGGAGCACGCTCGAGCCACCGGGGCGGGCGCCCATGACCGGGGAGCGCCTGACGCGCAAGCAGCGCCAGCTGCGCACCCGCGCGAGCCTGATGCGCTCCGCCGCCCGGGTGTTCGCCCGGCGTGGCCTCCAGCGGGGCACGATCGACGAGGTCGCCGCGGATGCGGGGTTCACCAAGGGCGCGTTCTACGCCAACTTCTCCTCCAAGGAAGAGCTCTTCCTGGCGATGCTCGACGAGGGCTTCGCCGCCCGCCTGCGCCAGGTTCGGGATCTCTCCGCGAGCGACCCCGAGATCGAGCGACCGGAGATCGTCCAGCGGGCGCGCACCGGGGGCGAGGACTTCGCTCGCCATCTGAACGCCGACCCGGACTGGCAGCGGCTGTTCCTCGAGTTCGTCGTCCACGCCACCCGCGAGGAGCCGTTTCGCCGCGAGCTCGTGCGCCGCTATCGCGATCTGCGCGCCGGCGTCGCCGAGGTATTCGCGTTGCGTGCCGCCGAGCTCGGAGTGGAGCCGGCGGTGGAGGTGGAGGGGTTGGCGCGGATGACCTTCGCGATGGCCAACGGATTCGCGCTCGAGCGCCTACTCGAGCCCGAGGTCGTCTCCGAGGAGTCCTACGGCGCGATGCTCGGGATCTTCTTCGCCGGCCTGCGCGCGCTCCGGCAGGAAGCGGACTCCGCGTCCGCCGCAGAGGCCAAGACGCGCGCCACCTGAGGGCTCCGCGTCGACCACGAGGCCAGGCGCGCACCACCTGAGCAAGCCCCCCGCTCCCGCAAGGGATCCTGCGCGAAAACTCCGCAATTCGGCCAACTGGCGTGCTCCGCCTGGGGGGTCTGTACAGTCCAGCCGCTCTGGCCGCTATGGGGATCTGCGGCGCCGCTACCTCGCCGCTTCTGTGGGTCCATGTGCAAGCGAGATTACAAATCCTTTACCGCTAGGTGCTTGGCTGCCGATATGAACCTCAGCCGGGGCAGCGGGTCCCGCGAGGGCGGCCCGCCATTCGGCCTGCGTATGCGACATGACATCCACACACCAGCACCGCGGGTAGGCCGCGGATGAGCACCCCACGCCGTTGGGCGCGCCGCGCCGTGCTCGCGCTGGCGGGCAGCGGACTGACCGCCGCCGGCCTGGGCGGGACCTTCGCCGGTGGGGCGCTCGGGGCCGAAGCGCCGGCGAGCACCACCGGCGCGAGCGAAAGCCCACCCCCTCCGGTCACCGAAACCAGCCCCCAGGCGCCCGCCCCGGCACAGGGAGGTGTCGATCCCTCCACCACGACCTCCACGACCCCCCCGCCCTCCAGCGAATCCACGGCGCCCGCCAGCAGTTCCACGGCGCCCTCCGGCACCTCCACGGCACCCTCCGCGCCCGCCGCAGACACTCAGCAGGCCCCCACGGTGGTCGTGCAGCGCAGCCAGCAGACCACCTCCGGCAGGCGCCGGGGGGCGAGCGTCACAGGCTCCGGCAAGGGCGGCACCACCGGCGGCGGGCAGGGCGGGAGTGGCTCGGGCGAAGGCGCTGCCCAGAGCGCTCCCGGCACGGTGCCCGCCGGCACCCCCAACGGCGTCGCGCCCGCGCCGCAGGCGGCCGGTGGGGAACCGAATCCCGCCCAGCCCACGCTCGCGACGCTCCTCTCCGGCTCGGCCGTGTCGGCGCAGGCGCTCGACTTCTACCGCATACCCCTCTTCCTGCTCCCCGTCTACCAGGCCGCCGCCTTCCAATACGACGTCCCCTGGCAGGTCCTCGCGGCGATCAACGAAGTCGAGACCGACTACGGCACCGACCTCTCCGTCTCCACCGCGGGAGCCGTGGGGTGGATGCAGTTCATGCCCGCCACCTGGCTGCGGTATGGGGTGGATGCCACCAGCGCGGGCTACGCCGACCCCTACAACCCCGTGGACGCGATCTTCGCCGCCGCCCGCTACCTGCACGCGGCCGGCGCCTCCCACGACCTGCGCGTCGCGATCCTCGCCTACAACCACTCCCAGGAATACGTCGAATCGGTGCTGCTGCGCGCACGCCTGATCGCCAGCTACCCCCGCTCGGTGATCGCCACGCTCACCGGCCTCGTCGACGGGCGCGCGCCCACCGCGGGTGCGCGCCTGGCTCCGGGGATGGGCACCGGCCTGGCCGCGGAACCGACGTCGGCAGCCCTGAGCGGATCCCCCTCCTCCTCCCCCTCATCTTCCGCGACCGGCAGCTCCGCGGCCGGCGGCCCCTTCGAGTGCCACCGCGGGCGCGGCGCCCGCGGGGACTCCCCCGGCGCCACTCACCGCCGGAGCGCAGGCGGTCGGGACCGCGTCGGCAGCCCAGGCCTCGCGCGCCGGGAGCGGTGCATCTCACGCCACGGCCGCAGCGGGTGGGGGAGCGGGTGGGGTTCCAGGATCAAAGCCCCCGCCCCCGCCGCGGGTTGCGGCGGCCCGCGCGCAGGAGGCCGCAAACGCTCCCGCCAAGAGATCCCAGCTGAGCGAGATCCTCGGCGCTCCCGACGCCCCGGTGGTGGCGGTGGAGGACGGGCGGATCGTGCACCTCGGGCGCTCCCACGCGCTGGGGCGCTATCTCGTGCTGCGGGACATCTACGGGGATGTTTTCACCTACGCCGGACTTGGCAGCATCGCTCCCCGCTACCGCCCGACCGTTCCGTCTGAGGATAGGTCGGGGCTGACCGATGTGCCGGGAGATACCTCAGCCTCGAGCCCCCCCCAGGGCGGCGCCGGCGCGATCCAAGGCGGCGCGGCTCAGGCGGGCTCGGCGCGGGCGGCGGGCGCGGGCGGCGAACCCGTGCGGGACCCGGCCCCCACACTGCCGGCCAGCGCGGGCCACCAGTCGCCCCTGACCCTGAAGGTCAAGGCGCACGCCCCGCATCCACTCGCGCCGGTGAGCGCCCCCGTCGAACCGGAAGGCGAAAACGCGCCCGCGGGGATGGGCAGAGTGCGTCTCTTCGCGCACCCCTCCAACCCGATCGCGCGCTCGGCCGCCCGCGCCGCGCGCTCCGCAGGCGCCGGCAGGGGCGGCTGGCGGACGCTGAGAACCGGCTCGATCGTCTCGAAGGGCACGGTGCTCGGACACCTCGATACCCCCGCGGGGGCGAACGCCGGGACACTGCGCTTCGCGGTCCGTCCGGCGGGTGACAACGGGGCCATCGACCCCCAGCCGCTGCTGGCGAACTGGCGGCAGCTCGGCGTGGCGCTGCACCCGAAGGGCTTGAGGGTCACCGCCACGCTGCTCGGCGCGACCGCGCGGGACGCGCTCTGATGTCCAAGGTCGAACTGCAGAGCGCGGTGCTCTCGGACCCGGG
Organism: uncultured Solirubrobacterales bacterium; assembly: GCA_963771915.1. GTDB lineage: Bacteria > Actinomycetota > Thermoleophilia > Solirubrobacterales > Solirubrobacteraceae > Palsa-744. Next base: position 216,542 of record CAVYVD010000003.1, on the reverse strand, counting down.
CATCCAGCTCGACGCATGCGGCCGCCGGGACGTCGCGTCGGGGGCGGTGGACAGGCGGGTGCTCGCGGTGCTCGAGTTCCTCTCCCGCGGCGGCCTGCAGCCGACTGTCGCCGCGCTGCGCTGCCCCCCGGGCGGGGACTCGCCTGCGGGCCTGAGCGTCGCCTCCAGCGTCGCTGCCGCCTCCACCCCGCGCGCAGTCTCCTCCCTGCGTGCCGAGGCGCACAGGGACGGCTACGCGGTGGACATCTCCGCGATCAACGGCATCCCGATCGTCGGCCACCAGGGTCCGGGTACGGTCACCGATGCCGCGATCCGCACGCTGCTCGCGCTCCGTGGCCAGTTTGCGCCGCACCGGATCGTGAGCCTGATGAGCTACCCTGAAGACCCCTCCACCCACGCCCTCTCCTCCGCGTGGGACCACATTCACATCGCCTTCCTGCCCCCACACCCCGCCGTGGCCCGAGCTGCCGCGAGCGGCCCGGGCGCGGCCGCTCCGCTGGCGGTGACGGGCGATTTGAGCGAGGCCCAGTGGAGCCAGCTGATCGGGCGCATCGCCGCGCTGCCAAAGCCCACAGTCGCGGCCGCGCCGAGCTCAGCGGCGATCCGCGACCCGCAGGCGGCGCCCACCAACCGCGGGCTCGGTGCCCGCGGTCTTGCGGCGGGCGGCTGAGCGCGTCGCCGATCACCCGGTTGCGCCGCCCGCGGCCCCGGGGCTGGCTCTGTGCGGCATGGAAGCGAACAGCGCTGTCCGGCACTTGGTCGAAGCGGCTCGGAACTGGGGGCTGCCGGTGTTGATCCCCTTGGTGTCGAAGATCGGGCCCTTGCCGGAGGTGTTGGGTTCGCCGACGTTTACCCCGTTCTTGCGCAGGCAGGTCGCGAAGTTCTTCGAGCGTCTGATGGAAGCGGGGGCTGTCGAAAGAACGGCCGCCCCCGCGGGGGCCTCCGCTGCCGAAGCGGCCACCCGCGAAGCCAGTGCCGCCGCAGCTCTTGAGCGCTTCTGCGAACTGCGCCCGGGTCATGCCCTTGGGCAGCTGCTGGGCGCCGCCGCCGGACAGGCCGGGGACACCGGGGGTGCGCTGGGGGAGAGTGATGCCCTTCTTCGCCAGGCACGCCCGCATCGCGGTGAAGCGCGCCGGGTTGGGCCGCCCGCCGGGAGGGACGCCGGGGCCGCCCGTGGGCGGGGTCCCCGAGGGTGTCGTGCTGGGCGTGGTCGTGCCGGGTGTGGTTGCGCCGGGCGTGGTCGTGCCGGGTGTGGTTACGCCGGTCGCCGCCGCATTTGCGCTCGTCTGAGTGGTGGTGGTCGTAGAGCCGCCGCATGCCGCCAGCCCGAGCGTGGCGGCCACGAGGGTGGCGGCGAGCGCGATCAGCGGCACGGCGGTCGTCGGTTTGCGGCGTGGGGTCCTGAGGTGTGGCATGGAGCTCCTTTTTGTCAATGGGTCAAGATAGGTGATCAGCCGCCGAAGAGCGCCGGTCCGCTGCCGGCCGCCGAGCTGCCGCCGCGAGCCCCGCCCCCGCCGCCGAACAGCGAGGAGAGGCCGCCGCCGGCGGCGCCAACACTGATGGATTCGGCGCTGACCGCGCCGCCGGAGCCCTTGGTGCCGCGGACCACGACGGTTTCGCCCGGGTGGATGCCGTGGAGATCGGCTTTGACGGTCTTGGTGATCGCAGAGGCGGGGGAGGTGGTGACCTTCACGGTGTTGCCTTCCGCGTCGACCACGTAGAGAGTGCTCCCGCTGATATAGGAGACTTCACCGACAGTGGAGCCGCCCGCGAGGCCGCCGAGGCGCCCCGCAAAGCCCCCGCCCGCCGTGGAGCTACCCGTTCCGCCGGCGCCCGTGGAGCTGCTGCCCGCCGTGCCGGTCGTGGTGGACCCTGCGCCGCCGGCACCGCGTAGGGCCGCGAACCTGGACGCGAGTCCGGCGGCGGCGCCACCGGAGGGGGATGAGGTGGTCTGCGCCTTCTCGACGAGCACCCCGCCGATGAAGCCGCAGGCGATCAGGAGCACTCCGAGCAGCGCCACGGGGATGGGATTCCCGCCCGTACCGAGCAGACGCCGGCGCGGGCGGGGGGGCAGTTCGTCCAGGGGCTCCTCCGCCCACTGGTCCTCTTCCTCGTTGATGGCGGTCTGTGTGTTGGGCATGGCGGACTCCTCTACGGGGTCGGGGGTGCGACGCGGTGCTCCTCGCTGGGAGCGGGCGCGATTGGGTGCTCCTCGTTGGGGCCGGGGGCGAGCGGGTGCTCTTCGGGGCCGGTCGCGAGCGGGTGCGCCTCGTTGGGGATCGGTGTCTCACTCAAAGCGCAAAGCCTCGATCGGTCGCAGGCGCGCGGCGCGCCCGGCGGGATAGGTGCCGAAGAAGAGGCCGGTGAGGACGGCGGCCCCGAAGGCGAGGAAGATCGAGTAGGTGGCGGTCGCGGGGTGCACCCCGGCGATTTCAAACTGGGAGCCGAGCACCCCCAGCAGCACGCCCGTGAGGCCGCCGATCAGTGAGACGAGCACGGCCTCGGTGAGGAACTGGGTGAGGATGTCCGAGCGGCGCGCCCCCACCGCCTTGCGGATGCCGATCTCGCGGGTGCGCTCGGTGACGGAGACGAGCATGATGTTCATCACCCCGATCCCCCCGACGAGCAGCGAGATCGCGGCGACCTCCCCGAGCAGCGTGGTGAAGACGGAGGTGGTGGAGGAGGTGGTTTCAAGGAGGGAGCCCTGGTTGATGACCTGGAAGCCGGGTTCGGCGGTGTCCTCTTCCTGGCCGAAGAGGGGCCCGGCTCGCCGGCCTTCGGCCGGCTGCGCCACCCTCTTGGGGTGGCGCTGCTCGAGGATCTGGGTGACCTCGGCTTCGGCGTCGGAGAGCGTGGACTCGGAGGTGGCCTCGACGGTGATCGAGTCGATCGGGCCATACCCCGAGAGGGAGTCCTGCACGGTGGAGATCGGGGCGACCACGATTTCATCGAGGTTGGAGGTGCCGTTGGAGCCCTTGGCGGCGAGCACGCCGACGACCTCGAAGTTGACGCCGTTGGCGCGCATCGTCTGCCCCACGGGAGCCTGCCCGGGGAAGAGCTCTTCGGCGACGGTCTGCCCGATCACCGCCACGCGCGCGTGGCGGGCCACGTCGGCTTCGGTGAAGGCCGCCCCTTCCTGGATGTGGTAGCCGTGGGCGCTGAGATAGGAGGGGGTGGAGCCGACGAAGGTGCCCGGCTCGTAGGAGGTGCCGTTGAAGACGAGCGTGACGCCGGTGGCGTTGACGACGGGGGAGGCGCTCTTGACGTCGGGGGCTTCGCCGTGGTTCTGCAGGGCGGCCGCGTCCTGCTTGGTCAACGAGACCGCGCTCGAAGAGGAGCCCCCGAAGCGTGCCCCCCCGCGGATCGCGCCGGACTCGACCAGCAGCACGTTGGTGCCGAGGCTCTCGATGCGTTCCTCGACGGCTTTGGAGGAGCCGTTACCGACGGCGATCAGGATGATCACCGAGGCGACGCCGATCGTCATGCCGAGGATCGTCAGGCCCGAGCGGAGCTTGTTGGCGAGGATCCCGCCCCAGGCGATGCGCAGCGTCTCGAGGCCGATCATGGCCGGGCCTCGACGGTGGCGGGGCGCCTGCGACGGCACGGCCGCGGGCGCCGCGGGACGGGCGCGATCATGGCTGCGCCTCGACAGGAGCCGCAAGGTGCGCGGACTTCAGTTGGTGGGAGGCGGGCGGGGGGTCGTGTACCCCGAGCAGGCGGCGGTCCTCGACGATCTGCCCGTCGCTGAGGCGCACGACCCGCTTGGTCTGGGCGGCCACGTCGGGCTCGTGGGTGATCAGCACCACGGTGCGCCCTTCGAGGTTGAGACGGGCGAAGATCGCGAGCACGTCCTCGGTGGAGTGGGAGTCGAGATTGCCGGTGGGCTCGTCGGCGAGGATCAGGGAGGGGTTGGTGACGATCGCGCGGGCGACCGCGACGCGCTGCTGCTGGCCCCCGGAGAGCTCGGAGGGGAGGTGGTGCATGCGGTCGGCCATGCCGACCGAGCGCAGTGCGCGCTCGGCGCGGCGGCGGCGCTCGGCGCGGTGCAGACCGGCGTAGGCGAGCGGCAGTTCGACGTTGGCGAGGGCGGGGGTGCGCGCCACGAGGTTGAAGGACTGGAAGACGAAGCCGAGCTTGCGGTTGCGCAGGTCCGAGAGCTCGTCCTCGTCGAGGTCGTGGGCGTCGGTGCCGTCGATCAGGTAGCGCCCGCTGGTGGGGATGTCCAGGCAGCCAAGGATGTTCATCAGGGTGCTCTTGCCGCTGCCCGAGGAGCCCATGATCGCGACGAAGTCCCCGCGCTCGATGCACAGGGAGACGCCGCGCAGCGCGGGCACGCGGATCGGGCCGAGGCGGTAGGTCTTGGAGACCTCGTGAACCTCGATCACGGGATGGGGCGAGCGGTGGTGGCCATCGCCCCTCCCGCCCCGGGAGGCGAGCGGGGCGCTCACCACCAGAGGCCGCTCGCGGGGGACCCGCCCGCGTGTGTCGCGTGCGGGCGCCGAGGACCGGAGACGCGGGGGCCGTCGCATCAGCCGCCCCTGAAGCCGCCTCCGCCGCCGCCGAAGAACGCCGCGCCCCCGCCGCCACCGAGGCCGCCAGCGGCCCCGCCGAGCGCGCCGGCGCGGCTGCCCAGCCGCGAGGTGAGGCTCGAGCTGGTGCCGCTGGCGCGGGCCACGGGCAGGACGATCTGTTCACCGGCGGAGAGGCCCGAGAGGATGATCGTGGAGCTGTCGCCGGCAAGTCCGGTGACGACGCGCCGGCGGGTATCGGTGCCGTCGTGCACGACGGTCACGGTGTCGGCGGAGATCGCCGTGGTGGGGACGCTCACGCCTTCGGCCTGCTTGACGACGACTTCGGCGGTGGCGCTCATCCCCGGTTTCAGCCCCGTTGCCAGCTGGTCGAGCTGGAAGGTGACGTCGTAGCTGACGACGCCGGAGGAGGAGGTGGGGAGCGTGGCGACGGAGAGGACGTGCGCGGCGAGCTTGGTGCCTTCGAGCGCTTCGATCGTGACCGTCGCGGGCTGGCCATCGCGGACGTTGATGACTTCGGACTCCGAGAGAGGCACCACGAGCTGCATTGAGGAGAGGTCGCTGAGCACCGCGAAGGAGGAGCTGGAGCCCGATCCTGATCCTGAACCTGAACCTGAGGAACCAGCGCCTGAGGCAGCGGAGGCCGCCCCGAAGGCGGACGCCGCGGAGGAAGAGGACCCCGAGCCGGAGGAGCCGGATCCGGAGCTGGTGGAGCCCTTGGTGGTGCCGCTGGCGGAGACGGCTTCCCCGACCTCGCCGGAGAGCGAGACGATGGTGCCGGTCATCGGAGCGAAGAGCTTGGTGTTCGAGAGCGCCTGTTCAGCGCTCTGCACGGTCAGGCGGCCGCTCTTGACGGCAGCGCGGGCAGAGGCGATGTTGGCTTCGCGGGCCGCGGCGGAGAGGGTGGCTTTGGTGGGTGTGGTGCTCGAGCCTTCTTTGGTGGTGGCGCGGCCGGAGCCGGAGGAGCCCGAGCCCGAGGAGCCGGATCCGGAGGAGGGTTCACCGTCGGTTTCTTCCTCCTGGACGAGGCTCGCTTCGGCGGCCTGCAGCGAGGCCCGGGCCTGTTCGAGGGTGACTTCGGCGCTATCGGGATTCAGTTCGGCGAGCAACTGGCCCTCGGTGACGTGGGCCCCCTGGGAGACATAGATCTGGGTCACGACACCGGAGGTCTTGAAACCGAGGTCGAGCTGGGTGGCGGCCTGGACGTTGCCCGAGCCGGAGGCGGTGGACTGGACGACTCCCTCACCGACAGTGATGATGCGCCCGGTGGTGGCGGTGCTGCCCGAGGCGGGCCCGACGACGAGCACGGCGGCGGCGATCGCGCCGACACAGAGCGCGCCGAGGAGGTAGGTGGGCCACGGCCGGGTGGAGCGTGCGGGCACGTGACGATCATGGGACGGAGCCATAAAGTGAGCGTAAGAAGGTTCGGGGCGTCCCGCGCGTGCCCTGCCGGCGGATGCCCTAACGTATGAGGGCGTTGCCCCAGCAAGTGCTGCACCTATCGATGCTCCTGCGCAGCCCGCTGCTGGATCGCGCGGGCGAGCGGCTGGGCCGGGTCGAGGACCTGATCGTGCGGCTGGCCGACGGCGGCTACCCGCCCGTGACGGGCCTGAAGGCGCGGATCGGCGGCCGCGAGCTGTTCGTGCCGGTGGACCGGATCGCCGACGCTCGAGCCCGGAGCGGTGCAGCTGGCGGGCGAGAAGCTGAGCCTCGGGCGCTTCGAGCGCCGCGTGGGGGAGGTGCTGCTGCGGCCAGGACGTGCTCGGGCGCAAGCTCGTCAACGTCGAGGCCGACCCGCCGCGCCTGGTGACCGCGCACGAGATCGAGCTGGCCTGCATCGAGGGCTGGTGGCGGGTGGTCGGCGTCGATCACAGCACGCGCGCGCAGTTGCGCCGCGTGTTGCCGCGGCCGCCTGCGCGGGCTGGTCGGCGGACCGGCCGTTCCTCGACTGGACCGACATGGAGCCGTTCGTCGGCCACGTGCCCACCGCGCGCCTGCGCTTCTCCCACCGCAAGCTCGCCAACCTGCACCCGGCGGAGATCGCCGACCTCGTCGAGGCCGCCTCGCACGAGGAGGGCGAGGAGATCATCGAGGCGGTCGGGCAGGACCGCGAGCTCGAGGCCGACGTGTTCGAGGAGCTCGACGAGCATCACCAGCTCGAGTTCATCCGCGAGCGCCCCGACGCGCAGGTGGCGGCGGTGATCGCGCGGATGGCCGCCGACGACGCCGCCGACCTGATCGTCGAGATCGACCAGGAGCGCCGCGGGCGCGATCCTCGCGCTGCTGCCGCCGGCGCAGCGACGCCAGATCGAAGCGCTGCTCGGCTACAACCCCTCCACCGCCGGGGGGCTGATGAGCCCGGACTTCATCGGCTCGCCGAGACCGACACCGTCGCGCGAGGCGCTCGAGCGGGTGCGCACGAGCGACGATCGCGCCGGGCACGCTGAGCACCGTCTACCTGCACGACGCCGAGGGCGGGCTGTCGGGCTCGGTGGCGGTCGTCACGCTGCTGCGCGCCGACGCCCGAGCACGCCGCTGCGCGAGGTCGCCGAGCACGAGCCGGAGTCGGTGCACACCGACGCCGACCTGCCCGAGGTCGCGCGCACGATGACCGACTACAACCTCGTGATGCTCGCGGTCGTGGACGAGCGAGCGAGCGGATGGTCGGCGTCGATCACCGTCGACGACGTGCTCGAGCTGACGCTGCCCGCCGGCTGGCGGCGGCGCTTCGGGCTCGTGAGCGACTGACGACGCGCGGTGCTACCGCTGCAGCGCGCCGAACGGTAGCCTGAGCCGATCATCACGGCGCGTAGAAAGGAGGCTAGGCATGGACCGAGAACAGCCACGAAGTACCCAGCCGGCTCGCACGCCCGTCGGGCCTCGTCCCTCCTGGCCTAAGCCGTCCTTCTCGGGACCTCGTCCGCGTCGGTGCGCGCCGAGACGTTGACGACGTAGTCCCCGAACGACCCGCAAGGAAGAGGAGCGATGACCTGAGATGACCGACGACGCTGGACGACGACTCAGCTGCCCGTGCAGCGCCCGCCGCCGCGTGCCCGAGGGCGTGCCGCCGGTCCTCGACGAGGCCCACATCGGCGACATCCGCGGGGCGCTCGGCACGATCCGGCATGCACGACACCGGCGAGCGCCACGGCTGGCGCTCGCGCGCGCATGGCGCTGCTGGCGATCATGGGCCCGGGCCTGATCGTGATGGTCGGCGACAACGACGCGGGCGGCGTCTCCACCTACGCGCAGGCGGGGCAGAACTACGGCACGAGCCTGCTGTGGGTGCTGGTGCTGCTGATCCCGGTGCTGATCGTCAACCAGGAGATGGTCATCCGCCTCGGCGCCGTCACCGGGCGTCGGGCACGCGCGGCTGATCAACGAGCGCTTCGGGCGCTTCTGGGGGTGGTTCTCGGTCGGGCGACCTGTTCGTCCTGAACTTCCTCACGATCGTCACCGAGTTCATCGGCGTGAGCCTCGCGCTCGGGTACTTCGGCGTCAGCAAGTACGTCGCGGTGCCGGCCGCGGCGGCGACGCTGATCGGCGATCACCTCGACCGGGCAGCTTCCGCAGCTGGGAGCGGTTCATGTACGTGTTCGTGGTCGCCAACTTCCTGGTGATCCCGCTGCTGATCCTGGCCCACCCGCACTTCGGCGACGATCGCCCACGCACACGTTCGTGCCCGCGCATCCACGGCGGCGTCGAGCTCGACCGCGGTGCTGCTGATCATCGCGATCGTCGGCACGACGGTCGCGCCGTGGCAGCTGTTCTTCCAGCAGTCGAACATCATCGACAAGCGGATCACGCCGCGCTGGATCAACTACGAGCGCGCCGACACGGTGATCGGGGCGTTCGTGGTCGTGATCGGCGCCGGGGCGATCATCGCGGTGACGGCGTTCGCGTTCGCCGGGCACGCCGGACTTCGGCCAGTTCTCCGACGCGGGCACGGTCGCGACCGAGCTGCGGCCACGACGCTGGGCTCCAGCGGCCGGCACGTTCTTCGCGATCGTGCTGCTGAACGCCTCGCTGATCGGCGCGGCGGCGGTGACGCTCGCGACCTCATACGCCTTCGGCGACGTGTTCGGCGCCAAGCACTCGCTGCAACCGCGGGCCGCTGGACGCGAAGCTGTTCTACGCGAGCTTCACGCTGATGGTGCTGGCGGCCGGCGGGCATCGTGCTGATCCCGGGCGCGCCGCTGGGCCTGATCACGACCTCGGTGCAGGCGCTCGCCGGGCGTGCTGCTGCCGAGCGCGACGGTGTTCCTGCTGCTGCTCTGCAACGACCGCGAGGTGCTCGGCCCGTGGGTCAACGCCCCGTGGCTGAACGCGATCGCGAGCCGTGATCGTCGGCGTGCTGGTCGAGCTCTCGCTGATCCTGATGGCGAGCACGATGTTCCCGAGCGATCGAACGTGACGCCATCTGTTCGTGTACCTGTCGCTGGCGCTGGTGGTGGGGCTGGCGGCGATGGGGGCGTACGTGCTGGTGCGCCGGCGGGCACCGGCGGGCGCCGCGGCCGGTGCGACTGGCGCGGAGGCGATCCCGGAGGAGCGGCGCCACACCTGGACGATGCCCCCGCTGGCGCTGCTGGAGCGGCCCGTGTGGTCGCCGGGGCGCAAGCGCGGCGATGCTGCTGCTGCGCGGGTATCTGGTCGTGGCGGTGCTGCTGCTGGTCGTCAAGACCGTGCAGCTCGGCCACTGATCTCCCGACCGTGCGGCTGAGCCGCTAATCCCCCGCGAGGCTGCTCGGGACCGGCCGGCCGCGCGGCGGGGGGTCGTCGAGCATCAGACGGGGGATCGTCACCGGCTCGAGGCCGCGCCTGCGCAGGCCGGCACGATCGCGGGCAGCGCGGCGATCGTCTCGGCGCGGTCCCCGCCGGCGTCGTGCATGAGGATGATCGCGCCCGGGTGGGCGCCCGCGAGCGCGCGCTGCACGATCGCGGCGGTGCCCGGCAGGGTGTAGTCGGAGGTGTCGGTCGACCACAGCACCATCAGCATGTGGCAGGCGCGCATCTGCGCGAACGTGGTGGCGTCGAAGGAGCCGTAGGGAGGGCGGAACAGGCGCGGGCGCGGGCCCGCCGAGCAGTTGATACGGACGATCTGTTCGTAGATCTCTTCGCGCTGGCGTGCGCGGAGAGCGACGCCATCATCGGGTGGGTCTCGGTGTGGTCTCCCACCACGTCCCCGGAGCGCAGCTCGGCGAGGGTGCCGGCGGAGAACCAGCGCTCCTCCTCGCCGATCGCGAAGAAGGTGGCGTGGACGTGCAGGGAGTCGAGCACGTGCACCAGCTGCAGGGTGTAGGGCCCGGGACCATCGTCGAAGGTGAGCGCGAGCTCGCGTCCCCGATGACCTCCTTCGGTGATCGCGGGGGTATAGGTGAGGACACGGTCGATCGCGGCTTCTTCGGCGCTGTGCCGCCGGGCGGCGAGCTGGAGTGGGGTGAGTCGCGCGATGCCCGCGCGGCGCGGATTGTGAGGGGCCTCGCGGCGGGGCGCACCGGCGTGGGAGTGGGATGTGGCGGCGATCGTCAGCGCAAGGATCGCCAGTAGCAGGAGGGCCGCGCCACCGCGACGGCGGCGATACCGCGTGCGGGCAGCGCCTGGCCGCGGGGGAGGGGAGGGCATCCCGGGAGGTTGTAGCGCAACGCGCGGTCTATGTTGAGTCGCGATGCTGCCCTTCTGGCTCTCGATCGGGGTGCTCTCCCTCTCCCAGGGCGCGCTCGTGGCGCTCCCGGGCACGCTCGCGATTCCGTGGCTGGAGCGGCGGCGCAGCCGGCTGTGGGCGGCGATCCCGCCACTGTCGGTGATCTCCTTCGTGTTCGTCGCGCGCGCGGCGGAGCAGGAGAGCGCGCAGAGCCTCACCTACCTCGCGCTGGTCGCGGTGCCCGTGCTCGCCGCGGTCGCGCTGGGCTGGCTGGGGCGCGGAGCGCGGCCGGCGCTCGCGCTGGCGACGCCCGCGCTGTTCGCGCTCGCGTGGGCGGACCGCACGGGGCTCGCGGGGGAGGCGGCGGCGCTCGCGCTCTCGGCGCTCAGCTGCGTGTCGCTGGGGGTGCTGCTCGCCGCGGTCACGCCGCCTCGGTGGCTGGCGGCGGGGATCGTGTTGATGGCGTGCGCGGACACCGCGCTGGTGGTCTCCGAACTGCTCCAGCACCCCAACGAAGTGCTCAACTCCGCGCACCCCGCGGCGGGCCTGCCGAAACTGCAGGCGGAGGCGTTCGGTTCGGCGGCGATGGGTTATGGCGACCTGTTCGTGGCGGGCCTGCTCGGCGGCCTGCTTGCCCGCGGTTGGCCGCCGACTCGCGAGGGGCGCGCGGCGGGAACCGGCCAGATCCGTGCCGCGGCGCTTGTCGCGGGTCTCGCGCTGGCCTTCGATCTGCTGTTCTTCGCCGTCGACGAGCTGCCCGCGACGGTGCCGGTGGCGGTGGGCCTGATCGTCGTGGCGCTGATGCGGCGGTGGCCGATCGCGCCCGCAAAGCAAGCATGAGGAGCGCGGGGGCTCTCGGCTCGAGTGGAGCGGGGCGGCGCAGGAGCACGCAACCCTCGAGCCGGCGGCGGTGGATGAGCGCGGGAGCACGCGCCCTCGAGCCGGGGGCGCCGGGATAGTGCGGGCGGAGGGATTCGAACCCCCAAGGGCCTGAGCCCACTGGCTCCTAAGGCCAGCGTGTCTGCCAGTTCCACCACGCCCGCGCGGCGCCCCCGCGCTGCGCCGGGGGGCCGTTCCCGCACACGGGGACCGCAGAAGATTGTATGGTCATATCCACGATGTCGACTCCATCGGCCCGTCAGGGCGAGACAAGCGTCCTCATCACCCACCCAAATCGCGACAAGCCGGTCGTGCAGGCGACCCGTGCCACCGTGATCGCGCTGCTGCTCGCCACCGCCGTGCTCATGCTCGTGATCACGGTCGGCGGCTTCGAAGCCCTCGAGGGCATCGGGCCGATCGTGATGCAGTTCGTCTTCGTCTTCATCTACCTTCTGCTCGCCTTCTACGCCGCCCGCTGGAATCGCGGCGTGCTGCCCGTCGCCTCCGCGCTCGCCGTGCTGCTCGGCACCTTCGCGCTCGTCGCCGCCCCGGGCTGGTTCGAGCGCGAGGGTTCAGCCTTCTCCCAGCCCACGCTCGACTCCAGCCTCCTCGGAGTGCTCACCCTGCTCGTGATCCCCCTGCAGGTTCTCGTGGTGGCCTTCGCCATGCGCGGCTTCTCCCAGGGTTGGAACGTGGAGCTCGAGGTCCGCAACCCCAACGCCCGTCCCGGAGACTACGGGAACGCCACTCCCAGTCCCGCCTGAGCCCTATATTGGGGGCGTGCGCGGCGGTGGCGGAACGGTAGACGCGGGGCCCTCAAAAGGCCCTGTCCGCAAGGGCGTGTGGGTTCGAATCCCACCCGCCGCACCATTGCCCGAGGCTCGGCTGCCCCCAGCGCCCGGGATGTTCTCTACGCGGTTGCCCTGACCATCGGCGCGCCTGGCGTTTCTCGTGTTTGAGCAGTGGTCTTTCTGTGTGCAACTCAAGAGTATGGGCGCATGCGAAGTACCGGAGACCACGAGCTGGACGAACAGTTGGCGCGGTTTGGCGAGAACATGCGAGAGGCCCGCAAGCGTGCGGGTCTTTCGCAGATCGATCTCAGCCTCCGAGCGAAGCTCGATCGGGCCGCCGTCAGCTTCCTGGAGCGCGCCGAGCGCGCACCGGATCTATCGACGATCGTGCGAGTCGCGCGCGCAGCCGGTGTCAAGCCCGGCGCCTTGCTGGCGGGGATCGGCCCCGCCGCCTCCACCGTGAGGGGGCCGCGAGGCTCGGGGGAGGATCTCCCTCCCGCGGCGCGCTTCGGCGCCAACCTGCGATGGGCCCGCGAGCGCGCGGGCATCTCTCAAGAAACACTCGCCATCGACGCCCACGTGGACCGCGCCGCGATCAGCGTCTTCGAGCGCGGCAAGCGCAACCCCAACCTCCGCACCCTCCTGCGGCTCGCCCGGGCGCTGGAGCTCCCGCCCGCGGTCCTGCTGCGGGGGGTCGATGCGGGCGTCCCCGTGCGGTAGGGCCGCGAGGCCGCCGTCGCTCTACCCGGGCTTCGGCGCCGTCTCGCGCGCGACTTTCCAGCCGGCGTTGATCGGGTTCAGGAAGTAGGGGGGCTCGTCCACCGCGAGCCGTTCGTCGTATTTGTAGTCCTTGATGTAGCCGGTGCCGCCGGTGGTGCCCACGATTCCGCGGAAGCGCTGGCCGATCGCGCCGTAGACATTGAGGTTGCCGAGGAGTTCGCCGCATTCGAAGTTGTCCACGGCGAAGGAGTGGTTGGTCGAGAGGATCGCGGCGTAGATCCACGGGTTTTCCAGCGATTCTTTGCCGTTGCTGGCCAGTTCGCAGTTTTTGTTGGTGACGGGATGGTAGATGCGCACGTAGTGGCCCGCGATCAGGCCGAGGGTGTCGGTGCCGGTCGGTTCGCTGCCCAGTTTGCCGGCGACGTTGGTCGGGTAGATGTTGCCGTTGATGATCAGGTCTTCTTCGGCCGCGATCGTGATCGATTTGCTGTAGGTGCCGCTGACGTACACGTTGCCGCAGTAGGTTTCCTTCGAGACCTCGGTGGCGTTGTCGGTTTCGCTCGTGATGTCCTTGTAGGCATAGGAGCACGGCGTCGCTTTGTTTTCGCTGGCGCGGACATAGACGAGACCGTTGGACGGCCATTCGGACGTTTTGGTTTCGTTTTGCGCGTTGGTCACCGACATCGTGTTTGTCGTGCCGTTGAGCACGATGTGCGTCGAGCCGGTGAATTCCTCGCCGCCTTCTTTGACGTAGGTCCCGAGCGTCGTGTCCCCTTCGGGGGTGAGCAGTTCTTCGCCTTTTTCGTATTTGCCGGTGGCCGTGTAGTAGGTCGCTTCCGAGCCCCCGCAGGTCGAGTAGACGGGCCAGTTGATCTGCACCGTGTCGACGGGGTTGTGGCCTTTGCGCCCGAAGTAGGCCTTGCCGCAGATGTCGGTTGCGTCATCGGTGTGCATCGGGCCTTCCACGGTGTCCCCGTTCGCAAACACGATCGTCGTGCATTTGTTGTTGATTTTCAGTTCTTCGCGCACGGGGTAGTAGTTTTCGCATTCTTTGGGCCCGCCGTACAGGGAGGGGTCGCCGTCTTCGTACTGAGTGAAGTAGATGAAGTTGAGGAAGCCCACCACGTGGAAGGTGGCCACGACCGAACGGGTCGCGTAGCTCGTGGCCACGGCTTTGTTGCCGGCCGTGCCGACCGATTCGATGCGGAACGTATTCGCGTTCGTGCCCGAGGACTGGATCATTGTCGCGAACGGGTTCGCGGTGCTGCATTCTTTGGTTTTTTCCGGGGCCGTGCTCGCGACGAGCAGTTTTACTTCATAGTGCTCGTTGACTTCCTGCTGGGGGACCGTGTTGGACGGCGCGGCGCAGGTCTCCCAGTAGTCGGGGTTGGCCTGCAGGTGGTACTCGTACTCCTGGATGCCCGCGAGCGCCGCGTAGTAGGCCTCTTTCTGGACGGTGTTCCTGTGGGAGAGCTGGATGTCGCCCCTAGCCGCCGCGAACGCCGCGACCACCAGCATCGAAGTCACGAACAGGACGCCGAGCGTCACTAGCAGCGTGAAGCCGTCCTGTGAGGCGAGACAGGCTCGGGCGCCACGTCGCTGGGCGATGTTTGCGGGCTTCACTGGCATGGCGTATCCGCCTTTTCTGCTTCGGATGTGGGGACCGAGAAGGAGAGCGTCACCTGGCTCTGCTGGCCCTCGGTCACGTCTTTCGCGAGGCCTTTGCCCAGGATGTGCGTCACACTGGACGAGCTTGCGGCGGAGCCGGTGTTGAAGCTGATCAGCACGGATGCGGCGGTCGCCGCTTCTGTTGCGCTAAGTGGAGTCGTGAGCGGTTTCGTGTTGAGCGTGCTGAGGCCGGCGGTGGTGCTTTCACCGGATTCGAGGTTGTAGCTGTAGTATTGGAAGATCGGTATTTTTTCCCCACCCGATTCGATCTTGGTAACGTGACTGGCGAGGATCACGCCTTCGCTTGGTTTCGGCGTTTCGGAGTATTTGAATTTTGGCCAGGTTTCTTCTTTGGTCGCCGGGTAGCTGTAATCCGTGAGGGTTTCGGCTTTTTCGTTCCACACGATCCTGTGTTCGTTGACTTCTTCTTTCTTGATCGCGGCTTCTCCACTGTAGGCGTTGATGAACCTCAGTTCGCTTTCGCTGCTTTTTTCCTGGATGGGAGTAAAGCCTGGGGCGATGCAGGCCGAGTGCAGTTCGTTGACGACCTTGTCCATCGCAAACCGACCGAGCTGGGTCGCCTGTGCCACATCGTTCAGGTGAGTCTCCTGGCGTGTGGAGAATACGAGGACCGCGAACAGCGCGAGGCAGACCACGATGCCGGTGCTGGCCGCGACGAGCGTTTCGATCAACGTAAAGCCGCCCTCGCCCGACAGGGACGCGCTCTGCCCTGGTGCGGCTGGAACGATCGAATGGGGGCGTTGGCTCAACATGTGTTGCTGAATGCCGATTTCACTTCGACGGTGTGGCCGTTGCCTTCGGTGTTCGTCCCCGTCGGTTCGGCCAGGTAGAGATTGATCGTCTGCCCCGCCACTTTTTCGTCCACGTAGGTCGTCGTGTAGGTCTTGTGTTCTTTTTCATCATAGAGGCAGAGCCTGGCCTTGCCGAACGGTTGAAACGGGACTTCCAAATTCCCGGCCGTGGTCGTATCCTGAGTGTGAACCACGCTGAATGCGGAGGTGTTGTTCGGAGTGTATGTCTTTTTGTCTGTGACTTCTTCTTTTTCTTTCAGTTCCTGGCATGCGACGTTCGTGATCTTGACGGGCCGCACTGTGCCTTCGGCTCCGTTGTTCAAGCTTTTGGTGCCTTTGTAGGCGGTCAGCTTGACTTCCGAGGTCGGGACCTTGACGGTGGGGTCCTGGCCGGGTTCCAGGGCGACCGAGATCGAGCTTTCGCTGATTTCGCCTTTACTTACTTCCGCCGGGTTGTTTGCGGGGCAGTCACCGGCGTACACGAGCCAGGGGCCTTTTTCGAAGGGGAAGAGGTCGCCGGTGGGGTAGTAGGTCGAGCTGATTGCGGTTTTTGCCGTGCTTTTGTACGGTTCGGGTTCTTCTTTGGTGGGAGCCGTGCCGGGCAGCGCATGGTATTCGCCTGTGGTTTCGGTGAAGGCACCGAACTGTGTGCTCCCGACCTCGAAGTTGGGCGCGAGGTTCATTTTTGGGTTGTATGTGACGAACGTGTCCCCTTTGGCTGTTTTGCCTTCGTGCGTGAATTCGGCGGTGATGTAGGACCCCGTGTTGAGCACCGGTTCGACCCGGGTGGTGATGTTCGGGGTGATCGCGAATTCGGGGTAGATCTTCTTGATGGCCCCGGCTTCGGTGACATCGCCGAGCTTGAAGACTTCGATGTTGATCCTGGTCGCGGGGATCCCGCCGAAGATTACGCAGCCCGCTTCGCCGGTCGTCGCTTCCGCTTCGCCGGCGACCGCGGTGACGCCGGCGACCGGACCGTCGGGCGTGCGGCCGTTGAGCACGTCGACTTCTAGGCCCGAACCGTCCGGGGGAGTGATGAGGCTGGCCTCTTCCACGCCGGGCCGTTTGGTTTTCGCGACTTCGAGTTGCGGCCAGGTGACGGTCGAGACGATCCGCAGGTAGTCGCCGCCCTGGTTGGAGTGTTCTTTGCCGGAGGCGCTGCAGGTCGCGCTCTGATTGTTGTCGGGGATCCACTTGTCGGTCTGGGTTATCGTGTACTTCTCTCCGCCCACCGTCTGCGTGTAGACGTGGGAGGCGGGGTACTCGATTGCGTCGAGCGTGTCCGCGGAGTCGCTGCGCAACTCCTCCTGGGACTGTGCGGCCAGCATCGCCGCCTGGTCGTGGCTGCGCTGTTCGACGGTCGAGCGGCTGGCGGCGTTGAAGCCGGTGAACACCGCGATCACGATGAACCCCAGCATCAGCGTGCTGATCATCACTTCGATCAGCGAGACCCCGTCGTCGGCCGCGAGCCTCCCGCGGCGGAAGCGGAGCCCCTCGCTTTCGGCATGGCTCCGCCCGAACTGCCCCACCGGGGCTCGCTGTCGGCGGAAAGAGGTTGTGTTGATCATCACAAGTGCCGTACCCTCGTCTCTGTCTCCCCTCTCGACAGCGACCGACGCGAGCTTTAGCCGCTCTCGGCACCCTCAGCGCCGGTCGTAAAGGTCCGATGCAGACATGCGGACGCGCGTGCGCCGCTCGCGCGGAGCACTGGGTGCGGCAGCGGCGGCCTCTCGTGGGCGGCGACCGCCGCCCAGCGCCTACAATCCCTGGTCCCCGGGGGACTGGTGTAACGGTAACATGGGGGTCTCCAAAACCCTTGCTTGAGGTTCGATTCCTCGGTCCCCCGCTCCAGCGAACACCGCATATGCAGGCCAAACGCCCCGTTTCGGGACGGACACCGCGGTGTGGAGCGTCGTGAGGCTTCGTCGACGAACCGCAGGCGCCGCGGGTTCGTCCGTGGTCGAGTGCTGCGGTAGCGGCGGACCGTCTGCCAGCTTGACGGCGATCCGTATGATTGATCCTCGGCGTTGTGTATGATAGCGGGTGTTGCGCCGGCGGGCGATCGAGGGGCGTTATCGGGAGACGGTGGCGGCTCGGCGCGTGACGGTCGCGACTGGTCCGAGGCAGTCGGGTAAGACGACGCTGGTGCGCGGCCAGCTGTCCGTGATTGGCGGGGAGCTGCGTAATCTGGACGAGCAGGGCGTGCTTGCGGCAGCGTTGGAGGATCCGGCTGGGTTCGTTGCGCTGGGTGGGAGGCCGCTGGTCATTGATGAGGTTCAGCGGGGCGGTGAGCCGTTGGTGCGTGCGATCAAGGCCCAAGTCGACGGCGACACGACGTCCGGGCAGTTCGTGCTGACGGGCTCGTCGAACTTCCTCACGGTGCCGACGATCTCTGAGTCGCTTGCGGGGAGGGCGGGGTTCGTGGAGGTGTGGCCGTTCACCCAGGGGGAGATGGCGGGTGCGGCGGATCGTTTCGTGGACGGCTCTTCACCGGGGCAGCGGCGGTGGCCGAGCACCCGACGGGCCGGGTGGGGCGCGGCGAGTCTGCTGGAGCGGGTCTGCACGGGGGGCTACCCGGAGGTACACGAGCTCTCGGGGCACCAGCGGCGCGGCTGGTTTCGGGACTACGTGCGTACGACGATCGAGCGCGACGTGGTCGAGCTGTCGGGCATCCGCAAGGTCACGGAGATGGGCCAGCTTCTCCATCTGTTGGCGGCGCGCTCGGGCTGCGAGCTGGTGATGCAGAGCGTGATCGAGGACTCGGCGTTGAGCGCCAAGCGGTCTATGACCATCGCGCGTGGCTGGAGACGATCTATCTGGTGGCCACGGTGCCGGCATGGTCGCGCAATCTCACCAGGCGAGTCAAACGGCGTCCCAAGGTGTTCCTCACCGACTCCGGGCTTGGCGGCGTGGCTCTCGGGCAAGTCCCCGTCCGCGCTCGAGGACCCCGCGGATCCTGCGACGGGCCGGCTCGTCGAGACGTTCGTGTTCGCGGAGCTGCGCCGTCAGCTCACGTGGGCCGCCACGGAGGCCGAGCTGTTCCATTGGCAGGACCGCGCGGGCGCGGAGATCGATTTCGTCCTCGAGGCCGCGGACGGCCGCGTTGCCGCGCTCGAGGTCAAAACGGGCCAGACTCGCTCAGCGAGAGTGGTTCCGCTGGCTGGGGCACATGCGCGACGTGCTGGGGGACCGCTTCATGGCTGGTGTGGTCCTCTACGGAGGCCGACACGTGCTCCCGTTCGGGGACCGGCTGCTGGCCGTTCCCATCTCTGCCCTGTGGGAGAGGTGAACGCTCGTACAAAGCTCCGGCGGGAGGCTGTGTCGGCGAGGGGGAGATCGCGGGTCAGCGCGACGGCCAGCAGGGCTGTCGCCCAAAACGTTCCTGGATACGAAAAGTGCAACCAAGAGTGCAACTGAGGAGACGGTTTCTGGCTTGGTTGAGCCAGATGACTAGCTTTGCCGAGGGGTCTCCAAGACCCTTGCTTGAGGTTCGATTCCTCGGTCCCCCGCTCCGGCAGACATAGGCGGATACAGGCCAAACGCACCCTTGCGCGGGGCTTCTGGCCGAAGTGCGACCAAGGCGAGCCCTGGTCGCGGGGCGCCCGAGGTAGAGAACCTCGTAGGCGCGGCGTGCACCCCAACGTCCGCCGGCTGCGCTGGGCGTCAGCTCCTCCCAGCGCAGCGAGGCGGGCTGGCGCACCAGCCGACCGTCCCGGCTGTCTGGCGGTGATCGTTGTTTGTGCGCTTCAGGCCGCTCTGCGGATGGCGGAGACGTTGAGGCGCACATAGTCCAGTGGCAGGGGTACCCCCGCTACGACAGCGGCGGCGAACGGCTCCCGGCGCTCCTCGGGCAGCCGCGCGAGGTGTGCTGCAAGGATCGAGGTGCGCACGAACGCGTCCACATCCTGGGGATACGTCGGGCGCTCCTCCAACCAGCACTTGGTCTCGGTGAAGCCTGCCTCCCGCAGACGCAGTTCGGTCTCTTGGGACCCCGCGAAAGCCCAGGGAGACCATTCGATGAGCTCTGGATGGGCGTTGCGGGCGACTGCGTCGATGACCTCGCGGACGCGATCGATGTTGCCCTTGCCTCCGCACTGGACCTCGAGTACGCCGCCCGGCCGCAGCGCCCGGGCCAGCCGCGTCCAGAGGCGCTCGTGGTCGGTGACCCAGTGCAGTGTCGCCGTCGTTTGTCGTCCGTTGCGCGCATGTGGTGTCGTGTCCGGCTGCCTCCCGCAATGCTCGGCGAGCAGGCGTATTGCTGAGGGGTTGTCGGTGGCGTCTGGCTGCCTGTCATAGCAGCGCGGTGTGACATCGCTGCGCGGCGACGAGGGCCGGAAACGCCTATCGCGCCAGCTACCCTCCCGCTCAGCCCCAGTACTTATCAATGCGATCGAGAGGAAGCTCAATGGCAGCGACGGACCAGCAGCAGAAACCGGTCAGCGGCGATCCGCTGCGCCACCACACCCACTACCAACAGGGCGGTAAGCATCCCTCGTCCTATGCCGGCGGAAGCAGCTTCATGGAGCGCATGGCCGAGAACGTCGCTTCGGCCATGGGCACCGTGCAGTTCGTCTTGATCGGTTCGCTCATCATCCTCGGGTGGGTGTTTATCAACGGTGCTGTGAAGTACCTCGAAAGCACCGGCAAGGCCATTACCAAAGGCGGCGAATTCGATCCCGAGCCGTGGATCTTGCTGAACCTGATCTTCTCCGGCGTCGCGTTCTACACGGGCGCGCTGGTGATCATCGCCCAGAAGGCACAGACGAGGACCGACAAGGCGAACGAGGAAGCCGCGGCGAAGCACAGGGACGAGCTGGCCCAGTTTCAGACCGATCTGCTCACGAAGAACACCGACCTGACCGAGCAAATCCATACATTGAGCCAGAAGATGAGCACGCTCACCGAGGAGGTCCACGAGGCTACCTGTCGCGGGGGTGCTTCTCCAGCTTGACGCTGATGATCAAGAGGTCCGTCATGTCGTAAGCGGTGCCCGCAACGGCCTTTGCGCCGACGCACTGCGGAAAACGGGACTAGCCAAGCTCGACCGGCAGCCCGAGCGTCATCCAGTCGTGCATCCCGCCGCGGTAGTAGAGGATCAGCCCGGGCGGACGGCCTGCGGTGAGTAGCCGGCGCACCGCGTCTGGTGTGGCCGCGCACTGGGGGCCATTGCAGAAGAGGGCGACCGGCCGTTCTGGATCGAGCTCTTCTAGGTGGTTTTGAATCTCTGTGTGTGCAATCGCGATGGCACCGGGAATCGTGCCCTGGTGAACGAACTCAGCCAGGCGTGTGTCGACGAGCTGGCGACCGGCGCGCAGATGCTCGATCAACTCGAGCTCGCCGATGGTCTGGACGCCCGGCGCGAACGTCATTGGCTGGATTGTTCCCCATGTCGCATCGACCAGGACGAGCCCTTCCTCGCCATCGAGCGCCTTGGGAACCTTGCGCACTTGCTCGCGCCGCGGCAGACGCTTGAGCTTCAGCGCGTTAGTCCCGGTGTTCATCGGCGGCCTCGATCGAAGGGAGGCCGTGCAGACCCATGCTCACGAGTGCCCGAAGCGGACGTCGGGAAGGATACGCCGCGCCCATCGGGGCAGATACCAGGCGCGAGCTCCCATCAGGCGCAGAAGGACGGGAAGCAGCAGCAGCCTCACCAGTGCCGCGTCGAGCAGCACCGCGACGCCGAGAATGATGCCCATCTCCTTTGGCGGCAGCGGTCCGGAGAGCGCGAACGTGAAGAACACCGCGACCATCACCGCCCCGCTGCGAAGATAACCCGTAGCGTCCCGAGGCGGCCAATCGGGCCGACGCGCACGCGTTGCCGGGCTAGCGGCGTAGCGATTTGCGGGGCACGGTGACCCGAGCTCATCGCACAGCTCCCCCAGGGAGCAGCGCGTCGAGCTCGTCCAACTGGCGGCGCAGGCCGCCGCAGACCTGCTCGCACAGCTCGAACACGGCCTCATCGGCGATTTCATACCGCGAGAAGTTGCCCTCCTTGCTGCGGCTCACCAACCCGCTGCGTAAGAGCACACCGAGGTGCTTGGACACGTTCTGCTGCGAGGCGCCGGTCGCCTGCTGGAGCTCCGCAACGGTCGCCGGAGCCTCGCGCAGCGCGTCGAGCAGACGGATGCGCATCGGCTCGCCGAGGACACGAAAGCGCTCGGCGATCAACTCGACGAGCGGCGCCGGAAGCGGGTGGGGAACGTCAGTTGCGGTAGTCATGCCGACCACCCTATCACAACTACATCGCTGTGTGCTATTGTCGTTGTATGAGCATGACCGCGACGGCGCGCCGCGTCGGCGACGGCCTCATACACGAGGTCGACGTGAACGGGCGCCACACGATCCTCACCGACGAGCCGGGGCGCCTTGGCGGCTCAGACCTTGGGCCCGCGCCGCACGAGCTACTAGCTGCGACGCTCGCCTCATGCGTGGCGACGATGATCGCGATGTACGCCCAGAACCGCGGTTGGGAGATCGGCGAAACAGCCGTCCAGGTCACCTACGACACCGACAGCCTCCCCCGCCGCTTCACGATCGACATTCAGCTTCCGGACGACCTCACGCCCGATCAGCAGCGGCGCCTGGAGCGCGTAGCCGACACCTGTCCCGTGCGCCGCGCGCTCGAAGCGGGCTTCACGTTCGAGGAGCGGATCATCACGAGACCACCCATCAGCATGGGGCTGACGACCGTTCCCAGCCAGTAGCATCCGCCTTCAATGCCATCGGTCCAGCGCAACGTCGCGTACCGGGGCGTCGTCGCTTGAGGGAGCGGGAACGGTGCGTTCCTCAAACGCGAGACGGCGGCCGCGGGAGGCCTCCCTGCGGCACCTGTACCAGCGCCGGCTGCCTCCAACGGCTCGGCGCTCGCCGAATGACCTCAGCCACCGCCACCCGCAGAGGATCGCATCCGAGCGACTACCTCATCAAACGTTCGATGGCGATCTCATCCCCCGCCATCGGCGAGCGAGCCGCGTTCCCCCTACCGCGGCCACGACTGGCCACCTGCCCGCCCTGTCTCCCCGCAGGGCGGGCAGGGCGCCGGCTCAACGTTTGTCATCACGTACATCTCGCCGAGAGGAGCCGTGTCATGCCCCGCAGAGTTCTCACCAGCGCCGTTGGGCTGGTCCTCGTAGCCGTCCTGCTCGTGGCGGGAGGACTGCTGATGTGGGGCTACATCTACGACCACAACAACGTCCACAACCAGCTCGCCGAGCAGCAGATCTTCTTCCCGCCGAAGTCCGTCTGGGCTACTGCGAAGGCCGGCACCGAGATCACCCCCGCGATGATCCCCTACCTGGAGAAGTATTCCGGTTAACAGCAAGGGCGCGCGCAGCACCTCAGGGCTGGTCAGCTGGGGTCCTCCTCGGCGATTGCTTCGCGCAGAGCCCGCTCGAAGGATCTGGGTTGGATGTCGAACAGTTCCATGCCGGATGGGTTGGTGATGGTCGTGTCGGTGGAGAGCCCCTCGATCAGTGGTCTCGCGACGCCTGCGTCGACGGGTGTGATGAGCCCGATCCAGTGCGAGGAGAGCCATGGTGTCAGCAGTGGTACGGGGATGCGTGGGCGGCGGTGCAGTCCCAGCGCGTCGGCCATTTGGTCGAGCATCTTCCCGTATGTGAGTATTTCGGCCGACCCGATCTGGATCTCGCGGGAGCGCGTCTCAGGGATGTCGGGAGCCTCGATGAGGTAGCGCAGCACGTCGCCGATGGCGATCGCTTGGGTGGGTGTGGCCAGCCACGAGGGTGCGAGCATCACCGGTAGGCGCTCGACGAGCGAGCGCAGCGTTCGGTAGCTCTCCGATCCGGCTCCCACCACCATGCCGGCGCGAAACCAGCTCAGCGGTGGTCCCTGATCGCGCAGGATTTCTCCGACGTGTAGCCGCGAGCGCAGGTGCTGGGATGCGGGGCGGTCGCCGAGGCCGCCGAGGTACAGGGTCCGCTCGATGCCGGTGGCGGTCGCGAAGCGGGCGAAGTTGGAGGCGGCGACGGTGTCGCGTTGCTCATAGTCGGAGTCGCCGCCGCGACCCATCGAGTGGACGAGGTAGTAGGCCGTCGTGTAGCCGTCGCCGATCGCGCTGAGGGAGCTTGGGTTGAGCATGTCGGCGCGGTGTACCGTGACGGCTGGATCGAAGCTGACCCGGCTCGGGTCGCGTGCGACGCACCCAACCGGAACGCCTCGCGCGTGAAGGTCGCGCACCAGTCGGCTGCCGATGTAGCCGGAGGCTCCGGTGACGAGCGCGCGGACCATGTTCAGGAGGCCAGCGCCTGAGGCGCCTCGTACGCGCTCGTGGGGCCGGCGTACTGGCGCCACCCCGGCTTGGCCAGCGTCATTTGTATGACGCCGATCCGCCGCTCGGTGAACCCGGCCTCGCAGTAGGCGAGGTACATCCGCCACAGCCGTCGAAAGCGCTCGTCGTAGCCGAGATCTTCAAGGCGCGCGGTCGCGGCCTCGAAGTTGGCGCGCCAGCGCCGCAGCGTCTCGGCGTAGTGCGGCGTCAGATCCTTGAGTCCGACGGCTCGCATGTCGGTGCGCTGAGCGACGCAGCGCGCGATCACCGCGAGCGAGGGCAGGCAGCCGCCCGGGAAGATGTGGGTGCGGATGAAGCTCCGCGAGGCCTTCTCGACCGCGTAGGCTCGATCGTCGACGGTTATCGCCTGCAGGAGCATCCTTCCGTGCGCGGCGAGCAGGTTGGAGCAGCGCGCGAAGAACGTGCCGAAGTCGCGATACCCGACGGCCTCGATCATCTCGATGCTGACGAGCTTCTCGTAGCGTCCCCGCAGGTCGCGGTAGTCCTCGCACAGCACTGTGACTCGATCGGCGACCCCGGCCGCCCGCACCCATTTGCGGGCGTGCTCGTACTGCTCGTGCGAGATCGTGGTGGTCGTTACCCGACAGCCCCTTGTTCGTGCGGCGTGGACGGCGAACCCGCCCCATCCCGTGCCGATCTCCAGGACGTGGTCGCCGGCCCGCAGATCGAGCTCGCGACACACCAGCTCGAGCTTTGCTCTGGATGCCTGTGCGAGCGTCATCCTCTGGCGCGGGAAGTATGCCGAGGAGTACATCATCGTCTCGTCGAGCATCAACTCGAAAAGCTCGTTCCCGAGGTCGTAGTGGGCCGCGATGCCGCGGCGGCTGCGTGCGTGTGTGTTGCGTGCACGGAGACCCCGCGCGGCCTGCAGCGGGACCCGTGCCGGCGCGAGCCGGCGACGCCACTCATCGAGGCTCCTCGCGTTGCGCGCCGCCACGCGTACCACGGCCGTCGGATCCGGGGACTCCCAGAAGCCCTGCGCGTATGCCTCGGCCATCCCGCGGCTGCCGTGCAGCAATCTCGGCCACAGGTGTGGCGAGCGAACCTGCACCGTCGCCTGCGGGCTGCCGTGTCCCAGGACCAGCCGGCGCTCGCCCTCCACGACGGTCAGCTGGCCTGAGCGCAGACGCTCCAGCACGCCAAGCGCGATGCCTCGCGCGACGCGCTGGGCCAACGTCACGCTGGGTCCTCGGGACGGGGGTAGAGCGGCACGCCTTTGAGCTTCAGGGCGAGCGCGTGCCCATAGATGAGCGCGAGCACGCGCAGCGTCGCCGCCGGGTAGCGCGCGGTGAGGCAAGCCAGGCCGCGGCTGCTCAGCGGCGCGCGACGCAGCGCGAGCGTCGCGTCGAACGCGAGCTCTCCAAGCTCGTGGCTCTCGATGTGAACCGCCAACGTCGCGCCAGGTGCGACCGCGCGCATGGTGTAGCGCTGCTCCATTCCCATGAACGGGGATACGTGCAGCGCCTTCGCGAAGCTGGCGGCCAGCACCGGGCCTTCGCCGCTGCGCTCGAGCACATAGGAATGCCGTTCCCCCCAAGGTGTGCTGGTCACCTCCGCCACGACCGCGTCGAGCTGCTCTTGGGGGGTGAAGCAGTAGTAGAGGCTGACCGGGTTGAAGCAGTGTCCGAACGTGCGCAGGTGCGTGAGCAGACGAATCGGGCCAGCGGGCGCGCTGCCCGTCTGGCACTCGATGAGCCTGCGCACGGCGTCCCCAAGCCCGACATGGGGATCGCCGAGGTAGTCGCCCCGGCGGAACCGCACCAGTCCCGGCCGGCCAGCAACGAGCCGGCCGGCCAGCAGACCATCGAGCTCCTCCAGGTCGAGGTACACGAGCGCGATGCGGTGGCGCAGCTCATGGGCGCGCACCGCAAAGCGACGGTGACGGATCGTGCCCTCATAGATCGCGCTGACCGTCATATCCGCACCGGGTCCGTCGGTTGCAAGGTGAGCTCGCTCACCACCCGTTGCGCGCTGTTGAGGCCGTCCTCGTGGAAGCCCCATCCCCAGTAGGCGCCGCAGTAGTGCGTGCGATTGCGCCCACTGATCTCGTGGTGGCGCGCCTGGGCGGCGACGCCCGTGGGGGTGTAGACGGGGTGCGCGTACCGCGTCTTGCGGATGATCTGCCGCGGGTCGATCGCCTCCGTGCGGTTGAGTGTGACGCAGAACTCGCGGTCGGCGCGCAACGACTGTAGACGGTTCAAGTGGTAGGTCGCGGTGCAGCGCCCTGGAGCACCGTCGCCGAGATGGAGGTTCCAGCTCGCCCACGCACGCCGACGCCGCGGCAGCAGCGACCGATCGGTGTGGAGGACCACCTCATTCTGTTGATAGGGAATCGCCCCCAGCAGCTCACGCTCGCGCTCGCCCGGATCGGCCAGCAGCGCGAGCGCCTGGTCGGAGTGCGTCGCGATCACGACCGCGTCAAAGCGCTCCGGCTCACAGCCGCGCGAGGACACCATGGCATGACCGGGATGACGAGCTGACCTCCGTCACAGGTGTCGAGAGCCGCAGACGCTCGCGCCAGGGCCGTATGAGCGCCTCGACATACCTGTGCGATCCACCGGTGATCGTCCACCAGCGTGGCCGGTCGCGGAATCCAAGTATCCCGTGATTCTCGAAGAACTCGACCATGAAACGCGCCGGGAAAGACCACATCTGCGCCGGGTCCGCGGACCACACGGCCGACGCCTGCGGGACGATCAGCCGCTCTACGAACATACGTGAATAGTGCTGCTGTGAAAGCCAGTCTCCCAGCGGCGGGTCCTCCTCGCAGGAGAGCAGCCGGCGGGCGTCCCGGTTGAAGCGGATCAGGTCGGCTATCATCCGGTGAAAGGCCGGCGCGATTAGATTGCCGCGAGTCGCGAACAGGCCGTTCGGCGAGGCCCCGTTGTACTCGAAGTCCACGCCGTCGCTCACCCCGAAGCTCATCTGCGACGGCTGCGTCGCCACGCCAAACTCGTCCAGCAAGCGTTCGAACCCTGGATAGTTGCGGTCGTTGAAGACGACGAAGCCCGTCTCGAGATCGTAGGCCCCGGTGTCTGTCTCGACATGCACCGTATTGGCGTGCCCTCCCGCCCGGTCGCCTGCCTCGAACACGACCAGCTCGTGATCGCGGTGCAGCAGATGTGCGCATACGAGCCCGGAGACTCCCGCACCGACGATCGCGATCCTCATGAGTGTCCCACGGCAACAAACGTTTCCAGAGTCATCTACATAGCACTATTCCGTCTACGGGGCAGGACACGGACGGAGGGAGGCGGCCGATGCGTCATGCTTGCCGTGTGCGGTATTCGCCCCGAGACCCAGGGTCGCCGGCATGATCGGCCCGCTGCTCGACACGATCCTTGACCGCACCATCCTCCCGGGCTATACCCGCGTCGGCTATCGCATGCGCAGAGGCATGTGGAGCACTGCCGAGGAGCAGCCGATGGGCGGAAAGGTCGTGCTCCTCACCGGTGGAACCTCGGGTCTCGGCCTCGCCGCCGCCGAAGGCTTCGCGCGTCTCGGAGCCGCGGTCCGGTTGGCGGTCCGCAGCGAGCGGCGCGGCGAGCGCGCCCGCGCGCAGATCGCGGAACGCTCTCCCCACAGCGACGTTCAGGTCGGCCTCTGCGACCTCAGCGACCTGCAATCCGTGCGGCAGTTCGCCAAGCGCCTCGGCGGGGAGCTGGGGCGCCTCGACGTGCTCGTCAACAACGCGAGCGCACTGACGAGCGAGCGGACGCTCTCGGTCGATGGCATCGAGCTGACCTTCGCGACCAACGTCCTTGGGCCGTTCCTGCTGACCAACCTCCTCCTCCCCCTGCTCGAGCAGAGCAAGCCCGCCCGCATCATCAACGTGTCCTCGGGCGGCATGTACACGCAGCGAATCCACCTCGACGACCTACAGATGGCCCACGAGGAGTTCGACGGCCCCACCGCGTACGCGCGCACCAAGCGCGCCCAGGTCGATCCTGAGCGAACTGTGGGCAGAACGATTGCGGGACACCGGCATCGTCGTCCACGCGATGCACCCGGGCTGGGCGGACACCCCGGGCCTTGAGTCCTCGCTGCCACGCTTCTACACCCTGACAAGGCGACTGCTGCGCACGCCCCAAGAAGGCGCCGACACGATCGTCTGGCTCGGCGCCGCCGCCCGTCCGGCGCGCAGCTCAGGCGGCTTCTGGCACGACCGCCGAGAGCGCCCAACCCACCGCGTGCCGTGGACCAAGCAGACGCCCCAGGACCACGAGCGGCTATGGACCGAATGCGAACACCTCAGCGGCTGGCACGAAACACCAACTCCGGCCGACTCAGACCGATAAGGAGAACCCGATGGCTCACTACAACGCAAGCGTCGATACGGCGCGTCCGCCCGATGAGATGTTCGCCTACCTGAGCGACTTCTCGAGCACCCAGGAGTGGGACCCGGGCGTCATCGAAGCTGAGCGCCTCGGCGACGCACCAGTCCACGAGGGAACCGAATTCCGGCTCCTGGCCAGCTTCCTTGGCCGAAAGATCCCACTCACCTACCGCATCGTCGAGTACGACCCACCAAACGCCGTCACATTTCTCAGCGAAAGCTCGACCGTCGTCTCGCTGGACCGAATCACCTTCGAGCCTTCCGAGAGGGGCACACGAATCACCTATGACGCGGATCTCGCGCTGAAGGGGCCGTTCAAGCTCGCCGGCCCGTTGCTCGGGGTAGCTTTCAAACGAGTCGGCGCTCGCGCGCTCGCAGGTCTGCACAAGACGCTCGGAGCGGGCCACTGAGCAAGCACTCCTGGTCACGAGGCGTCCCAGAAGTAGAGGCTAGGGGCTCCCACAGGCGCGCGCGGTGCCGCTGCTGTCCAGAACGAGCAACAGCTCGCCGGGGCCTCTGTGCTGATGGAGACCCCAGACACTTAGGCTCTGCCGATGGTGCAGCCCGCCAGCAGCGAGCAGGTGGCCGTGCAGCGACGGACGACACTCGCGTCGATCGCCGCGGCCAGCCTGCTGGTGATCCTCAAGCTCGGAGTGGGATTGATAGCGGGCAGCCTGGCGTTGATCTCAGCCGGGATCGAGTCAAGCGGAGATGTCCTCGCCGCGATCATGACGTTCTTCGCCGTGCGGTTGGGTCGCCAGCCAGCGGACCCCGAGCACCCCTACGGGCACGGTCGCGCCGAGAACCTGGGAGCGCTGGGCGAGGCGGGCATCCTGCTGGTCGGCGGGCTGGTCGTCGCGGTCGAGGCGATCAGACACCTCATCAGTCCGAGCGGCACGCCTGACACCCACTGGTATGTCTTCGTGGTCATCGCGACCGCGATGACCGTGGATCTCACCCGCACCGTCATCTCGTTGCGCACCGCACGGCGCTACGGGAGCCCCGCCCTGCACGCAAACGGATTTCACTTCGCCGGAGACATGGCCGGCTCCGTAGCGGTCCTTATCGGGTTGCTGCTCGTGCGCGCCGGGTTCGCTCAAGGCGACGCGAGCGCCGCACTCGTCATCGCCGCGATCATCCTCGCCACCGCGACACGGCTGATCGCGGAGAACGCAAACGTGCTGATGGACCGCACGCCGGCCGAGGCCAGAGAGGCAGCCGAGCGCGCGCTCGCGCGCCTTGAACCCGACATCGAACTGGTGCGGGTGCGCCTGCGCGAGTCTGCCGGACGCTACTTCGCGGATGTCATCGCCGCCGTCGCGCCCGGAGCAGCGGTGATCGAGGGCCACCAGGCCGCGAACCGCATCGAGGCGGCGATCGAGACCGCGCTGCCCGGCAGCGATGTCGTCGTCCACGTCGAGCCTCGCCGCAGCGGCCTGGACCTCCGCGACCGGATACTGGCAATCGCGCTAGCCGAGCGGCTGGTCAAGGAAGTACACGACATCACGATCTACGAGCACGACGGGTCAGCCAGCGTCTCCCTGCATCTGAAGTTACCTCCCGATCTCGCCCTACACGCTGCGCTCGCGGTCACTGAGCGCATCGAGCAAGCGATCCGCGCCCGCCCCGGCGTGAGTGAGGTGCAGACACACTTGGAGCCTCTGGAGCGCCCGCTGATCACCCGCCCAGCCACTGCGAGCACGGACCTCGACGCGATGCGGGAGATCGAGCGCATAGTCCTTGAGCGGACGGGAGCCGAGCCGCGCAAGACGAGGCTGCTTCGCATCGAGGCCGGCCGCGTCATCTTCCTCACGCTCGGCGTCAGCGCCGAAACCTCCCTGGTCGATGCTCACCAGCTAGGCGGCGAACTCGAGGAGGAGCTGCGCCAACAGGTCCCCGACATCGCCGATGTCGTCGTCCACACCGAAACCTAAGACCAAAGCTCAGCGGACGTCACGAATTTCTGAATTCTGAGCGGTTCTTGTCGGGGCCCATGGCAGTCGAGTTTAGCCCAGTATGGCTTTTGGTTTCTAAAGACCCTTGACTAAAGTTTTGGTTTGCCATACTATCTTTTCCGTGCCTACCAAAGAGATGTCGCGTTCGCCGGCGGTCGAGGACTACTCGAAGGCCATCTTCGCTTTGCAGTCGCGCAGCGATGAGCCGGTGTCCACCAATGCGCTGGCCGAGCGACTGGGCATCACGCCGGGCTCTGTCTCGGCGATGCTCAAGAAGCTCGACGACCTGGGTCTCACAACCCACGTCCCCTACCGGGGAGTGCGCCTCACCGACGATGGGCGGCGCCTTGCGCTGGAGGTGATCCGCCACCATCGGCTGCTCGAGAGCTTCCTTGCCGATGCGCTGGGGATGCCGTGGGATCGGGTTCACGCCGAGGCCGAGATCCTCGAGCACGTGCTCTCCGAGGATCTCGAGGAGTTGATCGCAGCCAAGCTCGGGCACCCCACTGTCGACCCCCACGGCGACCCGATCCCCAACGCCGCCCTGGAGCTCGACGAGCCCTCGACGCACAGCATGGAGAGCCTTGAGGACGGCGAGGAGGGGATCTTCGTGCGCGTCTCGGACTCCGACCCGGAGATGCTGCGCTACCTCGCCGGCTGCGGGATCTCGCCGGGCGACCGCTTCGTGGTTCGCGAGCGCCAGCCCTTCGGCGGCCCGCTGTTCGTGCGTTTCGGAGATCGCGAGCATGCCATCGGCGGCCAACTTGCCGGCGCGATGCGCGTCGAGGTCGATCGGAGCGCTCCGAAGCACCGAGTCCGTACCAGCAGGGAGTCGGGCGATGGCCGCGACTGAAGCCGCCGCTGTTCCCGGCCTTGCCCTGCCGCCGCTGACCGCAGAGGACGACGGCACGGTCGTGGGACCGCTCGCGCGTTCATCACGCCCGCCGGCACAGCAAGCGCTGGCGGCTTGCTGTGGCTGCTCGTCGGCCCCGGGATCCTTGCCATGCTCGGGGAGAACGACGGCCCGAGCATGATCGCCTACGCCGCCGACGGCGCGCAGTACGGGCTCGGATTCTTCGTCCCGTTCATCCCGCTCCTGTTCGCGATGGCGTACATCTGCCAGGAGATGTGCATGCGCGTCGGCGCGGTCACCCACCGCGGCTATGGCGAGCTTGTACTGCAGCGCTACGGCCGAGTGTGGGGCTGGTTCGGCGCCGGCGATCTCACCCTCACCAACCTGGTCACCCTCGTCGCCGAGTTCATCTCCATCCGCGTCGGGCTGGCCTACTTCCACCTCGGCTCCGGTATCGCCGTTGCGCTCGGACTGACGCTGGTCCTGTTCACGCTCAGCGGCGGGCGCTACTGGCGCTGGGAGCGCATCGTGCTCGGCATGGCCCTCTTCAACGGCCTGTTCCTGCTGGCGGCGATCCTGGTCAAGCCCCATCTGGGAGCCGTTGTCCGGTCCTTCGACTTCAGCCCCTTCCCCGGCGGGAGCTTCAACACGCTGCTGCTGCTCTTGGCCTCCACGATCGGCGCCACGGTAACGCCCTGGATGATCTTCTTCCAGCAGAGCGCCAGCGCCGATAAGGGCATGACTCCCCGCGACATCAAGCACGGCCGCTACGACACCGCGGCCGGCGCGGTTCTGGCCGCGATCTTCGGCGTCGGGGCGCTGATCGCCGGGGCGGCGCTGCTGACCCACAACGGAGCGGGCATCCAGGGGTTCGCGGGCGCCGGGTTCCCCGCGGCGCTGAGGCACGTCGCCGGCGGCGCCGTCGGTGCGGTGTTCGCGCTGGGACTGATCGAGGCCGGAGCGGTCGCGATCCTCACGATCTCCGCGAGCACCGCCTACGCCGCCGGGGAATGCGTCGGGGTCTCCCACAGCTTCAACAGCTCGCCCCGCAACGCCGCCGTCTTCTATGCCGCGAACATCGGGGTCGCGCTGCTCGCCGCGGTCGTCATCCTCATCCCCGGTGCGCCGCTGCTCTCGATCGCGCTCAACGCCAACGTACTCGCGACCGTGCTGCTGCCCGTCAGCCTGGTCTTCATGGTCATGCTCGCCAACGACAGGGGATTGATGGGCTCGTGGGTGAACAAGCGCTCGACCAACGCGATCGGGATCACGGTGATCGCGTTCGTCGGGCTCTGCGGAGCCGCCTACGGCATCGACTCCTTCCTACAGACCATCCACCTCATCGGCTCATGAAGACAGCGGCGCCTGTCATGCACGAGGATTTGGACCCCGCCCGCCCCCGCTCCGGCATCCGCGAGCAGGACCTGCAGCCACAGGAGCGCTGCGAGGACGAGCTGATCATGCACCTGGAGCGCGACCAGTTCGTAGCCGAAACCTCCCGGCCCGTACCGCGAGCCGCGCTCAGCGCACGCGCCAGCACCGGACTGTGGGCCCTTCGCGTCTTTGTCGTGCTCGTCAGCCTGATGGTCATCTACACCTTCATCGACCAGCTGCACTGACAACCCATCTCGCGGAGGTCGCGGTCTATTCGCTACTGGCGTTTCGCCGAGGACCCTAGATCACGCTGGTCAGGACCAGCGCTCCGATGACGATCAGGACAAGCGCGGTGAACACGTTGCCCCACCGCTCAAGCCACTGGCCCTGTAGCTGATACCCGCCGAAGCACGCCAGGAGCGCGAGGCCGACGATCGTCCCGATCGTTACCGCGGCAAAGATGACCAGGGAGCCGATCGCGGTCGTCAATCCGGCCGTGGTGGCCGCGAGGAAAACCGGGAGGATCGTCAGATCCGGGGACGCAGCGGCACCGAAGGGCACCACGACAGTCGCCAGTCCACGAACCCGGCCCTCCTTGGCCGCGACACGCTCATCGACATCACTCACAGCAAGCAGGTGGGGGGGCTCGTGCGCGTGGTCGTGGCCGTGCGTATGCCCGTGGTGATGCCCGTGCTCGTGAGTGTGGTTGTGGTCGTGTCCGTGATGGTGGCCGTGTCCGGTCAGCTCAAGGATCGCGAACCCCACGCCGGTGAGTATCAGCACGCAGCCGATGATGGTGTCCTGCGCGCTCTGCACAGTCGAGCGGAACCGGAGGCCCACCGCGATGATCACGGCTCCCAGCACGATCGACACGAGCACATGGGCCACGCCGGCCATTCCCGAGAGTCGCGCGACACGCGCGAGCGGGTAGCGGCGTGTACGACCAATCACCGCCAGCGGCACCCAGTGGTCGGGCAGGATGGCATGGCCGAAGCCAACCCCGGCGGCAGCCGCCAGCAGAGCCGGGGTCGCGGCGCTCACGCTGAAAGAAGGCGCTCGGAGGGACGGGAGGCCAGACCAAGGCGCAGATGCTCGGTGTGGGACACGGCCTCGGCGAGCAGCACGCCGACGTGATCGTCATGCAGCGCGTAGATGATGCTCCTGCCGTGGCGCTCACCGACGACGAGCCCGAGATGGCGCAGAACGCGAAGCTGCTGGGAGACCGCGGACTGCTCCATCTCGACATCCCGCGTCAGCTCGCTCACCGAGCACGGACCGGCCCCCAGGCGGCTCAAGATTCGCACCCGGCTCGGGGTGGACAACGCCTGCATCGTCTCGGCGACCATCCGGGCTGTCTCACCGTCCAGAAACGCCAAATCGGGGTCGTGACCATGACTCACCCTTATATCATTGCATGAATATCTTCTCACATGTAGTCGAGCGGTGACATCTAAACACGCTCCTTCTGCCCTAAACAACATCCCTTCCGATGGTTAGTAGTACGTTTAGGTGATGAGCAGCTTTCGTGATCTGGCCCGCCACTTCCGGTCGCTTGACTTGGAAACCGTCGGGTCGCTGACCAGCATCGCCGAGGCTCGCGGACGCGAGGAGGTCTCCCGTCGCCAGAACCCGGCGGGTCTCGAGACGCTGCGCCAGGTCGCGATGATCCAGAGCACCGAGGCGTCCAACGCGATCGAGAACATCCGTGCGCCGAGGGCGCGCATCGAAGCACTGGTCGCCGAGAAGACGACCCCGAAGAACCGCTCAGAGCAGGAGATCGCCGGCTATCGCGATGTGCTCGAGCTGATCCACGCCAACCGGGCAAACATCCCGTTCGAGCCTCGATACGTCGAGCAGCTGCATGGCAACCTCTACAGGTACGTCGGCGACAGGACCGCCGGGCACTGGAAGCGCCTGGACAACCAGGTCGAGGAAGAGCGCCCGGATGGCACCAAGGTCGAGCGGTTCACGCCAGTTTCCGCGGCCGACACGCCCGAGGCGATGCGGGCGCTGCACGAGAGCTTCAACCGGGAGCTCGCGCGGGGTACCTACCCGCCGCTGTTGCTGAGCGCCGCCTACGTTCTGGACTTCACGATCATCCACCCGTTCCGCGATGGCAATGGTCGGATGTCGCGGCTGATCACGCTCTGGCTGCTGTACGTCGCCGGACACGACGTCGGCCGGCTCATCAGCATCGAGAAGCTGATCGACGAAGCCAAGGGCACCTACTACGACGCTTTGGGCAAGTCGACCCAGGGATGGCACGACGGGACGCACGACCTCGCGCCGTGGACGAGCTACTTCCTTGGCATCCTGATCGCCGCATACAGCGAGCTCGAGGGCCGCGGGGCCCTGCTGGCCGGACGAGGATCCAAGAAAGCGCTGATTACGACGTTCATCGACTCGCTGCTGACCGATGAGTTCACCGTCGCCGCCGTCCGCCACGCGGCGCCAGGCGTGAGCGACGGCTACATCAACAAGGTGTTGGGTGAGCTCAAGAAAGCCGGGCGCATCGAATCGTTGGGTACCGGCCGCAGCGCCCGGTGGCGTCGCCTGCGCCCGATGGAGCCAGCCTCGCCTCGCTAACGCGCTCCTTCCGTCCTAAACGTACTACGAATGGCCAATTCAGAGCAGGTTTGCATCCCGGCATCCGAGCCCATGTCCATCTGGGCCCTTGGATCCGCCTGTGGATGCCGAGTCTGGTCCTGGGCAGCCAGTATCTATACGACGCTGGCCACCTCTACCTGTGATGCGTCCCTGGCCGGCGCGTGTCGTGTGGCGCTCGCGACCTGCGCCACGGGGAACAGGGTGACCGCGAGCAGCACGAACAGCGGCCCCGAGTTGAAGTCGGTGGCGCCTTCGGCCCAGAATGGGCCGCCGAGGTCCTGCCCCAGCACCCAGTAGGCGAGCGAGAGCACGATCCCGATCGCGAGCGCCGGCCAGCGCAGCGGCGTCCACACGCCGATCGCCACCGCCAGCGAGACGATCGCGAGGACGACGGCGATCGTGGTGCCGTGACCCTGGGTGTGGCTCCCGACCGAGTTCTGGACTTTGGCGAGCCAGTGCGGCGAGGCCGCCGCCATCGCCTTGATCATTTCGTGGGTCGCGCCCTGCGCCCGGTTGACGTTGACCAGCCACAGCCCCGCCGAGAGCGCCCACAGCGCAGACCAGGCGTACAGGCCGCCGCGGTCGCCGAGCGGACCCCTGTCGGCCGGGGAGCACCCGTCCTGCCTGCTCGTGGGCCACACGAGCAGGCCAATGATCGCGTACAGGATCACCGCTCCGGGTGCGCCCATCAACGGCGAGGGCAGCGTGTTCGAGGTGAGGCCGCCGAAGCCCTCGCCGAACCACCAGACGATGAGCGCCCAGCCGAAGGAGGCCAGCAGCGCGGGCTTCACCGTCTTGCGGCTG
This sequence comes from uncultured Solirubrobacterales bacterium, assembly GCA_963771915.1. Lineage (GTDB taxonomy): Bacteria > Actinomycetota > Thermoleophilia > Solirubrobacterales > Solirubrobacteraceae > Palsa-744. The sequence goes on along the minus strand of CAVYVD010000003.1, from coordinate 181,265 downwards.
AGAATCAGCCCGAGCCCGATCGCGACCTGGATCTCGCCCGAGAGCGTGTTCCACAGCGTCAGGTCGTGCCCGTAGAAGTTGTCGAACGTTTTCATCGGGCCCCCGACGATCGACCACTGTTTTTCTGCCGCGGGGCCGAATACTTCGCTGACGATGCCCTGCGTATACATGAAGCTCTTGAATTGGAACAGCCCGTCGAGCAGCCAGATCGCGCCGAGGGCGATCTGAATGCCGCGTGTCGTCACGAGCGGGGATCGATGGGACCCCCGGTCCTCCGGGGAGCGGCTGAACGGGCCGCTCGAGGACGATGGCGCGTGCGCTTGCGCCTGCGCAGGCGCGGACGTGTGACCGTTGGACATTACGGCGACTCCTTTGTCGCATACGGACCCTGTCGGCAAGCGCCGGCCAGGGCCGTTGATCTCGCCCCGCGTTGCGGAGCCTCGCGGCGGAGAGGCAGGCCGCGCCGATTGCCTCAGCGGCAGCCCGCGAGCGCCGGCGGCGGAGCGCGGCCCGCCAATGCCAGTGCGATCAGATGCCCACCGCGCGCCACCCGTATGCGCGGGCACCGGGGCATGGCCACACGCGCCGCCTCGCTTGGCCGTCGCGCCCGACGGGCATGCAGCCGTGCGATGGCGCCCTCTCCGAGATAGGGACGGACGAGCATCACGACAGCCAGGGCGAAAGCGGGAAGCATCATCATCGCCCCGCTTTGCAGCGACTCGACCGCCCCGCTGAGAGCGAGTGCGGTGAGGGCGATCAACGCAACGATCAGTGCCAGGCGCCAGAGCAGGCGCATACGCAGCCGCCACAAAGAGCCAAGGCCGCTCATCGCACGGCAATACTAGCCCACTGAGGAGGAGATGGCGCCCACGGTGAGGTGGGTGCGCAGGCGATTTGCCGGGTGGTTCGCGGGCTATTTTGCCTGTGGTACATTCCCGCCGTCATGGGCAGCATGAACATGAGCATGAGCCATGGCGGGGGTCACTCGACATCGGTTGGGGGAATGTCGATGAGCGCCCCACCAGGCGCCACGAACGTTCTCCCCGAGTGGCTGGCGGTCATCTGGACACTCGTTTTCATCGCGATCATCGTCATCCAAGTGCGTTATCTGCTTGACAGCGCCGGCCAGCGTCGCCTGTGGCACGCCGGGCTCGTTCTTATGGCGTTCGGCATGGCGTTCATGTTCGCGCCGCCCTCGATCGACCACTTCAACATCCCGAGCGGCTTCTGGCAGCTCGCGTTCGCCAACGGCGCCCTCGCGATACTCGCCTGGATGCTCGCTCAGGCACTCGCCGGCAGCTCGATCAACGCGCTGTGGCTCCTGACGGCGATCGACCTCGCCGCGCTGACCTACATGTGGTCACCCAGCGGCTTCCAGAGCCCGATCACCTGGCTGCTCGTCGCCTACTTCGCCGCACAGTCGCTGCTATGGGCAGGCAACCGGATGCGCAGCGTCGATCACAAGACGCTGCTCGCCGGCAGCGTCTCGGTCACGCCCGGCGGCACGCTGGCGAGGACCGCCGCGGCGCCGCTGATCGGCTTCCGGGATCTGCGGCTCTCGATGTTCGCGATGACACTCGGTATCGCGTACATGTTCGCAGCGATGCAGTTGATGATGTAGCCAGACGCCCGAATGGACTCCAACCACGAGGCCCTCCGGACGCCAAAGCTCAGCGGCGTCTTCAGCGGGATCCACGAGGCGATCGGCCAGCGCGCGCGGATCGGCCGCGATTCGGAGAACGAGATCGTCGTCGACGATCTCCTGGTCTCGCGCTTTCACGCCGAGCTGCGAGCGCGCTCGGACGGCCTGCATGAACTGGTCGATCTCAACAGCCGCAACGGCACGTTCGTCAACGGGCGCGCAGTGGACCGCGCGATCGTCGAGGAGCTCGACATCGTCAGTGTCGGGCACCCCACGTTCCGTCTCGTCGGCCTCGGTCTCGAGGAGTACGTCGACACCGGCTCGTTCCTGGCGAAGCCCTTCAGCCGCGAGCAGCTCCTGGCCGCCGTCGCCGACACGCTACACCGCGCGCCCAATCTCTAGCGGCCGGCTGCGCGAGGCCGCGGCCTCTTCGAGGATCCGCAACATCGCGGAGGCGGCGGGGACCATGCGGGCCTTGGCGCCCACCCGTCCCGGCAGCGCCGCGATCACGCTCCGCACCGGTGGGGTGGGGGAGAGGGCGCGCACCACGATGTCCTCGCGCACGACCGCGAGCGCAAGCTCCGGGATCAACGCCACCCCGACCCCGGCGGCCACGAGCCCCTGGACGGTCTGGTAGTCGTCGCTCTCGAACGCCACGTTCGGCTCGAACCCCGCCGCGTGGCAGCTGCGCACCACGTGGCGCGCGCACGGGCTCGACCGCGATGTCTGCACCCACGCCTCCCCCCGCAGATCTCCCAGGCGCAGCGTGCGCCTCCCGGCCAGTCGGTGTCCGCTGGGCAGTGCGAGGTGCATCGGGTCCTCGAGCAGCTCCACCCGCTTCAGGTCCTCTTCGGCCCTGCCGAACTCGAACAGCAGCGCGAGGTCGAACTCGCCCGCGCGCAGGCGCGGGGCGATCTCCTGCGGCTCCCCCTCCGCGAGCGTCAGCTCCACCTCCGGGTAGGAGTCCCGGAACGCGGCGATCGCCACCGGCATCAGCGCGGCGCCAGCGGTGGGGAAGGAGGCCATCCGCAGCTGCCCCCCGCGCAGGCCCGCGAGCGCCGCGAGCTCCTCCCCGGCCGCCTCCAGCTGCGCGAGGATCCCCTCGGTGTGCTCCACCAGCGTGCGCCCCGCTCCCGTCAGGCGAACCCCTCGGGGGAGGCGTTCCAGCAGGGCCATCCCCGTCTCCGCCTCCAGCGCCGCGATCTGCTGGGAGACCGCCGACTGGGTGTAGGAGAGGGCCTCCGCCGCGGCCGAGAACGAGCCCCGCTGGGCCACCTCTCTGAGGACTCGCAGACGGCCGACGTTCAACATAAGCACAGCTTATCTCATCTATAAAGAGAATCATTGGTGCTGATGGCAGGATCGTGTCACGCTGTTGTGGAAGAGGCTTTCGGGATTCACCCCAAGCCAAGGCATCGCAACCACGAACCCCTCCCTCCCTCAAAAAAACTTTCCGCAGCAACACCCTTCACATCGCAACCACAGAGGAGATACACCATGTCCGCCACCAAGATCATCGTTTCCTACGACGGCACCAACAACGAGGACGACGCCATCGCCCTCGGGCGCATCCTCGCCAGCGCCGGCGCCGAGGTCGCGCTCGCCTACGTCCGCCACACCCAGGAGCCCGAGCCCGAGCGCGAGCTGCTCGCCGAGCGCGAGGCCGAGGAGCTCCTGCAGCGCGGCGCCGAGTTGCTCGGGACGCCCGAGGCCCCCCGCCATGTGGTCGCCGACCGCTCCACCCCCGAGGGGCTGCGCGCCCTGGCCGAGCGCGAGGGCGCGGACGCGATCGTGTTCTGCTCGGACTCCCACACCGCCCCCCGGCACGTCACCGTCGGCAACTCCGCCCAGCGGCTGCTCGACGGGGGCCGCTTCGCGGTCGCAATCGCCTCCGCCGGGCTCGCCGAGCAGGCCGACAGCGTGCAGCGGATCGCCGTCACCGAGGACCCCACCGACCCCAGCGCCCAGAGCACCGCGCAGGCGCTCGCCCAGGCGCTCGGAGCGAGCGTCGGCCCCGCCGCGAGAGGCCACGACGCCGATCTGCTCGTCGTCGGCTCCCGCCCCGAGGCCGGGCAGGGTCAGGTCGCCCTCAGCGCCGCCGTACTCAACCTGATCGAGGACGACGCCGGCGCCGTGCTGGTCGTGCCCCGCGGCGTCTCCCTCGTCTTCGGGGGCGCACCCGCGACGCTCAGCGCGTAGTAGTCGGTCACTCACGGCCGGCGGGCTCGACGCACACGTAGGTAGCGCCCCCACGCCACCGCGAAGTCGAGCCCACCGCCCACGAGGTGGCCCATCGGGCCAGTCCACCACCACCGCTCGGCTCGCCGCAGCGCTCGCATCGGGCCGCACGGTATCGTGGCCCGGTGCCCAGCACCCTCACGACGACCGTCACCGAGCTGCCCGAGTCCCGGGTGCGCGTCCAGGTGCAGGTGCCCGCCAGCGAGCTCGAGCAGCGTATCGAGGGCAAGGCGCGCGAGCTCGGACGCGAGCTGAAGCTCCCAGGCTTCCGCCGTGGCAAGGTGCCCGCGCCGCTCGTGATCCAACGGGTCGGCCGCGAGGCCGTCATGGAGGAGGCCGTTCGCGACACGCTCGGGAGCTGGTACGTGGACGCCCTCCAGAACACCGGGATCGTCCCCGTCGGCGATCCCCGCGTGGACCTCGGGGAGCTGCCCCCCCACGGGGAGAGCCTTGAGTTCTCCTTCGAGATCGGCGTGCTCCCCAAGGCGACCCTCGGGGAGTACCGGGGTCTGGAGGTCGGTCGTCCCGAGCCGCTCGTGGAGGAGGAGCAGGTGCAGCGCGAGATCGACGGGCTACGCGAGCGCCTCGCGCGCTCGGAGACCGTGGATCGCCCCGCCGGCGCGGGCGACTTCGTGGTGATCGACTACACCGGCTCGCTGGTCGGGGAGTCCGCTGCGAGGGTGGCGCAGTCGGCCGGAGGCGAAGGAGCCGGGCCCCTCGCTTCCGAGAAACTCGAGCCCCTCGCGGGCGGCGAGCGCCGCGACCAGCTTGTCGAGCTCGGTGCGGGCGAACTGCCCGAGGACTTCGAGCAGGCGCTCCAGGGGGCATCCGCCGGGGAGAGCCGCACCATCCGGCTCACCCTCCCCGCCGACCACGAACGCGAGGAGCTCGCCGGCCGGGAGGCATCCTTCGAGGTGGCCGTCAAGGAGGTCAAGCGCAAGGAGCTCCCCGAGATCGACGACGACCTCGCGATCGACACCGGCTTCGACACCCTCGAGGACCTCCGCGAGGACATCCGCCGGCGCCTGCGCGAGGCCGAGGAGCAGCGCATCGCGGGCGAGTTCCGCACCGCCGCGCTCGACGCCGCCGTGGAGCACGCGCAGGTGCAGGTCCCCGCGGCGCTGATCGAGGCCCGCGCCCGGGAGATGTGGGAGCGCGTCCTGCACACCCTCTCCCACCGCGGGATCTCGCGCGAGGCCTACCTGCAGCTCTCCGGCCGCAGCGAGCAGGAGATCCTCGCCGACACCGCCCCCGAAGCCGAGCGCGCGCTGCGCCGCGAGGCGGTGCTCACCGCGGTCGTGGAGGCCGAGGGCATCGACCCCGGCGAGGAGGAGCTCCTGGAGGTGCTCCGCGTCGCCGCCGAGCGCGAGCAGCTCACCCCCGAGGAGCTCCTCGGGCGCCTGCGCGACGCCGGGCGCCTGGAGGAGGTGCGCGAGGATCTCGCCGCACGGCGCGCGATCGAGCTGATCGCCGCCGAGGCCCGGCCGATCCTGGTCGAGCAGGCGCGCGCTCGCGAGCAGCTCTGGACGCCCGAGAAGGAGCGCGCCGAACGCGTGCGGGAGGAGCAGGTGCTGGAGGCGCAGACGGATGAGCAGAGCCACGGCGGACTGTGGACGCCGGATCGGTAGCCTCTATGGTGGGGCACGGAAGGAATCCGGTCACTCAGGCGAAACAGAAGCGAGGACGATGAGCCCACTTGTACCGATGGTCGTCGAGCAGACCTCCCGCGGGGAGCGCGCGTTCGACATCTACAGCCGCCTGCTCAACGAGCGGATCATCTTCCTCGGCACCCCCGTGGACGACCAGGTCGCCAACCTCGTGGTCGCCCAGCTGCTGCACCTGGAGTCCGAGGACCCCGAGAAGGACGTCTCGGTGTACATCAACTCCCCCGGCGGCTCCGTCTATGCGGGCCTCGCGATCTACGACACCATGCAGTTCATCAAGCCCGACGTGCAGACCATCTGCGTGGGGATCGCAATGTCGATGGGCGCGCTGCTGCTCGCCGGGGGCGCCAAGGGCAAGCGCATGGCGCTCCCCAACGCCAAGATCCTGATCCACCAGGTCTCCTCGAGCTTCCAGGGCCAGGCCACCGACATCGAGATCCACGCCAAAGAGATCATCGACGTGCGCCACCGCCTTGATGAGATCATCGCCAAGCACACCGGCAAAGAGCTCGACCAGGTGCGCAACGACACCGAGCGCGACTACTTCATGAGCTCCGAGGAGGCGCGCGAGTACGGCATCATAGATCGCGTTATCTCGGAGCACTAGCTCCGAAATCGCGTCTCTGGAGCCCGCGGGAAGGAGGAGGTAAACCATATGGCCCGGCCCACCGATTCCAACGAGCAGCTCCTCTGCAGCTTCTGCGGCAAGTCCCAGCGGCAGGTCAAGAAGCTGATCGCCGGGCCCGGGGTCTACATCTGCGACGAGTGCATCGACCTCTGCAACGAGATCATCGACGAGGAGCTCGCGCCCACGCCGATGTTCGACCTCGAGAAACTCCCCACCCCGCGGGAGATCTACGAGGTGCTCGACGAGTACGTGATCGGCCAGGAGACCTCCAAGCGCACCCTCTCCGTAGCGGTCTACAACCACTACAAGCGCGTGCAGATGATGCAGTCCGGGGACTCCGACGTGGAGCTGCAGAAGTCCAACATCCTGCTCCTCGGCCCCACCGGCTGCGGCAAGACACTGCTCGCGCAGACCCTCGCGCGGATCCTCAACGTGCCCTTCGCGATCGCCGACGCCACCGCCTTGACCGAGGCCGGGTACGTGGGGGAGGACGTCGAGAACATCCTCCTCAAGCTGATTCAGGCCGCCGACTACGACGTCAAGAAGGCCGAGACCGGGATCATCTACATCGACGAGGTCGACAAGATCGCGCGCAAGGCCGACAACCCCTCGATCACCCGCGACGTCTCCGGCGAGGGCGTCCAGCAGGCGCTCCTGAAGATCCTCGAGGGCACCCAGGCCTCCGTGCCCCCCCAGGGCGGGCGCAAGCACCCCCACCAGGAGTTCCTTACGATCGACACCACCAACGTCCTCTTCGTCTGCGGCGGGGCCTTCGCCAACCTCGACAAGGTGATCGAGCGGCGCATCGGGCACAAAGGCATCGGCTTCGGCGCCGCGATCGAGGCGTCCGCCGACCGCGACACGGGTGAGGTGTTCGAGAAGTGCCTCCCCGAGGACCTCATCGAGTACGGGCTGATACCAGAGTTCATCGGGCGCCTGCCCGTGATGAGCGCCGTGCACCAGCTCTCCCGCGAGGACCTCGTCTCGATCCTCGTCGAGCCCCGCAACGCGCTCGTCAAGCAGTTCCAGCGCTTCTTCTCCTTCGACGACATCGAGCTCGTCTTCGCCGAGGAGTCCCTCGCCGCGATCGCCGAGCGCGCCCTGGAGCGCAACACCGGCGCGCGCGGGCTGCGCTCGATCATCGAGGAGATCCTGCTCGAGGTCCAGTTCGAGCTCCCCTCCCGCCGCGACGTCAAGAAGTGCGTCGTCACCCGCGAGACCGTCGAGCAGGGCCGCACCCCCACGCTGGTCACCGAGGCCGCCCCCGAGGCCGAGGCCAAGCCCCACCCGCGGCGCCTGCGCGAGGAGTCGGCATAGAGGGTGGCGCAGGCGGCCGAAGGCCGCCGAGCCGGGCCCCTCTTCTGCCAATCAAGACCGTGCACGACGAGTTTCGCGTACAGGTGCAGACGAAGTCACCCGGCGCCGTTGTCCGCGCGCTGAAGTCCCTGGAGGACGGTCGCGCCTCGCCGCGGATCGCGGTCACGCACGAGGGGGACCACGTCTTCCTCTACGCCGACTCGCTGCAGGCCGCCGAACAGGCGCGCGAGGTTCTGCGCCCGGCACTTCAGGAGCGCGGCATCGGGGGGGAGGTTTCGCTGTTGCACTGGCACCCGGCGGAGGAGCGCTGGGAGGACGCCTCGGTGCCGCTGCCCGCCACCGAGGCCGAGCGCGCGGCAGAGCACGCCCGCTTGGAGCAGACGGAGACCGAGGAGTCGCTGCGCCAGCGCGAACCCGAGTGGGAGGTTTACGTCACCGTTCCCACCCACCACGACGCCCGCGCCTTCGCAGACCATCTGCGCGAGGAGGGCATCCCGGTCAACCAGCGCTGGCGACACCTGCTGGTGGGGGCCAACGACGAGGATGACGCACAGGCACTCGCCGAGCGCATCCGGGTCGAGGCGCCCCAGGGCAGCGAGATCCACGCTCAGGGCAACGGCCTCGAGTACTGGCGCATGCTGCACCCCTACGCCTACCTCGGCGGTCTCGGCAACTGAGGCCGCGAGCCCCCGCCGAGTGAGCCGGGCGGGCAGGCCATTTACACTCACGCTTCCATGAGTGACCGTTTGGGCGAGCTTGAGAGCATGACCCGCTTCGAGCCCGCGGAGGTGGAGCCGCGGATCGCCCAGCGCTGGCTTTCGAGCGGGCTGTTTCACCCCGAGCCCGAGGGCGAGGCCGCCGAGAACTACTCGATTGCGATCCCCCCGCCGAACGTGACGGGCTCGCTGCACATGGGCCACGCCCTGAACGGCTCGATCCAGGACGTGCTGATCCGCTACCACCGGATGAGCTCCCGGGCGCAGACCCCACCGACCCGCACGAAGTGGATCCTCGGCACCGACCACGCGGGCATCGCCACCCAGGCCCAGGTGGAGAAGGCGCTGCGCGCCGAGGGCACCAGCCGCCAGGAGCTGGGGCGCGAGGAGTTCGTACGCCGCGTGTGGGAGTGGCGCGAGCACTACGGCCACACGATCGTGGAGCAGTTTAAGCGCCTGGGCGCCTCCTGCGACTACACCGAAGAGCGCTTCACGCTCGACGAGGGCTACCACCGCGCTGTGGTGGAGGTGTTCGTTGCGCTGTACGAGCAGGGTCTCATCTACCGCGACCGCTACATCGTCAACTGGGACCCCGGCAGCCGCTCGGCGATCTCCGATCTCGAGGTGGAGGAGCGCCGGGAGACCGACACGCTGTACTCGATCCGCTACGACCTCCTAGAGGGTGGCGCAGCCGGCCAGGGGCCGGCTGGCCGAAGCGGGGACTCGTCCCAGGGGGGCGTGTCTCCCGGCTTCGGTCGGGCCCCTCGTTCTTCAGATGGTGGGGGCAGCGTCACGATCGCGACGGTGCGCCCCGAGACGATGTTGGGGGACACCGCGGTGGCGGTCAACCCCGGGGACGGGCGCTACCGCGAGCTGGTGGGGCGCGCGGCGATCCTGCCGCTCGTGGGACGCCACCTGCCGATCGTGGCCGACGATTACGTGAAGATGGACTTCGGGACCGGCCAGCTGAAGGTCACCCCGGCGCACGATCCCAACGACTTCGAGATCGGCCAGCGCCACGAGCTCGACCAGGTGTCGGTGATCGGCGAGGACGGGCGCATGACCTCAGAGGCCGGGGAGCGCTTCGCGGGGCTCACGGTGATGCAGGCGCGCGCGGCGGTGGTGGAGGCCCTCCGCGCCGAAGGCCGCATCGTGGGCGAGGAGCCCTACGAGCACGAGGTTCCCTACTCCCACCGCTCCGGGGAGCGGATCGAGCCGCTGATTTCGCTGCAGTGGTTCATGCGCATGGATGAGCTCGCCGCTCCCGCGATCGAGGCGGTTCGCGGCGGCCGCGTGCGGATCGTTCCCGAGAACCACCGCGGGGTCTACCTGGATTGGATGGAGAACATCCGCCCCTGGTGCATCTCCCGCCAGCTGTGGTGGGGGCACCGGCTGCCGGTCTACTACTGCGAGATCTGTGCTCACCTCCACGTTGCCGCGAGCCCCCCGGAGCAGTGCGAGGCGTGTGGAGGGGATCTGCGCCAGGAGGAGGACGTGCTGGACACCTGGTTCTCCTCGGCGCTCTGGCCGTTCGCCACGCTGGGGTGGCCAGAGCAGACCCCGCAGCTGCGCGCCTTCTACCCCACCGCCGTGCTCTCCACCGCGCGCGACATCCTCTTCCTGTGGGTCGCGCGCATGATCATGATGGGCCTGCGCTTCACCGGGGAGGTGCCCTTCCGCGACGTCTACATCCACTCCGTGATCCAGTCCCCCGACGGGCGGCGCATGTCGAAGTCGCTGGGTACCGGCATCGACCCCCTGGACGAGATCGGGCGCCACGGCGCCGACGCCGTGCGCTTCGGCCTGCTGGCGATGTCCTCCTCCCAGGACGTGCGCTACTCCGCGGAGAAGGTACGCCAGGGGCAGGCGCTCGCGAACAAGCTGTTCAATGCCGCGCGCTTCGTGTTGCTGCAGGTCGACTCGCTGGGCGAAACGGAGATGCTGGTCGATTCGGGGATGCGAGCGGAGCGAGTGTCTCCCGAATCGGTCGGAGGCGAGTGTCTCCCGGCTTCGGCCGGCGAGCTCACCAGCATCCCGTCCGGACCGGTGCCGCGCACCGTCGAGGACCGCTGGATCCTTTCGCGCGTGCAACAGGTGATCGGCGACACCGCCGCGCGGATCGAGAGCTACGACTTCTCCCACGCCGCCCTCGGGCTCTACGACTTCGTGTACGGCGAGCTGTGCGACTGGTACCTGGAGGCGGTGAAGCCGCGGCTGGCCGCCGCTGCGCAGACGCCCGACGTGGAGCTGATCGCCACGCTGCTCTACGTGCTGCGCACCACCGTCCAGCTCTCCCACCCGGTCATCCCCTTCGTCACCGAGGAGCTGTGGTCGTTCCTGGGCGACGGAGGGCTGCTCGCCGGGCATGCTGGCCGGACGCCGACCCCTCGCTGATCGACCGCGACGCCGAGATCGAGCTGGAGCGTTTGATCGAGGCCGTCACGCTGGTGCGCGGCTGGCGCGACAGCGTCAGCGCTCCGCCCGGGATGCTGCTCAGCGCGCGCATCGAGGCCGACGGGTACGAATCCACCGCCGGCCTCCTCGCCAACCTGGCGCGTCTGCGGCTCGATGGCGACTCCGACGCCGCGCCCGTCTCCTCGATTGCGGTGCCGCGCGGCACGATCGAGGTGCTCTCATCCGAGGGCCTCGACCTCGCCGCGGCTGCTCGGCGCCGGGTGGCGGCGCGAGAGAAGCTCGACGGCGAGATCGCCCGTGTGCAGGCGAAGCTGGCCAACGCGAGCTTCGTGGAGCGGGCTCCCGCGGAGGTCGTCGAGGGCGAGCGGACCAAGCTCGCGCGTCTGCAGGCCGAACTGGAGGCGCTGTGAGCGAGCCCTGGAGCGGCGAGCGCGCGGAGCGCCACCTGCGCTCGCTCGAGCTGTTCGGGATGCGCTTCGGCCTGGACCGGATGCGGCGCATGATGACCGCGCTCGGATCCCCCCAGCGGCGCTTTCGCGCGGTGCACGTGGTGGGCACCAACGGGAAGACCTCCACGACGCGGATGGCCGCCGCGATCCTCGAGCGCCACGGGCTGCGCACCGGCGCCTACCTCTCACCCCACCTGGTCTCCTACTCCGAACGGGTGCAGGTCGGCGAGCGGGACCTCTCGGGCTCCGCCTTCGCGGCGGCGGTCGCGCGCGCCGCGTGGGCGGCCGAGCGCGTCAACCACACGCTCTCCGAAGACGACCACGTCACCCAGTTCGAGCTGCTCACCGCCGCCGCCTTCTGGGCGCTGGCGCAGCGGGGCGTGGAGGTGGCCGTCGTGGAGGCTGGCCTCGGTGGGCGCTTCGACGCGACCGCGGTGGTGGAGTCCCAGGTGACGGTACTCAGCAACGTCGGCCTCGAGCACACCCGCTGGCTCGGTCCCACGGTGCGGGACATCGCCGCCGAGAAGCTCGCGGTGCTGCGTCCCGGGAGCACCCTCGCGCTCGGCCTTGACCTCGATCCCGAAGCGCTCGCTCTCGCGCGTACCGTGGCCGCCGAGCGCCAGGCGCGCATCGTGCAGGTCACCCCCGAACTGCTCGTCGCCTCACCGCCGGCCCCTCTCTTCCAACGGCGCAACTTCGCCCTCGCGCGACTCGCGGCGCAGGCGTACCTCGCGGACGCAGGGATCGATCTCCGTGAGGAGGCGGTGCGCGAGGCGGCGGCAGCGATCGACGTGCCCGGGCGCCTGCAGGTCATGGTCGAGGACCCCCTCACGGTGCTCGACGGGGCGCACAATCCCGACGCCGTCCGGGCCCTCGTGGAGTCGCTGCCGGACGTTCTCGAGGGCGCGGGTTCGCTCGGACTGGTAATGGGGGTCCTCGAGGACAAGGACGCCGCAAAGATGCTCGCCACGCTGCTGCCGCTCTGCGCGCGGGCCTGGTTCACCGCCCCTCCCAGCGCCCGCGCGCTCTCGCCGGCGGCGCTGCAGTCGTTGGCGCGTCAGCTCGGCTTCGAGGAGGCCACCTGTGAGCCCCACCCGCGACGGGCACTGGAGCTGGCGCGGGAGTGGGCCCGCGCACAGCCGCGCGCGGGCGTGGTCCTGGCGACGGGCTCGATCTACCTGGTGGGCGACCTGTTGGCCCACCTCGCCGCCACCGGCGCTACCACCGGTGCCGCAGCCGGTATGACCGCCGCGGCGGACGATGCGGTCGCGGGCGATGCGGCCGGGGGACGCGGATGAACGACGACGGCCCCTCGGTGCTCGCGATGATCGGCGCGGTGGCGCTGATCGTGGCGCTCGTGATCCTGCTGTTCTTCGCCGCCGGCTACGGATTCGGCCGGGTGTTCCTGTAGAGCGCAAGGGCGTTTGCCGTGCAAATCGCGGCAACTTCGGCGCAAGTGTCTAAACTCGGCACCCCCATGACCCGGCCGGAACCCCCTGAGGCGATCGATGCCGCCCCCCGCATACTTCGGAATTGAAAGCAACGCATTCAACACAGTGATCGACCTGTTGATCGTGTTCGGGGGCGTGCTGTACGTGTCGCTGCTCTACTGGACCTACGCGGACGCGCGGCGGCGGATCGTGGACCCGATGCTGATCGGCTGCGCCACCGCGGCGTCGCTGTTCCCGTTCGTGGGCACGCTCGTCTACATCATTCTGCGACCGCCCGAGTACCTCGAGGACGTGCGCGAGCGCGAACTGGAGACGCAGGCGGCCGAAGCGCGGCTGTACGGGTCCGAGCACGGCCTGTGTCCGCACTGCGACTACCCGATCGAGCGTGATTTCATCCGCTGCCCCAGCTGCCTGCGCAAGCTCAAGGAGCGGTGCGTCAGCTGCGCCAAGCCGCTCGACAGAGCGTGGACGATCTGTCCGTACTGCGAGACCGACGTGCCCCCCGAGGCGACCGCTCGCCGCCGCGCTGGACGATCTCGGCGCGGCTCCGCGGCGGACTCCCCAGGGGAGAGCGAGGAGCTCACGGTGGCCGCCTCCGAGGAGCGCCGGGCGGCTGCTGCTCCCGAGCCGGCGGCCCGTCGCTCGGAACTCGGCTCGGGCGGCGCCGGTCGCGCTCCGGTCGGCCGCACCAGCCCGAGCGCGGGACGCAGCGAAGACCTCATCTAGAGATCGATTCTCCCGACCGCAAAGGAACCCATGGACCGCACGCTGATCCTTGTAAAGCCGGACGCCTTCGCCCGCTCGCTCACTGGCGAGATCATTGCTCGCTTCGAGCGCAAGGGGCTTCGCATTGTGGCGCTGCGCCACATGACGCTGGCTCGGGAGCTGGCCGAACGCCACTATGCCGAGCATTCGGAGCGGCCCTTCTTCGGGGAGCTCGTGGAGTTCATCACCTCCGGGCCGCTCGTCGCGATGGTGCTGGAGGGGGTGGATGCGGTGCCGGCGGCGCGGCAGGTGATCGGGGCCACCAATCCTCTGGAGGCGGCGCCGGGCTCGATCCGGGGCGACTTTGCGATCGAGACCGGGCGGAACATGGTGCACGGGTCGGATTCGCCGGAGTCCGCTGCTCGCGAGGCAGCGCTGTTCTTTCCGGAGATGACCTGAGCGAACCGCGGCTGATCCTGGCCTCGGCATCGCCCCAGCGCCGGGCGATCCTCGAGCGGCTGGGTGTTTACTTCGCCGTGCATCCAGCGGGGGTGACGGAGATCGAGGAGGGGGACCCGGCGCAGGTGGCGGTCCAAAACGCACTGGCCAAGGCGCGCGCGGTACTCGATGCCGCGATCCCAGACGCCGGTGCTGGGTGTGGACACGATCGTTGCGTTGGAGGGGGGGGTCTTTGGCAAGCCGGTCGACGACGGGCACGCTCGGGAGACGCTGCGGGCGCTGAGTGGTGTGAGGCATACGGTGCTCAGCGGATTGGCGCTGCTGCGGGGCGGGGAGGAGCGCACCGCGCTGGCGAGCACCGAGGTCGTCTTCCGCGCGCTTGGGGAGGAGATGCTGGAGTGGTATCTCGCCACCGGCGAGTGGCGGGGGCGGTCCGGCGGCTATGCGATCCAGGGTGCGGGGGCGGCCCTGGTACGGGAAATCAGGGGCGACTATGAGAATGTGGTGGGGCTGCCGGTGGCGACTCTGCTAGACCTCTATCCACAGATACTCGGCCGCTGAATGGCCTGCAAGTACGCTGGCAGACGTGTTGGACGCAGGGTGTCGTTCGCTAGACTCCCGCCGCGGCACGCGCCGGCCGCCGGGTGCCACGCTCCCTCAATGCATACATGGGCATCTTCAGCTACCTGACCGGGTTCGGCGGCCGCGACATGGCGGTCGATCTGGGTACGGCGAACACCCTCGTTTACGTCAGAGGGCGGGGGATCGTGCTCTCTGAGCCGAGTGTGGTGGCGATCGACTCGCGTACCGGCGAGGTCCACGCGGTGGGGATCGAGGCGAAGCGGATGCTGGGGCGCACGCCGGGGACGATCCAGGCGATCCGGCCCCTGAAGGACGGGGTGATCGCGGACTTCGACGTGACCGAGGAGATGCTCAGGCACTTCATCCAGAAGGTGCACCAGAGCCGCTTTGCGCACCCGCGCGTGGTGGTGTGCGTGCCCTCGGGGGTCACCGGCGTGGAGAAGCGCGCCGTGGAGGAGGCCTGCCTCTCGGCGGGGGCCCGGACCGCCTACCTGATCGAGGAGCCCATGGCGGCCGCGATCGGGGCCGGCCTGCCCGTGGGGGAGCCCACTGGCTCGATGGTGGTGGACATCGGCGGGGGGACCTCCGAGGTCGCGGTGATCTCGCTCGGGGGGATCGTGGTCTCGCAGTCGATTCGCGTCGGGGGCGACGAGATGGACGAGGCGATCATCAACTACGCCAAGAAGGAGTACAAGCTCCTGATCGGCCAGCAGACCGCCGAGGAGCTGAAGCTCGAGATCGGCTCCGCGTGCCCGATGCCCGAGGAGCTGCAGGCGGAGATCCGCGGGCGCGACATGGTCTCCGGACTGCCCAAGACGGTTGTGCTCACCAGCGAGGAGATCCGCCAGGCGCTCGAGGAACCGGTGGTGCAGATCGTGGACGCGGTCAAGGAGACGCTCGACCGCACCCCCCCGGAGCTGGCCTCGGACATCATGGACCGCGGGATCATGCTCGCGGGCGGGGGCTCGCTGCTGCAGGGTCTCGACGAGCGCCTGCGGGAGGAGACGCAGATGCCGGCGCACCTCGCGGAGTCCCCGCTGACGTGCGTGGCGGTGGGCTCGGGGCGCTCGCTCGAGGAGTTCGAGGCGATCCACCGCTCCAACCGCAGCCACTCGCGCAGCCGGCGGCGGCGGCGGTGACCCTACTCGAGGTGTGGAACGTGACGCGGGCGGTGTGCGTACCCTTTGACAACGCTTTGGAAGGTTTCCGCTCGTGTACGACAAGACAGCCCGGCGGCGGCGAGCGGTGCTCGTCGTCCTCGTTGCGCTTTCCCTGATACTGCTGACCGCCTACTTCGGCGAGTCCCCCAACGGGCGCCTGCACTCCGTGCAGCGCGACTTCCTGACGGTCGTCTCGCCGATTCAGGAGGGCGCCAACGCCGCGCTCAAGCCCGTGCGCAACCTGGTCGGGTGGTTCGGCAACGCCCTGCACGCCAAACGCCAGCTCGCCGAAGTGCGCAAGCAGAACGATCGACTGCGCGCTCAGTTGCTCGCGCGAGTGGACGATGAACGCGGCTACAAGCAGCTGCTGCGCCTCTACCACCTCGACGGCGGCCTGCACCTCTTCGACTACCGCCCGGTGACGGCGACGGTCGAGGCGCAGCCGGCGAATCTGTGGTACGCGACGGTCAACATCGACAAGGGGAGCTCCGCCGGGGTGCATGTCAACGACCCGGTGATCGACGGGGAAGGCCTGATCGGTAAGGTCACCGCCACGGCCTCCGATGCGGCGCAGGTGAGCCTCATCACCGACAGCGCCGTGGCGGTCTCGGCGATGATCAACGAAACGGGCGCCCCGGGGATGGTGTATCCGAAGGTGGGCGACCCGGATGCCCTGGTGATCCGCTACCTGCCAGCGAACACCCCGGTGAGCGTGGGCAACTACGTGGTCACCTCGGGCACGATCTCGAGCAAAGGCGCCTCGCTGTACCCGCGCGGGATCGCGATCGGGCAGGTGAGCTCGGTCACCGAAGAAGCGCCCAACAAGACGGTGGAAATCCACCCGCTCGCCAACCTACACGGCCTCGAAGCGGTACAGGTCCTGACCTACACCCAGGGCTCGGCGCCCGCGCGGGCGGCCGCCGCCGCCGCGGAGCTGCCCGCCGAACAGTCCTCTGAACAGAGCTCCGGACAGCCCTCCGAATCGGGCGGCGCGAGTGGCGGACAGCTGGCCTCGACGGGGAGCGGGGGCTGATGGCCAATCAGTCCTATGGCCCCGTGGTGGCGCGCGTGACGGCGCTGGCGGTGGTGATCGTGTTCCTGCAGACCGGGGTCGTCTCCGAGGTGCCGGTGTTCGGTGTCGCGATCGACCTCACCCCGCTGGTGGTCGCCTTCGTGGGTCTCCAATGTGGCTCGATCGCGGGCGCCACAGCGGGTTTCGGGATCGGGCTGCTGGTGGACCTCACGCTGGTGCAGACGCTCGGGCTGACCTCGCTGATCTTCACCGTGATCGGCTACGCCGCGGGGCGCCTGCGGGACCGATTGGAAATGCAGCACGACCCCCGCGCGCCGCTGGTGCCGCTTCTGATCGGAGCGGGCGCCGCCGCGGCGTCGTTGGTGGGCTACTCGGTGATGGAGATCGCGCTCGGGGTGGACGCGCCGGTGAGCCTGGAGCTGCTGCGCCAGATCGTCGTGGGGGTGGTGCTCGACACGGTGGTCGCACTGCCCGTCTGGGTGCTGGTGCGCCGCTGGCTTGCGCCCGCCATCCCCGACGATCCCCGCCGGCGGCGGCGGCGTGCCTACACCACGGGCGGTTTGAGCCCGCTCAGTCGCGCATGAGCCCACGGGCTCCCCTGGCGGCGCCGGACCGATCATCCGGGATCGGCCAACGGACCCGTGGAGGCGTCGCGCGATGAGCTCCAGGAGCTCGCTCGAACGCGTTCGCGCCCCCGAGCCCCGCTCGCCGCCGGTCTCCTCGCAACTGGGCCTGCGCGTGGCCGTGCTGGGGGGGATGGCGCTGGTGATGTTCGGGATCGTCTTCTTCCGCCTCTGGTACCTGCAGATCCTGACCGGCGAACAGTACGTCCAGCAGGCCGCCAAGAACACGCTGCGCGAACTGCCGATCGCCGCTCCGCGCGGGCAGATCGCCGACCGCGACGGCAACGTGCTGGTCACCAGCAAACTCACCAACGCGGTGCAGATCGTCCCGTGGGAGCTGCCCTCCAAGGGGCCGCGTCGCCGCGCGCTCTACCGGCGCCTGGCCAAACAGCTTGCAGATGAGCCCCCGGACGATCCTGGAAATCCAGCAGAAGGGCGAAAAGGAAGTGCCCTACGCGCCCGTGACGATCAAGACCAACGCGGGCCGCGGAGTACTGACGGTGCTCGGGGAGCGCCAGAACGAATACCCGGGCGTCACCCAGGAACAGGTCTCCGTCCGCGAATACCCCTACGACGACATGGCCGCGCAGGTGTTCGGCTATGTCAGCCTGATAACCAAGGAAGAGGAGGAACCCCGCAACCCCCTGCACGCCGCCTTTCGGGGCGTCAAGCAGGGGACGATCGTCGGCCAGCAGGGGCTGGAGTACCAGTACGACCGCTATCTGCGCGGCACTCCGGGCGAGCTGCCGATCGAGGTCAACTCCGAGGGTCGCGCGCAGCCGGTGGCGAAACTGTCGGCCACCAAGCCGCGCCCAGGCTACACCCTGCGCTTGACGCTCGACCTCGCCCTGCAGAGAGAGGGCGAAATCGCGCTGCGCAAGGGCATCGAACTCGCTCACAGCATCGGCAACCCCGGCAACGGCGGAGCGTTCCTCGCCATGGAACCCCGCACCGGGGGGATCCTCGCGATGGGCTCCTACCCGAGCTTCGACCCCGAACGCTTCACCAAACCGCTGAGCGGCAGGGAACTGAAAGAAGTCGAGCAGGTCGCCTCCAGCGGGGAAACCGGCATTCCGGCCGCGCCGCTGACCGACCGGGCGACCGAAGGCCACTACCCGACCGGCTCTACGTTCAAGCCGATCACCGCAATGGCGAGTCTCGAAGCCGGGCTGCTCGACCCCAATACGCCGATGGGGGCGGGTAGTGCATCGTGGCGCCCGGGGGCAGAGAATTCTGCAACGCCGGGAACGTCGACCACGGTGCGCTGGGACTGGTCGAAGCGCTCAAGGTCTCCTCGGACACTTACTTCTTCGAAGTGGGCGAGCACGACAACGCCCACGGCCCGGTGATCCAGGAAATGGCCCACAGGCTGGGGATTGGGCAGCCGACGGGGATAGACCTGCCCAACGAATCCGAAGGCGTGCTGCCGAGTTCGAAGTGGCGCGAACAGCAGAACCGCAAACAGGCCGAATGCGAACGCCGCTACCCCCGCACCGCCCGCACGGAATGCGGCTACGTGGCGGAAATCCGGCCCTGGGAGCCGGGCGACAACATGAACCTCGCGGTTGGCCAGGGCGACCTGCAGACCGACCCGTTGCAGATGGCGGTGACCTACTCGACGCTTGCGAACGCGTTCATGAACGGCGGCGACGGCTGGGTCCCGACCCCGCACCTCGGGATGGCGATCGAAAGCCCCGGCGGAGGCATCGTGCAGGCGCTGAGCTTCCCCCCGCGGCGCAGCGTGAAGCTCGACTATGCCAACGTCGCCTCCGTGATGGAAGGCATCCACGACGCGGCGTCCGAGCCCGGGCGGCACCTCGGCGGACGTGTGGTCGGGGTGGAACCAGGCCAAGTATCCGGTCTACGGCAAGACCGGCACCGCTGAACGCGCGGGTCAGACGGAACAGGCGTGGTACATGTGCATCCTGCCCGACGCGGGCCGGCCGATCGTGATCGCCGTGACCGTCGAACAGGGCGGTTTCGGCGACCAGGCGGCCGCCCCGGTGGCGCGGCTGATCGCCTCGAAGTGGTTCAATCAGCCGTTGAAGCTCGTGAGCGGGTCGAACCCGGACCACTGATGGCGTCGCTGAGACCGATCGCTGCCACCGTCCGCCACCGCCGCCAAGCGTACGCGCCGACGCACGGCGCCGCCCGCTACCGCCATAAAGAGCCGGGGCCGACGCACGGCGCCGCCGAACCCGCGATGCTGCATGAGCCATGCCCGCTCCGCTGAGCCCGATCACGGCTCCCGCAGGGGACCGTCGCACGCAGGCCTCCCAGGAGCCCCGCCGGGGTCCGCGGCTGACGCTCGACCCGCTGCTGACCCTAACGGTGCTTGCGCTCGGGATCTGCTCGGTGGTCGTGCTGGGCTGGGTCACCTCCGAAGTGGTACGCGGCCAGCCGCACTACTACGCCGAGCGCCAGGCGATCTACCTCGCGATCGGCCTGGTGGCGATGGTGGCGCTGGCGCGGATCGACTACGCGCGCCTGCGCCACCACAAAGTTGCGATCTACGCGGCGCTGATCCTGAGCATTCTCGCAGTGCTCGGCGCCGGGAGCTCGGCTCAGGGCTCCGTGCGGGCGATCAGCTTTCCGCTGTTCTCCTTCCAGGGCTCGGAGATCGGCAAGGTGCTCCTGATCCTCGCGCTCTCGGCGCTCGTGGTGGACCGCTCGCGGCAGCTGGCCGAGCGGGAGACGACCGCCCTTGTGATGCTGGCGGCGCTGGTGCCCGCGATGCTCGTGATCGCCCAGCCCGACCTCGGCTCGGGCCTCGTGTACCTGACGATCGCGCTGACAGTGCTGTTCGTGGCGGGAGTTCCGTGGCGCCACCTCGGGGGGCTGCTGGCGTTGGGCGCGAGTGCGATCGCGCTAGTGCTGGTGGTGGCCCCCGCGGCGGGCGTCCAGGTGCTCCACGGCTATCAGCTGGAACGTCTGACGGCCTTCCTGCACCCCACCGACAACCCGCAGGAAAAAGCCCGCTACCAGGCGAGCTACCAGCAGCTCGAGTCGACGATCGCGATCGGCGCGGGCCAGAAGACCGGCAGCGGGGCCGACAGCACCCAGATCAAGGGCAACTACGTACCCGAGGACAGCACCGACTTCATCTTTGCGGCGGTCGGCGAGCGCTACGGCTTCGTGGGCGCCGCGCTCGTGCTCTCTCTGTATGCGCTGCTGATCTGGCGCACCCTGCGGATCCTCACGCTGGCCAAGGATCTGTTCGGTGCGCTGGTGGCAGGGGGGGTAGTGGCTATGCTTATGTTTCAGGTGTTCGTCAACGTGGGCGTGGCTGTAGACATCATGCCCGTCACCGGCGTCACGCTGCCGCTCATGAGCTACGGCGGTTCGTCGGTGATCGCGACTCTGCTGGCCATGGGCCTGCTGCAGTCGATCTACGTTCAGGCGCGCGCCACCGAGGCTTTGAAGGGCCGCGTGCTGCGGCCCTAGCCAGCCAGACAGAAAATGCTTACCGACAACCCCAGAACACACGCTTACAGGCCGCCCGCACCGGGCGGCCTCCTCTGGGGCTCGGCCAAATTCGATACCGAAAGACCGATCTACATTGAAAAAGCAAGTGCTTGTCAGCGTCGACCGCGCGGAGACGCGCGTGGCGCTCATGGAGGCGACCGGCGCACCGGCCGCTGCAGGAACATCCTCCGGTGGCCAGCGCAGGCGCGGGAGCGCCCCGCCGGGCGCCGGCTACCGGATCGCTGAGCTCTACCTCGAGCGCCGCGGGGCGCGCTCGATCGTGGGCAATATCTACAAGGGCAAGGTCGACAACGTCCTGCCCGGCCTGGAGGCGGCGTTCGTGGACATTGGCCTCGAGAAGAACGGCTTCCTGCACGTCGATGAGATAGTGCTCCCCGGAGTGGAGGCGCCGCGGCGCGGGCGCGGCGGGGGACGCAAGATCTCCGAGCTCCTGAAACCGGGCCAGGAGGTCGTGGTGCAGGTAATCAAGGATCCCCTGAAGACGAAGGGGGCGCGCCTCTCGATGGAGCTCGCGATCGCGGGCCGCTACATGGTCTACCAGCCGACCGGGGAGGGCGTGGGCGTCTCGCGGCGCCTGGAGGATAAGGAGCGCGAGCGCCTGCGCAAGCAGACGACGAAGCTCGACCTGGGCGGCGGTGGGGCGATCGTGCGCACCGCTGCGCACGGCGCCAAGCGCGAGGACTTCGAGCGAGAGCTGCTCTACCTGCACAAGCTCCACGAGGTGCTGGTCAAGCGCGTCGAAGAGACGGTGGCGCCGGAGATGGTCTTCCAGGAGGCCGACCTCTCGGTGCGGGTGGTGCGGGACATCTTCTCCGAACACTTCGAGCGCGCAATCGTCGACGACGAGCAGCAGTACCACCGGCTGGTCTCGTTCTTCACGCGCACCGCCCCGGAGCTCGTGGAGCGGGTCGAGCTGTGGCAGGGTGAGGAGCGTCCGCTGTTCGAGGTCTACGGGGTGGAGCGGGCGATCGAGGGGGTGATGTCCCGCCGCGTGGACCTGCCCAGCGGGGGCTACCTGATGATCGACTACGCCGAGGCGCTGACGGTGATCGACGTGAACTCCGGCAGCTTCACCGGCCGCGGGCGCAGCGCGGGCCTGGAGGAGACGATCACGCGCACGAACCTCGAGGCGGCCGAGGCGGTGGTCGCCCAGCTGCGCCTGCGCGACATCGGGGGGATCATCGTGATCGACTTCATCGACATGGCCCGCGCGCGCAACCGCGACGCGGTGATGAAGACGCTGCGCAAGTCCCTCGACGAGGACCGCACGAAGACGTTCACGGCTGAGCTCTCCAAGCTCGGCCTGGTGGAGATGACCCGCCAGAACGTCACCGAGGGGGTGCGCGAGATCATGAGCCGCCCCTGCCCCACCTGCGATGGGGACGGGGTGATCCGCTCGGAGGAGACGATCGCGATCGACTTCGAGCGCCGCCTGCGGGAGATCGCCGTGGAGAACCCGGACGCGGAGGCGTTCCTGGTGCAAATCAACCCCCGCGTGACCGCCCAGTTCACGGGTCAGCACTCGCGAGTGCTGCACGCGCTGGAGCACGACACCGGGCGCTCCTTCCACTTCGAGGGCTCCGAAGGGCTCGCGCTGGACCACTTTGCGATCACTTTCCAGGGGACCCGCGAGGAGGTGGAGGAGCGCGCGCTCCCCTTCCACGCTGGCGACGAGGTGCTGGTGGAGATCGTGGAGCCGCACATGTACGACGTGGACGACGCGGTGGCGAAGATCGACGGCTACATAATCTCGATCGCCGGCGCCTCCCCCCACGTGGGGGAGAAGCGGATGGTGCGCATCGAGCAGGTGGGCCGCACCGCGGCGAGCGCGCTGCTGCTGGACGAGAACGGCGAGGTGGTGCGCCCGGAGCCCCGACCGGTTGCGCCTCCCCGTCGCCGCGCCCCACGCAAACCGCGCGCCGCGGTAAAGCCAAAACCAGAGCCGGTGCTGGTCGAGATGGTTGTGGAGGAGCCCTCCAGCAATGGGGCCTCTGAGCACCCCGAGCCGCCGGCCGAGCCTTCCGAGCTGCCGGCCGAGGTTGGGCAGGAGGATGCCGTACAATCCAAACCTCGGCGCCGCGGCCGCAGAGGCGGACGGCGCCGTTCGGCTGCCAAGGCAGAGGCGAGCACGGAGTAAGACAAAAATGTACGCAATCGTGAAGACAGGTGGCAAGCAGTACCGTGTCGAGCGCGGCCAGCGACTGCTGGTCGAGCGCCTGCCCGCCGAGGAGGGCGCGAGCGTAGCGCTGCAGCCGCTGATGTACCGCTCCGACGAGGCGGTCTTCGACGCCAAGGGCCTGGAGCAGGTCAGGGTCACCGCCAAGGTGCTCGCCCACGAGCGCGGCGAGAAGCTGCGCATCGTCAAGTTCAAGCCCAAGCGCGGCTACAAACGGCGCACCGGCCACCGCCAGGAGCTGACGCGAATCGAGATAACGGAGATCGCGATGGGGGCGGGCAGGGCGGCCGCGCACAAACCCGCTAAACCGGTTGCCGCCGCCCCGGCGGCCGAGCCGGCCGGGACTCCCAAGGAGGCGAGCGAGCATGGCGCATAAGAAGGGCCTCGGCTCGAGCCGCAACGGCCGCGACTCCAACGCCAAACGCCTCGGGGTGAAGACCTTCGCCGGTCAGAGCGTCACCGGCGGGGAGATCATCGTGCGCCAGCGCGGCACCCGCTTCAAGCCGGGCGAGGGCGTCGGGATCGGCAAGGACGACACCCTCTACGCCCGCGCGGCGGGCACTGTGCAGTTCACCGTGGGCCGCCGCGGGCGCGTGGTGAACGTCGTAGCCGGCGAGGAGTCCTAGCGCCGATCCGCCCGCCTGTGGAGCTGCGCGACCGGGAGGCGTCGCTCGAGGCGACGTTCCTTCCCGGCGCCGGATGCTCTGCTGCTCGCTGCGCCACCGCGGCGAGGAGCTGCTGGCGCAGAACGTCGGCGTATCCGAGCTATCGCGCTACGTTTGCAGTGTCCATCTACGACACTTGAGGTACCCATGTCCGCCATCGAGACCCTCGCAACCGCCCCACTCGCTCCGCCTGTCTCGGGCGAGGCGCTGCTCGGCGAGGCGCCCCCCTCTCCCGCCGGCCCCGCGTCCGCCGACGGGCGCCCGGAGCGGCTGCCGCCCGGTAGCGCTCTTCCGCGCTTTCTACAGACGCTGCGCTTCAGCGTGCGCCAGATCGAGTTCGTGTTCCGGGCGCGCCGCGAGCTCGGAGAGGTGTTCCGCTTCAAGGGGATGATCGACGACGAGGTGATCGTCGTCACGAGCCACCCCGACCACGTCAAGTCGCTCTTCACCGCCACCCCCGAGCAGGCGCCGTCGCTGACGGGGGAGTCCCCACTGCGGCCGGTCGTGGGGCCGAACTCGGTGCTCACGCTTGTGGGGCCTCAGCACATGCGCCAGCGAAAGCTCCTGCTGCCGCCGTTCCACGGCGAGGCGGTGGAGCGCTACACCGCGATGATCGCGCAGGCCGCCGAGCGCGAGATCGAGCGCTGGCCGCTGCACGAGCCGTTCGCGCTGGCCCCCGCGATGCAGGCGATCACGCTCGACGTGATCATGGCCGGGATCTTCGGTGTCGATGGCCGTCCGCGGAAGGGCACCCCCGAGCGCAGCCTCCGCGACGCGATCCGCTGGATCGTAAACCTCTCCACGCAGCCGCTCGCGCAGGTCGTCGAACTGCTGACCATCGGCCGCACCGAACCCGCCGGCCCAGTCAAGCAGCTGATCGGCCGGCTCGACCGCCATCTCTACGCGGTGATCGCCGCGCGCCGCGGCGCGAGCGACGTCGAGGGCCGCACCGACATCCTCTCGCTGCTGCTGGCGGCGCGTGACGAGGACGGCACGCCGATGACCGACCAGGAGCTCCGCGACGAGCTTCTGACACTCGTGCTCGCGGGCCACGAGACGACCGCCAACTCGCTCGCGTGGACGTTCGAGCGGCTGCTGCGCACCCCGCACGCCTACGACCGCCTGCGCGAGGAGGTACGCGAAGGCGGGGGCACGGAGGACTCCGGCGCGGCGTACATCGAGGCGACAATCCACGAGGCGATGCGCTCGCGGCCGGTGA
Organism: uncultured Solirubrobacterales bacterium; assembly: GCA_963771915.1. Lineage (GTDB taxonomy): Bacteria > Actinomycetota > Thermoleophilia > Solirubrobacterales > Solirubrobacteraceae > Palsa-744. The sequence goes on along the minus strand of CAVYVD010000003.1, from coordinate 156,637 downwards.
TCCCGATGATCGGGCGGCGCGTGACGGAACCCTGGCAGCTCGGCGAGTGGCGTCTGCCGGCGGGCTCCGCGGTGCTCGTGAGCATCCTGCTCGTCCACCACCGCGAGGACGTGTACCCCGATCCGTTCGCGTTCCGGCCCGAGCGCTTCCTCGATGTGAAGCCCGGCACCTACACCTGGATTCCGTTCGGCGGCGGCATCCGGCGCTGCCTCGGAGCCACGTTCGCGATGGCCGAGCAGCGCGTGGTGCTGCGCGCGATCGCGCGGCGCACCGACATGGTTGCGGCCGACCCCGCGCCAGAACGCGCGCGCCACCGCAACGTGACGATGATCCCCGCGCGCGGCACCCAGGTCGTGCTCACCGAGCGAAGGCGCGACTGACCGCTCCACCGAGGCGCGCCTCGCACCCACCATGGCGTACGGTCCAAACATCCACAGCGCCGATCCAAACCTCCACTGCGCCGGCTGACCCCGGCTTGAGATGCTCCACGATCGTGCGCGCATCCAGGTCCAGGCGGGCGCGGGAGGGGACGGGAGCGCGAGCTTCCGCCGCGAAGCGCATGTGCCCCGCGGGGGCCCCGACGGAGGGGACGGCGGGCGCGGAGGAGACGTGGTGCTGCTCTGCGAGGACTCCCTGCGCGACCTGCAGGGCTTCACGCGCCGCGCGCATCACCGCGCCACGCGGGGTGGGCGCGGAGAGGGGTCGCTGCGCCACGGCGCGGCCGGGGAGAGCCTGGTCGTGCGGGTCCCCCCGGGAACCCAGGCGATCGGCGAGGAGGGCGACCTGGAGGGTCATCGCTGGGAGCTGCTGCGCCACGGCCAGCGCGCCCTGATCGCGCGCGGCGGCGCCGGGGGGCGGGGCAACAAGCGCTTCGCGACCCCCACGCGCCAGGCGCCGCGCTTCGCCGAGCGCGGCCTGCCGGGCGAGGAGGGGTGGCTGCAGCTGCAGCTGAAGCTGCTCGCGGACGTGGGTCTGGTGGGCCTGCCGAACGCGGGCAAGTCCTCGCTGCTGGCGCGCCTCACACGCGCGGCGCCGAAGGTGGCCTCCTACCCCTTCACGACCCTGGAGCCGGTGCTGGGCGTGCTCGAATCCGACGAGCGCCAGCTGGTGGTGGCTGACATCCCCGGGCTGATCGAGGGCGCCAGCGAGGGCGCGGGCCTCGGACACGAGTTCCTCGCGCACGTGGAGCGCACGCGCCTGCTCGTGCACGTGCTCGACATGGCGCCGGAGCTCACCAGCGATCTCGACCCGGCCCACCCTGCCGACGCGGCGGCTAATCACGCGACGATTGAGCAAGAGCTCGCCGCGCACGACCCGCGCCTGGCGGCCCTGCCGCGCGTGCTGGCGCTCTCCAAGGCCGACCTCGTTCCCAATGAGCGCGCGCAGGCGGCGGTTGCGGAGTGGTCGCAGCGCCTCGGCGGTGAGGTCCCCGTGATTGCGACCTCCGCCGCCACCGGGGCGGGCCTGGCCGAGTTGGGGGGCATGCTGCTGCGGCTCGTGCCGGCCGGGGAGCAGGCCGCTGCGGGGCAGCCCGCAGAGGGCAGGGCGAGCTCCCAGGCCGCCGCGGCCCCCGGAGATCTCGCCGAGCACATGGTCTTCCGCCCCGCCGGGCGTACCGGCTTCAGCGTGGAGCGCCTCGGCGAGAACGCCTTCGCCGTGCGCGGCCCCACGGTCGAGCGTCTGCTCGCGTGCTTCGACGTCGAGAACGATGACGCGATGGGCTACGTCGAGGGTCGCCTGCGCCGCCTCGGCGTGCTCCGCGCCCTCCAGGACGAGGGCTTTCAGCCCGGCGACGAGCTGCAGATCGCAGGGGTCGTGTTGGAGTTCGACTCCGCGGGGTAGGGGATCACCCCTGCTGCGCGGTGGGGCGGATCAGGACCTCGTTGACGTTGACGTGTGGGGGCTGGGAGACGGCGTAGAGAATGCCGCGGGCGATGTCCTGCGCCTCCAGCGGGTCGGTGGGGCGGTTCTCGAAGAAGGGGGTGTCGGTCATGCCCGGCTCGATCACGGTGACGCGGACGCCGCTGCCGTGCAGATCCTGGCGCGCGGCCTCGCCCATCGCGGTGACGGCGTGCTTGGTGCACGAGTACAGTGACCCCGGGATCACGCGCCGCCCCGCGACGCTTGATGTGAGCAGCAGGTGGCCCCGGCTCTCCTTCAGCGCGGGAATCGTTGCGCGCAGGGTCAATGCCGCGCCGTACACGTTCGTGAGGACCATCTCCCGCCAGTGCTCCGGAGTGTCGTTGAGAAAGCCCCGGGCTCCGCCGAAGCCCGCGTTGGCGAGGGCCACGTCGATGCGCCCGAACGTCTCCAGCGCGGCTGCCGTCATCCGCTGCTGATCCTCCCACTCGGTCACGTCGCACACCACCGCGAGCGCGTGCTCGGGGCCCCCCAGCTCGGCGGCCAGCTCCTGGAGGCGCTCGCGCGAGCGCGCCGCGAGTACCAGACGGTAGCCCTCCGCGGCGGCGAGGCGGGCGGTGGCGGCGCCGATCCCGGTGGAGGCGCCGGTGATCAGGAAAACGGGAGCGTCGGGGGAGGGTGTTGGGTTCTTGCTGCTCATCGTCGGCGGGCTCCTTCGACTCGGGGGTGGAGGACTCGCCTATAGATAGCCGATGGTTCCTCTGGGCCGGCCGCACAGCGACCCGCCACCGGGCCATCTACGCTCCAGCCTCACATGCGAACCATCGTGATCAAGCTCGGCTCCTCCATCGTGGCGCACGATGACGGGGAGTTGCGCGAGGAGGTGCTCGGGCGCATCTGCGACTCCGCCGCCGCGCTGCACGCCGCCGGGGATGAGCTCGTGCTCGTCTCCTCCGGCGCGATCGCTCGCGGGGTGAGGGTCATGGGGCTCCCCGCGCGCCCGAGCGCGATCCCCGAGCTGCAGGCGGCCTCCGCGGTGGGGCAGGGCAAGCTCTACCGCGCCTACGACGAGCTGCTGCGCGCACGCTCGCTCACGAGCGCCCAGGTGCTGCTCGCCGCGGGGGATCTTGGGGGGCGCGCGCAGTACCTCAACGCGCGCCACACCCTGCGCACGCTGCTCGACTGGCGGGTGGTGGCGGTGGTCAACGAGAACGACACCACCGCCACCGACGAGATCTCCTTCGGGGACAACGACTTCCTCGCCGCCCAGGTTGCGATCCTTGTCTCCGCGGGGTTGCTCGTGCTGCTCACCGACATCGACGGCCTGCACAGCGCCGACCCCCGCCGCGATCCCGGCGCGGAGCTGATCGGGGACGTGCACGACCTGCGGGAGCTCCAGGGCCTCGAGATCGGGGACTCCACCTCGCCGCTGGGCTCCGGGGGGATGCGCTCGAAGGTGCTCGCCGCCGAGATCGCCGGCGCGGCGGGGATCCCCGCGACGATCTGCAACGGAGTGCGTCCCGGCGCGCTCGAGGCCGCGCTCGCGGGGGAGCCCGAGGGCACCCGCTTTCACCCCGGGCCCGCGCGCCACAACTCGTTCAAGCTGTGGCTGCGCTACGCCAAGCCCGCCCACGGAACCCTCGTCGTGGACTCCGGGGCCGCGCGGGCGCTGCGCGAGCAGGGCACGAGCCTGCTGCCCGTCGGCGTCGTGGAGGTCCGCGGGGAGTTCGACGCGGGGGACGCCGTCGAGATCGCCGAGCCCGGCGGGGCGATCGTCGCGAAGGGCCTCTGCAACTACTCCGCCCCCGAGCTGCGCCGCGCGCGGGGCCTGAAGTCAGAGGCCGTACGCGAGATCCTCCCGCACGCCACCGAGGAGGCCGTGCACCGCGACCAGCTGGTGCTGGCGTAGGGCGCCAATCTCGTTCTTGGATTACCTGTATGTAGTGCCTGCGACTAGCCGATTCGATTGACCTCCGCCCGCCTGGATCTCCCTTTGGGGGTTCGCGACTCGTCGGGCTTTGCCCGGAAGGGATGCAAGACCAACAGGAGGTTCCTCTCATGTCCAGTGCCACGCCCGCAGAAGCCGCTCCCGCGGTCGATCCAGATGGTCGGCCGGTCACAGTGTCGCGCTGGCAGGGTAGGCGTGAAGCGAGCGGCGTCGGAGCGTTCGGGCAAGGCGTTGGTTTGCTGACGCGCATCGTTCAGCTCGTTGTGAGCATCGTCGTGTTGATCGTCCTCGCGGGGATCCTGCTGGTGGTACTCAAGGCCAATCCTGCCAACAGCATCGTCTCGGAAGTCCACGACTGGGCACGCTGGCTCGCCGGTCCGTTCGACGGCATGTTCAGCTTCCACAGCGCCAACGACGCTATCGCTGTCAACTGGGGCATCGCCGCGGTCGTCTACCTGTTCGCGGGCGTACTGATCGCGCGGCTCCTCGGCCGCACCTACCGTTAGCGCCTAGACATGCACGAGCCAATCCAACCGAGACTCGGGAGGTGACCATGCTCACAATCCTTCTCATCATCATAGTATTCCTGCTGCTGACCGGCGGCGGATACGGCTACAGCCGCCGCGGCCGTCGCGGCGTGTAGAACCGAGAACGCAACGATCCCGTCGGGCGAGCCCCGACGGGATCGGCCAAGCGTCGCCCGCTAGCCCCGCGAAGCCCTTAGGGCCTATCCCGGAAGGGTTTTGTAGGCCAGCGTTGAACTTTGATCTGAGGGCTGTCATGCCGTTCGATCAGGAGGTCTGTCATGGGCTACATGGTCAGTAAGGATGATGGTTGGCGGATACCGGACTGGTTGTGGGAGCGGATCGAGCCGCTGCTTCCAGCACCGCCGTTTCACCCGTTGGGCTGTCACGCACCGCGGGTGCCCGACCGTGACGCGATGGACGCGATCATGCTGGTGCTCAGGACCGGGATGCAGTGGAACGCGCTGAACGCGACGGGCGTGTGCTCCTCATCCTCCGCGCACCGGCGTTTTCAGGAGTGGGAGCAGGCCGGGGTCTTCCACGAAATCTGGCGTCAAGGACTACTGGAGTACGACGAGGTCGTGGGCATCGACTGGTCGTTCCTCTCGGGCGACGGGGCAATGACCAAAGCCCCACTGGGAGGAGCCAAGACCGGCCCAAACCCTACTGACCGGGCCAAGGGGGGGCGAAGCGTTCGGTCCTCACGGAGGCTGCGGGCGTCCCCGTCGGGCTCGATCACGACGGCGCGAACCGCAACGACCACAAGCTGCTGAAGGGCACGCTGGACTCGATCCCGATCGAGCGGCCCGAGCCGACCCCAGAGCACCCGCAGGGCATCTGCCTGGACAAGGCGTATGACAACGCCGAAGTCCGCGGACTGATCGGCGGCTACGCGCTCACGCCGCACATACGCGCACGCGGCGAGGAGATCGAGGAGAAGGCCCACAACCCCGAGTGGAAAGCACGCCGCTGGATCGTCGAGGCCTGCCACTCCTGGCTGAACCGCAACCGCGGGATACTCATCCGCTGGTCAAAGAAGGACGAGAACCACCTCGCCCTCCTACAACTCTCCAGCGGCCTCATCGCATTCAAGAAGGCGCAGCTCGCCACCCTCGCCACCACCCAACCGGGATAGGCCCTTAGACTCGGCTGGTGGCGAGCACTCCGAGAATCCGCTGGCTCGAGGAGCCCGAAGAGAAGGACTACCTGGCCGCCCACAGCTTTCTCAGCATGGTGCTCGCGCCCTCCTCGCTCTCGCAGACCATCGCCGCCCTGCGCACCGCCCCTCTCGGCCACTGGGCCGCCAAGGACCTGTTGCGCGCGGCAGGACTGCGGCCCCTGAAGTCAAAGCAGAGCGCTGAGGTTGCCGAGAAGCTCGAGAAGATCAAGAACGGCATCCCTATTTCACCGGTCCTCCTGATCGGTGGGATCAGGGACTACTTGGTCATCGGCGACGGGTATCACCGCGCATCGGCCGCCTACCGGGTCGACGAGGACGCGCAGGTCCCCGGCAGGCTGCTCTGGTCCAGCTGAGCGCCCCAGCCGAGCACCGCAGCACCGGCGAGCTCGACCGCGAGCGGACGTCCGGCGGGCATCTTGCGCGCGACGCATGGTGGGTGGAGCGCTTCGAGGATACCGCCCTCGAGTGGCGGCGTCTGTTCGCAGAGGCGCTCGGCACCTTCCTGCTGGTGCTCGCCGGAGCCGGCGCCGCGGTCGTTGGCGCTGCCACCCATGTCGCCATCGGCCGGGTGGCCGCGGTCAGCGCCCCCGGCCTCACCGTACTCGCGGTCATCCTGTTCATGGGAGCCGTCTCCGGCGCGCACCTCAACCCGGTCGTCAGCATCGCATTCGCGCTGCGGGGAGACTTCCCGTGGCGCCGCGTCCCGGGCTACGTACTCGCCCAGCTACTCGGCGGCACACTCGCCGTCCTGTTCCTGCTCGCCATGTTCGGGCGTGTTGGGTCGTTGGGAGCCACCGTGCCCGGCGCGGGCATCGGCGACATGCAGGCGGTCGCGATGGAGCTCGTACTCACGGCCGGCCTCGTCTCCACCATCCTCGGGACCGCTTCGCGAGCCCAGAACCTGGGGCCGATCTCTGCCTTCGGCGTTGCCGCGTACATCATCCTCGCCGGACTGTGGTCGAGCCCGGTCTCAGGCGCCTCGATGAACCCCGCCCGCTCCTTTGCCCCCGACCTGGTCCTGGATGACTACTCGCACTTCTGGGTCTACGTCGTTGGGCCGCTCGCCGGTGCAATCCTCGCCGTCGTCCTTGCTCACATCCTGAGAGGGCCTGGAGGACGCGATCCGCTAGCGTCACGAGCCGCCGAGGGAGCGCGGAGCCCTGAAGATCCATGACCAGGGGCTACTCGGTGGCTGTTGGCGAGCACGAGCATCCCCCGCCTCGACGTGTGGGTCGGCACCGCCGACCCGCCACCGCGGGCGCGGCCTGTCGTACCCTGTTGAGAGCCATGGCCACCGTCGCCGCCGTATCGATCCCCGAGCTCTGCGCGGCCGCCAAGCGCGCCGCCCGGCGGCTCGCCACGGTGCGGACCGCGGTGAAGGACGCCGCGCTGCTCGCGATCGCGGACGCGCTGCTCGAGCGCACGCCGGAGATCCTCGCGGCGAACGAGCTCGACTTGCTCGCCGGGCGGGAGGCCGGGATCGGCGACGCGCTGCTGGACCGCCTCGCGCTCGACCCCGCGCGCATCGGCGCGATCGCCTCCGCGGTGAGGCAGATCGCCGCGCTGCCCGACCCCGTCGGCGAGGTGATCGACGGTCGGCGCCTGCCCAACGGGCTCGACGTGCTCAAGGTCCGTGTCCCCCTCGGGGTGATCGCGGTCGTCTACGAGGCCCGTCCCAACGTCACGATCGATGCCGCCGCTCTGTGCCTGAAGGCCGGCGACGCGATCGTGCTGCGGGGATCCTCGACGGCGGCGCACTCCAACGCGGTGCTCGCGGCGATCGCCTCCGAGGCCGCCGTCGCCGCGGGGCTGCCGCCGGGGTGTGTGAGCCTCGTGGCGGGCGGGGGGCGCGAGGAGCTCGGGGAGCTCGCGACCCAGACGGAGACCCTCGATCTCATCATCCCGCGCGGGGGGGAGGGGTTGAAGGCGGCGCTCAAAGCGGTGGCCACCGTGCCCGTGATCTACGCCGCCTCGGGCAACTGCCACGTCTACGTGGACGCCATCGCGGACCTCGACGCGGCCGAGCGGATCGTGCTCAACGCCAAGGTCCAGCGGCCCGGGGTGTGCAACGCCGCGGAGACGCTGCTCGTGCACCGCGACGCCGCGGGCGCGTTCGTCCCCCGCGTGGTCCGCGCGCTCCATGACGCCGGCGTGCTCGTGCGCGGGGACGAGCGCACCCTCGCGCTCGCTGCGGCCGGCGGCGCCACGGGCGCGCACACCAATGGCGCCTCGATCGCGCCGTCCAGTGGCACCACCGGCGCGCCGACCGATGGCGTCGCCAGCAGCGAGGGGGATGTTGCCGGGGGGGCGCCCGCCGGCACCGCGGCGCTGCTGGAGCCCGCCACCGAGGACGACTGGGCCACCGAGTACCTCGCGCTCACCCTCGCCGTCCGCGTGGTGGACTCCATCGAGGAGGCGATCGAGCACATCGGCCGCTACGGCTCGGGGCACTCCGAGGCGATCCTCACCCGCGATGCCGCCGCCGCGCACGCCTTTCAGCTCGGAGTCGACGCGGCCTGCGTGTACGTCAACGCCTCCACCCGCTTCACCGACGGGGGCGAGTTCGGGATGGGCGCCGAGATCGGCAACTCCACCCAGAAGCTTCACGCCCGTGGCCCGATCGGGTTGCGGGAGCTCTGCACCTTCAAGTACCTCATCGAGGGCGACGGGCACGTCCGCGCCTGAGGCCACGCCCGTGGCGCCCCCCCACGACGCACCCGTGCTCGGCGCCGATGCGCACCCCGCCGGCCTGGGCATCCTCGGCGGCACTTTCAACCCCCCGCATCGCGGCCACATCGCGCTCGCCCGCCACGCCAGAGAGGAGCTCCTCTTGGAGCGCGTCCTGCTGATGCCGGCCCGCCTCTCGCCCGGCAAGCCCGTCGAGGAGGACCCCGGGCCGGGGAGCCGCCTGGAGATGTGCCGCCTAGCGCTCGCGGACGTCGCGGGAGTGGGTGTCTGCGCACGCGAGATCGAACGGGAGGGCCCGTCGTACACGGTCGATACCCTGAGAGCCCTGCATGCCTCGCACCCCGGCACCTCGCTCACGCTCATCCTCGGAGCCGACGTCGCCCGCACCCTCCCGGCCTGGCGCGAGGCCGGGGAGCTGCTTGCGCTCGCAGGCCTTGCCGTCGCGCTGCGCGCGGGAGCAGGGCGCGAGGAGGTGAGCGAGGCGCTCGCCCCGCTGCTTCGTGAGGCCGGCAAAGCGGAGAGCGGGCGGGCGGAGAGCGACCAGGCGGAGAGCGATCGAGCGAAGGTCGCCCGGCGCCCGCGTGCCCGCCACCTAAGCTTCTTGAGCATGCCCCCGATCGACGTCTCCTCCTCCATCGTCCGCGAGCGGGTGCGCTGCGGTCTGCCCGTCGAGGAGCTCGTTGGGTCCGCCGTCGCCTCCCACATAGCCGAGCACGGTCTCTACCGCGCTCCGATCGGCGTTGCGGACCGATGAGCCCCACCGCCCAGGTCCTCCCCTCCACCGAGCTGGCGCGCGAGATCGCCGGCTACGCGCTGGAGAAGAAGGCCCGCGAGGTCCTCGAGCTCGACATGCGCGGGCTCGTGGGCTACACCGACTACTTCCTGATCTGCACTGGAAACACCGATCGGCAGGTGAAGGCGATCCACGACGCGATCCACGAGGGCGCCAAGCGCGAGCACGGCGTCCTGCCCCGCCGCGTGGAAGGCGTGAGTCGGGCGCAGTGGATCCTGATGGACTACCTCGACGTCGTGGTCCACATCTTCACCCCCGCCACGCGCGAGTTCTACCGCCTGGAACAGCTCTGGGGCGAGGCCCCGACGCGAGTCGTGGAGTAGGTCGCCCGGGGGCCCGTTTCGAGGATCGATTCTCCGGCCGGGAGGCGACCCTGAGTGGGCGCCGCGGATTTGGGTCGAGGCTCGATTCTCAGGCCGGCACGGTTTGCCAGAGCTGCCTCAGGCGGCGATTGGCTCGGGCTTGGGCGTCGATGCCGGCGAAGGGGACGCATGGGCGACGCGCTCGTGCAGGACCACCCGGCAGCCGCCGGCGGGGCTGACAGTGATGTGCCTCCTGCGGGTGCGCTCCGCGTGCTCGCCGGCCGGGTGCAGCTCGTAGCGTTCGAGCGCCGCATGCAGCACGAGCTTCATCTCCAGCAGCGCGAAGCTCGCGCCCAGGCAGCGCCGCCGGCCGCCCCCGAAGGGGATCCACGTGTAGGTGCCCGGCGCCCTCCCTCCCTCGCTCTCGATGAACCGCTCCGGGCGGAACGCGTGGGGGTCGGGGTAGAGCTCCGGGTCGTGGTGGAGCAGGTGGATGAACGCGACCAGCATCACCCCGGGCGGGTAGGTGATCCCGCCGATCGTCACGGGCTGCTTGACCATCCGGGGCTCGGCCTGGGGCAGCACCGGCCGGTGGCGCAGGATCTCCTGAATGGTGGCGGTCAGATACGTCTCATCCGAGTCGCCCTCCAGCTCATCGTGGAGGCGCTCCAGCACTGCCGGCTCGCGCGCCAGCCGCTCGAATCCCCAGGCCAGCTCGGAGGCCGTGGTCTCGTGGCCGGCCACCAGCGCGGTCATCAGCTCGTCGCGCAGCTCCTGTGGGCCCATCGGCGAGCCGTCCTCGTGTTCGGCGTCGAGCAGCATCGCGAGCACGTCAACGCTCTCCTCCCCCTCCTTCTTCCCCCTCCCATTTCCCTGCCCCTTCTCCTCGCTCGCACTCGCGCTCGCGCGCCTGCGCTCATCGATCAGCTCGAGGATCAGCTCGTCGGTCCGTTCGAGCATCCGGTCCTGGCGGGCGATCGGTCCGCGGACGGTCAGCGGCCGCGGGGGACGGGGCTGCATCGAGAGGGGGTTTTCGGCGAACGCGAGGATCTTCGTGAGCAGCTCCCGCAGCTCATCCAGCTGGGAGCCCCGCTCCAAGCCGAAGACAGCGCGCAGGATGATCTCGAGCGTCAGCCCCTGCAGGCGGGGGTGCAGGGCGACCGGCTCCCCGCACGGCCAGGAGGCCACCTCGGCCTCGGCGAGCTCCGCCATCAATCCCGACAGGCGCTGCATCCGCTCGCCGTGGAAGGCTGGCAGGAGCAGCTTGCGCTGCTTCAGGTGGGCCTCCTCGTCGAGCAGGATCACCGAGTGGCGCCCGAGGAGCGGTTCGAGGATCCGCGCCCCCTCGCCGGGGTGCAGGACGTCGGGGGGCTCCTGGAACACCTCCCTGATCTCCTCGGGGTCCGAGAGCACCACGAAGGGGGGCTGGGAGAGCAGGCGGAGCGTGAAGCGGCGTCCGTAGCGCGCGCCGCAGCGCTCGATGAAGGCGTTGGGACGGCTCCAGAAGCCGAGCGTCTGCAAGGCTGCCGGCATACGTGGACCTGGGGGCAACTGGTTCGTCACGGCTACCGCTCCTCTGTACTAGGATGTTAATACCCATGAGTATATCAACTAATGAGTATATGTCAAGGCGATCGTGATGCCGCGCGGCCAGTTCGACCGAAGCGCGCGCAAGGCCCAGACGCGAGCGCGGCTGCTGGAGGCCGCGGCGCTCCTCTACGCGCGCCGCGGCTTCGCCGGGGCCACCCTCGACGAGGTCGCCTCCGAGGCGGGCTACACCAAGGGCGCACTCTACGCCCACTTCGGCAGCAAGGAGAACCTGCTGGTGGCGCTCGTGGAGGAGTACCTCGCCGTCCTGGTGGCGGAGCAGATCGAGCTCTTCGACCGCGATCGCGCCACCTGGGAGCGCCCGCTGGCCGGCAGCGAGCGGTGGATGGATGGCCTGCAGAAGCACCCCGACCGCTTCCGCCTCTTCGTCGAGCTTTGGGCTCACGCCCAGCGCGAGGAGTCCCTGCGGCTGCGTCTAGCGGAGGCGCTGCGGGAGCTGCGCGCCACCTTCGCGCGCTTCGCCGCCGAGAGCGCCGCGGACGCGGGCCGGGAGGCGCCCGAGCAGGCCGCCGAGCGGTTCGCCACCGTGATGCTCGGGCTCGGAGTGGGCTTCGCGATGCTCGAGCTCACCGACCCCCGGACCGTGCCCGCCCCGCTGCTGGGCGGCGTTCTCTCCGTGCTGATCCGCGCCGTCGAAACCACTCCCGAGGCCCGCGAGCTCCTCGGGGACGAGCCCGACAGTCCCGAGGCCCACCCCGGGCACGGGGATGGATCGCGGTAGGGCCGTGGCCTCTTGCGTTCAGACGCCCCGCGAGTGCCACCCTCGGTGTGCCGGCACCGGCGTGCGCCGTCGCTATCTTGGCGGGCGATGGAGCAGGCGATGACCCAGGCGATCGAGGCGGCCGATCTGGTCAAGACATACCCCGGCGAGGTGCGCGCCCTGGACGGCCTCAACCTCGAGGTACAGGCGGGGACGATCTTCGCGCTGCTGGGCCCCAACGGCGCGGGCAAGTCCACGACCGTCAAGATCCTCACCACGCTCACCCGGCCCGACTCGGGCTCCGCGCGGGTCGCGGGCGCCGACGTGCTGCGCGAGCCCGATCGCGTGCGCCGCTCGATCGGAGTGGTCGCGCAGCGCTCCGGCGTGGACCCCGAGGCCACCGGCCGCGAGAACCTCACGCTGGCCGGACAGCTCTACGGGCTCGGGGGGCGGCCGCTGGCCGAGCAGGTGGATGGGCTGCTGGAGCGCTTCGGCCTCGCCGACGCCGGGGGGCGGCTCGCGCGCACCTACTCCGGGGGGATGCAGCGCAAGCTCGACGTCGCCATGGGACTCGTGCAGCGCCCCCAGGTGCTGTTCCTCGACGAGCCCACCACGGGTCTGGACCCGGAGGCCCGCGCCGAGATCTGGCAGGAGATCTCCCGCCTCGCCGCCGGGGAGGGCCTCACCATCCTGCTCACCACCCACTACCTCGAGGAGGCCGACCGGCTCGCCCAGCGCCTGGCGATCGTGGACCGCGGGCAGGTCGTCGCGGGCGGCACCCCCGAGGAGCTCAAGGGGCAGCTGCGGGGCGACGCCGTCCAGATCGAGCTCGCCGACCCCACCTCGGGCGGCCTCCCGCCCGGCCTGCTCGCCGGCGTGCAGGGCCTGCGGGAGGTCGTGCTCGACGGCCGCTCCCTGCGCGCCCGCGCGGACTCCGGGGCGATCGCGCTGCCCGCCGCGCTCGCGGCGCTGGAGAGCTCCGGCATCGCGGTCGCCTCAGCCACTGTCGCGCGTCCCTCGCTCGACGACGTCTACCTGCGCCACACCGGACGCGCCTTCAGCGACGCCGAGGTGCAGCAGCGCACCGGCGGGGAGGAGGGTCGGCGTTGAGCGTGCCCGGGTGCCGTTGCGGACAGGGGGGTGGCCGGTGAGCGTGCTCGCGTCCCCCTGGCACATGACCCAGCGCAAGCTGAGGACCCTGATGCGCCAGCCCTGGTACCTGGCGATCACGCTCGCCCAGCCGATCATCTGGCTGCTGCTGTTCGGCGCGCTGTTCAGGAAGATCGTCGAAATCCCCGGCTTCCACGGGGGCTCCTACATCGACTTCCTCACCCCCGGGATCGTCGTGATGACCGCTCTGTTCTCCTCCGGCTGGAGCGGGATGGCGATGCTCAACGACCTCGAACACGGGGTGCTCGACCGCTTCCTGGTCTCGCCCGTCAGCCGCTGGCCGCTGATCGCCGGCCCGCTGATCCAGGCCGCGATCGTGATCGTGATCCAGTCGCTGATCATCGTCGCCCTTGGCCTGCTCATCGGCGCGAGCTTCCCCGGGGGCGTCCTCGGGGTGCTGGTGCTGATCGTCGTCTCCGTGCTGCTGGGGGCCTGCATCGGCGGTATCTCCAACGGCCTCGCGCTGCTGGCCCGCCGCGAGGAGACGCTGATCGCCGCCGTCAACTTCATCGTGCTCCCCCTCACCTTCCTCTCGGCGACCTTCATGCAGGAAAACCTGATTCCCGTGTGGATCCGCGAAGTCGCTCGCTTCAACCCCGTCAACTGGGCCGTACAGGCTGGGCGCTCCGCGCTCTCCGCCAACCCCGATGGGGGCCTCATCCTCTCGCGCGGCTGCTACCTGCTCGCGCTCGCGCTGCTCTGCGGGCTGTTCGCCACGCGCGCCTTCCGCTCCTACCAGCGCTCGATCTGAGCCGCCGCCACCGGCGCGTCGCTGCCGAGCACGAGCGGTTCGAGCACGCGATTGGCGAGGAGCCCCAGGCAGCCCAGGTTCGCGAACCCGGGGCCCTGACTGAGCGCGCCCAAGCCCGGCATGTGCAGCCGCGGGCGGACGCCCTCCAGCTCGAGGAATCGTCCGATCGGGATCTCCGCCTCGGGGGGCCTGTCCCAGAGCGGCCCCGCCCGCCCCTCGATCTCGGCGCGCAGAGCGGGCGGGAAGAGGCCTCGGAGCTGCTCCAGGAGGTCGAAACCGGTGCAGTTGACGAGGTAGTCGTGCCGTTCGCTGCCGGTCTGGTCTCCCAGGGAGTGCTCGACGCGCACTCCGTGGCCGCCGGCCTGCGCAGCGATGTGCTCCACGCGCGCGGTGACGAAGCGGCACTGCTCGTCGTAGGCGCGTTCCGCCAGGGACCCGGGGTCGAAGACCCCCCGGTCGCAGTGCTTGATGAAGTCGCGGCGTGTCTGCAGATCCAGAGAGCTCCAGGCGACGTCGTCGGGGTTGGAGAAGACGCGGTTCTCCAGGAAGCTCTCGCCGCGGCTCAGCGGCAGGGTGGGGGTGTAGATCGTGAGTCGAGCCTCCGGCCGGAAGGCGCGCAGGAACGCCACGCAGCTGAGTGCGCTCTCGCCACCGCCGACGATCGCGATCTCAGGGCTTCCCTTGGGGGGGATGCAGGCTAGCTCGGTGCGTTTGCTGTCGCAGTGGAAGACCCTCGCAGCGGCGCCGGGGTCATGCGGGAGATGCCGGTGGACGCCCGGGCCGGTTAGCACCAGCGCACGGCAGCCATACTGCCGTCGGCCAGTGTGCCCCGCGACCTCGACAGTCCAGCACTCGGTCTGCGCCGCGAGCGAGACCTGTGTGACGCGGCCGCTCACGAGCGTGACCCCCTCGGTGGCGCCCGAGAGGACCCACGTGAGGTACTGGCCGTACTCGCGATGCTGCACGGCGGGCGAGCCGGCGTTCACCCAGCGGGCATAGCTCTTCTGGCCGATGAGGTAGCGCTGCCAGGAGAACGGCATCACGGTGCGGTCGATCGCGTCCCCGACCTCGCCGAAGGCCTCGTAGCTCTGGTAGGGGAACCCGACGTCCTTGATCGGGCTGATCGCCAGGGGCTCCTCGCCGGAGGTCATGCCATTGCGCCCCGACCACGACGCGGCGAGTTCGGTCGCCTCGACGATCCTCAGCGTGAGGGGCCCCAGGCCGAGCGTGTTGAGCGCGTGGACCTTAGCCGCGAGCGCGGCGGCCTTGGCCCCGGCGCCCACGACCAGCAGATCGGTCTCGGCGCTCACGTCGCGGCGAGGGTCGGCGTTCACCCCTCCGTGAGGGTGGGTGCTCACGCCGCGGTGAGCCTCGCCGCTCACGCCGCGGCGAGCGTCGGCGCGTTGGCCATTCCGGACGTGCGGCGCTTGACGATCACGGGCGCCTGGTCTCCGGGAGCGAAGGCCACGGAGCTCCTCCTCGCCCGCTGTGAGCTGCCGGAGGGCGCCGCGCCGAGCTCGACCTCCTCGAGGACCGTCTGCATCACCTGCTTCATCTCCAGCTGCGCGAAGGCCGCCGCCACGCAGCGGCGCACGCCGCTGCCGAACGGGATCCACGTGTAGTTCTCCGGCGGAGCCCCGAGGAAGCGCTCGGGCTGGAAGCGGAAGGGGTGGGAGTAAAGGTCCTCGCGGTGGTGGACCAGGTAGATGCACGGGGCGACCGTGGTGCCCGCGGGGATCTCGTAGCCGCCGAGGCGCATCGGCGCTACCAGGCCGCGCATGACCAGCGGGACCGCGGGGCAGAGGCGCAGTATCTCTTTGACGACCGCGTCCACGTAGGTCTCCTCGGCGCCGGCGAGCACCTCCTCGCGCAGGCGGGCGAGCTTCTCGGGGTGGCGCAGCAGGCGCTCGAAGGCCCACGACAGGGAGGTCGCGGTGGGCCCGTCGGAGAGCAGCGTGATCAGTTCGTCGCGCAGCTCCTGCTCGGTCATTGGCGTGCCGCTCTCGTCGTAGGCCTGCTCGAGCAGCGAGAGGATGCCCTCGTCCTGGGGGCGCCCGGGGGTGCGCCGGCGCCGGCGCACCTCCTCCAGTAGCGCCGCTTCCACGGGCGCGAGCACTTCCTGAAAGCGCGCGTTGCGGGACAGCCAGCGCGAGCCGAACGTGGCGAGCAGCGTCAGGCGTGAGGAGTCGTTGAGCCAGTCGGTGAGGCGCTTCAGCAGCACGCGCAGGTGCTCCATCTTCTGGCCCTCGGTGCTGCCGAAGGTTGCGCGCATCACCACCTCGTTGCTGATCGCCTGCATGCGTGGCCACAGGGCGAAGGGCTCGCCCACCGGCCAGCGGGCGATCTCCGCGCGCGCCACCTCGACCATCATCTCCCCGTAGCCGCGCATCCGCTCGCCGTGAAAGGAGGGCAGTATGAATCGCCGGTGGGTCATGTGCTCGGGCTCGTCGAGGAGCATCACCGAGCGCGGCCCGAGCAGCGGTCCGAGCAGCGGGTTGGCCTCGCCCGCGCCGGCGCGCACCAACTCGGGGCTGATCGTGAGCACCTTACCAACGTCCTCGGGGTGGCTCAGAAACACCCAGGGGCGACCATGGCGGATACGCATGGTGAAGATATCCCCGTAGCGCCTGCGGGCGCTTTCCATGAACGGCAGCGGGCGCAGCGCCCAGCCGACCGCCTGCACCGCGCTGGGCATGCGGGGACCGGGGGGCAGCCCCCCGGGTTCATCGTTGCTTGTGAGCAGGCTTGGAGTGATGCTCATATTTCTCACCTTAGGAGCGCGCGCAAGTGTGAGCCGCTGGTTCAAGGCTCATGTCTCTCACTAGTAGTTGGCTTCCGATGTCTCTCACTTCTTGGTTTTCGGGGAATGTCTCTCACTTCACCTATTCGGCGATGCCCAGGCGATATTGTGGACTCTGCGGAGTGTCGAGTCTGCACTCTTTTGAGTCCGGAACGCAAGTGGCTGGAGTCATGATATCTGGTAAGCTCCAGATAGCGGACTCGACCGGGAAGGCGCTTCAGGGAGTCGGCGGTGAAAGAGCCGGGCGGTCGGCTTGCCTTGGGCACCAGTACCTTAATCGGTTAAGGGGCGGCCTTAAACGCCGCTGATCCGGGTTCGAGCCCCGGCTGGTGCATGGAACAAAGCTCGATCTCGTTGGTGCTCATGACTGCCAATCTCTTTGATTACTTCGAGGAAGTCCCGATGGCCAATGGGGCGCCCGCCCGTTGGGCCGCGCGGGCGCCGAGGCGCCCACAGCAGTGCTACGACCTGAAGCTCGTGCCGCGCCTGCCGAGGTGGCGGGAGGATCGCGCATCGCTACAGGAGCTCGAGCGGATCGAGGGGGAGCCGTGGACGGAGGCTGTGAGTCACGACGGCGACGGAGTGCGGCTGCGCCTGCGGGACAGTTGGATAGAAACAGTCGGGGCCGCTCTGGAGGCGGGCGGGAGCGCGGAGGCGGCGCTTGGCGACCTCGCGCACGGACAGCGCTTCTCGGTGCAGTTCTGGGACGCGAACGCGACGAAGGCGCTGCACATCGGTCACCTGCGCAACCTCGCGATCGGCAACGCGGTCGCCGCCGCGCTCGCGCAGGCGGGCGCGCAGGTGGAGCGGCGCAGCCTGATCTCCGACGCGGGCCGCAGCATGGGGGAGGCGATGGCCGGGGTGATGAACAGCGGCCGCCACGCGCACTCCTGGCCCGACGGCGATGAGAAGAGCGATCACTTCGTGGGCCTCTGCTACGCGGACTACGTCGCCGCGAGCGGTTCGTTCACCGGCGCGGAGATCGAGTACCCCGAAGACTCCCTGACGCGGGAGCTGGCGCTGCGCGACGACGCCGCCGACGAGCTTCTGCGGCGGGTGATGGGCGGTGAACTGGAGGCGCTGGAGCTCTGGTACAAGACGCGCGCCTGGGTGATCGCGGGTCAGCGCAAGACGCTCGCGCGGCTGGGGATCGCATTCGACAGGGTCTTCTTCGAGTCGGACTTCCTCGCGGACGCCGCCGAGTTGACGGCCTCGGGCCTGCGCGAGGGCCGCCTGCGGCGGCGGGAGGACGGCGTGGTCATCTACGCGACCGGCCTGGAGGACTTCGAGGAGTTCCCGCTCGTGCGCGCCGACGGACTGCCCACCCAGCACATGCGCTCGCTCGCCTACTGGATGGCGGCGCCCGAACTCGAGGGTATGACCTCGATGCAGGTGTGCGGAACGGAGTGGGTCTCGCACGTCACCTGCAGGCGCAAGCTCATGGACGAGCTGATGCCGGGGGGGAACGGAAGCTCGGGTGGGGTGGCCCTTGCGGCCCGGCCGCAGATGCATCCGACGCACGACATCTTCAACGGGATGGTCTCCAGGCAGAAGCGCGCGCTGGCCTCCAGCGAGGGGGCGCTGCTGATCGACGAGCTGATCGAGTGGATCGACGCGCAGTTCGACGCCACCCCGAGGCTGCGCGCGGTGCGTCAGGCGCACCCCTCCGCGGAACGGATCGCCGCTCAGATCGCGCTGGGGTACTTCGTGTTCTACCCGGTGGCCCCACCGATTGACTTCGAGCCCGAGCAGTTGCTTCAGGACGGCGAGAGCCTGGGTTGGGACCTCGTGCGCGCGCGCGCCCGTCACAGCGCCGGCGCCTCAAACAGCGGCAGGCCGAAGCCGGGTGGCACGCACCTTCGGCGCGAATCCCCGTTTCGACCGAAGCCGGGAGACACGCGCCTTCGGCGCGAATCCCCGTTTCGGCCAGCCGAGGACCCCGACTACCGCTTCGCGGTCGTTCAGTCGGAGCTCTACCGGCGCTATCTGAGGCTGGCGGTGGAGCGCTTCGACGTCGCTCAGCTCGCGCTCTATCTCAAGCATCTGGTGCGCTGGTACGAGGAGCGCGATCGCAGCGAACCCGTGGAGCGCGTGGTGCAGACGCTGCTGGACCGCAGCGCGCGCGGATTGGGTCTGGAGGCGGCGCGGTGAGCACGCTGCTGGTGGACAACTACGACTCCTACACCTACAACGTCTTCCACCTGCTGGCGGCCGTGAGCGGGGAGGAGCCGATCGTGATCCACAACGACATGGTCTCCTGGAGGGCGCTCTCGCGCTGGGACTTCGACGCGATCGTGCTCTCGCCGGGCCCCGGCCGTCCGGAGCGCTGGCACGACTTCGGCGTCTGCTCGGACATCCTGCGCTCGAGCGAGATCCCGGTGCTGGGCGTGTGCCTGGGACACCAGGGCCTGGGGCGCGTGCTCAGCGGACTGGTGGGGACGGCACCCCGAGCGATGCACGGGCGCCTGAGCGAGGTCCAGCACGTGGGCAGCGGCCTCTTTCAGGACATTCCCCAGGACTTCTCCGTGGTGCGCTACCACTCGCTTGCGGTCACCGGCCCGATCGGGCCCGAAGGCCGGGTGACCGCGTGGACGGAGGACGGGGTGGTGATGGGGATTGAGCACCGCCGCCGGCCGCTGTGGGGCGTGCAGTTTCACCCCGAGTCGGTGGCCACCGAGCACGGCCGGGCGATCATCGAGAACTTCTACGCGCTCGCCCGCCGCCACCGGGCTCCGCGCGCATCCCGGGCGAGCAGGCCGGCGATGGCGCCGCGGCCCGCGCGACGCCCGCGGGCTCGTGCTGGTGGGGATTCCCGCGTGAAGCTGAGCGTGCGCACGCTCCCGGGGGCGCCCTCGACGGAGCTGCTCTTCCAGCGGCTCTTCGGCGCCGCCGAGCACGCGTTCTGGCTCGACAGCGCCGACGCGCCCACAGCACTCGCGCAGTGCTCCTATCTGGGTACGAGCGCGGGCGCGGATCGCTGCGTGCTCGAGTACGAGGTGGGGGAGGGGAGGGTGACCAGGCACGGCGCCGAGGGGAGCACGGTGGAGTACCGCTCGATCTTCGACGTGCTCGATCGCGAGCTCTCCGAGCGTGCGATCGAGGCGCCCGCGGAGATCGCGCGCGGCCTGCTTGGGGGCTTCGTGGGCTACCTCGGCTATGAGTGCAAGGCCGACTGCGGCTCGCCGGCGGTGCACAGCTCCGATGTGCCCGACGCGGTCCTGATGCTCGCCAACCGCGTCGTCGCGGTCGACCACACCCGCGGATGCACCCATCTGCTCGCCCTCGGCGGGGAGGAGGAGACCGAGCGGGAGGGGAGGGGGAGGGGAGGGGAGGAGTACGCGTGGGACGCCGAGCGCTGGTTGCGGGAGGCCGAGGCGGTCGTGCGGGAGGCACTCGGCGCGCCGGCGGAGACCTCACCCGTCGCGCTCGGCGACCCGCGTGCCGATCCCGTGACATTCCGCTGTGGGAGAGGGCGCGAGCAGTACCTCGCCGACATCCGCCGCTGCCAGGCGGCGCTCACCGCGGGGGAGTCCTACGAGGTCTGTCTGACCGACCAGATCTCGACCGCGGCGAGCCCGGAGCCGTTCGAGTGCTACCGCCTGCTGCGACGTCGCAACCCCGCGCCGTTCGCCGCCTACCTGAAGCTCGGCGATCTCGCGGTGCTGAGCTCCTCGCCGGAGCGCTTCCTCGCGGTCGACCGCGACCGTCGCGTGCAGGCGCGACCGATCAAGGGGACGGCGCCGCGCTCGGCCGACGGTGCCCGCGACGGGGAGCTGCGCGGGGAGCTCCTGCATGACGAGAAGACGTTCGCCGAGCACCTCATGATCGTCGACCTCCTGCGCAACGACCTCGGACGGGTCTGCGAGCTCGACAGCGTGCGCGTGCCGGAGTTCATGGTCGTGGAGTCCTACCCCACGGTGCACCAGCTCATCTCGACGGTCACCGGGGTGCTCGAGAGCGAGCGCACGCCGGTGGACTGCGTGCGCGCCTGCTTCCCCGGCGGCTCGATGACGGGCGCGCCGAAGCTGCGCACGATGGGCATCATCGACGACATCGAGCGGGTCGCCCGCGGCGTCTACTCGGGCGCGCTCGGCTATTTCGGGCTCGACGGCAGCGTCGACCTGAGCATCGTGATCAGGACGATCGTGCTGCGGCCGGGCGCCACCACGATCGGCGCGGGGGGAGCGATCGTGATGCAGTCCGACCCCGAGGAGGAGTTCGACGAGCTGCTGCTCAAGGCGCGCGCGCCGATGGCCGCGATCGCGCAGGCCGTGAGCGGCAGCGAGGGGCTCGACGCGTTCACCGTCGAGCTCGAGCCCTCGGCGATGGCGGCGGCGGCATGAGTACTCCGGGGCTCAGCTGGTGCGTGCGCCCCGCAACCCACGAGGACGTCCCGACGGTGGTCGAGGCCGTGCAGGAACTGCTTCGCGAGCTCGGCGGCACGCCGCCTCCCACACTTGCGATGCAGGTAGCCGCGCGAGCGCTGCTCGACAGCCCCCAGGCCGGGGCGCTGCTCGTGATGGAGGCCGACGGCACGATGGCGGACGCCGGGGATAATCGAGCGATCGTCGGCCTGCTCGGGGTGAGCTGGCAGAGCGCGATTCACGTACCGGGCCGCTACGCGCTGATCCAGGACCTGTGGGTGCACCCACTCTGGCGCGGGAAAGCGATCGGCCGTGAACTGCTGAGGAGGCTCTTCGCGCTCGCGCGGGAGCAGCAGATCGCGCGGGTCGAGGTCGGGCTGCCGCCGGAGCGTTTCGCGGGGCTCGCGGCGACCGAGGCGTTCTATCTCGAGAACGGCTTTGCGCCCCTCGGCACACGGATGCTACGGGGGCTTCCATGAGCGAGCTCCTGTTGATCGAGCAGCGCCCCGGCCGCCACGACGAGGCGCCCTGGGTGCTCGAAGGTGGGCGCCGCCTACCCGGCCACGAGGACAGCCGCCGGCTGGTGGAGCTGCGCCGTGGGCTGCTCCGCCACGCGGGCGTGCGCACGCTCGGCGCGCAGGCCACCGACGAGGAGGTGGAGCTGGCCCTGAGCAGCCTGCACGAGCCCGGTTACCTGGAGGCGCTCAGGCGGGTTCGCTCGGACGAGCCGGTGGTCCTCCCCGAGCTCGCGCCGCCCGGCCTACCGCCCGACATCCCGGTGCGGGCGGGCCTCGTCGCCGCGGCGCACGAGGCCGTGCGCACGGGGATCACCGCGGCGCAGCGCCTCGTGGGCGGCGCGCGCTTCACCTACGCGCTCTGCCGCCCGCCCGGTCATCACGCCGGCCCGGACTGGCTTGCCGGCTACTGCTATCTCAACACCGCCGCGGCAGCCGTGTGGACGCTGCGCGCGAGCGGAGTGCGGCCGGTGGGGCTGCTCGACCTGGATCTGCACTACCCGAACGGTACCTCCGCGATCCTCGCCCCGATGGTGGACGCGAGCCTGCACTCGCTGCACGCGTGGCCGGTGACGAACGTCCCCGCGCTGACGGTGGGCCCGCGCAGCGAGCGCGAACGGGTGGTCGAGTTCGCGGGCAGCCCCGACGTCGAGGAGTACCTCGATGCGGCAGCCGCCTCGATCGATGCGCTCGCGCGGACGAGCTCGGCGCTCGTCCTGTCGCTCGGCTTTGACACGGTTGCGGGGGACCCCCACGGCACATGGAGCTTCCCGCCGGCGATCTTCGCGCGCATCGGCCGCCTGCTGGCGGCCTCGCGGCTGCCGGTGTGCGTGATCCAGGAGGGCGGCTACGCGCTCGACACGCTCGCGGCGTGCAGCGATGCGTTCGCGAGTGGACTGCTTGAGGGGTGCGCCGGCGCTGGCACCCTCGTGGGGGGCTCCTCGGGGAGGTGGTCCGTGTGAGCGGCCTCGACTCCCTCCGCGGCCGCCTCGACGAGCTCGACGACCGGATCGCGCGTGCGCTCGGCGAGCGCTTTGCGATCTGCCGGGAGATCGCGCTCTACAAGCGCGAGCACGAGATCCCGATGATGCAGCCGCACCGCGTCGAGGCGGTGCGCGCGCGCTATCTCGCCCGCGGCGCGGAGGTCGAGCTGCCCTCCGACTTCACAGCCGACCTCTTCGAGATGCTGATCGGCGCCACCTGCAAGATGGAGGACGAGCTGATCGGCAGTGCGGTCTCCAGAGTGCGGGAGGGGCGCTGAGTATGGGGCGCCCGACCTTCATCACACTTGGACCGTCGGGCACCTGTCACGAGAACGCCCTGCTCCGCTACCTGGAGTTCCAGGGTCTTGAGTCTGTGGAGATCGTGCTGGTCGAAGACCTGCTCGAGGCGATCGGCGAGGTCCGCGAGCAGCCCAACACGTTCCTCGTGCAGTGCAGCGCTCATGTGCAGGTCCATCTCGTCACCGAGCGCTTTCACGAGGAGGTCTTCGTGGTCGACACCTTCATTTACCCGACCAAGGCGCTGGCGCTGCTCGTGCGCCGCGACGTCGAGGATCCCAGGAGCCTTGGGATCGTCTCGGCGACCCGCGGGTACACCGACCTCACGCGGTGGGAGACGGTCCTGGACGAGCCGTCCAAGCCCGTCGTCGCCCGCCATCTCCTGGCGGGTGACTACGACGCCGGCCTCACCCACGTCCACCACGCCGACGAACACCCCGAGGTCCTGCGCGTCGAGGAGTACTACGGCCCCGTCGACACGACGTGGGTCGTGTACGGGCCTCGCAAGCGCTTCCGGGGCGCCGTCATCGGGCAGCGCGTCCCGTGGCTGTTCAAGGATGAATCCGAACCCGTTTCAGCGCGGGATCTTGAGCGGGCCAAGAACTGACTCGCGCTTGACCGAGGCGCTCGTTCAGAGCGCCTTTTGCCATATCCATATCAGACCAATTCATGTTAATAAACACCCATAAACCTCGATTGGACACAGACAAAATGGAACTCTCTTCTCACAGGCATGACGGCCACTTGCCCACCCTCGATCTCGATGCCCCATGTTCACTTCGCTCATGAACAGGACAGGCCGTGATCCAGATTGCCGCGGGAGGGTGGCGAAGGTTGTTGTGGCGATCGCTCTCCTGCTGGTCGCGGGCGGCGCCCTATCGTCATGCGGGTCCTCGGCGCCCACGTACTCATTCAATGGCTCGGGCTACCCCAACGCGAACCTCTCGAACACCCGCTACGCGGGCGGTCCGATCGACCGGGCGACGGTCTCGAAACTCGGCGTCGCGTGGGCTCTGCCGATCACCGCAAGGAGCCTGTTCGGCAGCTATTCCTCCACCCCGATCATCAGCAATGGGGTCGTCTACTCCCAGGATCTTGAATCCAACGTTCAGGCGATCGACCTCCAGACGGGGAAGGTCCTGTGGAAGAAGATCTTCGCATCGCCCGACCAGGGGCCGAACGGACTGGTCGTCTCGGGGGGGCGTGTCTACGGTGCGACTGCAACCTCGGCGTTCGCGCTGGAAGAGAAGACGGGCAAGTTGCTCTGGGCGGTGCTGCTCGTGCGCAACGCAAAGGAGGGCATCGACATGCCTCCGGGCTATCGCGATGGCATCGTCTACGTGTCGACCGTGCCCGGCAACAACACGGAATTCTATGGGGGCAACGGGGTCGGCGTCCTCTGGGCCCTGGAAGGGGCAACGGGGAGGAAGCTGTGGCATTTCAACACGGTGCCCGAAAACCTGTGGTCGGCGGGACATATCAACATCAACTCCGGGGGCGGCGTGTGGTACACGCCGGCCTTCGACGAACAGGGGTTCATGTACTTCGGAACCGGCAATCCGGGGCCATTTCCGGGCAACGCGCAGTACCCGTGGGGATCGAGCAGGCCCGGTCCGGATCTGTACACCGACTCGCTCATCAAGCTCAACGCCACGACGGGCAAGATGCAGTGGTACTACCAGGAGACCCCCCACGACCTCTACGATCGAGATTTGCAGGACCCCCCGATCCTGATGAACATCGATGGCAAGCAGGCGGTGGTGACGGCGGGCAAGGCCGGATTCGTAGTGGCGGTCGAAAGCCAGACCGGAAAACTGCTGTGGAAGCGCTCCGTCGGAACGCACAACGGCCACGACAACGACGGCATCTATGCGATGAAACACGAATACAGCAAGCTGCACTTGCCCGAGACGGTCTATCCGGGGCTGCTGGGCGGGGTGATCGCCCCGATGGCCACAAATGGGTCGACTGTCTTCGTACCCATCGTCAACTTCCCGGTGTCGTTCACATCACAGACGGAAAAAACCGAAGGTCCCACGGGCAACGGCGAACTGGTCGCCCTGGATGCGGCCACGGGAGCTGTGAAGTGGACTCACACATTCCCCTACGCCGACTTCGGAGGTCCCGCGGCGGTCAACGACCTTGTCTTCACGGCCACCTTCGACGGGACGTTGTACGCGTTCGCCGCAGAAACCGGCGAAGTGGTATGGCAGACCAAACTTCCCGCCGGCACCAACACGGGCGTGGTGGTCGACGGTGACACCCTGATCGCCCCCGCCGGTGCGGCGAGGGAAACCGGTCAGTCACCGGCGCTGGTGGCCTACCGGCTCGGGGCCGCGGGGGGGTAGTCCGTGACGTGTCAGGGAAGCGCTGCGGGCACGTGCGGAGTGGCTGGGGTCCACGCCTGGATGTGACACCAGCGCTCCCCGGGCCGGTCGAAGATCGTCAGACGGGTCTCGGCGGCGACCGCCGCGAGCAGCGTGTCGAATCGATCGCGGGAAGCTCCTGGCGAATCGGTGAGTCAGACGTCGTAGGCGATCGAGTCCGCGACGGCCTTGCGCCACTTCTTGTCGGGGACCATCTTCATGGCGGTGTTTCGCAGGGCGCACACGACGCCATTCGCCTTGGCCTGCTCACCTCGGCGCCGTGAGGCGAGCACGATCGAGTTGGCCCGCTCAGCGCGACGCAGCTCGTAGGACTGAAGCGCGAGCAGAATCGAGGAGGACTCATTAAGCGGCGCGCTGAGCGACAGCTCCTTCGCCAGCACGATCGCGTCCTCGATCGAAATGCCGGCGCCCTGGCCCATGAACGGCGTGGTCGGATGGGCCGCATCGCCGATCAGCACCAGCCGGCCCTTGGACCAGGGACGGATCGGATCGCGGTCGTAGATGTCGCTTCGGATCACCGCCTCGTCGGCGGTGCTCCCAATCAGCGTCGCCGCGGGCGCTGGGAACTTGCCGAAATGCCGCAGACACTCGGCCCGCTGGCCCTCGGGCGCGTGGTGCTCGCCGGCCGGCGCGAGCAGGGATGCGCTCCAGTAGACCTCGTCGTGAGTGAGAGGGAAGATCCCGAACTGGGCGCCGGCACCGCTGTAGAGCCTGGCAACGTCGAGCGGCACGAGACCGGGCTCGACGGTCGCGATCCCGCGCCAAGCCGTGAAGCCGGAGTATCTTGCCTCGGCCTTGCCGTGCATGGTGGTGCGCACTACGGAGTGCAGCCCGTCGGCCCCGACGATCAGGGCGCCGCGCTCGCGCCGGCCGTCGGCAAAGTGCGCGATTGCGCCATCCGCGTCCTGCTCGACAGCGATGCAGTCGGCCGACAGATGGATCCGGCGAGCGTCGATCTCGCGGAGCAGACCCTTCTGAAGATCGCTGCGGCGAATGGTCACCCCCGGAACGCCCTTCTGCCTTGCGACCTCGCCCTGCGGCAGGCGCGCCAGCAGTCTCCCGCGGTGGGAGTAGAGCTCCTGCCACTCGACGGGGGTGCCCCGATCGATCATGTAGCGGCCGATTCCGATTCTGATCAGGGCGCGCAGAGCATTGGTCTGCAGGCCAAGACCGGCGCCAACCTCACGTAGCTGGGGGGCCCGCTCGAATACCTCCACCGGGATCTGAACTCGTGTGAACGCCGCAGCCGCGGCAAGGCCAGCCGGGCCGGCGCCGA
The DNA here is from genome assembly GCA_963771915.1 of uncultured Solirubrobacterales bacterium. Taxonomy (GTDB): domain Bacteria; phylum Actinomycetota; class Thermoleophilia; order Solirubrobacterales; family Solirubrobacteraceae; genus Palsa-744. The sequence continues at coordinate 130,491 of CAVYVD010000003.1, read as the reverse complement.
TGATCAGGGCACGCCGTGCGTCGTCCGTCGTCACCGAGGCCCAACGCTCCACGACAGGCCCACCGGTTCCAGCGCGCGGAGAAATGCTTCGGGGTCGAACGCAGCAGATGGCGCCAGTGCGCCGGCGCGGCTGTAATCGGGCCCCGACATGTGCCTGGCGGCATGGGTCAACGCCGCCGCGGTCAGCCTGTATGGATCGCGACCGCGGGCGGTGCCGAACGCGATCGCGCCGGTGTCGCTGTGCGCCACGATGTGGACCGTGAATTCGGCGGCCTCGCGCTGCTGCTCGGTCGGACCGGCTGAGGAGCGACTCGCGGCGCGCTGCGCAAGGCGATAGATCGGGGTCCGAAGGGCCGCCTGGCCGACCGGAAGCACGATCTGCACGAAGCGGGCCAGGGCGGGCCTCGGCGCGAGGCCAGCTGCGGCTTGCACCACGCGAACCTCCCGCGTCTGGGTGTGTCGCGGCACGGTGATCACCTCGCAGCTCGGGAAGCGGATCACCGGCTGCTTGCCGATCGGCGGTGGAAACTCGAAGCTGCCGAGCTGCACACCACGGTGGCCAAAGCTCAGGGCCCCGTTCTCATAGACCAGGTCCCGCTCGCGCAGGACCTCGAGCACGGTGAGCGCCGTGCCCCGGCCCATGGCCTGGTTCACAGTCCAGTAGCCGATCTTGAGCGAGGCAAGGGGTTCGTGGTCGCGGGCCACGAGGTGGCTGAGCAGATCGCCCACCAAGCCCAAGCCGAGACCCGAGACGAGCGCGACGCCGCGCTCCCGCGCCGCGGGGGATCTCTCCTCGAACACTTTCCTGAGGAACAGCTGCTCGGAAGTCGTGTCGAGATAGTGGGTTCCCGTCTCGATAGCCGCCGCGAGGATGCCCTCACCCGAGAGCGCAAACGGTCCGGCGCAGTTGATCACCACGCGCGCATCGGCGAGCAGCGCGCGCAGCCCTGCCGGATCGTCGACCGACGCAGCGGCCCAGGGGATGCCGCCTCGCTGTTGCGACAGCGCCGCGAGCCGCGTCGTGTCGCGGCCGGCGAGCGTGAATGTCAGCCCGGCGCTCGTCAGTTCCTCAGCGATCAGACCGCCGGTGTAGCCGGTTGCGCCGTACAGGACGATCACGATCGTCAGGCCCCTGCTAGATCTCGATCCGCTTGGCCTGCGAGCTGCTGAAGCGAAGCATCGCGATCACCAAGAACGCCAGCGTCATCCCCGCCAGGACGCCGGCGGGAACGAGCACGCCCGAGATCCCCTTGCCGTCGAGGATCACGTTGTGCGCAGCCAGGAGCGCCCAGTAGCTGGGAAAGGCATGTCCGATTGCCCTGATCGTCGGGGGGAGCGATGCGACGGGAGTCAGCGCGCCACCCATCGCGGCGAACACGATCAGGATCATGTTGCCGATCGCCTCTAGCTGCGCGTAGGTCTGCACCAGCGCAACGATTGCGGCGGTCATCGCCAGCACGCACGTGATCAGCGGCACGGCGACCACCAGCAGAACCGGCAGGGGCCCCTTGGAGTTCATGCCGAACACCGTCAGGCCGATGACCATCGTGATCACGACCTGGGCCAGGATCAGCAGCGCTCCCGGTAGGAGCTTGCCCGCGAGGATCTGCCCGACGCTGGCCTGACTGGCACGCATCCGCTCCCACGTGTTCCACCCGTGCTCGACGAAGAACCCCCTGCCGAGCGTGATGACCCAGAGGAACAGGAACATGATCATGAACCCGGGAACGGCCTGCTCGGAGCCGTTGACGTTCTTGTAGCCCTCCTGCACGAGGATGGTCTTCATCGTCGGTCGCATCACCAGGATCGACAGCACCGGGATGATCAGATAGAGGATGATCGGTCCCGGATCGCCCAGCAGCAATTTCAGGTTGTGCCCGATCAGCGCTCCGAGGGGACTGGCCGTCGGCGCCTGAACGATACCGCCGGGCTGCTGCTCGGGACCGCCGGCTGCGCGGGCGAACTTGGGGAAGGCGTAAGGGGCGCTCCTCACCCCGGCCTCGGCGCTAGGCGGCGCTGGTTCGACAGGGGGCCCGGGGCTGAGCGTCGTCGCCTGCCCCCGAGGGCGCACCGCGGTTCGCTGCGAGGCAGCGTCCGCCGGTTCGGACTGCGCAGCGTGCACGCCGATTGTGGTGCCACCGACGACGATCGAGTCGCCCTGGCGCAGCTGACGCGGTCCGGCAATCCGCTCGCCGTTGACGTAGGTCCCGTTGGTGGATCCAAGGTCCTCGATCGTCAGAACCCCGTTCGCGCGCGTGATGCGTGCGTGGTGTCGCGACAGTTCCTGGTCGCCGCCCAGCGTACCCTCGCCTTCGGCCGCGCGCCCGATCATGAGCTCGGTCTCGACCTCCAACCCGGTGCCGGCGGCGGCGCCGCTGGTGATCCTCATTATCTCTTGCGCCATGCCACCTAGCCGTCCCTCTTGCGCATCACCGTCACACCTGAACTACCGACCGTCCCCTCCGAGAGCGGCGTGAGTCCCTGCCCGGGAACGTAGGGCACGGGCTGGATCTCTGCATAGTGCCTGTTGGTGAGCGCGAGGTAGACGCTGTCGAGGCTCGGGCGAAGGACCTCGATGCTCGCAATCGGCGGCGCGTCGCGACCGATCCGGTTCAGCAGAGCGGCGGCGGCCCCCTTCGGATCCTCAGTCTCGAGCCGTAGGAGGCTGTCCTGGATCGTGAGCTTGCCAGGGAAGTCGAGCTGGGGAGCTGCACCGTCAAACCGCACCTCGACAGCAGTCGTCGCGCACTCGCGGATCAGCTCGGCGATCGATCCACGCGCGACGATCTTGCCGCCATCGAGGATCGCCACCGACGCTCCGAGCTCTTCGATCTCAGGAAGATAGTGGGTCGAATAGCAGATCGCGCGTCCTTTCGCGGCAAGCGCCTTGACAGCCTCGAGGATCTCCTGGCGTGTACGAATGTCGGCACCGACCGTGGGCTCGTCCAGAATCAGGAGCGGTGGGTGGTGGAGCATCGCCATGCCCGTGTGCAGCCGGCGCTTCTGACCGCCCGACAGGGTCCCCGCTCTGCGCCCGAGCATCGGTGTCAGGCTCAGGGCGTTTGCGACCTCGGCGAGGCGCTGATCCACGAGCGGCTTGCCCAAGCCGTTGAGCCGGCCGAGGATGCGGAGGTTGTGCTCGACCGTCAACGTCGGATAGATCCCGAGATCCTGCGGTGCGATCCCGAGCGCGGTCCGCGCCTGGCGAGGGTTGGCCAGGGCATCGATCCCGTTGATCCGGATCGTCCCGGCGTCTGCCGTCCGCAGGCCCGCGATAATCGAAACAAGCGACGTCTTGCCCGCGCCGTTGGGCCCGAGCAGGCCGACGATCTCGCCCGGCTGGATCTCAAGATCCACACCGTGCAGCACGTGGTGCTCACCGTAGGACTTCGTGACCCCCCGCACCGACAGCACGGAACCCTCGTCGGAACGGTGGGTCTCGCTCGCCTCGCCGATCATCGCCGAGCGCAGGGCGGTGGCCTGCCCCTGGGCGACGAACTCCATCAGCGTCTCGCCCACTTCGATCCGATCGCCGGTTGCGAGGAACTGAGGAACCGGGATCTTCCAGCCGTTGAGGAAGGTGCCGTTCGTCGATCCGAGATCCTCGATGATCAGCCCGCCCTCAGGCAGGCGCAGGATCCGCGCGTGGCGACGCGACAGCTCCATGTCTCCACCAAGGTTGCCGTCCGTGCCGCTCTCACGACCAATCAGCAGCTCATCGCCGATACGCAGCTCGCTTCCCGAGGCGGGCCCGGATAGGACTCGCAGCATCTCGCCGGCCATCAGCCGCCCCTCCGATGACCAGCCCGCTGTCCGCGCGCACCAGACGGCGCCGCCCATGCCCCTCTCCCTCTGGGTGTGAGCCGCTCAGCCATGTGAGGCGTTTACTGCATCACGAGGGTCTCCTCGACGTCGGGCGTCCCGCCAGCGCAAGCACCGGGCAGCCCCTCGCCGAGGACCGGGCCAAGCTTGGCCGAACCACTGACCCCATGCGGCCATCATCTTGTCCCGCTCGGCTTCGTCCGCCGCCATGCCCCCGCGACCGCGGTATGCGAGCACGTAGTCCGCCACCATCTCTCAGCTCCTGTCGTCACCCGGTATACGATAACCCTAGCCCAGGCCGCGCCGGATGATCAAGTCGGCGACAACGCCAGTCCCGTCGGCTTCCCCAACCGGACACATGCGGTCACGAAGCCGTGCCCAGCAACCCGTGCCTGCGCGAGCGCGAATGTGGGTCTCGACCTGGGTCGCGATGCACCTGTTCGTCGACCTGAGCTCTGCGGCCAGGCGGGCGAGCTCTGGCGCGCCAGTGCCCGTGCTCGTCCGAGGGGGCAGTGTCGCCGGATACCCTCCGCGCGCCTGCTTCCGCCCATATGCGGGAGTATGGGAGCCGTTGCTGCCGGTTGAGCGAGAGAATGCACCCGAAACGGAGTCTCCGGGAGTCGGCCCAGGCTCATCTGGTGACCTGCGCGCCGTGCATGCAGGTCGCCTCTTCCCAGGCGCCCTTGGGAATCTCGGCGAGCTTGGCCCACATCATTGAGCGAGTTAGAAGCCCGAGTCGCCGGGCACCGTGGTCTGTCCGTGCTCTTTCTGGCAAATGCCGCCCGGCGCGGCGATCATCCGATCGGACTCAGACGTCTTGATCCGTGCCTCCCATATCGCTCTTTGAACTGATCGCGATCCTCACCCTGGGAAGGGGGCCTTTCGCTATGGTTCGAGCTATGAGGTGGGTGCAAATAATCACAGCTGTGCTCGTGGTGGGGGTTTTTGCCGCAGCTGGCTGTGGCAGTGGATCATCCACCCGGACAACTCAGTCCACCCAGGCCACCCAGGCCACCCAGGCTGCTCACGCCACTCAGGCTGCCCAGGCCCCACTCCCGGCGGGTGCCCCACAGGTGCCCAGTTCGCCTTCGACGGCAATCGCCCCGGCCACCGGTGCGGCCGGTCAGACCGCGATCCGGCCGGCTCCGGTGACGATCAGCGTATCGGCGGTCGGTCTCCCTCCACCGGCTCACGAAGGCGTGATGCCACCGCTGGCCAAGCGCAACACGTGCGACGGAGCCAACGTGTGGCTGCCCTTCACGTGGAGTGGAGTGCCGAACGGAACCGCCGAACTGGCCCTGTTCATCGTCAACCTCAAACCTGTCAAAGAAGCGGTGTTCGTCGACTGGGCGGTGGCGGGGCTCAGCCCGACCTCCGAGGGGATCCCCGCCGGCACGCTTCCCTCTGGAGCAATCGTCGGGCGCAGCGGCTTCGGTCGGGTCGGCTACTCGATCTGCCCTCCGAAGGGCACGAGCGAAATCTACATAGCCAGGCTGGTCGCGCTGTCGCGCCCGCTTCACCCCCGGCCCGGCTTTGATGCGAAAGCGCTCTATCTGGAAGCCGCGCGGGCGGCCAAGGCCGTCGGTCTCGCCGGGGCCGGCAGCTACTCCCGGTAGTGGCGTCAGCCAAGACAGGACATCCACGGCTTCCGCCCGCCCTCCTCGGCGCTGTTGAGGAGTCGAGTGGTGGGAGCACGCACGCGAGTTGGAAACAAGATGCGAGGGTTCTTCGCTGGTGGGGTGATTGCGCGATCGAGGCTCCGCGGCCGGTCGCTATGGGCTTTCAGCGACAGCCGAAAGAGAAACACACCGCGAATTGAGTCGAATTGATTGACGGCCTCCGATTGCTGATGTATATGTGGAGCCGTCGCCAAGGCCGATCAGGACGTGGCCGCGGTGTGATCGTGGGGAATGATGCTCGAGATATCGGATCTTCATCATCGCTTCGGCGACCTGGTCGCGCTCGACGGTGTGACGCTCACGGTCGAAGCCGGTGAGATCGTGGGGCTGGTGGGCCGCAACGGCGCCGGCAAGACGACGACGGCCATGCGGGGGTGATGGGGATCCTGTTGCCGGATCGCGGCTCGGTGACCTGGCGCGGCCACGCCGTCGACGACGCGGATCGGCCGCGGTTCGGGTATGTGCCTGAGGAGCGGGGCCTGACCGCCAACGCCTTCGTGCACTCCGCGCCCCACGAGACCTGGATCCGCGTGCTCTCCTTGCTTCCAGCGTTCGCACCCATGCTACTACCCGCACGGATCGCGCTCGGCGCCGTGGCGTGGTGGGAAGTCCTGCTTGTCATCTCGATCATGCTCGTCGCCATCAACGGGCGTGATCGGTTTCACCGGGCGCGTCTACGCCGACGCGCTCGTTCGCAGCGGAGGCAGGCTCACCTGGCGCACGGCATCGAGACTTCGAGGCGGCGGTATCGCATCGGGGACGTAGAAGTACGTATCGGCTCAACCATATGTATGGAACGATGATCAAGAAAGGTAGTAATCATGACTAGAACAAGGTTTGTAACTCTGACTATATTGGTAACATTGGCGCTGGGTGCTGGTGAGTCGTCTACGGCTCTGGCACATGAATGGATAGACAACGGATCCGCTATCGCCAAAGGGGAAACGGTCGAAGTCCGGGGTAGCGGAGGAATAGGCTTGGAAGCTATAGTCGCCTCACTTACTACGCATATCGGATGTGGGGAGGGACTGTTGCCCGCGGGACCGTCCAACGTCCTTGAGGAAGCAGGGAAATTCAAGTCGAAGATAGAACTCAAAGCGTGTGGAGTAGATATCGTTAGTTCTGGCGTTGAAGAAGACGAGCCGACGTGCAAAATTCTAAACTTCAATGTGGAAAGCACAGGCGAATTGACTGAATCAGGTATCGTAAACATATCGGGAGTCGGAACGGAAAAAGTATTTGGCGAAATAGCAATATCGAAAGTCGCAGGAGCTGAAGCCTGTGCTTTGGAAGGTACGTTTAAATTGACGGGAACCGCGACGTGTGATGTCCCTGATTATCCGGTGAAGAGCCCGGGGATCGCAATAGGGTGCAGTCCGCCGGGGGGCAAAGAAATCAAATTCGATGGTGTTTCCACCAAACTCGACCTTGCTCTGGGAATAGAGGGAGCCAAAGGCCAGGCTTTCTCATCAAACTGATTGCCCGTCCTTGATTGTCGATCGGTGACCGCCGACGGTCAACGGTCGTCGAGTGCCAGCTCACAAAAGATCTCAGCGAAAGGACGTGCTCATGAATGATATAGGCCGCATTTGGCCATTCAAGATAAAATACCAGAAGGGTACGACGGGCGTGAGATTGTTTACGCTTGGGTCCCTGGTCGTACTGATAGCAGTCGGAGTGATGGTGGCGTCGGCGATGGCCGATCCCGCGGCCAATTTGGAAACATTGGGGCGCATTACCACCTATACCCATGACGCCCGCAACAGGTCGACTGGGATCGACTACTCCGACGGACAGACTCACCCTGTGAAATACGAATACGACGGCAACATCGTGAGGATGACCGACGGAACAGGCATCACAGTGGATACCTACGACGAACTGGGCCGACTGATCGAGGCCCGGAACGAACGCGGGGAAGTTGTTTCATATCAGTACAACCTCGAAGGTAAGCCAATCGAGATAACCTACCCCAACCACAAGTCCGTCACCCGTGCCTATGACAGATACGGGCGCTTGAAGGAAGTCACCGACTGGAACTCGAGGACAACCAAGTTCTCCTATGGCCCCGACGGTAACCTGACCGCGATCACCTTCCCATCCGAAACAACTAATGAAGACAGATACACCTACGACAGCGCTGACAAGATTAGCGGGACCACGATGCTCAGGGGCACGGAAGTGCTCGCCTCGCTCCACTACGCCCGTGACGGAGATGGTCAGGTCAAGCTGGCGACCTCCCAGGGGCTGCCCGGTGGGGAAGTGGCCGAATATGTCTATGGCGAAAACGACCGCCTCACCAGGGCGGGAGGCACGGAATACGCGTACGACAGCGCGGGCAACCCTACCAAAATCGGCAACGACATCTACACCTACAACAGCGCGGACGAGCTGGAGGCCGGAGCCGGCATGACATACACCTATAATGAAGCCGGCCAGCGCATCGAGGCGACGTCGGTCCATGGCCCGACCACCACCTACGGCTACGATCAGGCCGGCAACCCCATCAGGGTGGAACGCCCTGGAAACAGCCACGAACCTGAAATCAAAGACAGCTACACCTACGACGGCAACGGCCTGCGCTCGTCGCAGACCGTCAACGGCAGGACTTCCAACCTGACCTGGGACACCGCCGAAGAACTCCCGCTGCTGCTCAGCGACGGGACCAACAGCTACATCTACGGCCCCGATGGTCTCCCCGTCGAGCAGATCTCAAATGTGGGTACCACCCTCTATTTCCACCACGACCAGCAGGGCTCGACACGCCTGCTCACCAACACCAAGGGCGAAGTCGAGGCCTCCTACACCTACAACCCCTACGGCAAGCTCGTTGCCACAGCCGGCACCGCAGCCACGCCGCTTCTCTATGACGGCCAGTACACAGACATCGACACCGGGCTCATCTATCTGCGTGCTCGGTCATATGATCCCACCACTGCGCAGTTTCTCACGATTGACCCAGCACTCCGGGTTACAGACGAACCCTACGAGTACGCTAGGGACAATCCACTGAACTTCGCGGACCCAACAGGGCGCGGCTGGAGGAGTTGGGTAGGGGGTACCCTGCTTGTGGCGGGCTTGATCACTGTTGGTGTTGCCTTTCTCGGGCCTGCCGCGGTCGGAGGGGGTGTGTACCTGGCGTTTGGTATTGTAGCGCCTCGTCTCGTAGTAGGTGCCGTCGGGGTGTATCTTGCGTATGCTGGAGGAGGGCTAATAGCAAATGACAACTTCGGGAGGTAGCCGCGCAGCAGCAGGTGAATATATTTGGCTGACAGTAGACGGATCCGCATCTCCTTAGCAAGCATATGACCCTTGGGCGGGTGGTGGCGTTATCTGACAACCGCAAAAATCCACCCGTCCAATAGGATGTTTCGAGATCCATTCGAATTTCACTGCTCACGGCAAATCAGGCATCGCCGAGCTGCCCTTCTGGCCGGCGGCGAAGGGCTCCTGCACCTCTCGCCCCTCCGTGCGCTGGAGGTGCGGATCTCGGTCGCCAGGCGCTCCAGGCCGGCGCCGGCGATTGCGAGCGCGCTCAGCAGTGCGGCGTGGCGATCGCGAGCGGCGACCTGGGGGGAGACGTCCTCGCGGCCCATGCCAAGACGTCCAGAGCTCGCCGGCCTCGCGCGTTGACCTCTATCGCGATCTGCCTCCCGTCACTTCCTGCGGCAGGACACGATGCTCCTCCAGGGTCGCCTGGCGGCTGACCGGAGCCGTCTTGACCTGGGTCGGGGCTGAAACCCAGACGTTCGAGCGCACGTTCGACGGCGCCAAGGTCGAGATTGGGCTCGACGTGGGTGATGAGCAGCACGTCGACGTCGGTGGTACCGAGGTGTTCAGGAATGATGCCTGTGGCATCTCGTGTCAGAACGTCCGGGACGAGCCCACCAAGGACGATCACGAACGGATCGTCTTCGCGCAGCTCGTACAGTAGCGGCCGTTAGACCTTATGGATTGCCGGTCGCTCGGCGGTTGAGTCAGGGTCGGTCGGCACCTCGCGCATAGGTTGTGCGGGGACTGGGCGTCGGGTGTTCCCGGCGCCGATACCCCAACTATGGGAGGTGCCGACCATGTCGGAGAGTATGGCTCTGGTAGGGCTTGATGTGTATCAGGCGCAGTCGGTCGCGGCGGTGCTCGATCCGGTGAGCGGTGAGCTGCGTGTGGAGCGGCTGCGCGGCGCGCCGGGTGATGTCGCGCTCGCGTTCCTTGAGGGGCTCGGCCGGCCGGTGCGAGCGGTGTACGAGGCCGGGCCGACGGGGTTTGGGCTCGCTCGCGCTGCGGTGGGACGCGGCCTGGATGTGCGGGTCGTCGCGCCGGGGTCGATCCCCAGGGCGCCGGGGGACCGTGTGAAGACCGACCGGCGGGACGCGAAGCGACTCGTGCGGTTGTTCGCGGCTGGGGAATTGTCGTTCGCGTTCGTGCCGAGCGAGGAGGACGAGCGTTTCCGTGATCTGGTGCGCTGCATCGAGGATGCCCGCAAGGGATCTGATGCGCTCGCGTCATCGCCTGTCGAAGTTCTTGCTGCGCCGCGGGTTGCGGTATGCGGGGCGCGCGTGGACGCAGCCGTATGGGCGCTGGCTGCGTAACCTCGCCTTCGAGGACGCGCTGTCTCGTGCGACGTTCGTCGACTACTGCGCCGGCGTGGAGGGGCTCGCGCAGCGCCGCCAGGCGCTGATCGGTGTGCTCGCGGAGGCAGTCCCGGCGTCCACTCACGCGCAGGCAGTCGCGAGGTTGCGCTGCTTCCGCGGGATCGACACGCTCTCGGCGGCCGGGCTGTGCGCGGAGGTCGGCAGCTTCGAGCGGTTCGCCAAGCCGAGCTTGCTCTCGGGGTTCCTCGGGATCGTGCCGAGCGAGTACACCTCCGACAGCAAGCGCGTGCAGGGCTCGATCACGAAGGCCGGCCCCCCGCACGCGCGCAGGCTGCTCGTCGAGGCTGCGCACCACTACCGTCACCGTCCCGCTGTCGGGGAGGGCATCGCAGCTCGCCAAGCCGGCCAGGACCCCAGGGTCGTGCAGATCGCGTGGCGCGCGCAGCAACGCCTCCACGGACGCTGGACACATCTCGGTAAGCGTCGCGGTAAACACACCGGCACCGTCGCGGTTGCGTGCGCGCGGGAGCTCGCCGCATTCTGCTGGGAGGCCGCCACACTCGCCTGAAAACACCACACCACATATCTCGCGCGCCGGCGGCTGCCGGGGCGCACACGAGCACCCACGAAGGCCGCTACGTCGCCATCCACGGGCCCGCGAACACGGGCTATGGGCAACCCAGCCACCCCTGGCCGGGCGGCGCCCGCTTTTAGAATGCAAGCCCGGCGACGAACAAAGGTCTTGAGGTAACCAGCCCTCGTATATGAGCCTGACCAGACAGGGTCGAACACGCCGGCCCTCCGCTCGTGGCGCCCCGGGAGCCGCCTCGCCACAATGCCCGGACATCACACTCCGAGCCACAGTCGAGGACCCGCGAAACGAGCACGCCGCGACACCCCGACACGCCCACAGACGTTACCCAACAACAAACGAAAAGGCAGCGACTAAGGCCGCCCGAGAGGCGGCGAATCCCCATTATCTGCACCGGAAAGTCGAGCGCCGCCAGCGTCAAGGCCAAGCCCTACCGGCGGCCTCCGGCCGGCCTTGACCCCGGCTCCATCAGTCTCCTTCAGCGTCCCCTCGGTGCCCAACCCCGATGCCCGGTCAACACCCCACCCGGACAACCCAACGCTGCCCCTTGACAAACCCTCATCCATATGAGCCCAGATCGGGAGTGTCCGAGGAATTGTGTAGGCATGAGCGAAAGAGGTTGCTATGCCTACTACTACGCAGGATCACATGGTGTCGCAGGAGCTGGTGTTCCCTGCGGTCGGTACCGGGGAGTGGAGGGAGCCGAAGGGCGAGCGGTGTGCTGGGCATGGCGTTTGAGATCGGAGGTGGAAGTCCTGTCCTGGGACCCTGACAGGGGGAACCCGACATCGATGAGGCAAGGGCGCGGCCCGGAATTGACCGGGTGGTCCCAGTGCGGCTGTTTGCGCTGCGGGGCTTCCGTGAGGGCGGGTCTGAAGGAAGCCGTGGGTGTGTCGTGGTCGCGAACGAGAGTGAAGCGCCGTAAGGCGTCCTTTGGGTGGGTGAGCTGGCCGCCAGCAGCGATGCCCTGTTCCTGTCGGTCCCGGGGGCGTATTGGCGACGTGATCGCGGCGAAATCTCAGCGTCTTACCCCAGGAGGTCTGCTGGGTTCCAGTCGTTTGGCTGGTAGGCCGGAGAACGAGAGGACGACGGTTGATGGCCCAGCAGAAGTCGGAGGATCGCGTACTACTGGAAGGCGGGGTAATGCCCGCTGAGCGTGTCGGGTCGAGTCCTGGTCCGTAAGGGAAGGCGATCCCGGTTGATCAAACGGCGGGACAGCTTTGCCTGCCGATCGTGACAGCAGAAGACCCGGAAGGGTCCGCTCGCGTGGTGGCCTCGAACCTGTCGGGGACCGGCCAAGCGGGGGTGCCGGAGGCGATCGTCAGTGCAGAATAGGTCACGTCGGTGACGATGGAAGGGGTTGTGAGCCGTTTGACGGCGGCGTTGTTGAAGGTGGTGTCGAACAAGGGGGCGCCCGGTCCTGATGGGCAGACGGTCGGCGAGCTGCGTGAGCAGTGGCCGCTCGCGGGTCCGAGGCTGGCCACTGCTTTGCTGGATGGGAGCTATCGACCTGGCGCGACGCGCTGGGTGATGATCCCGAAGGTGGGTGGAGGCCAGCGCGGGCTGGGCATCCCGAACGTGATCGACAGGGTGGTCTGTGAGGCCGTGCGTCAGGTACTCGAGCCTGTGTTCGAGCCGACGTTCCATCCGTCGAGTCACGGGTTCAGACCGGGTCGTGGTTGCCACACGGCGATCGAGGAGGCCAAGGCGCATCTGCAAGATGGGTACGGGTGGGTGGTGGACATCGATCTGGAGAAGTTCTTTGATCGGGTTTGCCACCAGCGGCTGATGTCCCGGCTCGCGCAGCGGGTCGGGGATCGGCGGCTGCTCGTGCTTATCGGAGGGTTGCTGAAGGCCAAGATCGTGATGCCGGATGGTGTTGTGGTCGCAAACGAGGAGGGCGTGCCGCAGGGCTCGCCGCTTTCCCCGTTGCTTTCCAACATCGTGCTGGACGAGCTTGATTGGGAGCTTGACCGGCGTGGTCACAGGTTCGTTCGCTACTGCGATGACGGCAACGTCTACGTCAAGAGCGGGCGGGCGGGACTGCGGGTGATGGCCAGCCTGGCCGGGTTCATCGAAGGGCGTTTGCGCCTGAAGATCAACCAAGCCAAGTCGGCTGTCGCTCGTCCGGAGGACCGCCATTTCCTCGGGTTCTCTCTGCGGTTAGACCCGCAGTCTGGAACCGTGGAGGTTCTGCTCTCCCAGCGCGCCAAGCGCATGGCGATGGCGAAGATCCGTCAGCTCACGCCGCGATTGTGGGGGTGGACCCTTCAGGGGTGCATCCTGCGGATCAACGTGTGGCTGCGGGGATGGCACCAGTACTACCGGATCGTCTCGCCCGGCGAGCAGTTCGTGTTGCGCGCTCTCGATGCTCATATCCGGCGTCGTTTGCGTGCGATCCTGCTGCACCACTGGAAGCGCCGTCCGACGATCGTTCGCAACCTCATCGCCCTCGGTGCCCAGCAGCGGGCAGCATGGCACGGCGTCTATACGGGACGAAGGTCCATATGGGCGCTGAGCCACATCCCGCAAGTCGATAACGCTCTGCGGACCCGGTTCTTTACCGACCGTGGGCTCGACTCGCTGGTGGCGCTGCACCGCGATTGGCACGAGGAGATCGTCGCCCCCACCCACGGGCAGCTTGCGATGGAGTGGGGATAGGTCAAGGTCGTTGAAAGCGGCCGGCGGCGGGGTTCACAACCCGCCGTCCCGAGGAGCCGTGTGTGAACAGCACAAGCACGGTTCTATGGGAGCCGGGGCGGGCAACCGCCCCGGCTACCCGACCAACGGACCGGTACCGACCGCGGGGAACACCAGCTCCTGCGACTCCATGTGGTCCTGCGTAGTAGTAGGCATAGCAACCTCTTTCGCTCATGCCTACACAGTTCCTCGGACACTCCCCGAAGCAGCCCGGCGTCCCTTGGTCTGAGGTCGAGGCGGAGCTGGACGCTGACTGAGCCGCGCGGATGACGGGTCGAGGTTCGCCCGGCCGCATTGAAGTCTCTGCGACGGCTCGGCTGACGGGACCGGGAGCGGATCAGCGCCGCGATCGGTGCGCTTCCCGAGGGAGACGTCAAGCTGCTACGCGGTGCCGAGCGTCTGTGGCGGCTGCGTGTAGGTGAGTGGCGCGTGATCTTCGATCGTCGGGACTCCGAACGGGTGATCGACGTTCTCGCAGTCAGGCCACGTGGTCGCGCATACCGACGCTGATACCGATGCGAACGGCGCTTGGGAGCTCCATACTCCCTGCATGGCGGGCTGAAATAGGTTCCAGCGTGGTTCGATTAGCGACGCTCAACCCTGCCGAAATGCGCCCAGTGGACTCGAACCACCACGGAGAACAATCTCCACAAGGCCCTCAACCTTAATCAAGACGTGTAGACCCGTTCAGGGGCGTCCAGATGGTCCATTTTGCGGGGTTTGCGAGACATGCTGGACGCATTGGACGGTACGGACGTTGCCAAAGTGTTGCCACGGCGGAGTCGGCACGGTCAGGGGTTGCTCGTCGCAGCGTCCGGCGCCGTTCGCAGATTGCTCATGCGTTGAGGGTTTCGCAGAAGCGCTGGACGACATCGACGGCATCGGCGCGCAACTCTGCCTCGTCTGCCGCGGGATCGACCTGCATCGCCTGTTCGGCGTATGCGTGCGGGCCGGCGTCCGATGGCTTCCGGTAGCGCTCGCGAACCTCCAGGAACGTGCTTCGCAGCGGCGTGAGGGCGTCCTGGAGGTTTCCGTCATGGAGCTGGCGCGCGGCTTGCTCGGGTCCACCGGCTTGGTTGTGCTGCAATACGTAGGCGAGGTCGTAATAGTCCTTGACGGCTGCGCGGGTGCGCACGGCCACGCACTTCGACAGCAGGTAGCCCTCCAGTCCGGCGAACCGTGCCCGAACCTCGACGCGCGTGCCATCGGCGAGTCGGCCGTGCAATTGCTCCCACGCGAAGTCACGTGCGACGTAGCCCGTCCCGCGGAGATTGGCGGCAGAGAGCTTGCGGCAGCCGGTGGGACGGATGCTCTCTCCCTCTCGGTGGTCGACGAGGTCGCAGAGGAACTCGATTCGGACGGGCACGCCGTCGATGAGCCCACGCCAACGCCAGCCGTCCTGGCCTGGGTCGGGGCTGAAATCCAGACGTTCGAGCGCACGTTCGACAGCGCCAAGGTCGAGATCGGGCTCGACATGGGTGATGAGCAGCACGTCGACGTCGGTGGTGCCGAGGTGCTCGGGAACGATGCCGGTGGCATCCCGCGTCAGAACGTCCGGGACGAGGCCGCCCAGGACGATCAAGACCGGCTCGTCGTCGCGCAGCTCGTGCAGCAGTCGCACGAGCGCGGTCTCGGCTCGCGCTCGGGTCTCGCGTGAGCGCTCCTCGTCGGTCACGCCGGCTCCTTGGCGGCGTCGGCGCCGCTACGTCGTCGGGAGACCGGGTGCAGCGGGTCGATGAGCTCGCTCTTGACATGATCCGCCGCGT
The DNA here is from genome assembly GCA_963771915.1 of uncultured Solirubrobacterales bacterium. Taxonomy (GTDB): domain Bacteria; phylum Actinomycetota; class Thermoleophilia; order Solirubrobacterales; family Solirubrobacteraceae; genus Palsa-744. Next base: position 115,343 of record CAVYVD010000003.1, on the reverse strand, counting down.
CCTGGCCGCGGGCGCTCAGCGACGAGAGGTCCGCGTACAGGCGCGGAGGGCTTGCGACCGGCAGACCGCGATGCACATCTGCAAGCTTGAAGATCCGTGGATCTGCGCGCCAGAAGTTCACGCGTCCGCCCTCGTCCACCTCACGCAGACCGCCGTCTTCGATCGCCGCTGATAGGGGGCCCGCGAAGTCCTCGTCCGCGACGTAGATGTGCAGGCTCGGGGTGGTCGTGGCGAACGGGGCGGCCAGCTCGAGTCCTGCCCAACCACTGGCGGCCCATGTGACGCCGCGGTTCAGCGCGGCGCCCAGCTCACCGCGGAGTAGCGCCATCACGTCGCGCGTTGCGCGGTGAGCGATGCGGACGTCGCCGCGCTGCTCGGCTGCCGCTGCGGACCACGTGGCCAGCATCGCTTCGGCGTCGATGAGCTCGCGGTACGCGCCCTGGCCGCGTGCGGGCCCGCGCTTGGTCGTCCAGCCCTCCGCATCGAACGCCTTGAGCACGCTGGCCGTCTGTGGCGTCGACCACTGGCAGGCGTCCGCGAGCTGCGCGGCGCGGAGCGGCTCGTCTTCTCTGGCAAGGATCGCCTCGGCGAGCGACAGCGCCGATGACGACCACGAGAAGGCTCGTGCAGAGCGTCCGTCCGCGAGACGGATGACGGGCTCGCGGATCACCAGCAGCCCGTCGGGTCCCAGGATGCGGGCTTGACCTGCCTCATCTGCCCAATTGGCATCGCGCTCGCGCAGCCACTCGATCGCGCCGGGGGAGAGGTGGCGGGCCAGGACCACGACCTTCTGCGGCCACGGGTGGGGGATATCGCGGGCGACTCGGCGAACATCGTCCGGCCAGCCCTCGCCGGCCCACTTGACCTCTATCGCGATCTGCCTTCCGTCGCGTGTCTGCACGAGCAAGTCGGGACTCGCCTTTGAGGAAGAGGCTCGCACGGTGGCCCCGTCAAGGGCGGACGCGAGAATGCGAGCCACACGATTCTCTGCCTGCATAGCATTTTCTACTGTACCAGCAGAAAACTCATTTAGAGCATAAAAGTGCTGCCGGCTTGCCTGACGGCTGCGCCCGCAGGCTTGCGCGCCCGGCGCACAGCACCCAGGCCCGTTGCTCCTATGTCAAGCGCTCTGCGGAGTTTGCGACTTTATCCGTCTCCGGGCGCACTACGGTGAGAGTCCGTGAGCGCCCTGCGGACGATCGCACTCGATGTCACCCTCGACGGCCGCCGGGCCGGCAGCGAGACGATCTGCACGTGGGCGGGACCCTACGTCCTGGTGATCGCCACAGTGCTGCCCGAGCTGGGACTCGCCGTCGAGGTTCACTCCACCTTCGTCGGTCACGAGGGCGTGCCGACCTGCGCAACCCACCTCACGCTGGGGCCCGTTGGGCACGACCCGGCGATCATCCCCGTTGAGCACGAGCGTGCGAACCTCGATCCGACGATCAAGGCGCGCGAGTGCGTCTACGAGCACGCAAGTGTCGTGCTTGAAACCCTGAAGCGCCTGGGCTACGAGGTCGGGATCGACGTGCCCGACAACGCCTTCGAGGAGCTGGAGCGCATCGAGCGCTGAACGCCGCACTGGGTCACAGACAGACTAGATGCTCACCTGAGCGAGCGCTGTGTACGCGCTGTGCTAATTCGTTGGCCGGTCGCGGGGGGTCGTGGTCTGTATCGGGTGTGATGACCGCAGCCAGCATCGGTGCCGCCAAGGGCGGCGGGTACGCGCGCTACCTGGAGTCAAAGACCGTGGAGCCAGAGCGCGGGGACTACTACTTGAGCCCCGACGGGGAGCCGACCCAGGCCCCCGGCCAGTGGCTCGCGAGCCCTGAGACGCTCGCGCGGCTGGGGATCGAGGGCAGCTCGATCGAGGGCCCGGACTTCATTGCGCTGATGGAGGGCCGCCATCCCCGCAGTGGGGCGTGGCTTCGCCGGGCGGGCGCCACCGGCGGCCGTGGCGGAGGGATCGACCTGATCTTCAGCGCGCCGAAGTCGGTGTCTGCGGTGTGGGCGCTTGGGGACGCGACGCGGCGTCGTGAGATGGAGGCCGCGCACGCAGCGGCGGTGAGCGAAGCGATGGCTCATCTCACCGAGACGGTGCCGACGGTGCGCCGCCGCTACGGCGGGCAGCAGGTCGAGGAGCACGCACGGGAGGTGGTGGCCGCCGAGTACCGCCACACCACTTCTCGGGGTGTCCTTGAAGGGGACGCGCCGGACCCGCAGTTGCACAGCCATGTCGTCATCACGAGCGCGATCCGCGAGGACGGGCGGATCGTCGCGGTCGCCTCCAGGCCGATCTTCCGCTCGGCGCGGGAGGTCGGCGCGTACTATCGCTCGGCGCTCGCGCACCAACTCCAGCAGCGGGGTTATGCGATCGAGCAGGGCACCGGCAGACACGGGCGCTACTTCGAGATCGCCGGGGTGCCCCGCGGGCTGCTGGACGCCTTCTCGGCGCGTAGCCGCGAGGTCGCCAGGGCGGCGGAGCGCTTCCGCGCGCAGTGGGGTCGGGCGCCCGAGCGCGGGGAGCTGCGCCAGCTCAAGCTCGAGAACCGCAAGGCGAAGGTGCTCGTCACACGGAGCGATCTGCAGGTGGTCTGGAACGAGACGGCGGCGCGCTTTGACCTTGTGGATGGTGCGCCCGCGCGGCTGCTCGGCGTGGAACCCGGACTACGGCCGGATGGTGCCCTTGAGGACAGGGTCGAGGAGCGTCTGACCGAGCGCGACGCGACGTTCCAGGCCGGCGAGTTCCGTGCGGTCCTGCTTGAGCAGTCCGTCGGCGAGCTCTCCCCGCGCGAGGCCCTGACGTTCTCACGGGCGATGATCGCCGAGCGCAGAGTCCTCCCGCTGGAGGGCGGGTTGATGACGACGCTCGCGGTGCGCGCCCGCGAGCAGGCGATCGAGCGCAGGTTCACCGGGCTCGCCGACGCAGCCGGCCGGGATGTCGGAGTCAAGGCTCGCACGGTCGCGGGCGAGGAGGTGGCCGAGCGGATCGGTGGTCGCCTGAGCGCCGAGCAGGCGCACACGCTGGAGGTCATCACAGGCGCCGAGCGCGGCGCGATCCTCGTCGGGCCAGCGGGGACCGGCAAGGGCGTGGTAATCGACGCCGCCGCCCGCGCCGAGCAGTACAGCGGACATCAGACGTTGGGGATCGCGGTGTCGGGGTCCACCGCTCAGCGGCTCGGACAGGACAGCCCCGCGCTCGCCGGTCAGACGCTCACCTTGGACGCGCTCGTCTCGCGCGTGGAGCGCGGACAGCTTACCGTAGGCGAGGACACGACGATCTACTTCGACGAGGCCGGGATGGCCGACACCCACCGGCTTGACCGGCTCACCGAAGTCGTGGAGCACGCCGGCTCCAAGCTCATCGCGATCGGCGACGCCGCGCAGCTCCCGTCGATCGGCGCGGGCGGCATGTTCGACCGCCTCGCCGACATCGTGCCGAGCGCCGAGCTCTCGAACATCCGCCGGACGTTGGACCCCGAGGAACAGCGGGCGTGGGCGGACCTGCGCGCCGGGCGCTCTGACCGCGCGATGGCGCACTACCACTCACGCGGGCAGTTGCACATGGCGGACACCCGCGATGAGGCCGTCGAGCAGGCCGTGGAGAGCTGGGCGGCGCTCACCGAGACTCTTGACCCGAGCGAGGTCGCGCTGATCTCCGACGCCTCAAACCAGGAGATCCACCGCCTCAACGCCCGCGCACAGCACTACCGCGCACAGCGCGGCGAACTCGGCGAGCTGGAGGTCCAGGTGCCGGGCGTCCACTACGGCATCCGGCAGGGCGACCGCGTGGCGATGATCGACCAGCACCACGAGCCAGGCTCCGAGCGCATCGAGAACGGCAGCCGCGGCGAAGTCCTCGGCATCACCCCCGCCGGAGAAGTGCTGATCGAGTTCGACGTGACCGGCCGGCAGCGAACGCTCGCCGGCGACGACCTCGGCCGTGTGCGCCTGGGATACGCGCAGCACATCCACCGTGCGCAGGGCGCGACCGTCACCCGCACGCTCGTCGTCACGGGGGGATGGCAGACGAGCAAGGAGCCCGCCTACGTCGAGGCGTCCCGCGCCCGCCAGGGCACGGCCTGGTTCGTCTCCCGCGAGGACCTTGGAGTGGAAGGTCACGACACCGACCGCATCCAACGCCTCGCTCAGAACATGCGCCGCAGCCACGCACAGACGCCATCGCTCGCGCACCCCGAGCTGCCCGACCGCGACTACGGGCCGAGCTTCCGCCACCCGATCGCGCCCAGCCGCACCAGCCGTCTACCGGGCATCGCCCGCGCGATCAACCGCATCGTCCAACCACCAGCACAGGAGCGAACACGATGAGCTAACGACTGCAGATCGTCCTACTCGACCTGCGTCCGCCGAGCCGACGGTTACACGTAGCGCTGTCTTTGCGTCAACTTCGTGTCACGTGCCCACAACGCGCCAAAGGCGGTGTACGGTCGATTTTCAATCTGAAAACAGATGGCCCCGGCGACAGCTATGAACTGCCCCGGGGCCGTGACACAGGAGCGTGAACCTCCCATGCAAGACCACCGTACCCAAGAGGGCTCGGAGGAGTCCACCCGCCTTGAGCAGGCGATCCTCGGACTCCTGCTCGACCTCGACACGCAGCGTCCTATGTCCGAAGCCGAGATCGCCGCGCGATCAGCACGCCCGGACATGTTCCCACTGCCCTCAAGCGTCTGCGCGTAGCAGGGCTCATCCACCGCTGGAACGACCTGGTGAGCGCAGCACGCCCGGCCGTTCGCTTCCATCAGATCACGCAGTCCCAGGACCCGGCTCGGAGTACGAGCGCCGTCACGAGCACGCCGTCCTTGAGTTGCTGCTGAGCGCCGCCGGTGAGAACCCGATGTCCGAGCGGGAGATCAGGCGCGCGCTCGGAGTGACCAAGAAGGGTCACAAGCTGGCCGTCATCGATGCGCTGGGTCGCCTCGATGGAGCAGGGCTGGTCGATCACCGTCTCGGCTTGGCCTTGGCCTCTGAAGCGGCGCGGCGCCTCGATCACGTACTGACGCTCTGACGCGCCCGCCGCGCTCTGCGCGTCGCCGAGCTTGATCTGGGCCCGACTGCTCTCTGGACTTCCTCCGGGTTGGTGGGACACCGGGGGAAGTCCAATCTACCACCCTATGGGTGTGGTAGAAACCCGCGCGCTCTCCTCCGCAAGAACTCTTGTGAGCCCGCGAGCTACGTCACGCTTGTCTCAAGCAACAGGTCGTCCTCATCGCCGACATCTACTAGGTTCGCAAGCTCGTCGCTTGTCATCCGACGGGCCGGGTCCGCACGGCCCTCATCGAACCCGACTCCCTCGGCGACCAAGATCTCGTGGACATCACGAGTATCGCTTGGGTCGTTCCAGTGGAAAGAGGCACTAACACTGCCATCAGCTGAAAGCACTCGGTAAGCATTTGGACCGTCGTACTTGCTCGCGATAAAGTTGCCCACGGCCTGTGCCGCGGTGCCACCCAGTTCGGCGAGGTCGCCGTAAGTGGTCCATCTTCCCAGTGGGACAGCCGCTATTGCGGCTTCAACCCGACTCCAGTCGAAACCCCAGGCTGACGAGTCCTCGACATCGGGGAGTGGGCTGATCCAGATTTTGCCGATCTGTAGCGCCAAGAGATCGGCGCGGGCAAGTATCTCATCCCGGCCCCAAGCATCGTTTTCTTGAAGTGCACGATTCAGCTCAAGATGGCTGTCCCCGTAGATCTCCCGCTTGCGCTCAAAGGGGTTATTGTTGAGTGTCCCGTTGAACGCCGTCAGCGTGAGGTTGCCGAGGGTATGGACAAGTTCGCTGTGTACCTCATCGGGGTCTTGCCCAAGCAACGTCAGATGCTCCCGCCATGCTGCCGAGAGTGTCTGTGGCAGTATGTGCTCTATCTGTAGGGTGGACTCGTCGAAGTCGATCATCTCTGGATGATCGAATGAGCGCTCCAAGCGCTCCAGGATCATCTTCCGCTGATCCCAACGTCCGATATGAAAGAAGCGCTGGCTCTTGACGGCGTTCCGTATCCATTCGTCGTCCGGCCAGTCAAGGCGCTCTCGTGAGAGCTCGCGGTGAAGCGCGTCGGCAAAGCCTGGACCGTCGGGGAGTCGATCGATAACCTGTATAAACAGCTTGCTTAGCGAGTTGGTCGCGATGCGCGCAAGCTGACGCCGCACGAGAAAGGACTCGATGATTGCGACGACACGCCTCAGCTCGACCGTATCGATCTGCTCGCGTTCACGTAGGTCGTACGCGACCATGAGCACTGGATAACTCGTCTGAGCTCCCCAACGTGCAAGACGACCGAGTCCGGCAGCTAGCTCGGTGTCGGACTCAGATGGTGGATCGATCAGGGACTTGTAATGTGCAGCGCGCAGCGCAAAATCCTCGACGGCAGCGCGCACCTGTTGCTCGTCATGTGAGATTGGATCGAGACGCCGTTGATGGGCAGCGTAGACATCGTCGGTCGTGACGTTTAACCCGCGGCGCTGAAGGTCGACTCGCGCGAGACCGGCAAGGTTCCCAACGCCGACGAGCGTCTCCATCGGACGCCACACCTGTTCGTAGACGGACTCGGCACTGGTGGGTAGCAGCATGAAAATATAGTTACGCAACAAGTCAGCCTGGTTGAGATCCACGCCCGTACCGTTGATCGACTGGAAGATGCGGTGAGCGTTGTCGCCGTGTTCTGTGGTGATCTCGACGATCGCCATGCGGTCAGCGATGACCCGCTCAAAGCTGGTCACATCGATTGATCTGCCATCCGGTCGTGGCTCACCCAGCCGCTGAGTGTAAAACCGATACGCGTCGGTGATCAGATCTCGCGCCCCTGCGTCGCCAGTCCGTCCGACGCGTGCCTGATACGTTGCACGATCCTCTTCTGTTGGCTGCAACCGATAGCGTGACGACCCATCCTGAAACTCGTTGATCAGATAGAGCTTGTCGAAGCGATCAACGAGTTGTGGCTCCTCAGCAGCTGCGGAGTCCCGAAGCGCACACAATACGAGCATGAGCGTCGTCAATCGCTGCTGGCCGTCGATGACCAAGAAGGTCTGCACTCCGCTTGCAGTAGGGTCGACCGGCGAAAGGACGAAGCTGCCCAAGAAGTGCCCAGCGATTGTGGCCCCATCCTCGCCGACCATATGATCGTACTGCTCGACTAAATCGTGCCAGAGCTGCTGATGCTCGGGTGGGCCCCAAGTGTACTGGCGCTGCCAGATCGGTACTCGAAACTGCTTCTCCCCCTGTACGAGGCCCTTCAGGGTCGCGTTCTGCACCTGCATAGCGGCGTATCATACCTCGACGGTAAGCGAGACGCCGAGAGATTCCCAAGGAACTTTCGATATCTGGGCGTCGTCCGTCATGCTGGCCCCAAGATAGTCTTCGACGCGGTGGATGAGAGTAGGGATCAGAGCTGGAAATCCGCTGGCCGGTCTGGAGCCATCGTGGTCAACGACCACATGCACGAGGACCCTCCACAACCCAAGCTCGCCCTGCTGAAGCCGACGGCCCTGGCCGCGCAGCTCGGCGTTTCCCGAGCCTGGCTCTATGAGGCCGCGAAGACGGGGCGCATCCCGTCAATCCGCATCGGTGGGGAACACGGGCCGCTGCGGTTCGTGCCCGAGGACATCCAGCGCTGGATAGACGATGCGCGCGCGGAGTGGGTCCCGGGCCGCTCTGCGCGACCGACCTGGCCTCCTACGGATGCCATGCCCCGCGGAGCATGTACCCGTCCCCGCGTGCGCCGGTAGCCCAACGGGATCTATGCGTTGTGCTCTCGCGCGGCGCGGGCAATCGCCTCTTCGGTAGCGATGGCGCCGGCGGCCAGCACGTGGCGCTCCAGGTGCCCGTAGTAGCGCTCCGTCGTCCCGATGTCCGCGTGCCCGAGCTGGCGCTGGACGTACATCAGCGAGTTCGCCCCCGCCAGCCAAGCTACCGCCGCGGTGTGGCGCAGGGCGTGAAGCGGCATGTCGCGCAGGCTTGCGTCCTGCAGCGCCGCCTTGTGCCAGTCGCGCGAGACGGTTGTGCGGTCCATCGGCTGGCCATCGCCGTCGCCCTCCCACCGTCCCTGATCGCGCTTGCGAGTGCGCACCGGCATCACGAAGACATGGGCGTTGGCCTGGTCGCCGCAGGCCATCTCTCCACGGCGGGCCAGATGGTCGCGCAACACTCCTGACAGACCTTGCCCGATCTCCACAGAGCGGAAGCGGTCGGACTTGGTGGACCCAACCGAGTCCTTCTTGCGCGAGCGGTAGACGACGATCACGCCCCCCTTGGCCTCAAGCTCCAGATCGCTCACCCTCAGCGCCAGGGCCTCGGAGATGCGCAGGCCGCTGCCGATCAGCAACTCCGCCACTGGCCGGTAGACAGCCGAGCAGGAGTCCAGGTAGAGCGGGATCTCGTGCAGGCGCAGGTACTCACGCTCGATGTGCCCGGGTGGCAGGCGTGGCACCCGCAGCGCCGGGTTGGCCACGATCAGGCCGTCCTCGACGCCCGCGTTCAGGCATACCACGAGCGTCCCCAGGGTGTTGTTGATCGTCTTCGGCGCGAGCTCCTCGGCTTCCATCGCTTCGACCCACTCGTCCATCAGCCCGCGGACGTGCTCGACGTCGAGCCGGCCGAGCGTCGTCGGCCCCAGGGCGGGCACGAGCCGCAGGCGGCCGTCGCGCTCGTATGCCTGCCAGGTCCCCGGCTCAAGATAGGGCTTGCGGCGGCTCAGCCATCGCTCCCAAAACACCCCGAAGGTCTCCTTGGTATGGCGAACCTCACCGCGCTCCTGCTTCTCGACCAGCCGGCGCCGCGCATCCCGCGCGGCCTTCTCGCTCGGGAAGCCGCGCTTGCTCGTCTGCGAGCCATCCGAACGCCTGGCCACGTATCGCCACCTGGTCCCTGATGCCGTCTCATACGGGTAGATGCCCCCGCTGCGCCCGTGCGGGGTCTCCTTGCGGCGCTCGGAGGGCTCGTGGTCATGGATCGCCTGGTCGAACTCCCTGGCCGTCTCCTCGGACTTGAAGCGCCGCGAGCGCTGGCGGCCGGTGGGGTCTCGCCATCGGACCTCCCAACCGCCCTTCGCATTGCTGTAGCTCATGGTGCCTCCTTCGTCCGAACATTGACACACGGGATGTTCGGAAAAGTGTTCGGAGTTGCCATTGGCAACGATCCGAACAGTAGCGAGGCCGGGGGACGGAAGGATCTGGGCAAAGAAAAGCCCCGCTAAACAGGGCTTTCCCAATGCGCCCAGTGGACTCGAACCACCACGGAGAACAATCTCCACAAGGCCCTCAACCTTGTCGACGGTCGCAAGATGCGTCCGCCCCGCGTCCAGATCGTCCGTTTTGTGCGGGATCTCGGACGCATCGGACGCATCGGACAAACTGACTTGGGCCAGAGATGGGCCACGGATGATGGCCTTGTTGCGGCCAGCTTGCCCGATCATCCTGCACCCCCTGGCGCTGTTCGAGTTCCCGGCGTCCTTCCTGGACGATTCGGACTGCTCCTTTGCCGGGCTTCATGCGAGCCCGCAACTGTGCGAGGCGGTCCAGGGTTGCAAGCGTGCTACTCACGTCGCGAATCACAGGCAGGTGCTCGCGCAGGATGCGGTCGGCGGCGGCGTCAACAGTCTCGTGTCGGCGGCCGGCCGAGGATGTCCCGACCGGCGTGGAACTTCGTTGGCGGTCCGGGTGAATCTCTCAGACGGTGACGAGCGTAGCGGCCTCCTTGGCGATGTGTGTGGTGGTGGGCTGGGTGATCTCTGCTTCGACGGCGAGCGCGAGCTTGGCGAGGCCGTCGTATCCGATGATCCGTCGGAACTGTCGCTCGGCCTCCAGCATCCCGGCGGCAGTCCACCGCAGGGACATCTCCCCGGACTGCCAGCGCTTGACGTTGCGGCTGGATCGCCGGACGCACTCGATCATGGACTCGCACGGGTTGGTGCTCTGCTGCGTGCGCTTCAGCGCGCCGTGGACGCCGAGACGGGTGACGGTGAGCGTCTCCTCCATGCCCTCCCGCAGGGACGCTGCGGCACCGGGGTGAGAGCGCTCGAGCTCTGCGGCGAGAGCCTGGAGTTCCCCAAGGGCACGAGGGTGATCGTCGCGCGCCCACGCGCGGCGTAGCCGGCGCTTGACCTCCGGGCGGTCGCGCTCGGGCAGGTGATCGAGCACGTTGCGCTCCTTGTGACGGACACACCGATGGACCGGGGTGCGCGGCCCCAGGACCGCGTTCACGGCGGCTCTGAGGGCCTTGGAGCCGTCGATCACGACCAGCACGCCCTGCTCGACGTCCAGGCCACGGTCCACGAGATCAGCCAGCAGCGCGGTAGCGACCGTCTTGTTCTCCGTGGAGCCCTCCCACAGGCCGAGCGGGACCTTCACCCCGTCAGTGGTGATCCCGAGCGCGACGACGTTGGTGTCGTCCTTCAAGACGACCCCGTCGAGCATCAGCACCCCCAACCGCACGTCATCCAGGCGACGGCTCATCAGCTCCTTCAGCGTCTGCGCGGTGCGGGCAACGAAGGTGCGCGAGACCGCCGACTTCGACGTCGAGCGCGCCTGCGCCTCGACCTGCTCGCCGACCGGCTCCTGGGTACGCACGAACCTGCGGGTAGAGACGCCCGCGAGCATCCGCTCCAGCACGACCGCGCTCAACACGTCTCGGCTGGCGAAGCGCTCGTAGGTCTCGACAGGCACCTCGCCGCCGCCGTCCTTGGCGCGCACCCGCAGCCGGCGCACCCCCACCCGGCGCGAGCCAAGCGTGACCTCCCCGTCGTCGCCCCCGTGCCGGTAGGCGACCCGCTCAGGGTCGTGCTTGCCCTTGAGGCCACAGACCTCATCGACCTCCTCGGCCATCAGCTCCTGCATCACGCCGAGCCCGACCACCCACGCTCAGCGCGAGCAGGCCCTCCCTCGCCACCCCGACCAGCTCACCCAGCGCGGCCTGCACCCGCTCGGGCAGCGCAGGCGCCTCCATCGGCGCGTCCTCGCTCGTGACCTGTCCAGCATGTACCTTCTTCATGGCGGTTCCTCCTGTCTCGAATGGACCGATTTCGCACTCGCCACGGTCGCAACACGACCGGACGAGGCGGGAGGACCGCCACTTCAAGTTCTACGCCACGCGGGACATCCTCGGCCGGCCTCCTCGACGAGCCGCGAGAACGTCTCTGGTTGAAGTCGTATCAGTCTGGGCATGATCTGCCATACGGTATCCACTCCTGTCAGGGGCTACATGTGCGTCAGGGCGCTTCGAGCACCTCAACTATCGTCTGCGGGCCACTGTTGCAAGCTAGGAGGTAGCAAACGTCATCGCAGCGCGGAAATAGGAAGCCCGCCGTTGAGCAGGCGCTTGGTCAACTTCAGCGGTTGGCGCGAACCGAGATTCGCCGGGGCGACCCTCAGACCCTCCGAAAGTACAAGTCTGCTCGTGCAAGCCGCGGACGGTGGCTAACGCTGGTCGAAGAGCAGGTTGATGCCTTGGATGGCTTGGAAGCAGCGCTTACCGAGGACGGGCGCTTCGAGTACATGAAGAAGCGCGCGATCGAGGACGAGGCTTGGCGGTTCGCGTGTCGCGCCATCGATCGCCCCGACGAGGACCATATTGCGGCGTTCGTCGACGAGCACGCGAGGGAGCCGCAGCATTTGACATGCTTCTTTCCAGTCGAGGGTCTCACGGTTCATCGAGAGGTCGAGGTTTCGGGAGCGACATTGATTCCAGCAGCGGCAATCGATGTGCCGGAGTTCGTCATTGGCCCAGACCCGGGAGCCACGATGGGTTCGGGGATTGGCGTCCCGTGCATGGGAACGAGCAACGCAGCGATGATGCGGCGGGCACGCAGGGGCGCTGAGCACGCCCTGCGGGTGCTGCGTGCGGGTCTGCGAGAGAACAACGCGATCCTCGATCAACAGCTGCGGTTTCGGCTCGGGGTGTCGTACTGGTTCACCGAGGGTGGCGGTGGATGGCGGACGAGGCCCGAGGACGGCTTCGGTGTCGAACTGAACGAGGCGCTTGTTGAGCTGGCGATGTCTGCCCCCATCTTGAGGCTTCCTGCGCAGGGCGGGACCGACATCGAGCAAAGTGCGAACAGGGCGCTGGAGTGGTTCGAGCGCGCCCAACTCGCTGCTGATCCGCTCGTCGAGATGCTGTTCTTGTTCTTCGCTCTTGAGGCGATTCTGGGCGACAAATCAGAAGGGTCCAAGGGTGAGGGCTTGGCGCTACGTCGTGCGATTCTCTCTCATAAGCGGACGGGCAGCTTCACACACCCCCGCCGTATCCACTCGCTTTATGGGCAGGTTCGCTCGACGGCTGTCCACGGCGCGAAATCGCCTGCGGTGTCCGAGGACGAGGTGGCCAAGTTCGCCTGGGACGTCCGACTGGCCATCAATGAGTTTCTGGAGTACGCGCGGGGGGAAAGAGTTGTCAGGCGCGGCCGAATTCTGACGATGCTGGAAAGCGAGCCGGTCGCCGCTGAAATCAAAGCCACATTCCTGCCCGCAAACTCGTCAGTTGAATAGGGAAGGGCTCGCTTGTCAGGCAGTGTCTCGCACGTTCTCCGGCTGCTGCGCACGAAGCAACTCGGCGACCCGCTCCAGGGCCTCGTAGCCCTCGGTCTTGACCGTCTCGGCCAGGCGGGCTCGTGCGAGAACCTCGTTGGCCTTGGTGGCGGTGAGGTGGGAGCTGGCGGCCTGCTTGGCGATGTGGTTCAGCCGCCACTTCTCGCTTGGCATCTCGGCGAGCTCGGCGAGCTCGCGGGCGCGTGAGCGCACGGCGTGGGCGCGCCCCTTGGACTGGAGCATCGAGTCGGCGCCCCGCGGACAGCAGGTGATCGAGTCGCAGATGACCCGTCCGCGCAGGCGTGCGTCGTCGAACAGCACGCGGGCGACCTTTGGCGGCACCGAGCGCCGCAGGGAGGGAATGTAGATTCCGCTGGCGGCGAAGCCGCCCTGCGGCTCGCTGCTCGGCTTGCGCGGTTTGCGCGCGCCGACGAACCCGCGCACGTCGCCGCGCTCGCCTATGCCCATGCCGCACTCGTAGCCGTCAAGGCCGGCCGCGACCAGCGCCGATCCGTAGATGCCCTGGCGCCATGCGATGGTGGGGACGCCGGCGGCGCGTAGGTGGCGCGCGGCGAGGTGGGCGTGGAGCAGCTTGGCGTAGCTCTCGCGTCCGTCGCCGAGCGGGGAGAGGTACAGAGCGATTGCCTGCGGCCCGATCTCGATCGCGGTGGCGGCGAAGCGGTCCAGTGCTCGCTGCCAGCCGGGCCGCGCGGTGAAGCCCCGCAGTCGGGCGCACAGCAGCGGCATGAGAGGCAGCGAGACGCCGTCGGCGCGCATCCGTCGCGCGGTGCGTCCGATTGCGGCGAGACTGGCGGCGAACGCCGGGGAGTCCGGCCCCTCGGCGTAGAAGTACGGCGGGATGATCGTCGTCGCGCCGTGTTCGACTTGGAACTCGACGGTCTGCGCCACGATCTCGTCGAGGACGAACGGGGAGGAGAGCTCCTCTGCGCGCAGCGCGTCGGCGCGCCCGAACGGGAGGAGCCGAACCCAGGGGTCGTCAGGGTCAACGGGATCCTGTAGGAGCATCGTGAGCGGGTCGACGACCAGCGGCGCGCCGGACTTGCGGGCGGCTTCGAGCAGGAGCTCGTCGCGGGCGGCGTCGTGGGCACAGAGCACGATCCGGTCGATTGGGCGACGTGCGCTCAGGGGAGAGGGAGCGAGCAGGTCTTCGAGTACGAGATGGTCGCCGTGGGCGGGTCTGATCAGTAGTTCGGGCATGGGCATCTTGCGCTCTCCGGAATCTAGACATGCTATCCTAGCGGAAATCAAATAGGAAATCTAGCGGATGTCCGGTGTCGGGCATCCGCGTGGTCGGGAGGAAGCGAACGTGGCCCACAGCGCGGCCAGGCACAGCGAGATCGATGAGCTGCCGGCAGGCGAGGCCGTTTATGCGCGAATCGTTAAGGACACCTACGACGGCGGACTCGGCGCTGCGGACGTGGCGCGCGTGGTGGGCGTGGGTGACAGGCAGGTGCGCAACTGGTCGGCCGGAACGAGCACGCCCCGAGGATCCAGCAGGGACAGGCTGCTCGAACTGCACTACGTGACCAGGCAGCTGCGCGAGGTGTATACGCGCGAGGGGGCGGAGATCTGGCTGCACGGGCGCAAGAAGAGCCTCGGGGGGCGACGCCCGATCGACTTGCTCTCCGAAGGCGAGTTCGACGAGGTACTCGACGCGATCGAGCGAATGAACGCGGGGGCGATGTGAAGCACGGCGAACTGCTTGCCGCCATCTCCGACCTCGATCCTGTGGAGGTCAAGGGGGACTTCGAACGCCACTGCGGCTTGCGCTGGGAGGATCTGATGCCGAGCGCCGCAGGCGGGCGGTGGGGAGCACGCAGGGCCTTCGAGGTGCTGTACCTCGGCAAGCCCCGCGAGAGCGTTGTAGTAGAGGCGTATAGGCACCTCGTCGACGACGAGCTCGACTTGCCGGGCGAGCTCGCGGCAGCCGTGATCGAGCGTCGCGTGCTGACCTGCGAGGTGAAGGTAGACAACATCCTCGACCTGCGCTCCCAAAAGGCACGTACCAGAGTCGACGTCGCCGACAGCGACCTGTTTTCAGAGCCGGGGGAATACAAACGCTGCCAAGCGATAGGCGCCGCAGCCCACCAGCTCGGCCGCTATGGCGTGATCGCTCCCTCAGCCAGTCATCTCGGCGAAACGCTTGCCCTCTTCAGCACAAACCTCCCAGTCGAGCAGTGGCCAACGGTGAAGACTCGCGATATCTGGCGAGGTCTTCCCCCTGATCCTCGACGACTGCGCGCTGTTGAGGACACCGCCTGATACAGCCGGGAGTCGAGCCGCTTCAATCGGAGGCTGTCGAGAGCTACCGCCGACCAATGGCGCGGCCCCTTCGTGCATTTACGAACGGATGTGGGTCGCAGCGGACGTTGTCGCGCGCCTAGCCTTCGGAACAGGCGGAGCCCGATGTCAACCCATATAGCAGTCGATTTGCAGCTATTTCTATGCGCCCGAGTGGACTCGAACCACCACCACGTTTACACATGACAAGGCCCTCAACCTTGCGCGTCTACCAATTCCGCCACGGGCGCAGAGAGGGGCCGAGTATAGCCCGGCACGGCTCTGCCGGCAGTCGAGGTCACTGCCGATGCCGCGACCGGGCCGATTCGAGGCGGCTCATCCACGGGTGGCCCTTGCGTCCGTCCGCGGGCGGCGCTACTGTACGAACACATGTTCGTCCCACCTTTCCATCCAGCCAACCGGGGGACCAAGAGACCATGGATCTGACCAAGCGCCAGCAGGAGATCTTCGACTTCATCCACAAGTACTCCGCCAAGTACGGCTACCCTCCGACGGTGCGCGACATCGGCAAGGCCGTGGGTCTCGCCTCCTCCTCGACCGTGCACGCGCATCTGGCCAATCTGGAGAAGATCGGCCTCCTGCGCCGCGATCCCTCCAAGCCTCGGGCGATCGAGCTGCTCGACCGGGCGGTTGGCAATGCGGTCGACAGCGTGCGCTCGATCGTGCGCTCCGAGGGCCTGCCCCTGGTGGGCTCGGTCGCGGCGGGTCAGCCGGTGCTGGCGGAGGAGAACATCGAGGAGTACATCTCCGTTCCCGAGATCGCCGGGGGAGAGGAGGGGCAGTATCTACTTCGCATACGTGGGGACTCCATGAAGAACGCCGGCATCCTCGAGGGCGACATCGTGGTGGTACGACCGCAGGAGACCGCTCGGGAGGGCGAGATCGTGGTGGCCCTGCTGGGAGAGGAGGCAACCGTCAAGCGTTTCTTCCACGAAGCCGATCACATCCGCCTGCAGCCCGAGAACGAGACGATGGAGCCCATCCGCAGCAAGGAGGTCAGGGTGCTGGGACGTGTGGTCGGACTGCTCAGGAGCCTCTGATGAGTACGACCCTTCTTCAGAGGCGCCGTCGCTGGCGGAGCCTTCCCAGTCTTCTTCGAGCGGGAGTACCGCGGGCCAGCGGATCATATGCTGCGCCCGCTCCCGGTCAGGTCCGACAGGTGCGACGCCGGCGTGCTCACGTTGGACGATCTGATCGCCGGCGCCTGGGGGGCTCTGAGCGCGCACCAAACGGTCCGCTGCCCCGTCTGCGGCGCAGGGATGGCGCAGCGCAGCGAAGGGACTACCCGCAGCGAAGGGACTACCCGCAGCGAAGGGACTACCCGCAGCGAAGGGACTACCCGCAGCGAAGGGACTACCTCCTCGGGCGCGGTCCTGAGCGATGTTCAACACGGCGAATGCGTGGATTGTGGAGCGCGGTTGTCCTGAGCAAGGCGCGAGGCCCGTGGGCGATCCACCGTCGTGGCGGGCACGAAGCTCATGACTCGCGTGCCTGGTGGGGGGTAGCTGGGGGGGATGCTCGTGGAGGGTTGGGGCGGATTGCCTTGACCAGGTCTTTGCAGCGGGGGTCTGGCGCGCTAAGTTGAGGGTGTAGGTCAAGCAGCCGCGGAGGCCTTTGCCTTCGAGGAAAGTCCGGACATCAAGGGCAGGGTGGTCGAGGAATTGACCCGGGGAAACCCGCGGGAAAGTGCCACAGAAACAAACCGCCGACGCTGGCCGTCCCACGTGAACAGCTGGCGGGTAAGGGTGAAATGGTGCGGTAAGAGCGCACCAGCGTCGCGGTGACGCGGCGGCTGGGCAAACCCCACCGATGCAAGGCCAAACAGGACCGTTTGCAGGTTGCCCGCCGAGGTCCAGGTAGGCCGCTCAGATGGATGGCTGCTCACGACAGAATCCGGCTTATCGACCTGCTAAGGAAAAGCCCCGCTCAGGCGGGGTTTTTCTATGGGTCGGTCGAGCCCCTGGGTTCTCGTCGCGTACTCGGTCGGGGACCTTCACCCCTGGTTGCGCAGAGCCCGTTCGATCGCGCTGTTGACGGTTTCGAGCACGTGCACCCGTGCGTAGTGCTTGGACTCCGCCGCGACTATGTGCCAGCGGGCGTGCTTGGCGTCGGTGCGCTCGAACATCTCCTCCAGGGCCTGCGTGTAGAGCTCGCGCTGGCCGCGGTTGCGCCAGTCCTCGGGGGTGAGCTTCCAGCTCTTCAGCGGATCGTTGGCGCGGGCTTCGAAGCGCCTGAGCTGCTCCCCGCCCGAGATGTGCATCCAGAACTTCACCAGCACCGTGCCCTCCGCGGTGAGCATGCGCTCGAACTGCTCGATCTCGCCGTACGCCCGCCTCCACTCCTCCTCGGTGGCGAGGCCGTCCACGCGCTCCACCAGCACGCGCCCGTACCAGGAGCGGTCGAGCACCGCGAACCCTCCCCACCCCGGCAGGGCCGGCCAGAAGCGCCACAGGAAGTGGTGGCGCTTGGCGGTGGCATCCGGGGCGGCGAACTGCGCGACGCGCACGTGGCGCGGATCGAGCGGGGCCACCAGGCGCCTGATCGCGCCCCCCTTGCCGGAGGCGTCCCAGCCCTCGAGGAGGACGCACACGGGCGGGCCCAGGTGCCCGTCGTCGCGCAGCCCCGCGAGCGTCAACCGCAGCGCGAGCAGGCGCTGCTGCAGCTCCGCCACGCGCCTCTCGGACTCCTCGCGCGAGAGGAAGTGGCTCAGGTCGACATCGTCCAGGCGTCCCACCGCTGGGATGTTCGCAGCTGTGGGATCGCCGCGGACTCGTGGAGTCGCTGAGGGTGGGGCTGCCGCGGGCCGCGCTCTCCGCCGGGCGTGCGGAGCCCTACGCGTGCAGCCGCTCGCCGGGCGCTCCCCGCTCGGCGGGGGCGAGGCCGGCTTCGCGCTGGAAGCCCTCCAGCACCGTGCGCATGGTCTCGGTGTTGCACTCCACCTTGGAGGGCCAGGGCTTGGAGGGGTGGTCGTAGAGGGTCTTCAGGCCGTTGCCCGTGATCACCGCCACCACCACCTCGTCCGGGTCGAGGTGGCCCTCGGCGGCGAGCTTCTTCACCACCGCCACCGTGGTGCCCCCCGCGGGCTCGGTGAGGATGCCCTCGGTGGAGGCCAGCAGGTCGATGCCCGCGAAGATCTCCCTGTCATCGACGGACGCCGCGGTGCCCCCGCGGCTGCGGACGGCCTCGATCACGAAGACCCCGTCCCCCGGCGAGCCGATCGCGAGGGAGTGGGCGAGGGTGGTGGGCTTGACGGGGTTGATCTCCGAGGCCCCCGAGAGGATCGCCTCGGCGATCGGCCGGCAGCCCTCGGGCTGGGCGATGTCGATCTTGGTGTGGGCGGTCTGCGCGAGGCCCACAAGCTTGAGCTCCTGCAGGCCCTTGTGGATGCGCGAGGAGAGCGTGCCCCCGGCGGCCGGAGAGACGATGCGATCCGGGGAGCGCCACCCGAGCTGCTGCACGATCTCATAGGCCTCCGTCTTGGCGCCCTCGGCGTAGAAGGGGCGCAGGGTGATGTTCGCGAACTCCAACCCCGTCGCCTCCGCGAGGGCGCGGCAGGCTTTGTTGGCTTCGTCGTAGTTGCCCTCCACCTGGCACACCCTCGCGCCGAGCGCGCGGCAGGCGTGGGCCTTGGTGCTCTCCAGGCGGTTGGGGTAGAAGACGTAGGAGGCCACCCCCGCCTTCGCCGCCAGGGAGGCCACGGCGGTGCCGACGTTGCCGGTGGAGACGCACCCGATCTCGCGGCGGCCCAGCTCCAGCAGGCGCGCCACCGCCATGCTCACCACGCGGTCCTTGTAGGAGAGGCTTGGACGGGAGGTGCTGTCGTCCTTGATGTAGAGGTTGCGCAGCCCCACCGCCGCCCCCAGCCGGTCGGCGCGGATCAGCGGGGTGAAGCCCGCGCACTCCCCCACGCGCGCGGGGCCCACGGCGTCGTGGATCGGCAGGAGCTCCTCCAGGAACCAGATGTTGAGCGGGCGCTCCCCCATCGGCTTCTGCGCGATGCGCCGCGCGGCGAGCTCGTAGTCGTAGTCGACGTCCAGGCTCTTGCCGCACCGCGGGCAGTACGCCCCGCCCTCGGCGAGCGGGGAGCGCTCCTCGCATTTGCGGCACACCAGCTCGGTTGCGCAGGAGCGCGTCCGCTGGGGATCCCCGGCGTGATCTCGTGCAGTGCTCATCCGCTTCTGCTCACATCATCGCAGAGGGGGAGGTCGGCGCAATGGTCATATTCAGTGAATCTCCGCAGAGTTGGGATCGGGGCCGCTCGCCGCCGTCACCGGCCTGTTTCTCTCTGGGGGCTGGCGCGACCACTCGCCCTCCCGCGGCCACGGGGGGTCGACCCCGGGCTCCCCTAGGCCCGAGGCCTCCCAGAGCTCCTCCCCGAGGTGGGGGGCGAAGGGGGTGAGCACCCTCGCCATCAGACCCAGCGCGTCGCGCAGCGCCTCGTGGTCCTCGCGGCAGAGCGCGCCGCTGTGCTTGAGCACCCGCGACTCGTAATCCTTGATGCGGTCCAGCAGGCGGATCGCGTTGCGCACCGCGGAGTGCATCTTGAGCTCCGCGAGCTCCTCGGTGATCTTCGCCACCGCGATCTCGCACCATTTCTCAAGGCGCCTGCGCAGGTGCTCGGTGCGCGCGGGGTCCAGCTCCCCGGAGTCCTCCACCTGCTGCGCGAAGCGCGCCTGGGAGTAGGCCCAGAGGTTGTGCAGGAAGCGCCGGCAGAACTGCACCGCGCTGTCGCTCCAGTTCAGCGACTTCTGGGGGCGCGCCGCCCACAGCACCGCCATGCGCACGGTGTCCGCCCCGAAGCTCTCCACGAGCTCGTCGGGGTCCACCACGTTGCCGAGGTGCTTGCTCATCTTGCGCCCCTCGCGGATCACCATCTCGTGCATCAGCGCCCCCGCGAAGGGCTCCCCGTCGGGGAGGAAGGCGAGCGGGCCGATGTCGCGCAGGGCCTTCGTGACGATGCGCTGGTCGAACATGAAGTTGCCGCTGTCCGACCCCGCCACGAGGCGCTCCGAGGGCAGCCAAGCGCGCAGGTCCCCGAGCGCCAGGATCTCCTCCAGCGGGCGCTCGCGCTCGCTCGCGGGCACGCACGCGGGGATCCACAGCCAGAGCGCGTCGAAGTGGCAGTCCAGCGTGTCCGTCTCCCGCCGCGCGGGTCCCCCGCAGCGGGGGCAGGGGGTGCTCACGAAGTCCTCGCGCTCCGCCAGCGGGTTGCCGGCGCCCGTGGGCCTCAGATCCAGCGGCAGCACCACCGGCAGCTGCTCGGGGGGGACGGGCACCGTCCCGCAGCCCTCGCAGTAGACGATCGGGATCGGCGTGCCCCAGGAGCGCTGGCGGGAGATGGAGAAGTCGCCCGCCCTGTAGCGCACCGTGGGGTGGGCCTCCCACGGCCCCCCCGCGCCGGCCTCCGCCGAGCGAATGGGAGAGCCACCCCCGCTCGATCCGGCATCCGCCTCGCCTCCCAACCCCTCCTCCTCCCCTCCCAACACCGGCCCGAGGCGCTCGGCGATCAGCTCGTCGGTGCGGTCAAGCTCGGGGATCCCCAGCACTGCGGTGGCGCCGAAGCGCTCGTCCACGGCCGGGGAGATGAGCACGGGCAGCTGGGGGGAGGGGGATGGGGGGAGGGAGTCCGCAGCGCGAGCCCAACCGTGCAGCCGGTGTCCACGAGCGCGACCGTCTCCGCGCCGCGCGAGCTACGCTCCCATCCGCCCAGGCGCATCTCCTCGAGCTGCTCCGCCACCCCGGGCTTGGCGACCCAGCGCTCCACCTCGGGGTGCTTGGGGGACATCAGCACGAAGCGCGCGGGCGGGCCGCCCTCCAGCAGCGCCTCGGCGTGGGGCGTGAAGACCGTCAGCTCGCGCCCGTCGGGGGCGCTGGCCTCGAGCTCCACCCCATCCATGCGGCCGAGCACGAAGCGCTGACTGGCCAGGGAGGTCTCGTCCCATTTGCGAAGCTCCCCCAGGCGGCGGTCGTTCTCCTCCAGGTAGGCGCTGATTCGCAGATACCACTGCGGGCGCTGGATCAGACGCACCGGGTTGTGGCAGCGCCAGCAGGCGCCGTCCTCCACCTGGATCGTGGCGAGCGTGGTCTGGCAGGTGTCGCACCAGTCCACGCTGCCGCTGCCGTGGTAGATGAGGCCGGCGTCGAGCAGCGTGAGAAAGAGCCACTGCGACCAGCGGTACATGATCTCCTCAGAGCTCATGAAGGTGCGCTCCCAGTCGAAGGAGAACCCGAGGCGCTTGAGCTGGCCGGTCATGTGCTCCGCGCAGCGCGCCACCCACGCACTGGGGGACTCGCCGTTGGCGATCGCCCCCAGCTCCGCGGGCAGCCCGAAGGCGTCGAAGCCGAA
The DNA here is from genome assembly GCA_963771915.1 of uncultured Solirubrobacterales bacterium. Classification (GTDB taxonomy): domain Bacteria; phylum Actinomycetota; class Thermoleophilia; order Solirubrobacterales; family Solirubrobacteraceae; genus Palsa-744. The sequence goes on along the minus strand of CAVYVD010000003.1, from coordinate 94,144 downwards.
CGCGAACAGCACCGGCTCCCCCCGCGCGCGCTGGAAGCGCGCGTAGGCGTCCCCGATCGCGTAGCTGCGCACGTGGCCGATGTGGACATTCCCCGAGGTGAAGGGGGCGGAGGCCTTGATGTAGATGCCCATCCGGCCCTCCTCCACGGGGGGCGTGCGGAAGGCGTCGCGGGCCTCCCACTCCCGCTGGCGGCGCTCCTCGATCGCGCGTGCGTCGTAGCCCGCGGGCGCCCTGCCGTTCCCGATGGGGGTCGAATCGCTCACACAGCGAGGATATCCGAGGCCCCAGAGCCCAATCCCGCGCGGGGAGAGCGGGATGTCGAGTCCCCCGCCGAAAGGCCCGCGCGAAGCCCGCGGGGGGACCCGTTGCTATGCTCAGATTCACTTGGCCGCCGTCTCCGACAGGCACCCCTCGGCCCCCCGCCGACCCCCCTCCGGCCCCGCCCCGCGCGGGGTCTTCCTGTCCGCCCCGACTGCAAGGATTCCGCAATGGAGATAGAGATCGGACGCGGCAAGAAGGCGCGCCGCGCATACGGATTCGACGATATTGCGATCGTGCCCTCGCGGCGCACGCGCGACCCCGACGACATCGACATCTCCTGGAAGCTCGGGCCCTACCAGTTCGAGCTGCCCATGATGGCCTCCGCGATGGACGGGGTGGTCTCGCCCGAGACCGCCGGCATCATCGGGCGCCTCGGCGGTCTCGCGGTGCTCAACCTGGAGGGCATCTTCACCCGCTACGAGGACGCCGAAGCCCAGCTGCAGCGGATCGCGACGCTGCCCAAGGAGGTGGCCACGCGCGAGATGCAGGAGATCTACCGCGAGCCCGTCAAGCCCGAGCTGATCGCCCAGCGCGTCCAGGAAATCAAGCAGCACAAGGTGGTCGTCGCCGCCTCCCTGACCCCCCAGCGGGTGCTGCGCTACCACGAGATCGCGCTGGAGGCGGGCCTCGACGTGCTCGTGATCCAGGGCACCGTGGTCTCCGGCGAACACGTCTCCACCGTCTCCGAGCCCCTCAACCTCAAGGAGTTCATCCCCTCCCTGGAGGTGCCCGTGGTGGTGGGGGGCTGCGCCTCCTACCACACCGGCCTGCACCTGATGCGCACCGGCGCCGCCGGCGTGCTCGTGGGGGTGGGGCCCGGCGCGGCGTGCACCACGCGCGGGGTCCTGGGCATCGGGGTGCCCCAGGCCACCGCGATCGCGGATGTGGCGCACGCGCGCTCCACGCACATGCTGGAGACCGGCGACTACAGCATGGTGATCGCGGACGGGGGGATGCGCAACGGGGGGGACGTCTCCAAGGCGATCGCCCTCGGCGCCGACGCGGTGATGATCGGCTCGCCCCTCGCCCGCGCCTACGAAGCCCCCGGGCACGGCTTCCACTGGGGGATGGCCACCTTCCACCCCACCCTCCCCCGTGGCGCGCGCGTGGCCACCGCCCAGAACGGGACGCTCGAGGAGATCCTCGTGGGGCCCGCGCGCGAGAACGACGGCACCTTCAACCTCTTCGGGGGCCTGCGCACCTCGATGGCCACCTGCGGCCACAAGGACCTCGCGGAGTTCAACCGCGCCGAGGTCGTCGTCGCCCCCGCCCTGCAGACCGAGGGCAAGGCGCTCCAGCGCGACCAGGGCGTGGGGATGGGCGCGGTGAACGGCAGGGCCGCCGCGCTCGTCAATGAGTGAGGCGGTCGTGGTATCCGCCCCTGCCCCCGGCCGAAGCGGGGAGACACTCGCCTCCGACCGAAGCGGGGAGACACTCGCCTCCGGCGAGCATCCCCCTTTCGACCAGCATCCCCAGTTCGGCCAGCGGGTCGCGGCGCCCGCGGCCACGGATGTGGTGGTGGTGTTGGACTACGGGGGCCAGTACTCCCAGCTGATCGCGCGCAGGGTGCGCGAGTGTGGGGTGTTCTCGGAGCTGATCCCCCACCACGTTCCCCTGCAGGAGATCGCCGCGCGCCGCCCGCGGGGCATCATTCTTTCCGGGGGCCCCGCGTCGGTGTACGCGCCGGACGCCCCGCGCCTGGAGCGGGGCCTGCTGGAGCTCGGGGTCCCCGTGCTGGGCATCTGCTACGGGATGCAGCTGCTCGTGCACGAGCTCGGCGGGCGCGTCGAGCAGGCGGAGGTGGGGGAATTCGGCCGCTCCGAGCTGACCGTCGACGAGCACGGGGTGCTGCTGCGGGGGACCCCCCGCGAGCAGACCTGCTGGATGTCCCACCGCGACACCGTCTTCGCGGCGCCCGCCGGGTTCACGGCGCTCGCCCACACCTCCACCTCCCCGGTGGCCGCGGTGGAGAGCGTGGAGCGGGGCATCTACGGCATCCAGTTCCACCCCGAGGTCGTCCACACCCCCTACGGCCAGGAGATCCTCGAGCGCTTCCTCACCGAGGTCTGCGACTGCCCCCCCACGTGGTCCGCGGCGTCGATCGTGGAGGAGCAGATCGCCCGCATCCGGGCCCAGGTTGGGGAGGGGAGAGTGATCTGTGGCCTCTCCGGCGGCGTCGACTCCTCCGTGGCGGCGCTGCTGGTGCACCGCGCCGTGGGCGACCAGCTGACGTGTGTGTTCGTCGATCACGGCCTGATGCGCAAGGACGAGGGGGAGCAGGTGATCGCTACCTTCCGCGACACCTTCAAGGTGCCCCTGGTGGCGGTCGACGCGGAGCGGCGCTTCCTGGAGCGCCTCCGGGGGGTCACCGAGCCCGAGGCCAAGCGCAAGGCGATCGGCGCCGAGTTCATCAGAGTCTTCGAGGAGGAGGCCGCGAAGCTGGACGGGGCCTCCTTCCTCGTGCAGGGCACCCTCTACTCCGACGTGATCGAGTCCGGGGGGGGCACCGGCGCGGCGACGATCAAGTCTCACCACAACGTCGGCGGCCTCCCCGAGGATCTGAGCTTCGAGCTGGTGGAGCCCCTGCGCGCCCTCTTCAAGGACGAGGTCCGCGCGGTCGGCGCCGAGCTCGGCCTGCCCGAGCGCCTCGTCTGGCGCCAGCCCTTCCCCGGCCCCGGCCTCGCGATCCGGATCGTGGGGGGCGAAGCCACCAAGGAGCGCCTGGACGTGCTGCGCGAGGCCGACCACATCCTCCAGGAGGAGATCCGCAAGGCGGGCCTCTACCGCGAGCTCTGGCAGTCCTTCTGCGTGCTCCCCGACGTGCGCACCGTCGGAGTCCAGGGGGACGAGCGCACCTACGGCTACGTGGTGGTGATCCGCGCGGTCACCAGCGACGACGCCATGACCGCCGACTGGGCGCGGCTGCCCTACGACCTGCTGGAGACAATCGCCTCCCGGATGATCGGCGAGCTGCGCGAGGTCAACCGGGTGGTGCTGGACATCACATCGAAGCCACCCGGCACCATCGAGTGGGAGTGACCCTGGCGGCGTCTCGGCGCACCCGGCGGCGTCCTCGATCGCTCGTGTGTCAAACACACTTCGCTCACTGCGTCCTGGCCAGGCACACCGATCCATCCGCCAGGGGGCGCGTTACATCCGATTGGCCTATCATGTGGCGACTCGCCGCACGCGGTAGTCTGCGTGCGGCCTTTTTCACGTGATGAAGACCTACGTCGCCAAGCCCACCGACCGCGAGCGCAACTGGCTGCTCGTCGACGCCAACGGCAAGACCCTCGGCCGGCTGGCCACCCAGCTCGCGGACGTGCTGCGGGGTAAGCGCAAGCCCGAGTACACCACCCACATCGACACGGGGGACTTCGTGGTGGTGATCAACGCCGAGAAGGTCGCCGTGACCGGCAAGAAGCGCACCGACAAGCGCTACTACCGCCACTCCGGCTACCCCGGGGGCCTGCGCTCGCGCAGCTTCGAGGAGATGCTGGCGCGGCGGCCCGAGGAGATCATCAGGATCGCGGTGAAGGGGATGATGCCCCGCAACCGCCTCGCACGCAAGCAGTTGACGAAGCTCAAGATCTACGCCGGGCCCGATCACCCGCACGTTGCACAGAAGCCCGAGCCGCTGGAGATCGAGGCCTGATGGCCGACGAGCCCACGCCGGAGGATCCGGTCGAGGAGGCCGCCGAGGAGCTTGCCGCGGAGGAGGCTGTAGTCGAGGCGGCCGCGGCGGAGCTTGCCGTGGAGGAGGCCGTTGTGGAGGAGGCGGTCGCGGAGCTTGCCGTGGAGGAGGCTGTAGTCGAGGCGGCCGCGGCGGAGCTTGCCGCGGAGGAGGCCGTTGTGGGGGAGGCGGTCGCGGAGCTTGCCGCGGAGGAGGCCGCGGTCGATGAGGCCATCGTCGAGGAGCTTGTCGAGGAGTTGGTCGTCGGGGAGGCCCTTGCGGAGCTTGTGGCCGAGGAGGCCGCCGCCGAGCCGTCCCTCGGGGAGCAGCCGTCCATTGAGGCCGAGGAGGAGGACCTCGAGGAGGAGGACGAGGAGGAGCCCGCTCCCCGCGTGAAGCCCGCGGTGCCGGGAGCCCACCTGGAAGTGGACATCGTCCCCGAGGGCGTGGACCCCCTGGCCCGGGAGGCCCCCGAGGACCCCTACGCGATCGAGGACGAGGAGACCGAGGCCGCGGGGGCGCAGGAGGAGGCGGAGGAGGAGCAGCTGCCCCAGCCGATCTCCACGGCCGCCATCGACCTGGCCGCCGGCGCGCGCTACCGGGCCACCGGCAAGCGCAAGACCGCGATCGCGCGCGTGATCCTCAGGCCGGGCAGCGGGGCCTACCGGATCAACGGGCGCACCCTCGAGGAGCACTTCCCGAGGGCGACGCTGCAGCGTAACATTCGCCAGCCGCTGGAGACCGTGGGGTACGAGGAGCGCATGGACGTCGTGGCGCGGCTGCACGGCGGTGGCATCTCCGCTCAGGCGGGGGCCCTGCGCCACGGGATCTCGCGGGCGCTGCTGGAGGCCGACCCCAACCTGCGCGGCGAGCTCAAGCGCCGCGGCTTCCTGACGCGCGACTCGCGCGCCAAGGAGCGCAAGAAGGCAGGGCTGAAGAAGGCGCGCAAGCGTCCGCAGTTCTCCAAGCGGTAGGGAGGCGATGACCCGCCACCTGTTCGGAACCGACGGAGTGCGCGGCGTTGCGGGAGAGCTTCTGAGCGCGGAACTCGCGCTCGCTCTGGGACGCGCGGCGACCGCGCTCGCCATGGCGGAGCGTCCCCAGGTGCTCATAATCCGCGACACCCGCGAGTCCGGGGAGATGCTTCAGGCCGCGCTTGCCGCCGGGGTCAGCGCCGCCGGCGGCGACGCCCTGCTCGGCGGGGTGCTGCCCACCCCCGCGGCGCCGCTCCTGATCGCCCGCTACGGCTTCGACCTCGCGGCTGTGATCTCCGCCTCGCACAACCCCTACCGCGACAACGGGATCAAGTTCTTCGGTGCCGACGGCTTCAAGCTCTCCGACGAGACCGAGCTGGAGATCGAGCGCGAGCTGCGGCGCGCCGGGGGCTGGGGCGCCGGCGCAAACGGTGCGGGCCCCTCCGAGCCCGCCTCGCGGGGGCAGGCGGGGGCGACGGAGCGATCGGGCGCGTGCGCGAGCTGCGGGGTACCGGAGAGGACTACCTGCGCGAGCTCCACACCCGCTTCGCCGATCTCGATCTCCACGGCCTGGACGTGCTCCTGGACTGCGCCAACGGCGCCACCCACCGCGTCGCGCCGGAGATCTTCAGGCGCCTCGGGGCCACCGTGAGCGTGACCGCTGAGCACCCCGACGGGCGCAACATCAACGCCGGCTGCGGCTCCACCCACGTGCAGGAGCTCGCGCGCCAGGTGCTCGCGGGCGGCCACGCCGTGGGCTTCGCCTTCGACGGCGACGGCGACCGCGTGCTCGCGGTGGACAGCGCTGGGGAGGTCGTGGACGGCGACGAGTTGATGGCGCTCGCGGCGCTTCACCTTCAAGCGCACCGGCCGCCTCGCCGGCGGGGGGGTGGCGGTCACGGTCATGACCAACTACGGCTTCCACGCCGCGATGCGCGACGCCGACATCGCCGTGAGCTCCACCAAGGTCGGCGACCGCTACGTACTGGAGGAGCTCCGCGCCCGCGGCTGGGTGCTCGGGGGGGAGCAGTCGGGTCACATCATCGACATCGGCTTCAACCGCTCCGGCGACGGCATCGCCAGCGCGCTGCTCGCGCTGGAGGCCCTCGGCGGCGCCCCCCTCAGCGGGCGCAACGCCATGCACAAGCTCCCCCAACGACTCGTCAACGTCCGCGTCCGCGACCGCGGGGCCCTGGAGGGCGCCGACACCGTGACCGACGCCGTGCGGGCCGCCGACGAGGAGCTCTCCGGCCGCGGGCGCGTGCTCGTGCGACCCAGCGGCACCGAGCCGCTCGTGCGGGTGATGGTGGAGGCGCCCACCGACGAGGAGGCCGACGAGGTCTGCGCCCGCCTCGTCGCGCTCGTCGAGCGCGAGCTGGCCTGAGGATCTCCGGCGGACATCTGTTCTAGGCCCCGGGGACCGGTGGTATCTTCGAAGCGACCTCCATTCGGAGAGAGGGAGTCGGTGTGCCGCCAGGTGCCCCGGCCTCTTCCCGTTCGCGAAAGGACCCGATCGCTGTGTGCGGCATCGTTGGCTACGTCGGCAGACGGGAGGGCGGACCTCCCATCATCGAGGTGCTGCTCGCCGGCCTGAAGAGGCTCGAGTACCGGGGTTACGACAGCGCGGGGATCTCGGTGATCGCCGAGGATCGCATCGACGCCGTGCGCGCCGTCGGCAACCTCGCCGCGCTGGAAGCCAAGCTCGGCGAGCGCCGCTCCGCGGAGCAGGCCCCGGGCGGGTCGGTGGCGTTGCTCACGCGCGCGCCCACCACCGGCATCGCCCACACCCGCTGGGCCACGCACGGGCGCGTCAGCGAGGAGAACGCACACCCCCACTACGACAGCGGCGACCGCGTCCACGTCGTGGTCAACGGGATCGTCGAGAACTACATGACCCTGCGCGAGCGTCTCCTCGAGCAGGGCAGCACCTTCACCTCCGAGACCGACGCCGAGGTCATCGCCCACCTCATCGCCCACCACTACGCGGGCGATCTCGCCGACGCCGTGCGCGCCGCCTACGCCGAGCTGGAGGGCCACTTCGCGTTCGTCGCGATGAGCCTCGACGAGCCCGAGCGGCTCGTGGGCGCGCGGCGAGAGTGCCCGCTCGTCGTCGGCCGCGGGGAGGGCGAGCAGTTCGTCGCCTCCGCCGTGCCCGCCTTCCTCGCCCAGACCCGCACCGTGCAGTACATCGAAAACGGCGAGATCGTCGTGCTCGAACCCGACGGCGTCACCATCACCACCCCCGACGGGGTGGAGATGCGGCGGGCCACGGAAACGGTCGACTGGGATGAGGAGACCGCCGAGAAGGGCGGCTTCGAGACCTTCATGCTCAAGGAGATCCACGAACAGGCCGGTGCCGTCGCCGACACGATCGCCGACCGCACAGCACGCGGAGACGGCGTGGACCTCGACGAGCGGGGGGCGCTCGACGAGTCGATCCTTGCCGGGGTGCAGCGCATTGTGATGGTCGCCTGCGGCACCGCCTACCATGCCGGTCTGATCGGCCGCTACGCGATCGAGGAGTGGGCGCGCGTGCCGGTCGAGATCGACGTCGCCTCGGAGTACCGCTACCGCAACCCCGTCATCGGGCCCGGCGACCTCGTGATCGGGATCTCCCAGTCCGGGGAGACCGCCGACACCCTGGCGGCCATGCGCCTCGCCCGCGAGCGCGGCGCCACCGTGTTAGCGGTCACCAACGTGATGGGCTCCCAGGCGACCCGCGAGGCCGACGGCGTGCTCTTCACGCGGGCGGGACTCGAGGTCGGCGTGGCGGCCACCAAGACCTTCGTCTGCCAGATCGCCGTCCTCTACCTCCTCGCCCTGCGCCTCGCCGAGCTCCGCGGCACCCTGCCTCCGGCGCGCCTCGCCGAGCTGGTCGGGGAGATCAAGCGCCTGCCCCACTGCATCGCCGAGGTCACCGGCCCCGACGACGGCTCCGGCGGCGTCGTCCCCCAGGTCAGGCGCATCGCCGACCAGAACTGGACCCACGAGTTCTTCCTCTACATCGGCCGCCACGTCGGCCTGCCCGTCGCCCTGGAGGGCGCGCTGAAGCTCAAGGAGATCTCCTACATCGCCACCGACGCCTACGCCGCCGGGGAGATGAAGCACGGCCCGATCGCCCTGCTCGACGACTCCACCCCCGTCGTCTGCGTCGCCACCGACTCCCCCGTGCTGGAGAAGGTCGCCTCCAACATCCAGGAGGTCCGCGCCCGCGGTGCCCACGCGATCGCGGTCACCACCGCCGGCTCCAAGCAGATCCTCGAGCACGTCGACGCCGCCATCCCCGTACCCGCGATCGACTGGATGCTCCAGCCGATCCTCGCGGTGATTCCCCTGCAGCTGCTCGCCTACGAGATCGCCCGCCGCCGCGGCCTGGACGTCGATCAACCCCGCAACCTCGCGAAGACCGTGACGGTCGAGTAGGGCACACCCGAGTACCTCCCCACGACGCAGGCAGAAGCACGGTGGACGGGGAGTGAGCTGCAAGGACCGTAACGTCTGGGTCGCGCCCCGCTGCGCGCATTAGGATCGCTGATCATGGGAGCCCTCCCCGAGTGGTGCCTGCCGCTGCCCGACGCCGAGGCGATGCGGGCCATCGACCGCTGGGCGATCGACGAGCAGGGGGTGCCCTCGCTGGATCTGATGGAGTGCGCCGGAGTCGGCGTGGCGCGCGCCGTCGAGGAGCTGGCGCCCGACGGGCCCGTGGCGGTGCTCTGCGGCAAGGGCAACAACGGTGGCGATGGGCTCGTCGCCGCTCGCCTGCTGCGCGAGGCGGGGCGGAAAGTCGCCGTGCTCACCGCGGGTCCCCCCGAGGAGCTGGGGGGAGACGCCCGCGAGAACCTCCTGCGCCTCCCCGGCGAGCCCCCCCTCCAGCTTGACTTCGCGGAAGGCCGATCTCGCGGGGGCAGGGGCGGCTCCGGCCAACCCCTCGCCACCGGCGTATCCACCACGGCCGGCGTGTCTTGCGGGGCCGGCGATCCACTGGCCGGTTGCGCTGTGATCGTGGACGCGCTACTCGGCACCGGCTTCACCGGCGAGCCCCGTGGTGCGGTCGCCGAGGCGATCGACGCCGTAAACGCCTCCGCGGCCCCCGTGGTGAGCGTGGACGTGCCCAGCGGCGTGGACGCCTCCACGGGCGTCGTCGGCACGAGGGCGGTGCGTGCCGCGATCACCGTCACCTTCCACGCCGCCAAGCCCGGCCTCTGGATCCACCCCGGCAAGGCCCACGCGGGGGAGGTGCGCACGATCGACATCGGCATCCCCCGCGGCGCCCCCGCCAAGGCCGACGTCGGCCTCATCGAAGCCTCGGCGCTAGGCCTGCTGCCCCGGCGGGGGGCCCACTCGACGAAGTTCTCCAGCGGCCACGTGGTTGTGAGCGGCGGCTCCCGCGGTCTCACCGGCGCGCCGCGCATGGCCGCCCACGCGGCGATGCGAGCGGGGGCCGGTTATGTCACCGCCTGTGTGCCCGCCTCCCTGCAGGGGATCCTCGCCTCCGGCGGCCTCCCCGAGCTGATGACCCGTGGCCTGCCCGAGGATGGTGAGGGGCTGCCCGAGGGGGAGAGCCGGGGAGAGGAGGGGAGGAGTCTCGGCCTCGGGGCCGTCGAGGCGGTCCTTGGAGCTGCCCAGCGCGGCGGCGCGCTGGCGCTCGGGCCCGGCCTCGGGCGCAGCCCCGGTGCGGGCGCCTTCGCCCGAGAGCTCGCCCAGCGGGCGCCGGTCGCGACCGTGATCGACGCCGACGGCCTGAACGCGCATGCGGGACGCCTCGGGGAGCTCGCCCGACGGGAGGCCCCCACGATCCTCACCCCCCACGCCGGCGAGCTCGGGCGGCTGCTGGAGCTCCCAAGCGCCGAGATCGAGCGCGAGCGTCTGCGCCACGTCCGCGCCGCCGCCGCGCTGGCGCGCGCCGTGGTGGTGCTGAAGGGCGACGACACGCTGATCGCCGACCCCTCCGGGATCGTGGCCGTCAGCCCCGGTGCCAGTCCCGCGCTCGCCACCGCCGGCACCGGGGATGTCCTTGCCGGGGTGATCGCCGCCCTGCTCGCCCAGGACCTCGACCCGTTCGCCGCCGCCGCCGCCGGAGTCTGGCTGCACGCCGCCGCGGGGCGCCTCGCCGCGCGTGCGGTGGGCGCCGCGGAGGGGGTCCTCGCCTCCGATGTGATCGCCGCGCTGCCCCGCGCGCGCGAAGGAGAAGGACGATCGCTGCGCTCGTCGATGGTCCCGGCCGCAAGGAGACGGCCGTGAACCTCGGCAGCGAGACGGGCGTGAACCTCGCGAGCGTCGCCGTGCCGTCGGGGACGTGGAGCTCGTGAGCGTCGATCGCGCCGTCGCGCGCGTCAACCTCGACGCGATCGCCCACAACTGCGGGCGGCTGCGCTCCGAGCTGCGCGAGGGCGTCGAGCTGTGCGCGGTCGTGAAGGCCGACGGCTACGGCCACGGACTGCTCGAGAGCGCCCACGCCGCCCTCGCCGGGGGCGCCAAGTGGCTGGCGGTCGCGAGCGTCCCCGAGGCGCGCGAGCTGATCGACGAGGTGCAGGCCCGGCTGCTCGTGCTAGGTCCCCTGCGCGCGCCGGAGGTCGAAGAGGCGGTCTTCCTGGAGATGGAGGTCGTGGCCTGGCAGGAGGAGCTCGTTGCCATCTCGGCGAGCTCGCGCAGGACATGGGCAAGACGGCCCGCGTTCATATCAAGCTCGACACCGGGATGGGGCGCTTCGGCGTGGGCGACCCCGAGCGCGCCTGGAGCGTGATGGCCGCGGCCGCGGCGGACCCCCACGTGGAGCTCGCCGGGGTGATGACCCACTTCGCCACCGCCGACGAGCGCGGGGACGCCTTCTTCGGCGAGCAGCTCGAGCGCTTCACCGGCTGGGCGCAGGCGGTCAAGCGCGAGCACCCCGAGGTCATCGTGCACGCCGCCAACAGCGCCGCGGTGCTGCGCGACCCCGCCGCCCACTTCGACATGGTGCGCTGCGGCGTCGCCATCTACGGCATGGACCCCTTCGGGGAGGACCCACTCGCGCGCGGTCTGCAGCCCGCGCTCGAGCTGAGCTCCTACGTGGCCACCGTGAAGCTCTGCCGCGCCGGGGAGAGCTCCGGCTACGGACGGCGCTTCCTCGCCGCGCGTGACACCCACATCGGCCTGCTCCCGATCGGCTACGGCGACGGCTGGCGGCGGGGGCTCTCGGGCAACGCCGAGGTGCTCATCGCCGGACGCCGCCACCCCCTGGTGGGCACCGTCAGCATGGACAGCGTCGCCGTCGACCTCGGCCCCGACCCGATCGCGCCCGCGCTGCTCGAGGAGCCCGCGATCCTGATCGGCGCCCAGGGCGCCGAGCGGATCACAGCCGAGGAGCTCGCGGGGCGCCTGAGCACGATCAACTATGAGATCACCTGCGGGCTCACCGCAAGGGTCGCCCGCGTGCACCACGGCGACGATGGGGTGGCACACCTTGCCGGCGACGGATGACCCCCTGGAGCTGGCCCGCGCCACGCTGGTCGGCCGGCGCGCATGGCTGGTTGGGGGAGCGGTCCGCGACCGCCTGCTCCACAAGCCCACCCGGGACCTCGACGTGGTGCTCGACGGCGAGCCCCGCGAGGCCGCCCGTGCGATCGCCCGCGCGACGCGTGGCGCAACTGCGTTTGCGCTCTCCGAGGAGTACGGCGGCTGGCGCGTCGTGGCCCGCGACGGTACGTGGCAGGTGGACGTGGAGCGGCTCCGGGGCGCGACGCTCGAGGACGATCTCGCGCTGCGGGACTTCACGATCAACGCGATCGCCGAGCCGCTCGGCGCGCCCGGCGCCGCGCGCGGCGAGGCGATCGATCCGCTCGGCGGCCTGCCCGACCTGACGCGGCGGCGGCTGCGCGAGACCGGGCCGCGGGCATTCGCCGACGACCCCCTGCGTGTGCTGCGTCTCGTGCGGCTCGCCGTCGAGCTCGATCTCCAGCCGGACCCCCCCACGCTTGCGCGTGCGCGCACATATGCGGGAGAGCTTCGCGAGGTGGCCCCCGAGCGTGTCTTCGTGGAGCTGCGCCGCATCCTCGACGCGCCCCGCGCCGTTCAGGGCCTGGAGCAGTTGGGAGAGGTGGGGGCCACGCCCGTCGTGCTACCCGAGCTGGAGGCGATGCGGGGCGACCGATCGGAGATCGGCCAACAGAGCCGCTTCCACCACCCCGACGTGTACGGCCACACGCTGGAGGTGCTCGAGCGGGTGATCGCGATCCAGAGGGACCCCGCCGCGACTCTCGCCGAGTGGGCGCAGGGCAGTGGGGGGGACGTCGACCAGCAGGCGCAGGCGCAGGCGCTCGCCGCGCTGCTCGCCGAGCCGCTGGCCGACGGGCTGACCCGCGGGGGGGCGCTGCGCTGGGGGGCGCTGCTGGCCGAAACGGGGATGCGAGCCGAAGGCGAGTGTCTCCCGGCTTCGGTCGACCTCCGCGGGGCCGAGCTGGCCGGCGGGGTGCTCCGCCGGCTGCGCGCCGGCGGGCGGCTTCAGTCCCACGTCGCCGCGCTCGTGCGCCACCACCTGCGGCTCGGCTTCCTCGTGCACGAGCCCCAGCCGCTCGACCGGCGCACCGTGTTCTCCTATCTGCGCGCCTGCGAGCCCGTGGAGATCGACGTCACGCTGCTCTCGATCGCCGACCGTCTGGCTGGCAGAAACGGGGATGCTGGCGCCTACCTGCGCCTCGCCTGGCGGATGCTCGGCGACGCGCTGCGCTGGCGCGCCGCAGGTGGCCCCCCGCCTCCCCTGGTGCGTGGCGACGAGCTCGCGCGCGAGCTCGGCATCCCGCTCGGCCCGCGCATCGGCGAGCTGCTGGAGGAGCTCGCCGCGGTCCGCTACGCCGGGGAGATCGCCACGCGCGAGCAGGCCCTCGAGCACGCGCGCAGGGTCCTGAGCCGGGTAGCATTCCCCTCGCTGTGAGCGACCCTGACTGCATCTTCTGCAAGATCGCTGCGCGCGAGCTGCCCGGGACGATCCTCGAGGAGGACGAGCTCACGGTCTCCTTCATGGACATCAACCCCGCCACCCGCGGTCACGCCCTGGTCGTGCCCCGCCGCCACGCGCGAGATCTGCTGAGCGTCGACTCCGAGGATCTGTGCGCCACCGCGGCCGCGGCGCAGCGCCTGGCTGCCCGGATGAGCGAGAGGCTGGGGGCGGAGGGGGTCAACCTGCTCAACTCCTGCGGCGCCGCCGCGTGGCAGACCGTCTTCCACTTCCACATCCACGTGATACCCCGCTACGCCGATGACCCCCTGCGGCTGCCGTGGGTTCCCGCGGCCGGCGACCCACAGGAGATCGCCGCGGCCGCGCAGGAACTCGCGCGCGCGTAGCGAACCGCTACATAACCAACTTCTGAGTGTTCTATGCCCAACATGCGACCCACATCGATCCGAAGCAGCCACGCAGCCCCCCAGATCGCCTCCGGCGATCCCCCGCGGCGGGGCGCGAGGGCCTCAGGGCGGTTTCTGAGGGCGCTCCTGGCGGGCATCCTCCTGTCTCTGGCGCTGCCCGCGGGCTCGCTCGCGAAGCTCTCCGAAGTGGGGGTGATCCCCGAAACCACGCCCCCCTCGACGCCGAGCTGTCCCAGCTCGTGCCTGGCGGTCACCCGCACCACCGGCTTCCAGGTGAAGGTCGCCAGCGCGCGCGGCCTCCTCACGGCACCCCGCGAAGGCACCGTCGTGGCGTGGACGATCACGCTCGGCAAGCCCAACGCCACCCAGGTCAAGTTCTTCAACGCCAACGAGGGTGGGACGGCATCGGCCGCGATCGCGGTCCTAGCGCCCCAGCCCAAGCCGAACCTCACCTACAAGCTGGTGGCACAGAGCCCGCCCGTCCAGCTGGCGCCCTACTTCGGCAAGACCGCCCAGTTCCCGCTCGCCACCACCCTTCAGGTCAAGAAGGGCGACGTCATCGCGCTCGCCGTCCCCACCTGGGCGCCCGCGCTGGCGCTGGGGTTCACGAACGAAACCTCCTGGCGCGCCAGCCGGCCCCGTACCCAGTGCTCGAGCACCAGCGCCCAGTCGGCGCAGCAGACGGGAACGTCCGTGCAGTACTACTGTCTCTACCGCCAGGCCCGCCTCACCTACAGCGCCACGTTGATCTCCACCCCCTGACCGCCGGGGGCGGTTAGGGGGCCTGGGCGCCTCCGGTGGGGCTGCTCGAGGAGGAGCCCCCGCTGCCCGGTTCCGCCCCGCCCTTGGCTGCGCTTTCTCCGGTGCCGCCGCTGGGGGCGGAGCTGGCTTCGGTGGAGGAGGTCCCTCCGGCTGTGCTGGTGGGCGAGGTGGCGCTTTCGCCGCTCGCGCCGGCGGCCTGTTCGCCGGCGCTCGTACTTGCTTCGCCCGAGCTGGCCGAGGCGCTCGAGCCGGTCGTCGAGGTGGGGGTGGTGGCGGCGGTCGTCGTGGAGGTGGTGTGGGTCGCCTCGCTTTCCGCCTGCGTGCTGGCTGGCGGGGTGATTTCCGGGGTGCTGTGGGGGGCCACGTCGGCTGTGTTGCCGCTCCCTCCGCAGGCTCCCAGCGCCAGGCCGGCCAGCAGTGCCGCGGCGCCCCCGAGGATGGGGGCGAGCGAGCGGCGGACGGTCACGAGCTCACGGGCCCAGCGGCCCCATCCGGCGGCCGCAGGTGGGGCAGTCGTTCAGGTCCCGCTGGGCGAGCTGCTCGCACCAGGGACAGAAGCGCAGGTTCTCCACCGCCCACGGAAGCTTGGAGGTGGAGGGTGCGAGGGGCAGCAGCTTGCCCACGACCTCAAGCGGCTCGCCGGACTCCCGGTCGAGGTAGACCTCCCGCGGCTGCGCCTCCAGGATGACCTCTCGCCCGCTGGCGGGGTTGCGCAGACGGTAGCGCTGCTGAACGCTCATCGCGAGGGACTCTAGCGAAGAGTCCACGACCCCGCCCGCCCGCGTCCACCATCCCCGCCCGCCCCCGCCCCCGCCCCCGCCCGCGACGCCGCCCGCGCGCGTGCGGGACGCCGCCCGCGCGGTTGGATAGAGTTCCCGCCGGTGAGGGAGTCGCGCAACTTTGGGGTGTTGCTGCTGGCGAGTGGCGCGATGGCGCTCGCGGTGGGCGGCTGTGGCTCGATCAAGCACGGCGAGAACGCCAACCTGATCGTCGGCAAGCAGCAGTTCGTGGCGAAGTGCGGCGCCTGCCACATGCTCGCGCGGGCCGACACCAAGGGCACCGTCGGGCCCAACCTCGACGAAGCCTTCCGCCAGAGCCTCGAGGAAGGGCTCGGACGCACCACGATCCGCAGCGTGGTGCAGTACCAGGTGGAATACCCCAATCCCGAAAACGTGATGCCCCGCAACCTCGCCGGCGGCTCCGAGCTGAAGGACATCGCCGCCTACGTCGCCTACGCCTCGGACCGCGTCGGCGCCGACGCCGGCCTGCTCGCCAACGCCGTGCCCCCCGTGGGCGCCGGCAAGCCCGCGGTCGAGAAGGCCGGCAAGCTCGAACTGGAAGCCAACCCCGCCGGGCAGCTCGCCTACACCACCAACAAGGCGCTCGCCACCGCGGGACAGGTGACGATCTCGATGAAGAACATGTCCGGGGTGACCCACAACCTTGCGATCCAGACGGGCGCCAGCGGCCCCGTGCTGGGTGCGACCCCACTGCAGTCTAAGGGCACCGCCTCGTTCACGGTCAAGCTCAAGCCCGGCACCTACACCTTCTTCTGCCAGGTCTCCGGCCACCGCGCGGCGGGGATGATGGGCACCCTCACCGTCAAGTAGCGGGCTCGTCTCGGGCTGGCGCCGCTTGACGCGCAGGCGTCTACCTCGTACACTTGTACGGACATGTCCGCCAGCCCCTCGACACGATTCGAGTTTCGCATTCGGCCAGCGGCCAAGCAGCGCATCGAGCATGCGGCGAACCTGGTTCACGAGTCCACGAGCGACTTCGTGCGTCAGGCGGCGGAACGCTCGGCCGAGGAGGTTCTACTCGATCACGATGTCATCACGATCGTGCCTCCAGATTTCTTCGATCGGCTGCTCTCGGCGCTCGACGAGGAGCCCAAGCCGAGTCCCGTGCTGGCACGTGCCGGCAAGCGCGCCCGGCGCGTGGTGCAGCGATAGCCAGACCGCACCTCGTCTCTGAGCAGCTGGGCCAGGCTCATCGGCTGGACCGGTTCGAAAGCGGTGAGCGGGAGCTCGACGAGTGGCTGATCGACCATGCGCGGGGGGCGCAGGCGCGGCGCACCGCGCGAACCTTTGTTTGGCGCCGAGACGATCAGACAGTCGTGGCCTACTACTCGATTGCGGCACACCTTCTGCGGCGAGCGGAGCTTCCACGCGCTCTCGGACGCGGCGGACCTCGCCAGATCCCTGCTGTGCTGCTCGCCCGCCTCGCACTCGATCGATCTCTCCAGGGACAAGGGCTTGGTGGCGCGCTGCTCGCCGAGGCGCTCGGGCGCGTTGTCGGCGTCACCGAGACCGTCGCCGCGCGGTTCGTCGTCGTCGACGCGATCGACGAGCGCGTCACGAGCTTCTACGAGCATCACGGCTTTCGGCGTATACCCGAGACCCTTCGCTTGGTGCAGAAGGTGGCGGACATCGTCGCCGCGCTGGAGCGCTGAGGCTGGATCCTCAGAAGATCGCGCGCAGGATGAGGATCAGCGCGATGATCGCCGCGAACGCCGCGATCACGTAGATCAGCAGGCGGAACATCTCGCCCTCGGAGCGCAGGGGGTTCAGCATCGCGGGTACGGCATCGCCGGCTCCTCGATCTGACCCGGTGTTAGATCACGTAGACCGTGGTGTAGACCACGATCCACATGATGTCCACGAAGTGCCAGTAGATGCCGGGCACCTCCACGCCGCGGTAGGATTCAGGTGAGAAGTGCCCTCGAAAGGCTCGGATCGTGACGATCAGCAGCAGGAGCAGGCCGATCGTCACGTGCGCCCCGTGCAGGCCGGTGAGCGAGTAGAAGATCGTCTGCTGGGCGTGGTCCTGGGGGGCGAAGCCGATGTTGGCGTACTCGTTGATCTGGATGAACAGGAAGGTGGCGCCGAGCAGGAAGGTGGTGACGATGCCCGCCTTCAGCCCGAAGCGGTTGCCCCGCTTGACCGACTCCTGTGCCCAGTGCAGCGTGAAGGAGGAGGAGACCAGGATCAGCGTGTTGACGCCCGCGACCTCCACCGGCAGCTTGGTGCCGGTCGCCGGCCACGGGTCCCCCTGGGCGACGCGGATGAAGAAGTAGGCCGTGAAGAAGGCCCCGAAGATCATGATCTCGGAGATGATGAAAAGCAGCATCCCCAGCAGCTGGGGGTCCACGCGCGAGCTGCTGTGGGCCGGCGGGGGGCCGTGGTGCTCGTCGGCGCCGCCGTGTGGGTGCCCCGCGTGCCCCCCGGGGTGAGCGATGCTCGCGGCCTCCACGGCTGCCCCTCAGCTCCCCGCCGCGGCGGGGGCCGCGTCCGTCGCCTGGAGATCGACCACCACGTGCTCGACGGGGACCGTGGTGGCGCCGCGAACGCGCTCGATCAGGTTCGAGCGCATCCAGCCCGAGCGCTCGTCGGGGAGCGTGGAGATGACCACGTCGTCGACCCTGAAGAGCTCCAGCGCGTTCATCGCCGCGGTGTAGGGGTCGGGGTCCCCGATCATGCCGCGAGCTGAGCAGCCCCGCGGCGCGCAGCTTCTCGAGCATCGCCTGAAGGCGCGTGCGCGCCTCTCGCGGCGCACCGCCATGGCCATCTTGCTGGGGCACGACCGCGATGAACAGGTGGCGCTCGCCGTGGGCGGCCTTCTCGCGGAGGCGCTCGACCAGCTCCTCCCCGCTGGAGGTCCGGTTGGCCATCACGAGCGTGACGCGGAACGGCAGGCCCTCCTGCTCGAGGTCGGTGACGATGTGCTCGACCGGCAGCGCCGAGGCGTTGTGGATGCGGTCGATCAGATCCCGCCGCAGCCAGCCGGAGTGCGTGATGGGGTGGGTGGAGACGATCACCTCGCTCGGACGGTGCTCGGCGATCGCGTCCATCGTCGCCAGGAAGGGGTCCGCGTCGCCCACCGCGCCGCTCGCTTCGATGCCCTCCTCCGCCAGCAGCGAGACCGCGAGGTCGATCCGCACCTGCGCGGACTCGCGCACCGCCTCGTCGTAGATCACGAGACCCGCGGAGGGCTTGCTCTGGGGTACCACGAGACGGAAGCGCACCTCGCCGGAGGCCGCGAGCTCGCGGACTCGCTCGAGCAGCTTGCGGCCCCCGAGTGTGCGGTTGGCAACCACCAGTATCTCCTGCATCTCCCCAGCCCCTCTCTCAATCGCCGCCACTTGGTACCGACACGCCGCCGGCTGTCTGCGTTCTGACCTCCGAGGGCAGCGGCGCGGGCGTGAAGATCCCGTGCACCGCGCCGGGGACGCCGTACTCGTAGGGCCCGCCCACGACCGTGGGCACCCTGTCGAAGTTGAAGATGGGGGGGGGCGAGGAGACCTGCCACTCGAGCGTCAGCGCCCGCCAGGGGTTGGCCGCGGCGCGGGGGCCGTGACGCCAGGAGTTGATCATGTTGTAGAGGAAGATCAGCGTCGCCGCTCCGAGGATCCAGCTGCAGATCGAGATGAACAGGTTCATGCCGGCGAATTCGGCGGCATATGTGGCCACGCGGCGGGGCATCCCCTGCAGCCCGAGGATGTGCATCGGCCCGAAGGTGAGGTTGAAGAAGATGAAGGTGCTCCAGAAGTGCCACCTGCCCAGGCGCTCGTCGTACATGCGCCCGGTCATCTTCGGGAACCAGTAGTAGACGCCCGCGAAGATCGTGAACAGTGAGCCGCCGAACAGCACGTAGTGGAGGTGGGCGACGATGAAGTAGGAGGCGCTCACGTGGATGTCGAGCGGGAGCATCGCCAGCATGATCCCGCTGATCCCGCCCGCCGAGAAGGTGATCATGAAGCCGAGCGCGAACAGCATCGGGGTGTCCACGTGCAGCACCCCGCGGTAGAGCGTCGCCAGCCACGAGAAGATCTTGATGCCCGTGGGCACCGCGATGATTACGGTGGTGATCGCCATCGGGATGCGCACCCACGCGGGCATCCCCGAGGTGAACATGTGGTGCGCCCACACCGTGAACCCGAGCCCCACGATCGCCAGCAGCGAGAAGGCCATCATGCGGTAGCCGAAGATCGGCTTGCGCGACTTCACGGCGAGGATCTCGCTGATGATCCCGAAGCCCGGCAGGATCATGATGTACACCGCCGGGTGTGAGTAGAACCAGAAGATGTGCTGGTACATCAGCACGTTCCCACCCCTGTCGGAGTCGAAGAAGTTGAAGCCCAGCGCCCGGTCGAGCAGCACCATGAACTGCGAGGCCGCCACGAACGGCGTCGCGATCACGACCAGCAGCGAGGTCGAGAAGTTGGCCCACACCAGCAGCGGCATCCGGAAGAAGCTCATTCCCGGCGCCCGCATCGTGATGATCGTCACGAGGAAGTTGAGCGCGGTGGCGACCGAGGAGGCGCCCGCGAACTGCACCCCGATCGAGAAGAAGTTCTGGCCGATCGGGGAGACCGTCGAGAGCGGCGCGTAGGCGGTCCAGCCATCGGCGAACGCCCCGCCGGGCGCGAAGAAGCTCAGCAGCATGATGATCCCGCCCAGCGGCAGCATCCAGAAGGAGAGCGCGTTCAGGCGCGGGAAGGCCATGTCGGGCGCGCCGATCATCAGCGGCAGCACGAAGTTCGCGAGGCCTGCGAACACGGGGATCACGAAGAAGAAGATCAATACCGTGGCGTGCACCGAGAAGAGGCCGTTGAAGGTGTTGGCGTCCACGAACTTCGCCCCCGGCTGGGCCAGCTGGATGCGCATCAGCATCGCGATCAGCCCGCCCACGAGCAGGAAGAAGAAGGAGGTCACCACGTACTGCACGCCGATCACCTTGTGGTCGGTGTTGACCTTGAAGTAGTCCTTCCAGGTGTGCGCGCCGTGGTTGGAATGCTCCTCCGGGCGCGTGGGGCGACCGGACACCCAGTAGAACCAGTAGTCGAAGGCCCCCAGCCCGACGAGGAAGAAGAGCGGGGCGGCGATCAGCGAGACCGTCAGGATCGCGTCGGGGCTCAGGTAGTGGGTGTAGGTCGCATGCCCCGTGGAGACGCGGACCACCCACGTCAGCGCCGCGGCGAACACGACCGCGAGCGCCGCGGCCAGGAAGGCGCGGTAGAAACCCGGTGCTCGAAGTCTCACGGCCATCTGTCGGCTCCCTCCAAGGATCTCTGGGCAGCCATCAAACCTTACCCCGTGGCTACGGTCGAGGGGACTTTCATCTGGCTCTTGATCCAGGCTTCGAAGCGCGCGGGCGTGACCACGTGGATGGCCGAGCGCATCAGCGAGTGCCCGACGCCGCACAGCAGGTTGCAGACGACCGGGTACGTGCCGAGCCGGATCGGCGTCGCGCGGATGTGGGTGGTGATGCCCGGCACCGCGTCCTCCTGCAGGCGGAAGGCGGGGATCCAGAAGGCGTGGATGACGTCCCTGGAGTGGATGTGGAAGTACACCGACTCCCCCTTGGGCACGTACAGCGAGTAGCTGCGCAGCGGAGCCCCGCCGGTCACCGAGGAGGGGTACTCGTAGCTCCAGAAGAACTGCTGGCCGGTCACGTTGACCTGGATTTCCCTGCCGGGCGGTTTGCGTTCGTTTTCGTTGAGGACCACGAACGAGTAGGAGACGAGGCCGATGACCAGGGCCGCGGGGATCGCCGTCCAGAAGACCTCCAGGCGCGTGTTGCCATGGATCGGCGGCCCGTCCTGGAGCTCCTGGCCCGGGTGCATGTGGAACTGCCAGACGCAGTAGAGGATCACGCTGACCACCAGCACGAAGATCGGGATCGAGGCGATCACGAGCACGTGGTAGAGGAGGTCGGTGTGCTTGGCCTGCTCGGAGGCCACCGGTGGGAACCAGTGGATCACGTAGCTCAGGACGATGCCGATCGCTGTGGCGATCAAGGCCGCGACGGCCGTCAGGGCGACCGGGCGCGCGACCTTAGGCACCGCTTTTCAGCGCTCCCCGGAGTGCAACGATCCCATGTTCCACAACAGACCCATCCATCCCGGCGTGATCCTATTGCCTTCGCCCGACGAATGGCAACCCGCGCTTGACAGGGCGGAGGAAGACCACTACATTGAGTCAATCGTTGCAAGCCTCCCGGGCGGGGACGAGGGGTCAACTTTCGAAAAGGAGCAGCCGATGCAGGTCCACGAAGGTATGAGCCCGATGACCCTCACCGCCGGACCCGGCCACACGCTGCGCGACGCCGCGCGGTTGATGTCCGCGCGGAGCGTGGGCGCCGCGGTCGTCGTCGATCCCGATGGACACGGTCCGGGGATTCTCACCGAGCGCGACATCCTGCTCTCGCTTGGCGCCGGGCAGGACCCCGATCGGGAGCTCGTCGGCGAGCATCTGACCAGAGAGGTCGTGTACGCCGCGCCCGATTGGTCGCTGGAGGAGGCCGCCGCGGCGATGGTGCAGGGAGGCTTCCGTCATCTAATCGTCGTCGAGGGAGGGGAGACCGTGGGCATCCTCTCAGTCCGCGACATCGTGCGCTGCTGGACCTCCGACGGGGCCATCTGTCCCCTGCCGGCAGGCGCCGCGGTAGGGTGAGAGAGAGCGAGGCCGCCCGATGGGGAGCGGGTGCGCTGCCACCGCTGGACCCACAGCGGCGCTTCATTGTGCCGTACTGAGCTCAGTGGTGCTCGAGCGGAAGCTCGTCAATTTCGCGGCGCGTGTCTCCGATCCAGCGGTAAACGCACACGACCGTGAGGATCACGCCCACGACGGTCAGCTCGATCATGGTGGTGATCCCCACCAGCGCGAGCGTGACCCCCACCGCGGTGAGCAGCGGCAGGATGCTCGGCCCGGGAAGGTGGATCTCCTCGCCGACCGGCGGAATCTCAGGATCGAGGGGGCTCACGAGACGTAGAGGGCGGCGACGACGAAGGTGATGCCGAACATGAACATGCAGATCGCACCCACGATCAGGGCGGTGCGGATGTTCTTGCGGGCGAGGCGGCGGGTCATCGTGGGCGTGAAGGATATAGCTCTCGCGGGCGTCCTGCCCGCGCACCTGACGTCGCCCTCCGGGCTCCGATCATAGATGGACGTGGGCGTCGAGCACCATCGCGCAGAACAGCAGCGCGAGGTAGGCCAGTGAGTAGAGGTAGAGCTGCAGGGCGCTGCGCCGACCGATCGTCCGGGATCGGCCAGCCTGGCGGTATAGGCGCACGGCGCCACCGATGAAGCCGAGGCCGAGCACCAGGGAGGCCGCCAGGTAGATCCCCCCGAACCCCCCCGCGCAGAAGGGAAGCTGGGTGACCGCGTAGAGCAGCACCGCGTAGAGCAGGATCTGCCGTCGCGTCTCCTCCTCCCCGCGCACGACCG
The DNA here is from genome assembly GCA_963771915.1 of uncultured Solirubrobacterales bacterium. Lineage (GTDB taxonomy): Bacteria > Actinomycetota > Thermoleophilia > Solirubrobacterales > Solirubrobacteraceae > Palsa-744. The sequence goes on along the minus strand of CAVYVD010000003.1, from coordinate 71,842 downwards.
GGAGCATCGGCACGCCGACCTTCGCGTACTCCTCCTTCATCAGCAGCGACAGCGCCCAGAAGTGGGGCGGGGTCCAGAAGAACACGATGAAGAACAGCAGCACCGCGGTGGCGCTCACCGAGCCCGTCACCGCGGCCCATCCGACCAGCGGCGGAACGGCACCGGCGGCGCCGCCGATCACGATGTTCTGCGGGGTGCGCCGCTTCAGCCACATGGTGTACACGAGCACGTAGCCGAGGAAGCCCGCCAGCGCGAGGCTCGCGGCGAGCACATTGACGGTCAGCGAGAGCTCCAGGAACGAGAGCGCGGCCAGCCCGCAGCCGAAGCTCAGCGCGGCGCTCGGAGCGATCCTGCCGGCGGGGATCGGGCGTGTGGCGGTGCGCGACATCTGCGCGTCGATATCGCGGTCGAACCAGTGGTTGACCGCCCCCGCCCCGCCGGCCGACAAGTAGCCGCCCAGGCAGGTGAGGGCCACCAGCAGCGGCGAGGGGTCCCCCGCGACATACATCGTGGTGATCGTCGTCAGCAGCAGCAGCGACTGGACCTTGGGCTTGGTCAGCTCCAGGTAGTCGGCCGCGAGCCGGCGCGTGCGCGGGGCGAAGCCGGGAAGCGCTGCTTGGAGCGACTGAGCCATGAGAAGACGCTACACGCCCACCTGCGTGGCGCCCACGGGCACGGTCGCCTGGCCGGGCGCCGGCGCGGAGGTGGTGCGGCGCTCGATCTCCAGGCGGATGTCCTTCATCGGTTCCGCCGAGCGCACCCGGGGGATCGCGTCGAAGTTGTTAACCGCCGGGGGGGAGGTGGTGAACCACTTGAGCGTGTTCGCTTTCCACGGGTCGGGGCCGGCGACCGCGCCCCGCTTGAGGCTGCGCAGGACGTTGACGACCGTGACCAGCGCCCCTGCGGCGAGGATGAAGGAGCCGACCGTGGAGATCTGGTTGTAAAGCGCGAGGTGGCCCACGTTTTCGTACTCGTACACCCGCCGCGGCATCCCTTCCAGGCCGATGGCGTGCTGGATCAGGAAGGTCACCAGGATGCCCCAGAACATCAGCCAGAAGCTGAGCTTGCCCAGGCCTTCGTTCATCATCCGCCCGGTGATCTTGGGGAACCAGTAGTAGATCGAGGCGAAGATCGGCATCACCGCCCCGCCCACCAGCACGAAGTGGATGTGGGCGACCACGAAGTAGGTTTCGTTGAGCTGCCAGTCCACCGGGAAGATCGCCAGGAACACGCCGGAGATTCCGCCGATGATGAACAGCGCGATGAACCCCACGCAGAACAGCAGCGGCGTCTTGAATTCGATCGTCCCCCGCCACAGGGTGCCGATCCAGTTGAAGATCTTCACGCCCGTAGGGATCGCGATCAGCATCGAGCTCAGCATCGCGAACACGATGATCGCCTCGGGCAGGGGCGTCGCGAACATGTGGTGGGCCCACACGAGGAAGCCGAGGAACCCGATCGACACGGTGGAGGCCGCGATCGCCTTGTAGCCGAAGATCGGCTTGCGCGCGAACACCGGCAGGATCTCCGAGACCACCCCGAAGGCTGGCAGCACCATGATGTAGACCTCGGGGTGCCCGAAGAACCAGAAGAGGTCCTGCCACAGCAGCGGCGAGCCGCCCTGCGCAGCGTCGAAGAAGTGGGTGCCGAAGTGGCGGTCTGTCAGCAGCATCGTGACCGCCGCGGCGATCACCGGCAGCGCAAAGATCAGCAGCACCGAGTAGGTGAGGATCGTCCAGATGAACAGCGGCAGCCGGCCCCAGGTCATCCCGGGGGCGCGCATGTTGGCGACCGTCACGTAGAAGTTGATCGCTCCCAGCAGCGAGGAGATCCCCGTGAGGTGGATCAGGTAGATCCAGGCGTCCTGGCCCCCGCCGGGGGAGAAGAAGGGGTCCGAGAGCGGCGGGTAGCTCGTCCAGCCCGCTTCCGGGGGGTTCCAGAAGATCGAGGCGTAGAAGACGATCCCGCCCGCCAGCAGCAGCCAGAAGGAGAGCGCGTTCAGGCGCGGGAAGGCCATGTCGCGCGCGCCGATCATCAGCGGCAGGAAGTAGTTGGCGAGGCCCGCCATCATCGGCACGACGAACAGGAAGATCATCGTCGTCCCGTGCATCGTGAACAGCTCGTTGTAGACCTGGGGGCTGACCAGCGTGTTCTCCGGAGCGCCCAGCTGCAGGCGGATCATCAGCGCCTCCGCGCCCCCGAGGATGAAGAACACGAACGTGAGGACCATGTACATGATCCCGATCCGCTTGTGGTCGGTGGTCGTGAGCCAGCTCATGAAGCCGCGCTCCTCGCGCTCGACGCGGTGGGCGACTACTTGGGGTGCGGGGGCTGCGTAGGTGGCCATGATCGGTGCTTGCTTTCTCGGCTTAGGGATTCTCGACCTGTCCGGGGCCCTGCTGTTCATTGAGCTGCTTGCGTTCCGCGGCGGCGTCGGCGGTGGCTTCTTCGATCAGCCGTTTCTGTTCGGCCAGCCACGCGTCGAACCGCGCCGGGGGGACGGCCCGCACGGTCGCGATCATGCGGGCGTGGCCGCGGCCGCACATGTTCGCGCACTGCCCCTTGTAGACGCCGGGCTTGGAGATCTTGAACCAGGCGTAGTTGTGGTAGCCGGGGACCGCCTGGAACTTGCCGCCGAGCGCGGGGATCCACCAGGAGTGCACGACGTCCGAGGAGACGATGTTCAGCGTCACCGTGGTGTTCGTGGGGACCACCATTTCCTCGTAGGAGTACGGCGCCCCCAGCCCGTCGGGGTTGCTGGCGCCGGGGTAGAGGTACTGCCATATGAACTGGCGGCCGATGACCTGGATTTCAAGCGATTTGTCGTTGGGCGGCAGGCGGCGGTCGGCGGTGGCGTACAGCTCGCCGCTTTCCCCGATCAGGGCGTCCCCGCCGGGGCCCGAGTTCGGGGGGTCCTGGATCGAGGAGAGCTTGATGAAGGTGATCGTCGAGAGCACGATCACGATCAGCGCGGCCCCCAGCGTCCAGCCGATCTCCAAACGCGTGTTGCCGTGGATCTGCGCCGCCACGGCGCCCCTGCGCTTGCGGAACTTGTAGAGGGCGTACCCCAGCGCCCCCTCGACGCCCACGAAGATGACCATCGCGACGTAGAGCGTGATCTTGTAGAGGCTGTCGATCTCGTTCGCGTTCGGCGAGCCGCCCGACTTCGGGGTGAAGAGGGAGGCGAGGGTGCTCGGCAGGAGATGGCTCAAGGCGGCGGGGATTCTATTCAGGCTTGGGCGGAACGCGCTTGATGACGTTTGCCACGAGTCATCTGCGCCCGTATTCGCCCACGCAGACCCCACGGCGCCACGCGATCGAAGGTCCCCCCACCGGGTCCGCCTACCTGCCCGAGAACCGCGGCGGCCGCTTCTGCACGAACGCCATCGCGCCCTCCACGAAGTCATCGCTGCCGGCCATCTCCTGCTGGAGCCGCGCCTCCAGCTCGAGCTGCTCGGCCATGCGCGCGTAGAGCCAGCTGTTGAGCTGGCGCTTGGCACCCGCGTAGGAGCGGGTGGGTCCGCCGGCGAGGCGACGGGCGAGCGCGGCGACCTCCTCGTGCAGGCGCTCGTCGGGGAGCACCCGGTTGATCAGCCCCCACTCCAGCGCCTGCTCGGCGCCGACGCGCTCGCCGAGCATCGCCATCTCGGTGGCGCGCGCCATGCCCACGCGGGTGGGCAGGAACAGCGAGGAGCCCCCGTCGGGCACCAGGCCGATGTTCACGAACGCGAGCAGGAAGTAGGCGCTCTGCGCGGCGAGCACGAGGTCGCAGCAGAGCGCCAGCGAGCAGCCGATGCCGACGGCGGGGCCGTTGACGCACGCCACCACCGGCTTGGGCAGCTCGCGCACCGCCTGCATGATCGGGTGGTAGAGCTCGGTCAACCGCTTGTAGACGTCGGGCCGCCCCTCGGGGGTCAGTTCGACGTTGAGATCCTTCAGATCCGCGCCGGAGGAGAACGCGCGCCCGGCGCCCGAGATCACCACGGCGCGCACCGCGTCGTCCTCCCCCACGCGGCCCATCGCGGCGAGCAGGTCGCGGCCGAGCTGGCCGTTCCACGCGTTCAGCGCCCGCGGGCGGTTCAGTTCGATCCTCGCGACCCCCTCGGGGTCAATCAGGAGGTTGACGGTCTCGAGGGCGGTGGGGGCGTCGGTCTCGCTCATCGGGCGCTCCTGTTCTTTGTGGTGGCCGAAGGTGGGCAGGTCGAGGGGCGGGCTGCGCGGTGGGGCGCGGGCACACTGGATCTCGGTCGGGGATGGGGCCATGATCCTACGGCGTGGACGGGACTCCGTCTAAGGTGGTGGGCCGATGGCACGCCCGGTGATCGGCATATGCACAGCTCTCGAGCGCGCCCGCTGGAGCGTGTGGGATCAGCAGGCGGTGCTGCTTCCGCGCAGCTATGTCGACGCGGTGCAGAGCGCGGGGGCGCTGGCGGTCATGATCCCGCCGGATCCGCTGCTCGTGGAGGAGCCCGGCGAGGCGCTGGAGCTGCTGGATGGGCTGATGCTGGCGGGCGGCGCCGACATCGATCCGGCAACCTATGGCGCCGAGTCCCACCCCGAGACGACCGGCACGGTCCCCGAGCGCGATGCATGCGAGATTGCGATCTTCCACGAGGCGCTCAGGCGCGAGCTGCCGGTGCTGGGCATCTGCCGGGGGATGCAGCTGATCAACGTGGCCCAGGGGGGCACCCTGCTGCAGCATCTGCCGGAGCGCTTCGGCCACCACGAGCACCTCTCGGTGCCGGGCTCCTTCGACGGCGCCGACCACGAGGTGCGCCTGATCGAGGGCTCCCTGGCGGCCCGGGTCGCGGGCGAGTCCAGGCACGCCACCAAGTCCCATCACCACCAGGGAGTCGACCGCATCGGGGAGGGCCTGCTGGTGAGCGGCTTCTCGGTGCGCGACGAGCTGCCCGAGGCGATCGAGCTACCCGGCCGGCGCTTCGTGCTGGGCGTGCAGTGGCATCCCGAGGCCGATCCCGCGAGCCCGTTCGTGCGCGCGCTGGTGCAGGCCGCGACCCGGGCGGAGGTCTGAGGGCGTATCTCGGTAGGCCCGCATGCCCCTACCGAGATACGCCCTGAGCGGCCCATATACTCCCGCCCTGTGCGGCGCTCCAGCGCGATCAGAGCAACCGCCTGGGCAGTGGTCGCGGCGGGGGTGGCGGCGCCGCTGGTGCGCAGGAAGGTGAAGGCGCCGCCGCCGGTGATCCAGACGGTGGCCTTCTGTGCACCGATCGGTCTGTGCGTGGCGGTGCGCCGCTCGCGGGCGCGGGACGTGGCGACGTGCTGCCTGCAGATGTGGGCGTACGTGGCGGCGTACAAGTCGCCCAACGACGACCCCGCCGAGCAGGCGCGGCGGGCGCACGTGGAGTACCCGATCGCGATCGACCGAGTGCTCGGCCTGGGCGAGCTGCCGACGGTGCGCCTGCAGCGCCGGCTCGCGCGCCGCGGCCCGGAGGGCCCACGGTGGCGGACACTGGACAAGGTGCTGGTGTGGGCGCACTGGTCGTGGTTCCTGGTGCCCCACGGGGCGCTGGTGTACATCATGCTGTTTGCACCCCGGCGCTTCGAGCGGGCGGCGGTGAGCATCTACGCGGTGTTCGACGTCGGCGCGATGATCTGCTGGGTCCTGCCCACCGCGCCCCCCTGGTACGCGGCCCACGCCCCGAGAGCGGCCTCGGGCCCGCAAGCGCCGGCGCCGGCGCGGGGGGCGGGGGAGAGCTCCAGCCGCACGGGATCATCGAGGTACGGCGGATGATGGTCGAGTACGGGGAGTCCTTCTGGCATGACGGCTGGGGGCCCCTCTACAGTGTGTTCGGAGGCAACCCCTTGGCTGCGATGCCCTCGCTGCACTTCGCCACATCGATGATGGCCGCGCTGCTGCTCACCGAGACCGGACCGGGGGCGGGCGCGATGGGCTGGGCGTACGCGGGGACGCTGGGGTTCGCGCTGGTGTACCTGGGGGAGCACTACGCCGCGGATCTGCTCGGGGGGGCGGCGCTGACGATGGCGGTCCGCTGCCTGGGGCCGCGGATCGCTCCCGTGGTGGAGCGCTGCGGGCGGGCGGTGGCGGCGCTCGAGGCGAAGGCGCACGGGGCCGGGTGAGGGGGAGAGGCGGGGTGGAGGCGAACGCGGCGCAGATGGGGGACGGGGATCCGCCGGGAGCGCGGGCCGCAGGCGCGCCCGGCGAGGGAGAGGGGACCTCGGGGCAGGGCCAGGGGGGTGGGACGTCGAAGGAAGGGGCGATGGCTCTGTTACAGGCCGAGGCGGCCGGTGCGGTTGGTGTGGACGGCGTCCGGGGGCGCCCGGCGGCCGGTGGGAGGCGTGCGAGCGCGCTGGCCGATCTTCGCTTGAGGGGGCGCGCGGCGGAGGCCGAGCGCGTCCAGCGGCACCCGAGCCACGAAGAGGTGCTGCGGGTCCGCCTCACCCGCCGGCGGATGCTGCTGTTCGCGACCTTCGTGCTGGCGGCGCTGGCGTTCCTGTACTTCGTGCTGCCCCAGGTGGGCGGGGTGAAGCACACGTGGGACAGGCTCAACGACGGGGACGCCTGGTGGATCGCGGTGGCGGTGGTCGTGGAGATCGTCTCGATGGCGAGCTACATCGCGATCTTCCAGGGGGTCCACGTGCCGCCCGGCTCGCCGATCCGCTTCCGCCACAGCTACCAGATCACGATGGCGGGGCTCGCCGCCACACGGCTGTTCGCGGCTGGGGGCGCGGGCGGGGTGGCGGTCACGGCGTGGTCGCTGCGCCGCTCGGGGATGGAGGGCCGCGAGGTGGCGCAGCGGATGATCGCGTTCCTCGTGCTGCTCTACGGCGTCTACATGGCGGCGCTGGTGGTGTGCGGGGTGGGCCTCTACATCGGCCTGTTCCCCGGGCCGCACCCGTTTGCGATCACGATGATCCCCGCGATCATCGGCGCGATCGGACTGCTCGCGATCCTCGTGATCGCCCTCGTGCCCCAGGATCTGGAGGAGCGGCTGCAGCGCATGGCTTCCCGCCGCCGGCCGGATCGGGGGCCGCGAGCGATCGAGGGTCGCGCGGCGCGCTGGCTGGCGCGGTTCGCCACAGGCCCCGCCTCCGCGTCGGAGGGGGTGCGCTTCGCATTCCACAAGCTGCGCCACCCCGACTGGGCGCTGCTGGGGGTGCTGGCGTGGTGGACGTTCAACGTCGCGGTCCTCTACGCCTGCTTCCGCGCCTTCGGCGAGGCGCCGCCGATCGCGGTGCTGGTGCAGGCCTACTTCGTGGGGATGCTCGCCAACCTGCTGCCCCTGCCGGGAGGCATCGGGGGTGTTGACGGCGGGATGATCGGCGCGCTCGTCGCCTTCGGGGTGGGCGGCGGCCTGGCGCTGATCGCGGTGCTGATGTACCGCCTGCTGGCGTTCTGGCTGCCCAGCATCCCTGGCGTGATCGCCTACTTCCAGCTGCGCCGCACGGTCAGCCGGTGGGGGATCGAGTCTCAGCCGGGGGGGCGCTCGGCGCTCACGCCGCGCAGCAGTTGACCGGGGGTGGTGTCCAGTCCACGGGCGAGTTTTGCGATCGTGGTGAGCTTGGGGTCGCGCTTGGACTTCTCCAGCAGGGAGATGTGGGTGCGGTGAAGCTCCGCGGCGTCCGCCAGGCCTTCCTGGGTCATCCCCCGGGCCAGACGCTCCCGCCGCAGATTGCTCGCGAAGCGCTCCACCATCTCCATCGGTGGAGCTTCGCGGGGCTCGGACAGATAGTCTACAGACAAGGCACTGCATGGCGGGGGGGAGGCAACTGCATGGCGGCGGGGAGGCAACTGCATGGCGGCGGGGAGGCGAGAGAGATAGGGTGCGTGGCTTGGCCAACCGCGTGCTGATCCTCTCCTGGGAGTACCCGCCCGTGATCGAGGGGGGCCTCGCGCGGCACGTGCGCAAGTTGGCGGAGGAGCTCGTGCGCCAGGGGGTCGCGGTCGACGTGCTCACCCGCGGCACCGGGGAGCGCCTGGAGAGCGGCCGCTACGCAGCGGAGGAGCGGGCGGGGGTGCGCGTGTACCGCGTGCCGGAGCCCAGCTGGCCGCGCGACCTCGATCGCTTCGTGGGGTGGGTGGAGCGGATGAACGGAGACATGCTCCAGGTGGGGGAGGCACTGGCGCGAGAGCGCCGCTACGAGCTCGTGCACGGCCACGACTGGCTGGTGGCGCGCGCGGGGGCCGCGCTGGCAGAGCGCCTGGGGGTGGCGTACCTCACGACGATCCACGCGACCGAGCACGGGCGCCACCAGGGTTGGGTGCAGGAGGAGCCCCAAGCGCACATCCACGGGGTGGAGCGGTGGATGGCGCACCGGGCGGACTCCGTGATCACCTGCTCGCACTACATGAGGGGCCATGTCGCGGACATCTTCGACATCGAGGAGAGCCGCATCACGGTGATCCCCAACGGGATCGATCCCCGGGACCTGCGGCCGGTGGGGGACCTTGACGCGCTGCGGCGCGAGTTCGCGGCCCCCCAGGAGCGGCTCGTGGTGCTGGTGGGGCGCCTCGTGTACGAGAAGGGCTTCCAGCTCGCGCTGGACGCCCTGCCGGGTGTGATCGAGCGGCTGGGGGACGTGCGCTTCCTCGTGGCGGGCAGCGGAACGCACGAAGAGGAGCTCCGGGAGCAGGCGCGGCGCCTGGGCCTCTCCGAGCACGGGGCCTTCCTGGGGTGGATCGGAGACGACGCGCTGCACTCGCTGTACCGCATCGCGGACCTCTGCGTGGTGCCCTCCATCTACGAGCCCTTCGGGCTGGTGGCCCTGGAGGCGATGGCCTCGGGCTGCCCCTGCATCGTGGCCGACACCGGGGGCCTGCGCGAGGTGGTCCCTGCGGGGGAGCGAGTGGGCCTGCGCTTCAACGGCGGCGACGCCGCGCACCTGGGCGTGATGATCGAGCGCCTGCTCACCGACGGGCAGTTGCGCGAGCGCCTGGTGGCGGAGGCCTCCGAGCACGTACTGAGCTTCGACTGGAGCGACGTGGCGCGCCGCACGCGCGGGGTCTACCGGGAGCTGACCGCGGGCCGGCGGGGGACCGAGGCGGGGATGCTGGTCGATTCGGGGATGCGAGCGAAGCGAGTTTCTCCCGAATCGGTCAGAGGCGAGTGACCCCCGGCTTCGACCGAAGCGGGGAGACACTCGCCTTCGGCGAGAATCCCCCTTTCGGTCAGCGCGTGTGATGTGCGCCGGGCCTTCTTTTTTTGGATGAGGACCATTGATGGGGTGCCCCCCGCCCAATCGGGGGTCGGGGGTACGTGGTGCGCTCCCTGCGCGTGATTGCGCTGCGGCGGCTGTACCGCGTGGCGTGGTGGGGCCTGCAGCTGCGCGCGTCGGTGTGGCGGCGGCAGAGCAGCGGGGTGAAGTGCGCGCTCACGCACCGGGGCAGCGTGCTGCTGGTGCGCCACACCTACGGCCGAAGGTATATGTGGTACCTGCCGGGCGGCGCGGTGCGCCGCGGGGAGCCGCCGCTTGCGGGAGCGGCGCGGGAGATGGAGGAGGAGCTGGGGTTGCGCGACCTCGAGCTGCGGGAGGTGGGTACGTTCGAGACGCGCCTCGATCGGCTTGCCGTGAGCCTCACCTACGTGCGCGCTGAGCTCCCCGACCCCGCGGGGGTGCGCGCGGACCCCGTGGAGATCGCGGAGGTGGGGTGGTTCGGCCTCGATGCGCTGCCGACTCCGCTGGCGGCGGAGGAGCTGGCGCTCATAGGTATGCTGCGGTGACGATGCTCGAAGGGTTGATGCAGAACGATTTCCCGCTGACTCTCCAGCACGCGCGCCGGCAGATGCGCGACTGCCACCCCTCCGCGCAGGTGGCGACGCTCACACCGGAGGGGACGGTGCGCGCGAGCTTCGGGGAGGTGTGCGAGCGCGTGGATCGCCTCGCGCGCGTGCTCGAGCGGCTGGGGATCGAGCAGGGGGACCGGGTGGGGACGTTCGCGTGGAACAACCAGCGCCACTTCGAGCTCTACATGGCGATCCCCTGCGTGGGGGCGGTGCTGCACACCTTGAACATTCGCCTGTTCGCGGAGCAGTTGACGTACATCGTCAACCACGCCGAGGATCGGGTGATCTTCGTCGATGACTCCGTCGTACCCCTGCTGGAGCCGCTCGCCCCCACCTTCGAGGGGGTGCGCAACTTCATTGTTATGGGCGATGGTGACGCCGGCTCCCTGCCGAACGTGCTGCGCTACGAGGAGCTCCTGGAGGAGGCGGATTCGGATCCCGCCGGGCGGGCGGGCTCCGAATCCCTCTACCCCGAGCTCGACGAGCGCCAGGCGGCGGCGCTGTGCTACACGAGCGGCACCACGGGCAACCCCAAGGGGGTGCTGTACTCGCACCGCTCGATCTGCCTGCACGCCACGGCGTCGCTGATGGCGGACAACCTGGGGCTCTCGCGGCGCGAGCGCGCGCTGGTGGTGGTCCCAATGTTCCACGCCAACGCCTGGGGGATCCCGCACGCGGCGGCGCTCTGCGGGGCGGATCTGGTGATGCCCGACCGCTTCCTGCAGGCCGAGCCGCTGGCGCGGGCGATCGAGTCCGAGCGCCCCACCGTGGTGGGCTGCGTGCCGACGATCTTCGCGGACCTGCTGCGCTACGCGGACTCCCACGAGGTGGACCTCACCTCGCTGACCAACTCGGTGTGCGGGGGCTCGGCGGTGCCGCGGCAGCTGATGAAGGACTTCCAGGAGCGCCACGGGGTGGTGATCCACCAGGGGTGGGGGATGACCGAGACGAGCCCCGTGGCTACCTTCTCCGACCCCTCCGAGGAGCGGGGCCACGACGAGCGCTACTGGGACGAGCGCGCGCTGCAGGGCAAGCCGCTGCCGTGGGTGGAGCTGCGCCTGATGGGCGACGACGGCGAGGAGGTGCCCTGGGACGGGGAGTCCACGGGGGAGATCCAGGTGCGGGGCCCGTGGATCGCCTCCAGCTACTACAACGACGACTCCGGCGATGAGAAGTTCCAGGAGGGGTGGCTGCGCACGGGGGACATCGCGGCGATCGACGAGCAGGCCTGCGTGCGGATCACCGACCGCTCCAAGGACGTGATCAAGTCCGGCGGGGAGTGGATCTCCTCGGTGGAGCTCGAGAACGAGCTGATGGCCCACCCCGACGTGATCGAGGCCGCCGTGATCGCCAAGCCCGACGAGCGCTGGGCCGAGCGCCCGCTCTGCTGCGTGGTGCTCCGTGAGGGCTCCACCGCGGGTCCGGCGGAGCTGATCGAGCACCTGCGTCCCCGCGTGGCCAAGTGGTGGCTGCCCGACGAGTTCGCCTTCATCGCCGAGGTCCCCAAAACGAGCGTGGGCAAGTTCGACAAGAAGGTCCTGCGCGCCCGGCTGCGGGAGGGCTCCCTGGAGGGGCGCGTGTCGGTCGGCCCAGCGGCGCCACCGCCGCGCGCGGAGTCCGTTCGATGAACGCGGGCGCGGCGTGCGCACCACGGGGTCCGCTCGGGGAGCGCGAGCGCGGTATGAGCGCTCCCGCCGAGTCGCGTCGGGTGAGCGCGAGTGCCGTGTGAGCGCTCCCGTGGAGTTCGCCGGCGGGGTGGCTCTCAGCGAGTCCTACGCCGACGTCGGCGGGATTCGCCTGCACTACGTGGAGGCGGGGGAGGGGCCGCTCGTTGTGCTGCTCCACGGCTTCCCCGAGTTCTGGTACTCCTGGCGCCATCAGATCCCCGCGCTGGTCGCGGCCGGCTACCGCGTGGTGGCGCCCGACATGCGCGGCTACAACCTCTCCGAGAAGCCCCGCGGCTGGCGTCTGTATGACACGGACCACCTCGCCGAGGACATCGCCGGGCTGATCCGCTCTCTTGGGGGCGAGCGCGCGCACCTCGTCGGTCACGACTGGGGCGCCGCCGTCGCCTACGCGACCGCGATGCGCCACCCCGAGGCGGTGGAGAGGCTCGCGATCCTCAACTGCCCCCACCAGGCGCGGATGCTCGAGGGGTTCAGGACCCTCAAACAGCTGCGCAAGAGCTGGTACATGTTCCTCTTCCAGATACCCCGCCTGCCCGAGTGGCGGCTCTCGCGCGAGGACTTCTCCCTCGCCAAGCGCGTCCTGCGCGCCGACTCGCCAGCGGCGTTCACCGAGGAGGATCTGGAGCGCTACGCCGAGGCGTGGGCCCAGCCGGGGGCGCTCACGGGGATGATCGATTACTACCGCGCCGCGCTGCGCCAGTCGCCGAGGAGCGCCGCCGCGCGGCTCAGGCCGATCGAGGCGCCGACGCTGGTCATCTGGGGCATGCGCGACCGCGCCCTCGGCAGCGAGCTGGCCGAGCCGCCCGCCCGCTGGGTGCCGAACGGGCGCATCGAGTGGATCCCCGAGGCCACCCACTGGGTTCAGCACGACGCCCCCGAGCGGGTCAACGACCTGCTCATCGAGTTCCTGGGCGCGGGCGACCAGTCGTCTTGAGCCGGGGTGGCCCCGGAGGCCGGCGGATAGGAGGAGGGGTTGCCCACGAGCAGGAGAACTGGGCTCGCGGTAGAACGGGAGGGGAACGGGAAGGACGCGATCTTGGCGTGGCAATAGACTTGGGCTCAACCCACACAGCGGTCCCGTCCCCGCGGAGACCACAATCGAACACCGAACACGGGAGGTGCGCATGATGCGGACCCATCAGATGATTTCGAGCAGGTCGCGGACAGAAGGCGCAGCGTCGATCGAGGAGATGACCGATCGGAGCTCGGCGCGGCGCCGGGTCCCGCGGCGCATCGGGCGACGCGAGCTGCTCGCCCTGCCGGCCGCGCTGGCGCTGCTCGTCCCCGCCGCGCCCGCCCTCGCGAGCAACGGGACCTCGGGCTACAACACGAAACCGCCCACTCCAACCACGAAAACCGAACCGAAAACAGGAACCGCACCATCCAAAGAATCGGCCACACCGGCAGCCAGCGCCGAACCGGCCGCCACAACCACCACCCCCACGGCGAAAGCATCCACGCTGCCCTTTACAGGGCTGAACCTCACGTGGGTCGTCGGTGCCGGCCTGCTGCTGCTCGCCGCCGGTCTCGCCATCCGGCTGGTGCTGCGCCCCGGCGCCGGACGCTGAGCGCCTGAAGCGACGCTGCCCCGCGCCCACCGGCGCGGGGCTCACCACCCTCGGGGCGCCTCGGCACCCGTCAGGGCCACTCGCAGCAGGGTGCGGTAGGCGCGCGCCTGCCCGAGGGCCTTGGCGCGCTTGGCGGGCAGGCACGCGATCAGATGGAGGGTCACCCACGTCGATGCGAGCGACAACGTGAGGACGGCCCGCGAGACGGGCGGGGGGATGCCGCGAAGGTGCAGATAGCGGATCGCGCTCGTCACGAAGTGGGGCGAGTGGGCGAGTGCGTCCTCACCGCCGCCGCGGATCAGGTGACACGCGCGCGCGGTGGGAGCGATCTCGATGTCCCAGCCCCGCTCGGCTACGCGGCGCTGCCACTCGACCTCCTCGAAGTACAGGAAGAAGCCCTCATCGAGCTCCCCCGCCTCGGCGTAGGCGCTGCGTCTGATCGCGAGCGCCGCGCCGCACGCCCACGCCGGGCGGCGGCCCGCTCGCAGCGCCGCGGGGGAAATCGCGTAGGGGTGAAGAGCCGGCAGGTGGACGAGCGCGTATCCGATCGGGACGCACAGATCCATCGCGATCGTCAACAGGCCCGGGAAGCGGCGGTAGCCGTTGGGGGTCAGCCGTCCATCGGGATCCTCCAGCAGGGGCGCGAGAACTCCCGTTCGCGGGTGCTCGCGCAGGCGTTCCAGCAGCGTCTGGAGGGCCCCGGGGCGTACCTCGGTGTCGGGGTTGAGCAGGAGGACGAACTCGGCGCTCGAGTGGCGAAAGCCGGCGTTCACACCCGCCGCGAAGCCGCGGTTCTCGGGCATCGCGAGCACCGTGGCCGACGGCAGCGCCGCGCGCAGCCGCTCGGCGCTGTCGTCGCCTGACGCGTTGTCCACCACCACGACCTCCAGCCGCAGCTCCCCACAGGTGGCGTACACGGACTGCAGACAGCGCTCCACGAGCGGGGCGCTGCGGTAGTTGACCACAACGACCGCGGCGTCGAGGTCGCCTGCGCTCCGGGTCGTTGTCTGCGCGGGGGTTTGGCTCGGGCCGGACACTGGTGGGGCAGCGTAGCGAGGAGCCGGCAGAGCGACTGTCGCGGGCGCCTGCATTTGCTTCACGCGAGAGTACCGGGGCGAATCGCATGATCTCGATAAGATCAGTGATGATCGCCAAGCCGCGACCGTCTGCCATCTTGGTGTGGCCGACGCGGACTCGATAGGGCTCACTCCGGCAGGCCGGCGCGAATCGAAACCAACCAGCGTGGACTGAAAGGAAGCAGACAATGGCATTGCAGCTAGGCGACACAGCCCCCGATTTCGAGGCGGACACCACTGAGGGCCACATAAAATTCCATGACTGGATCGGCGATTCCTGGGCGGTGCTGTTCTCCCACCCGAAGGACTTCACGCCGGTGTGCACCACGGAGCTCGGCTACATGGCCAAGATCAAGCCCGAGTTCGACCGCCGGGGCGTGAAGATCATCGGCCTCTCGGTGGACCAGACGGGCAGGCACGCGCAGTGGGCGAGCGACATCGAGGAGACCCAGGGGTACGCCCCCAACTATCCGATCATCGGCGACGGCGACTTCAACGTCTCCAAGCTCTACGGGATGCTGCCCGCCGCCACCTCGGGCGACTCCGACGCGAGGACGCCCGCCGACAACCAGACGGTGCGCAACGTGTTCGTGATCGGCCCCGACAAGAAGATCAAGCTGATCCTCATCTACCCGATGACCACCGGGCGCAATTTCGACGAGGTGCTGCGGGTGATCGACTCGCTGCAGTTGACTGCTGGCCACAAGGTGGCGACGCCGGTCAACTGGAAGCCGGGGGAGGACGTGATCATCGCGGGGTCGGTCTCCGACGAGGAGGCCAAAGCGACCTACCCCAACGGCTGGAAGACGCCCAAGCCGTACATCCGGATCGTGCCCCAGCCCCACTGAGCGGTTCCGGCGGTGGGCGGTGCTCTTCAAGCAGATCACCCACGACGACCTCGGCTGCGCCTCCTACCTGATCGGCGACGAGCGGGCTGGGGTCGCCGCGGTCGTCGATCCGCGCTTTGAGATCGACGAGTACCTGGAGCTCGCCCGCTACCGGGGAGTCAACATCGAGCACGTGCTCGAGACCCACAACCACGCCGACCACGTCTCCGGGCACGGGCGCCTGGTGGCCGCCACGGGGGCCCGAATCCACGTCCACCGCCTGGCCGATCCCGCCTACGAGCACGAGCCCTTCGAGGATGGCTGGGAGCTGCGACTGGGGTCGCTCACGGTGCGCGCCGCGCACACCCCGGGGCACCGCCCCGAGCACACCGCCTTCCTGTTGATCGACACCAACCGCGGCGGCGATCCATGGGCGGTGCTGAGCGGGGACAGCCTGTTCGTGGGCGACGTCGCCCGCACCGACCTTGCGGTCGAGCAGGCCGAGGGGGCCCGCCAGATCTTCCACTCGGTGCACCAGAAACTGCTCACGCTCCCCGACGACTGCGAGCTCTGGCCGGCGCATCTCGGGGGGTCGATGTGCGGGGGGTCGGGCATGGACATGAAGATCTGCTCGACCGTTGGCTACGAGCGCCTGCACAACCCGGCGCTCGCGATCGAGGACGAGGAGGAGTTCGTCGCGCAGGCGCTCGCGCGGCTGGGACCGCAGCCGCCGAACTTCGAGAAGATCGTGGCGCTCAACCGCGGCCCGCTGCTCACCAGCGGGGTCGAGGTACCCGCGCTCTATCCCCGTCAGGTGCAGCTCAGGCGCGAGCAGGGGGCGCTACTGGTGGACGTCAGGACCGATCTGCAGTTCGACGACGTCCACATCCACGGCTCGATCTGCATTCCCTCGTTCAGCTCCGGGTTCGGTTCCAAGCTCGCCTGGCTGGCCGATCACGAGCGAGAGATCGTGTTCATCGGGCGCGATGACGCCGACGGGCGACGCGCCGCCAAGCTCGCGCTGTCGGTGGGGGTCCGCAACGTCGCGGGCCTCCTGGCGGGAGGCATGACCAACTGGCGCCAGGAACGCCACCCCGTGGCCCAGACCGAGCGGGTGGCCGCCGCCGACCTCCTCGGCCGACTGGCGGACGAACCCGACGTGCAGCTGCTCGACGTCCGCGAGCTGCACGAGTGGTCCGCTGGTCACGTGCCCGGGTCGCTGTTCACACCGTGGCACGACCTCACGGGCATCCCGCAGGGCCTCGACCCCGCCCGCCCGATCGCCGTGATCTGCGCCGCCGGGGTGCGCGCGGCGACCGCCGCCAGCCTGCTCACGCACCACGGGGCGACGCGCGTGATCCACGTGATCGACGGCGGCGTGCCGCTGCTCGCTGAGATGGGTCTGCGGCTGGAGGCGGGCGGTGGCGTTCCGGTTTGACGCGGGGGCGTAGCGTAGGGTGGGGTGGTGTCGGCGTTGACGTTCGCGCGAATCGCGAGGACCAGGTCGGGTGCAGCGGCGCGCGCCGTTCTCGCTTTTGCCGCTCTCACCGTTGCCGCACTCGTGGCCGCCCTCGCCGTGCCGTCTGCCGCTGGTGCGAGTGCCGGCGCTCCCCGTGTGCCGCGGCACCGCAGCGCGCACGTCGCGGTCATCGGCGGTCAGCCTGCGGAACCCGGCACGTTCTCGTGGATGGCCTACGTGCTCGACTTTCGCGGCGACAGCGTGGGGCAGTGCTCTGGGACGGTCGTCGCGCCGAACCTGATCCTGACGGCGGGCCACTGCGCCGAGGACGTGCAGACCGGCGTCGTGAACGAAGCCTCGGGCTACCGCATCACGACTGGCAATGTGGACTGGGCCGCTCCCCAAACGGAAAGGCAGGTGTCGGACGTCACCAGGGTGATCGTCTGTCCCTGCTTCGACCGTCACACCGACGTCGGGGACGTCGCGCTGCTGCAACTCTCCACCCCCACCACTGCGCCGGCCGTCACGCTCGCCTCGAGCCCGCCCGCGGGCACGGCGGCGCTGCTGGCCGGGTGGGGTGAGACGCACTCCAAACAGGACACCCCGACCGAACGGCTGCGGTGGGCGCCGACGGTCGTGCAGCGCTCGGAGGTGTGCGAACGCGAAGCGTCACCTTTCAGCCCGGCGAGTGAGACCTGCGCGATCGGCCCGCCCGACCGCCAGACGGGCGCCTGCAATGGGGACAGCGGCGGCCCGCTGCTCGCGCCAGAGCCCTCGGCCGTGGGGGGCCTGGTGCAGATCGGCGTCGCAACCCACGTGTACAACGCATGCGCCACCACCAGCCCGTCCGTGTTCACGCGCGCCGACGCGATCTTCGCCTGGGTGAGGGGATGGGCGCAGGCGCTCGCGCCCGCCCCACCGGCCTCGGCTCCCCCGCCGGCCGGCACCGTAGCGGCACCCACCCTGGCCGGCATCGCCAGCAGTCGCTCCGTCACCCTCGGAGGTGGTGTCATCTCGCTCATGCTCGTCTGCGACGGCGAAGGAGGAGTCTGCACGGGCAACGCCGAGTTGACCATCACGGTGCGAGAGGAGCTCATCGTGCGGCGCGGTGGCAGACGGACGGTGTCCAGGCGCGTCCTCAGAGTAAGGCTCGCCAACGTGCTTTTCGCGCTTGCGCCCGGAGCGAGCACTATGGTCCGCTCGAGACTCTCCGCCCAGAGTCGGACGCTGCTGTCCCATCTCAGCGGCGGACGGCTCGACCTGACGCTGACAGGCCGGGGCGTCGCCCCCCGCGTCGTCACGCTGGAGTTGGCCGCTGGCGTGGCCTTCGCTCCAGTGCAGGCAACCGGAGGGTTTTAGGGCTCGACATTGGCGAGGAGCTCGTCGGTGGTGCTCATCGTGGACCTCGCTTTCGGTTTGGGGATGGGGCTCATTCCCCGAGTAAACATATAACTCCGATAAGATTAGTCCTAAATTTGACTGCGACAATATCGCAGCCGGAATGGACCGAGACGATGGCGACCACCACGAGCACCTCACGATCGCTGGATCGACACGGACCGCGTGCCGGCGTGTTCGCGTTTCCGGATCCGGTCAACGAGGTCTCGGCTCGCTTGGAGGCGATCGTGTGTCTGACGTTCAACACGGCAGCCGCCAGTGAGCTTCAGGAGCGCCTTACCGCGGCCGGCGTGGGTAAGGTCAATGCGAGAACCTTTCACAGTATTGGGTTGCAAATCCTGCGCGCCGCCAGCGCTCTCCCCGGGGAGACCAAGCCGTGGAGCCCTTCGCTCGGACAGTGGCGAAGACTGGCATTCTTGGCCAAGAGTGCGGTTGGCGAGGACGGGCACTGGCTCGATCCGCCGGAGGCCAAGAGCGCGGTGAGCAACATCAAGCTCGGCAGGATGATGACCGCTCAGCAGTACGCGCAGACGCTTGACGAGCGCAGCGATGCTCGGGAGCGTACGGTGGCCGCGCTCTACAGCGCTTACGAGGAGTCCCAGCGCGAGAATGGCCGGCGGCTCGACTTCGACGACATGATCCTACGCGCGGTGCAGCGTTTGCGTGAGGACTCAAGCGTGCGGGGCCGCTGGCAAAGTACCTAACCACTATGTGCTGGTCGATGAGTACCAGGATATCGAGCCCGCACAGGAGTTGCTGGTGCGTCTGGTGGCGGCGCCACAGGACCAGCTGTTCTGCGTCGGTGATGAGGATCAGACGCTGTATGCGTTCCGTCGTGCGAGTGTGGAGCGCATCATCCTCCTTGACAAGCTCTACCCGGCCCTCGAGCGAGTAGCGCTGGCCGTCAACTATCGCTGCCCGCCAATGGTGGTGGAGGCATCACGTACGCTGATCGAGCACAACAAGGTCCGCTTCTCCAAGCAGATCACGGCTGGGCAGCCAAACGGTCATGGCAGCCCGATCCTCGTGCGGGGCTTTGCGAGCAAGCCCGAGTCGGCGGTCGCTGCCGCACAAACGCTGAAGGACAGGGTTCGCGGCGAGATCGTCGTGCTCGCACGCACGACCGACGCGCTGCGTCCAGTGGCGCTTGCCTGCGCGGACGTGGGCGTCAAGGGAGCAATTGTCAAGAGTTGTGGATGAGGAGGTGAAGCATCAGGCGGCGACCTTCTCGTCCGTTGTGGTGGTTTCGTCGTCTGTGACCTTGATTCCGTCCTTGAACTTCACGCCGTCGAGTACGTCGGTGACGAGCTCGTGGCCGTTGAAGCGTCGCCAGCGTTCCTGGGCGGCGTCCAAGAGCTTGTAGGCCATCGCCAGGGCGGCTTTCTTGGAGCCCGCGCCCTTGGTGACCTTGGTGCGCAGCTTGACGGTCGCGAAGCTACTCTCGATCGGGTTCGTGGTGCGCAAATGCCGCCAGTGCTCGGCCGGGAAGTCGAAGAACGCGGTGAGCGCGTCCCAGTCCTTGTCGAGCTTTGAGACCGCCTTGGGGTACTTCGCGTCGAACTCGCCACGGAAGCGCTCCAGCGCCTTGCGAGCGTCCGCGCGGCTGGGAGCCTCGGCCATCTCGTGCAGCAGGCTCTTGGCGCGTGGTTGCAGCCGCTTGGGGAGCGCGTCGAGGCAGTTCGCTGTCTTGTGCACCCAGCAGCGCTGCTCCCTGGTGGCGGGGAACACGCCCCGCAGCGCGGCCCACGCGCCGAGCGCGCCGTCACCGGTCATGAGCTTCGGCTCGTTCATGCCACGGTCACGGAGATCGCGGAACACGCCCGCCCAGGAGTCCTCGCTCTCGCGGTAGCCGTCCTCGACCGCCAGCAGCTCCTTGCAGCCGTCCTCACGCACGCCGATCACGACCAGCAGGCACAGCCTGGGGTCCTCGCCGAGACGGACGCTGACGTTCACGCCATCGACGAACAGGTAGGCGTAGCGGTGAAACCGCAGCTCACGGGCAGCGAACGCGGCGTGCTCGGCCTGCCACGCCTCGGTCAGCCGCTGGATCGAGCTGGACGACAACCCCGAGGCGTCCTCGCCCAGCAGGTCCCTCAGCGCCGGGGCGAAGTCCCCGGTCGAGAGGCCGTGCAGATACAGGATCGGCAGCACCTCAGTGACCTTCGGCGAGCGCCGCGCGTACGCCGGCAGGATCCGCGAGCTGAAGCGCTTGCGCTCCCCGCTCTCCTCGCAAACGCGCTTGTCGTTGACCCGTGGTGCGCGGACCGGGACTGTCCCCGACCCGACCGTCACCCGCCGCTCACGCGCGCGACCGTTGCGGACGACCAGCCGCTTCCCGTCCTCATCGACCTCCTCCACGAACGAGCCGACGTACTCCTCGACCTCGGCCTCAAGCGCCGCGGCGATCATCCGACGCGCACCCTCACGAGCGAGATCATCCAGCGTAACCGGACCCTCAGTCTCCTCCCCGACGGGGAGCCTGCGAACATCTGACATGGCGTGCCTTCCTGCCGGCCATCACCGGCATCGGTCTTCATCAACCGGGAAGGTACGCCGCCTTGCCCTTCACACGCATCCACAACTTCTGGGTATAGCTCCGTCATAGTGCTTTGTTAAGTCTTTGGTAGGTTTCGCTGGTTGGGCGGCGAATCCTCTTTGCGTCTGTGTTCCCGACGCGAGGAGGCATGATGGTGGCTGTGGCTGATGTGGTGGGTGTTGATCCGCCGATGGCGGTGCGTGAGCGTTTGGAGGAGTTCGCGGAGGAGGTGCTGGCCGGGGCGGTGAATCGTCCGGTGCAGATGGTCAACGGCGCCTTGTATTTGCGGGGGTTGATCGAGCAGGGCGAGCGTAAGTCTCTTGAGCCGATCGTGGCGCGGTTGGGGGAGGAGGTTGATTATCACTCGATGCAGCAGTTCTTGGCGGACAGCCCGTGGGATCCAGTGCTGGTGGTGAAGGCGGTCGTGGAGCGGGTGGCGCCATCGATCGATGTGCAGGCCTGGGTGCTGGATGACACAGGGTTCCCGAAGGACGGTAGGGACTCGCCGGGAGTCAAGCGCCAGTACTCGGGGACCTTGGGAAAGACAGGCAATTGCCAGATCGGCGTGTCGGTGCACGCGGTGGGAGGGCGTGGCACGGTGCCGTTGGGGTGGGCGCTGTATATCCCTGAGGAGTGGTGTGAGGATGCCGAGCGCCGCCGCGGGGCGAAGATTCCCGAGGAGGTGCAGTTCAAGACCAAGCCCGAGCTCGGCGTCGAGCTCGTCGAGCGTGCTGCTGGCTGGGAGATCCCGAAGGCGCCAGTGCTCGGCGATCAAGCATACGGTGAGAACACTAGGCTGCGCGATCGCCTCGATGACGCGGGATGCGAGTACGTGCTGTCAGTCGGACCAACCACTACGGTGTTCTCGCCCGAGACCGTCTTCGCGGTGCCCTCGAACGAGGGCAGTAAAGGTCGCCGGTACTCCCGGCCGCGGCCCGACCGCGAGCCAGAGTCGATCGGCGAGTTGATTGGGCGTCTGGGGAAGACCGCTGCACAGACCGTCGCTTTCCGTGACGGCCCGGACGGCAAGCCTGTCACCGCGACGTTCATCTTCGTGCGCGTGCGTTCCGCGCACCACTGGCGAGCGCACGAGCGGAAGTGGGCCAAAGGCGGGCAGATTCCCCCTCGCGAGGAATGGCTGATCGCCGAGTGGCCCGCCGGGAAGGACGCGCCCTCCGACTACTGGCTCTCCAACCTGCCCGCCGACACCGAGCCTGAGCGGCTCGCGCGGCTCGCCAGGCTGCGCTGGAAGATCGAGCTCGACTACAAACAGCTCAAGGGACAACTCGGCCTCGACCACTACGAGGGACGCTCATGGCTCGGGTGGTACCACCACACCGCGCTCGTCACCGCCGCCCACGGCTTCCTGACCCTGGAGCGGCAGACCCCAAATCGCCAGCGGCCGGCCTGACACTACCTCAGGCGGTCCAACTGTTTCAGCCGATCTTCAAATGCTGGACCGGCCGCTGCACCACCTGCCAACGACCCATCGATCTCAACCAAATCCCGTTGCACACCACCCGACAAGACGAGTAAGATTTAACAAAGCACTAGTCAAGGTCGACGGGCCGCAGAAGCTATTCGAGCCCAAGGGCGCACGCAAGGCACTCGAAGATCACCTTCGCCTCGCGCGCGTACCTAATGAAGCCGATGAGACGCTCCTCCGCAGCGTCTGCCAGACGCCCGGACGCTCGGTCTCGCTCGAGGATCGGGTGTCAATCGCGGGTTGGCTGCAGGCCGGAGAGTCCTTCGACACGGCGTTCGCGAGCATCGACGCGCCCAAACGCGCCGGAGGGAAGCTGCTGGCACCCGGCGAGCTGTTCACGGAATTGGCGCAGTGCCAGGATGCGGGGCAGGCAGTCGCGCTGCTGCGTGGCCCCGGCGGCCTGGATGAATGGTTCGAGAACGAGGACGGAATGGGCGGCCTCGACCAGTGCGAGTGCGAAGCGCTTGAACAGGCCGAACAGAACGCGAAGGGCATGACCCCACGCGACTATCTGCAGGAGCTCGAAGACCAGGCGCGGCGGCTCCGGGCGTGCTGCGATAGCAAGGAGGGCATTGAGCTGTCGACGATCCACGGTGCGAAGGGGCGGCAGTGGCCGCACGTGATCGTGGTGGCCTGCGAGGAGAGGGTGCTGCCGCACAAGCGCTCACTGGAGGGTGTGAGCGATGAGGATCGCGCCCGCGGCGAGGGCCTCGAGGCCGAGCGCCGCCTCGGCTACGTGGCGTTCACCCGTGCGCAGGAGCGCCTTGAGATCCACTACGACGCAGAGCATCCCAGCCCCTTTCTCTACGAGGCAGGCATCCTCGCGCGGCCGGCCAAACCCTCGCGCGCGCCGCGCAAACCACCGCCTGCTCCCGATCTCTCTCCGAAACAGAGCACCTCGCTGCGCGCGATACTCAAGCAGCTTGTTCGCAGCGACCCGCCCACGCGGAGCCAGCGTCACTAGCGTTGGTCAGCCTGCTTGCGGTAGGCGTGCCCTGATCCGAGCGTGAGACCACCGAGCGCGTCGAGGCTGGCGATGCCGACGAGTGTCGCGGACGGAGGGTAGGCTCTTGACAAGCGGCGTTTGTACTGCCATTGTTAGTACATGGCGACGGTCAAGGGACAGCGGCTACAGATACGAGTCGAGCCGGCGGAGAAGGCGGTGCTTGAGCGTGCTGCTGCGGCGTCGCATTTGAATGTGTCTGCGTTCGTGCTGCAGGCGGCCGCGTTTAGGGCGGAGGAGGTTCTTGCCGAGCGGCAGAGCATTCGGCTGACGCCGGAGGCCGCGGAGGCGTTTACCGAGGCGTTGGATGGGCCGATGAGCGTAAACGAGCGGCTTGCGAGGGCGCTGAAGCGTCCTCGCGGGTTCACGTGGCTTGACTGAGCTCCGTCGCCCCTCGCCACTGGACTTGGCGCGGCACGATCGCGCGCGGTTTGCGTCGGGCGACGAGGCGCTGGATGAATGGCTGCGCCGATATGCGGGGCAGAACCGGCGTCGCGATACGGCTGCTACTTGGGTCGTCGCGGACGCGGAGGATGTCGTAGTTGCCTACGTGACCGTCGCGATGAGCGCAATCGACCGCTCGAGCGCGCCTACCAGCATCGCTCGCCAGGCCCCGGACCCGGTTCCTGCATTGCTGATCGGCAGGCTCGCGGTCGATCGGCGCTATAGCGGTTTGGGTATCGGCACGGCGCTTGTAGCGCACGTGCTCGCGACGGCGCTGGAGCTCAATGCCAAGGCGGCATGTCGCGCGGTGGTCGTCAACGCTCTGCACGCGTCGGCTCGTGTCTGGTGGCAGCATCTCGGTTTCCAGCCACTCGATCCAGCAGACGAGCAGTCCCTCGACTTATATCTCCTCACTGCCGAGATCGACGCGACGCTCCACCGCCTCCATTGAGCAGCCGTGCCGACCTTTCCATGCAGAGGAGCGGAGGGTATTGGAACCAAGATTCTGGCGGGATCGACAAGGTTGTGTCGGGGCTTCTGGCGGCGCTGGCGGCGCATGAGGCCCGGGCGGGGTTGAGCCGACTGGCCGAGAAGCTGGCTGGTCTCAGGGCCAGCGATGCCCAGCCACGCGCCATCACGAGTCGAAGGCTGCGGCCTCGTCGTCCGGGCTGGGTGCTGGATGCCGTGTGAAGCGATGGCCCACCAGGCAGGGCCGATGCGGGTCGCGCACGTCCATGCAGCGGTCGAGGCGTCACTGGGCGAGACGATTTCGGCGAACTCGGTCAGCTGGGTGCTTGCCTCCCATTCCGGCGGTTCGTCGCCGCTGTTTGTCCGGGTAGCGAGGGGCCGTTACGTCTTGGCGAGCACCTGCGTAGCGACTCTGACGGTTCCGTCCGGACGCGGCGTGCTGCCTCGCGTACGAGCAGCTTGAGCAGCGCGGAGGTGTCGACGTAAAGGATGGCCGGGGGCGGCGCGGGCGGTTCAGCGGTTGCCATGCCAGCCGTCGGGCCGCTCGCCGCGCACCGCGAAAAGCGCCTGTGTGCCGGCGTTAGTGATGGGCCCGGTCAGAGGGCCTCGTTCGGCGAGCACGTCGCTAAGGCTCCGCGTGGCAGGCCGAAGCGTCCCCGCACGGTCGGTGGCGGCCTGCGTCCGCGCGACCCTCGTGAGCGAGGTATCTGGGCCGCTCTGAGTATGCCGTGGCTTGGCCATGCTCAATGGGCTACCGCTTGCCCGGACGCCTCGTCCCGGCTACCGAGTCTGTGCCTGCGTGGCGCGGAACTCGTGAAGAAGCGCGTCGCGACGGCCGCGCCTGCGCTCCGCCTTCTTCAGCGACGGCAACTTCTGCGGCTTGCAGAGCAGACACCTGTCTGCAGAGAGAGGTATACCCAAAAGTTGTGGATGCGCGTGAAGAGAGAGGCGGCGTACTCTCCCGGTTGATCAAGACCGAACGCCGGGGA
Organism: uncultured Solirubrobacterales bacterium; assembly: GCA_963771915.1. Classification (GTDB taxonomy): domain Bacteria; phylum Actinomycetota; class Thermoleophilia; order Solirubrobacterales; family Solirubrobacteraceae; genus Palsa-744. Next base: position 47,133 of record CAVYVD010000003.1, on the reverse strand, counting down.
TGCCGGCGAGAAGGAGAGCACGCCATGAGTGATGTTACGCGGATCGCGGATGATCGCGACGAGGACAGCCGGGTCGGGTTGGATGGGCTCGCGCGTGAGGGAGCTCGGCGGATGATCGCGGCGGCCCTGGAGGCCGAGGTCGATGAGTATGTCGCGTCGTTCAACGAGGAGCTGGACGAAAACGGGCGTCGGCTGGTGGTGCGCAACGGCCGCGCTAAGGAGCGCCGTGTGACGGTCGGGTCGGGCACGCTGCCGATCCGGGCGCCCGGGGTGAATGACTGCCGTATCGATGAGGAGACCGGGGAGCGCCGGCGGTTCTCGAGCCGGATCCTGCCGCGCTACGCGCGCCGTTCGCCGAAGGTGACCGATGTGCTGCCGGTGCTCTACCTGCGCGGGCTCTCGAGCGGGGACTTCGGGCCTGCGCTGCGGGATCTGCTCGGGGAGGACGCCTCGGGGCTCTCCTCCTCGTCGATCTCGCGGTTGACCGAGTCCTGGCGCGAGGAGCACCAGGCGTTCAAGCGCCGGCGGCTTGACTTCGTCCGCTACGCCTACCTATTCGCCGATGGCGTGCACGTCGGTGTCCGCTTGGGCGAGGACAAGCGCCTGTGCCTGCTGGTGATCATCGGTGTCCGCGAGGATGGCCGCAAGGAGCTATTGGCGGTTGAGGACGGCTACCGCGAGTCCAGCGACTCCTGGGCAGAGGTCCTCAGAGACCTCAAAGCGCGCGGCATCAGCGAACCGAAGCTCGTGACCGGCGACGGCGCGCTCGGGCTCTGGGCGGCGCTCAGGGACGTGTTCCCGCACACCCGAGAGCAGAGATGCTGGGTTCACAAGATCGCGAATGCGCTGGATGCGCTGCCCAAACGTGTGCACCCGCAGGCCAAGCGGATGCTGCACGAGGCGATGGAGGCCCCGACCCGCAAAGACGCCAACCACGCGATCGACGCGTTCGTCACGGAGTTCGAGGCGAAGTGGCCAAAGGCCGCCGAGAAGCTCACCAAGGACCGCGAGCAGCTGACCGCGTTCTACGACTTCCCTGCCGAGCACTGGCGCCACCTGCGGACCACGAACCCGATCGAGTCAAGCTTCGCGACGGTCAAGCTGCGCACCCGGGTAACGAAGGGCGCCGGCTCCAAGGACGCCGCGCTCGCGATGGCCTACAAGCTGCTCGACGCGGCCCAGGAACGCTGGCGCGCCTTCCACGGCGCCGAACTCGTCAAAGAACTGCTCAACGGAACGACATTCAAGGACGGAAAGAAGGTCACAAACGACGAAACCACCACGACAGACGAGAGGGTCGCCGCCCGATGATTCTTCACCCCCTCATCCACAACATTTGACAATTGCTCCAGACAACCGGCGCGGCGCTGCTTGGGACGCCTTCGTTTGTGGTGAGCCATGACCTCAAGCTATCAGCAGACGCCGCTCCGCAAGCATGGCCTCGCGTGGTTCGAATAACGACATTCAACCCTGCCGAAATGCGCTTGATAGGACAGCTCTCAAACCCATCGGTGGCGCTGTCGGCGGTGTTCGAGGCGGCGTTCGTTGTCCGGCGGGGACCGAGGGGGCTGCGAGAGCCGGCCGCGGTGGAGCCGGCGTCGCAGCGGCTGGGCTACGGCGTGGTGCAGCGGGCTGTCGTCAGGGTTCTGGCGGCTGCCAGGCGGCCGATGCGCGTTGCCGAGGTTCATCAGGCTGTTGAGCGGTTGCTCGGCCATCCCGTCTCGGAGAACTCCGTGGGCTGGTGCTTGGCTGCCGGCGTGCGTGGAGAGCCGTCTCGCTTCGATCGGATTTCTCGCGGCAGTTATCAGATCCGAGCATGTCGCTGACGTAACTTGTCCGCGGCGTAGCTCTCGCCACGACAGTCAGCGTGGATCGCTGCTGTAGGCGACCGAACGGTGGCGGATGGTGGCGACTCGGACCGTCCTGTCGTTATCCGCAAGCTGATAGATGATCCGGTACGAACCGACTCGCAGCGAGTACAGGCCGCGAAGCCTCCCACGCAGCGGATAACCAGCTTGCGGTTCGCGCTGGAGCAGCGCCAGGGCTTCCTCGGCGGCGTCGATCAGCGGCCAGTCGAGCGCGAGCAGCTCGGCGCGCGCACGTCGCGCGAGTACCAGTCGAGCCACCGGCTATTTCGCGGCTCGTAGCTCCGCCAGCTCGCGTCGCAGATCGCCGAGTTCGATTGTCTCACCGCGGGCGACCTCATCGAGGCCCGCACGTAGTGCGCTCAAGGTCTCTGCGTCGGAGAGGATCTCGGCAGTCTCCTCGAGCGCCTCGTACTCGTCGATCGGCACGACTGCTGCCGCCGGCCGCCCATTGCGCGTGACGACCACGTGGTCGCGTCGGTCAGCCACATCGCTAAGCACCTCAGCCAGGTTGCTCCGAAACTCGCGCACGGGGATGGTCTTGGTCATAGGCCGCAGTGTACCAAATCGCGTACACCACCGCAAGCAGGGAAAGGACGTTACGAAACGCCATTGGCGGCTGACCAATGCACTTGGTAGGACAGCTCTCAAACCCTTCAGCCTCCCTGGCGGCGGTGTTCGAGGCGGCCGCTGTCGTTAGGCCGGGACCGAGGGAACTGCGGGAGTCGGTCGTCGTGGTGGAGCCGGCGCGGCGGCTGGGCAACGGCGTAGTGCAGCGTGCCGTCGTCAAGGTGCTGGCTGTGGCCCGGCGGCCGATGTGTCGACAGGAGGTTCGGCTTGCCGTCGAGGATCTGCTCGGCCATCCAGTTTCCGAGAACTCGATCAGCTCGTGTTTGGCTACCGGTGCACGCAGGAGAGAGCCGCTGTTCGCGAAGGTGGCGAGGGGGCGGTACGTGCTGGCGTAGCGCAGCGCATAAGGTGTCCCACGTCCGATCGCCGGGGAGCAGCCATTGCATCGGCTTGTCGGCGCGAACCGTGCCGGGCGGTGTGAGGCATGGTCGCACGCCATTGGCAGCGTAGACCCCGTATCTTGCCTTCGGGATGGAGGACATCGCGAACAACCCAGCCCGGGCGTCTCTACCTGCTGATCGGCGAGCTGCGATCAATGCCGGACGAGACGATCTCTGGGGCCTGGGGCAAGATACTTGATGTCCCAACCGAGAGCATCGGTGTGCACATCGGACTCGTGGCGCAGCTCGTACCACAGCTCGATCAGGTCGTGCAGAGGGAGGGGCGCGAGCGGCTTGCCGCCGTTGTCGCCCAGTACAGGCAGGAGTGGCTCACATCAACGTTTCCGCTTGCGCAACCCTTCAACCAGGCGGTCAAATCCATCCTGCCAAGCGATCAGTCCTACATCGCGCTCGGGAGCCTGGCCGACGCCCTAGCCATCGCTGCCCCTGACGGACCCGCTCCTGACGAGGCGAGGCGAACCGAGTTGTCGGAGCTGCTTCGCGCCGCCACTGAGGAGACCATGGCCGACACCGAGCTGCCCGCCGACATCGCCCACCTAATTGTCCAGCGCCTCTCCGAGGTGGAAATGGCGCTGAGGCATGTCCGCCTTGGAGGTCCGCTGGCCGTGAAGCGCGCCACCGAAGCCCTCATGGGCGCGGTGGACGTCGCGAGGGCAACCGACGAGAAGGCACGAGCGGCTCCTAGCCTCAAGCGCGTGTTTGCTATCGCAGGCGTCGTCTGGACTATCTTCACCGTGCCAGCCCAGATCCAGCCAGCTTTGCAGGCGTGGGAGGGATTCGCGCACGAGCTGACCCCGGCGCATGTGCATGTCGTGCCGCAGGCGGCGCCGCTCCAGCTCGAAAGCGGGCCGCAGGCTGAGGAGGTGCTGGACGGGGAAGCATTGGACGCCACGGAGGATGTCGGTCAAGCTCCCACGCGCTCCGGCTGATGGCCGCCGTCGCGACTTCTGGCGAATCCAGGCTCGCCTCCGAGGTCAGAGGTGCGTCCAGGTCGCCGTCCGGCAGATGCACGTATGTCGCGAGTGTGAACGCCGCAGCCAACGTCAGACCGCCGGGCCAGCTTCTAGCCTCAAGCTCCGTGCCGTCACGCAGGCGTATACCCACCGTTCCTTCGGGAACTCGTGCTCGGACGCTACGAGGGCGGATACAGGCGGTCTTCTATCGAGACGCCAAGGGTCGCGAGCCGGTTGACATCTTCTTGGAGGAGTTGTTGAAGACTCAGCCGCTCGCGGCGGCGAAGATCGACGATGCGATCGAGGAGCACCTGAACGGGAGGCAGCCCGACGCGCCGCCGCCGGAGTTCCCGATCACCTCGCAGATCGACGGAGAACTACGCGAGCTGCGGGTTCGGTTTGCGCGCACTCGCTACCGGTTGCTCTATCAGCGATCCGGCAACCTGGTTGTCCTTCTCCACGCTTTCGAGAAGAACACCGGCGCTGTGCTGGCGCGTGATCGTGAGACGGCCAAGAGGCGCATGGCCGATTTTCGGGCGAGGATGGACGCGGAGCGCCGTCATCCTCCGCGAGCGGCTGGCCAGGATGCTCCGCCGAAGTCGCGGCGAGGCTAACCGACTTATCATTCGTGGTAAGGTAGGGCTCGTGAGCAACGCCGTCCAGAGTCCTGTCGGCCATTCCGCTGTCGAGGTGGCGGGTGGCCGCGCCGATCGCAGCGAGGCGTATCGTGACGCCCGTGCTGAGTACGCGCGCATTCGCGCTTTGCGGGAGGTCAGCCAGATTGCTGCGCATCTGCGTGAACGGCGGTTCGAGCTGGGGCTGACTCAGGAGGAGGTCGCCAAGGCTGCGGGGACCTCGCACAGTGCGGTGTCGCGGCTCGAGAAGGGCACGCATATCCCGCAGCTGCCTACCTTGCAGCGGATCGCCGCCGTGCTAGACGAGGAGCTGCTCGTCTGCTTTCAGCGCACCGTAGATGGTGAGGTTGAGCAGGAGTTCGCTGCTGTAGCCTGAGCCGCCGATCGGGGGTCGGCAGCGGGGCCAATGCGTACGACGACAGTAATATCGAACCACGAACTACAGGGGTCGCTGGGCCGTTTGGCCGAGAAGTTGGCTCGGCTGCGGGCCAGCGAGGTGCCGCCACGAGCGATCACGAGTCGGAGACGTCGGGCTCGGCGGCCAGGCTGGGTCCGTGATGTGGTCGTTCGCGTGCTCGCCGATCACGGCGGGCCGATGCGGGCCGCGCATGTCCATACGGCCGTCGAGGCGCTGCTTGGCGAGCCGGTCTCCTCGGATTCGGTGAGCTGGGTGCTCTCGTCTGATGTTCGCGGTCCTTCCCCGCTCTTCGTTCGGGTCGCGCGGGGGCGATATAGCTTGGCGCGCGCCGCGTAGCGGTCGGACAACTGCCAGCGCGTCCTGAACGGGCTCTATTCTCAGGCATTATGGAGTTCTCACGAGAGCCATGAGGATCGACCGTATCGAGGTCAGCGGCGGATTCCTCGACGGGCTGAAGCTTAGCTTTTCTGAGGGACTCAACGTCCTCATCGGCGCGCGGGGTGCGGGAAAGACCTCCGTGTTGGAGCTCGTCCGCTTCGCGCTCAAGGTTCCGGCGATGACGTTCGACGCCGATACGGCCGCCCACAAGCAGGCTACGGCGGTGCTGGCAGACGGCACCGTCTCGGTGTATTGCTCGGTTCAAGATGAGCCACTCGTTTTTACCCGCACGGCGCTTGACGATGCACCAACCGTCTCGGCTGCCTACAGCTACGCGGCCCCCTTGATCGTCTCGCAGAACGAGATCGAGGCGATCGGGCTTGACCCGGCGAGCCGCAGATCGATCCTCGACCGGCTCGTTGATCCGGAGACGTTGGCTGAAGCCGGCGACCATGACGCCCCTGCGATGCTGGCCAGCCTGCAGGGACGTCTTGATCGTCTGAGGGCAGAGCGCGATCAGTTTCTGATGCAGGTCGCGAGCTTGGGGGATCTTGCTGATCGCCTTGCCGATGCTGAGCGCGAGCAGACTGCCTTCGCGGTCGCAGCGGAGACTGCGAAGCCCCTTCACAAGGCAATCGCTAAGCAGTCGGACAAGCTTGGCCAGATACGCGCGGCCGCCGATGCCTATCGGATTGCTGAGGACGCGATCGGCGACTGGCACAAGGAACTCAAGGAAAGCAAGGTTGATCGTCCGCTTCCCAAGCTGCCTTCGGCGGCCCTCGAGGCGCAGATCACGGCAAGCCTGGCGAAGGCTCGTGAGCATGTCCAAGCCGCCCTCAAAGAGATCGCCGTCGCGCAGAAGCTGGTGAGCCGAGCACGCGCTGAGAGCCGGTCAGAGCAGAGTGAGCTTCAGGCCAAGCTAAAAGCTGACACAGATAACCTCGAGAAGCTCGAGTCTGGGGCCGGCGAGCTTGGTCGTCGGATCAGTGCACTCCGCCAGCAACTCAAGGAGCAGGAGGGCTATAGCCAGCGCGTAGCCCAGTTGGAGGCGGAGATCGCACGCGTCGTGGCTACACGTGATGATGCATTGACGGCAGCTGAGAACACCCTAGATGCCCGCTATGTTTTGAGAGAGCAGACCGCGACCGCAGTGACGAAGAAGTTTCGCGGTCGGATCGAGGTTCGCGTCGAAAGATCGGGAGAGTTCGCAGCTTACGAGTCTGCCCTCGTGGGTGCGCTCCAGGGCAGTAACCTTCAGTACAAACCGCTAGCGGCTACGCTTGCAGAACGGGTGAGTCCACGCGAGCTGATCGCCGCAGTCGAGAGTAGCAACGCAGACGGTATTTCCAGCGCCGCCGGCATCAGCAAAGACCGAGCGGTCCGCCTCGTCGCCCACCTCCAGCAGCAATCAGCCGCCGATCTGCTGTTGGCACCGCTGGACGACGCCGTGGATTTCGCGTTGCTCGATGGTCAGGACTATAAGCCGACGAAGAGCCTTTCGATGGGTCAGCGGTGCACAGTCGTGCTGCCGATGCTGCTAGCTGGAAACCACAAGTCGATTCTGCTCGACCAGCCCGAGGATCACCTTGATAACGCATTCATTGTAGAGACATTGGTTGAGGCCATCCGCGAGCGCGTTGAGGATGGGCAGGTCATCGTGGCGACCCACAACGCGAATGTTCCCGTGCTAGGAGACGCGCAGCGAGTTATTGTGCTGGCGTCAGACGGGCGTCGAGGTTTTGTCAGCACGGCTGCCCCCCTCGACGACGACGCGGCGGTGAACGCAATCACGACGCTCATGGAGGGCGGCCAGGAGGCGTTCGAACGACGAGCGGCGTTCTACGATGCACACGCACATGCATGAGGACGAGCTTGAGCGTGCTCTTCGGGCACTGGAGTCGGCGAGCGGCGCGGAGCGCCTTGCCGGTGCCCGCTCAGTTCTCAGACACGCTTCCGAGTTGTCCCCGCAGGAAGACGAGCGTGTCCGGCGAGCACTCGCTCAAGAGGATCTTCCGTGGATTCGGGGCGTCCTTCTTGAGCTCCTCACGAGGGGAAGTCCTGCATTCGAAGATGGAGTTGTTGTGTCTGCCCCATCCTGGGATGAGCGCCTCGACAGCATCGATCCGGATCTTGCTCGCCAATGTCTGAACATGAGTGCACGACGGGTGTTGCACGAGGTCTCCTCTGTCGTTGGACGCGTGAAGGTTGTGGCAAAAGAGGAGCTATCTAGTGGCTATCACGACTCGGAAACCGCTCGAAGAACTGACGTTCCTCTCCGAGGTGTGCACCGGTCTCCGTACGCTCGCTGGCGCAAGCGAGGCTCCGACGTGCGTGGAGTTCGAGCTTAGCCAAGAGCTCGAAGACATCGCAGCTGCGGTCTCGCGTGAGCTTGTGTGCTCAATCAATGCCACAGGCCCTGCACCGTTTCTGGTTACCTCCGATCGAGGTCTTCTGTCTTTGGCGGTGAGGAACGTCCTCGTCAATGCCGTCGAAGCTACTCTTGCCATCGGCCCGACGGAGTCGCGACCTATCATGTTGACTTGGGGTAGTTCTCCAGGCGGGACTCACACGACCATAATCGATCGCGGTCCGGGTCCACCGCAGTTTCTCGCAACGTCTCGCAGCGCCGGCGTTAGCACGAAGGAGGGGCATCCCGGATATGGCTTGGCGACTGCTAGCGAGGCAATGCGATCGCTCGGCGGGCAGGTACGCATCCATCGCAATGATCGTGGGGGTACAACTGTGGTGCTGTCTTGGAGGGACCAGGATAAGTGAGCCAGGTATGTCGTTTGTTACTCATCGAGGATGACCATACCGAGGCGCAGTCGATCGAACGCAGATGCTGCCCTGACCCTAGTAAGGTGTCTATCGACGTGATGGCTAACGTGGCAGATGCAGAGACGGCCGTGCACGAGCACGAATACGACCTGATCATCTGCGATCTCGCCCTGCCTTCAGATAGCCGCCAACTCGATCCAGAGGTCGGCGAGGGACTTCGCCTGTTCGCACTGATTCGCGAGCAATCTCAAGGAACTCCAGTTATTGTCCTTTCCGGCCATCTCGATGTCCATATCGTGCAAGGCTTCCTCGTTGCTAGTCGAAGCGGAGACCTCTATGGTCGACGGACTGAAGAGCCTCTAGTTCGGGCATTTCCAAAGGAGGACCTACCCGACTGTATCGAAGCAGTGCAGACTCATATCGCGCGGATCACCACTCTGGATAGCCTAGAGCTTGAGTTCCCAACCGGTCTTATCCTATCTGTGAGTGATGCGCGAGCCATAAAGATATATGGGCGAAGGACGGGTGCATCTCGAGCCATCGTCGAGCCCCTTGACGGAGGCTTGTCCGATTCCAAGACACTAAAGGTGTCTTACTACGACGACAGTGGAACGAGTACGGGAATCGTTGTCGTGAAGCTCAACGGTCTGCGGCGCGTCATTAGCGAGGCAGGTAAGTACGAGCGACTCGCGGCAAAGCTACCTGTCGGCCTTGGCGCACATGTGCTCTACGTGGTACAAGCGGGCGCAGGTCGACGCGGCGCTCTGATCTATCAACTGGCTGACGAGTACACTCGAAGCCTATTTGGCCTCCTGGCTGACCGCGACCCGGCTGCGATAGCTGCTACTGAGCGCTTGCGCAAGCGCCTCGAAGGGTGGGTCGCAAACGCTCCTGTCGTCGTTCGCTCGCTCGCTGAGCTGCGCCGAACCCAAATCTCCGATGACGAACTGCGAGAATGCGGGACAGACATACCCAACGAGCGCGACGTTGAGCTCAACATCCGACAAACGCTTGTGCATGGTGATCTACATGGCCTCAATGTGCTTGTCAACCAACTCAATGAGCCCACGTTGATCGATTACGGAGAGGTGATTAAAGCCAACGCGGGGCTCGATCCGGTTACTCTAGAGCTGAGTATTATTTATCACCCAGCAATGGTGGGAAAGCTCGACAAATGGCCCGACGAGGCTCAGGCAGTTAATTGGTCGAGCCTAGATACCTACTGCGCAGGTTGTCCGGTAGAGGGTTTCATCCGCGCCTGCCGCCAGTGGGCAGAAAATGTCGCGGCAGGCAGAGACGAGATACTTGCGTCCGCATATGCGTACTCAGTCCGGCAGGCCAAGTACGGCGGGCCCCAGGCGGCACTCGCGGCGGCCGTCGCGCGCGGGACGTTCGCCGAACTGGCACCGCCCTGATACTGCCCGTATACCTGGGGCGTGTCGTACAAGCGGCATTCACCGACTATCGCGCTAGGCGTGTCTCACCCGCCGCGTAGCGTCCGCCCGGCAGCGAGCTGCGTAGCGGGCTGTGCCTCGACGATGACCGCAGCGCCAAGGGTGTGAGGGTCGAAGTCGCTGAGGTCGCCAGCGAACTCCCGAGACAGGACGGCAACTACATGCGGGGCTTCGATTGTGTCGAGGAGGCCAGCGGGTGGCTCTGGATAGGTCCAACTCCGGCGCCAGTCGCTTTCCTCGCGGGTGAGGTTGAACTTGATCGTCAGAGCGCGAGTGGTGGCTAAGTGTGTCCAGACGCCGTGATGGGCCGGCGCTGGCACGCTTCCGGCTTCGGCGATGAGCGAGATTAGCTCGTCGTCTTCCGAGTCGTCAATGACGACGACCACGAGCGGGAGCGCCTCGGTTCGCGGTACGACGACCACGTCCGCCATCGGCTCAGCGCCCTCCTGGAAGTCCTCATGGCTCACCTAGAGGAGCTTGGCAGATCAGTCGGATGCGCCGCCCAACACGTCGCCCAAGCGCCATAGGGCGCTCATTGGCTCCCGGCTCAAATAACTGGCGGAGAGGGGTTATTCCCCTTGCCTGGGTTCCTCTTGTTTTTCTTGGGGGTGTGGTTCCGGATTGCTCTCGTGGAGCCGGAGCCCGTAGGGCGGAGGTGGAGCGAGGGCAATCCGCGCGCTCCGCGGCCGGGGGGTCGTTGCGTGCGCTTTGGGCGTTGTGGGGGGCTGGGGTGGCTCAGCGTGTTGCTGCGTAGCGTGCCCAGTCGCCGTTGGCGAGTTGGGTCCAGTCCTCGGCGGTGCTCTCGGCGAAGCCGAGGAGGTCGGCGAGGATCGCGGCGGGCAGCGTTTGAGCGAGTTGTAGGACGGCTGAGCCTCGCCCGGCGCGGCTGGTGATGCCGAGCTTGCTGAGGCGTCTGCGCATGTGCTCGGCGTGGATGGTGGCGTCGAGCCGCAGGCCGGGGAACAGCCACTCGGGGCGGGTGTTGACTGCGGTGGTGGCGAGGTGTGGTGGGCTGTCCTTGAGTCGCTGGGTGAGCGTGGCGAGTGGCTCGGGGAGCAGCAGCGGCTCGCGGCCGAGGCTGATGAAAACGCGGCCTTGGCGGTCTTGGACGTCGTTTGGGGTCAGGAGCACGATGCGGCTGATCGGCTGGGCGAAGAGCAGCAGCAGGCAGCCCGCGACGCGGTCTCGGAGGTCGAGCGACTCGTGGTCCAGTAGGCGGCCAAGCAGCTGCAGGCGCTGGCGGGGATCGAGCGGGTCGACGTGCTGCTGGGCGGCGAACGGGAGTGCGGTGAGCGGCCCGATGATTTTGCGCCGGCGCGCCCAGAGGATGAACGTGCGGATGCGTGTGCGCTGGGTCGATCCCTCGGCCAGCCAGTAGTCCAGGTGCTCTTGGTGGAGTTCTTGGAGGGTCAGGGTGTGCTGTGAGAGCCACAGAAGGAGATCGGCGGCGATGTGGATCTGGGTGAAGGCGTAGCGGTAGGAGCTGCGCTTGGCGTGTCCTCCTCGCTCGGCTTGACCCAGGTTGTGCTGGATCTTCCAGGTCGCGAACGTGCGTAGGTGAAGGCGCTCTGGCCCATCGGGCACGCGGAGTACCTCGCGGGCGATGAAGGCCGCGAGCGCGGCTGTTTGCTGGTGGCGCTCGGGCAGCGCGCCGTGTGCGACCAGCGCCGCCCGCAGGTAGGTCGTGCTGTGACCGCGGTCGACGGTGTCGAGCGCGTCGTGGGTGAGCGCGAGGGCGCCACTGGCCAGCTCTAGGAGCGTCTGGTAGCTGCGACTGCTGTGCATCCATCCCAGCACCGTCCACGGCTTGGCGCCAGCGGCGAGGGCCGCCAGATACCCCTGGAGAGCTTCGATGGCCGCGGGGTCGCCGGTTCGCTTGAGCTCCCGGAGGCTGGCGTGCAGAACGCAGCGGGCGCAGTGACCATCGGCGTAGTTCGTCTCCTCCGCGCCGCAGCCGCGGCAGACCTGAAGGACGCGCTCGCCGGCGCAGCGCTCGCATAACCCCGCCACTGACGCCGAGGGTCGTGCCTGGCGCTCACAGCCACCGCACGCGATCTTCCGCTGAAGCCTTCGCTGCCTGCAAGACGAGCACTCGGGGCCGGCGCCGGTGCGCGCCGCGACGATCGCCAGTTTGCCGCAGAACGCGCACGGCTCCCGGCGAGAGGGGTGCATGTGCGAGCAGGACAAGCAGATCGGGTGCTCGCTGCGGGTGTGATGACATGGCCTGGTTCGACCGCAGGCCGAACACAGCGCGACCGGAGGCTTCCAAGTGGAGCCTATGCGCCGGCACGTGTGGCAGATCGGGGCGTCCGTCTTCGCGCGGCGGCAGCGGCGCTCCCGGCCACACCCAGAACACACCGCGATCGGCTCGACGTAGGGTCCGCGCCTGCGCTCGCTCACCGCGATCCGCCGGACGGGCGGATCCGGGCACGCTTGGGCTTCAGATCACCCACGCCCTTCCCGCCCGCCACCCGGGCACGCGACACGGCTCTCGCCGGCCGCTCGACGGGCTTGATCAGATCGTTCGGGGTGCAGTCGAGGATCCGGCAGAGCACCATCAAGGTGTGCAGGTTCAGCCGCTCGGGCTTGCCGGTGAAGATCCGCCAGACCTGGGACTCCGAGAGGCTGACCCCGTGCTCGGCCAACAGCGGCGTGAGCTCCGCGTAACTGTGAACACCGTGCTCGGCCAGCAACGCCCGGAGCATCCACTCGTAGTCAATCTCGCTCATCACGCCCTTCCCGCGAGCGCGCCGGCGAGCTGCGCGTGCAGCGCGCGGCTCATCGCCTCGTTCTTGTAGTCGCCGCTGACACCCGTATAGAGCGCGGTCGTGGAAGCGAAGCGATGCCCGACCTGCATCCGCACGAACAGCTCATCCCACCCATCCTCAATCAGATGCGTGACATAGCTGTGGCGCAGCGCGTGCGGCGTCAGCTCACCCGGCAACCCCAGCTCCTCGCGGTACTCCGCGAAACGCTCGCTGACCTGTTCGCTCAAGATCCGCGCCCCACGCTCGGTCAACCACACCGCGGGATGATCCAGCCCGTAGAGCGGACGGACCTCCTCGATGTACTGCTCGACGACCTCGACCGACCAGTCAAACACGCTCAACACGTTGCGCCGCCTCGGCGCGCTACCCCGCGACGCCTTCCCATAACGAACGCTCAACGACCCATACGCACCGAACGACGGACGGTGCGCGTTCCCAGAGAAGTCCGACACGTCAAGCCGCGCGGCCTCCTGACGACGCAACCCCCACGCATAGATCGTCTTGAACAGCGCGGCGTCGCGAAACGCCGCCAGCGCGCCCTTGCGCCTGCGCGCCCGCCGGTCTGAGACCCGCGCGTCGCAGTAGTCGAAGAACATCACCAGCTCCTCCCGCGTCAACGGACGCCGGCCCGGGCGCCCCTCGTAGTCAACGACGTGGCGGATCGTGTTGCGCTCATCCAAGACCTGCACCGGACGCACACCGAACTGCGTCTCGCAGATCGCCACCCACGGGTAACGCTCATCCGTCAAATACTCCAGGAACCCCCGCAGCGTCGCCTGATAGTGACGCAGCGTCGAGACCGACCGGCGCTTCGGAGGCGACGCCAGATCCTCAAGCCACTCATCGACATGGATCGCCTGCCACTCCCACGGCCACAACCCCACCTCAGCCCGAAAACGCCTGACCATCGCCGTGCTCTTGCACTTCGTCGCCTCAGCCAAATGACGCGCCGACTGCTGACACTCCCAGCCAGCGACCACGGCCTCGAACACCGCCTCACCCATCCGCAAAGGCCGCACACCCTCCCCGAACACCAACGCCAACGCAGCCTCCGCGCGCCCCTCCTCAACGGCCGTGACAGATCCTGCCGATACCCACGCCTCTCCTTGCATCCAACGCAACCCTACTCGCATCCGATGCAAGACCCCAAACCCAGCGACAAACACCCGCACCCTCCGGCATATTCACGCCACACACCCCCAAACAAGAGCACCCAACAGAGAGCGCACCACAAGAAACTCCCGCACAACGCGACTTGCATCAAACGCAATAACTCTTATATCAGGCGGTACCCCACGCCGCGCACGTTGATGACCCATCGCCCGCCGATGGCGTTGAGCTTGCTGCGCAAGCGGCTGGCGTGGCTGTCGAGGGTCCGGGTACGGTTAGGCTCCGGGTAGCCCCAGATTGTTCGCAGGATCTCTGACTTGCGGAAGACGCGCGTGGGCTCGCTGGCGAGGTGGACGAGCAGGTCGTACTCCATCTGACGCAGAGCGAGGTTGGTGCCGTGGAGGGTGGCGCGGTGGGCGCGCGCGTCGATCGTCAGCGGGCCGACTTGGAGTACTTGGTTGTTCGTGGGGCCTGCTGCCCGACGTAGGACGGCTCGCAACCGGGCGCGTAGCTCCAGGTAGGCCGGCGGGGACTCCAGAATGTCATCGGCGCCGGCATCAAAGGCCCGCAGCATGTCGGACTGTTCGCACTCTGAGCTGACCATGATGATCGGCACGTCGGGATGCCAGGGGGCGTCGGGGCCGCTACTGCGGATCGCGCGCAGCAGCGCGAGGGCGCCGGTGGTCGTGTCGAGTTCGCCGAGGATGACGAGCGCTGGTGGCTCGTGGCGAGCAAGTACGGTGGCGTGGTTGGCGCTCTTGGCGAGCTTGGCGGGGTACTCGTCGGCGAGGAGCTGGTCGACGATCGCGGGGCCGAGGCAGTCGTCGGCCTGGATGACGAGGATCGGTTGGCGGTCAGGCATGGGCTCTACCCTTGGGCTCGACTTCGATGGCGTAGACCAGCAGGGCGGCTGTGGTGTCGAGTGCCACGGCGAGCCTGGAGAGTGTTGTCGAGGTGGGGTCGCGCAGGCCGTCCTCGATCCTTTCCAGCTGCTCGGTGCTCACGTCGATCGCGTCGGCTAGCTGCTCGATCGTCAGGTTCTTGTCGATGCGCAACCGCTGGATGGCACGTCCGACCTCTTCGCAGTCGGGGGGCGAGCTTCGGTCCTCGCTACGGTGGGGTCTGGCTTTGACGGCGGGTGGTGCGCCTCGGAGGCCGAAGCAGCCCGCGAGGATCTGCCGGACACGCTCGACGCCGATGCCGACTCGTTCGCCGGTCTCTTTGAGCAAGCAGCCCTCCGCCACGCGCAGCCGGAAGACCTTGAGGTTGCGCTCGTTCACCGGCCGCTCTATCCCGTTGGGGGCCGGTTTCAGTGTCATGCCGTGCCGGCGGAGCGCACGAAGGATGTCGTAGAGCGCCTCGGGGGTAATCTCGGAGTGCCAGATCAGCTCGCGGTAGGTGTGTTCGAGTAGCCGGTAGGTGGTGTTGATGCCGCCGCTGCGCAGGCAGGCCAGCGTGGTGGGCTCAAGGCCCATTTCGGAGAGACGCATGGCAGCCTCTCAGATGCCGATGAGGTCGAGGGAGTCGAGGCGGCGCGCACAGTGCGAGGCCCCGATGAACTCATCCAGGCGGTAGATCACGCCCTCGGCCTCCAGCTTGGCGACGGCTTCATCGATCGTCTCGGGTGTGATGTCGTCAAGCTCTTGTCGGAGCTGCTTCAGCGACCAGCGCTGGGGGTGGTCTTTGCGGAGCAGCTGTAGCACCACGGCGCGCTGCTCAACGTACGTGTCGCTCTCTGGCGTATGATTGGCTGGCATGGGAGATGCAACCTCCTGTGTACGGCCCCGGTCGTCGCAAGCGGCCGGGGCCACTAGTTTACCCTTTTCACCGGAATGGTTTACCAGCCGCCCAGGACGCCAAAAATCCCCCAAGGTCTTGCCGGATTTTCCGGTAAATTGGCGGCTCGTGGTCGATGGATTGCTGTCTCCTATCGCAGCGGGTGAACTAGCGTATTTTGTGATACATGCGAGCAAGAGCGGGGCCACCGAGTTAACGGTGGCTGAACCAAGGGATTTTCGATAGTGCCACACCACCTGCTCGCCGTACACGATCACGTTGATTAGCCGGTCTCACAGCTTGCCATATCACGGCCTGACCAGGTTTGCTTTGGGGGCAGCCCAGGCCCCGGCCCCTCCGGGGGGCCTGGGCTGCTCTGTCCCTCGGATTGGAGGCCCCTGGTATGGCAATCGTGTTGGATCGGGCGCAGCGCGACGCGGTGTATGGGTTCGTGATCAGTGATCTAGCCGAGGTCGGTGGTCTTGCGGCGGCGCTGGTGGCCGGCGAGGTCAAACGTGCTGAATGGCTGCGCCGTAACTTCGAGCAGGCCGCTCGGGTGTTGGACCAGATCGGGTGGGAGAAGGTGGGCTTCCGTGAGCGCTACGAGGTGCAGCTGGGCGACGCCGACGTGCTGGCGCTGTTCGGGCGCCTGCATGAACGAGCGAGCCGGGTCATTGATGACGCGATCAGCGAGTTCGCCCGCGCCATGCTGGGAGACGCCTTCTGCGTAGCCGAGGTCGCCAGCCGGGCACTCGGCGGACAGGGCGAGACACCGCTGCGGCTCCCCCGCCTGTGGCTGATCGAGGGCGGACAGTCGGAGCAGTAGCCCCCCAGCCAAGCGGCAACCTACCCAGCGAGTTCGCTGTAGCGGATGGCGGCGCGACTGGCGAACACGAAGCCATCCGCCGTCTTGTGGATGAGCCCGGCACCGTACAGGCGATCGAGCGCGTCGATCGTGTTCGTTTCGTGGCCGTGCTCGCGGACGACCTCTGCGATCGCCCACGGGCGCTGTACGTCGTTGTTGAGGAGGAGGTCGAGGGTGAACCAGTCGGCGCGGGCTTCTTCGGTGGCTTGGTCAGGGATGGGCCGCTCATCGGGCATGGGAGCTTGATCCTCCTCGTGGGCCTCGATGCGGTTTGCCGCCGTACCGAGGCCGTCTGGTTTCACGGACGCCGCGACCCTACGGCCGTTTGGCGCGAGTCGTCAAGCTGTGCGGTGGCTGGCCGGCCACCGGGGACTCGCCCTCGGCTGGCTGCAACAGAGCAAGGGGGTCGACGTCGATCTGGCTGGCGATGCGCTCCAGGCTCTTGAGGGTCAGGTTGCGCTCACCACGCTCGATACCGCCCATGTATGTGCGGTGGACTTTGAGCTCGTCGGCGAAGTCCTCTTGGCTGAGGCCCTTGGTCTTTCGGTAGGCCCGGAGATTGCGGCCGACGGTGCGTTGTAGATCGCCTTCCATGCCGGGACACAGTCCCGGTTTGCTACTTGACAGTCTACAGCATTATAAGTAGCATCCCGCGCCGCTTGTAGCTGTAGACAACAAGATGCGGGGGCGGAGCTGGCGCTCGACCCTGCTCGACCGAAGGAGGCGAAGATGGCGAGAAGCAGGCTACTGGGATCAATGTCGGCGATTGTGATGGCGACTTGGGTCGTCCTTGGGCTACCGAACGCCAGGGCTAACGGAGGCGAAACCATCGCAGCAGCACCACAGCTCCCTCTCAATCAGGCTACAGCGAGCGGTTACGTGCAGAAGGAACCGGAACCACTCCAGGGCGAATACTGGCGAGTTGAAATGCTGGCCGGTGCGCTACTGACCTTCGACGGCACAGTTACCTCAACGTGCGGGGTCAACAATCATCATCCCGAAGCCTACATTTACGTTTTTCCGCCGTCCACGACTGACTTCACGCGCCACGAAGCCTCTGGCGTTACTGATCAAGCGCTCAATCCGAGTGGCGAGCTGCGCTTCACCGCACCGTACTCCGGGAACTGGCTGCTTAGTGTGGGTATTGGTGGCGCCTCGTGCGGCGACTTCGCGTACAACTTTACTGCCAAAGTGCAAGATCCCACACACGCATCACTGAAAGCCCCTCGCTTGGTGCGTAGCGATAGGTCATTTTTTCTCGAAGGCTCCGTCGCGGGAGCCGCAGAAGGAAGTGTGGCAATTCAGGTTCTCAAACACCATCATTGGATTACGCTGGCGACGAGTGTGCCGCTGCACGGTGGAACATTCAGCTGGAAAACTCATGTATCGCACCGTGGCCGTCAGGTACTGCAAGTGATCTACGCTGGCGACGCTGGCCACCTTCCTTCGAACGCTCAACGTGCGATCACAGTGCGGTAGGTGGGACGGACATTGCACCGCACACAGATTCCCATACGTCTTACACCGCTTGTCGCTATTGCGGCCTTGAGTGCTGCGGTTGGAATGATTGGCTGCGGCAGTTCCTCATCACCCTCTGGCGGTCAGTCGGCCTCGCAGGCCATGACGACGGCCACGACCAGCTACAGCGAAGGCTCAACGAGTACGCAGGCGCTCCCGCTGCCCCTGCCCGCTCCGGTGGCAGCCTGGCGCTTCACCTGGCCGGTGGAAGGTGGCTATCGCTACAGCGCGACCCTGGCGCTGAGCGCACCTGAACACATCAATGATCAGGTGATCGCACCGTGTACGGCTGAAGAAACCGCCGCACAAATCCGGGGCAAGGTGGAACTCAAGAATGAAACTAAAGGCTTCAGCGGCCAGCCAATCATAGACCTGGAAACCACCGCTGCTCAGGCTGGGGAACCAAACGCCATCCTGTTCGGCGGTAGCAACTGCGCACCAGAAGGCGAAGGCCAAGATGCAGTCGAGTATCACAGCAACGAAGTCCTGAAGCCTGGTGCTTCGGTCAGCTTTCAGGTTGCTTGGGTGGTGCCTAGTTACTACTCACCGGAACACCCTAATGGTGATCCGTCTCGTCTTGATGGATACAGCTTCAAGGCGATTGTGCTGAAGCCTGAAGGCTCTGACATAGGGGCTGGCCCGGTACAGATTAATGGCCCTAGTGTAGAAAGTTTCGGCCCGGAAACAATGCAGCAATTCTCGCTGGGGGCGGTGGGAAGGTAATGAGTTACAACGTGCGGGCAATCGCTTGTAGCTCTATGTATTCATTGGCTCTGTGATGGTTAGCTAACAGCACGCCACCCAGTCCCGCTAGGGCAACGCGGGCAAGGTCAAAAGTGCCCGCGTTGGCAAACTCATCGGTCTGAGCCCTCCAAGCTGACCAGCGGCGCATCAATTCTCCGCCTTTAACCGCGCACGGTAAGCCTTCGGAGATTACGCTTCCTTCCGTAGTTGCTAGCCGATCGACCCGATCGCACCTTTGCATGCGATCTTCCGCTAAACCCATGATCGAGCGGGTCAGCCAACGGCGCTCGCCGCTATTAAACGGCAGCGCCTCGTGATAAATCGAGACAAAGTGACTGACACGATGACTGGTCTCTGGCTCTAGGTCAACAGCGAAACCGGCAAGCATATACTCATACTCAGCCATGCTCACCAATATCCGAGGATCGGCGTAGGCACGTTCTTTTAGAGTATTCGGCTCGTCGTAGATCGCCCGTTCGAGAGACAAAATTAACGCTTGGGCTTCAACGCCTAACTGTATATCTTGCGGGTCAGGCTCGTGGATCGAGCGGATAGCTTCTCCGTGTTCGCCAATCATAAGTTCATCCCATTAACAACTGGATAATATCACTGGTCCACTGTTTCGCGCAACCCTCTACGTCTCTTGTCGTTCAATATGACCCCCAAGGAGGGAAGACCTTGACTGGAAAAACGGTGCTTCCCGTCAATCGGTAAAGCATCATTGCGCCATGCTCACCGGGCCTGCCCCACCAAAGCGCCTGTCTCAGGTGGTACTCACCTGGCGGCATGTTGGGGTCAAGATGAAACGGACGCGCATAAGTAGCTTCTCCTCTAGCGACGTACACCCATTCCTCTCCTCCTTTGTCAGTAAAGATATTGCCGTCCTGGTCGTAAAGCTCTGCGACCAGCCAGATAGGTACCGCTTTTGTCCAATGGCTACGTATTAGAAAGTTCACCTCCAACGTGTCGCCAGCTTCGATAGGAGGCTTCGCGTCAATAAAGCCACTCTCAATAATCATGTCAACAGCCTCGAAGTCCGTCGCTGGTGGCATTGATGCTTTGCTGGCGCTGGAGTATTGTGCGTACGCCTCGCGCCCTAGTTCTTTAGCGACTTGATCGAGTATAAACTCCGTTGCATCCTGTCCCTGAATCCTTGCCTTTCGGAAGCTGTCGCCGCTCGGAATGCCACGATGTTTTGCAGCCTCACCCCGCCGCTTTCCGAGCGGCCAGCCGCGGGTGTGGTCTATGCCGAGCAGAGCATTAGCCGCATTGGCAATCTCCTGGCCGGCCTTGCCCCCGGCCCACGAGACAAGTTCGAGCACAGTTCCGGGGTCGCCTTGCTCGGCTCTCCATCGAGCGAAAGTAGCCAGAGTCGGGACTTCAGCGTCCGAGACATCGCCCGCCGTCTCATAAAGCGTCTGTAGATCAGCCCGGAAGGCGGCAAACAGGGCGTCGGGGCTGCTGCGTTCGCCCGCCGATGGAAGATTTGTGGAGAGTTTTGCTCGCTTCATGGGCCGCTTCTGGAGCATTCGTGGAGAGGAGGGTTTGGAGCAGGATATCGGTCTGCCATACGTGTGGCTATGACGAAGAATCTGATTCCTGCTGACCCCACCGCAGCCATCATGTTCATTGGCGACTTGGCACGCGGAGGCGCCATCACGAGCTATCAGGCCAAGCTCCTGCTAAAGGACTGGCACGAGCTTGAAGACGAGTGGTGGTCGAATCCATACCTTCGCACCGTCCGCGAGCACAGCCGCGCCTACATAGACCAGCTCCGCTACCAGAGCACCGGCGATCTCAGCAAGGCGACGCCGTGAGCCCGCCGTCAGATATAGAGGCCCACTGCGTCGGCTGCGTGATCTACGAGAGTCGGGGTCAGCGGGTCTGCCCGGCGCTCGACCGGCAGATGCGGGAAGAAGCCGAAGCCGAGCAGCAGACGGCACTCCTGCGACGCATGGTCGCAGCGGAGGCTCCGCACGGCCCGCCCGGCCTGATCGAGATGGTCTGCCAGGAGGCATCCCGTTCGGCGCGCACACCGCGGGCTCTGCCGGCTGGGCCGTCCACATCTTCCGTTTTTCCCGACGAAAAAAAGGAGGTTCCCCGTGTCGAGGTATCCCGTGCCGTTCGATGACTTGCCCGATCTCCCGTCTCAGCCACTTACGAAGGCAGCTCGTAAGGCCAAGGAGAGCAACGAACTGGAGGTCTACCGCTACGGGCGTGGTGCGTGGGCACGTTCCCAAATGGATCAGTACGACACCGAGGCTACCCACGATGCTGGTGATGCTGCCATGAAAGCCGGCCTACGTCTCCTAAAAAACGGACTCAGCGAGGCATCAGGTTCACCGACGGGTGCGGAGGTTGTAGGTGGGTGGCTAGCGGCCGTAAACAATGCGAACCACAAACGTTTCAGGCAGAGGTTCGGCGGATGATGCTGTTCGCTCTTATCTTCATTGGCATCGCAGTTGTGATTACGCTGGCCGCGGGGTGGCTAGCGTCAAAAAGTAGGCCATCAAAGATCGACCCCGAGATGTACGCCGTCCTCGTTGCCCTGCACCGAATCCGCCGACGGCTTGATGTTTTCTTGTTTAAGGTCGAGGTCCAACACCGCGCTAAATACGCAGAACGGCAACTCAGCAAGGAGCTACGCGATCTTCGTCAACGTGAACGCGGTGGCCGCCTATGAAGAAAGAGGAGACGGAGACGCCGCTGATGAAGATTACAGCAAAAGTGGTAGCCGTGTTCATTGTGCTGGTGGTTTTGCTGCCCGCCTTGATCCGGTGGCTGAACGAGTTGCTACTCCCTTTTGTGGTTATCGCCCTAATCCTGGTGGTCGCCCGCGTGGTGTGGTTCTACACCCGGGCATGAAATCAAAATAGTGTTGACAAAAATAAAATGTATGAGATACTAATTGTGATGACTTATCGCAGGTACCTCGGTAAAGCAGTGTGATAGGTCATCGCATTTAATGAACGAAAGGAGGTGAGCGATGGGAAGGCGGAAGCCACATAAAATTAAGATCAGGGAGGAACGGCTAGAGAGTTTGAGTACGGATAAGTTCGAGGTCGCTATCTGGCTTCTTGCGCGTGGAGTTGTAGAGAATAGGACCCGACGCTCACAGCCTAAGCCCGAGAAACACGAGGAGGTGGTGGATCAGGTAGTAGAGGACGGCGGGGGCACCGCCACCGAGGAGGCCGCGTGATGGCCGCCGGAATCGTACTGGCCGCATTCCTGCTCACCGGGGCGCTCGCCGGATTTCTTGCCTATGTCCGGCGGCAAGATTATGAAATCGACGCGGTTGAACTTCGGTTCGACCCCAATTTGAGTGAGGATGCCGTGTGGGGGATGCTGGGCGGCATTTCCGGATTGCCGACGAAGAGCCGCGTGGTGCTGGAGGTCGTCGGCGACGGTGATGGGATACGCCACTATCTACAGGCCGAGAAAGCCACTATCGGCATGTTGCGCTCGCACATGCGAGGGCTTCTGCCCGGCGTCCGTCTGGAGCCAGTCGAGGCGACCGAGACGATGTCTTGGAGGAAGGCGGCGCGGGTGCGCTGGAGCGGTTTTCACCCGTTGCTGCGCAGTGATCGAAGCACGGAGACGGCGGCGGCGCTGCTGGGTGCTCTTTCCGGCTTAAAGTCCGGGGAGCGGGTGATGGTGCGCTGGACGCTTCGCCCTGCCCGTGGGCCGTACATGACCGAGCGGCAGAGCCGGACCCGTGCTCGCAGCCAAGACTTGCCGTCGCGGCTGTTCCCAGAGCAGCGCATCCCAACGGCACATGCGCCAGCTTTGAGACAGAAGTACAGCGGGCCGGTGCTGCTCGCGCGTGCTGTGGTGGCCGTGGCGGCCGGGACCGACGGTCGTAGCGTGAACCTGCTGACCCGTGTGATGGCGGTGCTGCGGGGGCAGACCGGGCTTCGTGGCCACCCGTTGGTCCGCTACTGCCGTGGTGGTCGTGTCGATCAGTTTGTGGAGCGCGTCCCGTTCGGCAGAGGTAGCCGGTTCTCCCCCGCTGAGTTGATGGGCGTAATCGGCTGGCCGTTGGACGGTCCTCGCGTACCCGGACTGACACTCGGCGTCGCTCCACAGCTTATGCCCTCGTCTCAGCTCCCCCGCACTGGAGGCCGTTTGCTGGCGTACTCGACCTGGCCGGGGATGGAAAAAAGGAAACTTGTTCAGCCGCTCGTGGGCGCACTTTCGCATTCGGTCATCGCGGGGCCGTCCGGGGTGGGAAAGAGTGCGCTGCTGGCGTCGATGATCGCGCAGGATCTCACGTCCGGGCGCGGTTGCCTTGTGCTCGACGGTAAGGGCGACCTTGCCGGAGAGGTTTTGCGGATGGTCCCCAAGTTGAGGCGCAAGGATGTGATCGTCCTCGATCCGAGCCGGCCGGGTCCGGTGCCGGGTTTGCGCGTGTTCGGCGGCGGCGATCCTGAGTTCTCCGGCGATCTGATTTTGGGCGTGCTGCGGTCGATCTTCATCGACTCCTGGGGTGTGCGCTCTGATAAGTGGCTGAGGGCTGGGCTGGTAACGCTGGCGCAGGACCCTACTGCGACATTCGCAGATATTGAATTTTTGTTTTCGTCTGATTCCTTTCGCCGCAAGCTCACGGGGCGGCTGAACGATCCGCTTCTACGTGCGACGTGGGAGCAGTTCGAGGCGCTCAGTCCGGAGGGTCGTGCGCAGCAGCTCGGTTCGCCGCTGAACAAGGTCAGCGAGCTGGTCGGCCGACGGGTGGTCCGCTCGGTGCTGTCTCAGAGTAAGCCGAAGTGGGACATGCGCGAGGCGCTTGAGCGGGGGCGGGTTGTGATCGTGTCGCTTTCGCCCGGTGTGATCGGGGCGCCGGCCTCGAAGATTGCTCGCGGCGCTCGTGCTCCACGACCTCGTCCTCGCGGTTCAAGCGCGCTCGCAGCTCCCGGCCGCGAAGAGGCGTCCGTTTTTCGTCTACGTCGACGAGCCGAAGGTGTTCGCCGACGTTGGCGTGCCGATCGACTCGCTGTTCGAGCTTGCCCGCGGCCTGGGCGTCGGGATGACGCTCTCAGCGCAGAGCCTAACCCAGCTACCCGAGGGCCTTGCCCGCGCGGCGCTCACCAACGCGGCTAGTTTAATCGCGTTCAGGCAGAACGCGGACGACGCGAAACTCCTCGCGCGTGAGCTTCCCGGTGTTACGGCAGAGGAACTGCAAGCGCTCGGCAGGTTCGAGGTTGCGGCCCGTATTGGGCTGGGTCCCGGTGATGTCAGCCCGCCGGTTACGGGCCGCACCCTGCCCCCGCCGGAGCCGCTGAGCGACCCGGAAGAGGTGCGCAAGGAGTCCGCCGCCCGCTACGGCATGGAGCCCGCCGAGGTCGATGCAGCGCTGCTCGCGCGGCACGGGTTGAGCGAGCACAACGTTGCCGGTGCCGTCGAAGAGACGCCACTCAAGCGGCGCAAACGGAGGGCGTCGTGATCGGCATCGCGGCAGTTGGTGGTGCGCCGGTCGCTGCGCCGGTCGCGTCGAGTCAGATCGGCCGTAGACCCCTGTGGAATCGGGCTTTTCGGCGAATAACGCCAGGGGCTCTTTCCCTTCTCTGCCGTTGCTGTTGCTGTGGGTGTGCGTGTGTGGGGGGTCGGGCGTGAGGCGGGTCAGTGTGGCTCGTCTTCTGGCGATGGCTGCTGGGATGCCTTCCCGTGATCGGGAGATCGTCCAGGCCGTAGCGCGGCTGACCCTGGTCAGCGGCGCTCAAATAATCAGATTGTTTTTCTCGGATATCCCTGATGCATCGACTCGTGCTCGTCGTTCCCGTCGAGTGCTGGGCCGGCTGGTTGAGCGGGGGGTTCTTGCGCGGCTGGAGCGGCCTCGGCTGGGCGGTGCTGGTGGGGGGTCGGCGTCGTGGGTTTACGCGCTCGGGCCGGTCGGGAGGCGGATCGTCGCCTGCTGGTCCGGCGAGGGTTTGCCGCGCTCGCGCAGGCTGGAGGAGCCGAGCGTTGCGTGGGCGGCGCATCGGTTGGCGGTCAGCGACCTGTATGTAGAGCTACGGGGGGCTGAGCGCGAGGGCCGGGTTGAGCTTCTGGCGTTCGATGCCGAGCCGGTGTGCTGGCGTCGCTACACGCGCCTGGGAGGGGCGCCAGGGGTGCTCAAGCCCGATGCGTTCGTGCGCCTCGGGGTTGACAACGATTGGGAGGACGCCTTCCTGGTTGAGGTCGATCTCGGGTCGGAGCGGCGCGGGCAGCTGGTTCGTCAGCACCGGGCCTACGGCGAGTATTTCCGCTCGGGGGTGGAGCAGTCGAACACGGGCGTCTTCCCCGCGGTGGTCTGGATCGTGCCAGATGCGAAACGGGCGGCGCTGTTCGAGGATGTTGCCCGTGGGCTACCTGAGCAGCTTCGAGCGTTGTTCACGCTCGCCACGACGGAGAACGCGCTCGACGTGTTCAGCGGCAACGGCGCCGAGCCGCAGAGGGAAGGAGCGAGGTCGTGAGCGTGGCGAAGATGCGCCCGGCGATGTACGGGGATGGCACGCGCTGGGTGCTGCTGCACGCTGACTGCTTGGCGCTGATGCCCGAGCTTCCGGCCGACAGCATGGATGCGGTGATCACCGATCCGCCGTATGGCATCGGGTTCGGAGGCGAAGCGTGGGACGGCGGCCAGTTGACCGACGCAGCCACGTTCCAGGCGTGGACAAGTGCATGGGCCACGGAGGCGCTGCGGGTATTGAAACCGGGTGGGTGGGTGGCGGCGTTCGGGACTCCGCGCACCTTCCATCGGCTGGTAGCTGGAGTCGAGGACGCCGGGTTTGATGTGCGTGATCAAGTGCTGTGGCTTTACGGCCAGGGGGTACCGAAATCTCGTAGTCGGGCTGGTGGGCTGGGCACGACCTTGAAGCCGGCCTACGAGCCGATCGTGCTGGCGCGCAAACCGTTCCAGGGCTCGCTCGATGCGAACCTCGCCGCACATGGCACGGGGGCGCTCCAGATCGACGCCGCTCGCGTTCCTCGCGCCGATGGCGGGCGTGGGTTCTGGCCAGCGAACGTTGTGCTTACCCACGGCGAGCGTTGCCGGCCGGGGGGCTGTGAGAAGGATTGTCCGGCCGCGCTGATCGACCGGCAGTATCCGCGTGAGCGCGCGCTCAGCCGGTTGTTCTACACGCCGAAGGCGAACCGCAAGGAGCGGGAGGCTGGCTGCGAGAAGTTGCCGGTCAGCGAGGTTCCGATCTACCCGCGTGGCGGCGGCGCGGTGCGGCTGGTGCGCAACATCCACCCGACCGTCAAGCCGTTGGAGTTGATGCGTTGGCTGACGCGCCTGCTGTGTCCGCCGGGCGGCACGGTGCTCGATCCGTTCACGGGCAGCGGCTCCACCGGCGCCGGATGTGTTCTGGAGGGGCGCCGGTTCGTCGGGATCGAGCGTGAGGGCCGGTATGTCGGTGTGGCTCGCGCGCGGATCGAGCATTGGGCCTCGGAGGCCGGGCTGTGAGTGGCTGGATGGTCGGGCGGCGTGCATGACGAGCGTGGTGAACAACCGCAGCGTCTTCGTGCGTGCCGCGAACCCCATCCATTCCGATCAAAGGAGATGCCCTGGTATGACCAAGGCACAGGAGATCTACGAGAAGATCGAGGCGATGATCGCCTCCGGCGAGGTCAAGAAGGCAGACGCCTTCAAGACGCTCGCCGAGCAGTACGGCCAGCCGGTCGACTCTCTGCGTGGCGCCTACTACCAGCACAAGCGCGTGCTGGACAACGGCGGCAACCCTCCTGCCAGTGGCGGGACTCGTCGCACCAAGCGACGCGAGACGACCAGCGAGACGGCGGTCGAGTCGGCGGTTGCCACCCTTCGGCGCGCGATCGACAGCATCGATGCTGAGATCGAGGTCGCCAAGGAACGGGCCAAGGAGGCTCAGGCCGAGTACGACGCGATGCGTGCCAGCGCTGGTGAGCGCAAGGAAGCCATCACCGCCAAGATCGAGCTACTGGAGAAGGAGTCATAAGGAGACTTTTTCACTAGATCAGTATGGGGTCGCGGGTGGCTCGGAATCACTTACACAGTGATTTCGGGCCACCCACACCTACCATTACCGGACAGGGTGAAATATACTTCGGTGGAAATGGGAAATAGCTATATGTCATCACAAAGTGGTGGTCTTAACAAATATAACGTAATACAATGGAGGTATAAACGGGAAACAATGAATGACAGAAGCACAAGCACGACAACTAGGACGGCTATTCAAGCGAGCACGGAGGGCAAAGAAGTTATCACTGCGCGACGTGGACGAGTTGAGCATCGCGTCCGACCACTGGCTCAGCCGCTTGGAGCGCGGTTTGATGAAGGCTCCAGCACCAAGCAAGCTGACCGACGTAGCACGGGTACTCGGCATACCGCCGGAGCAGATCGACCGCATCACCCGCGGCCAGATCTCAAGCGAGCTACCGCCGATTCGTACCTACTTCCGAGCCAAGTACCAGCTGACGACCGAGGAGATCCAGCAGATCGAAGAACTCTTCGACCGGATTCGCAGAAGCCACCACGACATCAACGAGGAGCTTCACGACTGATGGCCCCGCAGGTGGGCCGTGGGCGACCGCATACGGATCGCGTTGTTCAGCGTCTGCGCGATCTCACGCCACCGTGGGCGATCAGCCAGCGCCGAGCCCGCCAAATCGCTGAAGGACAAGCAAAACTCTTGCTCGCGGCAGCCAACATCACCACCCCGCCTGTGCCGATCGAGATCGTCAGCGGGCTGGTCGGCGTGCATGTCTACCCGCTGCCTGAGATACCCGTCAGAGGGCTCGTGGGCGCCAGCAAACCGACTGCCAAGGGCGGCGACATTCTCATCAACTCCACACTGCCCATTTCAGAGCAACGGGTAACGCTACTGCACGAACTAAAACACATCATCGACGGAGGGCACCTCACCCGGCTTCACCAACGCGGCCAATACTCAAGCGGCGAACAACTCTGCACCGACTTCGCTTCGAGCGTTCTAATGCCCACCGCGTGGCTGCTGAACGACTGGAACAACGGCCAGCGAGACACCACCAAATTAGCTGAGCGCTACCAAGTACCTGTGGAGGGGATGCGCCACCGCTTGCACATGCTCGGCCTGTTGAAAGGTGCTCCACCTCGCCGTAGCTCGTATTGCCAGTGGCAGCAAGATAACACAACCAAAGGAGAAAACCATGAAGTACGCCCAGGCCAAAAATGTCGATACCAATGCGGAGACGACGATCACGCCGAGCAGTGAGGGCGACGCGATCGTGTTGAACATCGATGACGGCATGGAGCGCGAGTACGAACTACACCACAGGGAGGCACAAGGCCTGATCGACGGTATTCAGCTCGCAATGAGCAAGGCTCAATAACAACACTAACTGCCATCGAGGCAGAAGGAGGTAACTGTGAACGCAGTGAACCAAACGATAGATAAGGATAACCATCGGACGGCGGTGGTGTATGTGCGGGTCGCGTCCAGCGACCGGGCCGACCAAGAGCATGGGCTCACCGCGCAGCGTGAAGCGTGCAAACGCGAGGCTGAGCGGCTCGGTGCGGTGATCACCGAGGAGTTCATGGATCTCGGCGCTTCCGCCAACAACAAAAAGCGCGGCGGGCTACGCCGGTTGCTCGCGTCGGTGAGGCAACAGCCTGTCAGGTACGTGATCGTGCGTGATAGGACTCGCTTGACGCGCAACCAGTCTGATGACGCAGCCATCGCACGACGCTTGAAACGAGCCGGTGTAACGATCGTCTCAGCAGAGGGAGGCGACCGATGACACTGACTCTGGTCAAACCAGGCGATGTCCCGCCCGCCGACGCGGTGTCGAGTTCGGCGGTCAAGCGGGCGGTGATCTACCTGCGCGTCTCCTCAGATGGGCAGGTAAAGACCGATTACGACCCCGAGGGCTTGTCGCTGCCTGCGCAGCGTGAGGCGTGCAAGCGCTACGCCGAGCGGCACGGCGCAGTGGTAGTCCGCGAGTACGTGGAGCCCGGCGTCTCGGGTGGCTCGTTGCTCAAGCGCGTCTCCTTTCGCCGGATGATCGAGGAGACCGCCGATCAGCGCGACGTGGACTACGTGATCGTGTGGAGCGTCTCGCGGTAGGCGCGCAACCAGGAGGACCATTGGGTCGCCCGCGGCCTGATCAAGAAAGCTGGAGCCAAGCTGCTCTCCGTCAAGGAGCCGATCGGCGAGGAAACCTCCCACGGCATCATGCTGGAGGGCGTCATGGCTGCCGTCGCGGCTGCCCGGCGGATCGAGATATCCGATGACGTCAAGCGCACAATCAAACGCAAGATCGAGGTCGGCGGCACCCACGGCCTCGCCCCGATCGGCTACTTCAACGTCCGCGAGCCGCTGCCGCAAGGCGGCGAGGTCCGTACCGTGGCCATCGACGACGAGCGCGCTCCGATCATTGTCTGGGCGTTCGAGACCTACGCCACCGGGCTCTACAGCCTCTCCGACATGACCGTGCTGTTGGAGGCCCGCGGCCTATACACGCGAGCGACACGGCGGCGGGCTCCACAGCCACTCGGGCTCTCCCGCGTTCACAAACTACTCGGCAACCCCTACTACGCCGGGTTCGTTACCCACCAAGGGCACATCTACGAGGGCCGACACGAGGCGCTGATCAGCCAAGAACTCTTCGACACCGTCCAGGCCGTGCTCGTGGCGCACCGCCACTCCGGCGAGCGCGACCGCCGCCACCTGCACTACCTGAAGGGCACGATCCGCTGCGGCACCTGCGGCAGCCAGCTCGTCTACTCCAGGAACAAGGGCAACGGCGGGCTCTACGAGTACTTCGTCTGCCCGCGCAACCAGCGCGGCGAATGCCCCCAGGGCTACCAGCCCGTCGACCTCGTGGAGGCAGCCATCGAGGACTACTACACCACGGTCCCGTTCAGCCAGGAAGAACGCGAGCAGGTCCGTCAGGCGATCACCAAAGACCTCGGCCAGCGCGTTGCCACGGCCAAGGAGGAGATCGCACGCTGCCAGGCCGTGCTTGAGGAAGTCAAAGAGCAAGAGCGAAAGCTCCTGCACATGCACTACGAAGAGCGCATCAGCGGCGAACTCTTCGACGCCGAGCAAGACCGCATACGCGAACGCCGACAAGACGCCGAAGCGCTGATCACCCGCCTGAGCATCAGCTACGACGACATCACCGCGACCCTAAACGTCGCCCTGGAGGTTCTCGCTGAAGACCTCCACGACCTCTACAAGCGCGGCGACGACACCATCCGGCGGCTCATCAACCAGGCCATCTTCAACGCCCTATTCGTCTGCGACGAAACCATCACCGACGCCGAGCTAGCTGAGCCATTCGCCGCTCTACGCGCCCTACACGACGCCATACGCCGCCTGCCAAGCAGCGCCGGCCCCCAGGCCGAACGGCGCCAGCGCCGCCAACGCTGCCCCCAAGACGCCAAAGGCCCCCGGCCCGCCAGGGGCCAGGAGCCTTTCCGCGTTGGTTCGATTAGCGAACATTTGGTGCGGATGAGAGGACTCGAACCTCCACGGACTTACATCCACACGGACCTGAACCGTGCGCGTCTACCAATTCCGCCACATCCGCGCGATGGTCGCCGACGATATCGCACGGCCGTCCGATGGGCTGGCAGCTCTGCTGCGATGGCGGGCTACGCATTGGCTCGCTTTGCTAGCCTCGGACCCTCCTCTGCAAATGAGCCGCCATCGTCTAGGGGACTAGGACGCCGCCCTCTCACGGCGGTAACACGGGTTCGAATCCCGTTGGCGGTATCGCCGGAAACCCTTTCTAGCACAGGGTTTCTGCGTCTTCGGGAATGGTCCGTGACACCAATATGACACCGTTTCCCCCCGTGCATGGCGGCGCCACCCTGATCTGGCGGGGCGGCGCTGGACCTCTGGCCTTGACGTAGTAGAGCCTTACGGCCTAGAGTCGCCTGGCCGTAGGGCCAGGGCGACTCGGGTCGCCCGTGGCTCGAATCGAATACTTGTGGCCGGGCGGGTGTTGACGCACCCGCCCGGCCTGTGGACAACCGAAGAACCAGCTTCGGATGCCACGGGCGAAACCGTAGCCCTCTCGGCTGCGGGCGTCCAGTCAGGCGTCCCGGCGGGCTTCTTCGGCCGACCGAAGGGAGCCCCATGACCATCACCATCCCCCCTGAGCTCGTCCCGCTGCTGCGCGACGGGCTCTACTTCGACCTGCACGGCCAACTGGACGAGGCGGGCGCCTTGGTCGAACCCCGCGGCCGTGGCGACATCAGCGAGGCGGTCGACGGGTGCCTCGCCCGCGCGGAGGGCACCCGGAGGGCACTCGACGCCGTGGGTTGGGTCGAGCCCGTCGAGGCGACCACCGTGGAGGTCGACGCGCGCGAGCACCATGACGCGCTGCTGCGCGCGCTGCTGACGCGCGTGGAGGTCGAGCACGACGCGGCGGAAGACCGCAAGGCGAGCACCGGGGATCGCAAACGGGCGCGGGAGCGCATGGGGCGCCTCGCGGAGCTCATGCTCTGGGTGAAGGAGGCAGGCGTATGAGTGTGAGTGCGCCTGATCCCTATAGCGAACCGGGGCGGTTCTACAGGTATGCGGCGCGGCGCCAGGCGCGGGGGCTGGGAGTGATGCCGCCGCCGCGGGACTACCGCGTCGCGGAGGAGCGGCACCTGGAGATGCTGCGCCTGCGGCTGGTGGAGGGTCTGACGCTGCGCGAGGTCGGCGAGCGGACGGGCGTCACTGGCGGCCGGGTGAAACAACTGCTCGCGGACTATTTCGGGGTGAGCAGCCGCAAACCGGAGGGCGCGACGGCTGCGGGCGAGGGCAGGGTCAGTGTGCCGCCGGGGTTCGTGGATGTGCTGCTTGAGATCGTTGAATGCGGACATGGGGCGGGGATCGTGACGGCGCTGCGGGAGTGGCAGCAGATCGAGCTGCGGCTCGTGATCGGGTCCGATGATCCCGAGCAGAGTCACATCGCGCGTCGCAACCTTCGGCGGGTTCTGGCGTTCATGGCCGCCGCTGGTGTGCATGACGAGGGTGTGGTCTCGGTTACGCTGCCGGCTGAGGCGGTGCCGCTGGTGCGCTCGGGGTCGCTCAGCGAGCTGGGCAGGACGGCGGGCGAGATCCAGGACGCCGCGATCCGCCGCGATCAGCCGTTTCGCTGGGCGTACAGGGAGCCGTTGGGGCGCGTGGACGCCGCGCGCGCGCTGCTTGACGAGATCGGCTGGGATGGGGTCGAGAAGCAGCAGCCGGCGAGGGTCTATCTTGATATTCACCGCGACGCGGTGCTGCGCGCCTTCCGCCGTGAGCTCGACAGCCAGACCGGGCGGGCCGAGGACCCCGACACACCGGATGAGGCGCGGGCGAGCGCCGAGGCGAGCCGGGCGCTGCTGGAGACGCTACTCGCTGCGATAGGAGGCCAGACGTGACCGTCGAGCAAGACCGCGAGCTGGTCGCTCTCGGCCGGGCGATCCGCGAGGCGCGAGAGGATCGCGGGATGACCCCGGCCGAGCTTACCGATGCTGTCAGCGGTGTCGGGCGGGAGCATCTGGAAGCACTGGAAGCCGGACGCCTCACCCCGGATTCCGATCTGCTCCTCGCGTTGGGCGAAGGGCTCGGCATCGACCCCGGGGTGCTCGTGAGCAGCGCCTGCGATTTGGACGCGAGCGCCGTGCGCGCCGCGTTCGGCCGGCGACTGCGCGACTTGCGCGCGGAGCACGGTTTGTCTCTGGATGACCTCGCCCGCAGGACGGGCATTCATGCGACGGCCATTGGCCGCTTCGAGCGGGGAGGGCGCGAGCCGCGGCTTAGGACGGTCGTGCGCCTCGCTCGCGGGCTGGGTGTGCTGCCGCGAGAGCTGGTGGAAGGGCCAGACGGGGGCGAGGCTTGATGGCTGCGGCGAAGCGCAGGCTCGTATCTCCGAGCTTGGCGATCTGCTCGCTCGCGCAGAACGGCGGCGGCGTGATGGCGAACGTGCCGGCGGGGGAGGCTCTCATTGCCGCTCGCGCTGGGCGCTGCCCGAGCAGACGCGCTTCCGACGCTCGCGCGAAGGAAAAACGGAGGGCATGAGGCGCGAGGACGGTACGCGGGAGATGCCGCCGGTCCTAGTGGTGGAGCACGACGCCGAGATCGGCCGGGCGATCGTCGACCAACGGCAACGCCGACCCCTACCTGCCCGACGACCTGCCGGTGACGGAACTGCGCGCGGAGGTGCCGACGAGGCTCGGCGGGTCCGCGAGTGCCATCGGTCCGTGCCCCGCCGGACGCGCTACGTGCTCACCGTGCGCCTGGGGCTCGGCGTCGAGAGGCACACCCTCCGCCAGGCGGCGGAGCCGATGGCCCTGCACCTCAGCCGCATCCAGCAGCTCCAGCTCTACGCCCTGGACGCCCTGCTCCACGCGGCGAGCGCGGGGCGGAAGGCGAAGCGGCCAGGGCTCCGGGCGGACATCATCGCGGCGCTGTGGCTGATGGCCGTCGAGGGTTTGTGAGGGCGTGTGCGGGACGGCAGCAAGGTTCCTGGGCGTCACCTCCGCGCCCTGCCGTAGAGTGGCTATGTGCCAAATGCCACAGATGAGCAGGTGGTCGCTCTACTCCCCGCGCTTGAGAACGCAGCTCGCGCGGAACCGGCGAGCACGGCGAGTCGCTTCGTGCCTCCACGCATCGGCATCCTTGAGCAGACGGCGGCCAACCGGCAGATGTTCGTGTTCGGGCGCAGGGGGGTCGGCAAGTCGATGCTCCTGCGCACAATCGAGCAGGACCGAGCGAGGTTCGGCGCTGAGGTGCTCTTCATCGACGTGGAGACGCTGCGTGGCCGTCCATACCCCGATGTGCTCATCGAGCTGCTCATCAAGCTGGTCGGCGCGCTCGACGACGGGCTCAACGCGTCGCTGAAGCACAGGGGTCGCCAAGCGCAGATCCAGGGACTGCCTACCCGCTGGCGCATGCGCCGCCTCCGCCGGGAACTCGCTCACCTGCTCGCCGAGCCACAGCAAGCGACGAGGACGGTCACGCAGGGCGAGACGCTTGACGACACGCGCGCGGGCGGCATCGTCGTGCCCCCTGTCAAAGGATTCTGGTTCTTGGGGAAGCGACGCAGGGCGCGCCAGCGCGAGAGCCGCTCCGATGCCGAGTTCACGGAGACCAAGATGGAGGGCTTGCTCGGAGCTGTCGTGAGGATCCGACGACTGTTCGAGCAAACCAGCACGCAGCTCGGCGGGACGCCAACGCTTGTGGTACTGGATGACTTCTACCATGTGAAGTTCGAGGATCAGCCCCAAGTCCTCGCCTACCTCCATCAAGTCGTCAAGAACCTGCCCATCTACCTGAAGGTGTGCGGTGTGCGCCATCGCATCAACGAGTTCGCTGAGGGCGATCCACCCACCGGCCTCCAGATCGGGCACGACGCGGGGGATGTCTCCCTCGACATCACGCTTGAGGAGTTCGCCGCCGCCCAGCGATTCCTGGAGGCTGTGCTGAATGGCGTAGCTGCCGACACGGGGCTCAAGGTCGATGATCTCGTCACGGACACCGGGCGCGAGCGGTTCGTGCTCGGCTCTGGCGGCGTCGCGCGTGACTATCTCGATCTCGTGTCGAAGGCCCTCCGCAAGGCGAGTGAGCGGGAGTCGCGGCCAGACCGTCCGCACAACCGCATCACTGCCGAGGACGTGAACGAGGTGGCCACAGCGCTCTTCAACCGCAAGCAGGAGGATCTCAGGCGGGACGTCGGCCCTGGCGCCGACCGGCTGAGGGAGCGACAGACTGACATCGTGCGGTTCTGCCTTGACCACAACCACACGAATGTCTTCCTCGTGGAGGGCATTCACCTGACCGAGACAGACTGGGGCAAGGAGATCGAGACGCTCGCTGACCTTCGCCTCATGCACAAGCTAGGCGACTTCTCGCTGCCATCTCCAGGCTGGAGGGGCCGCCGCTTCGTCGGTTACACGCTTGACCTCACGCACTGGACAGGCGTGAGGTCCGAGCGTATCCATCAGATCGAGTTCTGGAAGTCGGGCGAGCGCCAGAATCTCCGGCGGACGGGTCTCGTCTATGACCCGGACCGTCCGCAGGGTCAGACGCAGCATGAGTTGCGACGCTCAGACGCAACCAGCGATCCCGTGAACTGGGATCAGCCACCTCTGCCGTTCGACGAGGACGAGGCAACTGCGTGACCGTTGAATGACCGCGTGGTACCTATCAGCTAACCGCAAAGGTCTGGTTACGCAGCCCGAGGGTGGCCGCGGCATAAATCTCAAAGACCGCCGACAATCGGTTATCCGTGATCTCGACGACTTGGCAGCCCATGCCGCGCACGTGTTCGCACTGGCGACGAAACTCGTCCATGAACTCAGGATCTGCGCAGTTCTCCCGGCGGGTCCCGAGCATCTCGACGCCCTTGCGCTGTAGCGTCCGCACAGTGCGCGCGTAGGCGTACGTGCCGCTCTCGTGGCGGGCTGCCGCGTGTCCTTTCAGGCGGGTCTGGAAGTTCGAGAACTGTTTCCCGGCACAGCGCGAGCGGTCGGTGAGGCCCACCCGCCCCACGTAGCACGGCCTGCCCCTATCGGAGAGCAGATATACACCGTACGCCTTTGGGGGCAGCTCGCGCGCCGGAGCCAATCCGAACACGGGCGATTCCAGGAGCTCGGTTAGCAGGGCGGGCAGCCGGGCCGTCACCTCATCCTCCCAGCGTCGCCCGCGGCGGAGAATCTGGGGAGCGTATCGATTGATAAGCATGCTCGGAGACTCCCACATCGAAGGTGCTCGCGTGCATCACGTCGGCACAGGGCCAGACGCAGACGGCGCCAATCCTGGACGAGCACGCGGCTGACCAAGACGAGGGCAAGACCGAGCGCGCCCGCCAAGCCCGCCTGCGCCACGAAGCCTCGGCGCCATGCGCGCGGCGGCGGAGCACCTCGGCCTCCCCGAGGACTAGGCCCCGACGATCCCCGAGTACAGGCGCGCCGCGAGCGAGGCCAGGCTGCCCCTGCCCTTCGGCGCCGTCTATCGCGCCTTCGAGGAGAGCTGGGACGTCGCCACCCGCTTCTACCTCGGCCAGGGGGTGCCCCCGACGGCAGCGCAGCGCGCGGTGCAGCGCGCGACCCACGGGCGCAACACTGGTTTGTCTGAAATCGCCGTGGAGGGATCCGGCTCTCCTTGCGCGGTTGTCTCTCGTGCGCGACAATTCGTTGGTCCCCAGGAGGTCCAGGGTGGTTTAACCAGTGATGGGCGCAGCGGGTTCGTTGTCGGCTTTAAGGTTCGCGCCAGCTGGCGTTAGGGGGGTCGGCGTGCGTGCTCCGTGGCGACGGGGCGCGTGGACACCTCTGGAGGCGGCGGCCGCGCTGCAGGCGCGTCGCGGGGAGCTTGTGCGGGAGCTGGGGCGCCGGCGGGAAGCCGTGGGGGTGCCGGCGGGGGTGCGGGAGGAGATCGTGGACGAGGCGATCTGCGCGGTCGTGATGATGCGCGTGCCGCTGGTGAGCGAGCGGCATCTGCTCGGGGCGTTCTGGGTGATGGTCCGGGCGCTGGTGGCTCGCTACCGCCAGGGTCGCCGGGATCTACGCCTGGGGTCGCGGCGGCGTGTCAATCTCAATGAGGTCGAGCTCGTGGCGGAGGGTTTGGCGCCGGAGGAGGTCGTGGAGTTGGCGGACAGTGCGTGGCGCGCGGCGGATCTGATGGCGCAGCTCTCTGAGATTGAGGCGCGGGTGGTGCTCGTGACGGCGACCCGTGGGATCGGGGCGAAGGCGGCGGCGCAGGAGCTGGGGTTGCCGGCGAAGGATGCGCGGGCGGCGGTGCGTAGCGCCCAGGGGAAGCTCGAGATGGTCGCGGCGATCGCGGCGGCGGGCCGGATGTGCTCGTACCGTGAGGGGGCGGTGGTGGCGCACGCGCGGGGGGAGGCGTTCGGCGAGCAGGCGCGTATCGCGCGGGCGCATCTGCGGGCGTGCGCGTCGTGCCGGGTGGAGTACCGGCGGCTGCGGCGTGAGATGCGCGGCCGGGACTGGCAGCGCAGCGCGGCGGCGGTGTTCTTGCCTATGCCGGCTGGCGGTGGTGGGCATGGGGGGTGGCTGGAGCGGGTCGCGGGGTGGCTCTCGGCGCGGCATATCGCGCCGCGCGGGGTCGGTGAGCGGACTGCGGAAGCCGCGGGTGCGGCTGGTGGTGTGGGTGTCGTGAAGGCTACGGCGGCGGGCACGGCGATCATCGCGGCGACGGTGACGGTCGCGGGGGGTCTGCACGCGCTCGTGCTCCCGGCGTACCACTCGCATCGGCGTCCTCACCCCCATGTCGCGGTGGTGAGCGCGGCCGCTCCTGCTCCGGTGGCTGCTTCGCAGCCTGTGGCGCCGCCGCCAACGCTGGCGCCGGCTGCGGATGCAGCGTCGGCACGGCCGTCGGTACAGGCGCCGGCGGCGCGGCGCCGGGCGCAGGCCAAGGCGTCGCAGGCTGAACGGGAGTTCGGGCCCGAAGGCGAAGCGTCAGCGGGCGGCGGCGGTTCCGGGGCGGCGTCCTCTGAAGCGCAGGCGTCGGCGCCGGTCGCCCATGCAGCGTCGGTGTCCCCCTCGCCTGTTGAATCCTCGGCCAGTTCGTCGGCTGGCTCTTCTGCGTCTGAATCTTCTGGTCGGAGTCAGTCCGCGGGCGAGAGCCAGGCAGAACGGGAGTTTGGGCCGCGGTAGGCGCCCTTTGCGACGGGCTGACCTCGGCGCTTCGCGCGGCGCTGCGGCTCCGTGCGTGTCGGCTGGCTGGTGGCGTCGTGAAATTGAGTGGTCCGTGAGAGCCCCAGCCTGGTTTAACTCATATGCGAGAGAGTTTCATGGTGGCGCTTCCGCCGGATGATCTGGACGAGCAGCCGACGTTGGAGCTGGAGCGTGGCCGGCCGACGCCAGGCCGGCGGGTGGTGCGTCTTGAGCGAAGCGCGCCGCGCGGTCGGCGGACAGCGGCGTGTCTTGTGGGGTGCGTGGCGGCAGGCACGCTGGCCGTCGCTCTGCTGCGACGCTCGGCGGGAGAGAGTGGGCCGCATCCGAAGGTGAAGGCTGGTGGCCGTGTCGTGAGTACGGGCAGGTGTGTGGTGGGGTGCGGTGTGAGGGCTTCTGGGCCTCGTAGGGTCGCTCCGCGGCTGCATGGGGCGTCCACACATTGTCGGTCGGCGAGCGTGAGCCTGCGTTCTCCGGCGTGCGCGGGGCGTCATCGCCGCTATGCAACTCGGGCGTGGCTTGGTCCGCGCGCGGTGCCGACTGTGGTCGTTGTCGCGCGCCCGCTGGCGGAAGTCGAACGGCCCGCGGTGACGGTCCCGTCGCCATCTGTGCAGCGCACGGAAGAGTCGTCGCCTGTGCCGGTGCGTAGGGCGTCCGGTGTGGGTGAACGGGCGGCCAGTGAGTTTGGTTTTGAAGGCCACGGCCGGTGAGCTTGGGTGGCGGTGGTGATGTCCTCGGAGGGGATGCTTGAGCTTGTCGCGTGTCGTCTGCGGGTGCTTGGCGACCCGGTGAGGCTGCGTATTCTCGCGCTGCTGCAAGTGCGGGAAGCGACGGTCAACGAGCTTGCGGATGAGCTTTCAATGACCGCGCCCACCGTGTGCAAGCATCTCGCGCGTTTGCACCAGACCGGGATCGTCGCGCGTCGCAGGGACGGTATCTGGGTGCGGTACACGGTGGCTGACTACACGGCATGTCACTTGGTCGAGCAGGCCGGGGCGGCTGTTGCGGCGTACGCGGAAGAGCTGGCCGAAACGGTCGGCCTAGATGTTGCCGCCGCACAGCAGTAGATAGGCGCTGCACGCCTCCCTCTTTGTTCGGGGGAGCCTTGACGCGCCGACCTTTTTCCAATTTGGGCAATTGTGCAATTGTGCAATTGCCCAAAAGGTTGTTGTGTTCTGTCTGCCAGAGAGGTAGAAGTGATGTATGACTTTTACCGGCAGGACAATTACCTCGCAGAACGGCCCCTCTCTCACGCCGGGTGGCCGGGAGGGCGCGGCGCGTGTTGTGCGGTTCGTGGCACGAGTGGTGCTCTGGGGCTGTCTTTTGATTCTTCTGCTCCGCGGCGTGGGCGCGGTTCTGAGCACCGAGCCCAACCACGCCCCGTCCCGCACGCAGATTGTGACGGTGACGGTACCGTCGACTGGTGCCCCGGCGACGGGAAAGGGTAGGTGAGTGTGGTGTCGGCAAGGCGCTGGCTGTTGGTCGTGTTGTGGCTCGTTGTGGGAGCGTTGTGTTTGTTCCCGGCGGATGCTTTGGCTGCGGGTAACGATGTGGGTAAGAACGTCTCTGAATTGTTGAAGCAGTACGCGGGTGAGTTGTACGGCGGGATCGTAGCGATTTTCAGCCTGGTGTTTTTGTGGAATCGTCGTTACACCGAGCTCGCGGTGTTCCTGTTCGCGGCGATCGTCGTGGCGTGGATGGTGTTCGTGCCCGACGAGATCGCCAAAGCCGCTGAAGCTATCGGCCACCAGATTTTCGGGTGAAGGGGTGATCGAATGAGTGACACGCCCGCGCCGATCCGCTCCTACCAGCGCATCTTCAAGCCCGAGCGGCGTATCTACCAGATCGACGGGCGGCGCCTGCCGGTCCCCGGCGGCGTCCCGCTCGTGTGGCTCGCGTGGGCGGCGGGCACGCTGCTGGTGGTACTCGCCCTCGGGTCGCGGTCGCTGACGATCACACTCGGGATCGCGTTCGCCGCAGCGCTCACAGGCGCAGGGTACGGCGGCTGGTTCATGGCGGCTGTCGCTGGCGGGTTCGCGTTCACCGTTGCGTATGCGGCGGGTGTGGTGGTGGGTGCGCTTGACTGGCCGCTGCGGCTGGTGGTGCTCCCGGCGCTCGTGGCAACGATGGCGGGGCAGCTTGCGCCCGATGGTCGCCCTGCGCACCGCTACCTGCTCTCGTGGGTGGCGCTGCGGCTGGCGCCTGTGCGCCGCTCGCTTGAGCAGAGCGTTCCGGGTGAGGGGGCGGTGCAGGTGTGGGCGCCGGAGGTGTGGGTCGCGCTGGATGAGCACGCGCCGGTGTTGCGCCGTGGGAGGGTGCGTGGTCCCGCACGGCTTGAGTTCAACAGGCCGGTGGTCATCTACCGCCGCCGCGGACGGCACATAGCGAGGGCGGCTGCGGGGCACCGTTTGCGGCGCGGTGAGGTGCTGGCGGAGATTGTGGAGGTCGGCGCGGGGCAGGTCGTGGAGGTCCGGCCGTGAGTCGCTTCCCGTTGCGTTACGCGCACCGAAACGTGCTGTTCGGGGCGGGTGGGGAGCCCGCGGGCCTGTACCGGCTCGGGGTGAGCGCCTACCCGTTCCTGCCGGTGAGCGGCCGCTGGGCGTTTCAGCGTCGCCTTGAGCGGCTGGCGCACACCGTCGCGGCGGACTTCAGCGTGTGGCGCGTCAACCGCGCCTACCCGGCCGGCAGCTACATCGAGCGCACCACGGGCCTGCTCGATGAGCACCACCAGCCCGCGGAGGTCTGGCGGGCGTTCCTTGAGGGCCACCGCGAACGGCTGCTCGACCTGGACTCGCATGTGCCGGAGGTCTACCTCGCGGTCTCGCTCTCACAGGGCGCCCCGGCGGGGTTCGGCGCGGGCCTGGTGCGCAGTGTGGACCGCGCGCGCCGGCGCGTTGAGGAACTGGCCGGGATCGGCACCGCCTCACCCATCTCTCACAGTGAGCTTGAGGGGCTGCTGGCGAGCGAGCAGCGCATCTACGAGCGGCTGTCCGGGGTGCTCGGCATCCAGCGCGCGAGTACACGCGAGCTTCAGTGGCTCCTTCGGCGAGCCGCCTCGCGGGGTGTGGCGGAGCCCTCGCTCGATGAGCACTGGCAGCCCGACGCGCTGCTCCTCGGGGCGAGCGAGGATGGTCAGGGCGGTGTGTTTGAGCCGCTGGGGGTGGACCTTGAGCGGTGCGCGAACGCCGCGATCACCGAGCGCGAGCGGACGCTGGAGGTGGATGGTGAGCAGGGGCGCTCTTTTCAGGCGATGCTCGCGCTGGGGTCGCTCGCGGAGGCCCCGGAGTTCCCGGGTGCTGGCGCGGAGCTTTTGTTCGCCCCGTTGGAGGCGGTGTCGTTTCCGGTTGACGCGGTGTTGCACGCGCGGTGGCTTGGCAACCGTGATGCGCTGGGGCAGGTCCGTAAGCGGATCGCGGATGTGGAGAACGCCTACAGCGAGCAGTTGCAGGGCTCCGCGCACGGGCCGGGTCTGCTCGCCGGTGAGGACCGGGTACTCGCGCGGGAGTATGAGGCGCGTCTTCAGAGCGGCGGGCGGCCCCCGATGCTCTACGCCTGGGTCGCGCTCGCCGTCGGCGCCCCGAGCGAGCAGGAGCTTGAGCGCAGGGTCGATGTGCTGCGCGAGAGCTACGGCGATATCGCGCTTCACCGCCCCGCCGGCCTTCAGCGCCAGCTCTTTTTCGATCTGCTCCCCAGGGCCGACGGCGGCCTGACGCGCGACTACGTGCAGCAGGTGACCGTCGAGCAGTTCGGCGCGCTCGTCCCGACCGCCACGCACACGGTCGGAGCCCCACGCGGGGTGTACCTCGGTTTCACGCCGCGGGGTGTGCGTCGCCCGGTTCGCTACGACGCGACCGCTCCCTCGCGGGAATCCCGTGCGTCCGCTGTCGCGCTCGCCGGGACGCTCGGCTCGGGGAAGACCGTGACCGCGCAGGGAATCGCGTACGCCGCCGAGCGCCGCGGGTCACTCATCGTTGACTTCGACCCCAAGCCCGACCACGGGTGGGAGAAGCTACCCGAGCTCGACGGA
Organism: uncultured Solirubrobacterales bacterium; assembly: GCA_963771915.1. Classification (GTDB taxonomy): domain Bacteria; phylum Actinomycetota; class Thermoleophilia; order Solirubrobacterales; family Solirubrobacteraceae; genus Palsa-744. The sequence goes on along the minus strand of CAVYVD010000003.1, from coordinate 6,206 downwards.
CGCCTGGACGTGTTGGAGCTCTCGGGGGCGCCGGGGCAGCAGGGCAAGCTCGACCCGCTGCTGATCGGCCTTGAGGAGTTGCGCGAGGAACTGGCCTGCTCGTATCTGCTTGAGCTGCTGCGTGACCCGCCGCCGTCGTGGGAGAACGCGATCGGCCGTGCCGTGAAGGATGCCGTTCGTCACGGTGAGCGCAGCACCCTCTCCGTGGTCCGGGCGCTGCGCGCGAGTGAGAGCGAGCCCGCGCGGGAGGCCGGCGAGGCGCTCGAGGTCATCTGCGACTTCGGGCTCGCGCGCCTCGGGTTCGCGGAGACGGGCGCGGGCGGGGATGTTGTGCGGGCGGCTGGGTCGGTGACGACGATCCGCACGCCGGGCTTGTCGCTGCCCGACCCCGGCGCGAGCCGTGAGACGTACACCCGCGCGGAGCGTGTCTCGGTCGCCACCTTGACGCTGGTCGCGGCGTATGTGTTGCGGCTGGTTTCCCAGGACCGCAGCCGTCACAAGGTTGTGCTGCTGGACGAGGCGAAGGCGTTTCTGATCTCTCGCCAGGGTCAGGCGATCGTGCAGCGGCTCGTGCGGATGGGTCGCGCGTTCAACACGACGCTTTTGCTCGCCACGCAGCTCGTCTCGGATTTTGAGGAGCTGGCGGACCTGATCGGGACGTGGTTCATCGGCGGTCAGGAGTCAGACGCCGAGGCCCGCCGCGCGCTGGAGCTGATCGGCCTCGACCCGAGTGACCAGGAGCTTGTGCGGCTGCTGCGGGAGTACCGCGCCGGGCGGTGCCTGATGCGCGACCTCGACGGCCGCGTCGGCGAGGTCCAGGTCGACCTCGTCCACCCCCACCTCCTCGCCGCGTTCGACACCACACCCACAAGGAGCCCCGCATGAGAACCCCACGGGTGACACGCCGTCTACCCCTGCGGCCGGGGCGGCGCACAGCGAGAGTCGCGCTCACGGTAGGGCTCGCGCTCGTGCTCCTGCTGGCGCTGGCGCCGGCGGGTTCGGCTGACGTGTTTTGGAATATTGGCCCGGCGCCGCTGGTCGCGGCGGGTGGCTGGTTTGGGCGCTACCCGCTGGCGAACTATCAGCTTGACCAGTATTTCCCTGGGATCAAGGCGAGCCTGTTCGGCGGGATCGACGTTTCCGGGGTTCCGCCGCTGATCGCGTTCTGTCTCGCGCAGATCATCTGGACGCTGACCGCGTTCCTGGCGAACGCGCTCATCACCCTTTTCGGGTTCGCGTTCTCCCTCGATCTCGTCAACGGCGGCGGCCCTACCGGGGGCTCGGGTGCGCTCGGCCCGGTCGCGCAGGCGATCCACAGCATCTACGCGAATACCCTCGGCACGCCGTGGCTGGTCGCGGCGATCCTCGCGACGGGGTTGTGGGCGATGTGGAAGGCGCTCGTGCAGCGCCGCTACACCGATACCGCGGGGCGCTCGGCACATCGGTGTTGTACCTCGTGCTCGCCCTGGGATCGTCACACAGCCTCAGCGCACGATCGCACCGGCGAGCCGCCTCTCAAACGAAGTTTCTGCGGCGTTCTTGTCGCTCACCAATCAGGGGAACGTCTCCAGTGAGGCGCAGGCGCAGAGCGCCGCGAGCGACCAGCTTTTCAAGCTCTTGGTCCTCGACCCGTGGACCGTCCTTGAGTTCGGCGGGACCGAGCACTGCGTCACCCAGACCGCCGGGAAAACCGAGCAGGTCCCGGTCCGCCCATTGAGCGCAGACCCCGCGCATGACACCAAGCTCGCCGAAGAACTCCAGAACACAACCGAACTCCACACACCGGGGAAGACGTGCATCGACAACCTCAACAAGTACGCGCCGCACTTCCTCGCCTACCCCTTCCAGTCACCCGGGCGTAACGCCGAGTACGAAGCGCTCAAGAACGGGAAGACTCAAAGCTCCCCGAATCCGACCCCTCGAAGCACAACGGCAGCTATCCGCTTGGGGCGGCGGATGAGCCCGCCGCTGAAGCGATGGGCAAGGGCGGCCAGTACGAGCGGCTGCTGCTCGCGATCGTCGTGCTCGCCGGGGAGCTCGGCGCGTGGCTTTTGATCGGTGCGCTCGCGCTCTCGGTGATCCTCGCGCAGGTTCTCCTTTTGTTGCTGCTCGCGTTCGCGCCGGTCGCGTTGATCGTCGGCATCTTCCCCGGCCGCGGCCATGAGTTCTTCACCGGCTGGCTGACACGCCTCGCGGGGTTCCTCGCGCGCAAGGCCGTCTACTCACTGATCCTCGCGGTGATCCTCGCTGTCTGCCAGGCGCTGGATGACGCGACATCGAACCTCGGCTGGCTGATGAGCTTCGCGTTGCAGGCCGCCTTCCTGTGGGGCGTGTTCCTGCAGCGCAACAAACTCGTCGGTCAGCTGCTGGCCGCGACCGCGGGAGGAGCCGCGGCGCGCGAGAGCGGGACAAGCCGCCTGCAGACCTTCTACTACGCCACCCGCCTCACACGGATGGCCGGTCTGCTCCGCCACCGCGACCACGGGGTTCCGCCGGCCTCCCCCGGCGGAACCCTACCCCCTGCACCCGACCATCCACCGCACCCGACCCCGAGGAGGTATCCCCGTGAGCTGGCGCATCGAACACGCCGACCCCCTCGCAATCCTCCGCGAACTACCCGACACATGGGCACAGACCTGTGTCACAAGCCCACCCCGGGCTCGCGCGATCGAACCCTCGCGGTCCTCGGTGAGATTCACCGTGTGCTGCGCGAGGACGGCACGCTCTGGCTCCTACACGCCGAACGGTCGCTCCCGGCCGAGCTGGTCGAGCATGGTTGGCAGCCACACCCAGTCACCTGGGCTGGGCCGCTCACACGAGGGCGCACCCGCCTGTGGCTGCTCACCAAGCAGCCGGGGTACTTCTGCGAGACAGGCGCGATCCACGAGTACGCTCGCCTGCGAAACACGGCGCGACCCGGAGGACGCCTGGCGTGCTGCGAGAGCTGCCCGTGGCAGGAGCAGCACGACCTTCACCCGCGGCTGCGGCGGCTGTGCATCCTCGCCGGCACCTCGCCCCTCGCGTGCGGCGCGTGCGGCACACCTGGCAGCGCGACCCCAAGCGCGGGCGCCGCGCGACGTGTACGCACAACGCTCCGGGCGGGCGCTGTCTCGTGCTGGACCCGTTCTGCCGCTCCCCGCAAACCGCTCTTGAGGCCGCTCGCCTCGGCCGCAGCTTCCTCGGGATCAACCCCCAGGCGGGTGAGCAGCAGTGATCGCTTGGCTCGCCGCCCTGCGGGATCGCCCGATCGCCGAGCGCGAGCGCCGTCAGGCGCTGCTCGCCGTCGCCACGCTGCTGATTGCCACCACGACGCTGCTCGCGCTCACCGGCCCACGCCAGGACCCGCCACCCCGGACCGGGGCGAGCATCCTCCGCTCGCGCTGCTGCGTTACGGCCGGTGTCCCCCGGTGCCGGGACGGTGCGAGCGATCCCAGGTGAGGGCACGATCGCCCCGGCCGCCGCGCTGAGGACGGCGCGCGCGTTCCTGGAGAGCTACCTCGCGTACCTCTACGGGCACGCGCCCGCCAGCGCGGTGAAGGGCGCCACACGGGCGCTCGTGCTCTCCCTGGAGGCTCATCCGCCGCGCGTCTCGCTGGACATACGCGCCCGCCAGCCGCGCGTCCTCGCACTTCACCCGACACCCACTCCAGCCGGGCAGGCCGCGGTGAGTGCTGTGGTCAACGACGGCGGCCTTGAGGACTACCCCGTGGGGTTGCTCCTCGCCCGCCGGGACGGCCGGCTGCTCGTCACCGGACTGGAGAGCGAAGGATGAGCGAGGAGCGAACCGGCCGAGGCAGGAAGGTCCTGTGGCTGTGGCTCGCGGCTGGGTTCGGCGGCACCGGCCTAGCGCTGGTCGCGATCCTCGCCGTTGCCGTCGTGGTGCTCGGCGCGAGCTTCACCGGCTGCGAGTCAGGCGGCGAAGCGAGCGCGGGCACGATCTCGGGCCCGGCGCCTTCGGCGTATGCGCTTCAGAGCATCCCGCCCGAACGCCTGCGGCTCTACCAGCAGGCCGGCGTCAGGTTCGATATCGACTGGAGCTTCCTCGCGTCGATCGGGGCGCAGGAGTGCAACAACGACGGGTGCGCCGGCGTCAACTCTGCTGGGTGCGCCGGCCCGATGCAGATCGCCTACGTCCGCGGGAGCGCGGCAGCCCCGGCCCGGGGCCGACGCTCTGGAAACGCTACGCCGTCAACGCAGACCCCGGTCAGCCGCTGTCGGTGAACGACCCAGCGGACGCCGTCTTCACCGCTGCGCGGATTCTCCGCGAAGCGAAGGGCGCCCCGCCGACCGGGGGCTCCTACGCGGAATACCGGCAGGCGGCGTGTAACTACTACGGGGCGTGCGCGACCGTTGGTGTCAGCTACGCCGAAGAGGTCATGGCGCGCGCCGTGCAGTACGGGTTCACCGGCACCGGCTCGCCCACACCGACAAGCCCGCCGCTCGCGGCGCCCGTCGAAGGCGGCGGGCCGAGCGAGTGCGCCGCCCCGGCACCGGGGCCGAGCGGCGCTCGCGCGATCGTCCGGGTCGCCGAAAGCCAGGTCGGTCAGGGCGAGCACCCGCCCGGCTCGAACTGCACGATCTACGGGCCGTGCGAGGAGTGGTGCTCGCTGTTCGCCGCATGGGTGTGGCAGCACGCCGGAGTGCCACTGCCCGGCCCGACGGCGCTCTACGGGTACTCCGGTTCGCTCTACACCTGGACCCGAGAACACGGCGGACGAGTGCTGCCGCCGACCGCGAGGCCTTCACCCGGCGACGCCGTCTTCTACGGCACCGGCCCCGCCGCGAGCGCGCACGTCGGGATCGTCGTGCAGGTTCTCGCGACGGGTGAGATCGTCACCGTCGAGGGCAACTACGACGGGCACGTAACCCGCGTCGGCCCTTTCACTCCATCCGCGCCCATCGGCGAGACGGCGCCCATCTACGGGTACGCGCAGCCACCCACGGCCGGGTGAGCGATCGGATGTCCAGCCAGCGTAAACCCTCGGGCGCTCGACGCGGACGGTCGCGCGCACGTTCACAGCAGAAGGGAGCACCCATGCCACGCTCAAGCGAACCTGCGACTTCACGTACCCGCCGTCGAGGGGGACGTGTTCGGCAGCGGGGGAAGATCCTGACCTGTTCGCCGGCGCCGGCGGGTGGGAGGAGGGTCTGCGCCCGCTCGGATTGGCCGCGCTCGGGATCGAGCTGGATGTGTGGGCGTGCAGGACGGCGACGGCGGCCGGGCACGCGCGGCTGCAGGCCGATCTCTCGACGCTCGACCCGCGGGACTTCGCGCCTGTGTGGGGGCTGCTCGGCTCCCCGCCGTGCCAGTCATACTCGAAGGCGGGGAAGGGCCTGGGCACGCTCGACAAGCCGCTGGTGGTTGCGTGCGGCGCACCAGCTCGCGGCCGGAAGCTGCACTCGCGCCGGGCGGCTGGCGGAGTGTCGTGATCCGCGGTCGCTGTTGACGGTTGAGCCGTTGCGGTTCGCGCTCGCGTTGCGTCCGCGGTGGATCGCGCTGGAGCAGTCCCAGCCGTGCTTGAGCCTGCCCGCGGACGCTGTTCGCCGGGCTGCTCTCCACCCACGGGTATCACACCGCGGCCGGCGTTCTCCGCGCCGAGTGCTACGGGGTACCGCAGACCCGCCGCCGTGGCGCGTTTCTGCTCGCCTCGCTCGACGGGCCGGTGAGCCTGCCCGCGCCGACGCATCGCTCCTACGACGTGTGCCGACGCGGCATCCCGCCAGGTGAGCTTGGGCTTGAGCCGTGGGTGAGCATGGCGCAGGCGCTCGGCTGCCAGACGGAGGGGGTGGTGCAGACCAACAACCAGACCAACGGCGGGCGCCGGCCCTGCGGCCTCTGTCGCCCGTTGCGAGCACCGGCGCACACGCTTGCTCCACACCGCCTCGGGGTCGTGGACGTTCTGTCACGCGCGGGACGCGGGCTGGGCTTTTCGTAACAGGCCGCGCCGCCCGGAATGCCTGCGCGACCCCGGTGAGCCGGCGCCGACGTCATCGCACGCGACCACCAGAGCTGGGTCCGCCGACGGCCGGCTACCACCGTGGCGTGCGACGCGCGGATCGCACGACCCGGCGCCAAGCGCAACGCTGGGCGTCCGTGGGCTCCGGGGCGCAGCGAGGGCGCGGTGCGCGTCACCGTCGCGCAGGCCGCGGCGCTCCAGGGGTTCCCGGGCGACTACCCGTGGCAGGGGTCGCGCAGCCGGCAGTTT
>CAVYVD010000002.1:0-889558 GCA_963771915.1 uncultured Solirubrobacterales bacterium | reverse complement strand
TCACCCGCCTGGGGGTCGGTGATCCCGAGGAAGCTGCGGCCGAGGCGAGCGGCCATGAGAGCGGTCTGCGGGGAGCGGCAGAACGGGTCCAGCACGAGGCAGCGCCCGCCTGGAGCGTTGTGCGTACACGCCGCGCGTCGCCCGCGCTTGGGGTCGCGCCGCCAAGGTGCGCCGCACGCGCCGCACGCGAGGGACGAGGTGCCGGCGAGGATGCACAGGCGCCGCAGCCGCGGGTGAAGGTCGCGCTGCTCCTGCCACGGGCAGCTCTCACAGCACACCAGGCGTCCTGCGAGCCGCGCCGTGTTTCGCAGGCAAGCGTACCCGTGGATTGCGCCCGTCTCGCAGAAGTACCCCGGCCGCTTGGTGAGCAGCCACAGGCGGATGCGCCCCCGTGTGAGCGACCCGGCCCACCCGACGGGGTGCGCCTGCCAGCCGCGCTCGCACAGGTCGGCCGGGAGCGACCGTTCGTGGTGAAGCAGCCAGAGCGTGCCGTCCTCGCGCAGCACACGGTGAACCTCACCGAGGACAGCGAGGATGTGATCGCGCGAACCCGGTGGTGGGTTTGTGACACAGGCCTGTGCCCACGTGTCGGGTAGTTCGCGGAGGATCGCGAGGGGGTCGGCGTGTTCGATGCGCCAGCTCACGGGGATACCTCCTCGGGGTCGGGGCCAGTGGATGCGTCGAGTGCAGGGGGCGGGGTTCCGCCGGGTGAGGCCGGCGGAACCCCGTGGTCGCGGTGGCGGAGCAGACCGGCCATCCGTGTGAGGCGGGTGGCGTAGTAGAAGGTCTGCAGGCGGCTTGTCCCGCTCTCGCGCGCCGCGGCGCCACCCGCGGTCGCGGCCAGCAGCTGACCCACAAGTTTGTTGCGCTGCAGGAACACGCCCCACAGGAAGGCGGCCTGCAACGCGAAGCTCATCAGCCAACCGAGGTTCGATGTCGCGTCATCCAGCGCCTGGCAGACAGCGAGGATCACCGCGAGGATCAGCGAGTAGACAGCCTTACGCGCGAGGAACCCCGCGAGGCGTGTCAGCCAGCCGGTGAAGAACTCATGGCCGCGGCCGGGGAAGATGCCGACGATCAACGCGACCGGCGCGAACGCGAGCAGCAACAAAAGGAGAACCTGCGCGAGGATCACCGAGAGCGCGAGCGCCCCGATCAAAAGCCACGCGCCGAGCTCCCCAGCGAGCACGACGATCGCGAGCAGCAGCCGCTCGTACTGGCCGCCCTTGCCCATCGCTTCGGCGGCAGGCTCGTCCGCCGCCCCAAGCGGATAGCTGCCATCACGCTTCGAGGGGTCGGATTCGGGGAGCTTCGAGTCTTCCCCATTTTTGAGCGCTTCGTACTCGGCGTTACGCCCGGGTGACTGGAAGGGGTAGGCGAGGAAGTGCGGCGCGTACTTGTTGAGGTTGTCGATGCACGTCTTCCCCGGTGTGTGGAGTTCGGTTGTGTTCTGGAGTTCTTCGGCGAGCTTGGTGTCATGCGCGGGGTCTGCGCTCAATGGGCGGACCGGGACCTGCTCGGTTTTCCCGGCGGTCTGGGTGACGCAGTGCTCGGTCCCGCCGAACTCAAGGACGGTCCACGGGTCGAGGACCAGGAGCTTGAAAAGCTGGTCGCTCGCGGCGCTCTGCGCCTGCGCCTCACTGGAGACGTTCCCCTGATTGGTGAGCGACAAGAACGCCGCAGAAACTTCGTTTGAGAGGCGGCTCGCCGGTGCGATCGTGCGCTGGGGCTGTGTGACGATCCCCAGGGCGAGCACGAGGTACAACACCGACGTTCCGAGCGCCCCCGCGGTCTCGGTGTAGCGGCGCTGCACGAGCGCCTTCCACATCGCCCACAACCCCGTCGCGAGGATCGCCGCGACCAGCCACGGCGTGCCGAGGGTATTCGCGTAGATGCTGTGGATCGCCTGCGCGACCGGGCCGAGCGCACCCGAGCCCCCGGTAGGGCCGCCGCCGTTGACGAGATCGAGGGAGAACGCGAACCCGAAAAGGGTGATGAGCGCGTTCGCCAAGAACGCGGTCAGCGTCCAGATGATCTGCGCGAGACAGAACGCGATCAGCGGCGGAACCCCGGAAACGTCGATCCCGCCGAACAGGCTCGCCTTGATCCCAGGGAAATACTGGTCAAGCTGATAGTTCGCCAGCGGGTAGCGCCCAAACCAGCCACCCGCCGGAACCAGCGGCGCTGGGCCTATATTCCAGAACACGTCAGCCGAACCCGCCGGCGCCAGCGCCAGCAGGAGCACGAGCGCGAGCCCTACCGTGAGCGCGACTCTCGCTGTGCGCCGCCCCGGCCGCAGGGGTAGACGGCGTGTCACCCGTGGGGTTCTCATGCGGGGCTCCTTGTGGGTGTGGTGTCGAACGCGGCGAGGAGGTGGGGGTGGACGAGGTCGACCTGGACCTCGCCGACGCGGCCGTCGAGGTCGCGCATCAGGCACCGCCCGGCGCGGTACTCCCGCAGCAGCCGCACAAGCTCCTGGTCACTCGGGTCGAGGCCGATCAGCTCCAGCGCGCGGCGGGCCTCGGCGTCTGACTCCTGACCGCCGATGAACCACGTCCCGATCAGGTCCGCCAGCTCCTCAAAATCCGAGACGAGCTGCGTGGCGAGCAAAAGCGTCGTGTTGAACGCGCGACCCATCCGCACGAGCCGCTGCACGATCGCCTGACCCTGGCGAGAGATCAGAAACGCCTTCGCCTCGTCCAGCAGCACAACCTTGTGACGGCTGCGGTCCTGGGAAACCAGCCGCAACACATACGCCGCGACCAGCGTCAAGGTGGCGACCGAGACACGCTCCGCGCGGGTGTACGTCTCACGGCTCGCACCGGGGTCGGGCAGCGACAGGCCCGGCGTGCGGATCGTCGTCACCGACCCAGCCGCCCGCACAACATCCCCGCCCGCGCCCGTCTCCGCGAACCCGAGGCGCGCGAGCCCGAAGTCGCAGATGACCTCGAGCGCCTCGCCGGCCTCCCGCGCGGGCTCGCTCTCACTCGCGCGCAGCGCCCGGACCACGGAGAGGGTGCTGCGCTCACCGTGACGAACGGCATCCTTCACGGCACGGCCGATCGCGTTCTCCCACGACGGCGGCGGGTCACGCAGCAGCTCAAGCAGATACGAGCAGGCCAGTTCCTCGCGCAACTCCTCAAGGCCGATCAGCAGCGGGTCGAGCTTGCCCTGCTGCCCCGGCGCCCCCGAGAGCTCCAACACGTCAAGACGCCCGTCGAGCTCGGGTAGCTTCTCCCACCCGTGGTCGGGCTTGGGGTCGAAGTCAACGATCAGCGACCCGCGGCGCTCGGCGGCGTACGCGATTCCCTGCGCGGTCACGGTCTTCCCCGAGCCGAGCGTCCCGGCGAGCGCGACAGCGGACGCACGGGATTCCCGCGAGGGAGCGGTCGCGTCGTAGCGAACCGGGCGACGCACACCCCGCGGCGTGAAACCGAGGTACACCCCGCGCGGGGCTCCGACCGTGTGCGTGGCCGTTGGGACGAGCGCGCCGAACTGCTCGACGGTCACCTGCTGCACGTAGTCGCGCGTCAGGCCGCCGTCGGCCCTGGGGAGCAGATCGAAAAAGAGCTGGCGCTGAAGGCCGGCGGGGCGGTGAAGCGCGATATCGCCGTAGCTCTCGCGCAGCACATCGACCCTGCGCTCAAGCTCCTGCTCGCTCGGGGCGCCGACGGCGAGCGCGACCCAGGCGTAGAGCATCGGGGGCCGCCCGCCGCTCTGAAGACGCGCCTCATACTCACGTGCGAGCACCCGGTCCTCACCGGCCAACAAGCCCGGCCCGTGCGCGGAGCCCTGTAGCTGCTCGCTGTAGGCGTTCTCCACATCCGCGATCCGCTTACGGACCTGCCCCAGCGCATCACGGTTGCCAAGCCACCGCGCGTGCAACACAGCGTCAGCCGGAAACGACACCGCCTCCAACGGGGCGAACAAAAGCTCCGCGCCAGCACCCGGGAACTCCGGGGCCTCCGCGAGCGACCCCAGCGCGAGCATCGCCTGAAAAGAGCGCCCCTGCTCACCATCCACGACCAGCGTCCGCTCACGCTCCGTGATCGCCGCGTTCGCGCACCGCTCAAGATCCACCCCTAGCGGCTCAAACACACCGCCATGACCATCCTCGCCCGCCCCGAGGAGCAGCGCGTCAGGCTGCCAGTGCTCATCAAGCGAGGGCTCCGCCACACCCCGTGCGGCGGCTCGCTGAAGGAGCCACTGAAGCTCGCGGGTACTCGCGCGCTGGATGCCGAGCACCCCGGACAGCCGCTCGAAGATGCGCTGCTCGCTCGCCAACAGCCCCTCAAGCTCACCGCGAGTGATGGGTGAAGCGGTGCCGATCCCGGCCAGATCCTCAACGCGGCGGCGCGCACGGTCCACGCTGCGCACCAGGCCCGCGCCGAACCCCGCCGGCGCGCCCTGTGAGAGCGAAACCGCGAGGTAGACCTCCGGCACATGCGAGTCCAGGTCGAGCAGCCGTTCGCGGTGGCCCTCAAGGAACGCCCGCCAAACCTCCGCGGGCTGGTGGCGCTCATCCAGCAGACTCATGGTGCGCTCGACGTAGCTGCCGGCCGGGTAGGCGCGGTTGACGCGCCACACGCTGAAGTCCGCCGCGACGGTGTGCCCCAGCCGCTCAAGGCGACGCTGAAGCGCCCACCTGCCGCTCACCGGCAGGAACGGGTAGGCGCTCACCCCCAGCCGGTACAGGCCCGCGGGCTCCCCACCCGCCCCGAACAGCACGTTTCGGTGCGCGTAACGCAACGGGAAGCGACTCACGGCCGGACCTCCACGACCTGCCCCGCGCCGACCTCCACAATCTCCGCCAGCACCTCACCACGCCGCAAACGGTGCCCCGCAGCCGCCCTCGCTATGTGCCGTCCGCGGCGGCGGTAGACGACGACCGGCCTGTTGAACTCAAGCCGCGCGGGACCACGCACCCTCCCACGGCGCAACACCGGCGCGCGCTCATCCAGCGCGACCCACACCTCCGGCGCCCACACCTGCACCGCCCCCTCACCCGGAACGCTCTGCTCAAGCGAGCGGCGCACAGGCGCCAGCCGCAGCGCCACCCACGAGAGCAAGTAACGGTGCGCAGGGCGACCATCCGGCGCAAGCTGCCCCGCCATCGTTGCCACGAGCGCCGGGAGCACCACCAGCCGCAGCGGCCAGTCAAGCGCACCCACCACCACACCCGCCGCATACGCAACGGTGAACGCGAAACCCGCAGCGACAGCCGCCATGAACCAGCCGCCGTACCCCCCGCCTGTGAGCGCTGCGGCGAACGCGATCCCGAGTGTGAGCGTCAGTGACCGCGACCCGAGGGCGAGCACCACCAGCAGCGTGCCCGCCGCCCACGCCAGCCACACGAGCGGGACGCCGCCGGGGACCGGCAGGCGCCGCCCATCGATCTGGTAGATACGCCGCTCGGGCTTGAAGATGCGCTGGTAGGAGCGGATCGGTGCGGGCGTGTCACTCATTCGATCACCTCTTCACCCGAAAATCTGGTGGCCGATAGCTTCGGCGGCCTTGGCGATCTCGTCAGGCACGAACACCATCCACGCCACGACGATCGCCGCGAACAGGAACACCGCGAGCTCGGTGTAACGACGATTCCACAAAAACACCAGGCTGAAAATCGCCACGATCCCGCCGTACAACTCACCCGCGTACTGCTTCAACAATTCAGAGACATTCTTACCCACATCGTTACCCGCAGCCAAAGCATCCGCCGGGAACAAACACAACGCCACTACCACGAGCCACAACACAACCAACAGCCAACGCCTTGCCGACACCACACTCACCTACCCTTTCCCACTGTCGGAGCACCAGCCGACGGTCCCGTCACCGTCACAATCTGCGTGCGGGACGGGGCGTGGTTGGGCTCGGTGCTCAGAACCGCGCCCACGCCGCGGAGCAGAAGAATCAAAAGACAGCCCCAGAGCACCACTCGCGCCACAAACCGCACAACACGCGCCGCGCCCTCCCGGCCACCCGGCGTGAGAGAGGGGCCGTTCTGCGAGGTAATTGTCCTGCCGGTAAAAGTCATACATCACTTCTACCCCCACGGCAGACAGAACACAACAACCTTTTGGGCAATTGCACAATTGCACAATTGCACAATTGCCCAAATTGGAAAAAGGTCGGCGCGTCAAGGCTCCCCCGAACAAAGCGGAAGGCGTGCAAACAACCTATCTACTGCTGTGCGGCGGCAACACCCAGGCCGACCGTTTCGGCCAGCTCTTCCGCGTACGCCGCAACAGCCGCTCCGGCCTGCTCGACCAAGCGACACGCCGTGTAGTCAGCCACCGTGTACTGCACCCAGATACCGTCCCTGCGACGCGCGACGATCCCGGCCTGGTGCAAACGCGCGAGATGCTTGCACACGGTGGGCGCGGTCATTGAAAGCTCATCCGCAAGCTCGTTGACCGTCGCTTCCCGCACTTGCAACAGCGCGAGAATACGCAGCCTCACCGGGTCGCCAAGCACCCGCAGACGACACGCGACAAGCTCAAGCATCCCCTCCGAAGACATCACCGCCGGCACCCAAGCTCACCGGCCGTGGCCTTCAAAACCAAACTCACTGGCGGCCCGTTCACCCACACCGGGCGCGCTACGCACCGGCACAGGTGGCGACTCTTCCGTGCGCTGCACAGGTGGCGACGGGACCGTCACCGCGGGCCGTTCGACTTCCGCCGGCGGGCGCGCGACAACGACCACAGTCGGCGCCGCGTGCGGACCAAGCCGCACCCGAGTTGCATAGCGGCGATGCCGCCCCGCGCACGCCGGAGCACGCACGCTCACGCTCGCCGACCGACAATGCGTGGACGCCCCCCGCGGAGCGACCCTACGAGGCCGAGAAGCCCTCACACCGCACCCCACCACACACCTGCCGGTACTCACGACATGGCCGCCAGCCTTCACCTTCGGATGCGGCCCGCTCTCTCCCGCCGGGCGCCGCAGCAAAGCTACAGCGAGCGCCCCGGCCGCTACGCAACCCACCAGACACGACACCGCCGCACGCCGCCAATGACGCTCGCGCTGCTCAAGACGCACCACCCGCCGCTCTGGCGCCGGCCAGCCACGCTCCAGCTCCAACGTCGGCTGCTCATCCAGATCATCCGGCGGAAGCGCCACCATGAAACTCTCTCGCATATGAGTTAAACCAGGCTGGAGCTCTCGCGGACCACTCAATTTCACGACGCCACCAGCCAGCCAACACGCACGGAGCCGCAGCGCCACGCGAAGCGCCGAGGTCAGCCCGTCGCAACGGGCCCTACTGCGGCCCGAACTCCCGTTCCGCCTGGCTCTCGCCCGCAGACTGACTCCGACCAGAAGATTCAGACGCAGAAGAACCAGCCGACGAACCAGCCGAAGATTCAACAGGCGAGGGAGACACCGACGCCGCGTGCGCGACCGGCGCCGCCGCCTGCGCTTCAGAGGACGCCGGCCCAGACCCGCCGCCGCTCCCCGACGCTTCGCCTTCGGGCCCGAACTCCCGTTCAGCCCGCGACGCCCTCGCCTCAGCCTGCGCCCGGCGCCGCGCCGCCAACACCTGCGCCGACGGCCGCACCAGCGCGGCACCCCCAGCCGGCGCCACAGGCTGCGAAGCAGCCACCGGAACGGGAGCGGCCGCGACCGCGCTCACCACCGCGACATGAGGGTGAGGACGCCGATGCGAGTGGTGCACCGGGATCACGAGCGCGTGCAAGCCCCCCGCGACCGTCGCCGTCGCCGCGATGATCGCCGTGCCCGCCGCCGTCGCCTTCACGACACCCACACCACCCGCAGCACCCGCGGCCTCCGCAGTCCGCTCACCGACCCCGCGCGGCACGATATGCCGCGCCGAAAGCCACCCCGCAACCCGCTCCAGCCACCCCCGATGCCCACCGCCAGCAGCCGGCATAGGCAGGAATACCGCCGCCGCGCTGCGCTGCCAATCCCGGCCGCGCATCTCACGCCGCAGCCGCCGGTACTCCACCCGGCACGACGCGCACGCCCGCAGATGCGCCCGCGCGACACGCGCCTGCTCACCGAACGCCTCCCCCCGCGCGTGCGCCACCACCGCCCCCTCACGGTACTCGCACATCCGGCCCGCCGCCGCGATCGCCGCGACCATCTCAACCTTCCCCTGGGCGCTACGCGCCGCCGCCCGCGCATCCTTCACCGGCAACCCCAGCTCCCGCGCCGCCGCCTTCGCCCCGATCCCACGGGTCGCCTTCACGAGCACCACCCGCGCCTCGATCTCAGAGAGCTGCGCCATCAGATCCGCCGCGCGCCATGCACTGTCCGCCAACTCCACGACTTCCTCCGGCGCCAAACCCTCCGCCGCGAGTTCGACCTCATCGAGAGGGACGCGCCGCCGCGACCCCACACGGATATCCCTGCGGCCCTGCCGGTAGCGAGCCACCAGCGCCCGGACCATCACCCAGAACGCCCCGAGCAGATGCCGCTCGCTCACCAGCGGCCGGCGCATCATTACGACCGCGCAGATCGCCTCGTCCACGATCTCCTCCCGCACCCCCGCCGGCACCCCCACGGCCTCCCGCCGGCGCCCCAGCTCCCGCACAAGCTCCCCACGACGCGCCTGCAGCACAGACGCCGCCTCCAGAGGTGTCCACGCGCCCCGCCGCCACGGAGCACGCACGCCGACCCCCCTAACGCCAGCTGGCGCGAACCTTAAAGCCGACAACGAACCCACTGCGCCCATCACTCGTTAAACCACCCTGGACCTCCTGGGGACCAACGAATTGTCGCGCACGAGAGACAACCGCGCAAGGAGAGCCGGATTCCTCAACGGCGGTTTCAGACAAACCACTACATTTAGCTCGCGCGCGCTGCCAGATTTGCGGGCGGCGGCGATGCGTGGCGGCGCCCGCTTGTTTGACCGAGGACGACGAGTAGCTGTGCGCGAGAACAGACCGGCTGATGGAATAGGCTTCGCGCGTCATGACGACCCCGCTCGACTGGGATGCCCTCGCCGTTCTCGTTGTCCGGCTCGCAAGCGATAAGCCGGCCGCAGAGGAGCTTCGCTGGCATCGCTGGTATGAGATCCACGGAGCGGGCGAGCATGGCCTCGCTCCAGACAGCCGAGCGGAGGATGCCTCGCCGCACAAGCAGCTGCCGGTCCCCGAGCGCCAGCCGTACTTCACCGCCCACGTGCAGCACTTGCTCTACCCTCCGCCGGCTCAACCCCACTCATCGAGCCCTGAGCGGCGCATGTGCTGCCCGAGCGAACTATCGCTCGACCTCGGATGGAATCAAGGCAACGTGCGGCGCGCCAGGATCGATCTTCTTGAGCGCCTGACGATCCCGCTCGACCCGTCTCACAGCGTTGGGCTGATCCACCTCGCGCTGCAACCCGATGCTGCCTCCGACGCGACTGCCACGTTGAAATGGGCCAGCGATCTTCGTCAGGCGTTCACGACAGCGGGCAGGCCGCGATTCACACTTATTCGCGGCTCCCGCGAAGGTGTACTGGATCAGCGACGACCGCTGCGAGGGCTAGTCACAGCGTTGTTCGGTGATCCTGACGAGGAGCTGGAGCGCCACTTTTATACGATCGTCTTTGCCAAGGAGCCAGCCGAGTTACCAGCCGGAGAGGTCGATCGCCCGAGCTACCTGGCCGGATGGCGCCGGGCGCTTGCGCGCGGCTCACGCCGAGTGGAGGACGGAATGCAGGCCGAGCAGCGCGACCCAGAAAAGGCAGCGGCACAATACGCAAGCCTTGGCGCGGTCAACGCTGTCGTGCTGGGCCGAGGAGCGGCGTTCACCGCGCGCCCGGACACTCTCAACGGCAGCTATGCGCGTAGCTTTCGCTCCTACTGGAGCGAAAGCCTGCTCTTTGCTCTGCTTCAACACGACCGGCTTGAGCATTTCGCTGGCCGGCTCGCCGAACTCGGCTTTGACCCATCGACCGAGTCGCTAGACCAGCTATTCGATGAATGGCTCGCGTTTCGCAACATGCTGTGGTGGTCACAGCTCTCCACCGCGACCGACGTGCCACAAACACTCGTTGACTTACTCCGCGCCGAGTATGGCACCGAGCGACTGTTCTCCAAGCTTGAGGGAGACTTCACAACCTACACCGCCCGCCGACGATGGCGCATGGAGGACGAACAAGCACACGCACTCGCCAACCTCCAAATATACGGAGCCGCCGTCGCAGTAACAGGCGCACTTGCGACGATCGCCGCACTTCTCCACCCAAGCGGCCTTCTACTCGCGCTCGCGGTATGCACCGTCATCATTGCTGGCCTCGCAGCCGGAACGTTCGTCCGCACCCGGCTACCACGCCAGACACGGACGCCCAGAAGGACCGGCCAGTAGTGCTTGCCAATTTCGGAGTTTGTGCATCGAGAAGGCGTAAGATCAGTCCACGAGAACCACTGCGGGCAGGACATACGAAAGGAGCTGCCACTATGCGACTTTCGTCAAACGCATAGAGCTGACCACGATCACGAGCAGGTCTGCGGGCCAGGGGTCTGAGGCGGTGGCGAGCGTGTTGGAAATGGAGTCGCCGTCCCGAATCTCTACGAGCAGTTCGAGCGCAGCGCATGGGTGCTCAAGGTCGCCGAGCAGCGCGAGCACCGGCGGCCGGTTGCGCGCGAGGGTCCGGGCGTGCTGGGCAGTGAGCGCGAGCTGCGCCTGGTAGCCGTCGGCGGCGAGCTGATCGACGATCGCCCGGCCGATCTCGGGGTCGTGCTCCACCACCAGGACCGGCAGCATCTCCCGCGTACCGTCCTCGCGCCTCCGTTTTTCCTTCGCGCGAGCGTCGGAAGCCCATCTGCTCAGGCAGCGCCCAGCGCAAGCGGCGATCAGATCCTCCCACGCCGGCACGTTCGCCATCACGCCGCCACCGTTCTTCTGCGCGGGCGAGCAGATCGCCAAGCTCGATGCGAGCCTGCGCTTCGCCGCAGCCATCAAGCCTCGCCCCCGTCTGGCCCTTCCACCAGCTCTCGCGGCAGCACACCCAGCCCGCGAGCGAGGCGCACGACCGTCCTAAGCCGCGGCTCGCGCCCTCCCCGCTCGAAGCGGCCGATGGCCGTCGCATGAATGCCCGTCCTGCGGGCGAGGTCGTCCAGAGACAAACCGTGCTCCCCGCGCAAGTCGCGCAGTCGCCGGCCGAACGCGGCGCGTACGGCGCTCGCGTTCAAGTCGCAGGCGCTGCTCACGAGCACCCCGGGGTCGATGCCGAGCCCTTCGCCCAACGCGAGGAGCAGATCGGAGTCCGGGGTGAGGCGTCCGGCTTCCAGTGCTTCCAGATGCTCCCGCCCGACACCGCTGACAGCGTCGACAAGCTCAGCCGGGGTCATCCCGCGATCCTCTCGCGCCTCGCGGATCGCCCGGCCGAGAGCGACCAGCTCGCGATCTTGCTCGACGCTCACGTCTGGCCTCCTATCGCAGCGAGTAGCGTCTCCAGCAGCGCCCGACTCGCCTCGGCCCTCCCCCGCGCATCATCCGGTGTATCGGGGTCTTCGACCCGCCCGGTCTGGCTGTCGAGCTCGCGGCGAACGGCGCGCAGCACCGCGTCTCGGTGAATATCGAGATAGACCCTCACCGGCTGCTGCTGCTTCTCGACGTCATCCCAGCCAATCGCGTCAAGCAGCGCGCGTGTGGCGTCCTGGCGCCCCAGCGGCTCCCTATACGCCCAGCGAAACGGCTGATCGCGACGGATCGCGGCGTCCTGGATCTTGCCCGCCGACCCGCCCAGCTCGCCCAGCGACCCCGAGCGCACCAGCGGCATCGCCTCAACCGGCAGCAAAACCGAGACCACACCCTCGTCATGCACACCAGCGGCGACCATAAACGCCCGAACCCGCCGAAGGTTACGACGCGCGATATGACTCTGCTCGGGATCATCGGACCCAATCACGAGCCGCAACTCAAGCTCCTGCCATTCCCGAAGCGCCGTCACGATCCCCGCCCCATGCCCGCATTCAACGATCTCAAGCAGCACATCCACAAACCCCGGCGGCACACTGACCCTGCCCTCGCCTGCGGCCGTCGCGCTCTCCGGCTTGCGGCTGCTCACCCCGAAATACCTCGCGAGCAGATGTTTCACCCGCCCGCCAGTGACGCCAGTCCGCTCACCGACCTCGCGCAGCGTCAGACCCTCCACCAGCCGCAGGCGCAGCATCTCCAGGTGCCGCTCCTCCGCGACTCGATAGTCCCGCGGCGGCAGCATCACCCCCAGACCCCGCGCCTGGCGCCGCGCCGCGTACCTGTAGAACCGCCCCGGTTCGCTATAGGGATCAGGCGCACTCACACTCATACGCCTGCCTCCTTCACCCAGAGCATAAGTTCCGCGAAGCGCCCCATGCGCTCACGCGCCCGTTTGCGATCCCCGGTGCTCGCGTTGCGGTCTTCCGCCGCGTCGTGCTCGGCCTCCACGCGCGTCAGCAGCGCGCGCAGCAACGCGTCATGGTGCTCGCGCGCGTCGACCTCCACAGTGGTCGCCTCAACGGGCTCGACCCAACCCACCGCGTCAAGCGCCCTCCTGGTGCCCTCCGCGCGGGCGAGGCACCCGTCGACCGCCTCGCTGACGTCGCCGCGGTCGCGGGGTTCGACCAAGGCGCCCGCCTCGTCCAGTTGGCCGTGCAGGTCGAAGTAGAGCCCGTCGCGCAGCAGCGGGACGAGCTCGGTGGCAATGGTGATGGTGGTCATGGGGACTCCCTTCGGCCGGCCGAAGAAGCCCGCCGGGAAGCCTGACTGGACCCCGCAGCCGGGGAGGGCTACGGTTTGCCGGTGGCGTCCGAAGGGTGTTTCTTCGGTTGTCCACAGGCCGGGCGGGTGCGACCAACACTCGCCCGGCCACAGATATTCAATTCGCGGCCGGGAGACCCTGGGGTCGCTCAGCCGGTGCGGCCAGGCGACTCTAGGCCGTAGGGCTCTGATACGTCAATGGGTCGGCGGTCATTCGCAGCCGCCCGGCACCCCGGAACCCCCTCCACGCAACCGTCCCCGAAGGCGACCCAACACCCTGTGCAGAGGCCGCAACGCCGACCTCGGACGATAAGTCTGGAGCAACTCGTAGTACCACGGAAGTACCACGAGCGCTCCAGAAAACCAAACTACCCTGCAAATCACTACTTTCCTGCTATGGGCGATACTGGGCTCGAACCAGTGACCTCCGCCTTGTCGAGGCGGCGCTCTCCCAGCTGAGCTAATCGCCCTGGGATCGCCTGCAAGGGTATCAACGCGTAACACAGCCGATCCCCGCGGCGAACTCCGCAGACCACCGTTCAGACCGCGGATCACGGCACGATCACCACGCGTCCGCCCCCACCTTCCACCCCTCCGGATCCGGAGACCGCTCCGCCGGCGCCTTCCACGCCACCGGCGGTGGACCCGCCGGCTTCTTCACGACCTTCGGAGCCATGCGTTTCGGCTTCGCCGTAGGGGCTCCGCGCCCCATGGGGCGACTGTGTCCCGTAGCCACCTTCGCCCTGGCCCTGCCCCGTAGTCGAAGCGTAGGTGACGCCCCTGCCGGCTTCGATCGCGCGCACCGCCGAGACGACCGTGTCGGAGGCAATCGCAAAGCCCACGCCGGTGCTTCCCGGCTGGGAGCCGTCGACGCTTGCTGCATCGCTGGCGATCTGGGAGTCGACGCCGATCACCTCGCCCTGTTCGTTGAGCAGCGGCCCTCCGGAGTTGCCGGGGTTGAGAGCCGCATCGGTCTGGATCGCACCCGCGATCTTGGAGCCGTCGGGGGCTGAGATTTCGCGACTGAGGGCCGACACGATGCCTTTAGTGAAGGTCTCTTCGAGGCCATAGGGGGTCCCGATCGCGTACACGGTGTCGCCGACCTGCACCGAGCTGGAGTTCGCGAGCGTCAGCGCTTTCAGGCCCAGGCCCGAGGGGTCGACGCGGATGAGTGCCAGATCCTTGTTGGCTTCTTCGCCGACAAGCGTCGCGCCGCGGGTCGTGTTGGAGGATCCGCTGGCGTCGATCGTGATGCTCCTCGCGCCCTTGACCACGTGATCGTTCGTGAGGATCAGTCCGCTCTCGTTCAGGACGATGCCGGTGCCCTCGTCCTCGCCTTCGGAGGTGAGCACCTTGATCGAGACGACCCCCCTCGAGGCTCGTTCATAGATCTTGGTCGCCGACGGCGCCGTCGAGGCGACCTCGCGGCGGGCAAAGGAGGAGGAGGAGGAGGAGGATGCCTGCACGGGAGCCGCGATCGTGCGCGCCTTCGGTGCGGCGCCCCCCCCACCGAGAAGCAGCACCACCGCGCTCGCGACAACGGCTCCAGCAAGTCCCGCCAGCAGCATGGGTAGAAATAGTCGCCTCATGGGTCACCTCCGGTTCGTGGGGATGAGACCATGATCGGGAGGCGTGCTGTGCAGCCGCTAACAATGTGCAAAAGCGCGGCTAACGGGGGGCGAAGAGGTTCATAACGCCCCGCCAACCGCCCGCTAAGCACCCGGCCGCGGCTCGCCTGCGTGGCCACCCGCGATCTTCATTGCCTCTCCCCCGCTCGACGCTCGCCCCCCACCCGATACGCTTGTGGTGCAATCCCGGCGACGTGGCGGAGTGGCTACGCAGCGGCCTGCAAAGCCGTCTACACCGGTTCGATTCCGGTCGTCGCCTCTAGACGAATCACAAGTAAAGAAGCCGATTGTAGCACAGACACGAAGCGCAATCTAGTGGTCAGCGCCATTAGGCTCCCCAAAGGCTCCCCACGTCGAGGAGCCAATAGAGCGCTAGGCGGAAGTTTTTGCAGCTGGGGTGCCGGATCTTGTGGGCTGGCGGGGTTTTGGGTGTGTTGGGGGGTGGCGGGTTCTGTCTACGCCGTGAGTTTGATGTCGAGTAGTTCGAGTGCTTTGGCTTGTAGCGGGGTGGGCTTGGTCAGGCGGGTGTAGGTGTGCTCGGCCTGCCTGATTCGGATCGTGTTGCGGGTGATGGTGGCGAGTTCGGCGAGGAGGTCGGGCAGGCTGGAGGCGGGGTACCCGTCGTCGGTCGCGGCGCTGGCGGCCTTGGCTTTGGCGGCTTTTGAGCGGGTCGCGGGCGCGACGGGGTCTGCGGGAGCGAGCGGTGTTTGGTCTGTGAAGAGCAGGGGGGTCAGGCGCCCGGCGAGCTCGAAGGTGACGTAGTAGGCGAGCATGCAGAGGAAGATGTGCGCGCGGACCCTGGTCTCGAGATGGTGGTGGATGGGACGGACCTCCAGGGTGTCCTTCATCGTTCTGAACGCGCGCTCGGCCATCTTCAGCTGCTTGTAGGCACGGACCGCGGCCTGGCTTGAGAGCTGCTCGGCCGTGCAGGTGGTACGGATCACGTAGAGCCCATCCAGCGCGGCCTCCGCGTCGATCTGTGCCTGCTTGCGCTCGAAGGAGAACGCGGCGTCTTCGATCTTGAGCTCGAAGTGCTTTGAGACCTTGTACTTGTTGACGATCTTGCCGGCGCGGGTCCCGATCTCCCCGGCGTGGGCTTTGCGCAGGGAGCCGCGCGGACCCTCGACCATCCGTTTGACTTTCTGGAGCTCTGCTTCGGTCGCGGCAAGCAACTCGGAGCGCTTTCTGGCTCGCTCCGTGGCGACCGCGGGGTTGCGGCAGACGACGAGGCGCTCACCGGGAAACTTCTCCGATGAGATCTCCGCGAGGTTCGTTTCATCGAACAAAGAGAGCTGGATGTCCCCGGCGTTCACGAGCGAGCGGATCTGTATCGCCTTCAGCGCGCTGATGAAACCGACACCGTTCTCCTTGAGCGTCTGCGCGTGTGCCTGGGTGATCATCCCACGGTCACCGACAAGCACAGCATCCTTCACCCCAAAACGCTCGGTGACCGTCGCCACCGCGTCGGGCAGCGTCTTTGAGTCGGTCGTCGAACCGTCGAAGCAGCGGACAGCGACCGGCCGGCCCTCCGGGGAGCAGATCTGACCGTAGTTGACCTGCAGCTTGCCTTTACGCCCATCGCGGCTGTGGCCGAGCTTCGCCAGCGGACAGCAGCGCCCCTCCGCATAGCTCGATGACAGGTCATAGAGCACGAACCCCTCCCCCCGCAGGTGCCGGTCGGCGAGCGCCTTCTCGATCCGCTCCTGACGCACCAAAAGCCAGTCCATTGCCGCCAGGAGCTCGGCCTCCTTCACCTCCCCGAGATCCAGCTCCTCAGAGAGCGTGCTCACACCAAAGCACCGTGTCGCTGAGAGCTTTGAGCCCGGGCCGATCACACGCTGGACGATCATCGCTACCACCAGGTCACGCTCCCGGGAACGCTCACGGCCGATCAGCCGCTCCAGGTCAAGCACGCGCAGCACACCGAGCACCCCGGCGACGTGACCATGAGGCAGCGAACGCTCGATCCCGAACTCCCGGTCGAGATCCACGAGCGTCCTGCCGGCGAGCATCGCGCGGATCCCGTCGATCACCTCTCCCGGCAGATGCGAGAGATTACCGACCGTTTCGTTACGGACCTTGCCATCCACGCGGTAGGAGCGCCGCAGCAACGTGCTCTCATAGACTTTGCCCTTGTAGTGGCGACGAGTAGTCGCGATATGCACCGCACCCGTTCTCTTTGGCATAACCACATCATGCCACACCCACCGGACGGAAAAACCCACTGTTAGTGTCTACACCAAACCACCCAAAAAGGCCCAATCCCCGTAACCACGGACGATCAGGCCTCAAACCCTCAAAAACTTCCGGCTAGCCGCAAGGCTCCTGGGCGCCCCTGCGGCACGTAGATCGCCTGGCCTGCGCCAGCAACGCCTCCTACGGCCCCGCGGCGACGGTCTCCTGCTGGAGCGCATGCTTTATCGCAAAGCTCGGCGAAGCACGAACCGAGCTGTATGCAGCCGCAGGCTCCGGATGGCCCTGCGCGAGCCGAAGCTACGGTCGCGTCGGGGCGAGTTCGCGCGTGTTGGCGGCGTCGACCATAACTTGGGCGCGCTTCGCGCCTTGGGAGAGCAGCATGCCCGTGAGCGCGAGCTCCGCCGCGGTGTTCTCATCCCACGGCCGTATGCCGTTGCCGTCGGCAACGCAACGCCCGTCTGGCATATCCAGATCCTGATAGCGGATCTTCTTCATCCCTGCAACGCTAGCGCGTTAATCACGCGTCAACCGTCGTGTGGCCTCGGCCCATGTCTCTTGTGGAGATATCGTCCCTGACGGATAGAACGGCGCATCCGGACAATCCCGGAAGCCCTTGAGCCCTGCTGTGTCTGCCCTGTAAGTCCACGGCTTCAACCTTCCGCGCCCCATAGCTGCGACAGCTTCGCCGCAGCGTCTGGGTCGGGAGCGTAGTGCAGGTAGCGCTCGGTCGTCGTGATGCTCCGGTGGCCCATCATGCGCTGCACCTCGTAGATGTTGAAGGCGCGGATCGCCTGGGTTCCGAAGGAGTGGCGTAGGTCGTGAAAGGAAATGTGCGGCAATCCCGCGCGCCTGGCGGCACTGGCGAAACGACGGTAGAGGCTGCTCCCGCAGATCGGCTCCCCCGGCTTTGAGGAGTGCTCGAAAACCAACGCCTCTGCCGTCTTGCCATCGCAGAACGGGCGCAGCGTGGCGCGCACGTTGTCGCTCATCGGCACCGACCGCACGCGCCTGCCCTTGGTGCCGGCGTGGCCACCCATCCTCGTATAGCCGTCCTCGATCCGCAACACGCCAACATCGAAATCGACGTTGCCGACCTTCAATGCGCGAATCTCGCTGAGCCGCGGTCCCGCCTCGGTCGCCAGCGTGAAGATCGCCTCGTCTTCAGGGGAGCGTGCCGCGGCTACCAGCTTGCGTACCTGCTCGGGGGTGTAGAAGCGCAACTTGCCCTCGCTTTCGATCTTGCCGGCACTCCACGGCCATGCGAGCGCAGGGCTCGATGGATGTACCCCGAACACGCCTCGCACAACGCGGCGGTAGTGGTTGAGGGTGTCGGGCGTGCGCTTGGCGGCAAGCAGCTCCCGGCGAACCCGCATCACATCCTCGGCGGTGAAGGCGTCGAGCGGTCGGTCCGCCCAGGTCGTATTCGAGCGCCAAGGCCGCGCCGCGAGACGATCGCCTATTCGCCGGTAGTCGTGCAGCGTAGATCCACGCAGCCCCCGCTCCTCTTCGCAGTCCCGCAGGAAGGCCGCGAGCGCTGCGCCGAACGGCCGCCGCCCGTCGGGCATGTCCTGAGAGTGTTCAGCGGCGAACCCCTCGGCCCTGACGAGGGCGTCAGCCTCGGTGAGATAGCCAGCCGCCGGGCGGCCCTTCTTCAGCCACGCTCGCCCGAGCACGCTGCGGCTGTCCTTACCCGACGGGAGTCGGTAACGCATGACCCAGACCGGCTCGGAGCGCTGTCGCCCCTTGTAGCTCTTGGACAGCTCGACCTTCACATATGCCTGCTTGCCGGTCTGCACCCGCCCTCCATTTCATGCCGCATCACAACGGGTCGGACGCGCCCGCAACTCTCGATCTGGCTACAAGACCGAATACAAGCCCGCCAGCACTCGCGTAGACGGCATTCTACGGGAGCCTCCGGTCGACGCGTAACAGGTTCGTGAACGCGGGCCAGAGCTGCGAGCCTCACGCGATGCGGTGGAGCGGGGGTAAACTGGCCCTCGCAATGCCGACACAGTACGACCCAAGCCTGAGATGAGCGAGCCGTCGAACGACGATGGAGCGCGCCATCGCGACGATGTCGATGACCGTGAGCCGATCCCGCCCAGGAACTCTTCGGTGGAGCCCGAGAGTGTGCTTGCGACACTTGATCGCCTCCGAGCGCTGCGAGCGAGGATGAAGCTCGGCCCCGGGGCAGTCGAGTCGGTTCGAGAAGGACGCTCAGAGCTTGAGCGGCGAACATCTTGACCGGCCCGATCTAGAGATCCACAAAGTGGGGCCCCCACGACACGCACGCCGCCTACCCCGCAAGATTACGCACCAACCCTACTTTTTGCCTTTGGCTGCGAAACGTCGCTACCTGCTACCGATTTGACCGCCTTCGGCACCTTGGGGTCTTGGTGACCGTGAGCCTCGGCTGTTGAGCATCCTGCGGTTGGCGCGCGGTCTCGGTGTCGAGGCCGGCAAGCTCGTGAACGGGCTGGAGCCGTGACCGGCTTCGGATCGTGAACCGCTTCTGAAAAGCATCCTCTGTCTCGCTGACCCCCGATGAGGTCAAGCGGCACTTGGACACCTGCCTACAGACGGCGAGGGCTGAGTAGCTGCATTACCGCCCTGCGGCGGGATGACCATCCCGTAGTGCCGGGCTCCGCGTGGTGTCGACGGGCAGCGGAACCCGCCAAGCGATGGGTTATCGGGATTCCGTCCTGTCCGTCTGATCTGATGCTGCTGGGTTGATAGCCCATATCCACATAGTAGTGCTTTGGTAGCTTTTCTGTAGGATTTCTCGTTGGTTCGGCGAATCCTTCTTGCGTCTGGCAATCGACGCGAGGGGGTTCGAGGTGACGGCGATGATGGAGATGGCGGTGGATGGTCCCGTGGCGGTGCGTGAGCGCTTGGAGGCGTTCGCGGATGAGGTGCTCACTGAGGCGGTGAACCGGCCGGTGCAGCTTGATAACGGTCGCGTGTATCTGCGGGGGCTGATCGAGGAGGGTTCTCGTAAGTCGCTTGAACCGATGGTCGCGCGGTTGGGCGATGAGGCCGACTATGAGAGCTTGCAGCAGTTCCTGGCGGTGAGCACGTGGGAGGCGGCGTTGGTGGTCAGGGCGGTGGCCGAGCGAGTCGCGGCGGCGATCGAGATCGAGGCGTGGGTGCTCGATGACACCGGGTTTCCCAAGGACGGCAAGGGCTCGCCCGGGGTCAAGCGCCAGTATTCGGGGACGCTCGGCAAGACGGGCAATTGCCAGATCGGCGTCTCCGTGCACGCCGTTGGCGCCAAAGGCACAGTTCCGTTGGGATGGGCGCTGTATCTGCCGGAGGAGTGGTGCTCCGATGCGCAGCGCAGGCGCAAGGCGAAGATCCCCGAGGAGGTGACTTTCAAGACCAAGCCGCAGCTCGGGGTGGACCTCGCGTTGCGCGCCGCGGGCTGGAAGATCGAGCGCTCGCCGGTATTGGGCGACTATGCTTAGTAGTGATTTGTTAAGTCTTACTCGTCTTGTCGGGTGGTGTGCAACGGGATTTGGTTGAGATCGATGGGTCGTTGGCAGGTGGTGCAGCGGCCGGTCCAGCATTTGAAGATCGGCTGAAACAGTTGGACCGCCTGAGGTAGTGTCAGGCCGGCCGCTGGCGATTTGGGGTCTGCCGCTCCAGGGTCAGGAAGCCGTGGGCGGCGGTGACGAGCGCGGTGTGGTGGTACCACCCGAGCCATGAGCGTCCCTCGTAGTGGTCGAGGCCGAGTTGTCCCTTGAGCTGTTTGTAGTCGAGCTCGATCTTCCAGCGCAGCCTGGCGAGCCGCGCGAGCCGCTCAGGCTCGGTGTCGGCGGGCAGGTTGGAGAGCCAGTAGTCGGAGGGCGCGTCCTTCCCGGCGGGCCACTCGGCGATCAGCCATTCCTCGCGAGGGGGAATCTGCCCGCCTTTGGCCCACTTCCGCTCGTGCGCTCGCCAGTGGTGCGCGGAACGCACGCGCACGAAGATGAACGTCGCGGTGACAGGCTTGCCGTCCGGGCCGTCACGGAAAGCGACGGTCTGTGCAGCGGTCTTCCCCAGACGCCCAATCAACTCGCCGATCGACTCTGGCTCGCGGTCGGGCCGCGGCCGGGAGTACCGGCGACCTTTACTGCCCTCGTTCGAGGGCACCGCGAAGACGGTCTCGGGCGAGAACACCGTAGTGGTTGGTCCGACTGACAGCACGTACTCGCATCCCGCGTCATCGAGGCGATCGCGCAGCCTAGTGTTCTCACCGTATGCTTGATCGCCGAGCACTGGCGCCTTCGGGATCTCCCAGCCAGCAGCACGCTCGACGAGCTCGACGCCGAGCTCGGGCTTGGTCTTGAACTGCACCTCCTCGGGAATCTTCGCCCCGCGGCGGCGCTCGGCATCCTCACACCACTCCTCAGGGATATACAGCGCCCACCCCAACGGCACCGTGCCACGCCCTCCCACCGCGTGCACCGACACGCCGATCTGGCAATTGCCTGTCTTTCCCAAGGTCCCCGAGTACTGGCGCTTGACTCCCGGCGAGTCCCTACCGTCCTTCGGGAACCCTGTGTCATCCAGCACCCAGGCCTGCACATCGATCGATGGCGCCACCCGCTCCACGACCGCCTTCACCACCAGCACTGGATCCCACGGGCTGTCCGCCAAGAACTGCTGCATCGAGTGATAATCAACCTCCTCCCCCAACCGCGCCACGATCGGCTCAAGAGACTTACGCTCGCCCTGCTCGATCAACCCCCGCAAATACAAGGCGCCGTTGACCATCTGCACCGGACGATTCACCGCCCCGGCCAGCACCTCCTCCGCGAACTCCTCCAAACGCTCACGCACCGCCATCGGCGGATCAACACCCACCACATCAGCCACAGCCACCATCATGCCTCCTCGCGTCGGGAACACAGACGCAAAGAGGATTCGCCGCCCAACCAGCGAAACCTACCAAAGACTTAACAAAGCACTAGTAGAAAGGAGAAGCCGATGGCTAGTTCCACGAACATAGAAGCATCGAAGCTCTTGGAGACCCTGAAGTCCGCAGATGGACCCGTTGCGTGGCCGGTCGGCAAGATCGTCAACGCGCTTATAGAGAAGGCGAAGGCGGAGGAGCCGGACAACCCGGTCCTCGCGGCGATTGATCCATTGAGTCCCGGCTCCGGCAACAGCCACATCAGCGGGATGAAGGCGAGCGACGTGCGCGCTATCGTCGGTCAGATCGTTGCCTCGACCAACGGTGCCCCCTCGATTGCGTAGCATGTAGAGGATAATGAGTATGTCTCCTACATCAGTCGTCGTGCCCGGAGCAGTCGCGCTTCTGGCGATTCTGCTCTTTGCCATGTTGCTGGCGCAGTGGCTGAAAGCTCAGGGGATGGCGGCGGTGGTTGCTACGACCACCACCAAAGTCCCCTTCGGCTTCTTTGCCTAGCTTCGCCGTCGTCAGTCTGTCGCCGCCGCTTTGGGCAGCTCGCTCACATTGTTGGGCGGCGATGCGGCCTTTTCGTGTGCAGCGTCGAGGCCGTCAATTAGCCCGGCGTCCAGGCCGTCGAACAGGTGGCCATAGAGGTTCGTCGTGGTGATGCTCGCGTGCCCCAACCGCCGACTTTTGGCGAAACATCTATACGGCGGTGACGTGACCGCCGGCAAACAAACGGGTGAGTGCGATAGCGATATGGACGGCGGCGTCCGCTTGCTCCTGGGAAACGTTTAGCGGAACGTTTGTGTCGTGGGTACCATGTCGGTCAAACTGCGACTGCCAGATCATCGCGGCCATATCCGTTACCTGCTCCGTCGTCGCCTCCGCCAGATCAACGGTCCACTTTTCCGCTTATCGCGTAGGGCTTTGATGATCTTTCCGAGGGTGGCGAGGGAATCGTTCGGCGTCACAACTGGAGTGGCGACTACCTCAACGGCTCGAATCGCCTCGCGGTACGCACCGGATGGGTCCGGCGCTCGGCCCATCAGCTTGCTCCACGCAGTGACAAGATGGGCGTGAGCTCTTGAGCTTACGGGCCGTATGTCCTCGATGGCATCGGCAACTGGCCCGATCGCACGTCGAACCAACTCGTAATGACGTGGAGGTATTGCGTCGCGGACTTCCCATGCCGACCCCGCTTGAATAAGAATCCCGTCGAGTTCTTCAGCAGTAGTGCCCAGCGTGACTTTGGACAGTATGAAGTCAAGGAAGTTCAAACCGAACTCACCGTCACTTCTCGCTTTTGCCAGTATCGATGTGCGAGCACTAAACGCACCCTGGCCCCAGCTAAAGGTCGCACGGAGTACAGCCTCAGCTTCAAGCAAGAGTTGTTCGTTGGGCCGGTTCGCATGTCCCGTGCGTTCGTAGATGCAGTCATCGATCCAGCGTGCAACGGACTGGAACATCCACGCTGGAATGCCCTCGTGCGGACCGTCGTACTCTGGGTCTGGGCTATCGCGCTTGGACAGCGGACGGAACGCCATAGCGAAGACCGCCTATCCGTGCCAGTTGGCGCGAATATGTTGCTCGAACTTTCGCGTCGGGCCGCGCGACAACCACGCAAGGAACAGCCCGGCGAGCAACTGAACTATGCCGATGATCCACGAGTGCGAATGCTCAACGAACACGAGAACTCCACCACCGACGAATGAGTTCACGGTCAGTAGACCCTTCGCCTGCCCGCATTCGATTCTGCCCGTCGCGCACCAACGCGCGACGTGCTCGTAGTTGTACCCAAGCACGTGATACGTGGTAGGTGGCGGGTTCGCTACCAGCCATTCTGCTCGTTCAACGGCGGCGTCGCGATCCAAGCCGTCGTGCTCCATCACTTCGACGCGACCGCCTTTGGCAAAGTCCGTCACGGAGGCGTAGTGGACCGAGGCATGGGGCTTGTCCTTGATCCGGCCCCCGAACTGCACGACGACGCCTTCGCCAACATAGAGGGCATGGTGACGGTAGAAGCCGCGATCGACGCGCAGCTCGTCGCCCGGTAGGTAGGTGGTCGCGTCGTCCGGCATAGCTGGCCCATATTATCTCGGGGACAGGCGGAACCTTCCAGGTAGCTCAAATACCTGCGGTTCCGCCTCCGTCCACGGTGTATCGCCTCTCGCTGATCGTCTTCTCGGCCCACCGCCGCACGGCGGCCACGGTGGCCAGTGCGTCGGCGCGATCGAGTGGGTTGGGTGTGAAGGGATCGGCGTAGCGAAACTCGACGGCCCAGGGAGTCAGCGCGACAGCGTTCTTCAAGTCGTCGGTCAGATCCAGCCCGTTGTCCTCGATCAAGCTGCACAAGTAGTCGATGTCGTGGCTGCGCTCGAAGGGAGCCCCGCGCGCTGTGAGCACTGCCTTCAGGGACTTCTCGATCGCCTGCTGGGCGAGGAAGCCCGCGACATGATCGGGGACGTCATCGCGGTCAGCGAGCGCGCGCAGTCCCGCTTCGTCGCCAGCAGCCTTGGCGAGCAGCGCGTGAGCTACATCGAGTGCGTCACGCTTCGACAAGCACCCGACCCTCGGTGAGCGCAGCGTGTAGCGCCGTTCCGGGTGCATCGCCCCATTCCTCGACCTGGGCATCGCTGTAGACGAGCACGTCGATTGGTCTGCGTAGGTCGTGCAGGACGCTGCGTAGCCGCACCATCTCAGCGTGCCGATCAGGCACGTCGGGCTCGATCACGAGAAAGTCGAGGTCGCTACCCGGACCCGCGTCATTGCGGGCGTGCGAGCCGAACAAGATGACCCGCACGGGCGAGCCCGCCGTCTCGGCAAGCCTGCGAGCGGCACGCTCGATGTCCTGGTCTGTGTCCACGCCTACGGACGCTAGCGGAAGGCGCCGACAATCGCTCATGGCCAAGCTCTGAAGCCACGACATGCCCGGGGAGAGACTTCGACGGGGCCGCGTCCTCCTGGCGTCCTCCATCCAGCGGACTCAGGCGGGTTTTAGTGGTCCGGCGCAGGTAGCACCCGGCACCGGCCTTTCCTTGTCGCACAAGCGGTTTCCGGACATTTGCAGGCACTTCCGCCGACCCCGCCGGGTAACCAAGCTCTGCAGTTAGCGTTGCGAGTGCAGAGCTCCTTCCGCAGAGTTCGCTTCGCTCACCATGCGCGGACCCGGAGGGAGCGCCGCGAGCGCCGCTGACGCGGGGGAACGGGCCGCTCGTTGGTTGCGACACGCGCTGCGTCCGGTCACGGCGCTGCTGTCAGAACTCGCGCGGCGGCGACGCATCTCAAGCCGGAGCGAGCCACGCCGTGAAAGGGATCCACCGACTCTCCCAAAACTCTCCCAGCACGAGCGTATTTTGAGGGCACCTGAGAGCACCTGAGGTCGCCGAAAGCCGCTCAGGTAAGCCAAGAGCAGCGCTTTCCGGCGCACTGCAAAGCCGTCTACACCGGTTCGATTCCGGTCGTCGCCTTGGAAAAGCGCTGCAAATCGACACCTTTTCGTAAGCGTTCAGTCGTAGGTCCCGTGCGGCGGGGTGCTGGTTGGCTGGTAGGGGTGGGGGTTCAGACCAGTGCTGGGAGTGGGTCGCCGCGGGCGTGGGCGGTGAGCAACTCGCGCGTATAGGCGAACATTGAGCGGGTTTGGAGGCGGCAGGTGACCGAGGCGGACAGCGCCCGCTCGATGAATCGCTCGCCGTCCTCGGATTGGGTGCCGTGCGAGAGCTTGCGGTAGATGACCGGCCCGCGTAGCGCTCTCTCGGGCGCATTGTTCGTCGGCTCGACGCCATTGAAGGTCACGAACGTCCAGAGTGCCGGCCAGATCTTCAGCAGGTTCTTGGCGAAGCGGCGGTGAAAGCGCGTGTAGGTGCTCTTGCGTGCGGCGCGTTTGAGTAGCTCCCGGAGTTCAGCCTGGATCGGAGCTATCTCGCTCGCGAGGCGCCGGCGATCTGAGTGCTCGCCAAAGGCGTGCCAGGTCTCGAACAGTCCCTTGGTCAGTTCGCTGCCGGCCTCTCCGAACTGCTTCTGCTCGGCCAGGGCTCCTCCCGCGTGGAAGGCGAAGTCTCGCTTGAGATGCTCCCAGCAGGCTTGGCGCGAGGCGGAATCGATCAGCTCGTACGCCCACCAGCGATCCGAGCCCACGATCCCCTTGAAATCCGCGCCGAGCAACTCCTCCAGCCGATCGCGATGACGATCCTCCGCGATCCGGAAGATCGCCGCCTTGGGCGTGGTCGCGGTCCACATCGTGCGGCCCTGATGCGCGGTGAACCAGCCGGTCTCATCGACGTTGACCGCCGGGGATGCCAGCACATTCTCGACCAGTAGCTCGTGTGGGCCCCGCAACGCTGTGGCCGCGCGCTGACAGATCGCATCGACCGCCCCGACCGACAACCCGAGTCCGAATAGGTCCCGTGCAAGCTCGGACATGTCGCGGCGCGAAACCCGGTTACGCGCGGTCATCGTCACGACCGCGGCCTGCAAGTCTGTGCCGAACGGCGAGTCACCTACCCCGTTGGGCAGTCGCGCCACGCTCTTCTTGCCACATCCTGGGCAGCGCAGATGGTGGGTACGATGCTCGGAGAGCAATTGTCAAATGTTGTGGATGAGGGGGTGAAGAATCATCGGGCGGCGACCCTCTCGTCTGTCGTGGTGGTTTCGTCGTTTGTGACCTTCTTTCCGTCCTTGAATGTCGTTCCGTTGAGCAGTTCTTTGACGAGTTCGGCGCCGTGGAAGGCGCGCCAGCGTTCCTGGGCCGCGTCGAGCAGCTTGTAGGCCATCGCGAGCGCGGCGTCCTTGGAGCCGGCGCCCTTCGTTACCCGGGTGCGCAGCTTGACCGTCGCGAAGCTTGACTCGATCGGGTTCGTGGTCCGCAGGTGGCGCCAGTGCTCGGCAGGGAAGTCGTAGAACGCGGTCAGCTGCTCGCGGTCCTTGGTGAGCTTCTCGGCGGCCTTTGGCCACTTCGCCTCGAACTCCGTGACGAACGCGTCGATCGCGTGGTTGGCGTCTTTGCGGGTCGGGGCCTCCATCGCCTCGTGCAGCATCCGCTTGGCCTGCGGGTGCACACGTTTGGGCAGCGCATCCAGCGCATTCGCGATCTTGTGAACCCAGCATCTCTGCTCTCGGGTGTGCGGGAACACGTCCCTGAGCGCCGCCCAGAGCCCGAGCGCGCCGTCGCCGGTCACGAGCTTCGGTTCGCTGATGCCGCGCGCTTTGAGGTCTCTGAGGACCTCTGCCCAGGAGTCGCTGGACTCGCGGTAGCCGTCCTCAACCGCCGATAGCTCCTTGCGGCCATCCTCGCGGACACCGATGATCACCAGCAGGCACAGGCGCTTGTCCTCGCCCAAGCGGACACCGACGTGCACGCCATCGGCGAATAGGTAGGCGTAGCGGACGAAGTCAAGCCGCCGGCGCTTGAACGCCTGGTGCTCCTCGCGCCAGGACTCGGTCAACCGCGAGATCGACGAGGAGGAGAGCCCCGAGGCGTCCTCCCCGAGCAGATCCCGCAGCGCAGGCCCGAAGTCCCCGCTCGAGAGCCCGCGCAGGTAGAGCACCGGCAGCACATCGGTCACCTTCGGCGAACGGCGCGCGTAGCGCGGCAGGATCCGGCTCGAGAACCGCCGGCGCTCCCCGGTCTCCTCATCGATACGGCAGTCATTCACCCCGGGCGCCCGGATCGGCAGCGTGCCCGACCCGACCGTCACACGGCGCTCCTTAGCGCGGCCGTTGCGCACCACCAGCCGACGCCCGTTTTCGTCCAGCTCCTCGTTGAACGACGCGACATACTCATCGACCTCGGCCTCCAGGGCCGCCGCGATCATCCGCCGAGCTCCCTCACGCGCGAGCCCATCCAACCCGACCCGGCTGTCCTCGTCGCGATCATCCGCGATCCGCGTAACATCACTCATGGCGTGCTCTCCTTCTCGCCGGCATCCCCGGCGTTCGGTCTTGATCAACCGGGAGAGCACGCCGCCTCTCTCTTCACGCGCATCCACAACTTTTGGGTATACCTCGTTTGCTGGCCGTGTTCCCCTTGGGCAGGCCCCTTCTCTCCACCCTCTCCGCCTCCGCTCGCGCGGCCTTGTTCGACGGCTTCGCAGGTAATACGGGCCTGTCTGACTTCCCGCGATCGTTCATCGAGGGCTTACCGCCTCAGCGTTCCCCTCGCGGCCCGCTCTCCTGCCGATATGCCACCCCGCGAACCATCCAGGACGGGGCATCATCGACAAGGACGGGCAACCACAGGACCTCCCGGTTCTCGCACCCGGAGATTCCACGCATGCACAGGGTCTTCGACCGCGCGGGGTCCGCCGGCCACTCGCGATAGCGCGACCGACGATGTTGCCTTCCGCCTCGCTTAACGACGTCGGCACCCCGAAACCCTTGATTTCGCGGCTCAATAGCCCGGCCTGCGCGTACCCCGAATCCAACGCTTCGCTGCGCCCTCGCGGGTCGCCACGCATGGTCGGGGCCACCGTGACTCGCTACGTCTTCGATGTCGGACTCTCTCATTCCTTTCCCCGAGCCGGTTTATCCCGGCGCTTTCTAAGCGTTCAGTGGGTCGGGGGGACATGGCGGTGCGTTGTCGAATCTGGGGGTATGGAGCGCGCCGGGGCGGAGGTGATCTATGACCAGGGCCGCGGGGTGGTGGTCGAGGTGCTGTTGCGGATGGATCGCCAGATCCAGCAGCTCACTGAGCCCCTCCGACGGCAGAGCTGCCGTTCTCAGCGCAATACGCCGAGGAGCGTGTGAGAATGATGTGCGCAGGCTCGCCTCGCCAGCGTGAGCGCCGAAACACAGGAGCCGTACCCAACCCCGTGCTTGATCGAGTTGTCGCTAGACATGAGAATTGGATCGGTGGCCTGGCCAGCGCCGCAGCGTTGGCTGCTGTCGTCGGCGTCGCTGGGGTCGCGTCCGCGCAGACCACGCTGCCGCTCCAGGCGGTCGGCTGGCAGAACGAGACCCTGCCGGGGGCGGCTTGCAAAGCAAACAGTCCGATCCGTTTGCACAACCACGTCGCGCAGATCTCGCACACCGGTTTCGGAGACGTCAACAGCTCCGGCTCAAACCACGACCTCGTTCAAGTCGCGGCCGCGTACGACGTGACCTATGGTCAGCTTGGCGGCGTTGGGCCCGCGGCCGCGGTTGATGTCGTCTGCTCCAACAACGGCGGGACCGCGGACGGTCAGATCCGCCTTGCCGAGGTCGTCTTCAGCGGCTCGGCGACGAACGCGCGCGCAGTGGGTCTGATCACGCCCCAACAGCCCCACCGTGCGAAGGTGTCACACGTGCCGCTGCTGGGAAAGGTCAAGTGGGTCAACGGCCGGATCCTCGTCGCCGAGTACTGGTACGGACCAAACGACCCGACCTGCTGCGCCTCCGGGCGCGCGACCACCACCTGGGCCTACCGCACCGGCAAACTTACAGCTGTCCGTACCGTGGTCACGAAAGGACCGACCGGCTCAGCCGGTCGGTAAGGGCTGCGCCGCTACTGCCAAGGCGCCGCCAGCCGCCCGTAGAGTGTGCCCAGGATGAGCTTCCGAGCGACGACGACTGCATTTGGGATCGCCCTGGGAACGGTCGCGATGAGCGGCGCCACAGCGAGTGCCGCCAGCGGCTCCAGCCCCCAGATCCGAGCCGTCTACCGCAGCGTCCTGACCGCCGAGTACTTCGGCCCGGCCAGCGCTGTCTGCTCTCGCCTGACCGCCAGCGGCGTCAACTCGTTCACGGCGGGCGGCCAGGGCACATGCAGACACGCATTCGATGCTCTGCAAGACGTGCTACGGCACAAGACCCCCGGGGTCGACGACTCCGGCTTCACGGCCCGCGAATGGCATATGGAGGTCGCTCAGGTCATGGCCCACCTGAAGCTCATCATCCACGGGGCACACGCCACCGCGATCGGTCCCAGCGGAATCCCCTGTCAGACAACCCTCCCCCAGCCTCCTTCGGAAGATCAGCCCGATCCGCCGACGCCCGTCGCGGCTCAATCTCCAGCAAAGACCGACGGCCTTCTGAAAAAACCATTTGAGAGGCTTCCTCCCGCCCGGGTGCTCGCCTGCAGCTCCAAGATGCCGAGCATTCCCCGAGCATGGGAATCGAAATGCGCTGGCAAGAAACTCGTCGGGAGCGAGAACCTCGACGCCGTAACGCTGTAGGCCGTCGCGCAGATAGCCGCGGCGTTATGCCGACTCCCTACGGAGGTATACCCAAAAGTTGTGGATGCGCGTGAAGAGAGAGGCGGCGTGCTCTCCCGGTTGATCAAGACCGAACGCCGGGGATGCCGGCGAGAAGGAGAGCACGCCATGAGTGATGTTACGCGGATCGCGGATGATCGCGACGAGGACAGCCGGGTCGGGTTGGATGGGCTCGCGCGTGAGGGAGCTCGGCGGATGATCGCGGCGGCCCTGGAGGCCGAGGTCGATGAGTATGTCGCGTCGTTCAACGAGGAGCTGGACGAAAACGGGCGTCGGCTGGTGGTGCGCAACGGCCGCGCTAAGGAGCGCCGTGTGACGGTCGGGTCGGGCACGCTGCCGATCCGGGCGCCCGGGGTGAATGACTGCCGTATCGATGAGGAGACCGGGGAGCGCCGGCGGTTCTCGAGCCGGATCCTGCCGCGCTACGCGCGCCGTTCGCCGAAGGTGACCGATGTGCTGCCGGTGCTCTACCTGCGCGGGCTCTCGAGCGGGGACTTCGGGCCTGCGCTGCGGGATCTGCTCGGGGAGGACGCCTCGGGGCTCTCCTCCTCGTCGATCTCGCGGTTGACCGAGTCCTGGCGCGAGGAGCACCAGGCGTTCAAGCGCCGGCGGCTTGACTTCGTCCGCTACGCCTACCTATTCGCCGATGGCGTGCACGTCGGTGTCCGCTTGGGCGAGGACAAGCGCCTGTGCCTGCTGGTGATCATCGGTGTCCGCGAGGATGGCCGCAAGGAGCTATTGGCGGTTGAGGACGGCTACCGCGAGTCCAGCGACTCCTGGGCAGAGGTCCTCAGAGACCTCAAAGCGCGCGGCATCAGCGAACCGAAGCTCGTGACCGGCGACGGCGCGCTCGGGCTCTGGGCGGCGCTCAGGGACGTGTTCCCGCACACCCGAGAGCAGAGATGCTGGGTTCACAAGATCGCGAATGCGCTGGATGCGCTGCCCAAACGTGTGCACCCGCAGGCCAAGCGGATGCTGCACGAGGCGATGGAGGCCCCGACCCGCAAAGACGCCAACCACGCGATCGACGCGTTCGTCACGGAGTTCGAGGCGAAGTGGCCAAAGGCCGCCGAGAAGCTCACCAAGGACCGCGAGCAGCTGACCGCGTTCTACGACTTCCCTGCCGAGCACTGGCGCCACCTGCGGACCACGAACCCGATCGAGTCAAGCTTCGCGACGGTCAAGCTGCGCACCCGGGTAACGAAGGGCGCCGGCTCCAAGGACGCCGCGCTCGCGATGGCCTACAAGCTGCTCGACGCGGCCCAGGAACGCTGGCGCGCCTTCCACGGCGCCGAACTCGTCAAAGAACTGCTCAACGGAACGACATTCAAGGACGGAAAGAAGGCACAAACGACGAAACCACCACGACAGACGAGAGGGTCGCCGCCCGATGATTCTTCACCCCCTCATCCACAACATTTGACAATTGCTCGTTACGAACTTCGTAGGCTCCCTACGCGGCGATCAGCCCAATCCGCAAAGACTTCCTATCCGACATCGGCATAACGCGCACGTCGGCATAATCGTGAAAGTAAATGTGCGGCAGTCCCGTAGCCGTCCTCGATCCGCACCACGCCCACATCGAAATCGACGTTGCCGACCTTCAAAGGGCGAATCTCGATCAGCCGCGGTCCTCCCTCGGTCGCCAGCGTGAAGATCGCCCGATCTTCCGGGGAGCGCGCCGCGGCTATCAGCTTGCGCCGCATCCGGCGCGAGGACCTTCCGACGGAGCGAGAAAGCCTTGCGACGCTCGATCGCCTCCGGGCGCTGCGAGCACGGATGAAGCCCGGCAAGGGAGCTGCTGAGCTAGTCCGCAAAGGACGCTTGGAACTTAAGCGGCGAGAATCCTGAGCTGCCTCGAGCGTCAGCGAAGTGACGATCTAGGGCCCACTTTTTGCCGTTGTCCGAGCATACGCTAGAGCCATGCTCATGGTCATCTTCGGCGCTGGAGCGTCGTACGACAGCGACGCGAAACGTCCAGTCAGCGGTCGTTGGCGCGATTCACGGCCGCCCTTGACCGAGTATCTGATTGGGGAGCACCACCGCCGGATTGCTAACCCGGAGCGTGCAACAACACCCCGACGACCGCCTCACGGCCAGCATCGTAGATCGCTTCCGGGGTCGATCGCTTTGGCTGTGGCAGGTACAACAGCAAGCGCCAGACATAGGGAAAAAGCAACGATGGATGTGCGGGCAGCAGTCACTCAAGCTTCTCGACTACCTCGTAGGCACCGTCGAGAAGCACCTCCTCGACGGTCTCCGCGATCCGGGCGACCTGATCGCCTCGGCCGGCCTGAGCCTGGACTTCAGCCAGCTCCTCTGGCGAGCCGCTGAAGAAGCCGAATGAGATGACCACGTCTGGATCGCTCACGTCGCGAACATGGTAGATCGGGCGCCAACGCTCGATTACCTTGGGGGCGGCGTCACCTGGGTCCCATGCCGCGCGAAACGCATCGAAGGCGCCGGGCTTCAGGCGACGAGCGGTCAGTGTGCAGATCATGTCTCCCTTTCCAGTTCGTGCGGGGTCGTCAACGCTACCGTCAGACTCCAAGGGCGGTCAGCTGACTAGGCCAGCGCACCTGGGGCCTCGTCTTTGAGGGCCTGCCTGATCTGCTCGCGCAGCTCTGGCGTGTCCTCGTGTCCGTGAGCCGTTACCGCGTGTGTCACGGCCGCGTCAAGGACATGCTCGTCGCTCCCGGCCATCGCGAGATCGCAGTTGTTTTCGCTCGGCATCTCCCGGCAGTCGATGTACTTACGAGACATTGCTCCTCCTTCATCCATCTTGGGTAACGAAAGTTTGCCCTGAACACCCTACTCCGTCTCGCAGGAGTACGACGACTGGACGAACTCTCGCCGCTCACGCTGCCACCCTGGACCCGAACGATGAGATCGAGCGACAGCTCGCGAGCATTGATGTGCTGCTGGCCGATCGCTCGGGCACGGGCGTGTCCTTTCTATAGTGGCGTCCCTGTAGTGGCGTCCGCCTCGGCGCGGGCGCCGGTGACCGTCCCCTCCCCGCACCCCGCCAAGGGGTGCGATCCTCCGAGGGACTGCCGGCCCCGCGGTGAGTCCGGTGCGGCCGCGCGCTGCGCTTTATGCCGCGAGCGTGAGCCAGTGCTCGCGCTGGGTGAGCGTCGCGTTCGCCAGCCACACGAGCAGATCGCCGTGGCAGGCGCGCGGAGCGCACCAGCACCCGAGCACAAGCCGGCGCAGCTCGCCGCGCGCCTCCCCGACCCCGCCGGCGGGCCGCAGAGCTCCTGAATGGCCCGCGGCAACCCCGAGAACCTACGCGCCGCCGCACGGCGCAAGAGCAAAGCAGCAGCTAGCCGCGGCGAACTCGCCATCCGACAGAAAAGCCGAACCGATCACCTTCCGTGGCGTCGCGTGCGCCGCCGGCTGCCCGATCGACTTTCTCTACAACAACATCGACTTGCGACACCGGATTGAACACCTGCGCGCACAACAACAAAACACACCACCGCCAAACCGAGCGTCGGCCGATCCCGCGCAGCCCAGCGAGAGCGGCATCGTTCGAACGTTGACCGTACAACTGAGTGACCTCAGGCGGCGCCACCGTACAGAGACCCTTCAGCTGAAGGCCGCGTTGGCCACCGCCAGGGCGAGATATTGGCGCTCAAGCGTAGTACCCATGACATAGGCTCAGTGTGCGTGAGCACCACTCTGGCCTGGATCAACGACGCCGGCCAGGGTTGCAATATAGGTTTTTTTGGGCTAGTGTCCTGAGTCTGAAATTCGTTTACAATATGCTGGGAGTGTGTTGAGTATCTGTTCGGCGGTCTTGGTCCAGACGTAGGGGCGGGGGTTTTCGTTCCAGTGCTGTGTCCAGTCGCGGATGTCTTTGTTGAGCTCTCGGACGGAGCGGTGGGTACGCGCCTGAGCTTGCGGGAGGTGAGCTCCGCGAACCAGCGTTCGACGAGGTTCATCCATGATGCGCCGGTCGGCGTGAAATGCAAATGGAACCGTGGGTGTGCGGCCAGCCAGCGCTTGATGGCCGGGGTCTTGTGCGTGGAGTAGTTGTCGAGAACGGGGTGAACGTCCAGGTTGGCGGGTACCTCGTCATCGATCTTCTGAAGGAATTTCTTGGATTCGATCGCGCGGTGACGTGAGTGCAGCGACTCGATGACCTTGCCTGTCGTCATGTTCAGCGCGGCGAACAGGCTGCTTGTGCCGTGTCGCTTGTAGTCGTGTGTGGCACGCTCGGGGACACCGGGTAGCACGGGCAGGATCGGCTGGGTGCGGTCCAGTGCTTGTATTTGGCTCTTCTCGACTACCCAAACGCAGTAGATAACCGGGTGGTCGGTCGCCGGTCGGGACCGGGATTGAGTGGCGGATCGTGACGTCGTCTTCGCCGATGAGGACCTCGCGCACGACGAGTCGGATGATCTGCTGGCGCTGCTCGATGGTGAGCTGTTCGGCCGTGGTGGTGAGCCGGGCGCGGAAGCTTTCGAGCGTCTCGGTGAGCTTGAGGTAGGTCTCGGCGTCGTGCAGTTCGGCGTCGAGCGCGTCGAGCTGGGCTCGCAGGGTGGCCTCGCGTTTGCGCAGCTCGGGCATGCGGGCGCGGAGCTCGTCGAGCGTGATGAGCTGTTCTTGGTAGCCGTCGATCAGCCGTCGCAGCGTTCTGGGCGCGGGTGAGGTCGCGCTCGAGTGCGTCTCGACGCCGGGTGGCGGGGTGCTCGGCGCGCAGCGTTTGAAGCCGCCGGTCGATCTCGGCCTCGATCAGCGTCGGGTCCTCGAGCAGCCCGAACACGCGTTCCAGACGAGCTCGTCGATCTCTGCCAGGCGAATGGGCCGCTTATCGCAGACGCGTCCCTCGGGACGGCGGTAGCCGTCGGTGCCCGAGCAGCGGTAGTAGTCATGCAGGATCCCGTTCTTGCTGCGGGTCGAGCTGCGGTAGTAAGCGTAGCCGCACTCGCGGCAGACGAGGATCCCCTGCAGCAGCGACGGCCGCCTGGTGTTGCGTGGCGAGAAGCGCTGTTGCGCTGCAGACGGTCCTGGGCGAGCGCGAACTGCTCCTCGGTGACCAGCGCCGGCACCGAGATCCGCTTCCATTGCTCAGGCGTGACGCTCTCCCGCGACTGGCGGAGCGCTGCCCGCGCTGGCGCGCTGGACGCGTGGCACGGACGGGCGCGCCGGTCGCGTGTGTCTTGCCGTAAGCCGCCTGGCCGGCGTAGGCCGGGTTGCGCAGCATCCCCCAGATCGTCGCGCGCCCCAGCCAGTCTTGCCGGTCCTGGTCGGCACGCCCTGCTCGGAGAGCCAGCGCGCGATCTGCGCGATCGACTCGCCCTCCTCGACGTAGCGGCGGAAGATCTCGCGCACGACCGGCGCCTCGGTCTCGTCGATCTCAAAGAACGCGTCGGCGTGCTCGGACTTCTTGACATACCGGTAGCCGTAGGGCGCGCGGGCGAGCACCGACACCGCGCCGGCCCGGGCGCGATGCAGCTTCCCGCGGCGGCAACGCTCGGCGATCTGCGCCCGCTCGTACTCGGCGATCATCCCCTGGAACTGGCGCAACAGCTCATCCTCGGGCGTGCCGGAGCGCTCGGGCTCCTTCGCGAATATGACCTCGATACCCGCGCGCTGGAACTCCTCGAGCAGCAGCACCTGGTAGGCGTAGCGGCGCGCGAGTCGATCCGGCGCGTGACACAACAGCACCTCGAAGCACCCTCGACCGCTAGGTCGCGCAGCCGCTCAAGCGCCGGGCGACGCAGCACAGCGCCCGAGAAGCCCTCGTCCTCGAACACCAGATCCTCCGGGACGAGCAGCCCGCGCTCGGCGGCCAGCTCACGCAGCGCGACGGTCTGACTCTGGATCGTCTGCTCGTGGCGCTGCCGCTCCGAGGACACCCGCGCGTAGATCGCCGCCACCCTGCCCGACCGCCCCACCATGTTGCTGCTGCTCTCGTTCATCATCCCTCCGTTCGTTGCCGGTCACTCGGCGCCGCTCGGGCGCCAGGAGCACATACGCCTGCGCCAGCCGCGCGTCGGCGAGCCGGTCACCAACGAACTCGATCTCAACGCGCCTTGCCACCGCGCCGCTCGCCGGCCTGATCGAGATACCCAGCCACCGCGGCCGCCGTCACCGCGCTCAACGACACACCACTCGCCCGCGCACGCTCGCGCAGACCAGCGATCAACGACGGCGCCAGCCTCACCGTGAACACCACCGTGCGCTCCGGCACCACCACCCCGCCCGGCCGCTCCAGCGCCTCGTTCACGTACCGACGCGCCTGACGCTCCGACAGACCGCACTCGGCCTGCAGCGCGCGCACCGCGTCCGCCGACGAACGCTCGGCCAGCAACTCCACCGCCCGGTTCACCCGAACCGCGTACTCGTCGGCATGAGCGCGTCGCAACGCCATCAGCCTCTTGAATACAACACGTCACGGCAGACTCCTTCCCACCGGACGCCCCACCA
This sequence comes from uncultured Solirubrobacterales bacterium, assembly GCA_963771915.1. GTDB lineage: Bacteria > Actinomycetota > Thermoleophilia > Solirubrobacterales > Solirubrobacteraceae > Palsa-744. The sequence continues at coordinate 853,523 of CAVYVD010000002.1, read as the reverse complement.
GCCACTCAAACTCGAAGTTACCTACTGCGCTGGTGTCTCCTCATCCATGCAGAGCACGATCGCCTTCTCCGGCGGGTCCAGGTAGAGCCCCACGATGTCCTTGACCTTTTCGACGAACAACGGGTCCTTTGAAAGCTTCCAGTGCTCCACCCGGTGAGGCTGCAACCCAAAGGCCCGCCACACCCGTGAGATCGTTGACTGCGAGAGCCCACTCTTGGCGGCCATCTGGCGCGTAGACCAGCGCGTCCCCCCATCCGGCGGCACGGTCTCCAAAGTCTTGACGATCACATCCTCGACGCGCTCATCGCCGACCGTCCTGGGACGCCCAGACCGCGGCTCGTCTACCAGCCCGTCGAGCCGGTCGGCGAGAAACCGCCGCCGCCACTTACCGACCGTCGCCGCGCTCACCGAAAGCCGTGACGCGACCTCCTTATTGGAGTGACCATACGCGCACTCCAACACGATCTGCGAGCGCAACGCCAACCCCTGCACGATACGACGCCTACGAGCCCACCCCTTCAACTGCGCACGCTCACCGTTGGTGAGCTCCAAAACCGCCTTGGGACGACCAAGAGCAGTAGCCATCCCGGCATCATACCACACTTACAGCACGAACTTACGACTCAGGACACTAGTTGATGCTCTACGAACGCCAGGTTGGCGTACAGCGTTGCCCGGCCGGTGGGGTCGAGCGTGAGTTCCAGTGCATGGCGGTAGCTCTGCTGGGCTTTCAGATAGGCGGTGCGTGTCGGCTGCCCGCAAGAGCTGGTCGTCGGATGAGCGGCGCTGGCCGATCTTCGATCGGTCGGCATCCTCCACGATCCGACGGTGCTTGAGGAGTAGCGCGCGGTGGGCTGAGCGCAGATGACCTCCGCTGTTGTGCGCGCCGTCAACGATGAAGGTCGCGTGGCTACCTTCGCGGGAGAGGAAGTCCTCCATGAAGCACAGCAGATCGTCGTAGAGCGCGAGCTTCGCCGCGCCGCTCGTGCTCGGGCTCCCGACGGTGAACAGGCGGGCGTCGTGAACGTACCGATCGTCTTCAGGCCCTTCTCGAATACCTCACACTACGTTGGAGACGAGTGCGAGCACGAAGCCGTCGTGGCCCTTGGCGGTGACTGTTTGGATCGCAGTCGCATTGATCAAACCCCCACCCACCCCGGCGGCGAGCAGTTCGTAGAAGCGACGCACGCCCTGTACGCCGCCGTCGCCGAGCCGCGGGTCATCTGCGTGGGGGTCGAGGATCGCCCCGCCACGCACGACGTTGTCGGCGATGATGAGTGTGCCTGGGCGCGATAGCTTCAGTGACCACTGCAGGTAGAGCGGGTTGTTCTGCTTGTCGGCGTCGATGAAGATGACGTCGAATGGCCCGGCCCCTTCGGCGTGCAGCTCGGGCAGCGTCTCCCGCGCGGGCCCAACACGGATCTGCACGCGCTCGGCGAGGCCGGCGTTGGTGATGTTTGCACTGGCGACCTCCGCGTTGCGGGGGTCGAGCTGAGCGTCACGAGCCGACCATCCTGGGGCAGCGCGCGGGCAAGCCAGATGGTGCTGTAGCCGCCGAGCGTGCCCAGCTCGAGGATGCTGCGGGCGCCGCGAACTGACGCCAGGAGTTCGAGCAGCTTGCCCTGGGCCGGGGTGATCGAGGCAGGGGGAAGACCGGCGGCGTCGCTGGCGGCAAGCGCAGCGTCGAGCACCGCGTCCTGCGGGAGCAGGTGATCGGCGACGTAGTCGTCGACGGCAGCCCACAGGTCGTTGGTCATGGCCGAGGAGTAGGGACGAGCCCGCGAGCGAAGTGGTGTGAGTGGATCGCCAGGCCGTGATTGTGGTAGAGCGCAACGCTCATCGTCCTGTCTCCATCCATTCACCAGGACCGGTGGCGAGTGTCTCGCGGTTCGCGGCGAGGAGCGCCCTGGCGACCTCGCCTGCGCCCATCAGGTGAACGCCGATGCCTGCGAGCTCGCGTTCACCGCGCTCGTACAGCCCGGATAGCGCGTCGTGGGCGAGCACGATCCTGAAGTCGCGCTCGCTGGCCTCGTAGATCGAGGTGCGGGGGCAGTTGGGGAAGTTGCATCCGCAGAAGACGAGCGTGTTGATGTGCCGCTCGCGTAGATGGTCCTCCAACACAGTGTGGTAGAACGCGCCCCAGCGCGGCTTGTAGATCGCTACCTCGCTTGGCCCGAGGCGCTGAGCATGACCCGCGAGCAGCACGTCTGCGTCGAGCGTGAGGGTGGGCTCGGGCAGCAGCTCGGCGGCGAGCTGCGACCCGGGGGCGCCCGCGATGAGCGCCCTCATGCCGCCCTGCACCGCCTGGCGACGGCAGAGATCGACGTTGGTGCCGTCGGGCTCGTACAGGCGCACGATGTGCACAATGGGGCGGCCCGCTTCGCGAAAGGCACACGCGAGCGCTTGCATAGCTCCGAGTGCCGCCGAGGTTTCGGGGATCTCGAAGGGACCGCCGTCCAGCACGTCGCGCTGGGTGTCGATCGTGATCAGCGCCGCCGCCGCGAAGTTCGGAGCGGTGTGGGGGTCGCCTGCCAAGCGGTCAGCGGCGCTCATCGCCAAATGCTCCCACACGCGTTCGTTCGAGCCGCACCTCAGCAAGCCCGAACATCGCGACCGCCATTGGTTGAGGGTTTCGGTGATGTACGTGCCGCAAACGTGTCGAGCCATACGCGGATCGCCGCCGTGAAGGCGCTGTTGTTGTCGCCGGCGACCATGTGACCCGCGCATGGGACTTCGATCAGGGTGGCCGTCGGTGCAAGCTCGATGAACTCCCGCGCGATGCCGGCGCTGAGTACGTCGCTTTCGGCGCCACGGACAAGCAGGCAGGGTTGGCGCAGTCGTGGGGTGGCGCTGGTGAGGCGCTCGGAGAGCTGGGCTTGATCCCGGAGCAGTGGGCGGGCCTGGGTCAGGATCTCCGGGTCCCAGTGCCACCACCAGCGTCCGTTGCTGTATCGGAGATTGTGGCGAAGACCTTTCGTGTCGCGGGGGCGTGCACGGTGAGGAAGGTAGGCGGCGACCGCCTCGGCGGCGTCGGCGAGAGTGGCGAAGCCGTCCGGGTGTTGCTCCATGAAGCTCACGATCCGTCCACCGCCGCGCGGCTGGAAGCGGTGGGCGACGTCAACCAGGACGAGCCCGGCCGCGGGCGCCGCGGGCGACTCCGTGAGCGCCAGCAGGCTGGCGATGCCACCCAGCGAAGCTCCGACCACGATCGGGTCCTCCGTGATCGCCGCGATCAGAGCGCGCACGTCGGCCGCGAAGTCCTCGAGTGCGTACGCGGGGGGTCGCGGATGGGTGCTCTGTCCGTGGCCGCGCAGATCGACCGTGATTGCCCACCAACCGGCATCTGCGAGGCTCGTCGCGGTCCCGTTCCACGCATGTCGTGTCTGGCCACCGCCATGCAGCATCAGCACGGCGGGCGCGTTCGGGTCGCCGAAGGTGTCGGCGGCCAGGCGGATGCCCGCGGCTCCGTAGAACACGACGGTGGCCCGCGTCATCGCGACCCACGCCGCCGCCTGCGCCGCAGTGGTGCGACAAGCTCCACGGCACAGTCCTCGCTTGCGCCCGCGGCGAACACCACGTCAACCGCAAAGCGCACACGCGTACGAAACGCTACGTCTGAGATCTGGCCCGCGGCCCACTGACGCAACGCGCCGCCGGCCGCCGTCGCGATGTGCCCGACCAGCGCCTCGACATGAAGATCGGGCCTGAGCATCCCAGCCGCCTGCCCGCGGCGCAGGGCAGCGCGCAGTTGCGAGACCGGGTTCTCCTGCAGGAGCGGGTCGATGCGCTCCCCGCTGTTGACCAGATGCCTCGAGACGGCCGGGTCGGCGATGACCAGCTCGGCCGTATCGCCGACGATCCTGCGGGCCTGCTCTCGCGGGTCCTCATCACCGGCGAAGGCGAGGCAGGCATTGAGCTCGCGCAGCAGTGCATCCGACAGCGCGGCCCACCGCTGCTCTCGTGGCCCGACGAGGTTGAAGACCGTCGCAGGCGAGAGGTCCGCCAGCTCCGCGATGCGCTCAACGGTCGGTGCCTCCTCCGGACACTCACGCAGCAGCTCGCGGATCGCCTCGAAGAATGCGCTCGCGGCGCTGCTGCTTGTGGCGCTCACGCAGGCCAACCGCCGGTGCTGAAGCTGACATCCACAAGAACTTTAGAGTAGACTCTAAATCTAGTCAAGCCTCCAAGTTTTTGTCCCCGCCTATGCTGAGATGGGATCAAGCGCCGGGCTGAGCGGAGCTGACGCGCCGCAGGCGTCCGATCCCCGGGAGGAAGCGGCCGACCCGGGCGGCATAGGCCGTGTATCGCTCGCCGTGAACCCTTGTGAGGTAGGGCTCCTCGATGAGCCGTGTCTGCAGCTCGAGGGCCACCATCAGGAGAATGGCTCCCGCGATTGTGACGGCGTTGGGAGCGAGCAGGGCGATGCCGATGAAGGAGGAGATCATCGCGGCGTAGATTGGATTGCGCACGAGCGAGAAGGGGCCGTGGATGACCAGTTCGGTGCGCTCGGCGGGATCGACGCCGATCCGCCAGGCGTCGCCCATCGCAAACTGAGCGACCGAGGTGATCGCGATTGCCAGGGAGGCGAGCACGACACCGAGAATCCTGACGCCCACACCGTCGAGCGCTTCGATGGAGCTCAGTGCGCCCGCCAACTGGAGCGCCGGACCCGCGATGCAGAGCACTAGCGCCAACGCGAACAGCAACCCACCTATCCGCTCCAACCCCGAGGCGCCGCGCAGACCCTTGAAGCCCGTCGAGCTCGTCCGGCGAACCTGAACGACCATGCGCACCCCGAAGGCGAGCAGGCCGTAGAGAGCAAGGAGAGCGAGTCCGAGGGCAGGCATGCCTATATACTGAGCAATTACTCGCATGTCGTCAACTCGCATTCCCGACCGGCGCCTTGAGCCGCGCAAGCTCCCCAAGCAGGCGCGATCGGGGGCGACCGTCGAGGCGATCCTCGAAGCGGCTGCTCAGGTTTTCGAGCGCCAGGGCTATGCCGCCGGGACCACCAACCGGATCGCCGAGCGGGCCGGGGTGTCGATCGGCTCGCTCTACCAGTACTTCCCCAACAAGGATGCGATCCTCGTCGCCCTCGTGCACCGGCACCTCGTCGAGGGGACGGCGACGCTCCAACCGCACCTGCGGCGGTTGAGCGGCGGCGCGCGCTTCGACGAGGTTCTCCCGGACATCGTTCACGCGATGGTCGCGCTGCATGCGCTCGCGCCGGGCCTTCACCGGGTGCTCTTCGAGGAGACCCAGCTCCCATCGACCCTCCGCGCAGAGCTCGACGAGCTGGAAGATCGGCTCGTCGATCTGGCAGCGGATGCGCTCGCGGCCGATCCGCACTCGCGCCCTGTCGATCCCCGGCTGACGGCCCGCGTCGTGATCGGCGCGATCGAGGGTCTCACGCACCGTCTCGTGCTGCACCCGCCGCCACGCATCTCCCCGGAGGCAATCGCCGGCGAGATCACCGCGCTCGTGCGCGCCTACGTCCAGGAGGACCCGTGGGGCAACCGCATCGAGCTGCTCTCGGCCTGATCGAGCATCGACGACTTGTCGGGTAGGGTTCATGCCTGATGAGAATCAAGCCGAACGTCTCCCGCCCGGGGCCATCTCGAGGTTCCTGCGGCGAGCGCTCCCGGAGCGCCTTGGCTGACGCCCAACGGATCGCTCCGACCTGGTCGAGGTCAGGACACTGAGCGATCTGCCCGCGGCGCTCGGGAGCATGGCGTAGAGCGGTTAGGCATCCCGTGCGTGGTCTCGAGGTAGTCATTTTCGATTGTGATGGGGTTCTCGTGGATAGCGAGGTCATCTCCAACGAGGTGCTCGCCCGCTCGCTTAGCGAGCAGGGTCTACCGACCACGCTGGCTCAGGCACGACGTGACTATCAGGGCCTCTTGCTGGCGGACATCGACTCCCGGGCACGGGCCAAGCTCGGCCGGCCGCTTGAGAAGGACTGGCTCCAGCGATACGAGCACGACCGCGCCGGGGCGTTTCGTCGAGAACTCATGCCTGTGTCGGGCGCTGCGGAGGCGGTGAAGCGCATCACGGCGGCCGGGGTGGCGGTGTGCGTAGCATCCCAGGGCAAGGTGGCCAAGACGCGGCTGTCGCTGAGGCTGACGAAGCTCGACAGTCTCTTTCCCGACGAGGCGTTGTTCTCTGCGTATTCGGTGGCGCGCGGCAAGCCGCACCCCGACCTCTTTCTGCACGCCGCGGCGAGGATGGCGGTCGAGCCCTCGCGCTGCGCGGTCGTGGAGGACACTCCGTCCGGGGTCACCGCCGCCGTGGCGGCCGGTATGCGCGCCCTCGGGTATGCGGCCGACAGCGACGAGGCGGCGCTGCGCCGGGCAGGCGCCGAGACGCTCTTGGCGCTCGACGAGCTACCGGCGATGCTCGGGCTCAGCTGACCCGCCGGTATGGTTCGTGCGGTGCTGGGCGAGTGGGCTGATCCTGAACGCGTCGCCGAGTACCTCTCCCGCGAGATACCGCACCGCGATGTCGCCGAAGAGTTGCTGCTGGGCGCGCGGCTACTCCAACCCCTATGCCATCCACGCCGGGTAAGCCACCCAACCCGCGGCACGGTAACGGTCCCCGGCCCTACAACGGGCCGGGGACCATCCTCGCCGCACTATGCGCAGCTCTCACCGTGGCGCTCGCCATCGCCCCCGTAGCGGGAGCGGTGGAGACGCCATGGCCGACACAGCAGGCGATCAGCGATAACGGACGGTTCCTCGCGTTCGCGCCAGCCCCCGCAACACCCGTCGGGCTATGCATCGTCGACAGCGGAGTGAACCTCAACCCCGACACCGAAAGCACAGTCGTCTTCCGCACGGCGCTAGGCGAAGGGAGCCCGGGCGATGTCTCAGCAGATGAGCACGGCACGCTGATGGCGAGGGAGTGTCCGAGGAATTGTGTAGGCATGAGCGAAAGAGGTTGCTATGCCTACTACTACGCAGGATCACATGGTGTCGCAGGAGCTGGTGTTCCCTGCGGTCGGTACCGGGGAGTGGAGGGAGCCGAAGGGCGAGCGGTGTGCTGGGCATGGCGTTTGAGATCGGAGGTGGAAGTCCTGTCCTGGGACCCTGACAGGGGGAACCCGACATCGATGAGGCAAGGGCGCGGCCCGGAATTGACCGGGTGGTCCCAGTGCGGCTGTTTGCGCTGCGGGGCTTCCGTGAGGGCGGGTCTGAAGGAAGCCGTGGGTGTGTCGTGGTCGCGAACGAGAGTGAAGCGCCGTAAGGCGTCCTTTGGGTGGGTGAGCTGGCCGCCAGCAGCGATGCCCTGTTCCTGTCGGTCCCGGGGGCGTATTGGCGACGTGATCGCGGCGAAATCTCAGCGTCTTACCCCAGGAGGTCTGCTGGGTTCCAGTCGTTTGGCTGGTAGGCCGGAGAACGAGAGGACGACGGTTGATGGCCCAGCAGAAGTCGGAGGATCGCGTACTACTGGAAGGCGGGGTAATGCCCGCTGAGCGTGTCGGGTCGAGTCCTGGTCCGTAAGGGAAGGCGATCCCGGTTGATCAAACGGCGGGACAGCTTTGCCTGCCGATCGTGACAGCAGAAGACCCGGAAGGGTCCGCTCGCGTGGTGGCCTCGAACCTGTCGGGGACCGGCCAAGCGGGGGTGCCGGAGGCGATCGTCAGTGCAGAATAGGTCACGTCGGTGACGATGGAAGGGGTTGTGAGCCGTTTGACGGCGGCGTTGTTGAAGGTGGTGTCGAACAAGGGGGCGCCCGGTCCTGATGGGCAGACGGTCGGCGAGCTGCGTGAGCAGTGGCCGCTCGCGGGTCCGAGGCTGGCCACTGCTTTGCTGGATGGGAGCTATCGACCTGGCGCGACGCGCTGGGTGATGATCCCGAAGGTGGGTGGAGGCCAGCGCGGGCTGGGCATCCCGAACGTGATCGACAGGGTGGTCTGTGAGGCCGTGCGTCAGGTACTCGAGCCTGTGTTCGAGCCGACGTTCCATCCGTCGAGTCACGGGTTCAGACCGGGTCGTGGTTGCCACACGGCGATCGAGGAGGCCAAGGCGCATCTGCAAGATGGGTACGGGTGGGTGGTGGACATCGATCTGGAGAAGTTCTTTGATCGGGTTTGCCACCAGCGGCTGATGTCCCGGCTCGCGCAGCGGGTCGGGGATCGGCGGCTGCTCGTGCTTATCGGAGGGTTGCTGAAGGCCAAGATCGTGATGCCGGATGGTGTTGTGGTCGCAAACGAGGAGGGCGTGCCGCAGGGCTCGCCGCTTTCCCCGTTGCTTTCCAACATCGTGCTGGACGAGCTTGATTGGGAGCTTGACCGGCGTGGTCACAGGTTCGTTCGCTACTGCGATGACGGCAACGTCTACGTCAAGAGCGGGCGGGCGGGACTGCGGGTGATGGCCAGCCTGGCCGGGTTCATCGAAGGGCGTTTGCGCCTGAAGATCAACCAAGCCAAGTCGGCTGTCGCTCGTCCGGAGGACCGCCATTTCCTCGGGTTCTCTCTGCGGTTAGACCCGCAGTCTGGAACCGTGGAGGTTCTGCTCTCCCAGCGCGCCAAGCGCATGGCGATGGCGAAGATCCGTCAGCTCACGCCGCGATTGTGGGGGTGGACCCTTCAGGGGTGCATCCTGCGGATCAACGTGTGGCTGCGGGGATGGCACCAGTACTACCGGATCGTCTCGCCCGGCGAGCAGTTCGTGTTGCGCGCTCTCGATGCTCATATCCGGCGTCGTTTGCGTGCGATCCTGCTGCACCACTGGAAGCGCCGTCCGACGATCGTTCGCAACCTCATCGCCCTCGGTGCCCAGCAGCGGGCAGCATGGCACGGCGTCTATACGGGACGAAGGTCCATATGGGCGCTGAGCCACATCCCGCAAGTCGATAACGCTCTGCGGACCCGGTTCTTTACCGACCGTGGGCTCGACTCGCTGGTGGCGCTGCACCGCGATTGGCACGAGGAGATCGTCGCCCCCACCCACGGGCAGCTTGCGATGGAGTGGGGATAGGTCAAGGTCGTTGAAAGCGGCCGGCGGCGGGGTTCACAACCCGCCGTCCCGAGGAGCCGTGTGTGAACAGCACAAGCACGGTTCTATGGGAGCCGGGGCGGGCAACCGCCCCGGCTACCCGACCAACGGACCGGTACCGACCGCGGCGCGCCCGTCGCGGGGGCCCCGGCCGCGGGCCGGGGGCGGGAGCTCTCCCGGAGCTGGTCGATGAGGCCGTCGAGGGTGCCGGTGGCCGCCGCCGTGTGCGGCAAGCTCTGGGGATGCCGTCGGAGCGGATCAGCGATGAGTTGATCGACGAGCTGCTCGCCGGCGCGAGTACCGAGGAGGAGATCGCCGGGCCCGGCGGCCTGTTGGCTCAGTTGACCAAGCGGCTGGTGGAGCGGGCGATGGAGGTCGAGCTGAGCGAGTATGTGGGCTACGAGCCGCACTGCGAGCCGCCCGGCGGCGCGGAGAACCAGCGCAACGGCACCTCGCCGAAGACGTTGATCACTGAGCACGGGAAGGTGCAGCTCGACGCTCCGCGCGATCGGGACGGGAGCTTTGAGCCGAAGATCGTCAAGAAGCGTCAGCGTCGGTTCGTCGGGTTCGACGAGAAGATCCTCGCGCTCTACAGCGCGGGCTCTCGACCCGGGACATCTCCGCGCATCTCGCCGAGATCTACGGCGTGAAGGTCGGCCGCGACCTCATCTCCAGGGTCACGGACGCGGTCATGGACGACGTGCGTGACTGGGCCAAGCGGCCGCTGGAGGACATCTACCCGATCGTGTTCCTGGACTGCATGGTCCTGAAGATCCGCGAGGGCGGCACCGTCCAGCGCCGCGCGCTCTACCTCGCCTTGGGCGTGACGCTCGACGGGGAGCGTGACGTGCTCGGCATGTGGTTCCAGGAGACCGAGGGCGCGAAGTTCTGGATGCAGGTCCTCACCGATCTGCGCCAGCGTGGCGTCAAGGACATCCTGATCGCGTGCGTCGACGGGCTCAAGGGATTCCCGGAAGCGATCGAGGCGATCTTCCCCAAGACGACCGTCCAAACATGCGTGGTTCACCTCATCAGAGCGAGCTTGCGCTACGTGCCGCGGCGCGAGCGCGAGCAGGTCGCCCGGGCCTGAAGCCGATCTACACCGCTGTGGACGCCGACCAGGCGCACGCCGAGCTCGAGGCGCCTTCGACGAGAAGGGGGGGCAGCGGTTCCCCGTGATCACGCAGGCCTGGCTCGACGCGTAGGAGTACGTGATCCCGTTCCTCTCCTTCCCGGCCGAGGTCCGCCGCGTGATCTACACCACCAACGCGATCGAGGCCCTCAATCGCCAGCTGCGTAAGGCGATCAAGACGAAGGGCAGCTTCCCCAACGAGGACGCCGCCCGCAAGCTCGTCTACCTCGCCCTACAGAACGCCGTCCCGCAATGGACCCGGACCCGGAACTGGACGATAGCGCTACTCGCGTTCAAGATCCACTTCGGTGACCGCGTCCCCGACACTGCAAACTGACCGTCACAGGTTGACACCCACGGAATCACCGTTACACTTAACCCAGAAACCCGCCTACACAGTTAATCTGACGCCCTCTGCCTCGCTTTCGGTCGCTGGGGTGAGCGGCAGCGGCGCGCGCGCCGGTGATGCGTGCAGAATGCGTCGGTGTCCCTGGATGGGAAGCTCGGCGCCGTGATCGCTGCTGTGGAGGCAAGGCTTCGCGAGCTCGACAGCGAGCGCGAGGCGGCGGCTCGCGAGCTGGCCGAGCTGCTCGCCCGGAGGGAGCGGGCGATCTCGGCCGGCTCGGAGGAGGACGGGGAGGCTCGGGCGGCTTCGTGGACGCCGCAGCGCAAGCTCGCGCTGTTCGCCGGCCTCTTTCGCGGCCGCGAGGAGGTGTTCCCGCGTCGCTGGGAGAAACCGGCGAAGGGCAAGAGCGGGTGGGCGCCGCGCTGCGAGAACGAGTGGAAAGGCCGGAGTGTGCGGCAAGCCGCGCGTGAAGTGCGGGGAGTGTCCGAACCAGGCGTTCCGTGCCCCGACAGAGAGCGAGCTGCTCGGACATCTGCAGGGTCGCCACGTGATGGGGTCTATCCGCTGCTGGCCGACGACACGTGCCGGCTGCTCGCGATCGATCTTGACGAACGCTCGTGGCGCGCCGATGTGGTCGCTTTGCGCCAGGCATGCCGCGAGCTTGATCTCGCCCCGGCGGTCGAGCGCTCGCGCTCCGGTGAGGGAGCACATGTCTGGGTCCAAGCCGCGCCCGCGCGCTATGTCACCGGGCTGACCGCCACCCCGAAGCGCCGCGACGGGCACCACCCGATCATCACGATGCAGTGCGGCCAAACTCGCCACACGATCGCGCCCGACGCGACTCGTTCGTCACGGCCGCTCGCTCTGCGCATCGTGCGCCGTGACACCTCCTTTGACCCGAGGTGCTCCCGACTGACGCGGGCATCCAAGAGATATACGCCGCGCTCGTCGCCGACAAGCAGCGCACCGAGCTGATCGCAAAGGACACGCTGGAGCTGACAGCGCAGGGCCATTGCCCGATAGTGCTGACAGAACGGCGAGAGCACCTGGAGCGGCTGGCCGAGCGTCTCGCGGACGACACCCATACGCTCATCACCCTGCACGGCGACATGCGGCCGGCCGAGCACCGTGCCGCGCTCGAGCAGCTTGCCCAGGGTGAGGCCAACGGTGGGCGCGTGGTGCTCGCCACCGGCCGCTACATCGGCGAGGGCTTCGACGATCCGCGCCTTGACGCGCTGATTCTCGCGATGCCGATCGCGTGGAAGGGCACAGTCGTGCAGTACGCCGGACGCCTTCACCGCGCCCATCCCGGCAAGCATGAGGCCCTCATCTACGACTATGTAGACGCTGAGCTCCCCGTGCTGCGCCGCATGTTCGCCAAGCGGCTGCGGGCCTACCGCTCGCTCGGGTACGAGCTTGCGGATATCGCCGCAATCATGTCTGGAGGCCCTGTCAGAGTCGAGGCGCAATGAAGCGAAACGGTGCCGCGCACAGTTCGTCCGGGTCGCGACGAGTCCGATGCCTGGCCGCGGGACACCGGCGTTGAGTAGCCCCCGCGCGGTCGGTCGGGGTTCGCTTGGGCTCGGGCCATTCCTGAGCGAGCTGGAGTCGCGGCTGCGGGCGCTGAGCGCGCAGGAGTTGAGCGCTGCGCTGTTGGCTCACGCCGAGTGTCTGCCGGCGCTCGAGCGAACCTCTTTTCTGGAGATCTTCACCTCAGTCGAGCCGCCGAGCGGTGGCGACGAGGCCGGCCGGGGGACGACGGTCGCAGCCGTGTCCGCCGGCGCCGACGACGAGATGCTGATCGCGGACATCAAGGCGTTCGAGGGGCGGCTGGGGTCGGGGGTGTATGTCCAGGGGTGGGGCTGGGATGAGGATCTTCATGACGAGCGGTCCTTCGGCGACGAGTCGTGGGCAGATGAGATGGACGACCTTCTCGGCGGCGCCGAAACCGCGTTCCTGGACGGAGACCTCGATCTCGCGCGAATCGCGTACGAGCCTCTGCTGAAGGCGTTCGAGCGCCACGCCGAGGGGTTCTGCGGCCCCGAGGAACCGGAGCGGATGCTCTCCACCGATGTGGGTGAGGCCAAGGCGCGCTACCTGCGCGCAGTCTACGAGACGACCCCGCCCTCTGAGCGCGCCGACACGCTGTTTGAGGAGATGGGAGCGCTTCGCTACATCGGCGGCCCGCCAAGCCTGCAGCCGGTCATTGATGCTCGGCGCGCGGCGCTGCCGGACCTGGAGGCTTTTCTGCCCGCGTGGATCGCGCGGCTGGGTTCCGGGATCAGGGGCGGCTCGCCCGTCGAGGTGTATGCGCGCAACGTCACACGGCTGCGCTCGGAGGCGGCGCAACTGCGCGGCGGCGCCGACGCACTGGCGGAGCTGGCTCGCGAGCCGGGAGCGGGCGACGCCGAGATCCACCGCGACTGGGTGGACGCGCTGATGCGCGAGGGCCGCGGCGAGGAGGCCGCGGCGGCGGCCCGCGAGGCGCTCGAGCGGCTCGAGCCGGGTGGTTCGCTGCGCGCCGGTATCGCCGAGCGGCTCGCCCGGCTCGCGGCGGCGCAGGGCGACAGCGACGCTGTGCTCCAGGCCAGACGCGAGAGCTGGCGGTCGGCTCCCTCCACGCACCGGCTGCTCGAGTTGATCGACACCGCAACCGCGCTCGACATGGCGGAGCGCGTCGTCGCCGAGGAGGCCGACTGGGCGACACGCACGCCGACCGACGCACAGCAGCGACGCGACGCGCCGATCGACAACGATCGCCTCGCGTGCGAGCTATTGCTGCTCGCGGGCCGGACCGAGTCCGCGGTCGATTGTCTCGCGGCGGCGGCGCCGCTCGGTTGGCAGACACGCGAGCACCCCGGGCCGATCGTGATCCCCTACCTGCTCGTGGCCGCTACTGGCATGGGCGGCCCGCCGGAGCCGCAGGAGTCGTTGCTGGCGCAGGCGTTCGATCAGATCGACGCTCACGGCTGGGTTGACGCGCCAGACCACTACTACGCGGCCTCCGACGAGAAGATCGAGCAGTCGCTGATCGATTCGCGCTTCCGCGCGATCGACCGCGATGAGCTGCTGCCGTCGGGCCTGCTCGCCGCTCGCCTCGCGCGGGAGACCTCCTCCGCGGCCGAACGCGCCCGCTGGCTCGCGGCGGCTCGCGGGGCGGTCGAGCAACGGGTCGCCGCGGTGGTCGCCGGCAAACACCGCGGCGCCTATCAGCGCGTCGCCCAGGTGGCAGTCGCGTGCGCCGAGGCGCTCGCTCTCGCCGACGCGCAGAGGGCCGGAGCCACCTGGCTCGATGAGATCCGCGCCCGCTACCCACGCCATCACGCCCTACGCGCCGAGATCGATACGGCCGCGCGCCAGTCGCTCTACCCGCCGTCACCCGTCGCGAAGCGGCGGCGGTAGCTGCGCCTACCGGATGAAAAGCTACGCACCAAGCAGCTAGGTGTGTAGACTGTCATCCAATGGGTTCGAGCGAGATCCTGGACATGGCCCGCCGTGCGGGAGGGATCGCCTCCGCCTCCGAGCTGACCAAGGGCGGCGCTCGCTGGGAGGATTTGTATCGCCTGCGGGACGAAGGAGCGCTGATCGAGCTTTCGCGCGGCATATATCGTCTCGCCGACATCCCGGCGACGGCGCATCTGGATCTCATAGCGGTGTGTAGGCGGGCGCCTGAGGGCATGATCTGCCTGAACTCGGCAGCCAGCTTCTGGGAGCTGACCGACGAGATGCCCAACTCGGTTCATGTTGCGATTGCGCGCGGCAGGCATCGTCCGAGAATCGCCTATCCCCCGACGCGGGTGCATGTCTTTGCGGCGGACACCTTCGCGCTCGGGCGCGTTCATCAACCTGTTGAGTCGCCGGACTCAATCGCTATCAGTTCCAAGGAGCGCACGGTCGTCGATCTCCTGCGCCTCCGCGCGCGCGTCGGACGGGACATGGCGTTGTCCGCGCTGCGAACCTACCTCCGGCAGGGAGACGCCAAGCCGGGAGAGCTGCTCGCGCTCGCGCGCCGGCTGCGGATTGGCACGGTGATGGCCGAGGTCCTGGAGCCCCTGCTGACGTGAGCGAGCGCACACCCCAGCAGGCTTACCTCGGCCTGCAGAAGCTCGCGCGCTCCCAGGGGCGCAACACGCAGCAGCTCTTCGAGCTCTACATCCACGAGCGCTTCCTGGCCCGGCTCGCCGCATCGCGGTTCGCCGAGCGGTTCGTGCTCAAGGGCGGGATGCTGCTCGCGGTGCTGGACGACCCGGGACGCGGACATGCTCGCGCTCGGCCTGGCGAGCGACGAAGACAATCTGCGCACGGTGGTCGGTGAGATCCTGACGATCCCGATGGAGGATGGCGTCAGCTTCGATCCTTCGGGGATCTCGATCACGTCGATACGCGAAGACGCCGACTACGAAGGGGTCCGCCTCACGCTGCCCGTCGATCTCAGCGGCGCCGCCCTCAAGCTCAAGCTCGACCTGTCGTTCGGCGACCCGGTCGAGCCGCAGCGCATCGACTACCCGACACTCCTGGACGATCGAACCTTCCAGCTCTTGGGCTATCCGCTGGAGAACGTCATCGCCGAGAAGGCCGAGACGATGATGTTCCTGGGTGACGCGAACACCCGCGATCGCGACTATGGCGACGTCTACCTGCTCTCACAGGTTCACCCAGTCAGCGCCGGGTCGCTGCGCCGAGCGTTGAGGGCAGTAGCTGAGCACCGCCACCACGAGGTGCGACTATTGGGGCGGCGCATCCACGAACGCAGCGATTTGACCATCTCGGTCTCACGTGCGTAGGACGAACCGGCGCTCGGCGCTGCCTTACTTCCTGCTGCTCGTGCTCGCCTCCTTGCCTGTCGTGCCGTACTTCTTTTGGGCTTGCTTTACACAACGGGACCGCTGCTTCTTTGGCTTACGCTTGCACGCCTTCACCGCCTTTGCGAGCTTCTTAGCGTTCGTCAAGGGTCTCCCCTTCGGGGATGGCGTGGTGCTGCCGCCGGGATCGTTCCCGACCTTCGTCCCCTGACCCGTGTTCTGTGCGGGTCCGGTGGTGTTCCACTGTAAACGCAATGGTGTGCATTTCATCGCGATCAGCGTCTCCGCCGCCGGCATCCGCTGACGCGGTCCTATGGTGGTGCCGGCGGAGTTGGTCGCGGTTACCCAGTAGCGATCCCCGCTCGGGCACAGGGTCACACCCGCGCTGTTCACATCGACGCTTACGCTCTGAGAAACAAACGACCCGAGCAGCTTCCCGGGCGGCAGAGCGAGCGGCTCATATTCAGGGACCTCACACGCCGGGTGGGCGTCCAGGCACAGCGGCGCTTCCTGCAAATAAAAGTTGTAGGTCGTTTCCAGACCCTCAGTGTTGATCTTTGCTTCAAGCGTCGCGTTGGTGGGCCCCAGGTCCGATACCGACTCGCTTTCGATCACTGGCGCCAACGACCCCTGCGCAGACGCAGGCACGCCCCACGCCAAGCAGCCGGTCGCGGTGAGCACCGCGAGACCCACAGTCCGCCTCCCAGCGTGGCGCCCGTATCGAGACGCACCCATGATCACAAAAGCTACCAGACGTCGTCGTGCTCGAGCAGCACAGCTTGATTGAGAATCAACCGGGGCGTGTAATGGTGGCGTCCGGGTACTCGTCCTTGCGGAAGGTGCGAGGCTCGTCGGGCTGGGGCTTAGGCGTGCGGTCGAGCAGGAAGTTGAAGTATGGCGCGACGAACGGATCGGGCGCCCTCACGGTGTAGGTGTGGTAGACGGTCCCGTTCTCGCGCGCGAAGGCGATCCAGGCGGGACCCTCGCGCAGCCCGTCCTTCAGCTCGGCCCCGATCTGGTGCGACCACTCGACCAGCCAATCGGGCGGATTGTCGACCATCGCCTTGATCTCAGGGATCTGCTGCGCCTGCTCCTCGGTCAGCGCGAGCTCGAAGTCGAACGGGAACTCGGTGTTGTAGGTGGACACGTAGGGAAACTCCCAGCCCATCCGCTCCTTATAGGCCGTGAGCCGCTCGATCGGCGCCCGCGAGAAGCAGAGCAGCGTCACGTCGCGTTGGTTGAGGTGGACGAGCGACCCGTCGAGGCCGTCGCCGAGGCTTGTGCACCCGGGACACGCGCCGTTGGTGTAGTCGGGGCCGAACATGATGTTATAGGCGAGGAGCTGGGAGCGGCCGTCGAAGAGCTCGGCGAGCGTCTTCTTTCCGTTCTCGGTGTCGAACTCGTACTCCTTCTCCACCCGGACCCAGGGCAGCGCCAGCCGCTTCTCCTTGATCTTCTTGTTTCGGTCTGCCTGCTCGGCCTCGAGCTTCGCGAGCTCGTCTCGGGCCGCCTGCCATTCCTCGCGCGTGCCGATCCGCAGTTCAGTCATCTGTTTCTCTTATCTATTTGTTTCTAGTACTCGTCGTGTCGTCGGATCCACAAGGGCTCCGAGGCGCTCTCATCGCGACCCTTCGGCGTGCGGTCCAGCAGGCCGTAGTAGGCCATCGCGGGCTCGAGGCCGCGGGCGGTCGTTACGTAGGTCCGGTAGACGATCCCGTGCGATAGCGCGTACACACTCAGGCCCGGTCCCTCGGAGACGTACCCCAGGGCGTCTGTCCCGCACATGCGCGCGTTCTGCTCAACTGTGGGCGGAATCGTGCCCTCCAGGAACGGCTTCAGCTCCTCTTCGGTGTGCTGGAAGCCGAGATCGCGGTTGAAGTCGCTGCCAGCGCCTGACACCCAGTCGATGCGCCACCCCATCCGCTCTCGAAAGGCGAGCAGCTTCTCTAGCGGCGCGCGGGAGGCGAGTAGCAGCGTGGCGTCCCGGGCCTTCAGGTGGGCGACCTGGGGATCGAGCGTGTCCGCGATCGAGCAGCAGACAGGGCAGCCGGCCTCGTACGGCGGCCCGAACATGAAGTGATAGATCAGCAGCTGCGAGCGGCCGTCGAACAGCTCGGCGAGCGTCTTCGAACCCTCGCCGGTGTCGAAGCTGTACTCCGTCTCGACCGGCACCCCACGGCAGCTCGCGACGGGCCCTGGCGAGCTCGTCGCTCGCTCGCGTGAGCTCCTTCTCCCGCTTCAGCAGCTCCTGCCGAGCGGCCTCGTATTCCTCGCGCGTCCCGATCTTGTGTTCGGCCATGATTCCCATGATGTCTCGTTTCTCCTGAGGCTCTGTACCCCGCCCGACCATACCTCAGACGCGCCTCGCGAGATCTATGACCTATTTCCGCTTCATCGGCGCCATTCCGTGGCTCGGGATGACTCCGCCGAGGGGGTGCATCCCCGACATCGTGGACATCGCCTTCGCCGCGGGCGAGCCAGGCAGCGTAAGACCCGGGACGTGTTGCGGCGCGAGCGCCACGCCGAACCCGAGCACGATCAGGGTGAGAGCCACCACGCGATTGGCAAGCTCCTTGCGGGGGAGCAGCTTCTCGAGGGCGATCAGGCCGGCGATCACGATCATCCATGTCAGGCTCATCACCCCGAGGGCGAACAGCGCCGCCATCAGCCCCCAGCAACAGCCGACGCACCACGCGCCGTGCACGACACCCATCCGTAGGGCCCCTGAAGGCCCGTCGCGCCATTGGGTGAGCACGAAGTCAAGCGGCCCGCGGCAACGGCGTAGGCAGGCGTCCTTGATGGGCGTGAGCTGGTAGATCGCCGCCGCAAGGAGCACCCCTCCTGCGAGATAGGGCCCGCCGCGATGCCACGACAGCTCGGGGATCGACAGCGAGCGAACGCCCACATAGAGGCCGTACGCCAGTAGCCCAAACGCAGTCCACGTCAGGAGATACCCGGTCACGAACACCCACGAGGAGACAGCGCGATCGATCGTCCCGCGATCACGCCGGCGGCGCTGGACGAAGCTGAACGCGAGCACCATCGGCACGATCGAAGGGAACATCATCGCGCTCATCATCACCACCCACGACACAACGTAGAAGCCGAGACCCCCAGGGTCCGTGCCGGGACCGGCGTCCATGCCGAGCATGCGTTTATGCGTCAAAAGCCAGGCGAGGGCGGCGAGCCCGAGCAGCGAGGCGAGGACGGCGACTTGAAATCGCGCAGCCGGACGTTGCGCGGCAGAACGTTGCACGGCGGATGCCATTGCGCGATCGACCATAACGCAATAGTGTCGGAGGGGCAACTCAAGCTATCGAGGAGGCAAAGCTATGGCCGACTGGCGTCTCGAGGGTCCGTACATGAAGAACTGCAACTGCGACCCCGGCTGTCCCTGTGATTTCAACGCCAACCCCACGCACGGCAACTGCGAGGGGATGGCGGCGATGATCGTCGAGCGGGGTCACTTCGACGACGTCAACCTCGATGGGGTCAAATGGGCGTTCAAGTACTGGTGGCCGGGCGCCCTTCACGAAGGCCATGGCGCGGGCCAGCCGATCCTCGACGCCTCGATGTCCCCCGAGCAGATGCAGGCCATGGGCGCGATCCTCTCCGGGCAGAACGGCGGCACCTTCTACGGCATCCTCGCCGAGATCATCGACACCTTCCACGAGCCCGTGATCGCCAACATCGACATCGAGATCGACGTCGAGGGCCGCCGTGCCCGGTGCGCTGTCGGCGACGCCCTCGAGACCGCCACCGAGCCGATCCGCCCAATCGGCGAGGACACAGGCAACTACTCCATCCAGGTGAAGATCCCGGGCGGGTTCGAGTACGACGAGGCCGAGATCGCGATGGCGACGGTCCTGAAAGGCTCGGGCCCGATCGCCTTCGACCACCAGCACAGCCACAGCTCGCTCGCACACGTCGCGCGCCACCCCGGCAACTAGTGGTGACTCCTGCAAGTTCGTGCCCGTGTGAGGGTGTCCTGCCATCGGTCTCGAAGTTCTCGTCGACATGTTCGGCGAGAATGGAGGGTGATGATGGCTGTGAAGGATGCGGGCAGGCGGGTGGAGATCGGCGGTGAGGACCGGGTGGAGCTTGAGCGGATCGCGCGTGCCGTGAGTTGTGAGGTGCGGATGGTTGAGCGGGCGCGGATTGTGCTGGCGGCGGGTGAGGGGTTGACGGCGGCGCAGATCGCTGCCCGTGTGGGGTGCGCGGAGCGGACGGTGAAGAAGTGGCGGGGGCGTTATGCGAGCCTAGGGATGAAGGGCCTCAAGGACGCGTCGCGGTCGGGGCGTCCGCTCACGCACGGTCCGCAAAAGCGGGCGTTGTTGATCGCGAAGGCGTGCACCCGCCCGCCGCAGGTCGAGTCGGGGCAGCGGCGGGAGCGCTGGACGCATCGTGAGCTGGGCGAGGCGGTGGGGATCTCTGAGTCCCAGGCGCATGTGATCCTGAGCCGCGCGGAGATCAAGCCGCACCGCAGCGAGTACTGGGTGATGACCGATTTCGACCAGCCGTACTTCGAGGAGCGCTGCAGCGAGGTCTGCGGCCTGTACCTCAACCCGCCGGCGAACGCGCTGGTGCTCTCGATCGATGAGAAGACCAGCGTTCAGGCCAGGGGCCTCGCTCGGCCGGACACGCTGCCCGCGCCCGGCAAGCCCGCCCGCCGCGATTACGAGTACACGCGCAACGGCACGATGAACCTGTTCGCCGCACTGCGCGTGCACACCGGCGAGACGCACGCGATGACCTGCACGACGCGTAACAGCCAAGATCTGATCCGCTTCCTTCAGGAGATCGAGGACACGATCCCGCCAGCCAAGGGCCAGGAGATCATCGCGATCATGGACAACCTCTCCACCCACAAGAGCAAGGAGACCAAGGCGTGGCTGCGCGCGCATCCGCACTGGCGGTTCGTGTTCACCCACAACCACGCCAGCTGGCTCAACCAGGTCGAGTGCGTCTTCGGGATCCTCTGCCGCCAGCTACTCAAGCACGGCCATTTCGACACCCCGCAGGACCTCGCCGAGCAGATGCTTGCCTACATCGAGACGCGCAACCAGACCGCGACACCGTTCCAGTGGACCTACGCCGGCAAGGTCCCCAACGCATAGTGCACGAACTTACAGGAGCGACCACTAGCTCCCGCTGAGGGCTATGCCGTCGTTCAGGCACTTTATCGCCAGAAGTGCCTGAGTCCACGATGATCGCCGATAATCCGCGTGCATCCGCGCCAATGTCGGTGTCGTGGGCAACTCACAAATCCCCTGCTGCTCGCGCAGATGGTGGTGCGCGCGCCGGTACCCCCATCGCGGCCGCTCCGCCGAGAACTTGCGCAGCTCGACTCGCAGCGCCGCGTCATCCTCAGCGCGCTTGGGCTCGTAGCGCTCCGTGGAGCGGTGCTGGCCGACTACCCGGCATGCCCAGCGCTCGCTGATACCGAGACGGTCGCGCAGCATTGCGACCGCCCGGCGCCGACGGGCTGGGCCTACCAGTTTCCCCGGGAGATCTCCTTCAACGCCCGCACCTCGAGCGCCTGGTCAGCGACGATCGCCTTCAGCGACACGTTCTCCCGCTCGAGTTCCTTCAGCCGCTTGGCGTCCTGCGCCTTCATCCCACCGTACTGGTTGCGCCACCGGTGATAGGTCTGCTCACTCACCTGGAGCTCCTTCGCCGCCTCCGGGATCGTCCTGCCCTCGCCGAGCATCCGCTCAGCCTCCCGCAGCTTACGGATGATCTGCTCCGGCGTATGCCTGCGTCGCTTCATCAGAGTTCCTTTCTCGCCCATCATCGCGGGCGCAAGAAACTCTCACAAGGACCGGACCGAACTCAGGGGGGTCAGGCCACTACAGCTCGCGTCGGCCGTAACTGGCACACCAGACAACGCACTGTCGGCTAGGCTCACTGGCGATCGATGGCCGAACATGCCTCGCATCCGATGTTCGCCCGCATCTATGCGAGGGTTGCTGAGATCAGCGAGCGTCGTGGCGGCGCCGAGCATCGCCGCAAGCTGCTCACCGGCCTGCAGGGCCGAGTGGTGGAGGTGGGCGCGGGCAGCGGCGCGAACTTCCGGCACTACCCGACCTCGGTCGATGAGGTCGTTGCCGTCGAGCCCGAGCCCTACCTGCGCGAACGTGCCGGGCGCGCCGCGTCGGGGGCGCCCGTCTCGGTCTCCGTCGCGCACGGTGGCGCCGATCGCCTGCTCGGGGAGGCGGAATCCTTCGATGCCGGTGTTGTGGCGCTCGTACTCTGCACGGTGCCCGATCAGCAGTCGGCGCTCGCGGAGCTCTACCGTGTGATCCGTCCCGGTGGTGAGCTGCGCTTCTACGAGCATGTGCTCGCCCACTCCAGATGGGAGGCTCGCTTTCAGCGGTTCTCCGATGCGACCTTCTGGCCCCGCCTCGCGGGCGGCTGTCACCTGGCGCGCGACACGACGACAGCGATCGAGCGGGCGGGGTTTCGGATCGAGACGTTCGAGCGCTTCCGCTACAGCCCCGCCCCGTTCCTCCCGTCCGACCCGCACGTGCTCGGCGTGGCGCGTCGTGTCTGACCGTGGGCGCTTTCCGCTCACGCTAGTTTTGGGAGATGGCCGAGGCTCTGGCGTTTTGGGAGATCACGTACGATGACATCGACGAGGTTGCTGCTCTGGTCGCTGATGCGTTCATTGGCTGCCTTGGCCTGTTTGATGCTTGCGGCAAGTGCGGCGACCGCCGGCTTGACGGCGGTGTGTGTGAGGTTGGCGTAGCCAACGACGACCGCGGGGGTGCTGGTGCCGAGTCCCTCCAGGGCGATGCCCCGAGAGCGCGCCGCGGCGAGCACCGCCTGCTCGGTGAGGCCGTCGGGGAGGTGCAGCACGACGTACAGACCGGCGGCGGCGCCGTGGACGGTGACCTCGGGGAGCTTGGCGGCGAGCGCGGCCAGCAGTTCGTCGCGCTGGCGCCGGTATCGTCGGCGCTGGCGGCGCAGGTGACGGTCGAGCTCTCCGCGCTCGATCAGATCGGCCAGCGCGAGCTGTCCGAGTGGTGCCGGCATTCCTCCGCGCACTCGCTGGCGGTCGGCGACTGGTTGCACAAGGTGCGGTGGGAGTGCCAGCCAGCCAAGGCGAACCGCTGGGGCCAGTGTCTTGCTCGTCGATCCGCCGTACACGACGCGCTCGGGCGCGAGACCCTGTAGCGAGCCGATCGGCTGGCGGTCGTAGCGGTACTCGGCGTCGTAGTCATCCTCGACGATCAGCGCATCCCGCTGTTGTGCCCACGCGAGCAGCGCGGCCCGCCGGGGTGGGGAGAGCACCGCGCCGGTGGGGTACTGGTGGGCAGGCGCGACGGCTACCGCGTCGACGTCCTCATGCTCCAGACGCTCGACGATCAGCCCATCCCGGTCGACCGGGAGCGCCACGACCTCCAGGCCGGCGGCGCTCGCGGTCTCGCCTATCCCTCGCCAGCCGGGGTCCTCGGCAGCGATGCGTCGAGCTCCATTTGCGGCGAGGGCCGACCACAGGAGGTCGATGCCCTGGCGCAGACCGTTTGTCACCACGATCTGCTCAGGGTCGGCGCGCACGCCGCGGACTCGCCCGAGGTAGGCGGCGAGCGTGACCCGCAGCTCGGGGGTGCCGGCTGGGTCTGGGTAGGCAAGGCGCTCGTCCGGCACCGTGCGAAGTACCCGTGTCAAAGCGGAGGACCACGCCGTTCGCGGGAAGCGGCTCAGCGCCGGGCGGAACGGGCTCATGTCGTGGCGAACCGGCGGAGTTGGCGTGGCGTTGGCCGGCAGTGGGCGGTCCAGTGCGACCGTGGCGGCGACTGTCGTGCCCCCGCCGCGCCGGGTGTGCAGGTAGCCTTCGGCTGCCAGCTGGGCGTATGCGTCCACGACCACGCCACGCGACACGCCGAGCTCGACGCAAAGTGAGCGCGTGGGGGGGAGCCTCGTGCCCGAGGGGAGGCGTCCGCTGCGGATGGCCTCACGCAGCGCGTCCTCCAGGCGGGCTCGCAGCGACCGCCCGGCGGCGTCAGAAAGATCGATGTGGAGGTCCATTGGCCCCAGATTTGGATGTCTACTTGGCCCTGTTTGGTGGGCCAACTCTTGGGTAGCGTAACCTGCCGCTGTTCTCCGTCTCCCACCCGCCCGACGGTGACCCGGCGATCTGGATCTATCTGCCCGACGGCCCGTATGAGAGCCCTGACCACCTGCGCCAGACGTTGGCATGGGCCGAGACCTCGACGGACCCGCTCTACTTCACGTTGGTGCGTATCGCCGACGAGCGGCCCCTCGGCCTCGCCTCCCACCTGCGTATCACCCCGGAGCTCGGCGTCATCGAGATCGGCCACATCTGGTTCGGCGTGCCGCTGCAGCGCACAACGGCCGCCACCGAGGCGATCTACCTGCTGATGCGGCACGCCTTCGACGACCTGGGTTGAAGTCGCGGTGAGCAACGTCGTGATCGGATGCGCGCCTCAGCGAAGGTGGGCCTTGGACGAGCCGTACCCCAACATCAAGCGCGGCCTGTGTCCGCAGCTGTCCATAGCGACGATCCCACTCGCCGCTCTCCGGTAGGTAGTCGTGACAGAGCCACGTCTCCGCCGTCACGTCCAGGTCGAGGGTCAGGAAGACGATCCGTTCGCGAGTGACCCGGAGCACCTCGGCGAGGCCGCGGTCGGCGTCATCCCAGTGCTGCATTGTGAAGACGCCCATCGTCGCGTCGACGCTCTTGTCCTCCAGCGGAAGTGACTCGGCGGTTCCCTGGATCGCGGGAGCGGCGCCCGCTCTACGCTGGGCGATCATCACCGGGGAGGGCTCGACTGCGATGACCTCGCGATCGCTCGGCTCGTAGGAGCCGGCTCCCGCCCCGATGTTGAGGACGCGCTTGGCGTCACCGAGCGCTCTGCGGATCGTCGCCTCGAAGCGTGGGTCGGCGCGACGGACCTCGCTGTAGCTGAGGCCGATGCGGTCGTAGGCGGGAGCGCTCACCGCCTTGCACTCGCGCGGCGGCGGGGCGGCTTCTCCAAACGGCCCCCGCGCATGAGGGAGACGAGCAGCTCGACGAAGTCGCCATAGAGGTCGTGGCGCACCGCGTCGGGGCTGACCAGCGATTCGATCGCCAGGCCGATGCCGAGCGCGCGCAGGACGAGCGCGAGGTCATCGACGGGCATGGCGAGCTCCGCTCCGGCCTCTTTCTGGTAGTGGGCGATGTAGCGCGCTACTGCCTCGCGCATTGCCGCGGAGCGGATGCCAAACCGCCTTGCGAGCTCAGGGTCCCGGTCGGCGTGGGCGATGAACTCGATGTGCAGGACAAGCGACTCGCGGTCCCGCGCGAGCCGGTCCATCCACTGATCGGCCAACGCGCGGGCACGGGTCTCGAGGGGGGCATCGGCGGGAAGCGCGGTCTGCGTTTCGGCCAGCTCGCGGACCCGCTGGGCCATGTAGTCCTCGAAGACGGCGAGGAACAGGTCGGCCTTGCCCTCGAAGTTGGAGTACACGGCGCCGTGCGAGTAACCGGCCTCCTCGGCTATCTCCTCGACACCCGCTGCCTGAAAGCCACGCAGGGCAAACACCTTCGCGGCAGCGTCGATGAGCCGAGCACGGGTCTGAGCCTGTTGCTCGGCTCGCGTCAGTCGTCGTGCGGCAACCATCCTCAGATGAGCATACCAACTCAGATTGTAGCTATAATCCACGCTCGTGCCCCACGACATCGAGCAGCTCCTCGCCGAGCAGGCGCACTACTACCGCGAACGCGCCGGCGAGTACGAGGACTGGTGGTTTCGCCGCGGGCGCTACGACCACGGCCCGCAGGCGAACGCTCGCTGGTTCGCTGACGCCGCCGAGGCGCAGGACGCCCTGGAGCGGTTCGACCCAGCCGGAGATGTCCTGGAGCTCGCGTGCGGAACCGGTCTGTGGACCGAGCGGCTGGCCGCTCACGCCGCCGGCGTGACCGCCCTCGACGGCTCTGCGGAGATGCTCGCCCTGTGCCGCGCCCGTGTGAGCGATCCGCACGTCAAGCGTGTCCAGGCGGACCTGTTCGCGTGGGAGCCTGACAGGACCTACGACGTCTGCTTCTTCGGCTTCTGGCTCTCTCACGTCCCCGAGGATCGCTTCGAGGAGTTTTGGGAGAAAGTCAAGCGCGCGGTTGGGCCGGAGGGCCGCGTGTTCTTCGTCGACAGCTTGCGCAGCAACAGGGCGTCAGCCGTCGATCACAAGCTCCCCGAGCAGAGCGACGAAACGATGCTCCGACGACTCGCCGACGGTCGCGAGTACCAGATCGTCAAGCGCTTTCACGAGCCCCAGCCGCTGCAGGAACGACTCGCCGAGCTCGGCTGGAGCGCCCTGGTTCAGGCAACGCCCGAGTTCTTCATCTACGGGCACGCCACCCCAGCCCCGTAGCGTCGCTCATCTGACCGCTCAGGGCCCCATGTGCTCGATCTTGGCAGACAGGATTACCCGGTGGGCGAGGAACCGGACGCCGAGCAGCGGGCGCTTGAGGAGCAGCGTTGCGACCCCGCCGCCCGCGAGCCCTTCATCGTCGCTCTCGCCTCAGCCGGCGTCGAACTTGACCATCGGGGGCCGCGGGCATGACAAGTCGCGGCTCGCACGGCGGGCGAGGAGCCAGTACGCCAGTAGGCCCACGCCAGCGAAGGGAGCGGCGCAGGAGAAACCGCCGAGCAGGTTGGCGGTGAGTATCCCGGTGCCGGTCGCCGCCCGCACGGCGGCGGGGCCGCCGAAGCTCGACACCGACGCGAGGAACGAGGCAACCAGCAGTGCTGCACCCAGGAGCGAGATCGTGGCGTGCGTGATGCTGGGCGGGGCGAGCCTCGGTTGCCTGCCTGTCTCCAGTTGGGCGACGCGAACGTTCAGCAGTTCGGGACCGCCGATGGGGCAGCGATGTCGAGCTCGCTCCAGTCGGGACCGCGCACGACCTTCAGCAGCGCTCCCGCGAGGGGGCGGCGCCCACAGGCCGCGACTGCGCGCCGGTCAGCGGCGAACTCACGACCAGCTACATAGCGGCCACGCAGGGCGTCGAGCGCCGGCAGGAAGAACAACGCCGCCGAGAGCGCCTGCACCAACACCGCCTTGAGTGGGTCGAGGTTGCAGACGTGGTAGCGCTCGTGCTCAAGCACCGCCTGCAACTCCCCACTCGAGACGCTCTCCCGGATGGAGGAGTTCTTCAGCCCCGACTTCGTGGATCACGTCAACGATGCGACCTTCTACGGCTACGACGGAGGACGCGAATCGGTCGCCTTCTACCTCGCCATCTTCAAGAATCTGCGGATGGGAGTGGAGGAGCAGGTCACCGAGGGCAACCGAGTTGCGTCCAGGTGGGTTCTCGACGGCACCTACCACCGCCGCCCAGTCGTTCTGCGGGGCATCACGATCAGCCACTTCGGCGAGGACGGCAGAACCCTGGAAGACCACGGACACACCGACTCCATCAGCCTCCTGCGCCAGCTCGGCGCGATCCGCACTCTCGTCCTCGGCCTCGAAGTCCTCACCCGCCGCGTCAAGCTCCCCAAGGGCGCCCTCAAAGCTAGCTGAAGCGGCACACAGCGCCGCGCCCAGACACGGCTCTGCTTGGCGAACACCTGGCGAACATCTCGACGGGAAACGCCCGGAACGCTTGGGTATGCGTGGGGTGCTGGAGATCGGCAGCGAGCAGAACTCGACGATCGTCTTCCCGCTGCCGATTGATCTGATCGGGCCGCTGATGCAGGCGATCGGCGGCCACGGCGATCGTGTTGACGCGGCCGCTGACCCACGACGCGCGGTCGTTGCAGATGGTGCAGCCGACGGTTCTCCGGCAGCCGCCATACCGGGGTGAGCGTGCACGGATCGTCGCGGTCAGCGGGCGTAGTAGATCAGCGTGAGTGCTGCGGACGCGGCTCTGTATCGGGTGCCCATCACAGCGTCCGGCTGCTGTGATCGAGTCGCCGCCGTGGGGTGGTTCTATCGTTCCATTGGGGCTGGGGGGATGATCGTGATGTCGTTCAGGACGGCGAGGCGCTGTCCGAGACCGGTCCCGCCCTGCACGACGAGCCATGCGTCGCCCACGCGTCGTCCGGTGAGGTGGCCCTGGATGCTGCCTGGCGCATCGAAGACGCCGGGGTGTCCCGCCACGGGCTGTGCCTGTGGCAGCGTGGCGGGCGGGATTCCCGGGTGGGCCGCGTCGAGCAGGACGGCCGCCTCCAGCGGCCAGCCATGCCAGTAGAACTCGGTGTCGGCGCAGGGCAGGAACGCGCTTCCATCGACTCCCACGATGGGGGTGAGGCGGGTGGCGACGTTGCCCCACTGCGGTTGCAGACCGGGGATCGCGCCGGAGTGGATCGAGCACGGGAGGCTCGGCGGGCCTGCCGGGGGCATCCAGTAGACGGTCGGGGCTGGGAGCCGGTGCGCGCTCCCGGGCTGTCGATGCTTGGCCCAGCCCGACAGGCCCGGCGTACCGATCTTCGCGCTCCGGTATGACTCGGCGGGCATCTCGACCACCTGGCCACGTTCGTCGAGGGCTTCGAGGGACATCTGCTTGCCTTCGGGGGCGTGTCCGGGTGCGAGCAGCTCGACGGCGGCCTTGAAGCCGTTGGGCAGGCGGGGGTCGGTGCGAGTCCTCACCTCGCGACCGCCGCTGCCGAAGCGGACGGCCGCCACGCGCGAGTCCGTGATCGCCCAGTTGACGGTTGGGGCGGTGGGAGTGGGCCAGCTCGTGGAGCTGGCGATAATCGGCGGGTGCCCGGAGAGCTCGAGGCTGCATTGCTCGGACCAGCCCGTCGGCTTGTGATGAGGGGTGGAGCTCGCGCTTACGCACCACCCGGCCTCGCCGGCCCGGAGGTAGGGCGAGATCTGGATGTCGTACTGGCCCGCGGCGAGGGTCGCAGACAGCGGCGCCGAGGCTCGGCGATCTCGGGATAGGGCTCCTCCGCCAGCACGCGCCGGAGGACCGCGTCACGTTGCTCGGCGGGCAGGGCGGCAAGGGCCTCACGGAGCTCGACGCTTGTGTGGCGCTCCATGACGTGCAGCGCCTCGTCATCGAGCTCGATCGGCGGCATGCCCAGCCGCCTGCGGTACTCGTCCGCGACACGCCCACGGCGCGCTACCCCGGCGATCTCGTTGCGTGCGATCCCGAACAGCCAGGCGACCGCTGGGCCGCGTGAGGCGTCGTACTGCCCGCGGTGCTCCAGCGCTCGCGCGAAGGTCTCGGCCACCACGTCGAGCACAAGTTCCGGGTTGCGGGTCCGCCGCGCGACGTACGCCACCACGGCCTGCACGTGCCGCTCGTAGAACACGCGAAAGTCCGCTGCGCTGCCGGTGCTCAGAAGGTCTCGATCGGGAGTCGGCTCACCCATCATCCACCACTATGCGTGAGGGGCCACTTTGTGACTGGGGGCACCGGGCGTGTTATGGATCCGCCTCCTACCCCGGTCCACCGCGATCCACCGCTCGCGCGAGCTCTGCTACCTGGGTGTCGAGAGTCTGGGTGGCATCGAGTCTCAGCAGGCTCTCGGCGGGCAGCTCGTCGAGCTCCTCGAACACGCGGAACTGCTCAGCGGCGATGCTCGGTGTCGCGTCGGACACGCGTCGTGGGTCGTGCAGACGCTGCGCTGCGCGCCGCATGGCCAGCTCGAGCGGTACTTCACAGCGGACGACCAGGAGCGTCGTGGCGCTGCGGCGCAGCCGGCTGAGCAGTGGAACGCGATCCTCGCGCGAGCGGCAGGTAGCGTCCACGATCACGATGTCGCCGCGATGCAACGCGTGCACCGCGTCGCGGGCGAGCTGCTCGTAGGTGGCGCGTGTGAAGCGCGCTGTGTAGTGCTCGGCACGCGCCGGCTCGTTGGGGGCGAGGTGCGCCAGCCGCTTGCGCACGGCGTCGGAGGAGACGACCAGCATCCCAGAGCGTCGCGTGAGCTCGGCGGCCAGCACGGACTTGCCGCTCGCGGCGGGCCCGCAGATCACGATCGCCAGCGGCGCCCGCGCACGCCAGCACAGCCATTCGCTCAGCGACCACAACCGCTGTGCCAGTCGCAGATGCTCGGCGCGGGTCTCGCCGTCGTGCTCGGCGGCGGCGATCAGTGCGACCTTGACGCGCACGAGGGCGCAGTGGGCGGCGTAGAAGGAGCGCAGTGCCTCCCCGCCCGGGCTCATGCCCGCGTCGCGGTAGGCATCGACGAGCTCGCGGGCTGCCCAGCGCTGCCCGTGCGCCTCGAGGTCCATCGCCAAGAACGCGAGGTCGCAGGCGATGTCGGTGCGGCGCAGCTGGGGGTCGAACTCGATGCGGTCCACGATCCGGATGGAGGGTCTGGCCAGCACGTGCTCGCAGCGCAGGTCGCCGTGGCCATCGCGGGCGAGCCCCAGCTGCGCGCGCTTTCGCAACTCTGGCGCGTGCGCCTTCACGAAGGTCTCCCCGAAGCCGGCGGCGACATCAAGACGCCACTCGGCCGGATGGCTCACCGTTTGCAGCTCGCGCACGTTCTTGCGCCAGGCGGCGAGCACTCGACCGGGACCCCAGTCGGCCACCACCTCCGCGCGGCGGTGAAAGTCCGCCAGCACACGCGCCGCCCCGGCGACTTGCGCGCGGGTGAGAGCACTCGATGCGATCAGGCTCGCGAACGTGTCCTCTTCGCGGAAGCTCTCCATCTCCACGGCGTACTCCACCGCTTCGGGGGCGCCATCGCGAGCCAGGCGAAATCCTCGTCCGGTCTTGAGGATCGCGCGCACGTCGAGGTACAGGCCGGGGGCGAGCTCACGGTTTACACGCACCTCCTCACGGCACGCGTCGCGGCGGCGCTCGAGCGTGCGGTAGTCCAGGAAGCCCAGCGCGAGGGGCTTCTTGATCTTGTACGCGCGCTCGCCCGCCACGAACACCCACGAGGCGTGCGTCTCGTGCACCGCGACCGGCGGACGCCCCCGATACATCGCCGGCTCGGCGAGCGCCCGCAGCAGGGCGGGATCGCAGCGCTGCCCCCGGCGGTTATCGGTTCGAGCCGTGGGGGATGTGGGCATCGCCTGCTCCAGCATAGGCGTGCGCCTCGCGCCGCAGCGCGTCGAGCACCGCGCGCTCACCGAGGGGCAGTGCCAGAGTGCTGGCCATCGCTCAGCCTTCCACCCTGTCCGGCTCGTGGCGGCCGCGGCGGCGGTCGTCGAGCACCATGCGCGCCTCCTCCTCATCGAAGCGTGGTCGCGGTGGGTTGCTCTCGCCTCGCTGCGCCCGCAGCCGGCGTACCTCATCCAGCAGCCCCCGGTTCTCGACGCGAAGCGCAGCCGTCTGGCGGCGGGCACTTGCCAGCTCCTGGGCGAACACCGGCAGGATGGTGCGCAGGTGCTGCAGGCGGTCGAGCAGATGATCGCGGTCGGTCATCCCGCCCCCGAGATGGGGGCCGGTTCGCCGTCCGGCGCTGGCCTCCGGGCCAGGCAGGCCGCGATCCGGCGATATGGCGATACTGGTGGGTGACACCTCGATCCTCCCGGCTCGTGTCTGGACTGGACACGTATCCTTGCGCTCGCCGTCAGGTCGCTCATCCGTTGATCACACTGAGAACGGCTCGGGTCTCTACTGACGGTGGCAGGAGCAGCGCTGAGCAGGGCGCGTCGTGCGCGGCGCGGCGGCTGACGCTGCCGAGCGCCCGCAGTCCACCCAGTCGCCGGCTGTCCATCACGATCATGTCCGCCTTCGTGCTGTTCGCGGCGTTCAGGATCACGTCCCAGGCCTTGCCGGGTTCGATGAGTGGCTCCCCCGCGCCGGGCAGCGCACGCTTCAGGGCGTGTGCCTGCGCCTGAATGACGCGGGGGTTCATCTTGGACTCACCGGTGAGGGCGTTGACCAACGTCACCTGCGCTCCCTGGCTCGCTCCCAGCCCGCCGGCGAGCTCGACGATGCGATCCGAGCCCTCGTTGCCGTCGCTGGCGACCAGGATCCGGCGGCTGCGCAGCGAGCCCGTGGAGGATTTGCGCACGATCAGCAGCGGGGTGTTGAACTGGCTCAGGGCGGCTACGGAGTTGATCACCATCAGGTTGGTGGGCCTGTCCATGTGCAGCCACGCCGCGTCTGCGCTCGGCAGGCCGTGGCGCTTGGTGTCAGCCACCACCTCGGCGCCCTTCGGCCGGTCGCGCTCGGGCGGCGGGGCCACGGCGCCGCGCCGGCGCTCTCGTGCCCGCGGGATCACCACGACTCCCCGTCGTACAGACCTTTGAAGAGGTCGGCGTAGCGCTCATACACGACTGCCCGCTTCACCTTCAGCGTCGGTGTCAGCTCGCCCGCCGTCTGTGTGAGCTCATGGTCGAGGATCGCGAGGCGCTTGATCTGCTCGATGCGGGCGAAACGCGCGTTGGCGGTGTCGACGTCGGCCTGGATCGCCTTGTGCACGCGCGCGTCCGCGGCCATCGCCTGGATCTCCGGGCTCACCCCCAGCTGCTCGGCGAGCTTCGGCGCCTCGTCGGGGTCGAGCGTGACCATGCACACGAGGTAGGGCCTGCGGTCGCCGTACACCACCGCCTCGGAGATCCAGCGTGTCTCTCGTAGCGCGTTCTCGATGTTCACCGGCGTGACGTTCTTGCCGCTGGAGGTGATGATCAGATCCTTCTTGCGCCCCGTCACGCTCAGGTAGCCGTCGGCGGAGAGCGCGCCGAGGTCGCCGCTGCACAGCCACCCGTCGGCGAACGTCGCGGCGGTCGCATCGGGGTCGCGGTGGTAGCCGGCGAACACGTGCGGGCCGCGCATCCTGATCTCGCCGTCCTCGGCCACCATCACCTCGCTGTCGGGCAGCGCCCTGCCGACCGTGCCAAAACGGGGGGCTCTGACAGGGTTGAGCGTGGCGGTGGCGCAGCTCTCGGTCATGCCATACCCCTCGAGCACCGTCACGCCGCAGGCGTCGAAGAACTCCAGCAGCTCGTGGTCGATCGGCGCGGCGCCGACCAGCGCCATCTGCAGGCGCTCGCCGAACAGCGCCTTCACCTTGTGCAGAGCCAGACGCTCCGCCACGCGCAGGCGGGCTCTGGCGATGTGCCCGAGCGGCCTGCCCGCACGCTGCGCGCGACGTGCCCGCGCGCCCACCTCGAGCGACCACGCGAACAGCAGCCGCGCGGGCGGGCCGCCATTCTGTAGCGCGCCCACCACGCCGGTGTGGAGCTTCTCGTAGATGCGCGGCACCGCCACGAAGTGGGTCGGGGCGGCGGAGCGTACCTCCTCGAGGATCTTCTTCGGATCGCCCGACCAGTACACCAGCGTGCCCCCCACATCGAGCACCACCACCTGCGCGAGCCGCGCCAGCACGTGCGCCAGCGGCAGGAACATGTAGATCACCGGCTGCACGTCGTCCAGTTCCAACTGCCCCGTGTACATCGCCGTGGCGGCGAGGAGGTAGGCGTGGGTCAGCATGCACCCCTTCGGCGGGCCCGTCGTGCCCGAGGTGTACACCAGCGTGGCGACGTCCCCGGGCATGACGGCGTGCACGCGCTCGTCCACGACCCGCGGATGGACCTCCCCCGCGCGGCCCCGCACGGTGCCGAGCTGGTGTGCGCCCTCGGCGTGACCGTCGATCACGATCACGTGCTCGAGCGTTGGCAGCTGCTCGCGGACCTGCGCGATCTTCGCCACCTGCGTGGCGTCCTCGCAGAACACCAGCCGCGCTTCGGAGTCCGCCAGCGCGTGCCGGCACTCCTCGGGTGAGTTGGTGTGATAGATCGGGGCGACGACCGCGCCCGCGCACACAGCGCCCAGTTCGCAGGGTCCACTGCGCCCGCGTCGAGCAGAGGATCGACACGACATCCCCGCCCTCGATCCCCAGCGCCGCCAAGCCCAGCGCGAGCTCGCGGCTGCGCTCGCCCAGCTCCGCATACGTGATCGTCTCCTCGCCCGCGGGCGTGGGGTAGCGCAGCGCGACATCCTCGCCGCGCTCCTGCGCGGAAAGCACCATTCGCCCCAGGGTGATCGCGCCCGTGATGCGCTCCGCCACGGGAGGAATGCGAGTCGAAATGCCAGCGCGACCGATCACCACTCTGACCGTAGGTACCACGGCACTCGGCTCATGGGTACGGAGTGCGCGCTCTGCTCAGTAGTGACACGCGCTCAAGGCCCTCTTGACAGTAAGAGACCTTTTCGCTAGGCGGCTCGGTCTCGCTCCGTTCCCTCCACGTGCCGCTTCAGCTCCCCGGGGCGCCCGTTGACGAAGATCGCGCGTGTCGCCGCCTCCACCGGACCGCGGATGAGCATCCCAAGCACGCGCCCCGGGTCGGCGTCGAGGGTGTACGTGGCGCGCGTGCGCCCGCTGCCGAGGTCCTCGAGCTCCCACGAGCCCTCGACCGTCCTCATGTCCCCCTGCTCCTGGGTCCACTCCAGGCGCCTCGGTCCCTCGTAGCTGAAGCGCACCCGCGCCTTCACGTGTCTCACCTTGAGGTCGTTCTCGGTCTCCACGAGCGTCGCGCGCCCGTCGTCGTCGTGCTCGAGTGCGGTCATCGCGTTCAGGCCGCCCTGCCAGTCGGGCGCCGCGAGCACGTCCTCGACGACCGCCCACACTTCCTCCAGAGGCGCATCGATCTCGCTGCTTGCGGTACCGCCCAGGTGTGCCATCACGATCCTTTCAAGACACGGGCTCCGCTCCCCTAGTCCGCCTCGGCGTGGGCGGTGCGGAACGTCCGGTAGGCGGCCGCGGTGAGTGCCGTCGGCTGGATTCCAAGCGATCGTGCCGCAAGGTGCATCGCCCAAGCGGCGTCCCGGCGTGCCTGTGCGCGGCTGCGCGTCGCGGTGCCGACGCGGGGGCATGGGAGTTCGCGGCCATCGCCGCTCACCCGGCGGGCTGGAGGGTCGAGGCCGGCGCGAGACGATGCGTGCCCCGCTCGGCCGCGGCGTCCCTGCGGGGCGGCGCGTGGCCGTTGCGCGCGAAGTGTGGGGTTCGCCTCTCGGTCCCGCGGATCGCGCGATGGTAGACCGCCTCATAGCCTTCGGCGACGACCGTCGCGTCGTAGCGCGAGGCGACGCTCTGACGGCAGCGCGCCGGGTCGATCTCGTCCAGGCGGCGGATCGCTTCGGCCATCGCCCGCTCGTCGGCGACGTGGAAGCCGTTCTCGCCGTCGATCACGATCTCGCCGGCGGCGCCTTCGGGGAAGGCGATCACGGGGGTGCCGCAGGCGAGCGCCTCGACCATCACCATCCCGAACGGCTCCGCCCAGCGGATCGGCATCACGAACGCCTTCGCGCGCGCGAAGAGCTCCATGCGGTGCTCCCCGCCGACCTCGCCGGCGTATACGACCTGGCTGCCGTCGATGTGCGGTTCGATCTCGCCGCGGAAGTAGTCCTCCTGTCCGGGCTGCACGGGTCCCGCGAGCACGAGCGGGATCTCTGCCTGCCGCGCCACGGCGATCGCGCGGTGCGCGCCCTTGGCGGGGTCCATCCGGCCCATCCACAGCAGGTAGTCGTCCTTCTCGCGGCGAAGCGGCCAGTCCTCGACGCGGATCGGGTTGGGCACGACGTCGGCGACGCGCACTCCGTCCGGGGTGTGCTCGAGCTGGAAGCGGCTGATCGCGACGAGCCTCACCTTGTGGCCGTGGCGTTTGTAGAACGGCCGTGTCTCGTCGTTGAACGGCGCGTGCAGGGTGTGCACGACCGGCGCTGAGACGCGGTGTGCCATCGCGACCGCGGTGAAACCGGAGTGCTCGTGCACGATGTCGAACGGCCGGCCCTCCGCGGCGGCGCGGTCGATCGCGTCGTAGGCGCTGCCGACGTGGTCTGACTCGTGCAGCGAGGAGCCGATCTGATCGCCGTGCGCCCACTCGAGCGGGGAGCGCACCTCCGCGGGGGAGCGCGAGCCGGGCGCCGCGAACAGCGTCACCTCGTGCCCGCGCGCGTGGAGCTCTTCGCACAGCAATGCGACGACCGCCTCGATCCCGCCGTAGGCCGGTGGCGGCACCGGGATCCACGGCGGCGCAAGCACAGCGATGCAAAGCTTGCGCTGGGGATCTCCGTTGGAAAGCGTACGATCGAGGATAGTCGATGAGAGCGGCCTGACCAGTGAGCAACGAGAAAGCGGTGGAGCCGACGGACGCTCGCGGGCGATCGAGGGGGAGCGGCGGGTCTGCCACCCCCGCCACGGAGCGTTTGGTCCTCAGCCCGCGCGGGGAGCAATTCGAGGTTCTCGGTCGCGCCGGCCCGGTCGAGCTGCGGGGCGCGCCGGCGATCCGAGCCGAGGCGCGCGAGGAGCTGCTCGTGATCAAGGACGGCGAGCTGTTCCTGTGCGCGCGCACCGACGGCGACGTCCTCGCGGGGCAGGTGTCCGGCGAGGGCTTCTACGCCCACGACACGCGCTACCTCTCGGAGATCCGCCTTCAGGTCGGCGATGTCCCTCCGGTCGCGCTCTCCTATGCGGCGGTGGACGATCGCGCGATCGTCGACTCGACCAACGCCGGCCTGCGCCGCCGGGGGCTGCCGGAGGTGCCGCAGCAGTCGTTGAGCATCAGCCGCGAGCTGATGATCGCCGCGGGTCGGCTGTACTACCGCGTGCGCGTGCTCAACTTCCTACGCGAGTCGGTGAGCACGAGCTTCTCGCTTGCACTGGCTGGCGACTTCGCTGACATCTTCGAGGTGCGCGGGGGGCCGCGACGCGAGGCGCGCGGGCACGCGCTCGCGCCCAAGAAGATCGAGCGCGGGATGGTGCTGGCCTACGTCGGCGAGGACGAGGTGTTCCGCGAGGTCGTCATCGAGCTCGATCCACCGCCCGCCCGGGTCGAGCTTGACTCAGACCGTGTGCAGGCGCACTGGGAGGCGGTGCTCGAGCCGGGAGTCCCGGTGACGGTGCTGATGACGGCCGAGCCCTCGATCGGTGGCCGCCGCCGTCCGCGGCGGCGCCTGGAGCGCGCGGAAGCCGAGCTCGAGCAGGCGAGCTCGGAGTGGGAGTCGCGCTGCACGCGGATCTCAAGCGACAACGAGCTGTTCGAGGGGCTGATCGCGAAGTCCAGGCGCGATCTGCGGGCGCTGGTGATGCCGGCGCGGGGCGGGCGGATCGTGTCCGCGGGGATCCCGTGGTACGTCGCGCCGTTCGGGCGCGACGCGCTCGTCACGGCCGGCGAGGCGCTGCTGCTGAACACCGACCTGGCGCGCGACGCGCTGGGTGTCCTGGCGAAGCTCCAGGCGAGCGAGGATGACCCGTGGCGCGATGCCGAGCCGGGCAAGATCATGCACGAGCTGCGCGTCGGCGAGCTCGCCGGCGTGGGGATCGTGCCGCACACGCCGTACTACGGAACCGTGGACGCGACGCCGCTGTTTTTGATGTGTGCGGCCGACTACTACGCCTGGACGGGCGACCTGGAGACGCTCCGCGCGCTGCGCCCCGCGCTCGACGGTGCGCTGCGCTGGATCGACGAGTTCGGCGATCGCGACGGCGACGGGTTCGTCGAGTACGAGCGCCGCTCCCCCGGAGGCCTGCGCAACCAGGGGTGGAAGGACTCCCACGACTCGATCGTGCACGCCGACGGCTCGCTCGCGGAGGGTCCGATCGCGCTCGTGGAGGTGCAGGGCTACGTCTACCGCGCCAAGCTCACGATCGCCGACGTCTACGCCGCGCTCGGAGACGAGGACGTCGCCCTGCGTCTGCGCGGCGAGGCGCAGCGGCTGCGCGAGGCGTTCGACGAGGCGTTCTGGAACCCCGCGGAGGGGACGTTCGCGCTTGCGCTCGACGGGCGCAAGCGCCAGGTGGCGAGTGTCACCTCCAACCCCGGCCACTGCCTGTACTGCGGGATCGTCGAGCCGCACCGGGCTACCGCGGTGGCGGAGCGGCTGATGGCGCCGGACATGTTCTGCGGCTGGGGCGTGCGGACGCTCTCAAGCGGCTGCCCCGCGTTCAACCCGATGAGCTACCACTGCGGATCGGTGTGGCCGCACGACAACGCGATCCTCGCCGCGGGCCTGAAGCGCTACGGCCACGACAACGCCGCCCGCCGGATCGCCGGCGCGCTGTTCGACGTCGCCAGCGGCGCGCGCGACTTCCGCCTCCCGGAGCTCTACTGCGGCTTTGACCGCTCCGACCGCGCCGCTGTCGTCGCCTACCCGGTCGCGTGCATCCCCCAGGCGTGGGCCGCGGCGGCGCCGTTCCTGATCGTCCAGGCGATGCTCGGCATCTCCGCCGACGCGCCCGCTCGGGGGCTGCGGATCGAGCGTCCGGTGCTGCCCGACTGGCTGGGAGAGATCCGGCTGGAGCGCTTGCGGGTGGGCGAGGCCAGCGTGACGCTGGAGTTCAAGCGCGACGGCCACGTCACGGGCTTCGCGCTGCTCGAGCAGGACGGCGAGCTGAACGTGACGCTGGCCGCCGCCCCGTGAGTCTCCCATGAGCCTCCCATGACGGCGCTGCCCGCGGATCTCGACAGGCGCTTCGAGGCGCTCATCTTCGACTGGGACGGCACCGCGGTCCCAGACCGCGCCGCCGGACGCCGGCGCGGTCCGCACCGCCGTGCAGGACGCCTGCGCACTCGGCCTGGACGTGGCTGTCCTCAGCGGCACCCACGTGGGCAACATCGACGGTCAGCTCCGGGCGCGCCCGCGCGGCCCGGGAGAGCTGCATCTGCTGCTCAACCGCGGCTCGGAGGTGTTTCGCGCCGGCACGGACGGGGTCGAGCTCCTGGAGCGGTGCACCGCTTCGGCCTTCCCGGCAGCGACTCCCAGATACTCCTCGCCGCAGCCGCCGGTGCCACGGTGGCGTCGGTCGGCGTTGAGCCCGCCGGCGTTCCGCCCGGGGTGCTCGCGCTCGGCGGTGGGCCGCCCACATTCGGCGCAGCGCTGGGAGGAGGCCGACGTGCGGATCGACGGCGACCCGCGGCTGCAGCTCGCGGTGCGCCTGGCGCTGTATCACCTGATCGGCAGCGCCGCCGACAGCGGCGAGGCGCCGGTCGGCGCCCGCGGCCTGAGCGGCCGCGGCTACCGCGGCCACGTCTTCTGGGACAGCGACGTGTTCGTGCTGCCGTTCCTTGCCGCCACCCACCCCGCGGCCGCGAGGGCGATCCTCGAGTACCGCGTCCGCCGTCTGCCGGCGGCCCAGGCGGCCGCGCGTGCTGCCGGCCATGCCGGTGCTCGCTTTGCCTGGGAGTCGGCGGCGAGTGGCGAGGACGTGACTCCGCGGGCTGCGCGCAACCGTGCCGGGGAAGAGGTCGCGATCTACACGGGCCAGCGCGAGGAGCACATCGTCGCCGACGTCGCCTGGGCCGCCGGGTGCTACATCGACTGGACCGGCGACCAGACGTTCCGCGAAGGACCCGGCCGGCGGCTGCTCGTGGAGACCGCGCGCTACTGGGCCTCCCGGGTGGAACGCGACGGTGACGGGAGCGCGCATATCCGCGGTGTGATCGGCCCCGACGAGTACCACGAGCTCGTCGACGACAACGCGTATACCAACGTGATGGCGCGCTGGAGCCTGCGCCGCGCGTCCGCGGAGACCGCGGACGGCGACCTCGACCGGGCCGAGCGCTTGGCGTGGCTCCAGCTCGCCGAGGAGCTCGTCGACGGCTACCGGCCCGATACCGGCGTCTACGAGCAGTTCGCGGGCTTCTTCGAGCTCGAGCCGCTGGTCATCTCGGAGATCGGCCAGCAGCGGCCGATCGCCGCCGACCTACTGCTTTCGCCCGAGCGGGCGCACCGGGCGCAGGTCGTCGGCGGGGTTCACATCGCGGCGATGGGAAGCGTCTGGCAGGCGCTGGCGCTCGGCTTCACCGGGGCGCGCCCGCGCGGCGATGTGCTTCAGCTCGACCCGCGGCTCGCCGCCGGCTGGGAGCGGCTTGAGCTGCGGCTGCGCTTCAGGGGGGCACAGTTGCGTGTACGGGTGAGCGAGGGCGCGATCGAGGTCTCCAGCGACCTGCCGGCACAGGTGAGCGTCGCCGGCGCGGAGCCGGTCACCGTCGGATCGCGCGGGCACCGCTGGGAGCGATTGTGAGCTCGATCAGTAGTAGCCCACAGTGGCGATCCGCACCCGCTGCTGATGCCGAGAGCGCCGGCTGACGGGAAGATCGGCCCATGGCGCAGAGGACGATCCCCAGAGGACGATCCCCGATCCGGTGACACAGCAGAGGACGATCCCGTGACACAGGTACGACATCCGCGGCGTACCGGTGCGGTCAACTCGATCGTCGAGCTGCCGTTCAGCCCAGGGGACGGCGATGTGCGCTTCGTCGACCGTCGCGACGCGGGGCGCCGTTTGGCGGCGCTGCTCGGCGATCTCCGCTACGAGAACCCGGTCGTGGTGGGCATCCCGCGCGGCGGGATGCCGGTCGCGGCCGAGGTCGCGCGCGCTCTGGAGGCCCCGTTGGACCTTGTGCTCGTGCGCAAGATCGGGGCGCCCGGCAACCCCGAGTACGGGATCGGAGCGCTCGCCGAGGACGACGTCCTCGTCATCGAGGAGGAGGCCGTGCGGCGGCTGCGGCTGAACCCCGCCGAGCTCGACGCGGTGGTGGAGCGCGCACGGCGCGAGCTGGCCGAACGGTCGGCGAGCCGCTACGCCAGGCGCCCGCGGCTGGCGATCGCCGGACGGACGGTGCTGCTTGTCGATGACGGCCTGGCGACAGGTCACAGCGCGCAGGCAGCCGCGCGCTCGCTGCGTGAGCGCGGCGCGGCGCGCGTGATCCTGGCGGTGCCGGTCGCCGCCCCGGCATCGGCGCGCGAGCTGCGCAAATCGGTCGATGAGGTGGTGTGCGTGCAGACGCCCGCGGACATGTGGGCGGTCGGGCTGTGGTATGAGGACTTCAGCCAGACCTCCGAGGAGGAGGTCGCGGCGCTGCTGGCGGAGCACAGTGGCGCGGTCGCGCGCGAGGTCGCGATCGAGGCGGCCCCGGGCGTCGTGCTGAGCGGGGATTTGACGGTGCCGTGGGGTGCGTACGCGCGTGGGGTGGTGGCGTTCGCGCACGGCTCGGGCTCCAGCCGACTGAGCCCCCGCAACCGGCAGGTCGCGCACGCGCTGAACGAGGCCGGTTTCGCCACGCTGCTGTTCGATCTGCTGACTCCCCACGAGGAGGCAGATCGAGCGAACGTGTTCGACATTCCCCTGCTCGCACGGCGGCTCGTCGTCGCGACGCACTGGTTGCGCCGCCAGCCCGAGACCGCCCGTCTGGTGCTCGGGTACTTCGGCGCGAGCACCGGCTCGGCTGCCGCGTTGCTCGCCGCGGCCGAGCTGCAGGCGGGGGTGTGCGCGGTCGTCTCCCGTGGTGGGCGCCCCGATTTGGCGCAGCCGCGACTCGGCGAGGTGGTGGCGCCCGTGCTGCTGATCGTCGGCGGCGCCGACACGACCGTGCTGGAGCTCAACCGCCACGCGCAGCGGCGCATGAGCCGCGAGAGCGAGCTTGCGATCGTGCCCGGCGCGACGCACCTGTTCGAGGAGCCCGGGGCGCTCGACCGCGTCGCACAGCTCGCGATCGACTGGTTCACACAGCATCTCCCTGAGGGCGCGCCCACGGCCGAGGCCGGCAGCGTGGCGCTCGTCTGACAGACATGGTCGCACGATGAGGAGGGTCATCGCCGCAACCCCGGCGTGACCGGCCTGGGTGGGATGCTTTGAGGGGATGGATGTCGTAGCGATCGCCATCGCCGCCGTGGTTTCGCCCTCCTCGGCGCACTGATCGCGGGCTTCGATCGTATATGAGCGTCGCCGCTGATCATCGAGACCGACAGCAACATCGCCCGTGCCGTGACACGCGTGGCCGTCAGCCACGGGACGACACACATCGTCATGGGCACACCCCACCCCCACCAGAGATTCGGTCGACCGGGAAGATCGCTGGTGGACGAGATCGTCACCAGACACCCCGGCCTGGACCTCGTGCTGGTCGGAGACCGCAACCAAGCAACATGAGCTGACACCGCGAGCTCGAACGTCTCCACGCCCGCGCGCGGCCGCAGGGGGATGAGGATCGAGGTGGGCTTCCCGGCGGTGAGGGACCCGAGGAGGTTGTGCGGCTAGTCCGCGAGCCGCGGGGTGGGCTCGCCCCGCTCGATCCGCCGCCGCTCGATCTCCGCGACCATCCGGAACTCCGGGGTACAGGAGCCGCGGGCGAGACCCCGCGGCAGCAGCGGCCGGGCGCGGCGCGCGGTCGCGAGCACCGCCGCGCTGGCCGCCTGCTCGCGGGGGTGCAGGCGCAGGCCGTAGAGCTCGCGCACGCGCGCGGGCAGCGAGGCCAGCATGAGCAGATCGTGGATGCGCTTGCCCACCCGGCGCCTCGCGGGCATGGGGATCGCGAAGGCCGAGACGTAGCCCATGTAGCGCGCCTCCTCGGTCAGATAGAGATCCTCTCCGGCGAGCTGGCGCTCATACCAGGCGCGGAAGTCCCCGTAGGTGGCGGGAGCGGAGTCGGGGGGCATGCCAAAGAGCTCGGCGAAGCGCACGTAGTCCCGCCACAGTGCCTCCCGCTCCCCCTCGCCCAGGCGGCGCACGAGCCGCTCGTAGAACCACTCCGCGGAGTCGGCGATCACGGCGACCGTCCACAGCATGAGCTCCGGGTCGAAGGCCGAGTAGGGGGTGCCCGCGGGGTTATGCGGACCCGCGTCCTCGGGCAGCTCGCCGACGACCTGCTCGTGCATGCGCCGCACCGCATCGAGCACCCGATCGGCCTCCTCGCGGGTGCCGAAGAAGACCTTCTCGAACATCTCCCCCGTGTGGGAGATGCGGCGGAAGGGCCGGCTCTTGCCGCGCGTGTGAGTGCTCGTCCCCACGTAGTTCAGGGGCTTCACCGCACCCACGCAGAGCGCGCGCTGACCGTAGAGGAGGCCGACGGCCCTCTCTTCGTGAACGCGGCGCAGCATGGAGCTGGCGCGGGGAAAATATCCATCCTGCATTCCCCACGCAACGTACCAAGCATCGATTGCGTCCGAACCTCCCGTCCCCGGGCCGGCCCTCAGACCGAGGGCAGCCGGTACTTGCGCGTCTTGGGGGACTGCTCGAGCAGACCGACCTCCACGAGCGTGATCACGTAGCGGTGGATGGTGCTGGCGCTGATCTGCAGGCGCTCGGCGATCTCCATCAAGCCCAGCGCCTGCTCGTCGGGGCCGAAGCAGGTGAGAATCGCAAGGCCCCGCAGCAGCGAGCGCGAGAGCCGCCGCTCGTCGTACCCGGGAGAGCCCCCGGCGCCCTCGGTGCGCCTGAGCGCCGTGGAGATCAGCGCGGCGAAGCCCGGCGCGCGCCCGGGGTCGGCGGCACGCACCACCTCCTCGACCTGCATTGCGGAGAGCGTGATCGAGACCGGGGGTTCGGCGGTCGCCATCGCGCAATCCTCCCAGATGGTGAAGACGACTGTCTGCGTCCTCCGCCGCACCGGGGCGCGCGGAGGATGCGGCTACGCTGAGCGGGCGATGGGCGAGATCGAGGTCACCTACTTCAACGACCCCGGGTGCCCCTGGGGCTACTCGGTCAGTCCGGCGCTCGCGGTGCTGCGCTGGCGCTACGGAGCTCAGCTGCGCTGGCGCCTGGTGACGATCGGTCTCGCGGAGAGCGCTGAGCGCTACGTCCAGAGCGGCTACACCCCCGCGCGCTCCGCGCTGGGGCAGCTGATGTTCCGTGAGCGCTACGGGATGCCCTTCGCGGTCCGCGCGCGGCGCACCGCCCTGGGCGACGACGCCCTGTGGCGGGTCGCCTAACTGCGTACCCCCTCCCCCCTCCCCTTCCCCTGTCCCGCGAAGCGCGAGGTGCTCCAGCTCGCGGCGGTGACTACGGGCCTCTCCCCGGGGCGGCCCGCTCGTCCCCGCTGGCGGTAGCCTCCAGCGCTCGATGAGTCTCACGGTCACACTCCCCGACGGCAACGCCCTGGAGCTCCCCGACCGCGCCACCGGCGCCGATGCCGCCGCCGCGATCGGCCCCGGCCTGGCGCGGGCGGCGCTGGCGGTGCAGATCCTGGGGGTGGACGCCACGGGGGGGGGCGCCCCCGGCCATGAGGGCGAGCCCGCGGCGCAGGTGCCACCCGAGGTGCGCGACCTC
Source organism: uncultured Solirubrobacterales bacterium (assembly GCA_963771915.1). Lineage (GTDB taxonomy): Bacteria > Actinomycetota > Thermoleophilia > Solirubrobacterales > Solirubrobacteraceae > Palsa-744. The sequence continues at coordinate 810,345 of CAVYVD010000002.1, read as the reverse complement.
TCCCGCCCGCTGCCCGACGGGGCGCGGATCGCGATCCTGACGGCGCGCAGCGAGGGGGAGGAGCCGCTGCGCCTGATCCGCCACGACGCGGCGCACGTGCTGGCGAGCGCGGTGATGGAGCTCTACCCGGGCGTGAAGATCTCGATCGGGCCCGCGATCGAGCAGGGCTTCTACTACGACTTCGAGTTCCCCGACGGGGTGAGCGTCTCCGAGGCGGACTTCCCGGCGATCGAAGAGCGGATGCGCGCGCACGTGAAGGCCGCCGAGCCCTTCGAGCGCGCCGAGCTCCCCCCCGGGGAGGCCCGCGGGCGCTTCCAGGCGGCGGGGCAGGACTACAAGGTGGAGCTGATCGACGACCTCGTGCGCGCCGCCGAGTCCGGCGCGGGCGCGGAGGAGGGGGGGTTGGAGACGGTCTCGCTGTACACCAACGGCCCCTTCACCGACCTCTGCCGCGGCCCCCACGCCCCCTCCACGAAGACCGTGGGGGCCTTCCGGCTGCAGTCGGTCGCGGGGGCCTACTGGCGGGGGGACTCCACGCGCACGATGCTGACCCGTATCTACGGGACCGCGTTCTTCGCGAAGGCCGACCTGGAGGCCCACCTGGAGCGCCTGGAGCAGGCGCGCGCGCGCGACCACCGCAAGCTGGGGCGGGAGCTGGACCTCTTCCAGTTCTCCGAGCTCTCCCCGGGGGCGCCCCTGTGGAAGCCGGCGGGGATGGCGGTGTGGAACGCGCTGCTGGACCTCTGGCGCAGGGAGAACAGCGCGCGGGGCTACGAGGAGGTCAAAACGCCGATCCTCTTCGACGTGGACCTCTTCAAGCGCTCGGGCCACTGGGAGAAGTACCGGGAGAACATGTACTTCACCGAGGTCGAGGGGCGCCCGATGGGCCTGAAGCCGATGAACTGCCCGGCGCACATTCAGATCTACGCGGACCGCCGCCGCTCCTACCGGGACCTCCCGATCCGCTACTCCGAGGCGGGCCTCGTGCACCGCCACGAGCCCTCCGGGGTGCTGCACGGGCTGCTGCGGGTGCGACACATAACCCAGGACGACGCCCACATCTTCTGCACCGAGGAGCAGGTGCAGGAGGAGGTGGTGCAGTGCCTGCGCTTCGGCTTCCACCTCTACGACCTCTTCGGCTTCGAGCCGCGCCTTGAGCTCTCCACGCGCCCCGCGCGGCGGATCGGCAGCGATGAGATGTGGGACCGCGCTGAGGCCGCGCTGCAGGGGGCCCTGGAGGCGGAGGGCCTCGCCTACGAGGTCAACGCGGGCGACGGGGCCTTCTACGGCCCCAAGATCGACCTCCACATGACCGACTCCATCGGGCGCTCCTGGCAGTTGGGAACGGTGCAGCTCGACTACTCGATGCCCGAGCGCTTCGACCTCGCGTACACCGGCGCGGACAACTCAGAGCACCGCCCCGTGATGATCCACCGCGCGCTGATGGGCTCCTTCGAGCGCTTCATCGGCATCCTGATCGAGCACTACGCGGGTGAGCTGCCGCTGTGGCTCGCGCCGGTGCAGGCGATCGTGCTGACGCTCTCCGACCGCTTCAACGAGTACGGGGGGAGGGTGGAGGAGCGGCTTCGCCGCCGGGGGGTACGCGTCGAGCTGGACGACCGGGGTGAGTCGATCGGGCGCAAGATCCGCGAGGCGGAGCTGCGCCGCATCCCCTACATGCTCGTGGTGGGCGAGCGCGAGGAGCGCGAGGGCACGGTCTCGGTGCGCGAGCACCGCGGGGGAGGGGGGGCGCGCAGCCCTGAGGGTGGAGTCGGCCCGAAGGAGGGTGCCGGGAGCGTCCCGGTGGACGAGCTGGCGGAGCGGCTGCTCGAGCAGATGAAGTTGTGACGTTCCGGCCAACCCCCTTGTGCGGCGCCTGCACCCCGTTATACTCGGCCACCTTGAGTTCCCGCACCCACTCAGAGCGCCTCGCCTGATTACCAGCTTGACGCGCAATCAGGACAGCTAGTGGCCGTACCCCGGAGGTTCGACCGGCGCCCGCCCGAGCGGGACACGACGAGGATCAACGAGCGGATCCGCGTGCCCGAGGTGCGCCTGATCGACGATCAGGGCGCCCAGGTGGGCGTGCTAAAGACCCCCGATGCGCTGCGCTTCGCCCAGGAGCGGGATCTGGATCTGGTGGAGGTGGCCCCCGAGGCGCGCCCCCCGGTGTGCCGGGTGCTGGACTACTCCAAGTACAAGTACGAGCAGGCCCAGAAGCTCAAGCAGGCGCGCAAGCACCAGCAGCAGATCACGGTGCGCGAGATCAAGTTTCGCCCGAAGATCGCCCAGCACGACTACGACACCAAGAAGCACCACGTCGAACGCTTCCTGCGCCACCGCGACAAGGTGAAGATCACGATCATGTTCCGCGGACGCGAGGTCACCCATCCCGAGCGGGGCACCCTGATCCTCGACCGGCTCGCGGAGGAGCTCGCGGAGCTCGGCATGGTCGAGCAGCGCCCAATGCAGGAGGGGCGCAACATGACGATGATGCTCGGCCCCTCCAAAGCGGTGCTGGCGGGCCGCTTCGATGAGCACTCCCCGGACGGCGCCGCGCCCGCGGAGGGCGCCGCTGTGGAGGAGGGCGCCGCTGTGGAGGAGGGCGCCGCTGTCGAGGAGGGCGCCGCTGTCGAGGAGGGCGCCGCTGTGGAGGAGGGCGCCGCTGTCGAGGAGGGCGCCGCTGTCGAGGAGAGTGCCCCCGCCGTAGACGGGTCGTCGGCCCCCGAGGAGGCTCCCGCCCCCGAGGAGTCCTCCACCTCCGTGGAGCCCTCCGCCCCCGAGACCGCCTAGCCTTGCCTGCCGCGCTCAGGCGGCACGGGTACGGGTACCCTTGATCGCGAGCATCGCCGCGTCGGCGTGGTGCAGGAGCTGCTCGGCGGAGGACCCATCGTGCGGATAGACGCTCGCGCCAAGGCTCGCGCCGACCCTGACCGCGCCGGCCTCGACGCGGATGGGCTCCGCGAGGGTGAGGCGCATGCGCTCCATGAACGCCTGCACCTCGCCCGAGGGATGGCGCAGCATGCTGAGCAGCGCCACGAACTCGTCGCCCCCGTAACGTGAGATCAGCTCCTCCTCGCGGACCGCCCCGCTGAGGCGCACGGCGAGCGTTCGCAGCACCTCGTCCCCGGCGCGGTGGCCGAGCGTGTCGTTGATCTGCTTGAACCCGTTGAGGTCCATGTACACGAGCGCCACCGCGCAGCCGTGGCGCTGGGCGCGGGCGATCGCGCGGTCGAGCTCTTTGTGGAAGAGCCGGCGGTTGGCGAGGTCGGTGAGCTGGTCGTGGTGGGCCTGGTGGCGCAGCTGCTCGAGGATCGTGCGCCGCTCGCTGATGTCCGCGAAGGTGGCGATCGCCCCGCACTGGCGCCCCTGCTCGTCGACCGAGGGGCGGGTGCTGAGCGAGATCCACGTCAGCACGCCCCCGGGCTTGCGCACCCCGATCACCACGGCGCGCCAGGAGCGTCCCGTCTGCAGCGTTTCGGCGGTGGGGTTGCTGGCGACGGGCCAGGGGGAGCCGTCCTCGTGCAGGAAGTGCCAGCGGCGGTCGCGGGCGTGGCGGGAGAGGAGCTGGTCGTGGCTCATGCTGAGGATCTGCGCGGCGGCGTTGTTGGCGTATACGGTGCGCCCGTGGAGGTCGAACACGAGCACCCCCTCGTGGAGCATCTCGGTGGTGATGTGCATGCGGTTCTCCACCGTGCGCAGCTCCGCGCGGCGCGCGCGCAGCTCCGCGCGCAGGCGCTCGGCGGCGGCGAGTGCCTCCACGAGGCGCTCGCAGGCGAGGTCCAACGCCCGCTCGGTGCTCCTCGTCCCGGCCTGCGCGATCTCCCGCAGGGCGTGCGCGATCGTGCCCGGGGGGTCGGTGGGCGGACGCTCGGGATGCTCCATGGGGGTCTGCGCGATCGACGCTCGGTCCATCTGGAGGGTCATCGGCTCCGGGGACCCGTTACATGACAGCCGCACGGGCCGCTGGACAGCTCCGCGATCGGCGGGAGGGTCTGCCATAATCATCGCCTCCCATGCCCAAGATGAAGACCCACTCCGGCGCGAAGAAGCGCTTCAAAGTCACCGCCACCGGCAAGGTGCGGGGCCGGCACGCCTTCACGAGCCACATCCTCGAGAAGAAGTCCCCCAAGCGCAAGCGCACCCTGGGAGCCCCCGCGGAGATCTCCGCGCACGACACCCCCCGGGTGAAGCGGATGCTGGGCGTGGGCTCGAAGAGCCCGCGGAGGGCCGCCCCGCCGAAGCGTGGGGGGAGGGGGTGGGTCGTGAGGGTCAAGCGCTCCGTGCACGCCCGCAAGAAGCGCCGCGCCACCCTGGCGCTGACGAAGGGCTTCCGGGGGGAGGCGCACTCCAACTACAGGCGCGCCAAGGAGGCGCTGATCAAGGCGGACACCTACGCCTACCGCGACCGGCGCAACCGCAAGCGCGACTTCCGCCGCCTGTGGATCACCCGCATCAACGCGGCGGCCCGCCAGAACGGGATGAGCTACTCCCAGTTCATGCACGGCCTCTCGCTGGCCGGCGTTGAGCTCGACCGCAAGGTGCTCGCGGACGTCGCGGTGCGCGACGCCGAGGCGTTCCGACGTTTCGCCGAGGTCGCCCGCGAGGCGTCGGCCGCCTGACCCAGGGCCCCGACATCCGAGCCTCCCGGGCGCCGCTCCCCCGCAGGGGACGGCGCCTTTTTTTGTGGGCGCCCCCACCGAGCGAGTTTCCATCCCAGGCGGTGAGGAAGATTCCAACTCCGACCCCTCGATGACCACAGTGAGCAAGATTCCAACCCCGACCTCTCGATGACCATCATCACATCCCCACACAATCCCCACCTCCAGGAGCTGCGGCGCCTGCGACGTAGGCGCGAGCGCGCGCGCAGCGGACGCTTCCTCGCGGAGGGGGAGGATCTGATCGCGGCGGCCCAGCGCGCGGGGTGGCCGGCGGTCGCGGGCTTCCGCGCGGCCGGCAGCGGACTCGGGGGCGGGGGCTTCCTCGACGTGGAGCCCGCCACGCTCGCGGAGGTCTCGACGCTGGGCTCGGGCGCGCGCGTGATCGGGGTCTACGAGCAGCGCTGGCTGGCGGCGCCCGCGGGGCCGCTGTGCGTATATCTGCACGGGGTCTCCGACCCCGGCAACGTGGGCACGGTGCTGCGCGCGGCGCTCGCCTTCGGAGCCTCCTGCGTGGCGCTGGGCCCGGGCTGCGCGGACCCCTGCTCGCCGAAGGCGGTGCGCGCGGGCATGGGCGCGATCTTCGCGGTTCCCCTCGCCCGCGCCGGCGCGGTGGGGGAGCTGCCGGGGGAGCGGATCGCGCTGGTGGCTGACTCCCGCCCGCCCGCACTGGCGCTGGAACGGGTGTGTGGCCTCGTTGGCCCCGCGCCCGCGTTCACGGTCCTCGTGGGCGCCGAGCGCGAGGGCCTGCCGGCGGAGATCGTGGCGGCGTGCGAGCACGTGGCGCACATCCCCATAGTCAACGACTCTCTGAACGCGGCTATGGCGGCGACCGTCGCGCTGTATGAAATGACTAGGGTCCCCGCGTCGTGATCGAACGGATCCAGCAGTTGCGCGCAGAGGCTGAGGGCGAGATCGCCGCGGCCGTGAGCGCGGATGAGCTGGAGGCGCTGCGGGTGCGCCACCTGGGCCGCCGCGCAGAGCTGCCGCAGCTGCTGCGCGGGGTGCGCGAGCTGCCGGCGCAGGAGCGGGGCACGGTCGGCAAGGCCGCCAACGAGGCGCGCGTGGCGCTCCAGGAGCTGATCGACGCGCGCGCCGGGCAGCTGGGGGAGGCGGAGTTGGAGACGCGCCTGCGGGAGGATCTCCTCGACGTGACGCTCCCCGGCGCCCCTCCCCAGCCGGTGGGTCGCCTGCACGTGCTCACCGCGATGCAGAGGGAGCTCGAGGACATCTTCGTGGGGCTCGGCTTCGCCATCTTGGAGGGGCCGGAGGTGGAGACGGTGCACTACAACTTCGACGCGCTCAACCACAGCCCCACGCACCCCGCGCGCGCGCGGAGCGACACCTTCTATGTGCACGACCCCACCCGCTCGGCCGGGGAGGGCGCTCCGGGCGCCGGGCAGGCCCCACGCGGCGAGCCCGGGGAGCTGGTGCTGCGCACGCACACCTCCCCGATGCAGATCCGCGCGATGGAAGCACATCCGCCGCCGCTGTACGTGGTGATCCCGGGAAGGGTGTACCGGCCCGACAGCGACGCCACCCACACGCCCCAGTTCCACCAGGTGGAGGGGCTGGCGGTCGACGAGGGGATCACGCTCGCCGACCTCAAGGGCACGCTGCTGGAGTTCGCGCGGGCGGTGTTCGGCGGGGAGCGCGAGGTGCGCCTGCGCCCCCACTTCTTCCCCTTCACCGAGCCCTCCGTCGAGGTGGACGTCTCCTGCTTTCACTGCGACGGCAGGGGCTTCCTGGGCGACGGCGCGCGCTGCCATCTCTGCAAGGGGGAGGGGTGGCTGGAGGTGCTCGGCGCCGGCGAGGTCGACCCCAACGTATTCTCCCACGTCCCCACCACCGAGCGCAACGCACCGGGGTACGACCCCGAGCATGTGCAGGGCTTCGCCTGGGGCATGGGGATCGAGCGGATCGCGATGCTCAAGCACGGGATTCCCGATCTGCGCCTCTACTTCGAGAACGACCTGCGTTTTTTGGAGCAGTTCGGATGAGGGTGCCTCTGGAGTGGCTGCGGGAGTACTGCGATCCCGCCCTCGACGTGCACGCGATCGAGGAGCGCCTGACGATGACGGGCACCAAGGTGGAGGCGATCCACCACCACGGGGTGCGCTCCCCCGAGCGCTTCGTGGTGGGGCGGGTGCTGGCGTGCGAGCGCCACCCCAACGCCGACCGCCTGAGCGTCTGCGAGGTCGATCTCGGAGATGCCGGGTCGGAGGGCCCGGCGAGGATCGTGTGCGGAGCGCCGAACGTCGCCGCCGGGCAGACCGTCGCCGTGGCGTGCCCCGGGGCGGTGATGCCCGACGGCATGGAGATCAAGCGGGCAAAGCTCCGGGGCGTGGTCTCCGAGGGGATGATCTGCGCGGAGCGGGAGCTCGAAGATCGGACCGGGAGGGGAGGGGATCCTCGTGTTGGATGGGCTGCTCAAGGACGGCCGGCTCGCACCGGGCACCCCACTCGCCCGGGTGCTCCCGATCGCCACGGAGGTGCTGGAGCTCGAGGTGACCCCCAACCGCCCCGACTGCCTCGGCGTGTACGGAGTGGCGCGCGAGCTGCACGCCGCCACCGGCGCCCCGCTCGCGCCCGCGCCCTGGAGCGAGGACCCCGGCAGCGCGGGGCCGCTGCCGGCAGGGAGCGACGGCGCGGCGCTCGCGCGGGTCGAGGTGCGCTGCCCCGACCTCTGTCCCCGCTTCACCGCGCGGGTCTTCGAAGGCGTGAGGATCGCCCAGTCTCCCCCCTGGCTGAAGGCGCGCCTGAGCGCCGCGGGGCAGCGCCCGATCAACAACGTGGTCGACATAACCAACTACGCGATGCTCCTCACCGGCCAGCCGCTGCACGCCTTCGATCTCGACCGCGTCCCGGGCGGGCGGCTGGTGGTGCGTCGCGCACAGGAGGGCGAGCTGGTGCAGACGCTCGACGGGCAGACCCGCACCCTGGACGGTGAGATGGTGGTGATCGAGGACGCCGAGGGTCCCACCTCGATCGCGGGGCTGATGGGCGGGGCGCGCTCGGAGGTGGGGGAGGACACCACGCGCGTGTTGATGGAGGTCGCCACCTGGGACGGTCCCAACATCCACCGCTCCTCCTGGGCGCTGGGTCTGCGCAGCGAGGCCTCCGCGCGCTTCGAGAAGGGCCTCGCCCCCGAGCAGTGCATCCACGCCCAGGCGATCGCGGCGCGCCTCATGATCGAGCTGTGCGGCGCCACCCTCACCCCGGGCACCGTCGACGTCGGGCGGCCGGGCGCTCACTCGATCCCGGTCCACCTGCGGGAGGCGCGCGTCGAGGCGATCCTCGGCGTGCCCGTCCCCCGTACGCGCCAGCGGGAGATCCTCCAGGCCCTCGACTTCAAGGTGCGGGATGTGCCCGACGGGTTGGAGGTCACCGTACCGCCCCCCAGGCGCGCGGACGTCTCGCGCGAGGCCGACCTGATCGAGGAGGTCGCGCGGATCGACGGCCTGGAGAAGCTGCCCGCCACGCTCCCCCCCGCCGCCCCGCGGGCCTGCTCTCCCACGAGCAGCACCTGCGCCGCCACGCGGTGGACGCGCTCGTGGGGAGGGGGCTGTATGAGACGGTGGGGTGGACCTTCACCTCGCGCGAGTCCCTGGAGCGCCTGCGCCTGAGCGGCGGCGACCCGCGCCTCGCGGGCGCCGTCGCCCTGGAGAACCCTCTCTCCGAGGAGCACGCGCTGCTGCGCACCACGCTGCTCGGCTCGCTGCTCGACAGCGCCGCGCGCAACGCCGCCCGCGAGAATCCGGATCTGCGGATCTTCGAGGTTGGCACCGTCTTCCGTTGGCAGGACCCCTCCGTCGCGGAGCACCGCGCGCTCGGGGTTCTGCTCAGCGGCCGCGCCGTACCCGCGACCTGGAGGGCGCCGGATCCGCCCCGGGCCGACCTCTACGCGGCGAAGGGAGTGCTCGAAGCGCTGGCCACCGCGCTGCGGGTGCCGCTGGAGTGCGCTCCCGCCGGCGAGCGCCATCCCTTCCTGCACCCCGGCCGCGCCGCGGAGGTCTCCGTGGATGGCGAGTCGATCGGCTGGCTCGGCGAGCTGCACCCGCTGCTGGCGGGCCGGTCCCTCGAGGGTGCGGCGGCGATGGAGCTCGACCTCGACCGGCTGATCGCCGTGGCGGCCGCGGGGGCCGGCAGCTCGGGGACGGGATCCGGCAGCTCGGTGAGGGGATCCGACAGCTCGGGGACGGGATCCGGCCGGACCCGCTCCGTCAGCGGCCGGGAGCGCTACCGCGATCTGATCTCCTTCCCCGCGCTGCGCCAGGACCTCGCGGTGGTCCTCCCCGCTCAGGTGCCCGCCGCGGCGGCGGTTGCGCTCGTGCGGGAGGTCGCGGGCGCCCTGCTGGACGACGTGCGGGTGTTCGACGTGTACGAGGGCCCCCAGGTGGGGGAGAGCAGGCGGTCCCTCGCGCTCGCCCTGAGCTTCCGCGCAAGCGATCGCACGCTCTCCGAGGATGAGGTCGCACCGCTGCGCGAGCGGATCGTGGTCGCGCTGGGCGAGAGGTTGGAAGGTGAGCTGCGTGGCTGAGCAGCGCTTCGCCCCCGGCTCCCCCCGGGTGCTGGTCGCCGGGGCCACCGGCTTTGCGGGGGCGCTCGCCGCGCACCTGCTCTGGCGCCACCCCCGCTTCGAGCTCGCGAGGGTCACCGGGCGCTCGGAGGTGGGGCGGCGCCTGGATGAGCTCTACCCCCGCTACCGCGTGCCGCTGAGGATCGAGGAGCTCGGCCCGGACGAGGGCGCGCGCCTGGACGCCGCCGTGGTCGCCTACCCGCACGCGGCGGCCGCGCCCACCGTGGCGCTGCTGCGCGAGCGCGGCGTGCGCGTGGTGGACCTCTCCGCCGACTTCCGCCTGCGCGAGCTCTCCACCTACGAGCACTGGTACGGGCCCCACCCCCGGCCCGCGCTGCTGGGGGAGGCCGTCTACGGCCTCACCGAGCTTCACCGCGAGCGGATCGCCTCCGCCGCGATCGTCGCCAACCCCGGCTGCTACCCCACCGCCGCGGTGCTCGCGCTGGCGCCGCTCGCCCGCGCGGGGCTGATCGCGGACGTGGTGATCGACGCCAAGCAGGGAATCTCCGGCGCGGGGCGCACCTTCGACGACACCACCCATCTCTCGATGGCGGGCGAGAACATCCTCCCCTACAAGGTCGCCGCGCACCGCCACACACCGGAGATCGAGGAGCAGCTCGGTCTGCTCGGCGCAACCCTCGCCGTGCAGTTCCAGGCCCACCTCGTGCCGCTCGACCAGGGGGAGCTCGCGAGCTGTTATGTAACCCCCACGCGCCCCGTCGATGACTCCGAGCTGCGCGAGCTCTACCGCGACGCCTACGCGGCGGAGCCCTTCGTCGAGGTGGCGGATGGACCGCCCGGGGTGCGGGAGGTGCGCGAGACCAACTTCTGCCGGCTGTTCGCCGCGGCCGACCCGCACACCGGCAAGGTGCTCGTGTTCTCCGCGATCGACAACCTCTGGAAGGGCACCTCCTCGCAGGCCGTGCAGAACCTGAATCTGATGTTTGACCTCGACGAGAGGGAGGGCCTGCTGTGAGCTTGGCGATACCCACGGGGTGGTTGGGATGAGCGCGGGCAACGACGTATGGGGCGATCGCTCTGGAATGGGATCCCCGCCCACCCCGCCGCGGCCGTTCTTCGGCTCGCGCTGGGTGGCGGTACCGGCGCACGTGCGCGAACTGGAGCCCGACGCGGGGCTGCCCGCCGGCTTCCGCGCGGCGGGCGTCGCCTGCGGGATCAAGCCGAGCGGCAACCACGACCTCGGCCTGCTGATCTGCGACTCCGAGCATCCCGTCAGCGCCGCGCGCTTCACCGCCAGCGGTACCGCCGCCGCCCCGGTGCTGGTCAGCCGTGAGCGCTGCCGCCTGGATGCGCTGCGGGCGGTGCTCGCCAACTCCGGTTGCGCCAACGCCGCCACCGGCAAACGCGGCCTGGATGACGCCGCCAAGACGCAGGGCGCCGCCGCGATCGCCATGGGCGTGCAGCCCGAGGAGGTCCTGCTTGGCTCGACCGGCGGGATCAGCTGGTATCTGCCGGTCGACGCCGCGCTGAAGGGGATCCTCACCGCCAGCGGGCAGCTGCGCCGCGAGGGCGACATCGACTTCCAAAAGGCGATCCAGACGACCGACGCCTTCGAGAAGCGCGCCAACCTGGAGGTGCGGCTGCCCTCCGGGACCGTGCACCTCGCCGCCCAGTGCAAGGGAGCGGGGATGATCTCGCCGAACTTCGCCACGATGCTCTGCTTCGTGGAGACCGACGCCGCGCTGCAGTCCCCAACCGCCGAGCTGCTGCTCGGCGTGTGCGTCAAGCGCTCCTTCGACCGCTGCACCGTGGATGGCGACCTCTCGACCAACGACACCGCCGTGCTGATGGCCTCGGGCGCGAGCGGCGTGGCGATCGCGCCCGAGAGCGAGGACGAGCTGCGCTTCGGCGAGGCGCTCGACGCGCTGCTGCGACAGCTCGCGATCATGATGGTGACCGACGGCGAGGGCGCGGCGCGGATTGCCCGCGTCGTGGTGCGGGGCGGGTCGGATGGGGGAGAGCGCAGCGCGCTTGAGACGGTCGAGGCGGCTGCCCGCGGGGTCGCCAACTCACCCCTCGTGAAAGCCGCGCTGCACAGCGCCGACCCCAACTGGGGGAGGCTCGTGATGTCCGTGGGAGCGGCACTGCCCGGACCCGTTCCGCTGGCCTGCGACATCACGATCGAGGGCATCCCCGTGTGCTCCGCCGGGGCCGCGATCGACTACGACGCCGAGGAGCTCGCACGGGCGATCGACAGGCGCGAGGTGGAATACGAGATCGCCCTACCCGGCGATGATGCCGAGACCGAGGTCTTCTTCTCCGACCTCTCCCACGAGTACGTGCGGATCAACGCGGAGTACACCACCTGATGCGCGATGTCGCCACCCTCCTCGAGGCGCTCCCCTACATCCGCGAGTTCCACGGCAAGACCGCGGTCATCAAGTACGGGGGCGCCGCCATGGAGGACCCCGCGCTGCGCGAGGAGTTCGCCCGCGACGTGGTGCTGCTCAAGTACGTGGGGCTCAACCCGATCGTGGTCCACGGCGGCGGGCCCGACATCACCTCCTACATGGAGCGCCTCGGCCTGCCCGTGCGGTTCGTCGGCGGCCTGCGCGTCTCCGACGAGGCCACCGTCGAGGTCGCCAAGATGGTGCTCGTCGGCAAGGTCAACAAGGAGATCGTCGGGCGCCTCGCGCGCCATGGCCAGCCCGCGGTGGGTCTCTGCGGCGACGACGGCGCCCTCTTCCGCGTCGCGCGCCGCACCGCCCCCGGCGGGGAGGACATCGGCTTCGTGGGGCGCATCGAGCGCGTGAACGTCGACGTCCTGCAGCACATCGCCCGCGACTACATACCCGTGATCGCCTCCGTCGGCGCCGATCGCGAGGGTCACTCCTACAACGTCAACGCCGACGAGGCCGCCGGCGCGGTGGCGCGCGCGCTGGGGGCCTACAAAATGGTGTTCCTCACCGACGTCCCCGGCTGGCTCGCCGACCCCGAGGACCCCGCGAGCCTGATCGGCCAAGCCACCGCCGAGCAGGTGCGCGACGCGCTGGCGGGCCTCGAGGGAGGGATGCGCCCCAAGCTCCAGGCCTGCCTGGAGGCGATCCAGGGAGGCGTCAGCTCCGCGCACATCATCGACGGGCGCATCCCCCACTCGCTGCTCCTGGAGTTCTTCACCGACGCGGGGATCGGCACCAAGATCGAGGCCGCCCCATGAACGCGCATGGCGGCGCTGGATCCACGGGGAGTTTGGGCACACCATGAGCCTCGCCGAGCTCCGGGAGATCGAGGCCGCGAGCCTGATGCGCACCTACGCGCGCTTCCCCGTCGAGTTCGTGCGCGGGGAGGGCGCCCGCCTATGGGACGCCGAGGGGCACGAGTACCTCGACTTCCTCTGCGGCATCTCCGTCACCAACGTCGGGCACAGCCACCCCCGCGTGGTGGAGGCCGTGCGCGAGCAGGCCGGGCGGCTGCTGCACGTCGGCAACCTCTACTACACCGAGCCCGGCCTGCGCCTCGCCCGGCGGCTGGCGCAGCGGAGCCTGGGGGGCAGGTGTTCCTCATGCAACTCCGGCGCCGAGGCCAACGAGGCCGCGATCAAGCTCGCGCGCAAGGCCCGCCCCGGAGGGGATGTCGTGGTCGTGCACGGCGCCTTCCACGGGCGCACCTACGGCGCTCTGTCCGCCACCCCCCAGGAGGCCAAGCAGGCGCCCTTCGCCCCGCTCGTCCCCGGCTTTCGCGCCGTCGCCGCCGAGCCCTCCGCGCTGCGCGCCGCCGTGGACGAGCGCACCGCGGCGGTGCTGCTCGAGCCGATCCAGGGGGAGACCGGGGTCAACGTGCTCTCCGAGGAGCTCCTGCTGGAGGCGCGCGCCGCCTGCGACAAGCACGGGGCCGCGCTGATCTTCGACGAGGTCCAGTGCGGCATGGGCCGCACCGGCACCCTCTGGGCGTACGAGCAGACGGGCGTCACCCCCGACGCCCTCACCTCCGCCAAGGCGCTCGCCTCCGGCCTGCCGGCCGGTGCGCTGATCACCGGCGAGCGGCTCGCCGACGTGCTCGCCCCCGGTGACCACGGCTCCACCTTCGGCGGCGGCCCCGTCGTCTGCGCCGCCGCGCTCGCCGTGCTCGAGGTCCTCGAGGACCCCGAGCTGCTCGCGCGCGTGGGGGAGCTCGGCGCGCGTCTGGCCGCGGGCCTCGAGCAGCTCCCCCACGTCCGCTCCGTGCGCGGGCGCGGGCTGATGCTCGCCTGCGACATCGATCTCCCCGCCCCCGAGGTGGTGCGCCGCGCGCTGCTCTCGCAGCGGCTCGTTGTGAACGCCACCGGCCCCGCCACCGTCCGGCTGCTGCCCCCCCTGATCCTCACCGAGGCCGAGGTCGACGAGGGCCTCGAGCGCCTCGGCGCGGCGCTCGCCGGATAAGGTTCCGCGCCCGTGAGCGACGCCGACCGCCCCTTCCCGCCCCGCACCGCCTCCTACGAGGCCGACCCCGAGCAGGTGCACCGCGTGCTGCTGCTCTACTCCGGCGGCCTCGACACGAGCGTGATGCTGAAGTGGATCCAGGACCGCTACGAGGCCGAGGTCGTCTGCCTGACCGTCAACCTCGGCCAGCCCGGCGAGGACTACGCGGTGATCGAGGGCAAGGCTCGCCTGCTCGGGGCGATCGAGTGCCACGTCGTCGACGCCCGCGAGGAGTTCGCCCACGACTACCTCGCGCCCGCGATCAAGGCCAACGCGCTCTACGGCGGCGGCTACCCGCTGTTCACCGCGCTCGGGCGGCCGCTGATCGCGAAGCTCGCGGTCGAGTACGCGCGCCGCGCGGGCTGCGACACGATCGCGCACGGCTGCACCGGCAAGGGCAACGATCAGGTGCGCATCGAGGCCACCGTCGCCACGCTCGCCCCCGAGCTGAAGGTGATCGCACCCGTGCGCTCGCTGGCAGATGGGGCGCGAGGAGGAGATCGCCTACGCGCGCGAGCACGGCATCCCCGTCAAGGGCGGGCACCGAGACGCATCGCCCTACTCGATCGACGACAACCTCTGGGGGCGCTCCTCGGAGGGCCGCTGGATCGAGGATCTCGACCACGCCCCCGAGGAGGACGTCTTCCAGCTCGTCACCCCGCCCCGAGCGGGCGCCCGACGAGCCCGAGACAGTGAGCATCGGCTTCGAGCGCGGCGTGCCCGTTGCGCTCGACGGCGAGCGCTCGACCTCGTCGAGCTGATCGAACGCGCGGCGAGCTCGGCGCGCGCCACGGCGTCGGGATCGTCGACCACATCGAGGATCGCATCGTCGGATTGAAGGTGCGCGACATCTACGAGGCTGCCCGCCGCCGCGCTGATCCTCCCCGCCCACCAGGAGCTCGAGCGGCTCGTCTGCACGATCCACCAGAACCAGTTCAAGCCGCAGCTCGACCGCCAGTGGGCCTACCTCGTCTACGCCGGCCTGTGGTGGGAGCCGCTGCGCGGCGACCTCGACGCCTACATGGAGTCCGGTCAACGAGCGTGTCACCGGCACGATCGGGCATGAAGCTCTACAAGGGCCACGCGCGGGTCGTCACCCGCGCCTCCCCCAACGCCGTCTACGACGCCGCGCCTCGCCTCCTTCTCGGAGTCGGGCGGCCTCTTCTCGCAGACCGCCTCGCCGGGCTTCATCGAGCTGTGGTCGCTGCAGTCGCGCATGGCCTGGCGGCTGCGCGAGCGAGGGTAGCGACCCGCGAGACGGACGGCTCGAGTCGTGGCGGCTGGAAGCTGCGGGGTTCCGGCAGCGCCGCGGGCGCCTGCCGCTGGGAGGTGCTGGCCGGGAAGCTCACGGCGTGCCGGGCCGCCGCGCCCGATACGTCTGACGCGGCTGTCGATCGAGCGCCGAGGCGCGAGACGCCGACGCGACCGCGGCGGGCGGACCCCGCAGGAGCCGCCGACGAGCGAGGGCGACTGCTCGCCGAACGCCGGCGCGCCGCCGCGCCGGGCTCGGCGAGGCGGCGCTCACTGCGCCGCGCCGAGGCGGCCGAGGCGACGGTGCACACGCTCGAAGGCCACGTCGCGACCTGCAGGCGCGCCTGCCGAGGTCGAGGAGGAGCGAGCATGGAGCGTCGAGAGCGCCGACGCTGAGCAGCTGGCCGAGCGCGAGCTCGAGCTGCGGCGCGTCAAGCAGCGCGAGTACGCCGAGCAGCAGCTGCGCGTCGAGGCCGAGGAGCGCCGCCATGCGTCGACCGCGAGCGCGCGCCCAGATCGCACCGACCTCGACGGCGCCTGCGGCGGCGCGCGAGCGAGGCCCGCGAGCGCCGCCGCAGCACGCCGAGCGTGCAGCGGGACGTCCTCGCCGAGCGCCGAGCAGGCGGTCGGCGACGAGCTGCGCCGCGTCGTGCGGCGCGAGCGTCGAGACGCTGCAGGAGCGTCGCCGAGCTCGAGCTGCGCGTCACGCTCGAGCAGCGACCGCCGCGCCGACGCAGGCTCGAGCGCGCGCGCTCGAGCGCGAACTGGAGCGCGCGCTCGCTCACCGTCATCGAGGCGAGCGTCCCGCCGGCAGCGGTGCAGGACGCTCGTCGCGAGGAGATGGCGGGCGCGCTCGCCGCCGCCGTCGAGCGCCTGCGCGCACGCGGTCGGCGCCGTGGACGAGCAGCCGGAGATCGCCGCGCAGGCCACGGAGTCGCCCAGCCAATCGGAGATGGTCCAGCAGGCAGCGGAGCTGCCCAGCCGGCAGGCCGCCGAGCCATGCCGGTCGACCGGAGGCCGGCCAGCAGGCACCCGAGCGAGAGCCGCCGCCGCCGCCCGCAGGAGCGCCCGGCGGCGGTCGGACGCAGCCGGCGCCGCGCCCCGCGCGCGCCGGACGATCGCCCACCGTGTACGTGGTGCCGCGTCTCGTTCCGCTCCCAGGAGCGCCGCGCGCCACTGCGTGCCCCCGCGATCCGGCGGGTCGCGAGCGCGCACTGCTCGCGTGGGCCGACCGGGCGCAGGAGCGGCCTCGCTAGGGCCAGGCGCTCCGCCGCTCCGCAAGCCTAGGATCCACGTCCGGTGACCAACCCCGCCTGCGCCCACCTGCACGTCCACTCCGAGTACTCGCTGCTCGACGGCGCGTGCAAGATCGACGCGCTCGCCGAGCGCGCCGCGGAGTTCGGCCAGCCGGCCCTCGGGCTCACCGACCACGGCGTGATGAACGGCGCGGTCGAGCTCTACAAGGCGTGCGCGAAGCACGGCATCAAGCCGATCGTCGGCTGCGAGATCTACCTCGTCGACGACCACGCCGGCCGCGCGCGGCGCCGGGCGAGCGGATCGAGCGCAACCACCTGACGCTGCTCGCCGCCGACGACGCCGGCTACCGCAACCTCGTCAAGCTCTCCTCGGCCGGCTTCCTGGAGGGCCTGCAGCGCGGCAAGCCGACCGTCGACCTGGCGCCAGATCGAGCGCTACGCGCGAGGGCGTGATCGCGCTCACCGGCTGCCTGGCCTCGCGCTTCTGCCAGCGCCTGCTCGAGGACCGCGCCGAGGACGCGCGCGCGCACGCCGACGAGCTGATCGGCGTGTTCGGCGCCGAGAACGTCTACTTCGAGGTGCAGAAGAACGGGCTCGCCGCCCAGGACAAGTGCAACGAGGGCATCGTGCGGATCGCCGCGCGAGCTCGGCGGCAGCGCTCGTCGGCACCGGCGACGTGCACTACCTGCGCCGCGAGGACTACGACCACCACACGGCGCTGCTGTGCGTGCAGACGAAGAGCACGCTCGCCGGCGCCGAAGCTGACGCTTCGAGACCAACGAGTTCTACCTGCGCGACAGCGACGAGATGGCGGCGGCCTTCGCGGAGTGGCCGGAGGCGATCGCGAGCACGCTCGAGATCGCCGAGCGCTGCTAGGTCGAGCTCGAGCTCGGCAAGCAGCTGATCCCGCGCTTACCCGACGCCCGACGGCAGCAGCGAGCGCGACTACCTGCGCGCGCGCGTGCGAGCGAGGGCCTGCGCGCTGCGCTACGGCGACCCGCCGCCGGCCGAGGCGCTCGAGCGCATGGAGATGGAGCTCGACGTGATCGACCGCATGGGCTTCAACGCCTACTTCCTGATCGTCTGGGACTTCGTCAAGTTCGCCAAGGAGAACGGCATCGCGGTCGGCCCCGGCCGCGGCTCGGCGGCCGGCTCGATCGTCGCCTACTGCCTGCGCGATCACCGACGTCGACCCGCTGCGCTACGACCTGCTGTTCGAGCGCTTCCTGAACCCCGAGCGCGTGTCGATGCCCGACATCGACATCGACTTCTCGGTGCGCGGGCGCGAGCGCGTGATGCGCTACGTGACCGACAAGTACGGGCGCGAGTCGGTCGCGCAGATCGTCACCTTCGGCAAGATGTTCCCGCGCGCAGGCCACGCGCGACGCCGCGCGCGTGCTCGGGCTTCGACTACGGCGCCGGCGACCGCCTCGCGAAGCTGATCCCCGACCCGATCATGGGCCGCGCGCCGTCCTTCGAGGACTGCCTGAAGAGCGGCGAGCCGCTGCGCAAGGCCTGCGACGAGGACCCGACCGCGCGCCAGATCATCGACGTCGCGCGAGGGCCTCGAGGGGATCGTGCGCAACTCCTCGATCCACGCCGCCGCGGTCGTGATCGCCGACCGCCCGCTGACCGACATCGTGCCGCTGCAGCTCGCCGACGCCGGCGCCGACGAGAACGGCGAGCGGCAGTTCCGCACGGTCACGCAGTTCTCGATGAAGCCGATCGAGGAGATCGGCCTGCTCAAGATGGACTTCCTCGGGCTGCGCAACCTCGACGTGATCGAGGACGCGCTCGACATCATCGAGCGCTCGACCGGCGAGCGCGCCCGGACATGACGACGCTGCCGCTCGACGACGCCGACGACCTACGAGATGCTCGCGCGGGGCGACTCGACCGGCGTCTTCCAGTTCGAGTCCGAGGGCATGCGCGAGGCGCTCAAGAAGGTCCGCCCGGACGAGTTCGACGACCTCGTCGCGCTCAACGCGCTCTACCGGCCCGGGCGCGATGGACCAGATCCCCGTGTACGCGCGCGGCAAGCACAACCCGCAGGCGATCTCCTACCCCGACGAGCGCCTGCGGCCGATCCTCGAGTCCTCCAAGGGCGTGATCCTCTACCAGGAGCAGGCGATGCAGATCGCCAAGGAGCTCGCCGGCTTCTCGGGCGCCAAGGCGGACGACCTGCGCAAGGCGATCGGCAAGAAGAACCGCGCGGCGATGGCCGCGCTGAAGCCCGAGTTCGTCGAGGGCTGCCGCGCGTCGGGCACCGCGCGCGGAGGTGATCGAGTTCCTGTGGCAGACCAACGAGAAGTCGGCCGACTACTCGTTCAACAAGCAGCCACGCCGCCTGCTACGCGCTGATCGCCTACCGCACGGCGTGGCTGAAGGCCAACTACCCCGCCGAGTACATGGCGGCGCTGATCTCCTCGGTGATGTCGACCAAGGACAAGGTGCCGTTCTTCGTCGCCCGCTGCGAGGAGATGGGGATCGAGATCCTGCCGCCCGACGTCAACCTCTCAGACCACGAGTTCACCGGTCGTCGAGCGGCAACATCCGCTTCGGCCTGGACGCGGTCAAGGGCGTCGGCTACCAGGCGGTCGAGGCGATCAAGCGCGCGCGCGAGGAGGGCGGCGAGTTCACGCTCGCTGTGGGACTTCTGCGAGCGCGTCGACAGCCGCACGGTCAACAAGAAGGCGATCGAGGCGCTGATCAAGTGCGGCGCGCTCGGCTCGACCGGAGCGAGCCGCAAGGGCATGCTCGAGGTGCTCGAGCAGGCGCAGGCCGCAGGCCAGAAGCTCCAGCAGGACGCGCTGATCGGCCAGGGCTCGATCTTCGACCTCGGCGAGGCCGCGCCGGCGCCGGCGCGCGCCGGCGCAGCGCCCGCCGGCCTCGCGCGCGCCCGGTGCACCCGCCGATCCCGGCCGAGGAGTTCGACCAGGCGCGAGCTGCTCGCGGCCGAGAAGGAGGCGATCGGCCTGTTCGTCTCCGCGCATCCGCTGAAGCCGCTGCGCGAGGCGCTGCGCGCGCGCGTCGACTGCCCGCTCGCGGCGCTCGCCGAGCGCCGCGACAAGGACTGGGTGACGGTCGGCGGGATCATCACCGAGGCCAAGCGGATCCGCACGCGCAACGGCGACCACATGATGTTCGCGACGCTCGACGACCTCGACGGCGTCGGTCGAGCTGCTCGTGTTCGGCAAGGCGCTCGCCGAGCACGAGGCGGCGCTCGCGGTCGACGCGGTCGTGCTCGTGAAGGGCCGCGTCGACCACAAGGAAGCCGGCAAGACGTGCCTGGTCGTGCAGACGGTCGAGCCCTTCGCGCCCGACCGAGCGAGGAGATCGAGCAGGCCCGCGCCGCAGGCGGCGCGGCCGCGCGCAGCGCGCGCCGCTGGCGCAGCCGGTGCACCTGCGCGTCGACGCGACGTCGCTCTCGCGCGAGCGCGATCGACGACCTCAAGCAGGCGATCGAGGACTTCCCGGGCCCGGCCGAGGTGCGTGCTCGAGATCGACACGCAGCGCCGGCGAGCGCCGGCTGCGGCTCGGCGAGGCCTACCGCGTGGAGCACACGCCGACGCTGCGCGCCGAGCTCGAGCACGCGCTCGCGCCGCTGCGCCGTGCGGCTCGCCGCCGCCGAGCCGGCGTCAGCCGCGCGCCGCGCGCCGTGCGCGCGCGCCGCCAGCCCGCGCTCGCGCAGCGCGCATCGCCAGCGCGACTTCCTCGCGCGGTCGGGCCGCCGCGGTTCGTCGCCGGGCGTCTCCAGCACGCACGGCAGCCCCTGCGAAGCGCGGGCGCCGACAGGAACGCGGCGCAGCCCGCGCTCGCCGAGCTCGCCCTGCGCCGATGTTGGCGTGGCGGTCGCGGTTGGAGCCGAGCGGCGTCTGGGAGTCGTTGAGGTGCAGCGAGCCGATCCGCCCGAGGCCGAGCCTCGCTCGAGACTCGCGCGACAGCGCGTCCACGCCGGCGGGCGTGCGGATGTCATAGCCGGAGGCGAACAGGTGGCAGGAGTCCAGGCAGACGCCGAGCCGCTCGTCCGCGCCGCGCGCCTCGAGCAGCGCGGCGAGCTCCTCGAACGAGCGCCCGAGCGTCCCGCCCGGCGCCGGCGGTGTTCTCCAGGTGCAGCGGGCAGCCCTCGCTCTCGGCGAGCGCCTCGCGCGATCGTCTCGCCGGCGCGCGCGATCGCGCGCGCCGACGTCGCCGGTCTTGGCCGAGCCGGGGTGCAGGACCACGCCGCGTCGCGCCGATCGCGCTGCCCGACGCGCAGCGAGTGGGTCAGCGACGCCAGCGATTTGCGCGCGGATGTCGGGGTCCTCGCTGGCGCAGTTGAGCAGGTACACGGCGTGGATCAGCACCGCGTCGATCGGGCTCGCGGCCATCGCCTCGCGGAAGGCGCGCGACGTCCTCGTCGCGGTAGGCGCGTCGGTCTCCACATGCGCGGCGACTGGTTGAAGATCTGGATCGCGCGGCAGCCGCGCTCGACGCCCCGCTCGACCGCCTTGCGGCAGGCCGCCCGCGGGCGAGACGTGCGCGCCGATTAGCATGCGGCGATCAGTCGACCGGACTAGCCTGCCCCATGACGGTTCGCTTCGCGCCATCGCCCACCGGCGCGCTGCACATCGGCGGCGCCCGCACGGCGCTGTTCAACTGGCTGCTCGCCCGCGCGCCGGGGGGCGAGCTGCGTGCTGCGGATCGAGGACACCGACCGCGAGCGCTCGACGCCGGAGAACGTCGAGCAGATCCTCGACGCGCTGCGCTGGCTGGAGCTCGACTGGGACGAGGGGCCGATCCTCCAGACCGAGCGCGCCGAGCGCCACCGGGAGGCGCTGGAGGCGCTGCTCGCCGCCGGTCACGCCTACCGCTCGAGCGCGACCGCCGAGGACGTGAAGGCCTACAAGCAGCGCCACGGCGCCGAGCGCGGCTTCCGCGGCGAGCGCCGAGGACGGACGGGCGCGGTGCGCCTGCGCGTGCCCGACGAGGGCGCGACCGTCGTGCACGACGTCGATCCGCGGCGAGACGCGCTTCGAGCACGTGCACCTCGACGACCCCGTGATCGCGCGCGCGGACGGCTCGGTGCTCTACAACTTCGCCGTCGCGATCGACGACCTCGACGCGCGGCATCACGCACGTGGTGCGCGGCGAGGACCACCTCTCCAACACCCCCAAGCAGCTGCTCGTGCTCGAGGCGGCGCGGACTCGGGCCGGCGCGACGCGCCGCGCCGCGTGTACGCGCACCTGCCGCTGCTGCACGGGCCCGACGGCAAGAAGCTCTCCAAGCGCCACGGCGCCGCCTCCGTGCAGGAGCTGCGCGACGCCGGCTACCTGCCCGAGGCGGTGCGCAACTACCTCGCGCTGCTCGGCTGGGGCGCGGGCGACGACGAGACGGTGCTCTCCACCGCAGAGCTGGTCGAGCGCTTCACCCTCGAGCGCGTCAGCCGCAACCCCGCGCGGTTCGACGAGACCAAGCTGCGCTGGCTGAACGGCGTCTACATCCGCGCAGCTGCCGCGCTCGCCGGAGCTGACCCGCCGCGCTGCGAGGCGTTCACACGGCCGCGAGGGCGCTCGAGGACGCCGCGCGGATCAGCCAGGAGAAGATCCACACGCTCGCCGACTTCTGGCCGCTGGCGGGGTTCGCTGCTCGACGGCCCCGCTCGACGACCCCGCGGCGCGCGAGCGCTGGCTCGACGAGGACGGGCGCGCGGTGCTGGCGCGACGTCGCGCGCGCGCTCGCCGAGCGCGAGAGCTTCGACGAGGCCGATGGCGGAGGCGCTGCAGGCGCTCGTCGCAGCGCGCGGGCGTCAAGCCGCGCGAGGTCTACCAGCCGCTGCGCGTGGCGATCTCCGGCACGACCGTCTCGCCCGGGATCTTCGAGAGCGTCGCGCTGCTCGGCCGCGAGGAGACGCTGCGGCGCATCGACGCGGCGCTCGCGCGCGTCTGATCGCGGCCTTCGCGCGTCGATCGACCGACGGCTCCCTCAAACCGCTGGCCGATTACCGACACCTGCGCAGCCTCAACCGACGGCCACGGCTGCCGATAGGGCCCAAGAGGATGGCGCGGCCGGTATGGCCGGCGACCGGGCACCCTAAGGAATCAGAGCAGGCGCTCCAACGGAATGGCAGGTCCGATGCCAAGGTACGAAGCGCAGGAGCATGCAGGCCAACGAAGGCACCACACGGCGCGCGCGGCCAAGGAGCGCCCGGCGCGGCCAGCGAGCCCGCGCCCCTCAGGGCGAGCGCCACCAGAACGAGGGCCACGGCCGCCGCCTGACGCTGGCCTTCGAGGCGCTCGAGGCCTTCCCCGCGCTCGCCGAGTCGCGCAACCGCCTGCTGGCGGTCGATCTCCAAGGACCACGTCGCCACCGCCGACGTCGTCACCGCGGTCGAGTCCGACGTCGCGCTGATCATCGCCGTGCTGCGCATCGCCAACCAGGCGCAGGAGGGGCGCGGGCGCGTCGAGACCGCCGTGGAGGCCGTCGAGCTGCTCACCCCCCAGACCGTGCAGGCGCTGGCGGCCGCGTGCGCACGTTCGACTTCTTCGAGCGCGCGAGCGTGTGGGACGCCGCGCCCGAGCGCTTCCGCCTGCACGCGCTCGCGACCCAGCACG
This sequence comes from uncultured Solirubrobacterales bacterium, assembly GCA_963771915.1. Lineage (GTDB taxonomy): Bacteria > Actinomycetota > Thermoleophilia > Solirubrobacterales > Solirubrobacteraceae > Palsa-744. The sequence continues at coordinate 787,589 of CAVYVD010000002.1, read as the reverse complement.
CGGCCGACCGGGTCGCGGCCGAGGTCGGCTATGAGCACCGCGACCGCCTGACCGTCACGAGCCTGCTGCACGACATCGGCAAGCTCGTGCTGATGCACGCCTACCCGGGCTACCCCTCGCAGGTGCACCGCGGCGCGCACACGCCCGAGGAGCGCATCCACCAGGAGCGCCGCGAGCTCGGCGTCGACCACGCGCTCGTGGGCGGCGTGCTCGCCCGCCGCTGGGGCCTGCCGGCGTCGATCGCGACGCCGATCGAGCGCCACCACAACCCCGAAGTCGAGGGCGAGGCCGCGTTCGTCCGCCTCGCCGACATGCTCGCCCACTACGAGCAGGGCGCCCCGGTCTCCCCGGCGGAGATGCTGCGCACGCGCGCGCAGCGTCGGCCTCGGGCCCGAGGAGCTGCGCCGCGTGATGTACGAGCTGCCCAGCTCCACCAGCCAGCGCCAGCGCCACGTCGACCCGTGCCCGCTGTCCGGGCGCGAGCTCGGCGTGCTGCAGCGGCTCGCCGAGGGCAAGGTCTACAAGCAGATCGCCCACGAGCTGACGCTCTCGACGAGCACCGTGCGCACGCACCTGCACAACATCTACGGCAAGCTCGGCGCCGTCGACCGCGCCCAGGCCGTCCTGATCGCCACCGAGCGCGGCTGGCTGTAGTTCGCGTAGCATCGGCGCGAGTCGAGAGCGCGATGATCTCGATCACGAGCAAGTCCCCCTACGCGGTGCTCGCGCTCGCCGAGCTCGGCCGCAGCGCGGGCTCGGAGCCGGTGCCGATCGGCGAGCTCGCGCGCCGCCGCGACGTGCCGGTGCAGTTCCTCGAGCAGCTCTTCGCCGTCGCTGCGCCGCGCGGGGATCCTCAGCTCCCAGCGCGGCGTCAAGGGCGGCTACCGCTTCGCGCGCGACCCCGCCACGGTCACGGTGCTCGAGGTCGTCGAGCTGCTCGACGGCCCGCTCGGACGCGACGCCCAGGGCGTCTTCGCCGACGCCGCGCGAGGCCGCGCGGGAGGTGCTCGCGGGCGACCACGATCGCCGACGTGATCGAGCGCGAGACGCGCGAGGCGGGCGCGAGCATGTACCACATCTAGGAGCGTGCTGTGCTGGGGGGTCCGCAGACGCCCGGGGAGCCACGGGCGGCGAGCGCTCACCCCGGCTGGGCGACGCGCGCCCTGGCGCGCTTGACCGCGTACATGGCGCGGTCGGCCTCCACCAGAGCCGCCTCGTCGTCGACGGTGAGGCGGTGGAGCATCGCGAAGCCGGCGCTGGCCGCGAGGTGCACGACGGCCTCGCCGGTGTCGACGGTGCAGGTGGCGATCACGTGCATGAGGTCCTCGGTGACGATCTCGGCGCCGCGGGGGTCCATGTGGGGGAGCAGCACCGCGAACTCGTCGCCGCCGAGACGGGCCACCAGATCGGTGGCGCGCAGTCTCCGGGTGAGCATCCTGGCGACCGCCTTCAGGGCCTCGTCGCCGGCCTTGTGGCCGTGGTGGTCGTTGACCTGCTTGAAGCCGTCGAGGTCGATCGCGACCAGCGCGGCCTGCTCGTCGTAGCGCTGGCAGCGCCCGATCTGGAGCTTGAGGTCGTGCTCGAAGAGCCGGCGGTTGCGCAGTCCGGTCAGCGGATCGTGATCGGCGAGGTGGCGCAGGTGCTCCTCGAGGTGCTTGCGCTCGGAGATGTCCTGCACCTGGACGATGAAGTGCAGGGGCCGCTCCTGCCGATCGCGCACGAGGGAGACGGAGAGCAGCGCCGACATCGTCTCCCCGGCGGCGTTGAAGTAGCGCTTCTCGGCCTGGTAGGCGGAGATCTCGTCGTCCAGGAGCTGGCGCCGGCGGCCGGCGTCGTTCTCGGCGTCCTCGGGGTGGGTGATGTCCTGGAAGCGCTTGCGGATCAGCTCCTCGGAGGTGTAGCCGGTGATGTCGCAGAGCGCCTGGTTGACCAGCACCCAGCGCCCCTCCTGGTCGAGCAGGCCCGTGCCGATGGGGGCGCGCTGGAAGACCTCCTCGAAGCGCTCCTGGGGGTGCGGAGGCGGCTCGGAGGGCTTGGTGGCGGAGACGTCGAGCATCACGGCGACGCCGCTCGTGACGGCGGAGGGCGCCGCCGCTACGGTGGCTTGCGGGGAGAGCGGGCCGACGTCGATCATCAGCTGGCGCCCGTCGGCCGTGCGGATCCTCCGCGAGCGCGTATCCCCCCGCAGGGCGGAGCGGCAGAGCGGCTCGATCTGCCGCCAGATCTCCTGGGGAAAGACCTCCGCGAGAGGCCGTCCCTCGTGGTGGATCGGCGAGCCCTCTCGGCGGCCGAGCGCGTGACCGGCGGCGAGGATCAGGCGCAGATCGGAGTCGAAGACCGTGATCAGGGCTCCGGGAAGATCCCCCCGGCTGGCCATCGCGGTCTCCTCGAAGCTCGCAAGCAGCCGGGCTGCGACCTCGGGGTCGGGCGTGGACATGTTCTCGTATATCGGCCGCCCCCACGGTGAGCTTGACGGCGCAGGAGCGATCTTTGCGGGCGCGTGTGGAGTGGCCTCGTCGAACACAGGATCACTATTGTCGTGCCCAAGATGCCCCGAATCCCGATCAACATTGCGGAGCTTGTTGGGGAGACGCCGCTCCTGGGCCTGCCCGGGATGCTGGGAGAGCGGGAGCGGGGGGAGGGGGTGGAGCTGTTCGCGAAGCTCGAGTCGGCCAACCCGGGAGGAAGCGTGAAGGACCGCATCGGCGTGGCGATGATCGAGGCCGCGGAGGCGGAGGGGCGGATCGAGCCGGGGCGCACCACGATCGTGGAGGCGACCAGCGGCAACACGGGGATCGCGCTGGCGTTCGTGTGCGCGGCGAGGGGCTACGAGCTGGTGCTGACGCTGCCGCAGGGGATGAGCCGCGAGCGGGAGGGCCTGCTGAGGCTCTACGGCGCGAAGGTGCGGATCACGGAGTCGCTGGGGGGGATGAGCGAGGCGGTGGCGGCCGCGCGGGAACTCGCGCGCGGGGAGGACGTGTTCCTGCCAGACCAGTTCTCCAACCCCGCGAACCCGCTCGTGCACCGGCGCACCACGGGCCCCGAGATCGAGCGGGCGCTTGAGGGCCCGCCCGACGTGCTGGTGGCGGGAGTGGGCACCGGGGGAACGATCACCGGAGCGGGGGGGTACCTGCGCGAGCGCAACCCGCGCCTTCGGATCGTTGCGGTGGAGCCCCAGGGCTCGGCGGTCCTCTCGGGGGGCGCACCGGGCCCGCACCGCATTCAGGGCATCGGCGCGGGCTTCGTGCCGCCGGTGCTCGAGCGGGAGCTGCTCGACGAGGTGATCGCGGTCTCCGACGATGACGCGATCCACACCTCGTGGAGCTGCGCGCGGAGCACCGGCCTGCTGGCGGGCATCTCCGGGGGCGCGGCGCTGTGGGCGGCGCTTCAGGTCGCCGCGCGCGAGCAGTCGCGGGGGAAGAGGATCGTAACGATCGTGCCGGACTCCGGCGAGCGCTACGTATCTCAGGCGTTCTTCGCGCCGTAGGGGTCTTGTTCTTGGAATGGGGACCCCCACAAGGGGGGTCGGGGGGCGGGGTACGCGCGGGGATGTCAACCGCGCCCCCGGCGCCCGGCGGCTGCCGGGACGCCCCCGAGCCGGCGCTACCCTGTGGGGATGCTCGGGCTGGGCACCCTCGCGGGGGTGGTGAAGGAGCTTCGCCGGGACGTGGCCGCGGCGCGCGACCGCGATCCCGCGGCCCGCGGCGTGGGGCCCGTGGAGATCGTGGCGACGTGGCCGGGCATCCATGCGCTGCTCTCCCATCGGGTGGCCCACGCGCTGCACGAGTCGGGGGTGCCGCTGCTGCCGCGCACGCTCTCGACGCTCACGCGGACGGTCACGGGGATCGAGATCCACCCCGCGGCGCAGATCGGCAGGGGCCTGTTCATCGACCACGGCGCGGGGGTGGTGGTGGGGGAGACGGCGACGATCGGCGACGACGTGACGCTCTACCAGGGCGTGACCCTGGGGGGCACGGGCTTTGCCACGGGCAAGCGCCACCCCACGGTGCAGGACAACGTGACGATCGGCTCCGGCGCCAAGCTGCTGGGCCCGATCACGGTGGGCCACGGGGCGAAGATCGGGGCCAACACGGTGGTGATCACCGACGTGCCCCCCAACTCGACCGTGGTCGGCAACCCCGGCCACCCCGTGCGCGTCGACGGCCGCCGCCCCGAGGGCCCGGACGCGGACTGGATCCACCTGCCGGACCCGATCGCGGAGGCGATCGGCGGTCTCTCCAGCCGCATTGGCGCGCTGGAGCGCGCGGTGGGCGAGCTCTCCGGCGGGCGCCTGGAGCCTCCCGTCGCGAAGGTTAGGCCGCTGCGGCCCGTGAAGGGGCCCAACCCGGCGGGGGGTTAGCGGCAGCGGATGCTCACCGCGAGTGCCACGGATCGATGAGTTCGATCCCGGTGGGCAACCGCAGCCGGCTGTGGTGGGGGCGTGCCATCGCGTCCGCCACGGCGGCTACTGTCCCACGATAAGTCCCGCCCCTCAAAGGTACCGGCGGGTGGGTGAGACGACGATTGGTGGGTGCCGCGGCGCGCAGGGGAGTTGTCGGGGTGGCCACGACAATGTGCATGATGCTGGGTCTGCCGGCCGTCGCGGCGGCGGTTCCGACGTGGAGCGCGGCGAACTCTCTCTCTGGCAACCGAAGAAGGCGAAGCGGAAAAAGAAGAAGTAGTCGCGGGCTCAGTAGTACACGCACCGGCAGCGATGCCGCAAACGCGCCTTGTACTCCGGGTCCTGGCCACGGTTCCACAGGCGGTGGTCGAGCACGCGTGGGGGGACGCCGATGCGCGCGGAGATCAGCTCGCAGGCGTGCACCGCGCAGGCGCGGATCTCGCGCTCGGCGCCCCCCGCCGGGAGCAGCTCGCCGGCGTCGATGCGGGCGGCGAGCGACTCCTCGTACACCAGGATGCCCTTGCAGCGCAGCACGTGGGGGACGAGGTTGTCGGCGAAGATCGTCAGGCGGTCGAGGTCGGCGAAGCTCGCCACCCCCGCCAGCGCGAGGTCGGCGGCCACGATCTGGGCGCGCTTGTAGAAGCCGCGGTCGTCGAACATCGCCATCCCGCGCGCCAGCGTCTGCGCCAGCCGCTCGGCCGAGCCCTCGCACCGCGCCACCACCTCCAGGGCGCGCCGCCCGCCGAGGAAGCGCCCCAGCTCGCGCAGCGCCTGGGCGTAGAGGCTCATCAGCTCGTGGTCGGGCGGCTGGTCGAGGATGCCCGCGATCGTGGGGGTGTCCACCGCGCGCAGCCACGCCGCGTCGAGCACCCACCCCTCCTCGGTGGCGTGGCGCGCGCGCACGTAGTCGGTGAGCGCCCACGCCACCGTGAAGTAGCCGCCGATCGGCAGCCCCCCGTCGAGGCGCTTGCGCAGCGTGGGGAACCACCCCGAGCCGAAGTTGATCGCGTCCAGCGCCATGAGGTAGTCGGCCACGTCCGCCGGCTCGCCCTCCAGGTAGTGGCGCACCGGGTCGAGCCCCGCGGGCGACTCCTGCGGCGCGGGCGCGGCGACCTTCGCGAGGACCTCGTCGTCGGCGACGGCGTCCATGTCGATCCGCACCCAGTGCGCCTGGGCGGCGATCTCTGCGCAACCTGTGCGGACCTCGTCGAGCAGCGGCATGGGGGAGACGTTAGGCCAGGGCGGCGATCGGCTAGGCAAGGGCGGCGATTGGAGCCGTGATGAGCGCGAAAGGGGAGGTGAGCGGGAGCGCGTGCCCAGGGGCGGTCTCGGGGCGGTCGATGCGCCGGCCGGGGCTCTGACTATGCTGGAGCAGATGCCCGAAAACCCCCACGCCGAGCACCTCCAGGAGCTGCTGGAGGGCCTCAACGAGCCCCAGCGGGAGGCCGTCACGCATGGGGAGGGGCCGCTTCTGATCCTCGCCGGAGCGGGCTCGGGCAAGACGCGGGTGCTCACCCACCGCCTCGCCTTCCTGATCTACACCGACCAGGCGCAGACCGGTGAGATCCTCGCGATCACCTTCACCAACAAGGCCGCCAAGGAGATGCGCGAGCGTGTGGAACGGCTGCTCGGCCACAGCGCGCGGGGCATGTGGCTGATGACCTTCCACGCGGCCTGCGCGCGGATCCTGCGCGCCGAGGCCGAGCGGCTCGGATACACGCGGCAGTTCACGATCTACGACCAGGCCGACGCGCGGCGCCTGACCAAGCGCTGCATGGACGCGGTGGGCGTCGACCCCAAGCGCTACACCCCCGCGGCGATCCACAGCCAGATCTCCTCCGCCAAGAACAAGCTCACGGATGCCTCCGCTTACAGCCAGGCGGTCGGCTCCTCCTTCGAGGAGCTGGTCGGCGAGGTATACACGCTCTACGAGCGCGACCTGATGCGCATGAACGCGATGGACTTCGACGACCTGCTGTTTCGCACCGTCAACCTGTTGGAGCTCTACCACGAGGTGCGCGAGCGCTACAGCGAGAGTTTCCGCCACGTCCTCGTCGACGAGTACCAGGACACCAACCACGCGCAGTACCGCTTCCTGCAGCTGCTGGTTGGCGGGGGGCGCCAGGCTCCGACCGATTGGGGAGACACTCGCTCTGCCGAAGCCGGGAGACACGCGCCTGCGGCGCGAATCCCCGGTTCGGCCAGCATCCCCAAATCGGCCAGCGGGGAGCCCGTTCATCTCGCCGGCCATCGCAACCTCGCGGTGGTCGGCGACGACGCGCAGTCGATTTACAGCTTCCGTAACGCCGACATCCGCAACCTCCTCGACTTCCAGGAGGACTTCCCCGACGCGCGCGTGGTGAAGCTCGAGCAGAACTACCGCTCCACCGAGACTATCCTGAAGGCCGCCAACGCGGTGATCGCCAACAACCGGGGCGGGATCGCCAAGCGCCTGTGGAGCGAGCTGGGCGCGGGCGAGCCGATCCAGGTGCGCGAGCTCGAGGACGAGCACGCCGAGGCGCGCTTCGTGGTGGGCGAGATCGAGCGACTGGTGGACGAGGGCGCCTCCCGCACGGAGATCGCGGTCCTCTACCGCACCAACGCGATGTCGCGCGTGCTGGAGGACACGCTCGTGCGCCGCGAGATCGCCTACCAGGTGATCGGGGGCACGAAGTTCTACGAGCGCGCCGAGATCAAGGACGCGATCGCCTACCTCTCCTGGCTGGCCAACCCCTTCGACGTGGTGAGCTTCACGCGCGTGGCCAACTCCCCCCGGCGCGGGCTCGGCCAGACCTCGCTCGGGCGCATCGTGTCGCACTCCGCCACCGTCGGTGTCTCGGTGTGGGAGGCGGCGGCCGCGCCCGATGCGATTCCCGGTCTGGGCGCGGCGGCGGTGAAGGCGCTGCGGCGCTTCATGGACACGATGGAGAGCCTGCGCGAGCTGGCGGGCACCTCCTCCGATGGCGAGCTGGCGAGTACCTCCCTCGCCGGCACCGACCTGCAGACGGAGGGGAGCGCGGCTCAGCGCGGCGCGCGGGCGGTGCCCGTGGGGGAGCTGCTGGAAGCGGTGCTCTCCCAGACCGGCTACGTTGAGGCGCTCGAGGCCGAGCGCACGATCGAGGCGCAGGGGCGCATCGAGAACCTGGAACAGCTCGTGGAGGTCGGCCGCGAGTTCGACGCCACCGCGGAGGCGGGCACCGCCGCCGAAGGCGGTGGTCAGGACACGCTCGGCGTCTTCCTCCAGCAGATCGCGCTCGTCGCCGACGCCGACTCCCGCAGCGAGGACGAGGGTCTGGTGACGTTGATGACGCTGCACAACGCCAAGGGCCTGGAGTACCCCACGGTGTTCATCGTGGGCTTGGAGGACGGCGTGTTCCCCCACTCGCGCGCCCTGGACGAGGGCGGCCTAGAGGAGGAGCGGCGCCTCTTCTACGTGGGGATCACCCGCGCGATGCGCAGCCTCTACCTGACCCACGCGCGCCGCCGCGCGGTGTTCGGGGCGCAGGCGTACGGCCTGCCGAGCCGCTTCCTCGGGGAGATTCCCGCCGAGCTGGCCGAACGCGAGGAGGAGACCCTCTTGATCGCGAGCGTCGCCCGGGGCGGCGGTATGAACGGGCTGAACGCCGGCCGGCTCGGCTGGGCGACCGCGGCGCGCGCCACGGCCGATCATTCCCCCGGGACGCGGGCCGGCAGCCAGGTCGTCGGCCGCCCGGGCGTCCGCGCCAGAGACCGGGGGGGCGGGCCTCAGATCGCGAGCTCCTTCAGGTTGGGCGAGGACGTCACCCACGCCGCCTTCGGCGAGGGTGTCGTCACGGGCGTGGAGCCCGACGGGGTGATCGTCGTGCGGTTCGCGGACGACGGCTCCGAACGCAAGCTGATGTCGGAGTTCGCCCCCGTCACCCGCCGGTAGCATCGCCAGCCCGATGAGCGGCGCCACGATCATCGAGGGCAGGGCGGAGTTGGCCCCCTCGCCCGCCGGTAGCATCTCCAGCCGATGAGCGCCACGATCATCGACGGCAGGGCGATCGCCGCGCGGGTGCGCGCGGAGGTGGCCGAGGGTACGCGGGCGTTCACCGAGCGGGTGGGGCGCGCGCCGGGTCTCGCCACCGTGCTGGTCGGCGAGGACCCCGGCTCCGCGGTGTACGTGGGGGCCAAGCAGCGCGCCTGCGCGGAGATCGGGATGGCGCCCCTCGACCGGCGCCTGCCCGCCGACGTCCCCCTCGAGCAGGTGGCGGAGCTGCTAGAGGACCTCAACGCCGAGGAGTCGGTCGATGGGATCCTGCTGCAGCTGCCGGTGCCCGAGCACCTCGACGGCCCCAGCCTCACCGGCCTGATCGACGCGGCGAAGGACGTGGACGGTCTGACCCCCGTAAACGCCGGCCTGCTCGCGCTGGGGAGACCGGGGCTGCGGCCGTGCACCCCCCTGGGGGTGATGGAGCTGCTCGCGAGCCTGCGCTCCGAGGAGGGCAGGCCGATCGAGATCGAGGGCGCCGAGGCGGTGATCGTGGGGCGCTCCAACCTCTTCGGCAAGCCCATGGCCCAGCTGCTGCTGCAGGAGAACGCCACCGTGACCGTCTGTCACTCCCGCACGCGCGAGCTCGCCGCGGTGTGCGCCCGCGCGGACATCCTGATCGCCGCCGTCGGGCGCCCCCGCCTCGTCGGCCGCGAGTTCGTCAAGCCCGGCGCGGTGGTGATCGACGTGGGCGTCAACAGGCTCACCCCCGAGGAGGCCGGCAACAAGAGTGGCCTCGTCGGCGACGTGGACTTCGCGGCGGCCTCGGAGCTCGCCTCGGCGATCACCCCCGTCCCCGGCGGGGTGGGGCCGATGACGATCGCGCTGCTGCTGCGCAACACCCTGAGCGCCGCGGTCCGCCGGGCCGAGGTCGAGGATTGAGGGGATGAGCCTGCGCCGCCTGCGCTCCGGGGAGCTGATCGCGCTGGCGGGGGCGATCTGCCTGATCGTGGCGCTCACGCTGCCCTGGTATGAGAACGCGCAGGGCAAGCTCAGCGCGTGGGCCACCTTCGGGGTGGCCGTGGCCCTGCTGATGCTCGCCGCCGCCGGCGCGCTCGCGCTCGCGCTCGCCACCGTCACCGAGCGCACGGCCGCGATCCCGGTCGCGGCCGCGGTGTGGAGCACGCTGTTCGGGATCGTGGGGAGCATCGCGGCGCTCGTGCGGCTGCTGGAGCGCCCCGAACACGCCAATGAGCTGTGCGCCGGCGCGTGGCTGGCGCTGATCGGCGCGCTCCTGGTGCTGGTCGGCAGCTGGCAGTCGCTGCGCGACGAACGCACCGGCATGTACCCCCCCGACACCTCCAAGCCGCGCCCCGCGCCGTGATCGGCCGCGAGGAGGTCCTGCACGTTGCGCGCCTCGCGCGCCTTCGGCTCGAGGACGGCGAGGTCGAGCCGATGGCGCGCGAGCTCTCCGGCGTGCTCGATCACATAGCCAAGATCGGCGAGCTCTCCCTGGACGACGTTCAACCCACCTCGCACGTCGTCGAGGTCACCGGTCGCCTGCGCCCGGACGAGCCGCGGCCCTGCCTGCCGAGGGAGGTGGCGCTCGAACAGGCTCCAGCGGTCGCCGACAACGGCTTCCTCGTCCCCAGCCCGCAGGCGTGAGCGACGAGCAGATCATCGATCTTTCCGCCGCTCGCGCGATCGGGGAGATCGAGGCCGGAGCGCTCTCCCCGGCGGAGCTCTTCGACGCCTACCGCCGGCGGGCGCTCGCGGACGAGCTCAACTGCTTCACCTGGGTCGCCGAGAGCGGGTTCGAGCTCGCCGACCCGGGGCTCCCCGGGGACGAGTCCGCTGACTCGGGGCTCCCGCCGCAGGTGCCCCTGCGCGAGACACCCCTGCGCGGGGTGCCGCTCGCCGTCAAGGATCTCTTCTGCACCGCGGGCGTGCCCAGCCAGTCGGGCTCGCGCATTCTGCGGGGCTACCGCCCCCCCTACACCGCCACCGCCGTCGCGCGCCTCGCCGCGGCGGGCGCGCCGCTGCTGGGCAAGACCAACCAGGACGAGTTCGCGATGGGCTCCTCCAACGAGAGCTCCGCCTTCGGCCCCGTGCTGAACCCGTGGGACCCCACCCGCGTCCCCGGGGGCTCCTCCGGCGGCAGCGCCGCCGCCGTCGCCGCCGGCCTGGCCCCCTGGGCGCTCGGCACCGACACGGGGGGCTCGATCCGCCAGCCCGCCGCGCTCTGCGGGATCGTCGGTCTGAAACCCACCTACGGCGCGGTCTCGCGCTACGGCATGATCGCCTTCGCCTCCTCCCTCGATCAGGCGGGGCCGCTGACCCGCGACGTCACCGACGCCGCGTTGCTGCTGGCCCACATGGTGGGCCGCGACGAGTGCGACGCGACCTCGCTGGGGCACCCCGAGGAGATCGCGCTGCCCACCGCCGAGCGCCTCGACGGCGTGCGCCTCGGCGTGCCCGAGGAGCTCACGGGCGAGGGCATCGACCCGGGCGTGCTCGGCGCCTTCCACGCCGCGCTCGACCGCGCGCGGGAGCTCGGCGCGGAGGTGCGGCCGGTCGGCCTGCCCCACGCCCCCCACGGGCTCTCCGCCTACTACGTGCTCGCCCCCGCGGAGGCCTCCTCGAACCTCGCCCGCTTCGACGGCGTGCGCTACGGGCTGCGCGCGGAGGGCGCGGGGGATCTGCTGGACATGTATACCCGCACCCGCCGCGACGGCTTCGGCGCCGAGGTCAAGCGGCGCATCATGCTCGGCACCTACGCCCTCTCCGCCGGCTACTACGACGCCTACTACGGCCGCGCCCAGCGGGTGCGCACGAAGATCGTCGCCGACTTCGACGCGGCCTTCGAGGCGGTGGACTTCATCCTCACCCCCACCAGCCCCACCGTTGCCTTCCCCTTGGGGGAGAGGACCGGGGACCCCTGGTCGATGTACATCAGCGACTTCTGCACCGTCCCCATGTCGCTCGCGGGCATCCCCGCGATCTCGATCCCCTGCGGGCTCGCCCCCGCCGGGGAGGGGCCGGGCCAGGGGCGCACGGCCCGGAGGACCGAGTCCGGAGCGGCCGGATCGGCGGGCGCGGGGAGGGAGCTGCCCGTGGGGCTGCAGATCGCCGGACCCGTGTTCAGCGAGAACCGCCTGCTCGACGCCGCCTACGCCCTTGAGCAGGCTCTCGGCTTCGACGGGTCGCGGGCGCGGGCGACGGGGCCGCCGCGTGAGGGCACGAGTGTGAGGCCAGCAGCGTGACCCCCGTGGAGTACGAGCCCGTGATCGGACTGGAGATCCACGTCCAGCTAGCGACCGCCACGAAGATGTTCTGCGGCTGCGAGCTCTCCTTCGGGGAGGAGCCCAACACCCGCACCTGCCCCGTCTGTCTCGGCCTGCCCGGCAGCCTCCCCGTCGCCAACGCCCGCGCGGTGCACTTCGGGTTGATGATCGGCCTCGCCCTGGACTGCGAGCTCGCCCCCCGCTCGATCTTTCACCGCAAGAACTACTTCTACCCCGACCTCCCCAAGGGGTACCAGATCTCCCAGTACGACGAGCCCCTCTGCCGCGGGGGGCGCCTGGGGGAGGTGCGCATCCACCGCGTGCACCTCGAGGAGGACGCCGCCAAGCTCGTGCACGTGGGCTCCTCGGGGCGCATCCACGGTTCGGACGCCTCGATCGTGGACTTCAACCGCGGCGGCACCCCCCTCGCGGAGATCGTCACCGAGCCCGACCTGCGCTCCGCCGAGCAGGCGGGGGAGTGGCTGCGGCTGCTGCGCGCCACCATGCGCGGGCTGGGGGTCAGCGACGTGAACATGGAGGAGGGCTCCCTGCGCTGCGACGCCAACATCTCCCTGCGCCCCCTCGGCAGCGGGGAGCTCGGGGTGAAGACGGAGCTGAAGAACATGAACTCCTTCCGCTTCATCGAACACGGCGTCCGCGCCGAGATCGCCCGCCAGGAGGCGATCCTGCGCGGCGGGGGGGCGCTCGAACAGGAGACCCTCCACTTCGACCCCGCCTCCGAGCGCATCACCTCGCTGCGCTCCAAGGAGGAGGCCCACGACTACCGCTACTTCCCCGAGCCCGACCTCGTGCCGGTCGCGATCGACCCCGAGATGCTCGACGCCGCCCGCGCCGCTCTGCCCGAGCTGCCAGCCGCGCGGGCGGAGCGCCTCGAGCGGGAGATCGGGCTCTCCGCTGACAGCGCCCACCTGCTCGCCTTCCGCGCCGAGCTCGGGGACTACTTCGAGGCGGCTCTCGCTGCTTGCACCGACCCCGCCGTTGGCGACCACGCGGCCCCCGCCGCTGTTCCGCCGCAGACGCTTGCCAACTGGATCGCCGGGGACCTGCTCGCGCGTCTTCCCGACGGGGGGGACCCCCTCGCCTCCCGGGTCAAGCCTCGCGCGCTCGCCGTCCTCGTCGGGCTCGTCGCCTCGAAGCGCATCAGCGTCGGCGCCGGCCGGCAGGTGCTGGACCGTCTGCTCGCAGAGGGGGGCGATCCGGCGGCGATCGTGGAGGCCGAGGGACTCGCGGCGATGGACGGGGGCGACGAGGAGCTCGCCGCGATCGTGGCTTCGGCGTTGCAGGCCAACCCGCGGGCCGCCGAGAACGTGCGCGCCGGCAACGCCAAGGCGATCGGTCCGATCGTGGGCCACGTGATGCGCGAGACCAAGGGCCGCGCCGACGGCGGCGAGGTGACCCGCCTCGTGCACGAGCAGCTCGGCATCTGAGGGGCGCACTCGCGATCGCGACGGGCAGCTCGCACCCGCGGAGCGATTCGCAAAGCCGCACGGAGGGGCGGTCTGCCTCCGGGGCGGCTCGCAACCGCAACAGCGACTCCGTGCACATCTTGGACTTTGGGCCAAAGGCAGGCGGCCTCGCGGGCGCCAATATGCTCGTTATGAATCCTCCTCGCATCGGGTCAAACGAATCCTCCTCCCGGCGGTTCTTCCTACTGCCGGAGGAGCATGGTTGGGATCCCGCCCACCCGGCTCAGCGCCCCGCGATCAAGCGCTACCGCCTTGCGGGCATTGGGCGGCGCTCCGATCTCGACGGGACCGATCTCGCGACGGCGCGTATCGCCGGCGAGTTCGGTCGGCTGCGCCGCCCCTACGGATAAACACGAGATTTCGCCTTCGCGGCTCCCCTCGACCGCGGATTGGCGGAGCAGGATGCGTGCGGCCGGGCCGGGGTGAGAGAGCTCCCGCCCGGCCGCATCGCGCTGCCGGGTCTCGCATCCATCCCGGGGAGCGCTACCATCTGGAACAGGAACATGGACGACTCTCCGGTATCCACATCCTCCTCGCGCTCCCTCGGCAAGACGGTCGTGGCCGTGACCGTCGTGGCGGTGGCCGCGTGGGTGCTGCTGCACCTCGTGATCGGCATCATCACCTTCGTCGCCACCATCGCCGTCGTGGCGCTCGCAATCGCGGCCGTGGTGTGGGCCGTGCGCGTGCTCCTCTAGAGGCTCTCGGTGGGTCCCTCTCCGTCGCGAGCGCTCACAGGCGGGAGCTCTGAAGGGGGCCCGGGATGGGCTATGTGACGATCTGCCTGGGCTTCGGGCTCGCCGGCGGGATCGTGGGGCGGGTCAAGGGCAGCTCCTTCATTCTGTGGTTCCTGATCTCCGCGGTCGTACCCGTCATCGGTCTGCTCGCGGCGATCGTGTATCGCATGGAGAGCAACGAGCCGCGCCGCGCCTGCCCCCGCTGCGGGCGCGTCACCAAGATCTACGACGCCCTCTGCACCCGCTGCGGGACCGAGCTCGAGTTTCCCGAGACCGTCATCGCGCCGGAATCCTGGAAGCCCTCCTCGGCGGCGCCCGGCTGAGACCGGCAGCGGGCCCGCCCAGTCGGATTGGGGAAACCAGCCCAGAGTCGGATCAGGTGGTCGCCCAACCGGGTTAGGGAGCCCGAACCGGCGTGGGCTCTATAAATCTCGCATGGAGGCAGAGGCCCCACCCGTGCAACTGCACACCTCGCTGATCGCCCGCCTCATCCACCGCGCGGGCTTCGCCGACGAGCGCGACTTCGTGCTGCGTGTGGTGCAGCCCGCGCTGGTGGGGATGATCGACGGGACCGTCTCCTCGCTGCCCCCGATCTTCGCGGCGGCGATCTCCTCGAGCTCCCACGTGGCGCTGCTCGTGGGCTTCTCCACCGCCCTGGGCGCCGGCGTGAGCATGGGGTGGTCGGAGGCGCTCTCGGACACCGGTGAGCAGACGGGCCGCGGCTCGGCGGTGGTGCGGGGGGCGATCACGGGGGGGATGACCACCCTGGGGGGCATCTTCCACACGCTGCCCTTCCTCATCGGCAACGTCCACAAAGCCCTGCTCGTCGCGGGGTGCGTGGTGGCGTTCGAGCTGTTCGCGATCGCCTGGGTTCGCAAACGCTTCCTGAACGTCTCCATGCGCTCCTCGCTGCTGGTCGTGACCGTCGGCGGCGCGATCGCGCTGTCGATCGGGATCGCCATTGGGTCTTCATAGCGGAAAAACCCGCTGATACACTGCCTTTTTGGCCCGTTTCGAGTGATGAAGGAAAGGAGGTCGGCTCCATGCGCGCTGTGGACGCTCTGATGGAATGCCTCAAGGCGGAGGGCGTCGAGGTCGTCTTCGGACTGCCCGGGGGCGCCAACCTCCCCACCTACGACGCCTTCGTGGACGCCGGCATCCGCCACATCCTCGTGCGCCACGAGGCCGGGGGCGGGCACGCCGCGGAGGGCTACGCCAAGGCCACCGGCAGGGTGGGCGTCGCCTTCGCCACCAGCGGCCCCGGCGCCACCAACCTCATCACCCCGATCTGCGACGCGATGATGGACTCGGTGCCCGTGGTGTTCATCACCGGCCAGGTCCGCACCGAGCTGCTCGGCACCGACGGCTTCCAGGAGGCCGACACGATCGGGATCACGATGCCCGTGGTGAAGCACTCCTTCATGATCCAGCACCCCCTGGAGATCCCCCGCGCGATCCACGAGGCCTTCCACATCGCCTCCACCGGGAGACCCGGTCCGGTGCTGGTGGACATCCCCCAGGACCTCTCCCGCGCGGAGATCGACTACGAGCCGATCGCCGATCTGCGCCTCCCCGGCTACCAGCCCACGGTGGAGGGCAACCAGAAGCAGATCCGCCAGGCCGCCAAGGCGCTCGCCGCGGCGCAGCGCCCCGTGATCTACGCCGGGGGGGGCGTCGTCAACGCGAACGCCTCCGAGGAGCTCATCGAGCTCGCCGCCTGCGACCGCTTCCCCGTAACCTGCACCCTGATGGGCCTCGGCGCCTTCCCCGCGCGCCTGGGCGCTCCGGGGCGCGGTGGGGAGGGGGGAGGAGGGGGGGTGGCGTAGGAGGAGAGGACGGGCTTGGGCAGCCCAACCCCCAGTGGCTGGGGATGCTCGGGATGCACGGCACCCGCGCCGCCAACTACGCGATGGACGAGGCCGACCTCATCTGCGCGGTGGGGGCGCGCTTCGACGATCGCATCACCGGCAAGCTCTCCGAGTTCGCCCCCCACGCGAAGTTCATCCACATCGACGTGGACCCCGCGGAGATCTCCAAGAACGTGCCCGCCCACATCCCGATCGTGGGGGACGCCCGCAATGTGCTCGCGAAGCTCGCCGTGGAGTACCGCGCGCTCGGCGCCGACCCCGCGCGCTTGGATGAGTGGTGGAGTCGAATCGAGGGGTGGCGTGAGAAGTACCCCCTCGCCTACGAGGACAGCGCGGACGCGGAGATCAAGCCCCAGTACATGATCCAGGCGCTCTTCCAGGCCACCGGCGGCGAGGCGATCGTCGCAAGCGACGTGGGCCAGCACCAGATGTGGAGCGCCCAGTACTACGACTTCCCCGCCCCCCGCCGCTGGATCAACTCGGGGGGCCTCGGCACGATGGGCTTCGGCCTGCCCGCCGCGATGGGCGCCGCCGTGGGCTGCCCCGACCGGGTGGTGTGCTGCGTGGCGGGGGACGGCTCGGTGCAGATGAACGCCCAGGAGCTCGCCACCTGCGCGCAGGAGAAGATCCCGATCAAGGTGTTCATCATGAACAACGGCTACCTCGGCATGGTGCGCCAGTGGCAGGAGCTCTTCTGGGACGGCCGCTACAGCCAGGTGGACATGGGCTCCTACCCCGACTTCGTCAAGCTCGCCGAGGCCTACGGCGCCACGGGGATGCGCTTCGAGGACAAGCACACCCTCGTGGAGGACATGCGCCGCGCCCTGGCCACCGAGGGCCCCGTGGTGGTCGACGTGCGGGTTACCCGGGAGGAGAACACCTACCCCATGATCCCCGCCGGCAAGGCCGCGAGGGAGATGGTGGGATGAGGATGAGCATCCTCCAACGCGCGCGTTCGGGTGCACGGAGGGCGCCCGCTCCCATCGCCCGAGCCGGCTGGATGCCGGCGGGAGGTGCCCACCATGGGTGAACCCGCCACCAGGGAGCCCCTCAGCCTGGAGGAGCTCGAAGCCTCCGGCAACCTGCGCACCGGGCGCAAGCACGTGCTCTCGATCCTCGTGGAAAACAAGTCCGGGGTGCTGACCCGCATCGCGGGGCTCTTCGCGCGCCGGGGCTTCAACATCGACACGCTCACCGTGGGCCCCACCGACGACGAGCAGATCTCCCGCGTCACCCTCACCGTGGACGGGGCGCTGCACCCCATCGACCAGGTCACCAAGCAGCTGCACAAGCTCATCAACGTCCTGAAGATCCGCGACCTCGACCCCGAGGACACCGTCTCGCGGGAGCTCGCGATGTTCAAGGTCGCCGCCGACGGCCCCCAGCGGGGGGAGCTGATGCAGATCACCGAGATCTTCCGCGGCAAGGTCGTGGACGTGACCAAGCGCTCCATCATCGTGGAGATCACCGGCACCACCGAGAAGATCGAGGCCTTCGAGGGCATGGTGCGCCCGTTCGGGCTGATCGAGATGATGCGCACCGGCGAGATCGCGATCTCCCGGGGGCGCAGCGAGACCTGAGAGTCGGTGAGCTGCGCATCTCTGCGTCCTCGGTCGCTCGTGTGCAGAGCACACTTCGCTCCCTGCGTCCTTGACCTGCTTGCTCACCGACTCTCAGGAGCCGCTGTTGTTGCTACGCAAGTTTGAGCACTCGCCGTTCTCGCTGGCTGAGGCCGACCGCGAGCGCCTCGAGGCGCGCCTGCGGCTCGCGGTCAGACGGGCGCGGCGCAGCGGTCAGCAGACGCTTGCCGCGCTCACCCTGCCGTTGGGGGAGGAGGTGGATCCCAGCGCCGTCGCTTGCGTCTCCCGGCGCCCCGGGGAGCCCTGGTTCCTCTTAGAGCAGCCCCAGCGCGGCGCCCGTGCGTTGGCCGCACTCGGCGAGGCGGTCTGCCTGAGCGCCGCCGGCCCCGAGCGCTTCGCCACCGTGGCCGACCGCTGGCGGGCGCTGGCGGCCGCGGCGGTGGGAGACCCCCCGGAGGACCCCTCCGATCCGGGGTCCACGGGGGGTGGCCCGATCGCGCTGGGGGGCTTCGCGTTCGCCCCCGATGGCGGCGCGGACCCCGCGTGGAGCGGCTTCGAGCCCGCCTCCCTGATCGTGCCCGAGGTCCTCCTCAGCCGCGAACGCCCCGGTGAACGCGCCGGTGAGCGCGATGGCACGATGACGCCCCGCGGGCGGGTGTGCCTGACGCTCTGCGCGCTGGCCGCCCCCGACGACACCACCGAGGAGCTCCTCGCCCGTCTGGAGGAGCGCGTGGGGGAGCTGCGCGTCGCGCCCCTGCCCCTGCTCGACCCCGCGCCCACGGGGCGCTACCGGATCGCGAGCGCGATGCCCCCCGAGCACTACGAGGCCGCCGTGGCGCGCGCCGTCGAGCTGATCCGCGGGGGGGGGCTGGAGAAGGTGGTGCTCGCCCGCGAGGTTCTGGTGCACGCGGGCGGGGGGGCTTCCAATTACGACCCCGCCGCGCTCTTCGGGGTGCTGCGCGAGGGCTTCCCCTCCTGCACCGTCTTCTGCGTGGGCCGCGGCGACGCCGCCTTCGTCGCCGCCAGCCCCGAGCTGCTCGTGCGCCGCGAGGGCCACCGCGTCAGCGCGCTCGCGCTCGCGGGCTCCATGCGCCGCAGCGCCGACCCCGCGGTGGACGACCATCTCGGGGAACAGCTCATGCACTCCGAGAAGGACCGCGAGGAGCACGCGATCGTGATTCGCCGCATCGAGCGGGCGCTGCGCCAGCACGCCCTCTGGACCGCCGCCCCCCCCGAGCCCACGCTCGTGAAGGTCGCCAACATCCAGCACCTTGGCACCCCCATCCGCGCCCAGCTCGCCCAGCCCCTCGACGTGATCGAGCTGCTTGAGCTGATGCACCCCACGCCCGCCGTGGGGGGCGAGCCGCTGGCGCGCGCCCGCCCGCTGATCCCCGCCCTGGAGGGCCTCGACCGCGGCTGGTACGCCGGCCCCGTTGGCTGGGCCGACGCCACCGGGGACGGTGAGTTCTGCGTCGCCCTGCGCTGCGCCCTGCTGCGCGGCCCCGTCGCCCGCTGCTACGCCGGCGTCGGCGTCGTGCGCGACTCCGACCCCTCCGCGGAGCTGGCCGAGACCGAGGTCAAGCTGGCCGCGCTCTTGCCGCTGCTGGCTGGCTGAGAACGGCTTTCAAAAGACCGGTACGCCCGGACGCGCCCCACCTGCCCTTCGTGTGGGCAGGTGGTGGCGACCCCGGCGGTTCGCATCCGCGGCCTGTGCCGGAAACCCAGCCGCGGCTGGTCAGAAACAGTATGTGTGAAGTACGGCCTGCTCGATGGGGCCTGAAGTCCCATGCCCGTCCGTGCCGGACCCCGCGGCGGGATTCAAAACTTGCTTTGAATCTAAATAACAGGAGTAATTGCTACGGTGCCACGATGGCCGCGAGGACTGGCAGACGCAGCATATCGGCACCGGGGCAGCCCAGGGTGACACCGCGCAAGGTCAAGCGCCTCGGCTCTGTGCCGGCTGACTGGTGGGCGTGGTCGTTTCTTCCGCTGTGCTTGCTCTACGTGGTGCTGGTCATGACGCACCTCAGTCACATACTGGCGAATGTATACGGCAATTCGGATGCCAACTCGCCATTGGTGCTTGGCGAACTCTTCGGCGAACGGGATGGAGGACATCTCATCACCTCGAACTATCCGTGGTATGCAACGTTGATCTTTGAGGAGGCGACGAAGTGGCTGCCTGCGCATCGTCAGATCTGGGAGCTTGGGCCATATCTTTTCGGTCTCCTGTCGATCGCGCTCATGTCGTGGGCATCGTGGCGCTTGGCCGGGCGTTGGGCGGCCGCGCTGACCGCTGTAATCCTGCTATGCGCTGGTCCGACTGTCCTGGATTTGATGTTTTCACTCACCGATCATTCTCCGGTCTGGTACTCGCTGGCCCTGCTTGCGGCGTTCCTGGTCTTGCTCACCGATCGCAGGATCTCGATTGGCTGGCTGCAGCTGACGATACTCACTCTATTCGTTGGTGTGATCGTGGGGATCGGCCTCGCCACCCACACGGAGCTTCTTGCCTTCGGACTGTTCCCGCTGCTCTTTGCCGCTATTGCGACCTGGGTCTTGAGCCGGACTGCTCTGGCGGCAAGGGCCATGTGGTTCGCTTTGGCCGTGACGGCGGTGACCGGCGTCAGCGCGATCGCAACGGCCTCCGTCATGCGTTCGGCGGGAGTCATCACAAATGGATATACAGTCGAATTTGCAACTATGGAAAATATCTCCCGGAACGTAAAGATCTTGTGGCAGACGTTCGCGCTTGTGGTGAACGGAGGCTTCTTCGGCCAGAAGATAACTTTCACGACCGTGATTGCGCTCATGTGTGCGGCGTTGAGCGTGGGGGTGGCCTTTCTCATACCGGGGTATATTTGGCGGCATGTCCGCGATCGCCGATCCAATGGCGAAGCTCTGGATGAGCAGTTGAGCGCTTACACGATGTTCTGGGCGGCCAGCATTGTTTGTATCTCCTTGGGGTTTATTTTCAGCTCCGCTCCAATCTTTCCCGCTGACTTTGAGGATACGGCCTATTTGGTAGGAATTGTTTATGCGGTAGCGGCGATATTGCCGCTACTGGCTCGTAAGGGTGTCGCGATGCGCGCGATCGTAGTTGCCGGCACGCTTGTGTTCCTCCTCAACTCTGTCATAGCGCTCCACGATAATGGTATCCTCAAGACGCCACAGTCGGATCTTGGACCGTCGCTGCAGGTTGCTCGAGATGTGACTCGGGTCGCGGAAGGGATGCACGCCACCCATGGCTATGGCGTCTATTGGGATGCGGGCGCGATCACGTGGCTCGCGAATTTCAAGGTTCTGGTTGCGCCCGTCATAGGTTGCCCATCCAGGTCGACGGTGCTCTGTCGTGGTGCGGATGGCTACCTGGAATCGTGGTATAACTTTGAACCGCGTAGGACGTTTCTGCTGACCGACTCGGCCTATCTCCAGTGGAAACCGCCCGCGGGACTCGGTCGAGCTCTTGCTACTTACCATTTTGGCACGGTGACCATGTATGTCTACAACTACAACATCACCGAAAAGCTGTTTGGACCATGAGTGCCGAGACCCGGTAGGCGCCCGCAGGGGTAGCACGCTCAAGCGGGCCGAGCGCCATGTCAGCTATGCCAGATCGGCTCGCGCTCGTACACGGACGCGCTCCAGCCTTTGGGTAGGCGCGTGGGCGCAACCCCAGCCGGGTACCGGTTGGAGGTCGGCCGGCTGGTCAGCAGGCAGTACTCCGGGGCGGGGCCGAGTACGAGCGCGCGGCGCCAGAGGCTTGCGTGCAGGGGCTCCATGCCGTCGCCCAGCAGGTCGCCGAGCGCCTGAGGGGCGGCTCCGGGCGGGCGAGTGACCCACACGGCCACCCTCGCTCCCGCGCGGAGCTCAGGCCTCTCCCTCCAGGACGCCGGCGACTGCCTCCCACGCGCGGCGGTGGAGCGCGACATTCTCCGCGCGGTTGGCCCGCACTTCGATGACCCCCGCGCGGCGGGGGCGCCTCGTGAGCTGGCGCTCGAGCGCCAGGCGGAAAGCGAGAACGTCCTCAGCGGTCCGGTGCTCGAGGCCGTAGAGTTGCGCGGCGAGCGCGAAGTCAAGGCCGGTGAGGGTGGCTATGTGGCGGGTGTAGATGTCCACCGGGGTTGTGGCGACCGGCAGGAAGTCGAAGATCCCCCCGCCGCCGTTATCGATCAGCACGATCGTGAGATCGAGCTCCAGGCGCCGCGCGGCGAGCAGGCCGCCGATGTCGTGCGCGAGCGCCACGTCGCCGATCAGCAGCACCACCGGGCCAGGGCCGGCGGCGGCCGCGCCGAAGGCGCTCGAGACCGTCCCGTCGATCCCATTGGCGCCCCGGTTGCAGAGCACGCGCGGGGGGTCTGGGCGCACCGGCCAGAAGCTCTCGATGTCGCGCACCGGCATCGAGGAGGCCACGAACAGCGTCGCCTCCTCCGGCAGCAGCACGCCGAGCTCAGCGGCCACCGCGGGCTCGCAGAGGCCCTCCGCGCCGAGCACCCCGAGGATCGCCTCCGCCGCGCGCTCGTCCGCGCTGCGCCAGGTCTGAAGCCAGTCGGGGTCCGCGGGCGCGGGTTGGGTCTCCGCCAGCTGCCGCAGCGCCGCGGCGGGCTCCAGCGTGAAGCGGCGGCAGAGCGCCGCGTCGGGATCCTGCCAGCGGCCCTCCTGCTCGATCGCCGCCTGGGGAACGTCGCGCAGGCTCGCGAGCCATCCGCGCAGTGGCTTGGAGGTGGGCAGGTCGCCGACGCGCAGCACGAGGTCGGGCGTGACGCTCGCGGCGAATGGGCCGTGGCGCAGCAGCGCGTCGTAGTGGGCCACCGCAGCCTCCCCGCGCCGCGCGCCCGAGAGCGGGTCGGCCAGTAGCGGCCAGCCGGCGGCGGTGGCGAACGCCGATGCCGCCTCCCCGAGCGCGGTGTCGCGCTCGTAGCGCCCCGCCACCACCACCCCCCGGCGGGCGGCGGCCACGGGCACGGCGAGGGAGCGCGCGTCCTCGGGCGCCGCCGGGCGCGCGGGCGTGCAGGTCACGAGCGGACGGCCGTCGGGGCGCCCGGTGCCGTCGTGGGGCAGCGGCTCCTCATCGCTTCGCACGAGTGGCTCGCGCAGCGGGAAGTTCAGGTGCACCACGCCGGGTCGGCCCTCCAGCGCGCGCCAGTAGGCGCGGCAGGCGAGCGTGCGCATCCAGCGTAGTTGGGTCTCGCCCGCGTCGTGCACCCCGACCTCGAAGAACCACTTGGCGGCGTCGCCGTAGAGCTTGACCTGGTCGATCGCCTGCCCCGCGCCGTTCTCGCGCAGCTCGGGGGGGCGGTCCGCGGTGAGGATCAGGAGCGGCACGCCCGCCTCGTGTGCCTCGATCGCGGCCGGCAGCAACTCCGCGGCGGCGGTGCCCGAGGTGCACGTCACCGCCACCGGTCGCCCCGAGGCCTTTGCGAGCCCGAGCGCGAAGAAGCCGCTGCAGCGCTCGTCGATGTGGGAGTGGCAGTGCAGCCGCGGCTCCCGCGCGAGGCTCAGCACGAGCGGCGTGCAGCGCGACCCCGGGGAGGTGCAGGCGTCCCGCAGCCCGCACCGCGCGAGCTCGTCCACGAATGCGCGTAGGAGCAGGTAGGTGTCGGTGGCGGGGGTCATAGGATCGCGGGGTGCCCGAGAGCGTCGTTCTGCTGCATGGCTTCGGCGGCACCCGCCGCGCCTGGGACGGCGTGGTGGGGCTGGCCGAAACGGGGACCGATTCGGGGGACACTAGCTCAGCTCGCATCCTCGAATCGGCCAGCGCCGGAGGCGCGTGTCCCCCGGCTTCGGTCGACCCGAAACGCTACCGTTCGCTGGCGCTCGACCTTCCTGGCCACGGCGAGGCCGCGGACGCGCCGGGCCCGATCTCGTTCGCGAGCTGTACCGAGCGTGTGCTCGCCGCGAGCCCCGAGCGCTTCGTGCTGTGCGGCTACTCGATGGGTGGGCGCGTCGCGCTGCACGTCGCGCTCGCCGCTCCTGAGCGGGTGGCGCGGCTGGTGTTGATCTCGACCACCGCGGGCATCGAGGACGCCGCCGAGCGAGCCCGGCGGCGGGAGGCCGACCGCGCCCTCGCCGAGGATCTCGAACGCGGGCCCTATGAGGAGTTCGTCGAGCGCTGGCGGACCCAGCCGCTGTTCGCCGACGAGCCCCCCGACGTGCGAGCGCGGGCGCGTGAGGACCAGCTGCGCAACCGGCCCGACGCGCTGGCGGCCGTTCTGCGGGGCGTCGGCACGGGGGAGATGCAGCCGCTCTGGGACCGCCTCCCCGAGCTGGAGATGCCGGTCATTGTGCTGGTTGGTGAGCGCGACCGGAAGTTCCTCGCGCTGGGGCGGCGGATGGCCGAGCTGCCGCCCTCGGGCGAGTTGCTCGTCGTGCCCGGGGGCCACGGGCTGCCATTGGAGAATCCGACGGCGATCGTGGAGGCGCTGCGGTAGAAGATTGTTGCGTTGAGGGCCCCTCACCAGCTACTGGACCTCCCCAAATGGTCATCTGGTCGCCGCTCGCAGGTCCAGTTGGGGGTTGGGGCCCCAAACTGAAACACAGCTCCGTGTCAGGGTGCGGCGGGCGCAACGAGCTCAGCCAACGGCGGGCGCAACGAGCTCAGCCAACGCCGGGCGCTCCCACCCCCAACCCCGGGGCGGAGGGCACTGTGATTCGTCCTGCGTGTACGGCCAGTGCGTGGTACTCGTCGTACCTCTCCTCCTCCAAGCTCTCGAACAGGCCGAGCGTCGCCAGGCCGCATGGGGGCAGCGGGCCGCGGGAGGCCAGCGCGGCGGCGGCGTGCACCGCGGCGGCGACGCCGAGGGGGCCGTCGAGGGTCGAGGCGAGGTAGACCTCAGCGCCGGAGGCGCGCACGAGCGCGGCGGCGGCGAGCAGGCCGGCGATGCCCCCGCAGCGGGAGATCTTCAGGCAGACCGCGTCGGCGACGCCCGCGCCGAGGGCGCCGTGCTCGGCGGCGGTCTCGTCGATCGCCACGCGCGCCGCGACGCGCTCGCGGACTTCGCGCACCCCCTCCAGGCCGTGCGTGGGCTCCTCCACGAGCTCCAGGCCCACGGGGGCGAGGGCCTCGATCGCGCGCACCGCCCCCTCGACGTCCCAGGCGCCGTTGGCGTCCACCCGCAGCGCCACGTGCGGGCCAACCGCCGCGCGCACGGCCGCCACGCGGCCGGCGTCGTCGCCCACTCCCACCTTCACCTTCACGCACCCGAAGCCCAGTCGCACGGCGCGCGCGGCCTGCTCGGCGGCGCCCGCGCGGTCGGTGGCGCCCACCGTCGCGTTGACTGTGACCTCGGTGGCGGGGTCGTCGGTGAGCAGGGCCGCCACCGGCCTGCCCGCACGCCGGCCCGCGCGGTCCCACAGCGCGAGGTCGATCGCGGCGAGCGCCGCGGGGAGGTCCTCCACGCGCCGGCAGGCCTCGATCAGCCGCGGGCCGCTGACGCCCTCTGACTGCATCAGTACCGGCCGGTAGGACTCCAGCGCCGCGCGCACCCGCGCCGTGCTCACCCCGTCATAGGGCTCAAGCGGCGCCGCCTCGCCGAAACCGCTGACGCCGTCGGAGTCGGTGAGCGCCACCGTGATGAGCTCGCGCTCACGCACCGCGCCGTATGCGCTCTCCAGGGGCCTGCGCAGACGCAGCACGCGCTCGGCGATGCTCATCTGCATGTTGGGGGCTCAGCCGATCCCCCCGCCGGCGAGGATGCCGGCGGAGAAGAGCAGGCAGAAGATCAGCTGCAGGAGGCCCGTGCGCGCGAGCGCCCCGTTGAGCGAGGGGCCGTCCAGGCGGGTGCGAACGACTCGTGTGAGAGACACCGCGAGCGGGATCGCCGCCCAGGGGAGCAGCAGCCACGCGCTCATCGAGTCGAATAGCCACGGCAGCGGGGCGCAGGCGAAGGCGACCGCGAGCATCGCGGTGTAGAGGGTGCGCGTGCGCTGGCGGCCGACGCGCACCGCGAGCGTGCGCTTGCCCGCGCGGCGGTCGGTGTCGATGTCGCGCACGTTGTTGACCACGAGGATCGCGCTCGCCAGGAGGCCCACGGGGACCGCGCACGCGAAGGCCTGCCAGGGGAGGTGCTGGACCTGCACGTAGTAGGAGCCCGCGACGGCGACGATCCCGAAGAAGAGGAACACGAACAGCTCCCCCAGCCCTTCATAGCCGTAGGGGCGGGGCCCTCCGGTGTAGAGGACGCCCGCGAGGATCGAGGCGGCGCCGACCGCGATCAGGCCCCAGCCGGCGACGGCGACGAGGTAGATCCCGCAGAGCACCGCGAGACCGAAGGTGACATAGGTGGCGAGCAGCACCTGGCTGGGGGGGACGAGGCCCCCCGCGGTCACCCGCACGGGGCCGAGGCGATCCTCGGTGTCCGCGCCGCGGCGCGCGTCGGAGTAGTCGTTCGACAGATTGGTGCCCACCTGGATGAAGATCGCGCCGAGCAGCGCCGCCACGAACGCGAAGGGATCGAAGTGCCCATCGCCCAGCGCGAGCGAGGTGCCGACGAGCACGGGGGCGATCGCCGCGGGCAGGGTGCGCACGCGGGCGGCCATCACCCAGATGTGCACCGCGCTCGGGCGGCCCGGGGCCTCGCGCGCCGGGCGCTCCTCGATCGGCGGGGGGGAGGTTTGGGTGACGGTCACGCCCTCCTCGGGAACCTCGAGAAGTCGGGGGGGCGCTTCTCGCGGTAGGCGTCGCGGCCCTCCCGGGCCTCCTCGCTGCCGTAGAAGAGGAGGTTGGCGTCGTGGGCGAGCTGCTGGATGCCCGTGAGGCCGTCCTCGGCGGCGTTGAAGGATGCCTTCAGCAGGCGCAGGGAGAAGGGGGAGAGGGCGAGCATCTCCCGGCACCACCCCACCGTCTCCTCCTCCAGGCGCTCCAGCGGGACGACCGTGTTCACAAGCCCCATCTCCAGGGCCTGCGCGGCGGTGTACTGGCGGCAGAGGAACCAGATCTCCTTGGCCTTCTTGGGCCCCACGAGGTTCGCGAGCAGGCCCGCCCCGAAACCCCCGTCGAAGGAGCCCACGCGCGGGCCCACCTGCCCGAAGCGCGCGTTCTCCGCGGCGATTGTGAGGTCACATACAAGATGCAGCACGTGCCCCCCTCCGATCGCGTAGCCCGCCACCATCGCCACGATCGGCTTGGGCAGGCGGCGGATCTGCACGTGCAGGTCGGTCACGTGAAAGCGCCCCGGGCGGGTGGGATCCGGATTACCGGCGTCGTCCTCGGCGAGGTAGCCGGAGTCCCCGCGCACGCGCTGGTCCCCGCCGGAGCAGAACGCCAGCGGGCCCTCCCCGGTGAGCACGATCGCCCCCACCTCGAGGTCCTCGTGGGCCTGGGTGAGCGCGCGTGAGATCTCGACCACGGTGAGCGGCCGGAAGGCGTTGCGTACCTCGGGGCGGTCGATTGTGATCTTCGCGATCGTCCCCCCGGGCTGGGTGGACTTCTCGTAGCGGATGTCGGTGTACTCGCCGGCGGCGGTCCAGGTTGTGGGCATGCGCGAAGGCTAGCCTGTGCGGATGGTCCTCGAAGCTTGGCTTCAGCGTGCCGCCGCGTCGGCGCCCGCGGCGATCGCGGTGGAGACCCCCCGGGGCGCCTGCACCTACGCGGAGCTGCACGAGCGAGCGCGGGCGGGTGCCGCGGAGCTTGCGGCGCGGGGGGGCGCTCCAGGTGAGCGGGTGGCGATCGCGCTGCCCGCGGGGCTCGACTTCGCGGTCGCACTGCACGCCTGCCTGCTGCTGGGGGCGGTGGCGGTGCCCGTGGACCTGCGCCTGGGGGAGCGCGAGCGCGCCGCGGTCGTGGACGGGGCGGCGGTCGTGGTGGACGAGCCGCTGCGCGCGGACCCCGCACGGGGTATCGCCACGGGCGCGGTCCACGACCTGGATGCGGTGGCGGCGGTCATCCACACCTCCGGGACCACCTCGGCGCCGAAGCCGGTGGAGTTGACGTACGGGAACTTTCTGTGGAGTGCGCTTGGTTCGGCGGTGGCGCTCGGACTGGACCCCCGGGAGCGGTGGCTGTGCAACCTGCCGCTCTCCCACGTTGGGGGGCTCTCGATCCTGCTGCGCAGCGCGATCTACGCGACCACCGCGGTGGTGCACGAGCGTTTCGATCCAGAGCTCGCCCTCGGCGCCATACTTGCCGATGCCCAACCGGTGACGGTCGTTTCCCTCGTGGCCACCACGCTCGCGCGGCTGCTAGACGCGGGTCTCGAACGCCCCCCCGCTCTGCGCTGCGCGCTCACCGGCGGCGGCCCGGTGCCCGCGGCGCTGCTCGAGCGGGCCCGTGCGGCCGGTGTGCCGGTGAGTCTCACCTACGGGCTCACCGAGGCGTGCTCGCAGGTGAGCACCACCCCGCTCGCAACGCTCGACCTTCCCTCTGCCGCCCCCACCGCGGGCCCGCCGCTCTTCTGCACCCGCGTGCGCATCGGCCCCGAGGGGGAGATCGAAGTCGCCGGGCCCACCGTCGCCCGGGGTGCCGCCGGCGCAGACGGGTGGTTGCGGACGGGAGATCTGGGTAGATTGAACTTGGAGGGAAACTTGCAGGTGACCGGACGCAAGGCCGACACGATCGTCACCGGGGGGGAGAACGTGGCTCCCGCGGAGGTCGAGGCCGTACTCGAGGAGCACCCCGGGGTGCTCGAGGCCGCCGCGATCGGCCGCCCCGACGAGCGCTGGGGAGAGGCGGTGACCGCGCTTGTGGTGCTCCGTGGAGGCGCGCGCGCACACGGCGAGGAGCTGCGCGAGCACTGCGCCGCGCGCCTGGCCGCCCACAAGGTGCCCAAGCGGGTGGCGCTGGTCGAGGGGCCGCTGCCGCGCACCCGCTCGGGCAAGCTGCTGCGCCGCGAGCTCACCGGCTGGGGGCTCCCGTGAGCGCCGCAGGCGGGCGCCGTGCGCGCTCCGCCGACTCCGCACGCGATGGCGTCCACCAGCGCGACGGCGCCCACCCACGCGATGGCGTCCACCCACGCGACGGCGTCCATCCAGCGGAGGAGCACCGGCGCGCGAGCGCGGAGCGCTGGGAGGAGGCGGCGAGCGGTTGGGTGCGCCGCCAGGACTCGATCAGCGAGCTGGGGGCGCCGGTCTCGCACTGGATGGTGCAGGCGATCGAGCCCCAGCCCGGCCAGCGTGTCCTCGAGCTCGCGGCGGGCCTCGGGGAGACCGGCCTGCTCGCCGCCGAGCTGGTGGCTCCGACCGGTGGCGTGATCCTCTCCGACCAGGCCGAGGCGATGCTCGATGGCGCCCGCGCCTGCGCGGGCAAGCTCGAACTGACGAACGTGGAGTTCCAGGTGTGGAACGCCGAATGGATCGACCTCCCGGTCGCCAGCGTGGACGCTGTGCTGTGTCGCTGGGGGTACATGCTGATGGCCGACCCCCTCGCGGCGCTGCTGGAGACCCGCCGGGTGCTGCGCCCGGGGGGGCGTCTCGCGCTCGCGGTGTGGGACTCGCTCGCGGCGAACCCCTGGGCGCTCGCTCCCCGCCTGGAGCTGCTCGAGCGCGGGCTGGCGCCGCCCCCGGGGGAGGAGCCGGGGTACACGCCCGGCCCCTTCGCGCTCGGGGACCCCGAGCGCCTGCGCGAGCTGCTGGAGCAGGCCGGCTTCACCGAGACGCTGATCGAGGGCCTCGACGTGGTGCAGCGCCACGCGAGCTTCGGCGTCTTCTGGGAGACGATGCTGGACATCTCGCGCGACCTGCACGACATGGTGCTCGCCCGCTCCGAGAAGGAGATCGCGCAGATCCGCGCCTCGCTCGCCGAGCGCCTCGCCCCCCACACGGCCGCGGACGGCACGCTTGAGATCCCCGGCCGCTCGCTGGTCGCGGTGGCCGGCGCCTGACTTCAGATAGCCTGCGCGCCATGCTCTACGACGACGACGCGGACCTCTCACTGCTTACCGAAGCCGGGGGACACTCGCCTTCGGCTCGCATCCCCGTTTCGGCCAGCAAGACCGTCGCGATCATCGGCTACGGCTCCCAGGGCCACGCCCACGCGCTGAACCTCAAGGACTCCGGTGTGAGGGTGGTGGTGGGCCTGCGCGAGGACTCGCTCTCGGTCGCCAAGGCGCGCGATCAGGGCCTAGAGGTGCTGCCTGTTGTCGAGGCAGCCAGCCGCGGCGACCTGGTGATGATCCTGCTGCCCGACGAGCTGCACCGCCAGGTGTGGGAGGCGGAGATCGCCGACGGGATCGCGCCCGGCAACATGTTGCTGTTCGGCCACGGTTTCTCGATCCATTACGGCGAGGTGACCCCGCCCCCCGGGGTGGACGTGGCGATGGTCGCGCCCAAGGGACCGGGACACCTCGTGCGCCGCCAGTTCCTCGAAGGCAGCGGCGTACCCGGCCTGATCGCGGTCGCCCAGGACGCCACCGGCAAAGCGCGCGAGCTGGCGCTGGCCTACGCCAAGGGGATCGGCTGCACCCGCGGCGGCGTGATCGAGACGACCTTCAAGGACGAGACCGAGACAGATCTCTTCGGCGAGCAGGCCGTCCTCTGCGGAGGCGTCTCCGAGCTCGTGCAGGCCGGTTTCGAGACGCTGGTGGGGGCGGGCTACGACCCCGAGATGGCCTACTTCGAGTGCCTGCACGAGGTCAAGCTGATCGTCGATCTGATGTACGAGAAGGGCCTCGCCGGGATGCGCTACTCGATCTCCAACACGGCAGAGTACGGCGACTACACTCGCGGCAAGCGCGTGATCACCGAGGAGACCCGCGCCGCGATGCGCAAGATCCTCGGCGAGATCCAGTCCGGGGACTTCGCGCGCGAGTGGATCGCCGAGAACCGCGCCGGCCAGGAGAACTTCCTGCGGATGCGCGTCGAGCAGGCCGACACGCAGATCGAAGCGGTCGGCAAGGAGCTGCGCTCGCACATGGACTGGATCCAGTCCTCGTTCTAGATGACGGCGCAACTGGTCATCCCCGCCGAGCTGAAGCCCGGGGACGGGCGCTTCGGCTGCGGCCCCTCGAAGGTCCGCCCGGAGGCGCTCGCCCGGCTCGCCGGGGGGGCGGCGCCGATGGGGACATCGCACCGGCAGAAGCCCGTGAAGGCGCTCGTCGGCGAGATCCGCGGCGGCCTGCGTAAGCTGTTCGGCGCGCCCGAGGGGTACGAGGTGGCGCTTGGCAACGGCGGGGCCACGGCCTTCTGGGACGCCGCCGCGTGCGGGCTGATCGAGCGCCGCTCGCTGCACCTGACATATGGGGAGTTTTCGTCGAAGTTCGCGCAGGTGGCGCGTGAGGCGCCGTTCTTGGAGGAGCCGGAGGTCATCAAAGCCGAGCCTGGCGATGCCCCGGACCCCGCGCAGGCCGGCGCCGCGGCCACCGAGCGCGGGGTGGATGTGGTCGCGTGGGCACATAACGAGACATCCACCGGCGTGATGGTCCCTGTGCAGCGCCCCGCGGGTGCAGACGCAGGCGGGGCACTCGTGCTGATTGACGCGACATCGGGTGCGGGCGGGCTGCCGGTCGACATCGCGCAGGCGGACGCCTACTACTTCGCGCCGCAGAAGAGCTTCGCGGGCGACGGCGGGCTGTGGGTCGCGCTGCTGAGCCCGGCGGCACGGGAGCGGATCGCGAAGCTCGCCGGCTCGAACGGTGAGGGCGGACGCTGGATCCCGCGGTCGCTCTCGCTGGCGACCGCCCTCGAGAACTCCCTCAAAGACCAGACCTACAACACCCCGGCGGTGGCGACGCTGTTCCTGCTCGCCGATCAGATTCGCTGGATGCTCGACGGCGGGGGTCTCGAATGGTGTGTTGCACGCACCACCGCATCGTCCACGCACCTATATGAGTGGGCCGAGCGCACCCCCTACACGACGCCGTTCGTCGCCGACCCCGCAAAGCGCTCGCTGGTCGTGGGCACCATCGACTTCGACGATGCGGTGGATGCGGCGGCGGTGGCGAAGACGCTGCGGGCGAACGGGATCGTGGACACCGAGCCCTACCGCAAGCTCGGGCGCAACCAGCTTCGGATCGGGATGTTCCCCGCCGTCGAGCCGGCGGACCTGCAGGCGCTCACCGCGTGCATCGAGTGGGTAGTCGAGAGGATCGCGTCATGAGCCCGGTGCGGAGCGCATCGACAAGCACGGGCGCCGCGGCCGCGACCGGCGGCGAGCGCCTGAAGGTCCTGGTGAAGGAGAAGATCGGCGACTCGGGCGTGGAGCTGCTGCGCGAGCACTTCGACGTGGATCTGGGCCTTGAGTGGAGCGATGAGGAGCTCGCGGAGCGGATCGGCGCCTACCACGGCATCCTGATCCGCTCGGCGACGAAGCTGACGGCGGAGCTGATCGGGCGGGCCACCAACATGCGCGCGATCGGGCGCGCGGGAGTGGGGGTGGACAACGTCGACGTGGAGGCCGCCACCAAGCGCGGGATCGTGGTCGCGAACGCCCCCCAGTCCAACGTGGTGACCGCGGCCGAGCACACGATGGCGCTGCTGCTGGCGCTCGCGCGCAACATCCCCCAGGCGTACGTGTCGCTGACGGCCGGCAAATGGGAGCGCTCGAAGTTCTCCGGCGTGGAGCTCTACGAGAAGACGCTCGGGATCGTGGGCTTCGGGCGCATCGGCCAGCTCGTGGCGGCGCGCGCGCGGGGCTTTCAGATGCGGGTGATCGCGTTCGACCCCTTCGTCAGCGCCGAGCGCTACCGCGAGCTGGGGGTCGAGAAGGCCGAGAACAGCGAGGAGATCTATGCGCAGGCGGACTTCATCACGATCCACCTCCCCAAGACCGAGGAGACCAAGAACTGGCTGAACGCACAGGCCTTCGCGCAGATGCGCGAGGGGGTGCGCATCCTCAACGTCGCGCGCGGCGGGCTGATCGACGAAGCGGCGCTGAAGGACGCCCTCGACAGCGGCAGGGTGGGGGGCGCGGCGCTCGACGTGTTCCCCTCCGAGCCCACCACCGAGCACCCGCTGTTCGGCTACCCCAACGTGATCGTGACCCCCCACCTGGGGGCCTCCACGGCGGAGGCCACCGACCGCGCGGGCTACCAGAGCGCCGAGCAGGTCGTGGCGGCGCTCACCGGCGGGGTGGTCTCCACGGCGGTCAACATCCCCGCGGTCGGCGCGGAGGACATGGAGGTGCTCGGCCCCTTCCTGCCGCTGGCCACCCAACTCGGTCGCCTCGCGATGGCGCTCGCGGAGGGCAGCTCGGTAGAGCGCATCGAGGCGGCCTTCCTGGGGCGCATCGCGGACTTCGATACGCGAATTTTGACGCTCGCAGTGATCCAAGGAGCCCTCCAGGGCCGTACAGAGGAGCAGGTGAACCTTGTCAACGCTCCCTCGATGGCCGAGGAGCGGGGGATCGTGGTCGAGGAGAAGACGGTCTCCGAGGCGCAGGACTACAACGAGCTGATCCGCGTCACCGTGGTCGCGGGCGACCGAAGCCGGGGGACACGCGCCTCCGGCGCGAATCCCCGTTTCGGCCAGCGGGTCGCGGTCGCCGGCACCGGGATCGGGCCCCAGCGCGTGCCCCACCTCGTCGAGGTCCAGGGCCGGCGCCTGACGGTCGAGCTCACGCCGAACGTCGCGGTCTTCCGCTACGCCGACCTCCCCGGCATGATCGGCCGCGTGGGGACGATCTTCGGCAGCCACGGGATCAACATCTCCTCGGCCGCCGTGGGGCACACCCCGGACGGGGAGGATCCGCGGCCAGGCGAGGATCGGCGCCTCGCGGCGATGGTTGTCACGACCGACGCCGCGGTCCCCTCAGAGGTCGTGCGGGAGATCGTCGCCTCCGAGGGGTTCTACGGCGGCTGGGCCGTGGTGCTGAGCTAGCATCCTGAGCATGGGCAAGACGCTGTTCGAGAAGATCTGGGAGGCCCACGAAGTTGATTCGGGCCCGCCCACCCTGCTGTATATAGACCTGCACCTCGTGCACGAGGTGACGAGCCCGCAGGCGTTCGACGGCCTGCGCCTGGCGGGGCGCACGGTGCGCCGGCCGGGGCGCACGCTGGCGACCGCCGACCACAACACGCCGACGGACGGAACGCCGAACGCGGCGGCGATCAAGGAAGAGCTCTCGCGCGTGCAGGTGCAGACGCTCGAGCGCAACTGCGCGGAGTTCGGGGTGCCGGTCTACTCTCTGGGATCGAATCGGCAGGGGATCGTGCACGTGATCGGCCCCGAGCTGGGCGTGACCCAGCCGGGCATGACGATCGTCTGCGGGGACTCACACACCGCCACGCACGGCGCGTTCGGCGCGCTCGCCTTCGGGATCGGCACGAGCGAGGTCGAGCACGTGCTGGCCACGCAGTGCATGGTCCAAAACCGCCCGCACTCGATGCGCATTCGCTACGAGGGGGAGCTCGGCTTCGGGGTGACCGCGAAGGACCTGATCCTCGGCACGATCGGGCAGATGGGCGTCGGGGGCGCCACCGGCCACGTGGTCGAATACGTGGGCCCAGCGATCGAGCGCCTCTCGATGGAGGGGCGGATGACGGTCTGCAACATGACCATCGAGGGCGGGGGGCGCGCGGGGATGATCGCCCCGGACGAGACCACGTTCGCGTGGTTCTCAGAACAGGAGCGCCCGGGGGCCCCGAAGGGCAGGGATCTCGATGCGGCCTTCGAGCGCTGGAGCGAGCTCAAAAGCGACGACGGCGCGGCCTTCGACAGGGAGCTCGTGGTGGACGCCGCGGCGCTCTCCCCGCAGGTGACGTGGGGCACGACCCCGGCGATGGTCGCGGAGGTCACCGGGCGGGTGCCCGACCCCGAGCGGTTCAAGGCGCGCGCCGAGCGCGAGGCGGCGGAGCGCGCCCTGCACTACATGGCCCTGGAGCCGGGGACGCCGATCGAGGAGATCGCGATCGACCGGGTGTTCATCGGCTCCTGCACGAACTCGCGGATCGGCGATCTGCGCGCCGCGGCCGAGGTCGTCGCGGGGCGCCGTGTCTGCACCAGCGTGAGCGCGATGGTGGTGCCGGGCTCCCAGCAGGTCAAGGCGCAGGCCGAGGCGGAGGGCCTGGACCGGGTCTTCCGCGACGCGGGCTTCGACTGGCGGGTGGCGGGCTGCTCGATGTGCCTGGGGATGAACCCCGACACGCTGGCGCCCGGGGAGCGCTGCGCCTCGACCTCCAACCGCAACTTCGAGGGCCGCCAGGGCCGCGGCGGGCGCACCCACCTCGTTTCGCCTCAAATGGCCGCTGCCGCGGCCATTGAGGGGCACTTCACCGACATCCGCAACTGGAGCTGAGGGGGAAGGGATGGAAGCGATAGAGACGATCTCGGGGCCGGTGAGCTACCTGGACCGGGCGAACGTGGACACCGATCAGATCATGCCCAAGCAGTTCCTGAAGAGGGTGGAGCGCTCGGGCTTCGGGGAGTTCCTCTTCTACGACTGGGCCAAGGAGCCCGGCTGGGAGCTTCCCTCGCGGCCGATCCTGGTGGCGGGCGAGAACTTCGGCTGCGGCTCCTCCCGCGAGCACGCCCCATGGGGCTTGCAGGACTACGGCTTCGACGCGCTGGTGGCGCCCTCGTTCGCGGACATCTTCTACTCCAACTGCACCAAGATCGGGCTGCTGCCGGTCGTGCTCCCCGAGGAGCACTGCCGGGCCCTGGCGGAGGCGGGGGAGGGCCAGGTCGACCTGCGCGCCCAGGAGGTCCGCTACCCCGGCAAGGATTCGGATCCCGCCCGGGTGGGCGGGTCCAGATCCATTGTCTCGGTGGCCTTCGAGATCGACCCCGAGACGCGCCGGCGGCTGCTGGAGGGCCTCGACGACATCGCGGTGACGCTCTCCCACGAGGAGCGGATAGCCCAGTACGAGGCCGCTCACGAGGGGGGATCGGAGCCCACGGAATCGAGGCCCGCCCGCCCAGGTGGGTGGATGGCTGTCGAGACCACCGCGCTGTGAGCGTCCGCAGGAGCCCGTTCACGGCGCCGGACGCCCCGTGGCCCGGGTACCCTTCGACCTCGGATGTTGAGGCGACCCCGGTGAGCAGACGGATAGCGGTCCTCCCCGGCGACGGGATCGGGCCGGAGATCATGGCCGCGACGCGCCAGGTGCTGAACGCGGTCGGCGAGTTCGAGCTCGACGAACGGCCGATCGGAGGCGCCTCGATCGACGCGCACGGGGTCCCGCTCACCGAGGAGACCCTCCAGGCGTGCCGGCGCGCGGACGCGGTGCTGCTGGGCGCGGTGGGGGGCCCGAAGTGGGACAGCACCGACCCCGGCGCGCCGCGCCCGGAGCGGGGCCTCCTGGAGCTGCGCAGGGGCCTGGGGCTGTACGCGAACGTGCGCCCGGTGCGCCCCTTACGCCAGCTCTATGACTCCTCGCCGCTGCGCCGCGAGCGGATCGAAGACGTCGATCTGCTGGTGGTGCGGGAGCTGACGGGAGGAATCTACTTCGGCGAGAAGACCCGCACCGCGGAGGGCGCCAGCGACCTCTGCGCGTACACCGTCAAGGAGATCGAGCGGGTGGCGCGCACGGCGTTCAACGCGGCGCACGCGAAGGTGACGAGCGTGGACAAGGCGAACGTGCTCGAAACCTCGCGCCTGTGGCGGGAGGTGGTGAGCGGGGTGCAGGACCGCGAATACCCCCACGTGGAGCTCGAGCACATGCTGGTGGACAACGCCGCGATGCAGCTGATCTCGAACCCGCGCCACTTCGACGTGCTGCTGACGGAGAACATGTTCGGAGACATCCTCTCCGACGAGGCCGCGATGCTGACGGGCTCGATCGGGATGCTGCCGAGCGCCTCGCTGGGCGACCGCAACCGATCGGAGACAGGCCAGCAGGCGCCGGGCCTGTACGAGCCGGTGCACGGCTCCGCGCCGGACATCGCGGGGGAGGGGATCGCCAATCCAATGGCGATGTTCCTCTCCGCGGCATTGATGCTGCGCAACAGCCTCGACCTGGAGGAGCAGGCGCTGGAGGTAGAATCAGCCGTTGAACGCGCGCTCGACGATGGCGTGCGCACACCCGACCTGGGGGGCGCCGCCAGCACGGCCGACGCGACGCGAGCGGTGCTGTACTACCTATAGAGGGTGGCGCAGCCGGCCGAAGGCCGGCGAGCCGGGCCCCTCTTTTTCGAGACAAGGAAAGAAGGAGCAGGATCTTGGAACCCACGGACCTCATCTGGATGAACGGAGACTTCGTCCCCTGGGAGGAGGCCAAGGTCCACGTCCTCACGCACGGCCTGCACTACGGCACGGGCGTCTTCGACAGCATGCGCTGCTATGAGACGGATCTGAACCCCACCCACCCCCCGGCGGTGTTCCGCAACGTCGACCACCTCGAACGCCTGCTGCGCTCGGCGGAGCTCTACTACATGCCGGTCCCCTACACGGTGGAGCAGCTGCGCTCGGCGACGCTTGAGCTGGTGGCGCGCAACGGCCTGAGCTCCTGTTACATCCGCCCGCTGGTCAACCGCGCGTACGGCTCGATGGGCCTGAACCCGCTGGACGCCCCGGTCGACGTGAGCATCGCCTGCTGGGAGTGGGGCACCTACCTCGGCGAGGAGGGCATGCGCCACGGGGTGCGCGCGAAGGTCTCCTCGTGGCGGCGGATCAGCCCGGACTCGCTGATCCCGCACGCGAAGGCCTCGGGGCAGTACCTCAACAGCGTGCTCGCGAAGGTGGAGTCGGTGAAGGCGGGCTACGAGGAGGCGATCCTCCTGGACGACCACGGCCACGTGTGCGAGGGCACGGGCGAGAACGTGTACGTGGTGCGCGGCGGGGAGATCGCGACGCCGGGGCAGCACAACTCGATTCTCGACGGGATCACGCGCAACTCAGTGATCCAAATCGCCCAGGATCTCGGATACAAAGTAGTGGAGCGCAACGTGGCGCGCGCGGAGATGTACCTCGCGGACGAGGTCTTCCTCTCGGGCACCGCGGCGGAGCTGGTCCCGGTGCGCGAGGTGGACGACCACAGGATCGGGACGGGCGAGCCGGGCGAGGTGACGCGAGTGCTGCAGGCGGCCTTCGACGACGCGGTCCACGGCCGCACCGAGCACTACCGGGATTGGCTCGACGTGGTGAGCGCCCCCGCGCTCGAGGGTGGGCGGGGCTCCGATTCACCCGAGGCGCCCGCGGCGTCGGTCGCGCGGTCCCCCGGCGCCGCGAGCGGCTGAGACGTATGCCCGCGATCGAGCTCTACGACGCGACCCTGCGCGACGGCATGGGCGGCGGCGGGCTGAGCCTGACCGCGGATGAGAAGCTGCGCGCGGTCCACGCCCTGGACGAGCTCGGCGTGGACCTGATCGAGGCGGGCTTCCCTTCCTCCAACCCGAAGGAGCGCGCCCTGTTCGAGCTGCTCGAGCACGAGCCCCTGGGCGGCGCGGAGATCGTGGCCTTCGGGATGACCCGCCGGCGCGACACGGCGGCGGCCGAGGACGAGGGCCTGGGGGTGCTGGCGGAGTGCAACGCGGCGGTGTGCACGCTGGTGGGCAAGGCCTCCCCGCTGCACGTGGAGCGGGTGCTGCGGGTCTCGCGCGAGGAGAACCTGGCGATGATCGGGGAGTCGGTGGCGTTCCTGGTGGGGGAGGGCAAGCGGGTGCTGCTCGACGCGGAGCACTTCTTCGACGGCTACGCCCTGGACCCGGGCTACGCGCTGGAGTGCGCGCGCGCGGCGGCGGCGGCGGGGGCGGAGCGGGTCGTGCTGTGCGACACCAACGGCGGCTCGCTGCCCACCCGCGTGCGCGAGATCGTCGCGGAGGTCCACGCGGCGCTCCCGGGGGTGGCGCTGGGGATCCACACGCACGACGACTCGGGCTGCGCGGTCGCCAACGCGCTGGCGGCGGTCGAGGCGGGCGCGACCCAGGTGCAGGGCACGATCAACGGGATCGGGGAGCGCACGGGCAACGCGAACCTGGTGACGATGATCGCGGACCTGCAGCTGAAGATGGGCCTGGAGGTGCTGCCGGCGCAGCGCCTGGAGCGGCTGACCGAGACGGCGCACTTTCTCGACGAGCTCCTGAACCGCGCGCCGGACCCCGCGCAGCCGTACGTGGGCAAGCACGCGTTCGCGCATAAGGCGGGCCTGCACGCGGCGGGGGTGAGCGCGGACGCGCGGACCTTCGAGCACGTGGACCCGGAGCTCGTGGGCAACGGCCGCGAGGTGCTGGTCTCGGAGCTCGCGGGGAGGGCGACGGTGATGGAGAAGGCGCGGGAGGCGGGGATCGACCTGAGCGAGCAGGCGGCGCTGCGCACGATCGAGCGGGTCAAGGAGCTAGAGCACCGCGGCTTTCAGTTCGAGGCGGCGGACGGCTCGTTCGAGCTGCTGATGCGCCGCGAGGCGGGGGAGTACGAGCCGCTGTTCCGCCTGGAGTCCTGGAGGGTGGTCGTGGAGCAGCGCGCGGACGGCGCGGTGGAGACGGAGGCGACGATCAAGATCTGGGCTCCCGTGGGCTCCCCCGAGGGCCCGCGCGAGCGCCGCTACGTGCGCACCGCGGAGGGCAACGGCCCGGTGAACGCGCTGGATCGGGCGCTGCGGGAGGCGATCGGGGAGATCCACCCCCACCTGCGCGATATCGAGCTGGTGAACTTCAAGGTGCGGATTCTCGACGAGGACAAGGGCACGGGCGCGGTCACGCGGGTGCTGATCGACGCCTCGGACGGCCGGCGGGTGTGGGGCGCGATCGGGGTCTCGGAGAACCTGATCGCGGCCTCGTGGGATGCGCTGGTGGATTCGCTGGAGTCGGGGATGCAGCCGCCCGCCGGGACGTCTGGGGCGGGGGTTGGGATGGGTGAGGCTGGGACGGGCGAGGGTGCGGCGGGGGAGGATGGGGTGGCGGTACCGATCTCAACGGCCGGCGGCGGAGGGTAGGGGGGCCGGGCGTGGCCGAGGGCTCCGCAGGACGGCCGTCGGGGCGTCCGCTTCGCTACGTGCCGATCCCCCCGGGGGAGGGGGAGGGGATCGGGGTGCCGCCGGCTGCTCTGGAGGAAGAGTCGATCCCGCTGGCGCGTCCCTCGCTGGGTGCCGCGGAGCAGCGGGCGGTGCTGGAGGTGCTGCGCTCGGGCGAACTGTCGCTGGGCCCAAGGGTGGGGGAGTTCGAGCGGGCGTTCGCGGAGCGCGTGGGCGCCAGGGCGGCGAGCGCGGTTTCGAGCGGCACCGCGGGTCTGCACCTGGCGTTGCGGGCGGTGGGGGTGAAGGCGGGAGACGAGGTGGTCACGAGCCCGTTCTCGTTCGTGGCGTCGGCGAACGCGGCGCTGTACGAGGGCGCCCGCCCGGTGTTCGCGGACATCGACCCTGTCACGTTGAATCTCGACCCGGAGGCGGCGGAGGCGGCGGTAACGGAGCGCACGCGGGCGATCCTGCCGGTGCACATCTTCGGCTACCCCGCGGAGATGAGCTCCTTCGAGGCGATCGCGAGCCGCCACGGCCTGGCGATCGTAGAGGACGCCTGCGAGGCGCTCGGCGGCCGCCACGCCGACGGCCGTCCGGTCGGGGGCCGGGGCAACCCCGCGGTGTTCGGGTTCTACGCGAACAAGCAGATGACTACGGGTGAGGGCGGGATGATCACGCTGGGCGACCGCGCGATGAAGGAGCGGATCGACTCCGAGCGCAACCAGGGCCGCTCCCCGGAGCGGGGCTGGTTCGAGCACGACCGCCTGGGGTTCAACTACCGCCTCTCGGACATCGCGTGCGCGCTGGGCCTCGCGCAGCTCGCGCGCCTGGACGACTTCCTGACGGCGAGGGTGCGTCTGGCGGGCTTGTACCGGGAGGCGCTCGAGAACGTCAATGGGGTCGAGCTGCCGTGCCCGGACATGGAAGGCAGCCGCCGGGGGTGGTTCGTGTTCGTGGTGCAGCTCCCTCGCGATGTGGATCGCGAGAGGGTGATCGGGGCGCTCGCGGAGGAAGGGATCCAGAGCAAGCCCTATCTGCCGGCGATCCACCTGACGCGCTTCTACCGCGAGCGGTTCGGCCACAAGCCCGGTGAGTTCCCGGTCTGCGAGGACGTGGCGGCCCGTTCGCTGGCGCTGCCGTTCTTCGTGGGGATGAAGGAGTGGCAGGTGCGCTGCGTCGCGGACGTGCTGCGGGAGGCCGTGGGGCGGTAGGGCGGGTGTGCTGAGTGGTTGGGCTTGGTGGCGGCCTGTCAGGGCTCAGCCCGGTTCGGGTGGTGCGTCTGGTTGGAAACATTTTGCAACGGCTCGGGGTGGGTTTGAGGCGGGGTAGGCAGGAACCCGCTCTCAGGTTCTGACTATCAGGTATGTTGTCCGTGCAGCCTCGAGCTGGGCCTTCCGGTATGGAAGTGTCCGATGGCTCTGGTGAGGGGCTGTGAAGCGCGACATATCCGGTGTCGTGGCGTCTTTGCATTGAAGACGGGCGCTGCGGACCGGAACCGACTCTCAAAGTGAGGAGTATGACATGAAGCATCTAAAGATAGTCTTCGGGCTGGTCGTTTTGGCTGGTCTGATGGCGGTTGCGGCGGCGCCTGCGATGGCGACGCCGAGATGGGTGGAATGCGTAAAAGAAGGTAGTTCGTTCGAAAATAGTAGCTGTTCAAAAAGAGGTAGTACAAATACATGGTCGACGAGAGAACTCGTTGGGACCAAGGCAGTGACGTCTAGCGGCAAAGTGGAACTGGAAGACCAGGAACCAGCCGCGGGTGGCCCAGTTGACCTCGAATGCACGGGTAACGGTACGGGATGGGTCACCAACTTAACGAGTAAAACTGAACCTGGCGAGGGCGGGGCCACAACCATAACGAACATAAAATGCAAATTCATCAAACGTGGTGAATGCGAAGAAGAATCAAAATTCGTACCTACAGCTGCTCCTGTGCATCTTCCGTGGGGCGGCAGGCTCAGGGAATCAGGGAAAGAAGTAAGAGGTGAAGCGGTAGCTGGTACGGGTGGAAATCCCGGTTGGACTGTTACGTGTCGGGTCGGAGGGTTTATAAGAATCCAGGATGAATGCCTAGCGACAACTAATAATACGGCGAATGCGAGAATGAACGGTAGTGGGTCGGTGGAAGGGGTAGCCGACGAAATAACAAAAAGCGAAAAAATGGCTAAATGTAGTTCCAAGGGAACGGAATCCGGGTTAGTCCGCGGAACTATCACCGGTAGTTTGGCAAGTGGAAATGGGCTATCGATATTAGCTCCGAATTTAGGGACGTGATGATGTAGGTTTGTTTGGCTGGGTGGGTCCGGGGTTTGCCTGGGCTCACCCAGTGGGGTCTGGTTGTTGTGCTGGGCAGTTGGAAACATTTTTCCGCAGCTGAGGGCGGGTGTAGGCCGAGTAGGAAACAACCACTTTACAAGTCCCTAGCTATCGGGTATGTTGCTCGCACGGCCTCAAGAAGCTAGGAGTCCCGTACGGAATGAATGTATGTTCGGGTGGTTCTGGCAAAGGGTCGTGTAGCGCGACATAGCCGGTGTCCGTGGTGTCTTTACTTTGAAGGCGAGCACTGCGGGGCCGGTAACTGACTCTCAAAGGGAAAAGGAGTTGTACGACATGAAGCATCTAAAGATAGTCTTTGGGCTGGTCGTTTTGGCTGGTCTGATGGCGGTTGCGGCAGCGCCGGCGATGGCGACGCCGAGATGGGTGGAATGCGTAAAAGAAGGTAGCTCGTTCGAAAATAGTAGCTGTTCAAAAAGAGGTAGTACAAATACATGGTCGACGAGAGAACTCGTTGGGACCAAGGCAGTGACGTCTACCGGTGAACTGGAACTGGAAGACCAGGAACCGGCTGCGGGTGGCCCAGTCGACGTGAAGTGCACGGGAAACGATACGGGATGGGTTACCAACTTAACGACTAAGACGGAAGCTGGCGAGGACGGGGTTACAACCATAACGAACATAAAATGCAAATTCATCAAACGTGGTGAATGCGAAGAAGAATCAAAATTCGTACCTAAAGCTGCTCCTGTGCATCTTCCGTGGGGCACCAGGCTCAAGGAATCAGGAAAAGAAGTTAGAGATGAAGTTGTGGCTGGTACGGGTGGGAACCCTGGCTGGACTGTTGAATGCCGCGTCGGCGGGTTTATAAGAATCCAGGATGAATGCCTAGCGACGACTAATAATACGACGAATGCGAGAATGACCGGTAGTGGATCGGTGGAAGGGGTGTTCGACGAAATAACAAAAGGCGAAAAAATGGCTAAATGTAGTTCCAAGGGAACGGAATCCGGGTTAGTACGCGGAACTATCACCAATAGTTTGGCAAGTGGAAATGGGCTTTCGATATTAGCTCCGAATTTAGGGACGTGATGATGTAGGTTTGTTTGGCTGGGTGGGTCCGGGGTTTGCCCGGGCTCACCCGGCTGGTATGGGGTTGGTTGTTGTGGTTTGGTTTGTGGGTGTTGAGGAAGGGTATTGTTCTATGGAGGAGGGTGTTGGTATGAGGAGGCTTTTGTTGTCGGTGTGGGTGTCTGGGTGGCGTGGTGTTGTGTTTGGGGCTGCTTGGGTGTTTGTGCTGGTGGCGGGTTTCCTTTTTGTGTGTGTGGGGGCGTCTGCTGAATTCACGCGGCCGTATTTGTCTCAGGTTCGGGG
The DNA here is from genome assembly GCA_963771915.1 of uncultured Solirubrobacterales bacterium. Lineage (GTDB taxonomy): Bacteria > Actinomycetota > Thermoleophilia > Solirubrobacterales > Solirubrobacteraceae > Palsa-744. The sequence goes on along the minus strand of CAVYVD010000002.1, from coordinate 744,873 downwards.
TACTCCGACGGGGCCGTCGGGTGAAGTGGTTCCGTTTGTTCCGCCGCTTGTTGGTCTTGCGGTTGATCCTGTGAGTGGTGGGGATGTTTGGGTCGGGGATCAAGGGAGTATGGTTGTCGATGTGTTTGATGCGTCTAGTGGGTTCGTGGAACAGGTTATGGGTTTTCCTACGGGTAGTTTGGCGTATGACGATACGGGTGCTAAGTTGTATGGTACTGAACCGGGGGAACAGGTCGCTGTGGATGATTCGGTGAGTTTGTCTGATGATGCGAGGGGTGATGTTTACTTTGCTTCCGATGGGGGGGCTAGCAAACGGTTGCCCAATGGTAGTGTGAGGCGGGTGGAAGCGGGTGGGGCCGCCGCGCCGTTTACGTGCGCTGCAGGTGTCGCGGAAGGGTATATCGTTGGCGGGCAGCTGGTCGGTAAGCCCGGTGAGCTTTGGAGTAGTGGCACGCATCTGGCGGTTAAGGGTGTTGCGGTTGATTCGGGTAGTGGTGGTGTGGGGTCTGGTGTGGTGCCTGGTGATGTGTATGTGTTGAATGCGACGGATTTTGGGGGGAATGAGGTGGATCAGTTCACGCCGGAAGGGTGTTTCGTGGGGGCGTTTTCGGGGGTGGGGGTGCCGTCGAGGCCGTTGGGGTCGAGTGTCCTGAGTGGTATTGCGGTGGATCCGATGAATGGTGATGTTGTGGTAGAGGCCGAAGAACGGCTTGAAACGGGGAGCACGGAAGTGATTGACGAGTTTTCGTCGTCGGGTGAATATCTTGGTCAGGTGACTGGCCCGTCGAAAGGTGTTTTGTTCGGGGCGCCTGCTTTGAATGGTAGTGAGCATGGTGGTGGTGTTGCGGTTAGTTCTGAAGGGCATTTGTATGTGAATGTGTGTGAAAGGGTAGAAGAAGCGCATGGGAATTGTGAAGCGGGTGGTGATGTGGTTGATGTGTTTGGTGAGGGTGCGTTTTATGCGGGTGTGGTGACGGGTGGTGTGTCGGGTGATGTGGGGGGGCGTGGGGTGTTGGGTGGTGTTGTGAGGGGTGTGGCGCGTGAGGTGGAAGAAGGGGGTGTTGTTGTTGATAGGGATCTTGTGGTGTCGCGGTGTGTGTTTGAAGTGGTGTCGGAAGGGGTGTTTGTGAGGGAAGGGTTTGTGGGGGCTAGGGTTGTGCCGTGTGTGCTTGATGAATCTGGGTTGAGTCCGGATGGTGTGAGGTTGAGTGTGGTGGATCATGGTGTGCATGGTGTTGTGGGGGGGTTGGTGGAAGGGGAAGTGTATGATTATCGGCTGGTTGTTGAAACTGCGGGGGGTGAACGTGGTGGGGTGAAGGTGGGTGCGGTGGCGTCGTTTGCGTCTGCGGGGGTTCCGGTGGTGGGTGGTGTGTCGGTGGGTGGTGTGTCGTCGTCGTTTGCTGTGTTTGGTGGTGTTGTTGATCCGCGGGGTGCGGGGACGTCGTACCGGTTTGAGTTTGTTGAAGCGGGGGTGTATGGGGCGGCGGTCGCGGGGGGTGCGGCTGATCCGTTTGCTGGGGGGGGTGTGGTGCCGGTTCCGGCGGGGTTTGTGGGTGCGGGGGATCGTGGTGTGAGTGTGAGTGTGCCGGTGGGTGGTTTGGTGGCGGGGACGGTGTATGAGTATCGTTTGGTGGCGTGGAATAGTGTCGGTGAAACGGATGGTGCGGTTGGGGTGTTCGCGACGGTTCCGACTGGGCCTGTGGGGCTGCCGGACGGCCGGGCTTATGAGTTGTTGACGCCGGTGAATAAGGGTGACGCGGAAGATTTGTTCGGGGGGCCCCCTGGCACGGAAGCGAAGACGCGTAATGAAAGCTACCAGAATTATGATTTGGGTTATGCGTCTGAGGAAGGGAACCAGTTCTTGTTGATGGTGACGGCTGTGGCGTTTGGCCCGTTTCCGGGGTCGGGCGCGAACTCGTATGTGTTCTCGCGTGGGCCGGGCGGCTGGTCGTATAGGTCGGATGCGTCGCCGGAGTTGGGTGTTCAGAGCTCGTTCGTGGAATTGTTTGACCCGGTCGATTTCTCGGTGTTGGGTGTGGATGATGAGGTTGGGTCTCAGTCTGAGGAGGAGTTGGGGTTGGTCGGCCCGCCGGGCGGCCCGTTGTGCGGGGCGGGCGTATCGACGGGGTGCTATGAATCTGTTGTTGCGGGCAGTAAGGGTGAAGTCGAACTTTCGGGTGGCTCGCAGGATCTGGGTAGCGTGGTCATCGAAAACGCCATCCATCGGCTGCCGTTGTGCGATCCTGCTCAGGAAGCGCTCGAGAAAGAGCTGCACGAAAGCAGCAGGGGGGTGTTTGAATGGTCGAAGGCCCGGGGGTGCTTGTCGCTGGTGGACGTGAAGTCCGTGTCCGAAGGCGGGGCGCTGGTCGGTAAGTGTGGGGCGGTTCTTGGTCTTGGCCCTGAGGGGTATAGCACCGCGGCGGGGTCGACTCGTGGCGCGGTCTCGCTGGACGGGTCGCGGGTGTTCTTCACGGCGCCGGACCCGAAGGCCGGTGGCGCGGGGTGCTGGGAAGAAGGCCATGGCAAAGTTCCGCCGCAGTTGTATGTTCGTTTGCGTGGCGAAACGACGCTCGAGGTCTCCGCGCCCGAGCCGGGCGGCGAACGCGAACCGGGGTACCCGGCGTTGTATGTCGGCGCTTCAGAAGATGGCTCGAAGGTGTTCTTCTTGACGCGTAGCGAGCTGACCAAAGAAGCCGTGACTCTTGGTGGTAGTAAACCTCAGCCGGAATTGTATGAGTGTGAAGTCGTCGAAGAAGAAGGGGGCGCGCGGTGCGTGTTGACGCGGATCGCGGCCGGTCATTCTGAAATAGCGGGGAGGATCGCTGATGTTCCCGCGGTCTCGGGGGACGGTTCGATGGTGTATTTTAATGCGAATGCCGAAGGCGGCTCCGAAGGCGGCCTGTATGGGTATGATACTTTGACTGGGGTCTTGACGCGTATCGCGGCGGAGCAGGGTTATGTGGCAGGAAACTATAGTGGTACGGCGTTCCCGTGGTATGACCCTTCGCCTAATGAACCGGAAGATGATGAAGTAAAAGGTGAGCTCGTCGCTGGCCTGGATATCCAGGCGCCGTATGTTACGACGCGTGACGGGAAGTATTTGTTGTTCGGCGCGTACCGGTATGATGCGGGGCTGGCGGTGTCCGCGGGGAACCCTGTGTGTGTGATGTGCAACCCGGATGGTTCGGGTCCGATCCCGGAACCGGAAGCTATGTTCACTCGCTCGGCGGTGCACGCGAATAACGATGCGGGTGGGCCTCCGCACGCGATATCCGAAGACGGCCGGTTTGTGTTCTTTGATACGACCGCGTCGCTTGTGCCGCAGGACACGAATGGCACGCTCGATGTGTATGAGTGGGCTGAAGATGGAGCGGGGTCGTGCGGGGAAGCGAAGGGGTGTATCAGTTTGATTAGCTCTGGGCAGGATCCCTCGCCGTCGTTCTTCTTGGATGCCAGCTCTTACGTGAACCCCAAGACCGGGGAAACGGTTGATGGCGGGAACGTGTTCTTCGGGTCCCACGCGAATCTCATCCCGTCGCTGAATACCGCGTCGGAGGGCAATCTTTATGACGCGCGGATCGAAGGCGGGTTCCCGGGGGCGGCGGTCACGGGCCCGTGCGAAGGCGATGCGTGCAGTAACCCGCCGCCGGCGCCGCCCGCGGTTACGCCCGGGTCGCTGACGTTCACGGGGCCGGGCAACGAGACGCCGCCCCCGCCAAAAGAAACGAAGCCGTGCAAGCGCGGGCAGGTACGCCGCGCTGGTAAGTGCGTCAAGCGGGCCGCGAAAAAAAGCGCCAGGAAGAAGGATGCCAGGAAGAGCGGCAAGGACGGCCGTCGCAAGAGCAACAGGAAGGGCGGTAGCGGTGGGGGTGCTGGGAAGGGCGCTTTGAGTGGTGTTGGTGTTGGGGGGGTGAGGTGATGGTGTTCCGGGGTTTTTGTGGCTGTGTGGGTAGGGTTGCGTGTGTGGTGCGTGCTGGGTTTGTGGTGTGTTTGGCGTGGCTGTGTGTGGGTGTGTTTGGGTCGTGTTGTGCGTGGGGTGTGGGGGTGGGGGCTGGGTCTTCGGTGCAGTGGATGGTGACGTCGGTATCGGCGCCGACGTACTTCGTCGGGGGCGATGAATCGGGTGATGATGCGTATAAGGTGATCGTGGAGAACACGGGTAACGTGCCGAGCTCGGGGGTGGTAACGGTCACGGATGTGTTGCCCGAAGGGCTGACTTTGGATCCTGCTGGTGTGGTAGCGTTCGCTCAGACGCCTGTGTCTAAGAATAAGGTGCCGTTGAGCTGCGAAGGGGTGACGTGCACGTATTCGGGGGTCGTGATCCCTGACGAAACGCTCGTTTTAACGATTCATGTCGATGTCGAATTGACGGCCGCCCCGGTGGTCGATAACTTGGTGACGGTCTCGGGCGGCGGCGCGCTGGACGCTTCGATGGTGACTCCGACAGCGGTCAGCGGGGAAAGGCCGGGGTTCGGTATTTCGGCGGGTTCCGCGACGACGGCGCTCTCGACGACGCAGGCCGGCGCGCACGCGGATCTGACATCGACGATCGGGTTCAACACGTTGAACTCTCGCGGGAGGCTGGCGGGCGCGCCGAAGGAAGTCGTGGATCATTTCCCGCCGGGGTTCGCGGGCGACCTCGTCGATACCCCGACGTGCCCGGTCGCGGTGTTCGGGCGCGAAGAATGCCCGGTCGGGACACAGATCGGGATCCAGACGTTGACGTTCGCCGCGGTCGGGGGCGCGACGGAACGAAGCGTCGACGTGACACCTGTCTATAATCTGGTCGCGGACCCGGGCGATGTCGCGAAGCTGGGGTTCTATTTCTCTGGGTTCGGGATCCAGGGCGACGTATCGGTCGTTCCCGGCGAGAACGTGCTGCAGACCGAGTTCCAGAACATTCACGAGACCACCGTGGAACTGGATAGCGTATCGCTGACGGTCTGGGGGGTGCCGACCTCTGCGGTGAACGACGCGTGGCGTTGGAACCGAGAAAGCGGCGGCCCGACCGGGAAGTTCGGGGACTCCTCGACGAACGCGCTGGTGCCGTACCTCTCCAACCCGACGTCGTGCGCCAGCGAACCCGTCGACGCGACGATTACCGCGCGCTCGTGGGAAGAACCCGATGTCGAACCCTCAGCGGAACGGATGACCAGGGTGCAGGTGCCGTTCGGGCCGCTGATCGAGTGCGACCGGTTGAAGCTGCCCTCGACGTTCCAGGCGGCGGCGACGACCCAGGAAGCGTACGCGCCGACGGGGCTGAACGCGGAACTCGGCGTGCACCAGACCTACGAAAACGCCGAAGGGCTAGCGAGCTCGCATCTGAACAAGGCCGTTGTCGCGCTCCCGGAAGGCATGACGGTCAACCCGTCCTCGGGGTCGGGCCTGGGATCCTGCAGCGAAGCTCAGTACGAATACGAACAGACGAAGGTCCAGCCGGAACCGGCGCAGGGCTGTCCGGCCGATTCGAAGCTCGGGTCGGTCAAGATCGTCGCGCCCGCGATCAAAGAAGAAGCCACGGGGTCGGTCTATATCGCGACACCGTACGCGAACCCGGGCGGGTCGCTGCTGGAGTTCTATGTCGTCGCGAGGATCCCCGACCGCGGGGTCGTCGTGGCGTCCGCGGGGAAGGTCACCGCGAACCCCGTCACGGGGCAGCTCACGACCGTCTTTGAAGATCTCCCGCAGCTGCCGTTCACGACGTTCACGTTGAGCTTCCGCCAGGGCCAGACCTCGCCTCTCGTGACGCCTCCCGCGTGCGGCGCGTACAGCGCGACCGCGAAGCTGACGCCGTGGTCGAACCTCCAGGAAACCGTGGAAGACACGAGCCCGCCGTTCGATATCGTGCAGGGCTTCGGCGGCGGCCCGTGCCCGGCCGGGGGGCTCCCGCCGTTCGCTCCGCAGGTCACCGCGGGCACCCAGAATAACAATGCGGGGTCCTACAGCCCGCTCGATATCCGGATCGCCCGCGATGACGGCGAACAGGAGATCACAGGGTTCTCCTCCCAGCTGCCGCCAGGGCTCGTCGCGAACCTGACCGGGATCCCGTTCTGCTCGGAAGCCAGTATCGCGCTGGCCCGAGCAAAGACCGGGGCGCAGGAGGAAACCGAACCCTCCTGCCCGCACGCGAGCCTGATCGGGGAAACAGACGTCGGCGCGGGCGTCGGGCAGGTCCTCGCGTGGACGCACGGCAAGATCTACATGGCCGGCCCGTTCGAAGGCGCCCCGTTCTCGATCGCCGCGATCACCGCGGCGAAGGTCGGCCCGTTCGACCTCGGGACCGTCGTAGTGCACCTCCCCCTCAAGCTAAACCCCGTAACAGCCGCCGTGAGCGTACCCGCGGGCGCCGCGGACCAGATCCCGCACATAATCGACGGGATCGTGATCCACGTCCGCGACATCCGCGTAAACATCAACCGCGCCAGCTTCACGCTGAACCCGACGAGCTGCCAGCCGATGGTCTTCGAAGCGAGCATCATCGGCTCCGGAGCCAGCTTCAACAACCCCGCCGGCGACATTCCCGTGAACACCAAGGACGCCTTCCAGGCCGCCGACTGCTCAAGCCTCTCCTTCGACCCCACCTTCACCGCCAGCACCACAAGCAAAACAAACAAACTCGAAGGCGCAAGCCTCACGGTCGACCTGAGCTACCCCACCGCACCCCAGGGAACCGAGGCGAACATCGCGAAAGTCAAGGTCGCGCTCCCCAAGCAGCTCCCCTCAAGGCTCTCAACCCTCCAGAAAGCCTGCATCGAGACCACCTTCGACGCCAACCCCGCCAGCTGCCCCCCCGGGTCGATCGTCGGGACCGCGACCGCCATCACACCGATCATCCCCGTCCCCCTCACCGGACCCGCCTATTTCGTCTCCCACGGCGGCGCTAAATTCCCCGAACTCATCATCGTCCTGGAGGGCTACGGCATCACCCTCGACCTCCACGGCGAAACCTTCATCAGCAAACAAGGCGTCACGACCAGCACCTTCAACACAATCCCCGACGCCCCCGTCGGCAGCTTCCAACTCACCCTCCCCCAAGGCCCCCACTCCGCCCTCGCAGCCAACGGAAACCTCTGCAAAACCACAAAACTCACAATCCCCACCACCTTCACCGCACAAAACGGCGCCACCCACACACAAAACACCACAATCACCGTCACCGGCTGCCCCAAAACACACAAACACCACAAACACACCACCAAACACACAACCCACAAAACACACAAAAAGAAGAGGCTCCGTGGGTGATCGTAGTAGGTGAGTCTTGCTTGGTGGGCGGGCCGGGTTTGAGCGTCTGAGCAGGCTTCTTCGCTTGGTGCGGGGTGCGGCTGGGGGGTTGGGCTTGGCGGCCTGTCGCGGCGCGTCGGTGGTGCGTCTGGTTGGAGACATTTTGCAACGGCTCGGGGTGGGTTTGAGGCGGGGTAGGCAGGAACCCGCTCGCAGATTGTGACTATCGGGTATGTTGTCCATGCGGCCTCGAGCTGGGCCTTCCGGTATGGAACTGTCCGATGGCTCTGGTGAGGGGCTGTGAAGCGTGACATATCCGGTGTCGCGGCGTCTTTGCATTGAAGACGGGCGCTGCGGACCGGAACCGACTCTCAAAGTGAGGAGTATGACATGAAGCATCTAAAGATAGTCTTCGGGCTGGTCGTTTTGGCTGGTCTGATGGCGGTTGCGGCAGCGCCGGCGATGGCGACGCCGAGATGGGTGGAATGCGTAAAAGAAGGTAGTTCGTTCGAAACTAGTAGCTGTTCAAAAAGAGGAAGTACAAATACATGGTCGACGAGAGAACTCGTTGGGACCAAAGCAGTGACGTCTACCAGCAGGCTGGAAATGGAAGACCAGGAACCGGCCGCGGGCGGCCCAGTCGACCTCGAATGCACAGGAAACGAGACGGGATGGGTTACCAACTTAACGACTAAAACGGAACCTGGCGAGGACGGGGTCACAACTATAACGAACATAAAATGCAAATTCATCAAACGTGGTGAATGCGAAGAAGAATCAAAATTCGTACCTAAAGCTGCTACTGTGCATCTTCCGTGGGGCACCAGGCTCAAGGAAGAAGGAAAAGAAGTTAGAGATGAAATTGTGGCTGGCACGGGTGGGAACCCTGGTTGGGTTGTTGAATGCCGGGTCGGCGGGTTTATAAGAATCCAGGATGAATGCCTAACGACAACTCATAATACAACGAATGCGAGACTAAACGGTAGTGGATCGGTGGAAGGGATATTCGACGAAATAACAAAAGCAGAAAAAATGGTTAAATGTAGTTCCAAAGGAACGGAATCCGGGTTAGTACGCGGAACTATCACCAGTAGTTTGGCAAGTGGAAATGGGCTATCGATATTAGCTCCGAATTTAGGGACGTGATGATGTAGGTTGTTTAGCTGGGTGGGTCCGGGGTTTGCCCAGCCTCACCCAGCCGGTATTGGGGTTTATTTACCTCGATCTTGCATTAACGACCGCGCCCCGGACTGGCCGGGGCGCGGAAACGTCTGTCGCCGGAAAGTGTGGCGCAGATTTTATGGTGCGGTGACCGCCCAGGTGCCGTCAGCGTAACTAGATGCTTTTGTAGTTTCGAAATCAAGTAGAGTCCCTGCTGATGTAGCACCCCGCGAGCCCACGGTTCCGCCCGGGGCAAAAGGAGGGTTGTATTTGATTTCCGAACCTTCCTGCTCATATATACAGAGATAGCCGGCTTCCGCCTTCGGTTCGTAGGCTGTCCCTGGGCAGTGCGATGGTGGGGTTGTTCCAGATTCTACAAAGAGAATCTTTGCGAAGCCGATCACTGGGCCCTGTCCTGAGCCACCCCCTTCCTGTTCCGCCTTCAGGGGAATTGGAAAGGAAAGAGACACAATGTGAAAGCTTTCAGCAACGCCTTCAGCGCTAACGTTCCATGTCCCCGTCTCGGTGGCGCCTTCCGGCAGGAACGGGACATAGCCGGTTTTGCCTTCAAGGCCCTGCGGCCCCGTCGCGCCTTTGGGGCCTGCGGGGCCTGCGGGGCCTTCTTTGCCTATGCCTTCCTTGCCCGCCGCACCTTCTTTGCCCGTCGGGCCTTCTTTACCGGCGGGGCCTTCTTTGCCTACAGGGCCTTCTTTGCCAGCCGGGCCTTCTTTGCCCCGCGGGCCGGGTGTACCTTTGGACGGTTTTGATGGTTTTTTCTTACTCTTGCTGGTGGCCGCAGATATTCGTTCGGGCTTTGTCGAGGCATTTGCCTTGGACCCGTTGATGGCGAATGCCCCCCCCGACATTGCGAAGAGGAGAGCGATGAACGCCACGACTGTCGTGGCGTTTATGTGTCGACGAACATTTGAGTACATGCTTCCGAACCTCTCTCATTATTGCAAGATGACGTGCTGCGTTTGATGGTGCCTCTAACTTTCGTTTGCTATCGCGCCCCCCTTGCTCGTGTGCAGTGTGAAAAAAGCTCTTCTGGCCGTAGTGAGCGTCGGATCCGCTCACGCCGATCCCGTGGCTTGGGGTCCAGCGTGCCTCCGCCTATCGAAGGCACGCCCATCCCGCCGCTCCGACGCGAGCCGGTTCCGCGATGGGTCTTGGCCACTAGAAGAAACCCCACCGTGCTCGATGTAGAGACTCCACCATCAACATAACCGATACCCGATGGTCTGAGAAGTGGGTGTTTCTTACTCCACCTGGGAGCGCCGGGGCAAGTGGAAGAATGTTTCCCAATGGGGTTCCGCGCCGGGCCCGGCGGCCCGTTTGACTCTCTCCGGCGCTTGCGGTGACCGCGGCCCGCGGCAATGCGCGATCGCTGTGCGTCGCGAGGGGGGGCCGGCTGCCATGCGCTCCACTGGCGCCCCGTGACGCACGAAGCGCCCGCATATCGGCGCTTTGGGTATCATTCCCGTCCCCCAGCCGGCCGCGGCCGGTGAGGGTCGGTTACCGGCGCCGGGGTGCTCGTCTTCAAACGCAGAGACGCCCCGGCGCCGGCCAATAGTCGGTTGGCAGGTCCCGGCGGTTGCTATCACCACCGCGAGCCCGCGTCAAGTTGACTTCTGCGCCGTTGACACGCCGTGCCGGCCGGCGGCTCTACCGCGCCGTGTCGTGGACCGCGGCCGGGGCGGTCGCGACCTCGCTGGCCTCCCGCGCGCCGATGAAGGGCGCCAGCGCGAAGTAGGTCGCCCGGGGGAGCATCGCGGGGAGCTCGTGCATGCGGCGCTGCATCGCGTGGTGCAGGGCCAGCTCGAAGAGGCCCCCCGTGATCGCCTGGACCGCGATGTCCGGCGGGCGCTCGCGGTTCGGGGTGCGCTCGAAGCCGGGGAGGAGCATCTGGGCGTAGGAGGCCGCGCCTCTGAAGGCCCGCTCGGTCGAGCGCTCGGTCGCCGCGAGCACGTCCACCAGCGCCATCTGCGCGTAGGCGGGCTCCGCCGCGAGGAACCTGAAGAGGGCCGCGATACCCGCTCGCACGCCGTAGCGCCAGTCGGGCTCGGAGCGGTAGGCCTGCTCCACCAGCGCGAGCGCTTTGTCGTGGCCGATGTCGTAGGCCACGAGGAAGGCGTCCTCCTTGTCGTGGAAGTGTTGATAGAAGGCCTGCAGGGAGACCGATGCCTCGGTCGCGATCCCCTCCACTGTGAGCGCCGAGTAGCCGCCGCGCGCGGTCAGGTTCGTGACCGCGTCGAGGATCCGCTCTCTTTGGCTGTGCACCACGAAGCTTCTCGACGTTCCGTGCTCGCCGCGCGGCAGCCTGCGCAGGCGGCTTGTGGAGGCGCCCAGGGAGAGCGAGCCCGGGGCGCGCCCGCCCGTCAGGTCGAGCTCCCGCGGCGGCGCGTCCCTCAGGGTCCTCATCGACTCCGGCGCCGGCCAGTAGGCGGTCGTCCAGCTCACGAGCTCCGGGAGGCGCTCGCGCAGCCGCCGGTGCTCGCCGCGGCGCAGCTGCGCGTAGAGGACGTGCAGGATGCCCCCCACCACCCCGCGCAGCACCGGGTTGGGGATCGGGCTCGGGCCCCGCTCCAGGCCGAGGCTCTCGCGCAGGACGTCCTCGTAGCCCGTCACGAGCTGTTCGCGGCGCTCGATCCCCGCGGGGCGCGCCGCGCCGATCTCGACCGTCAGCACCCGCAGCGCCTCCGGGCGCGCGATCGCCAGCTCGAAGAGATCGCCCAGCGCCGCCTGCACGCTCTCCTGGAGGCTCCCCGCGCGGGCGAACGCCGTGCAGGCCCCCCGCTGCCCGGCGGCGGCGATCGAGTCGTAGGTCGCCAGGAAGCACTCGTCCTTGTTGAGGAAGTGCTCGTAGAAGGCCTTGCGGGAGACCCCAGCGCGCTTGATCACATCCGAGACCGTGCTCGCCGCGTAGCCCTTCTCGTCGATCGCGTCGATCATTCCGTCGAGCAGCCGCCGGCGCTGGTTGGCCGCCACCTGCTCGCGCGTCAGCGAGTGCGGGCCCCGCGGCAGCGCCGGGGTGGCCGCGAACCGCCGCTGTTCGAGCAGCTCCGACACCCGTCCATTATCGCGGACGGCCCCGGACCGTACAGGGAGTGTTTCCAGCTGCGCCCCCGCCCCGCGGGCGGATCCGGTACTTTGGGAGTATCTGGACAGTTGAAAAGCATGGTACGTATAATGCGCTCCTTCTCATAGCCCCAGCGGTCCCGCTCGGCGATCTGCTTCGGCCAGCTCGAAGCGCGAGGCCGCCGCCGCGGATCTTCGCTACTGTGCAGCGACCGAATCGCCCCGCAGCCATGTCACGCTTTCGTGAGCCCCAGCACCCCGACTTCCGGCGCCTGAACGCCTCGCTGCGCTTCGACAGGCGGCTGTGGCCGCAGGACGTCGAGCAGTCCCGCGCGCACGCCTGGATGCTCGCCGAGCGGGGGATCATCTCGATCGAGGACCGCAACAACCTGATCGAAGGACTCGAAGAGGTCGAGGCGGAGCTCGCGCTCGGGATGTTCGCCTTCGAGGACCGCGACGAAGACATCCACATGGCGATCGAGCGGCGCCTCACCGAAATCGCGGGGCCCGTGGGCGGCAAGCTGCACACAGCGCGCTCCCGCAACGACCAGGTCGCCACCGACCTCGCGATGTACGTGCTCGCTCGCGCGCGCGAGCACCACGACGCGATCGGGGAGCTGATGGGGGCGCTGCTGCGCCGCGCCGAGGAGCACCTCGACTGGCCGCTGCCCGGCTACACCCACTCCCAGCGCGCCCAGCCCGTGTACCTCGCCCACCACCTGCTCGCCTACTTCTGGATGCTCGCGCGCGACCGCGAGCGCTTTGCCTTCACGCTCGAACAGGCCGGGCGCCTGCCGCTCGGGGCGGGGGCGCTGGCGGGCGTGAACTTCGACACCGACCGCCGCCTCGTGGCGCGCCAGCTCGGCTTCCACGACATCCTCCCCAACTCGATCGACGCGGTCTCAAACCGCGACTTCGCCCTGGACTACCTGAACGCCGCCGCGACCTGCGCCACCCACCTCTCGCGCCTGGGCGCGGAGCTCGTGCTGTGGTCCAGCGAGGAGGTCGGCTTCTGCGTGCTGCCCGACGCCTGGTCCTCGGGCTCCTCGATCATGCCCCAGAAGAAGAACCCCGACGCCGCCGAGCTGCTGCGCGCCAAGGCGCCCCGCATCGTCGGGCACCTCAGCGCCCTCTACGGGGTGCTGCACGGGCTCGCGCTCACCTACAACAAGGACCTCCAGGAGGACAAGGAGCACCTCTTCGACACCGCCGACACCCTCGAGCTCGCCCTCCTGGCCGCGCGGGGGATGATCGAGGGGGTGCGCTTCGAGCGCGAGCGCATGGCTCTCGCCGCCTCCGAGGAGACGCTCGGGGCCACCGACGTCGCCGACATGCTCGTGCGCCTCGGCGTGCCCTTCCGCGAGGCCCACGGGATCCTCTCCGCGCTCGTGCGCACCGCGCTTCAGAGCGGGCGGCGCCTCTCCGAGCTCACCCCCGCGGAGCTCGCCGAGCACAGCTCCCTGCTGGCCGAGCACAGCGAGGAGTACCGGGAGCTGCTCACCCGGGGCTCCTGGCTCGAGAGCAAGGTCTCCGAGGGCGGCACCTCCTCCACGCGCGTGCGCGAGCAGCTCGAGCTCGCGCGCGGGGTGCTCGCGCACCCGCCGGCTCTGGAGTCCACCAACGCCTGGGATTGAACCGATGGCCCCCGCCGCCGTCGGCTTCGCCGTGCGCCCGCCCCGCACCTCCGCACCGGGCGCGCTGCCCCTTGAGTTCTACCGCCGGCCCGTGCTGGAGGTCGCCGAGGCGCTGATCGGCTGCGTGGTGGAGCACCGCGCCGCCGCGGGGATGATCGTCGAGACCGAGGCCTACCACGAGAGCGAGCCCGCCTGCCACGCCCACGTCGGGCTCACCCCCCGCACCGGCACCCTCTTCGGCGGGCCCGGGCGCGCCTACGTCTACCGCTCCTACGGAATCCACGCGCTGCTGAACGCCGTCTGCGAGGAGGCCGGCGTCGGCGCCGCCGTGCTGATCCGCGCGCTCGAACCGCTGCGCGGGGTCGCCCGCATGCGCGCGCGCCGGGGCCTCGAGCGCCGCGAGGACCTCTGCTCGGGCCCCGGCAAGCTCACCGTCGCGCTCGCCGTGGAGCTGCTGCACAACGAGAGCGACCTCACCCGCGGGCCGATCACGATCCACCCCCCGCGGGAGGCCTGGCTGCAGGGAGAGCACGAGGTGCTGAGCGGCCCGCGCATCGGGATCACGAAGGCCGTCGAGCTGCCCTGGCGCTTCTGTCTTGCCGGCAACCCCCACGTCTCGCGTCCGCGGCCCTAACTTCGGCGCGGCGGCCGCGTCGGGGAGGGGGGAGGAGGGGGGGAGGGGTGGGTCGGAAACAGCCGCCCGCCGGCACCCGACCCTTCGACATCGCACGCGGGCTGGGAAAAGCGGCCGCGGGGGGTGCGGGCGACCCGCCCATGCCCGCGCCGGATATCTGACTACCTAGAATCCTCGCAATGTCCGGAGGGTATGAGACGGCGCTGGCGCCACCCCCGCAGATCGACTGGTGGCATCAGATCGAGCTGCCCGGCGGCCACCTCACGCCGGGACCCGACCGCTCCGCGGAGAAGCTCGCGGCGCTGCGCCTGCCCGACCTGAGGGGCAAGACGGTCCTCGACGTGGGCGCCCTCGACGGGTACTTCTCCTTCGCCGCCGAGCGCCGCGGCGCCTCCCGGGTGGTGGCGCTCGACACCTACATGTGGCAGAAACCGGGGGGCAAAGACGGCTTCGAGTACGCCCGCGGGGCGCTGGGCTCGAACGTCGAGAGCGTCGAAGTGGAGGTGCTCGACATCTCCCCCGAGACCGTGGGGCGCTTCGACGTGGTCCTCTTTCTCGGCGTCCTCTACCACATGCGCCACCCCCTGCTCGCGCTCGAACGGATCGCGGAGGTCACCGAGGAGCTGCTCGTGCTGGAGACCCTCGTGGACCTCACCTTCCTGCGCTCCCCCGCCGCCGCCTTCTACCCCTGGGCGCTCTTCCGGGACGACACCAACTGGTGGGGGCCCAACCAGGCGGCGGTGGTGGGGATGCTGCGCAGCGTGGGCTTCACGCAGACCGCGGCATACCCCGCCAAGCGCGTCACCCGCGCGCGGCTGCGGGGCGCGCCGGCCAGAGCGCGGATCAACACCGGGCTGGTCTCCACCACGCCCGCGCGCTCGCGCCCGCGCCTGCTGAGGGACGTCGCCCGCAGCGCCCTCACCCAGAACCGCCTCGTGGCGCACGCCTGGAAGTAGCAGGGGGCGCTCAGCCGCTCGGGCTCGCGCCGCCCGTGGGGGCGCCCGTCCCACCGCTGACCTTCGGCGTCTGCGCTTCCGGCGGCGACGGCTGGCTGGGAGCTCCGCCCGCGCCGGTGGGCGCAGGCGATGCGGGGGTCGTGGGCGTTGGGGCGCTCGGCTGGGCGGGGGCGGGAGCTTCTTCGCTCGCCTTCGCCCTCGCGTGCCTTTCAGGCTTTTCGCCTTCCGCCGCCGGCGCCGGGTGGGTGGGGGAGGAGTGGTGCTGCGTTTCTTTGATAGGGGCGGGGCCCGTGGAGACGCTCGCTGCTTCGCTGCTCGTCCCCGCACCAGTGGTGCGTGTCGTCTTGGCGCTCGGGTGCTTGGCGCTTTCTTCTTCCGCCCGTTCCCTTTCCACCCGCATCGCGGAGACCATGAAGTCGTGCCAGATCAACGCCGGGAAGGTGCCCCCCAGCACGGGGCCCCCCTGGAACTCGGTGAGCATCGGCACGAGGCTGTTGGGGAAGCCCACCCACACCGCCACCGTGTACCTGCGATCCCACCCCACGAACCACGCATCGCCGTAGTTGGAGGTGGTGCCCGTCTTGCCCGCCGCGAACTGGCCGAACGCCGCGGAGCGCGCGGTGCCGTACTCGAGCACCGTCTCGAGCATTGCGGTCTCCGTGCTGGCGATCCCTTCCGGCAGCACCCGCCGCAGGCGGGTGTGGTCGATCTGTTCGCGCGAGCCCTCCTGCACCGCTTCGATCCCCACCGGGGCGTTCGCTTCGGCGAGCGTACCGCTCACCCGCGCCCCCCGTGGGCGATCGTCTCGTAGGCGTGCGCCATGTCAATCGGCGTCACCCCCGTCTTCAGGCCCCCGATCGTCATCGCGGGGTTCGTGGAGATCGGGGTGGTGATCCCCATGCGGTGCGCGAGGCTCGCGATCCGTTTGGTCCCCACCTGCAGGCCCACTTCGGCGTAGATCGAGTTGTCCGAGTACGCCGTCGCCCCCGTCAGCGTGTCGGAGCCGGCGTAGGCGTTTTCGTCGTTGTGCACCGTGAACACTTCCGAGCTGTGGGGGACCCGGAAGGTCTTTTCCTTCGAGGCCCACACCGAGTCAGGGGAGATGCCGTCCTCCAGGGCCGCCGCGAGGTCGAACGCCTTGAAGGAGGAGCCCGGCTGGCGCTCCCCCTCGGTGGCGAGGTTGAAGGGGCTTTCGTCGTAGCCCCGCCCCCCCACCATCGCGCGCACCTTGCCGGTGGAGTTTTCGATCGCCACCAGCGCCGCCGTCGGGCCTTCGGGGCCCGGGAGGTAGCCGTCCACCGCCTGTTCGGCGGCGCGCTGGAGCCCCAGATCGAGGGTGGTGCGGACCCGCAGGCCGCCGTAGTAGGCGCGCTCGGGCCCGTAGCGCGCGACCACCTGCTGGCCCACCCAGTCGTCGAAGTAGCCCGTGTCGATCCCGTCCACCAGCGGCTGCTCGGGGGGCGCGATGCTCTGCGGGGTGGGCAGCGGCTGGATCGTTCCTTCTTCGTACTGCGCCCGGTCCAGGTAGCCCTGCTGGAACATCTGCCCAAGCACCACGTTGCGCCGCAGCCGCGCCGCCCGGGGGTCGTCCACGGGGTTGTATTCCGTGGGGGACTGGATGATTCCCGCCAGCAGCGCCGCCTCCCAGGGCGTGAGCTCCTGCACGCATAGCGGCCGGGCCGGCAGGCCGCACCCCTGGTGGCCGGCCTCCTGGCCGAAGTAGGTCTGCGCCGCCGCCTCGATCCCGTAGGCCCCGTTGCCGAAGTAGATCGTGTTCAGGTACTCCGTGAGGATCTTCAGCTTCGACCAGTGGTGGGCCAGCCAGAACGCCAGCGTCGCCTCCCGCAGCTTCTCGACGACCGTGCGATGCTCCTGCGCTCCCGGCAGCGCGTTCTTGACGAACTGCTGCTCGATCGTAGAGGCCCCCTGCACCGCGCTCCCGTGCAGCACGTCCGCGACGGCCGCCCGCGCGAGCGAGCGCAGGTCGATCCCGCTGTTGGTCATGAAGCGCTTGTCCTCGATCGCGATCACCGCCTCGCGCACAACCGGGGGGATCTGCCGCTGGGTCACCAGCACCTGATCGTGGTCGCTCAACATCCCGATCTGGGTGCCCCGGTCGTCCAGCAGCACCGAGTTGCGCGCGTTGTCCTGGCGGTACTTCGCTTCCAGGTGCGGCAGGTCCGAGGCGACGGCCATGAACATGCCGAACGCGAACGAGACCAGGCCGAGCAGCGCCAGCGCCAGAAAGATCGAGAAGAAGCGGAGCTTCTTCATGCGCGAGCGGCCGCCGGAGGGCAGCGAGACAGACTCCACCGGGGGCGGGAGTCTAGCATTGTCCCACCATGCCGAGCGCCGCCTCCCCCCTATCCCAGAACGCAGTCGACTCCCTCCCCGAGGGCGCGCTCGCCGAGAAGCTCGCCGAGGCGGGCAGAGCGGGACGGCCGCTGCGCGTGAAGCTCGGGATCGACCCGACCGCGCCCGACATCCACCTCGGCCACGCGGTCGTGCTGCGCAAGCTGCGCGAGTTCCAGGACGCGGGCCAGCTCGTGCGTGCTGATCGTCGGCGACTACACCGCCCGCGTGGGCGACCCCTCGGGGCGCTCCGACGCTGCGCCCGATGCTCACCGCCGCAGGAGATCGAGGCGCAACGCCGCCACCTTCCACGAGCAGGCGCT
This sequence comes from uncultured Solirubrobacterales bacterium, assembly GCA_963771915.1. Classification (GTDB taxonomy): domain Bacteria; phylum Actinomycetota; class Thermoleophilia; order Solirubrobacterales; family Solirubrobacteraceae; genus Palsa-744. The sequence continues at coordinate 727,511 of CAVYVD010000002.1, read as the reverse complement.
GCGGATCCTCGACGCCGACCCCGCGCGCCTGGAGGTGCGCCACAACGGCGAGTGGCTCGACATGGCCATGGCCGAGCTGCTCGCGCCTCGTGCGCACCACCACCGTCGCCCAGCTGCTCGAGCGCGACGACTTCGCCAAGCGCTATGCCGCGCGCGCGACCCGATCTCGGTGCTCGAGCTGCTCTACCCGCTGCTGCAGGGGTACGACTCGGTCGCGGTCGCGCGCCGACGTCGAGCTCGGCGGCACCGACCAGAAGTTCAACCTGCTGCTCGGCCGCGAGATCCAGCGCGCCTACGGCCAGCCCGAGCAGGCGATCCTGACGATGCCGCTGCTCGTGGGCGTGGACGGGCGCCGCAAGATGTCCAAGTCGCTGGGCAACCACATCGGCGTCGCCGAGCCCGCCCGCGGAGATCTACGGCAAGACGATGAGCATCCCCGACGCCGTCGATGGGCGACTACTACCGGCTGCTGCTCGGCCGCGAGCCCGCCCGAGGGGGCGGGCGCCGCGCGACGCCAAGCGCGAGCTCGCCCGGGCGATCGTGGCGTGGCTTCACACCGCCCGAGGCCGCCCGCGAGGCCGAGGGCGAATTGGACCGCGTCATCGTCGCACCGCGCGCCAGCCCGAGGAGATCGCCGAGGCCACGTCGCACGCGCGAGAACGGCCTCCTGCACCTGCCGGCGGTGATCGCCGAGGCGTTCGGCCTCTCGCGCTCGGACGCCCGCCGCCTGATCGACCAGGGCGCGCGTCACGCTCGGCGAGAGCACCCTGCTCGAGCGGCGAATACGACGTCCCGCCCGAGCGCGCCGACGGGCAGGTGCTGCGCGTCGGGCAAGCGCCGCTTCCGGCGGCTGCGTGCGTGGCGTAGGGGCGGGTGGGCGCCGTGCCGTCGGGCGCGCTTCGCTTCGGTCGCGCGGATCGAGCGGCTGGGTGGCTCGGGCACGTCCTCGCCTCCGCCGGCGTCGGCGCGCTATACTGCCTGGTCGGCCCAAAGGCGCCCTCGGGCGCCGGACCGGATTGGTCTCCTCCGGGAAGTCCTTCCGGAGAGGCTCGGCGGTCTTTGAAAACTCAACAGCATGCGCACCGACGACCGACTCGGCCGATCGTGGTGTGCGTCCAGGTTCGACCCGCCGCCGGCGGCGCTTCGGCGTCGGCTGGTGGCGGACAAAGAGTCAAGAAGGAGCAGTACCCCGTCATGGTCGGGTGCCCACGTGTATAGGCCCCGGCCGCCGGTCCCGCGCAAGCGGTGCCCGGCAAGCCATGACAACTTTTCGTGAAGTTCTTCACGGAGAGTTTGATCCTGGCTCAGGACGAACGCTGGCGGCGTGCTTAACACATGCAAGTGGAGCGACGAACCAGGGCTTGCCCTGGGGCAGAGCCGCGAACGGGTGAGTAACACGTGGGTTACCTGCCCCGATGACCGGGACAACCCGAGGAAACTCGGGCTAATACCGGATGTGCCCGCGAGAGGGGAAAGGAAGCTTCGGCCTCCGCATCGGGATGGGCCCGCGGCCCATTAGCTAGTTGGTGGGGTAACGGCCCACCAAGGCTACGATGGGTAGCTGGTCTGAGAGGACGATCAGCCACACTGGGACTGAGACACGGCCCAGACTCCTACGGGAGGCAGCAGTGGGGAATCTTGCGCAATGCGCGAAAGCGTGACGCAGCAACGCCGCGTGGGGGAAGAAGGCTTTCGGGTTGTAAACCCCTTTCAGTTGGGACGAAGCTTCGCCGGTGAATAGCCGGCTGGAGTGACGGTACCTTCACAAGAAGCACCGGCTAACTACGTGCCAGCAGCCGCGGTAATACGTAGGGTGCAAGCGTTGTCCGGAATTATTGGGCGTAAAGAGCGTGTAGGCGGCTCGATAAGTCCGCTGTGAAAGTCCAGGGCTCAACCCTGGAATGCCGGTGGATACTGTCGGGCTAGAGTCCGGAAGAGGCGAGTGGAATTCCTGGTGTAGCGGTGAAATGCGCAGATATCAGGAGGAACACCAATGGCGAAGGCAGCTCGCTGGGACGGTACTGACGCTGAGACGCGAAAGCGTGGGGAGCAAACAGGATTAGATACCCTGGTAGTCCACGCCGTAAACGATGGGCAACTAGGTGTGGGGGGTGTCGACTCCCCCCGTGCCGAAGCTAACGCATTAAGTTGCCCGCCTGGGGAGTACGGCCGCAAGGCTAAAACTCAAAGGAATTGACGGGGGCCCGCACAAGCAGCGGAGCATGTGGTTTAATTCGACGCAACGCGAAGAACCTTACCTGGGCTTGACATGTGAGTGACCGCCGTGGAAACACGGCCTCCCTTCGGGGCACTTTCACAGGTGGTGCATGGCTGTCGTCAGCTCGTGTCGTGAGATGTTGGGTTAAGTCCCGCAACGAGCGCAACCCCCGTCGCATGTTGCCAGCATTTAGTTGGGGACTCATGCGAGACTGCCGGTGACAAACCGGAGGAAGGTGGGGATGACGTCAAGTCATCATGCCCCTTATGTCCAGGGCTACACACGTGCTACATTGGCGCGTACAGAGGGTTGCGATACCGCGAGGTGGAGCGAATCCCTTAAAGCGCGTCTCGGTTCGGATTGCAGGCTGAAACTCGCCTGCATGAAGGCGGAGTTGCTAGTAATCGCGGATCAGCAATGCCGCGGTGAATACGTTCCCGGGCCTTGTACACACCGCCCGTCACACCACGGGAGTGAGCAACACCCGAAGCCGGTGGCCTAACCCGCAAGGGAGGGAGCCGTCGAAGGTGGGGCTCGTGACTGGGGTGAAGTCGTAACAAGGTAGCCGTAGCGGAAGCTGCGGCTGGATCACCTCCTTTCTAGGGAGCACCTAACGGTGCCCCGGTCGGCGGCCGGCTGCGCCCTTCGAGCGCGGCGGTGACTCGAGCGGACCGCCGGGCCTAGCATGTCGACCGAACCTGACCGGGGCCACGCCGCCGTCGACCCCGCCTACTCGGGAGCTTGACGGCGCGGCGCACCAACGCGCCGGCATGCTGTTGAGTTTTGAGAGACCGGCGCCCGCCGGCGTCACGCGCATCGGCGCCATAGCGCCGCCGCGGGTGCGAGCCGGCCGGCGTACAGCCTCTCAGCGGTCCTTGAAAACTGCACAGTAGCCACATCAGCCGCCATCGATAAGCGGCGGCTGAACAACGGGTATCACCGGGCCTAGACCGACCTCGTGTCGAGCTGGGTCTGATCACCGTCAAGATAGTAAGGGCACATGGTGGATGCCTTGGCACCAAGAGTCGATGAAGGGCGTGGACGGCTGCGATAAGCCACGGTGAGGCGCTGAACAGCCTTTGACCCGTGGATTCCCGAATGGGGAAACCCAGCGCTGGTAATGCGGCGTTATCCCCGGCTGAACACATAGGCCGGTGGAAGACAAGCGGGGGAAGTGAAACATCTCAGTACCCCGAGGAAAGGAAATCAACCGAGACTCCCTGAGTAGTGGCGAGCGAAAGGGGATCAGCCCAAACCTGGCGCGTGCAAGCGGCCACGCGTTGCGCGTCGGGGGTTGTAGGGCGTTTGTTCCGAGCCGTGGCCGGCTCGGCGGAAGTTACAAAGTCGTGTGGTAGTCGAAGCGCGTGGAACCGCGCACCACAGAGGGCAACCGTCCCGTAGACGAAACTGCACGGCCTTCCGTCAGACGTTCCTGAGTAAGTCCGCGCCCGTGAAACGCGGACTGAACCTGGGGGGACCACCCTCCAAGGCTAAGTACTCCTTGGTGACCGATAGCGGACTAGTACCGTGAGGGAAAGGTGAAAAGTACCCCGGAAGGGGAGTGAAATAGTACCTGAAACCGCGTGCCTACAAGCGGTGGGAGCAGGCTTGTCCTGTGACCGCGTGCTTTTTGCATAACGAGCCGGCGAGTTACTCGTCTGCGGCAAGGTTAAGCGATGAGCGGAGCCGTAGCGAAAGCGAGTCCTAATAGGGCGACACAGTCGTAGGCGGTAGACCCGAAACTGAGCGAGCTACCCATGGGCAGGCTGAAGCGGGGGTAAGACCTCGTGGAGGGCCGAACCGACCTAGGTTGAAAACTGGGCGGATGACCTGTGGGTCGGAGTGAAAGGCTAATCAAGCTCAGTGATATCTGGTTCTCTCCGAAATATATTTAGGTATAGCCTCGGATAAATTGCGTGTTGGCCGTAGAGCACTGTTTGGACTAGGGGCCCTACCAGGTTACCGACTTCAGGCAAACTCCGAAGACCATTACGTCTACTCCGGGAGTCAGTTGCTGGGGGATAAACTTCAGCGTCAAAAGGGAAACAGCCCAGACCGCCAGCTAAGGTCCCTAAGTTCTAGCTAAGTGGGAAACGATGTTCGAGTGCATAGACAACCAGGAGGTTGGCTTAGAGGCAGCCACCCTTGAAAGAGTGCGTAACAGCTCACTGGTCAAGTGTTCGAGCGCGGACAATGTAACGGGGCTCAAGCTAGTCACCGAAGCTGCGGGTGCGTGAGGCCTTCGGGCCGATCGCGCGGTAGGAGAGCGTTCCCATGCCAGTAAAGCGGCGGCGTAAGCCAGCCGTGGAGGCGTGGGAAGTGAGAATGCCGGCATGAGTAACGAAAGAGGGGTGAGAATCCCCTCCACCGATTGCCCAAGGATTCCTGAGTAAAGTTCGTCTGCTCAGGGTTAGTCGGGACCTAAGGCGAGGCCGAAAGGCGTAGTCGATGGCCAACAGGTTGATATTCCTGTACCACGTCGCTTCCGTTTGACCGATGGGGGGACGAGGAAGGCTAAGGGAACCCAGGCGATGGTTGTCCTGGGGTAAGCATGTAGGGGTGGCCCTAGTCAAATGCGGGGCCGCATTAACCTGAGGTGCGATGTCAGCTGGCGTAGAGCCGGCGAGTCCCTGACGCCATACCTCCAAGAAAAGCCTCTAGGGAGGAAGCGCGTGCCCGTACCAAAACCGACACAGGTGGGCAAGTAGAGAATACTAAGGTGATCGAGATAACCCTCGTTAAGGAACTCGGCAAAATTGCCCCGTAACTTCGGGATAAGGGGCGCCCCAGTAGGGTGAAGCTCTTCGCGAGTGGAGCCCGAGGGGGCCGCAGTGAATATGGCTGAAGCGACTGTTTACCAAAAACACAGGTCTCTGCTAAGTCGTAAGACGACGTATAGGGGCTGACGCCTGCCCGGTGCCGGAAGGTTACGTGGAGTTGTTAGGGCTTGACCCGAAGCAGCGAAGCTAAGCCCCGGTAAACGGCGGCCGTAACTATAACGGTCGACATCAAGGCTGTTGCAAAATTCAGCTATATGCTGGAACATCCGAGTATCCCGCGCTACTCGTGTGCACTGTTCTGTCCAAGCGGTGCGGTACAGTGACAATGTGATGGGTGCGGACAATCAGCAGGAAAGACTGTCGAGTGCATGAGGCACGACGCTGGTTTATGGCCGGCGTCGTGGAGGGTGAGGGTAGTTGGTGCATCTCTGTCAAGAGACATCCGAACCCATCCCCTCGGCTTTTATGTCCAACCGGAGTTCTTTGTTTATCAACACCGGAGACGACGTGCAGCTCCTCGAAATGGCGCAAGAGATATTCGAATGCGGCAGGATCTGGCCAAAGCCAGGCAATCCTGACGTGCTGGTCTTTGCGATCAATTCGCGAAGGAACCTCTTTGCGCACGTGCTGCCTTTTATGCGGCAGTACATGAAGTTCTCGTCGAGACGCTGCCGATATGGAGTTGTTTGAAGATGCGATGTATCTTTTCGAACTGCGGATTGCATCGTCGGCCCGCAGGGCTTGGCGACCATCGTGGAAATCGCTTATGCGATGAACCAGGACGGTAAGCAGCGTAGGCGTTCGATCGATGAGGTCCTCGACAGAATCCTCAGAGGCCATACGCTGAACACCTCTGGAGTCAGGGGTGAAGATATGGTCCGACCTCCATGGCGACGTGGAGAGCTGGGCGGAACAAGAAACGACCTAGCCGTCTCTGTTGTTTGGAGACGTAACAAAAGTGCCTAAGGTAGCGAAATTCCTTGTCGGGTAAGTACCAACTTGCCCCGTCGTCTCGTGAGGGACGACACGCAAACCGGCTCATATCGGGGAAACCCTCCCTGCCGAAGTGGCAGCGGGCAATCCCGAGGGAAGTCCTAGTGACCCCCTAACGACTGATCCGAAAGGAGAGGCGTGTCACGCTTCGGAAAGTCCGAAAATCTATGTGATGCGCAATACGCCGGCCCTCATCGCAGTAATGGCATCTATGGTGCGTTGGTCTTGCCGACCAATGGACGACCGCGACAAGGCGGTCGCTCACGGTGAGAGCTCCTAAGGGTGCTGGATGAGGTGAAGGTATAGTCTGCGCTCTCGGATAACGAGAGAACACGCGAAGTTCCGACCTGCACGAATGGCGTAACGACTTCAGCGCTGTCTCAACGAGGGGCTCGGTGAAATTGCAGTCTCGGTGAAGATGCCGAGTACCCGCGGCTAGACGGAAAGACCCCGTGAACCTTTACTACAACCTGGTATTGGGGTTCGGTGCATCTCGCTCAGGATAGGTGGGAGGCTTTGAAGCGCCGGTTGCGGCCGGCGTGGAGCCAACCTTGAGATACCACCCTTGGTGTATTGGGTTTCTAACAGCGCTCCGTGAATCCGGGCGCTGGACAGTGCCAGGCGGGTAGTTTGACTGGGGCGGTCGCCTCCCAAAATGTAACGGAGGCGCACAAAGGTTCCCTCAGCACGGTTGGAAATCGTGCGTAGAGCGCAAAGGTAGCAAGGGAGCTTGACTGCGAGACTGACAGGTCGAGCAGGTGCGAAAGCAGGTCTTAGTGATCCGGCGGTAGCAAGTGGAAGTGCCGTCGCTCAACGGATAAAAGGTACTCCGGGGATAACAGGCTTATCGGGCCCAAGAGTCCACATCGACGGCCCGGTTTGGCACCTCGATGTCGGCTCGTCGCATCCTGGGGGTGGAGTTGCTCCCAAGGGTTGGGCTGTTCGCCCATTAAAGCGGTACGCGAGCTGGGTTCAGAACGTCGTGAGACAGTTCGGTCCCTATCTGCCGTGGGCGTTGGAGAGTTGCGAGGATTTGTCCCTAGTACGAGAGGACCGGGATGAACGCACCTCTGGTGTATCTGTTGTCCTGCCAAGGGCATAGCAGGCTAGCTACGTGTGGATCGGATAACCGCTGAAAGCATCTAAGCGGGAAGCCGGCCTCAAGATGAGTTCTCCCATCCCCTAGAGGGAGTAAGACCCCTGGTAGACCACCAGGTTGATAGGCCGGATCTGGAAGGGCGGTAACGCCCGTAGGAGACCGGTACTAATGGTTCGAGGGCTTGACGGATTTTTGATTTAGGTCGATACCCGGTGTGGCGCTGTGCAGTTTTGAAGGACCGGGGAGGCTGGTCTCTCGCCTTTTTCCGGTGGCCTTGGCGAGGGGGAAACACCTCTTCCCATTCCGAACAGAGCAGTTAAGCCCCTCAGCGCCGATGGTACTTGGCTCGCAAGGGCCTGGGAGAGTAGGACGCCGCCGGTTCTTTCGTACACGAGCCGCCCCCGGGCGGCTCGTGTCGTTCGTGTGCCGCTCTGACGATCTCGTTGCGCGTCGAGCCCCGCCGATTTCTCCAAGGCGTCCCCGGCGCTGCGGGCGCGAGCGGTTCGGCACGGGTTCCATCGAGTACCCTTGCGACGCGATGTCTCGCCTCGCGCCGATCTTTGCCCGCATCAGCCCCTATCTCGCTCACCGTCCCGGCAGCGCCTGGGCCACACAGGGCCACGGCTGGGTCGTACGGCGCACCGGTGGGCGAATCGGCGGCCGCGCGCTCGGCGGGGACATCCTCGTGCTGCGCACCACCGGGCGACGCACCGGTCGCATACGCGACGCCCCGCTGCTGTTCGTCAGCCAGGGAGACGGGTTCGCGATTGTCGCCTCCAACGCCGCCTCCAAGCGTGCGCCCGCGTGGTGGTTCAACCTGCAGGATCGCCCCGACGCCGACGTGGTGCTGCGCGGGCGGACCTACCCCATCCGGGCGCGTGCCGCGACCGCGCAGGAGCGCGCCGAGCTATGGCCGCGGCTTGTCGAGCTCTACAGCGGCTACGAGCACTACGAGTCGATCGCCGCCCGTGAGCTGCCCGTCGTGATCCTCGACCGATCAGAGATCGGCCAGCGCTGAGTGCCGCCCCGGCCGACGATCTTCAGTCGGCCGGCTTCGTCGTGTCCGCCCTCCCCGCCGATCGGGCTGAGGCACACCTGCGGCGGAGGCGCCGGCTGGCCCCCCCGCCGCGGTGTCCGCTTTGGACCCAGCGTCGCGCGGTGCGCGTGAGCCCAAGCGGGCTCGTAGCTCGTTGCCGCGCGCTCCTCCCTGCCGACCTCCCAGTCGACTGGATCGTCGTCCTCGAGCAGGAGGAACGCGCGGGTGAGCGAGAGCGCTTCCCGGGCGCGTTGTGCGAGTGTCGATGTCCGAGTAGAACAGAACACGTGTTCGTAAGATAGGGGGCTCCTCGGACGGAACGGAACGAACATACGTGCGTCTCGGTCTCGCAAGCGCTGGCTTGGCTCAACGGAGCCAGATTGGGCTCTTTGGGCTGCAATGGAAGTTGCAGCGAGGGGGTCCTTCGGCCGGTCGGTGGCGGGGCTTGTGGACCCGTGCGGCCGGGCTTGCGAGTTCCGTGCCGCGCACCCGCCCGTTCCGCGCCCCATGTCGCGCCGCCCGCGCTATGCGCCCAGCGTTGTGCCGCCGCCCGTGCAGGTCCCCCGCCTCCGCGCGCGAACTCCGGAGGAGATGGCTGTTACCCTTGCTGGACGACGCGGCGGCGGTCCGATCCTCGGCCGGCGGGCGCGAGCGAAGCCCATGGAGAAGTTCGTCATCGAAGGTGGCGCCCCGCTCTCCGGCACACTGACTCCGGCCGGGAACAAGAACGCGGCGCTGCCCATCCTCGCCGCCTGCGTCCTTACCGAGGATGAGGTGCTCGTGCGCAACGTGCCCCGCATCCGCGACGTCGAGGCGATGGTCGCGATCCTCGAGCAGCTCGGGGTCCGCGCGGAGTGGCTGGGCCCGAATGAGATGTCGCTGTGCGCCGCGGGGGTCCACGACGTGGAGGTGGACCCCGAGCTCGCCGAGCAGATCCGCGCCTCCTTCCTGCTCGCCGGTCCGCTGCTGGCCCGCTTCCGGCGCGCCGTCATGCCCCCGCCCGGCGGGGATGTGATCGGGCGCCGGCGCCTGGATCCCCACCTGGACGCCTTCCGTGCGATGGGCGCCGCGGCGGACTGCGGACGCGACATCCTGCTCAGCGCGCCCCGCGGCCTGCGTCCCAGCGACGTGTTCATGGACGAGCCCTCCGTGATGGCCACCGAGAACGCCCTCATGGCCGCCGCGTTGACACCCGGGCAGAGCGTGATCGGCAACGCCGCCTGCGAGCCCCACGTGCAGGACCTCGCGAGAATGCTCGTCAAGATGGGGGCCGACATCCAGGGGATCGGCTCCAACCTGCTCACCGTCAACGGCTGCGAGCGCCTCCACGGCTGCGCGCACCAGATCGCGCCCGACCACATCGAGATCGGCAGCTTCATCGCGCTCGCCGGGGTCACCGGGGGGGAGCTGCGCGTCAAGGACACCGTCCCCGGCGACCTGCGCATGATCCGCCTCGTCTTCGAACGCCTCGGCCTGCGCACCGAGCTGCACGGCAATGATCTGCTCGTGCCCGGCGGCCAGCGCCTGGTGGCGCAGGCCGACGTGGGGGGCTACAAGAGCAAGGTCCAGGACGGGCCCTGGCCGGCGTTCCCCGCCGATCTCACCTCGATCGCGCTCGCCCTCGCAACCCAGGCCGAGGGGTCGATCCTGGTGCACGAGTGGATGTTCGAGAATCGCCTCATCTTCACCGACAAGCTGATCCTGATGGGTGCCGACATTGTCCTCTGCGACCCCCACCGCGCGATCGTCACCGGCCCCCGGCGGCTGCGCGGGGAGCGCGTCGAGTCCCCCGACATCCGCGCCGGGATGGCGATGCTGCTCGCCGCCCTCTGCGCAGAGGGGCGCAGTGAAATCGGCAACATCCGCCAGATCGACCGCGGCTACGAGCGGATCGACGAGCGTCTGCGCGAGCTCGGCGCCAACATCGAGCGCGTCGCCGTCGAGCCTCATCCCGCGATTCACGTCTAATTGAAGAAGAGGGGCCCGGCTCGTCGGCCTTCGGCCGACTGCGCCACCCTCTAGGCTGCGGCGGCCATGATCCACCCGATCCCCAGCGGCACGCGCGACGTGCTGCCCGACGAGATGCGCGAGATGCGCGCCATCACGGAGGCCCTGCGGGGCGTCTTCGAGCGCCACGGCTACGGCGAGGTGTACACGCCGGCGCTCGAGTACGAGGCGGTGCTCGCCCGCGCCGACTCCACGCCCCCCTCGCAGCCGCCCGCGTACCGCGTGTTCGACGAGACCGGGGCGCTGCTCGTGCTGCGCTCGGACATGACCGTGCCGATCGCCCGCGTCGCCGCGACCCGCTACGCGCACTCGGAGCCCCCGCTGCGGTTCTGCTACCTCGCGCACTGCTACCGCGGGGTGCGCCCCCAGCGGGGGCAACCGCGCGAGCTGCTGCAGGCCGGCATCGAGCTGCTCGGCTCCCCCGCCCCGGGGGGCACCGCGGAGGCGCTCACCGTGCTCTGCCACGCCCTGGACGCCACGGGCCTCGAGGGCTACCGCGTGGGTCTCGGCGACGCCGCGCTGTTCCCCGCGCTGATGGCCGGCGTGGGCGTCCCCGAGCGGGCGCGCCCCGATCTGCTGGAGGCCCTGGCGCGCCGCGACTTCGTCGCGCTGGAGCGCACCCTGGGCGAGGCCGGCCTGCCCGCGTCCGAGGCCGAGCTGCTGCTGAGCGTGCCCCAGCGCCGCGGCGGGCCCGACGTGCTCGCCGGCCTCCCCGGCCCCGCGGACGACGCGGCGGCGGGGATGCGCATGGTCCGCGAGCTGCTCGAGCCCGCGGTCGCCGAGCGCGTGATCTTCGACCTCGGCCTGGTGCGCAGCCTGGGCTACTACACGGGCGCGGTGTTCGAGGTGTACGACCCCGCGCTCGGCGCCCCACTCGGCGGCGGCGGGCGCTACGACGAGCTGCTGGGGCACTTCGGGCGCGCGCTGCCCGCCGTCGGCTTCGCGCTGGGCATCGACCGCCTGCACATCGCGCTCGCCGGAGAGGAGCGCGGCACCGGGGCGGGGCTGACGCGATGAGCGCGATCAACGACCTCACGATCGCGGTGCCCCGGGGTGCCCTCTTCAAGGACACCGTGGCGCTGCTGGGGGGGCTGGGGATGGACACCGCCGAGCTCAGCGGCAACGACCGCAAGCTGCTCTTCGAGGAGATCGGAGTGATCACGATGCGCCCCTCGGACGTACCCACCTATGTGGAGGCCGGCGCGGCGGACCTGGGGATCACCGGCAAGGACGTGCTCACCGAGCAGTCCCTCGGCCCCTACCCGATCGGGGCGCCCACGGGGGGCGGTCGCGAGGTGTACGAGCTGCTGGACCTCGGGTACGGGCGCTGCACGATGGTGCTCGCGAGCATCGCCGGCGAGCCCGATCCCGCGGCCGAGGCGCTGCGCCGCCTAGGGGTGATGCGGGTGGCCACCAAGTACCCCCGGATCGCCGCGCGCCACTTCGAGGAGACCGGCCGCCAGGCGGAGATCGTGGAGGTCAAGGGCTCCGTCGAGCTCGCCCCCCTGACCGGCCTGGTGGAGGCGATCGTGGACCTCACCGCCACCGGCACCACGCTACAGGAGAACAACCTCCAGGTGCGCGAGCGGATCTTCGAGTGCACCGCCCGCCTGATCGCCAACCCCGTCGCGCACAAGCTCAAGGCCGCCGCGATCGACGATCTGCTGGGGCGGCTCCGTGCTGGTTGAGCGCCTCGACCTCGAGGAGGTGCGGGCCGTGGGCGGAGCGCAGGGGGTGGTCAGGCAGCTTCGCACTCTCGCTCCGAATCCCCCCGCCGTTGCGGAGCGCACGCGCGAGATCGTGCGGGAGGTGCTCGCCCACGGCGACGAGGCCGTGCTGAGGTTCACACGCACCCACGACACCCGCGGCGCCGAGCCCCGGCCGCTGATCGTGGCCCCCGAGGAGCTCGACGAGGCGATCCAGGGACTCCCGCTGGAGGTTGTCGCGGGATTGCAGGTCGCGATCGCCAACGTCGCCCAGGTCGCTCAGGCGGGGGTGGGGGATGAGTCATCCGTGACGCTGCCCCAGGGGCAGAGTGTGACCCTGCGCGAAATACCTGTGCAGTCGGCCGCGGTGTACGTCCCCGGGGGGCGCGCCCCCTATCCGAGCACCGCCGTGATGGGCGTGGTCACCGCGCGCGCCGCCGGGGTGATGGAGGTCGTCGTGTGCTCCCCCCCGGGCCCCACGGGCAGATCGATCCCGTGATCCTCGGCACCTGCCGGCTGCTGGGGGTGGAGCGCGTCTATCGCATGGGCGGCGCCCAGGCGATCGCCGCGCTCGCGTTCGGCACCGCGACGGTGGGCCGCGTGGATGTGATCGTGGGTCCCGGCAACCTCTATGTGCAGGAAGCCAAGCGCGAGGTCGCGGGGGTGGTGGGCATCGACGGGTTCGCCGGTCCCAGCGACCTGATGGTGCTGCTCGGCGAGGACGCCGACCCCCATCTGGTTGCCCTGGACCTGCTGGCCCAGGCCGAGCACGGCGCCGCAAGCGTGGTGGCGGCGGTCGCCCCCTCGCGGGCGGCCCTGGACTCCCTCGCCGATCGGCTGGAAAGCCTGACGGCCGCGCACCCGCGAGCGGGGTTGGCGCCGTGTGTGCTGATCGAGGTGGCCGACGTGCGCGAGGGGCTCGACTTGGCAAACGCCTTCGCTCCCGAGCACCTCCAGCTGGTGGGCGCCGAGCCCGAGGCGTTGGCGCCGATGGTGCGCGAGGCCGGTTGCCTGCTCGTGGGGGCGGCCTCGGCGACCGCCTTCAGCGACTACGTGGCGGGCTCCAACCACATCCTGCCCACCGCGGGCGCCGCGCGCTTCGCCTCGGGCCTCTCGGCCAGGCACTTCCGCCGCCGCATGTCAGAGGTCAGGATCGACCCCGCCGGCGCGGAGAAACTCGCCCGGGCCGGCGCCCCGATCGCCCGCGCGGAGGGCTTCGAGTGGCACGCCCAATCGATGGAGGCGCGCATGGGGGAGAATCCACAGTCATGAGCCGCACCGCCACGATCGAGCGCCACACGGGGGAGACCGACGTCGCGCTGACGCTCGCCCTCGACGGCACCGGCGCGGGCACGCGCTCCACGGGCGTGGGCTTCCTCGACCACATGCTCGACCTCCTCGCCCGCCACGGGCGCCTGGACCTGGAGGTGAGGGTGAGCGGGGATCTGCGCACGGGCTCCCACCACACCGTCGAGGACACCGCGATCGTGCTCGGCCAGGCGCTCGACGGCGCGCTGGGGGACCGCGTGGGGATCGTGCGCTACGGCTCGGCCCTCGTGCCGATGGACGAGGCGCGCGCGAGCTGCGCCCTGGACATCTCCGGGCGCCCCTACACGCTCTTCGAGGCCCCCCTCCCGGCGGGCTCCACGGGCGGCTTCGAGCACGAGCTCACGGAGGAGTTCTTCCGCGCGCTCGCGAGCGCCGCGAAGCTCACGCTGCACCTGCGGGTGCAGGCGGGCACCAACGCGCACCACATGATCGAGGCCGCCTTCAAGGCGTTCGCGCGCGCGCTGCGCGAGGCGGTCGCGCTCGACCCCACCGAGACGGGGGTGCCGAGCACGAAGGGGACGCTCACCTCATGAGGAGACCCACATCATGAGCCCGCCGCGTGCGGGATCCCCGCAGGCCGCAGGCGGTACGGGCTCCCGCGAGGGGGGCCCTCTGATCGCGGTGGTGGACTACGGCATGGGCAACCGCCGCTCGGTGGAAAAGGCCCTGGAGCGGGTGGGGGCGCGGGCGTTCGTCAGTCGTGACCATGCGGAGCTGCGAGCGGCAGACGGCCTGCTGCTCCCCGGCGTGGGGGCGTTCCCCGCGGCGATGGCCACGATCCGCGAGCTCGGCCTCGACGGGGTCCTGAGCGAGCGGGCCGCAGCGGGCACGCCGCTGTTCGGGTCGTGCATGGGTATGCAGCTGCTCTTCGAGCGCTCCGAGGAGCACGGCGGCGCGGAGGGGCTGGGGCTGCTGCGGGGGGAGGTGCGTGGCTTGAAGGTCGGCCAGGGCGGGGCGCGCGCCCTGAAGCTCCCCCACATCGGCTGGAGCGAGGTCGCCTGGCGGCGCCCTTCCCCGCTGCGCGAGGGCCTGCCGGACCCGGCGTTCCTGTACCACGTGCACTCCTTCGTGGCGCACCCCGCGGACCCCGAGGTGGTCCTCGCCACGGCGGAGTACGGGGAGACGTTCCCCGCGGTGGTGGGCCGCGGCAACGTCTTTGGGGCGCAGTCGCACGTGGAGAAGTCCTCGACCCACGGCCTGCGGCTGCTGGGCAACTTCGTGGACATCTGCGCCGCCGCGGCGGCCGCGCGGATGCCGACCCAGTCCTCCGGGCTGGGTGCCCCTTCGTGACCCTCGCTCCCACGACCCCGTGCCCAGCCGCAGGGCGCTCCCCGAGCGGGGGCCCAACCGTGCAGCGCTCCGCGATCGTGGACTCTCGATGATCCTCTACCCCGCGATCGACATCCTCGGCGGCAACGCGGTGCGCCTCGTCAAGGGGGACTTCGACGCGAGCAAGGTGTATGACCAGGACCCCCTGTCGGCCGCGCGCCGCTGGGTGGAGGAAGGCGCCGAGCGCCTCCACGTCGTGGACCTCGACGGCGCCCGCGCGGGGCACCCGGTGAATCTCGAGCACGTGCGCCGCGTCGCGAGCGAGCTGGGCGTGCCGGTGCAGCTGGGCGGCGGCCTGCGCACGCCGGAGGCGATCGCGCAGGCGCTGGAGGCCGGTGTCGAGCGCGTGATCCTGGGGACGGCCGCGTTCGCCGACCCCGATCTGCTGGAGCGGGCGCTGGCGGAGCATGGCCCGCGGCGCGTGGTGGTGTCCGTGGACGTCCGCGAGGGCCGCGTGACCACGGAGGGCTGGACGAAGGCAGCCGACGTAAGCGTCAGGAGCGTCTTCGCGGATCTGCTCGCGCGGGGGGTGCGTGAGCTCGCCTACACCAACGTCGACCGCGATGGCATGCTCGGCGGCATCGATCGCGACGATGTGGCGGGGGTGGCGAGAGCGGCCAGAGACGGCCACCTGATCTACTCGGGCGGGATCGGCCAACTGGAGGATCTGCGCATGCTGGCGGAGCTCTCTGAGCCCAACCTCGAGGGCGTGATCGTCGGCAAGGCGCTCTACGAGGGTCGCTTCACGGTGGCGCAGGCGCAAGCCGCGCTCGATGTTTGAGCGCGCGCGGGCGCTACGGTGACCTCATGCACCTCAAGCGCGTGATCCCCTGCCTGGACGTCGACCGCGGCCGCGTCGTGAAGGGCGTCGAATTCGTGGACATCCGCGACGCCGGCGACCCCGTGGAGCTGGCCGCCCACTACGACCGCGAGGGGGCGGACGAGCTGGTGTTCCTCGACATCACCGCCACCCACGAGCGGCGCGAGACGATCGTGGCGCTCGCGCGGCGAACCGCGGACGAGGTGTTCGTGCCGTTCACCATCGGCGGGGGCATCCGCTCGGCGCGGGACGCCCAGGCGGTGCTGGACGCGGGGGCGGACAAGGTCGCGGTGAACTCCGCCGCGCTTCGGCGCCCCGAGCTGATCGACGAGCTGGCGCGGGTGTTCGGCGCGCAGTGCGTGGTGCTCGCGATCGACGCCAAGGCCCTCGCGCGGCCCGCCCCCACGAACGGCACCCCCGCGAGGGCCGTGGAAGGCGTGGACCTCGGCCTGGAACGCGCCTGGGAGGCGTACCTCGCGGGCGGGCGCACCCCCACCGGTCGCGACGTGGTGGAGTGGGCGCGCGAGGCCACCGAGCGGGGGGCCGGGGAGATCCTGCTGACGAGCATGGACCGCGACGGCACCAGCGACGGCTACGATCTAAAATTGACCGCTGCCGTGAGCGCGGCGGTGGGGGTGCCCGTGATCGCCTCCGGCGGCGCGGGCGAGCTCTCGCACCTCGTGGAGGCGCTGGAGGCGGGCGCCGACGCCGCGCTGTGCGCCTCGATCTTCCACTACGGCCGCCACACCATCGCGGAGGCCAAGGAGTACATCGAGCGCGCCGGCATCCCCGTGCGGCGGTGAGCGCCTCGCCGGTGAGCACGCCCGCCGAGGCCGACCTATTGGAGCGCCTGCGGGCGCAGCCCGGCGGGAGCGAGCTGTTGGAGCTGGCGCCCCGGGGGGCGTTCCTCGTGGGGGGCGCCGTGCGCGACCTGCTTCTGGACCGCCGACCCCGCGAGCTCGACGTGTTGGTGGAGGTCGACGGCTCGCCGTTCGGTCTCGCCGCCTCATCGCTGGCTGGCAAGCTGGCCTCCCGTTTGGACGCCCTCGCGGAGACAAACGAGCACGAGCGCTTCGGCACGGCGATCGTGGAGTGGAAGGCAGGGCGGATCGACATCGCCACCGCCCGCCGTGAGCGCTACCCCGCCCCGGGGGCGCTTCCGGAGGTCGAGCCCGCGTCCCTGGCGGAGGACCTGCTGCGGAGGGACTTCACCGTCAACGCCCTCGCCCTCGCCCTCGACGGCAGGCGCCCCGGAGAGCTGCGGGCCGCCCCCCACGCGTTCGAGGACCTGCGTGCGGGTCGCCTGCGGGTGCTGCACGAGCGAAGCTTCCTGGATGACCCCACGCGCCTGTGGCGGCTTGCCCGCTACAGCGCCCGCCTGGGGTTCGCCGTCGAGGAGGGCACTGCGCGACTCGCCGCCGCCGCGGTCGCCAGGGGCGCACCGGGGACGGTGTCCGGCGCGCGCATCGGGGCTGAGCTGCGCCTGGCGCTGAGGGAGGCGGACGCCGTCGCGGCGCTGGCGGCGCTGGACGAGCTCGGCGTGCTCGCCGCGCTGCACCCCCGGCTGCGCTTCGACTCCCGCCTCGCGCGCGAGGCGCTCGGGCTGCTGTCCGCGGCCGAAGGCGGCACAGGGCCGGACCCCCGGCCCGACTTGCTGCTGCTGGCCGTGCTGTTGCAGCCGATGGCCGTTGGCCTGGACGAGGGCGTCGAGCGCGACATGCGCGTGCTCCTGGACGACCTGAAGTTCCCGGCGACCGAGCGGGATCTCGTGCTCCGCGCGGCCACCTGCGCCGACGCCCTGGCCGACGAGCTCGCTCACGCGGAGGCGAGCTCGGAGGTCTACGATGCCGCGTCGTACGACTCGCTGGAGGGCGTCGCCCTCGCCGGCGCCTGGGGGGAGCCGCGCTGGAGCGATGCCGGTGTCGCAGCCCACCGTTGGCTTGCGGAGCTGCGCAACGTGCGCCTGGCGATCACTGGAGAGGACCTGCTCGCCGCCGGGGTACCGCAGGGCCCCGAGATCGGCTGGCGGCTGGAGACCGCCCTGCGCGCGAAGCTGGACGGCGAGCTGGCCGACGACCGCGATGCGGAGCTGGCCGCCGCGCTGGAGAGCCGGTCGGGCGAGTGAGAGTGGCGCCAAAGTGGCGCCAAAATGGCGCTATGCTGCTCTGGTGCCTAGCGTGCAGATCAAGAATGTGCCGCCCGACGTCCATCGCGTACTGCGCCACCGTGCAGATGCGGCGGGCCAGTCGCTGCAGGCATACCTACTCGCCGAGCTGACCGAGCAGGCGAGCAAGCCCACCCTCAGGGAGCTGTTCGACCGGATCGATAGGGAGCGCGGCGGCGGCAGCATGTCGCTTGCTCACGCCGCCAGCCTGGTACGGGCCGACCGCGACGCCCGTTCGCGGTGATTGTCATCGACGCGTCCGTTCTTGCGTCGGCACTGATCGATGACGGCGATGACGGTAGGCGCACACGCATGCGTCTCGATGTCGAGGACGCGATCTGCGCTCCTGAGATCATCGACCTCGAGGTGGCAAACGCATGGCGTCGAGACCTCCGGGCTGGCCGTCTCGAGGAGGATCGCTCTCGGCAGGCCCTCGACGATCTCCTCGCAATGCGCCTGGTCAGGATCTCCCATCAGCCGTTCATGGATCGCATCTGGGAACTGCGTCACAACCTCACTCCGTACGATGCGGCCTACGTCGCCCTGGCGGAGGCTTTTGGCGCCACGTTGCTGACGGTCGACGGCAGATCGACTCGCGCTCCTTCGCTGCGCTGTGCGGTCGAGCTGCTGTCATGACTGAGCCGGCTGGCGCCGAGGCGGCCCTTCCGACTCTGCGCTTCGAGCTCCCCGGCGGTGGCCACGCGGTGTTCACGACGCGCGCCCAGGGAAACCTCTCAACCGCGCGCGGCCTCGGTCACGAGCACGGCCGCCGCGAACGCGACCGTCTCTGCGAGGAGCTCCGGCTGCGGTGGCTGTGCGCCGGCCGCCAGGTCCACGGGGCCGTGGTGCGGCGCGTGAGAGCGCACCCCGATCGAGGATCGGCTGGCGGCGAGGAGGCCGTCGCGGTCGATGCCGACGGTCACGCCACCGCATTGCGGGGGGGCGGGACGATGGTGCTCGTCGCCGACTGCCTCCCCGTGATCCTCGGGTCCGAGGGGGCGGTCGCCGCGCTGCACGCCGGTTGGCGCGGGCTCGCCGGCGGGGTGCTCGAGGAGGGTGTGCGAGCGCTGCGCGAGCTGGGCGGCGGGGGGAGATCCTCGCCATCATCGGCCCCGGGGCGGGCCCGTGCTGCTACGAGGTCGGTGAGGAGGTCCACGCAGTGCTCGGCCGCCGATCGCCGCGGCCGGCGGAGCAAGTGGCGGGACGCAACCTCGACCTCCCCGGGCTCGCCCGCGAGCGCCTGGAGGCGGCCGGGGTCGCGCACGTCGAGGATTTGGGGGTGTGCACGATCTGTGACGCGCGTCTCTTCTCCCACCGCCGCGAAGGCCCGCGCGCCGGGCGCCAGGCGGGGATCGCGTGGCTGAGCTGATCGGCGTGGCTGAGGATCTGCGTGGCTGAGCTGATCGCTGACCTCGACGTCGAGCGCGTCCGCGCGAACCTCGCCCGCGCCCGCGAGCAGATCGCCCTCGCCGCCGCCCGCGCGGGGTGCGATCCAGCCGAGGTGCAGGTGCTTGCCGCCACCAAGTACGTGGCCCCCGGGGACCTGCCCAAGCTCGCCGAGGCGGGGGTGCGGCTCGTGGGGGAGAACCGCGCCCAGGATCTCCGGGAGAAGGTGGCCGCCCACGGCGAGCTCTTCACCTGGCACTTCATCGGCCAGCTCCAGAGCCGCCGCGTGCCCCTGATCGTGCCCCACGTGCGCCTCATCCACTCGCTCGCCAGCGAGTCCGCCATGCAGGCCCTCGAGCGCCACCGCGGCGAGGCCCACCCGGATCTGGAGGTTCTGATCCAGGTCAACGTCGCCCGCGAGCCCGGCAAGGCCGGGGTGCTCCCGGAGGAGCTCCCCACTTACCTCGAGCGCTCCCCCCTCCCCGTCGCCGGCCTCATGACCATGCCCCCCCTGGCCTCCGATCCGCAGGAGAGCCGCCCATGGTTCGCGGCCCTCCGCGAGCTAGGCGACGCCCATGGTCTGCGCGAGCTCTCCATGGGGACCTCCCAGGACTACCCCGTCGCGGTCGCGGAGGGCGCCACGATCGTCAGGCTGGGCTCCGTGCTCTACGCGTAGCCAGTCGGGTGGCGGGTCCACCCGTGCTCCATGCGCAGCCCGCCGGCAGCGGGTTCACATCCGGAGTGGCAATCTCGGTCAACGAGTGTCCAATGGGCGGGACACCCGGGGCGCACCCCGAGGCGAAATGGCTAGGATAAGCAGGGAAATCTTCTCCTCAGCGAACAACCACCCCTAGAATGGCCTTCCGCGACTCCTGGCATCGTGCGCTTGTGTACTTCGGCCTCGCCGAGGAGTACCACGAGGAGTACGAGGACGACGCCCCCCGGAGGCCGCGATCGAGGACCGCTACCGCGAGCGCCCCAACGTCCGCCGCCTGCGCCGCCGCCGCGACGCCTACGAGGAGATCTTCGCCGAGGACGAACCCCGCGGGCGCTCCACCACCGCTCTGCGCTCCGTGGGCCCCCGCACCAACGGCGACGTCCGCGTGCACCTCGTGGTCCCCAAGTCCTTCAACGACGCCCAGCAGGTGGCGGATCGCTTCAAGGACTCGATCCCCGTGATCCTCAACCTCCAGGGCACCGAAACCGACCTCGCCAAGCGCCTCATCGACTTCGCCTCCGGCCTCACCTACGCGCTCGACGGCGGCATGCAGCGGATCGCCGACAAGGTCTTCATGCTCACCCCCCGCAACGTCGAGATCTCCGCCGAGGAGCGCGCGCGGCTCATCGAGAAGGGCTTCTTCAACCAAAGCTGATTGCCTCGCCGCGGCGTGCTGGCGGCGGGACGAGAGGATCGCGGCCCCATGCCCGGTAGCCTAAGCCCGCAATGCAGGTTGGACTGATCGGAGCAGGCAATATGGCGCGCGCTCTCGCCCGCGGCTGGGGGCGGCCGGTGCTGTGCTTCGATCCCGTCCCCGAGCGCGCCCACGCGCTGGCCGAGGAGACCGGAGGGGAGGCCCTGGAGAGCAACGCCGAGGTGGCCTCCCGTGCGGAGCTCGTCGTGCTCTGCCACAAGCCCGCCCAGCTGCGCGGCGTCGCCGAAGAGGTCGCTCCTCAGGCGCGTATGGTCGCCTCGATCCTCGCCGGGGTGCCGCTCGCGGCGCTCAAGGGCGTCTATCGCGACCGGCCCGTCTATCGTTTCATCCCGTCGCTTCCCGTCGAGGTCCGGCAGGGCGCGGTGGTGCAGGCCGCCGACCCGGAGCGCGAACGGGAGGCGCTCAGCGGGGATATCGCCATCGATGCGCGGGTGCGTGAGCTGTTCGCCGAGCTGGGCACCCTCGTGGTGCTCGACGATGCGCTTGTGGACACCGCGATGGCCCTGATGTCCTGCGCGCCGGCCTACGTGGCGCTTGTCGCCGAGGCCCAGATCGATGCCGGCGTGCGCCGCGGCGTCCCCGCCGCCGAGGGCGCGCAGCTGGTCGTGCAGACGCTCGCCGGCACCGCGGAGCTGCTGCGTCGCCGCGAGTACGACACGCTCGCGGTACGCCGCGAGGTCTCCTCCCCCGGCGGAGTCACAGCACGCGGGCTGGACGCTCTGGAGCGCGGTGGTGTGCGCACGGCGTTCAGCGATGCCCTCGACGCCGTACTGAGCACGGAGGGCTGAGCGTTGGCTGCTCTGCTCGCCGGCGCCCTGGGCCTTCCGCTCGCCAGCGCCCGCACCGAGATCGCCAACTACATCTCGACGCTGATCGACGTCTACGTCCTGGTGATCTTCGCCCACATCGTGGTGGGGTGGCTGCTGGCCTTCGGCGTCCGACTCCCCTACTCGCGCACCACCAGCGCCGTGATCGGCTTCCTGCGCGACGTCTGCGAACCCTTCCTGCGGATCTTCCGCCGCGTACTGCCCAGCTTCGGCGGCATCGACTTCAGCCCGATCGTCGCGATCATCGTGCTCGAGCTCATCAATAGCATCGTCGTACAGGGCCTCATCCACGGTTGACGCGCTCCCCCTGGATCCGTGCCGCGCTCGTGGCGCTCGCCGTGATCGCTCTGGACCAGCTCTCCAAGCACGCCGTCCGAGCGTCGATCGTCCCGGGCGAAGAACGCAAGGTGCTGCCGGGCGTGGAGTTCGTGAACACCCGCAACCACGGGGTCGCCTTCGGCTTCCTTCCCGGGGACCATCTCGCGGTCACGCTCGTCATCGGCCTCGCGCTGCTCGCGCTGCTGGCCTACTTCGCGCGCCACTCCGCCCGGCCCCTGGTCTGGCTGCCCACCGGCATGCTCGTGGGGGGCGCGCTGGGAAACATCCTCGACCGCCTCCGCGAGGGGTCGGTTACCGACTTCGTCAAGCTCCCCCTCGGCTGGCCCCCCTTCAACCTCGCTGACGTCTCCATCACACTGGGGGTCCTGATCCTTCTACTGGTGATCGAGCGTCCCCGGGGCGATCCGGCGCGAGCAGGGTGAATCGGTCCCTTGGACCCGCCCCCCCGAGCGCCCGGATGCAATTCGAGATCGCCTACCAGGACGAGCACCTGCTCGTCGTCGACAAGCCCCCCGGCCTCGTGGTGCACCCCGCCCGCGGGCACCGCGAGGGCACGCTCTCCCAACTGCTCGCGGGAACCGCCGCCGGCGGGGATCCGGAGCGGGCGGGCATCGTGCACCGGCTCGACCGCGACACCTCCGGCCTGCTCGTGGTGGCCCGCTCCGAGGAGGCCCACCGCCTGCTCCAGCGGGCGCTCGCGGCGCGGCGCATCGAGCGCGAGTACCTCGCGCTCGTCGAGGGCCTCCCCCGCGCGCGCGGGGGCACGATCGAGGCCCCGATCGGACGCGACCCCCGCGTGCGCACCCGCATGGCGGTGGGCGGCAACTTCCCCCGCGAGGCCCGCACCCACTTCACGCTCGAGCGCGCCCTCCCCGAGCACTCCCTTCTGCGCCTGCGCCTGGAGACGGGCCGCACCCACCAGATCCGTGTGCACCTCCGGGCGATCGGCCATCCCGTTGCCGGCGATCCCGAGTACGGGACCCCCGGACTGCTCGGCCTGGAGCGCCAGTTCCTGCACGCCACCCGTCTCGCGCTGCTCCACCCCATCACGGGCGAGCCTCTGGAGGTGCACTCGCCGCTGCCCCCGGACCTCGCCGCCGCCCTCAAACGCGCCGAGGGCTAGCAGCGACCTCTCATTTTCTCCCCACCGGGGATCCCGGCCGGCCGCCAGGCTGGCCGAAACGGGGATGCTCGCCGGAGGCGAGTGTCCCCCGGCTTCGGTCGGAGGGGTTGAGCCTGCGGTGGCCCGAGCAGCTATCGTAAGCGGTTCCATCAGACACCCCGACCCGGATGGATCACGGATCGCGGCCCTGCTCCAGGACGATCGGCCCGCGCCGCTCGCCAGCCTGTGAGTCCGCGCACCGCCAGACGGATACCAAGCACCACCCACCAAGGCATACTCATAAGGGAGCAAACCGTGGCTCAGGTAGGCATCGCGGAACTGCTGGAGGCCGGCGTCCACTTCGGCCACCAGACGCGCCGCTGGAACCCCAAGATGCGCCGTTTCATCCATGGCGAGCGCGGCGGCATCTACATCATCGATCTGCTGAAGACCGCCGTCCTGCTGGAGCAGGCCCGCGAGTTCGCCGGCACGCTCGCCCACCGCGGCGGGACCGTGCTGTTCGTCGGCACCAAGAAGCAGGCCCGCGACACCGTCCGCGACGTCGCCACCGCCGCCGGGATGCCCTATGTCAACCACCGCTGGCTCGGCGGCCTGCTCACCAACTTCCAGACCATCAACCTCCGCATCCGCCGCCTGCACGACCTCGAACGCTTCGAGGCCGAGGGCCAGCTCGCGCTGCTCCCCACCCGCGAGCGCATGGCCCGCCAGGCCGACCTCCTCAAGCTGCGCGCCAACCTGGGGGGAGTCAAAGACATGCAGCGCGTCCCCGACGCGATGTTCGTGATCGACCTCAAAACCGAGGCCATCGCCGTGCGCGAGGCCCAGCGGCTGCGGATCCCCATCATCGGCCTCGTGGACACCAACTGCGACCCCGACGGGATCGACTTTGTGATCCCCGGCAACGACGACGCGATCCGCTCCTGCTCGCTCATCACGCGCGCCATCGGAGATGTCGTCGCCGAGGGCCGCAACGTCTTCCGCGCCGAGGAGGAACGCGCCCGCCAGGAAGCCGAGGAGCGCGCCCGTCTTGAGGCCGAGGCCCGCGCCCGGCGCGAAGCCGAGGAAGACGCCGCCCGCCGCGAAGCCGAGGAGCTGGCCGCGCGGGAGGCCCAGGAGCGCCTCGCAGCGCAGGCCGCCGCTGCCGCCGCCGTCGAGGCTCAGCCACCGGCGCAGGCGCCCGTGCAGTCTCCGCCCCCTGCGCAGGCACCTGCGCAGGCTCCGCCTCTGGCGCAGGCGCCCGAGGCCGCGTCTCCTGTGCAGGCTCCGCCTCTGGCTCAGGCGCCCGAGGCCGCGTCTCCTGTGCAGGCTCCGCCCCCGGCCCAGGAGCCCGAGGCTCCGCCAGAGGCCGATGCGGCCCCCGCCGCGGCGGCTGAGGAGGAGGCCGTCGCGCAGGAGCCCAGCGCGCAGGAGGCCGGCGCACAATGAGCGCTGTTGAGATCAGCGCCAAAGACGTGAAGGCCCTGCGCGATCGCACCGGCGCGGGGATGATGGACTGCAAGAAGGCCCTCACCGAGGCCGCGGGGGACCTCGAGAAGGCGATCGAGGTGCTGCGCCTGCGCCAGGGCAAGAAGATCCAGGATCTCGGCGAGCGCACCGCCACGGAGGGCACGGTGCAGGCCTACATCCACGCCGGCGCCAGGGTGGGGGTGATGATCGAGGTCGACTGCAACACCGACTTCGTCGCCACCAACGAGGACTTCACGGGCTTCGCTCGCGACGTCGCCATGCAGATCGCCGCGACCCCCACCGTCGGGTACGTGAGCCGTGAGGACGTGCCCGCCGAGCAGCGTGACGCGGAGGCCCGCATCTACGAGCAGGGGGCCGCCGAGAAGCCCGAGAACGTGCGCGAGCGCATCGTCGCCGGCAAGCTCGACGCCTGGTATCAGACGATCGTGCTGCTCGAGCAGGAGATGCACAACCCCAAGTTCGAGGGCAAGACCGTTCAGCGGCTGCGCGACGAGCTCGCCGCCAAGACCGGCGAGAACGTCGTCATCCGCCGCTTCGTGCGCTTCGCCGTCGGCCAGTAGGCTCTCGGGCTGCATGGCCCCCGCGTTCAAACGCATACTCCTGAAGCTCTCCGGCGAGGCGCTGATGGGGGAGCTGGATTTCGGCACCGACCCCGCGCGCGTGGCCGCCGTCGCACGGCAGGTCGCAGCCGTGCATGACCAGGGGGTCGAGGTAGGGATCGTGGTGGGCGCCGGCAATATCTACCGCGGGATGAAGGGCGCCGCCGCCGGGATGGACCGCTCGACCGCCGACTACATGGGGATGCTCGCCACCGTGCTCAACGCCCTGCCTCTCCAGGACGCCCTGGAGAAGAGCGGCACCGACACCCGCGTGCAGTCCGCCCTGGCGATCTCCGAGGTCGCCGAGCCCTACATCCGCCGCCGCGCGATGCGCCACCTGGAGAAGGGGCGCGTCGTGATCTTCGCCGCGGGCACCGGCAACCCGTTCTTCACCACCGACACCGCCGCCGCCCTGCGCGCCGCGGAGGTCCACGCCGAGATCATCCTGATGGCCAAGAACGGAGTCCAGGGCGTCTACACCGCCGACCCCGCGCTCGACCCCGGCGCGCGCTTCCTCCCCGAGATCACGCACATGGAGGCGCTGGAGCGCCGCCTGCGCGTGATGGACTCCACGGCGCTCGCCCTCTGCATGGAGAACGGGATGCCGCTCAACGTCTTCAACATGGACGACGAAAGCAACATCTCGCGGATAATCTCCGGGGAGCGCGTGGGCACCCTGGTATCGACAACGCCGAGCGAGCAGGAGGAAGCGGCCGTGGCTGAGATGATCGACGAGCTGATCGAGGATGGCCGCGTGCGGATGGCGAAGTCCGTGGAGGCCACCCAGCACGAGCTCGCCACCGTTCGCACCGGTCGCGCCTCCCCCGCGCTGCTGGAGCGTGTGGTGGTCGACTACTACGGCGCCCCCACCCCGCTGAACCAGCTCGCCACGATCTCCGCCCCCGAGGCGCGCCTGCTCACGGTGCAGCCCTACGACAAATCCTCGATCAAGGCGATCGAGAAGGCGATCAACGAGTCCGACGTGGGCCTCAACCCCTCCAACGACGGCAGCCTCGTGCGCCTCGTGGTGCCCGAGCTCACCGAGGAACGCCGCCGCGAGCTGGTAAAGGTCGTGCGCCACCTGATCGAGGAGGGGCGCGTGAAGATCCGCAACGTGCGCCGCGACGTCATGCACGACCTGCGCGAGCTCAAGGAGGCGGGGGAGGCCGGCTCCGACGACGAGCACCGCGCGGAGGTGGAGCTGCAGAAGCTCACCGACGCGCGCATCGCCGACCTCGACGGTGTGCTCAAGGCCAAGGAAGAGGAGATCCTAGAGGTCTGATGGCGGGCGCCGAGCCTCCCGTGGCGCCCGGCCCACCGGGGGCCTCCGAGCCCTCCACGCCGTCCGAGCGGGCGGAGCCGGCGGGAGCAAGATATGTCGCGATCATCACCGACGGCAACGGCCGCTGGGCGCGCGCGCGCGGGGTGCCCGTGAATGAGGGGCACGATGCCGGCGCCGACACCGTCAAGGCGCGTCTGCGTGACGCCGTGGAGCTCGGGATCGAGGAGCTCACCGTGTACTCCTTCTCCACCGAGAACTGGTCCCGCTCGCCCGCCGAGGTGCGGGGGCTCTTCGAGATGTTCTCCCGGCGGATCGCCGGCGAGACCCCCGAGCTGCACGCCGAGGGGGTGCGGATGCGCTTCATCGGCCGCCGCGAGGGCATCCCCGAGGATCTGCGGGAGCAGATGCGCTGGGCCGAAGAGCTCACCGGCGCCAACTCCACGATCACCCTGTTCGTCGCCTTCAACTACGGTGGGCGCGCGGAGATCCTCGACGCGGCTGTGCGCTTCGCGGCCGCCGAGAGGGTGGCGCAGGCGGCCGAAGGCCGCCGAGCCGGGCCCCTCGCTTGCCAATCTGGCGACGCACTGAAGTCCGCGGGCGAGCGCGCCGAGTCGATCGAGAAGTCCGAGTCGATCGAGGAGGCTGAGTCGATCGAGGAGCGCTTCCGCCGCTGCCTCTACGCGCCGGAGATGCACGACCCCGATCTGATTATCCGCACCAGCGGCGAGCGGCGCCTCTCAAACTACCTGCTCTGGCAGTCTGCCTACTCCGAGTTCGTCTTCCGCGAGGAGCTCTGGCCCGACTTCACCCGCGAGGCGCTCGAGCAGTCCCTCGCGGAGTTCAGCGCGCGCCGGCGACGCTTCGGCGGGCGATGAGCCGCGGGCGCTCGGACCTCGCCGCGCGCGTCCTCGCCGCGCTGCCCGCGATCGCGTTCGCGCTGTTCATCGTGATCGAGGGGGGCCCGATCTTCGCGCTCGGGGTGTTCGCGCTCGGCGCGGTGTGCATGCACGAGCTCTTCGCGATGTACGAGCGCGCCCACCCCGTGCGCCTCGCGGGGCTGATCGCGCTCGCGGGGCTGCTCGCCGCCGCCCTCTACGGCGGGGGTGGGGGGGCCCGGGACGTGCTGCTCGCCGCCGTCGCCTCCCTGCCGGTGCTGTTCGCCCTGACGCTCGCCCAGCGCCGCCCCAGCGTGGGGGGGATGGCGGTGACGCTGTTCGGCATCTTCTGGATCGGCCTCGCCTTCGCCCACGCCGTGATGCTGCGCCGGCTGCCCCACGGGGAGGGCATCATCCTGGACGTCCTGGTCGGCACCTTCATCGGCGACACCGGCGCCTATCTCGGGGGGCGCCTCTTCGGCCGCCGTCCCCTCGCGCCCCGGATCTCGCCCGGCAAGACCGTCGAGGGACTCCTGATCGGGATGGCCTGCGCGGTGGCCGCCGTGTGGCTGGCGGGGCGCTACCAGGAATGGCTGCCCGGCACCCACGCGCTGGTGCTGGGCGCCGGCATCGCCCTCGCCGGGCCGGTCGGGGACCTGTTCGAGTCGTTCATCAAGCGCGAGGCCGCCATCAAGGACTCGGGGCGGCTGTTCGGCGCCCACGGCGGCGCGCTCGACCGCCTCGATGCGGTGCTCTTCACCGCGGTGGTGGGCTACTACATCTGGCTGGCGTATGTCTGAGCCCAAGCGCCTGCTGATCCTCGGCTCCACCGGCTCGATCGGCACCCAGGCGCTCGACATCGTGGGCCGCGGCGAGGAGCTCGAGCTGGTGGGCCTCTCCGCGGAGCACTCCTGGGAGGCGCTGCTCGAGCAGGCCCGCGCCCACGGCGTGCGGCGGATCGCCCTGGTCGCGCGGGATGCGGCCGCGCGCGCGGCCGAGGCGTGGACCGGGGGGGAGGTACTCGGCGGGGCGGAGGGCCTCGTGCGGTTGGTCGTGGAGTCCGGCGCCGAGCTCGTCCTCAACGCGCTCGTCGGCTCCGCCGGCCTGGGGCCCACCGTGGCCGCACTCGGCGAGGGCATCGACCTGGCGCTCGCCAACAAGGAGTCCCTCGTCGTCGGCGGCGAGCTCGTGACCGCCCTCGCCGAAGCCACCGGCGCGCAGATCGTGCCCGTCGACTCCGAGCACACCGCCCTGCACCAGCTGCTCGCCGGCCAGCCCCCGGGGTCCGTGGAGCGCCTCACGATCACCGCCTCCGGAGGGCCCTTCCGCGGCTGCACGCCCGCGCAGCTTCAGGAGGTGACGGTCGAGCAGGCGCTCGCCCATCCCACGTGGGAGATGGGGAGCATGAACACGATCGGCTCCGCCACGCTGATGAACAAGGGCCTCGAGCTGATGGAGGCCCACCACCTCTTCGGCACCCCCTACGAGCGCCTCGACGTGGTCGTGCACCCGCAGTCCCTCGTCCACGGGCTGATCCACCTCGCCGACGGCGCGATGCTCGCCCACATTGGGCCGCGCGGACATGCGCGTCGCGATCTCCTACGCGCTGCACGGCGGGGAGAGCGTGGAGCTCCCGATCGCGCCCCTGGACCTCGTGAGCGTCGGGGAGCTCACGTTCGAGGCGGTCGATCTCGAGGCCTTCCCCTGCCTGGAGCTGGCGCGCGCGGCGGCGCGCGCGGGGGCACCGCTCCGTGTGTGCTGAACGCCGCCAACGAGATCGCGGTGCACGCCTTCATCGAGGGTCGCCTCCCCTTCACCGGGATCCCGGCCGTGATCGAGCAGACGCTCACCGCGCTCCCCGCCGCGCCCGTGCGCGCGTTCGAGTCGCTGTACGAGGCCGACCGCGAGGCCCGCGCGCTCGCCGCGGAGGCGGTCGCCGCGCTGACATGAGGCAGAGCTCACCTACGTGAAGTCTCGCCGTCGCCTGCCACACTGAGCGCATGAGTTGGGTACTCACGCTCCTGGGCATCGTCGCCCTCATCATGCTTCACGAGGCCGGCCACTTCTTCGTCGCCAAGGCGGTGGGGATGCGGGTGGAGCGCTTCTCGCTGTTCTTCCCCCCGAAGATCGTGGGGTTCCGCAGGGGGGAAACGGAGTACATGATCGGTGCGATTCCCGCGGGAGGGTTCGTGAAGATCACCGGGATGAGCCCGCGAGGAACTCGAGGGGCTCGATCCCGAGGTGGCCGCGCACGCCTACTACAACCAGCCGCCCTGGAAGCGCATCGCCGTGATCCTCGCCGGCCCCGGGGTGAACCTGCTGATTGCCTTTCTGCTGTTCTGGGCGATCCTCTTCTCGGGCAGCGTGGACGGCATTTATACGCTCGAACGCCTCAATCCCTCGGTCCACACCAGCGTCCCGGACACGAAGGTGGTCGCGCTCGAGAGGCACGAGCCAGCCTATGGGACTCTCAGGCTCGGCGATCGGATCCTCGCCATCGACGGCCGGCGCGTGAACGAGGTATCGGCGATCAAGGCGATCGGCGCCCACCGCTGCGCAGGTATCTCGCACGAAGGCTGTCGCGCGGTGACGCCCGTGGAGCTGACCGTCAGGCGCGCCGGTCGCACGATCTCGCTGTCGGTCTACCCCCGCTACAGCTCCGGGCTGCACCGCATGTTGATCGGCTTCGACTTCGGTGCCACCGCCAAGAGCTACGGCCCGTTCGCCGCGGCCGGCACGGCACTCGGCGAGATGTGGGGAATCACCTCCCACACGCTCACCAACATCGGCCACGCCTTCACAAGCGCGAAGGTGCGCCATGAATTCAGCAGCATCGTGGGAATCACAGTGGCCACCCAGGAAGCGGTCACCCTGGGCGCCGGCTACGCGCTCGTGATCCTCGGCTTCGTCTCGCTCGCGCTCGCCATCATCAACCTCTTCCCCTTCCTGCCCCTCGACGGGGGTCACGTGCTGTGGTCGGTGGCCGAGAAGGTCCGCGGCCGGCGCGTCTCGCTCGCCGCGATGTGGCGCTTCAGCTCGATCGGGATCGTGCTGCTCGCCTTCCTCGTCATCAATGGGGTCAGCAACGACATCAGCCGTCTCGGGGGATGAGCTCGGGCACAACGCTCGGGGGTCCGTGAGAGTTCCCGATCTCCGCTAGTTTTGAAGCTGTCCCAGAGCGAGTGTTGGAGAGCATGGAGAAGGGAGACCCGATGGAGAGTGCCACAGCAGCCACAGGACCAGCCGCCGCGCGGGATGCCTCGGTCGATGCGCGGCGCTCGGCGGCCTCGCACGCGGGAACGATCGTGGAGGCATTCGAGATCACCGCCGCCGCGCTCGCCGATCACGTCGCGATCCGCACCAAGGGCGACGAGTTCACGATCACCTGGGGCAGCTGCGCGAGCGCGTCGACGCGCTCGCCGGCGGGCCTGCACCGGCTCGGCCTGCGCCGCGGCGAGACGCGTCGCGCTGATGCTCTCCAACCGACCCGAGTTCCACCTCTGTCGACCTCGCCGCGGTCATGCTCGGCGCGACGCCGTTCTCGATCTACAGCACCTACACGCCCGAGCAGATCGAGTACCTCGTCGCCGACGCCGACGCCCGCTTCGCTGATCTGCGAGCAGCAGTACCTCGCCGCAGTGCTCGAGGCGCGCGAGAACCTGCCCGACCTCGAGCACGTGATCGTCGTCGATCGACGAGGCGAGTCGCTCCCCGACGGCGCGCTCGCGCTGGCCGAGGTCGAGGGCTCGGATCGCGACGTTCGACGTCAGGCGGCCGTCGACGCCGCCGCGCAGATCGAGCCCGAGGACGTGCTCACGCTGATCTACACCTCCGGCACGACCGGGCCGCCGAAGGGCGTGCAGCTCTTCCACCGCAACCTGCTTGCGCGCCGTCGAGGGCCTCGAGCGCGCTCGATCGAGTTCCCCGACGAGTCGCGCGTGATCTCCTGGCTGCCCGCCGCGCACGTCGCCGAGCGCAACGCCCACCACTACCTGCCGATCGTCTTCGGCCTGCAGATCACCTGCTGCGACGACCCGCGCCAGGTGCTCTCCTACCTGCCCGAAGTGCGCCCCAGCTGGTTCTTCGCGGTGCCGCGCATCTGGGAGAAGCTGAAGGCGGGCCTGGAGACGATGATCGCCGGCGCAGCCCGACGAGCAGCGCGAGCGCACCGAGCGCGCGCTCGCCGCCGCGGTCGAGAAGGTGCGCCTGCGAGCAGCGCGGGGAGCCGGTGCCCGACGGAGCTCGCCGCGGAGGTCGCGGCGGCCGACGAGGAGATCTTCGCCGGGCTGCGCGCAGATGCTCGGGCTCGACCAGGTCGAGGCGATCAACGTCGGCGCCGCGCCGACGCCGTCGAGGTGCTGGAGTTCTTCCACGCGATCGGCCTGCCGCTGGCGGAGCTGTGGGGGATGAGCGAGACGTGCGGCGCGGGCAGCGTCAACCCGCCCGAGAAGATCAAGCTCGGCACCGTCGGCCCGCCCGCCCCGGGCGTGGAGATCAAGCTCGACAGCGACGGCGAGGTGCTCGTCAAGTCCGACGTGGTGATGCTCGGCTACCGCAACCAGCCCGAGAAGACCGCCGAGACGTTCACCGACGACGGCTGGCTGCGCACCGGCGACATCGGCGAGCTCGACGAGGACGGCTACCTGAGGATCGTCGACCGCAAGAAGGAGCTGATCATCAGCGCCGCCGGCAAGAACATGTCGCCGGCGAACATCGAGGCGACGCTCAAGACCGCCTCGCCGCTGATCGGCCAGGCCTGCTGCATCGGCGACCGGCGCCCCTACAACACGGCGCTGATCGTGCTCGACGCCGACTTCGCCCCGATGTGGGCCGCCCAGCAGGGCATCGAGGACACGCACGCTGCGAGCGCTCGCCCGACGAGCCGACGTGCGCGCCGCCGTGCAGGAGGCGATCGACGCCGCCAACGCGAAGCTCGCGCGCGTCGAACAGATCAAGAAGTTCACGATCGTCGCGGGCGACTGGCTGCCCGGCGGAGACGAGCTGACGCCGACGATGAAGCTCAAGCGCAAGCCGATCGCCGAGAAGTACGCGCGCGGAGATCGAGGCGATGTACGCCTAGCTTGGCGCCCGCACACACACCCAGCTCTTGACCAGCGGGCCCAGCCGCTCGGGCAGCGCGGGGCCGAACAGCGACTCCATCTCCCCGCGGCGCAGCAGCTCGATCTCTTCCCATTCGCCGCCTGCCCCCAGCCTCCAGTAGGGGCGGCGCAGGCGCGGGGGCAGCCAGTGCGCCAGCGGCAGCAGCGCGTGGGGCTCGATCGGGAACGACCACGCCGGGCGTCTGCACGAACCAGCCACGGCCCACCCGCCGCAGCTCCCTCGCGAACGCCTGCCGCCGCGGCGGCGGCACGTGCTCGATCACGCTGCTGCAGTACACCAGGTCGAACTCGCCCGTCGGCGAAGGGCAGGCCCTCGGCCGCGTCCGCCTGCATGAACGGGCCCGGGTAGCCCGGGCACGGCGCGATGTCCACGCCGGTGACGTCGAGCTCCGGCTCCAGCGCTCGCAGGCCGATCCGCCCGCAGCCCACGTCCAGCACGCGACCCCCCGGCGGCAGAGCCACCGCAGCTCGAAGAAGCGCTCGTGGCGGCGCCGGCGGGCGCGGGCCGCGTAGGGAGACGCCAGGCGCGCCAGCGGGCCGCGCGCCGTGGTGTAGACGTCGGAGGGATCGTGAGCCACGCCATGAGGAGAGTAGGGCGCTTGCGCCGTCCGCACCGGGCGCCCTCCGCCGCCGACGTACAATTGACCCATGGCCTCCCAGCGGCAGATCCACGTCGGCTCGCGTCCCGATCGGCGGCGGCGCTCCCGTCGCGGTGCAGACGATGACCAAGACCGAGACCGCCAACCTCGCGGCCACCATGGACCAGATTCGAAGGTCGCCGAGGCCGGGGCGGACATCGTGCGCGTCGCGGTGCCCCGCGAGCAGGACGTCGAGGCGCTGCAAGAGCATCGTCGCGCAGTCGCCGATCCCGGTGATCGCCGACATCCACTTCAACCACACGCTCGCGCTGAAGGCGATCGAGGCGGGCGCCCACTGCGTGCGCATCAACCCCGGCAACATCGGCGGGCCCGAGAAGGTGGCGGAGGTCGTCGCGCTCGCCAGCGAGCGGGGCACGCCGCTGCGCGTCGGCGTCAACTCCGGCTCCCTGCCCCGCCACCTGCGCCAGCTCGAGTACGACAACCCCGTCGAGGCGCTCGTCACCGCGGCCCTGGAGACCGTCGCGCTGATGGAGAGCCTCGACTTCGACGACTTCAAGGTCTCCATGAAGTCCACCTCCGTGCCCAACACGATCGCCTCCAACCGCCTGCTCGCGGAGAAGATCCCCTATCCCGCTGCACCTCGGGATCACCGAGGCCGGCACCAAGTGGTCGGGCTCGCTGAAGTCCGCCGTCGGCCTCGGCACGCTGCTCGCGGACGGGATCGGCGACACGATCCGCATCTCCCTCTCCACCTTCCACGCCGAGGAGGAGGTGAAGGTCGCCTGGGAGATCCTCAAGGCGCTCAAGCTGCGCCAGCGCGGCCCCGACCTGATCGCCTGCCCCACCTGCGGGCGCCTGCAGTTCGACATGGACACCGTCGTCGCCGAGGTCGAGCGGCGCCTGGAAGCCTACGAGGACCCGATCGAGGTCTCCGTGCTGGGCTGCGCGGTCAACGGCATCGGCGAGGCCCGCCACGCCGACTTCGGGATCACCGGGGCCAAGGACATGGGAATGATCTACTCCAAGGGGGAGCCCCTCAAGAAGGTCCCCACCGAGCAGCTCGTGGAGGAGCTCTTCAAGGAGATCGACCGCTACTACGCCGCCGGCAAGACCGTCCAGCGCGACGAGCGCGCCGCCGCCGAGGCCCGCGAGTGGCTCGCCGACAACGAGGACGACACCGCGATGACCCCCGAGCGCATGGCCGCCCTGGAGGCCGCCGCCGCCGAGAACGACGAGGCGGCCGACGCGGTGCTCGAGTCGATGCTCACGCCCGCCGCTCCGAACGGCGGCTCCGATGCGCCGGCGCGGCTCGACGAGGCCGTCTCGCCCGTCGCCGGCCGGCGCTTCAGCCGCAGCTGAGCGCCGGCCCTCGTAGCTCAGCTCAGCTCGCCGCCGCGAAACGCTCCGCCACCGTCGACCAGTCCACCGTGTTCCACCACGCATCGATGTAGTCCGGGCGGCGGTTCTGGTACTTGAGGTAGTAGGCGTGCTCCCACACGTCCACCCCCAGCAGCGGCGTCTTGCCCGTCGGAGATCGGGTTGTCCTGGTTGGCGCTGCCGAACCACCGCGAGGCCCGAGCCGTCGTGCACGAGCCACGACCACCCCGAGCCGAACTGGTTGACGCCTGTTTCCTTGAGCTTGGCCTGGAAGTCCGCGAAGGAGCCGAAGGCCGAGTCGATCGCTGCCGCCAGCGCGCCGCTCGGGGGCGCCGCCGCCGTCGGCGCTCATGCTCTCCCAGAAGAGCGTGTGGTTGTAGTGGCCGCCGCCGTTGTTTTTGACTGCGCCGCGCTTCTCCTCGGGGACCTGGCCGAGGTCCTTGAGCACGTCCTCGATCGGCGCGTTCGCCAAGCGGTGTGCCCGCGAGCGCCGCGTTGACCTTGTCCACGTACGCCTGGTGGTGCTTGTCGTGGTGGATTTCCATCGTCGCTTGTCGATATGCGGCTCCAGCGCGTCATAGGCGTAGGGGAGCGGCGGAACTGTGTAGGCCATGGGGACTCCTTCTGTGGTCTTCTGATTGACGCTCGGCAGTTGCACGCTGTTCTATCAGAGGCTCTGGTGCAAGCGGCCGGGCCGACCAGAGAAAGCGGGCCCGACCGAAGCCGGGAGACACGCGCCTTCGGCGCTGTCCCCGTTTCGGCCAGCCGGCCTACGGCCGGCTGCGCCACCCTCTAGGCTCCCCCCTCGTGACCCGTCTCTCCGAATATCTCCTGCCCACCGAGAAGGAGGCTCCCGCGGACGCGGAGGCGATCTCGCACAAGCTGATGGTGCGCGCCGGGCTCGTGCGCCAGATGGGGGCCGGCATGTGGACCTGGCTGCCCGCCGGCTGGCGCGTGCACCAGCGCGTCGTTGCGATCATCCGCGAGGAGATGGACGCGATCGGCACCCAGGAGATGCTGATGCCCGTGCTCCAGCCCGCCGAGCCCTGGCGCAAGACGGGGCGCCTCGAGATCGAGGAGCTGTTCAAGCTCACCGACCGCAAGGGCTCCGAGCTCGTGCTCGCGATGACCCACGAGGAGGCCGTCACCTTCCACGTCGCCCAGATCGTGCGCTCCTACCGCGACCTCCCCCTCGCTCGTCTACCACTTCCAGGTCAAGGAGCGCGACGAGCCCCGCCCCCGCGCGGGCGTGCTGCGCACGCGGGAGTTCGTGATGAAGGACGCCTACACCTTCGACCGCGACGCCGCCGGGCTGGCGGTGAGCTACGAGCGCCAGGTGGGCGCCTACGACCGCATCATGGAGCGCACCGGCCTGCGCTTCTACCGCGTGGAGGGCGACGTCGGGATGATGGGGGGCAGCGGCGCCCACGAGTACATGGCGCCCTGCCCCGCGGGCGAGGACAGGGTCGCGCTCGCGCAGGGCTACGCCGCGAACCTCGAGGTGGCGCTGCGCCACCCCGACATCCGCGAGGTGGGCATCCCGAAGGGGGACGTCCGCGCCTCGGGCAACGGCCGGAGGCGGGCGGCGGGCCGGGGCCGGTGGCGAGGGCGAGCGGCGCTACGCGCTCGGGGATCGCGAGCTCACGATCGAGCCCGCGATCGAGATCGCCAACATCTTCAAGCTCGGCACCCGCTACTCCGAGCCGCTGGGCGCCACGCTACCTCGACGAGCACGGCCAGGAGCACCCGATCTGGATGGGCTCCTACGGGATCGGCCCCGCGCGGATCGTCGCCGCCGCCGTCGAGCAGTACGCCGACGAGCACGGCATCTCCTGGCCGCGCGCGCTCGCCCCCTTCGCCGTGCACCTCGTTGCGCTCGGCCGGCCCGGAACGCCCGAGCGCGACGCGGCCGACGGGCTCTACGAGACGCTGCGTGCCGGCGGGGTGGAGGTGCTCTACGACGACCGCGACCTCGGTACGGGGGAGAAGTTCGCCGACGCCGAGCTGCTCGGCTGCCCGCTGCGGCTCACCGTCGGGCGCCGCTCGCTGGAGTCGGGCGAGATCGAGGCGCAGTTGCGCCGCGGGCGCCAGAGCGCTCCCGGCCTGCCCCTGGGGGCGGCCCCCGAGGAGCTCCTGCGGGCGGTGGACGAGCTGTGCCAGAGCGTGCCCTAGAGCCCCCCGGCGAGGGCGGCGCGGGGGGCGGCGCTCGCGAGGGGCCGCCGGAGGTGCCCTACGAGGGGGCGCCGCGCGGCGCTCGCGAGGGCTCGGGGCGAGGCCGGGAGCGGCGGGGGCCACACACGTCTTACCGTACGCCGGCTGGTCGGCCTCGACCGCTCCGGCCGCCGCCGCCGAGACCGTGGCCGGGCAGCCGCTGCGGCCGTGGACGATCCCCAACGCGATCGGCTTCCTGCGGCTCGCGCTGATCCCGGTGTTCCTCGTGCTCGCCCTCTCCACCGCCGACGGCACGGAACCGCTGCCCGCCGCGCTGTTCGCCGTGATCGGCTGGGGCGACTACGCCGATGGGATCGCCGCGCGCGTCACCCGCCAGTACAGCCGGCTGGGGGCGCTGATGGACCCGCTCACCGACCGCCTGCTCGTGATCTGCGCGGTGGTGGTCTGCTGGCACTTCGCCCTGCTGCCCCGCTGGGCGCTCGCGATGCTCATCGCGCGCGAGCTCTCGATGCTGGCGCTCGGCCGCTACGGCCTCGCGCGGGGCCTCGAACTGCGCATCAACTGGCCCGGGCGCCTCTCCGTGGCGCCGATCATGGGGGCCTTCTTCTTCGCCATGGTCGGCCTGGAAGGTCTGGGGGGGGTGCTGCTTTACATCGGCCTCGCGCTCGCGCTCGTCGCCTCGGTGCTGTACGTGCGCGACGGCCTCGCCCAGCTGCGCGGCGGGCATCCCGCGAGCGTTGGCAAGCCCTCAAGCTCAGCTTGACGTTTCGGCTATAGTGGTGGGCGATCCACAGCACGGAGCAGCTGTCCGTCGCCACGACCCACGCCGTGAGCTGGGGGCGAGCGGCCGCGATGGTACCGGCAGACCGACGAGCACAGCAGCCCCACTCAAACTAGCCCGCGAGCAAGAGGAGAGCAAGCCGCCATGGACACGTTTCCCGATCTGGGCGCCCTCACGGACCCGGAGCTCAAGGAGCTCATCCAGCAGCTCACCGACGAGGAGACCGAGATCTCCTACCAGCGGCGCATCCTGCACGGCAAGATCGACATCCTCCGCGCGGAGCTCGTGAACCGCCTGCAGCACAAGCACGACAACGGCGAGTCCCTGATCACTGGGGCGGACGTCGAGCGGCTGACCGAGATCCTCGCCGGTCGATCGCTTGGCCGCTCCGCGACCGGCGAGCGCCAGAGCAACGCCAGACGCCTGAGTGGGGGCCTGAGGGGATGGCGATGCACTGCCCCGAGTGCGGGTTCGAGGGCGATGAGGGCGCCAACTTCTGCCAGCGCTGCGGCGCCTCCCTGCGCGCGAGAGCCACGGCGGGGCTGGCGGGGAGCGCTCGGGACTCATAACCGCGACCTACCGCATCGACGAGAGCGGGGAGCTCGTGCCTCTCGAGCTCGACCAGGTGACCGCCCACGGGCCCGCGCTGGTGATCCGCGCCGGCGGGGGCCGCGTGGGGGAGAGCTTCGCGATCGAGGGCGAGCGCATGAGCATCGGGCGGCGCCCCGAATGCGAGGTGTTCCTCGACGACGTCACCGTCTCCCGCGACCACGCCCTCCTGATCTGCCGCGGCGACGATTGGCACCTCGACGACTGCGGCTCGCTGAACGGCACCTACGTCAACCGCGAGCGGATCGAGTCTCACCGCCTGGATGACGGCGATGAGCTGCAGATCGGCAAGTACAAGCTGAGCTTCCACGCACGCTGATGGCCACCGCACCGACCACCGCACCGACCACCGCACCCGCCAGGGCGACCCGCCCGCCACGCCGAACGTCACGATCGGCGCCGTCTGCAAGGCGCTGGCCCAGGAGTTCCCCGACATCTCGATCTCCAAGATCCGCTATCTGGAGGACCAGAAGCTGCTCACCCCGCGGCGCACCCCGGGCGGCTACCGCCTCTACAGCCAGGGGGACCTCGCGCGCCTGCGCACGATCCTGCGCATGCAGCGCGACGAGTTCCTGCCCCTGCGCGTGATCCGCCAGGAGCTCGCCGCGGGGCGCGGCGGGGAGAGCCCCACGCTCGGGTTCGACGGGGACCCCGTCCGACCCCCCCGCGGCTCGCATCCGCGCGCGCGCCGCGCGAGCGTCAGCGTGCGGGAGGAGAGCGGCGCGCTCTACTCCCTGGAGGAAGTGCTCGAGGAGACCCACGCCGACGCCAAGCTCGTGCGGGAGCTCGAGGAGTATGGGGTCGTCAGGGGCGAGCAGCGCGGGGGCCTGCGCTACTACGACGAAACCGAGCGCGAGATCGTGGGCGCCGTCGCCGAACTCGCGCGCTACGGCGTGGGGGGCCGCAACCTCCGCGTGTTCCGCACCTCCGCCGACCGCGAGGCCAACCTCCTGCAGCAGATCCTCGCCCCCGCGCTGCGCTCCCGCAACCCCCAGCGGCGCAAGGAGGCCCTCGAGGCGCTGGAGAACCTCGCCGCGGTCACCACCCACCTGCGCCACCTACTGCTGGTGCGCGACCTGCGCAAGATCGCCGGCTGAGGTGGCCAGTCCGCGGCGGTCTGCGCTGGCCGCGGTGCTCGGCGTGCTGGCCGATCTTCGATCGGTCATCCCATCCACGGACTGGCAACCTCAGAGACGCCATAGAGTCTGAGAGATGCCCACCACGCAGCGCACGCGCACCATCGAGGCGCCCGCCGGGGAGGTGTGGCAGCTGATCAGCGACCCCCACCACCTGCCGCGCTGGTGGCCGCGCGTGGCGCGCGTGGAGGCGGTCGAGCAGGACGCCTTCACCGAGGTCCTCGCAAGCCCCCGCGGCCGGCTGGTGCGCGCCGACTTCCAGGTGGTCTCCCGCGATGAGCGCGCGCTGGTGTTGTGCTGGGACCAGCGGATCGAGGGCACTCCCTTCGCCCGCCTGCTCTCCCGCGCGCAGACCGAGCTGCGCCTGGAGTCCACCGGGAGGGCCACCACGGTGACGATCGAGCTGCGCCAGAAGCTGAGGGGGGTCTTCGCCAATCTCGGAGCCAGCCGCGTGCGGCGCGCGGCGCGCGCCACGCTCGATGAGGCGCTCGACGGGCTGGAGCGGATCGTTGGGTGAGACTCCCCCGATGCGCTGGTGGGGGTGGGGGGACCCCGCCCAGCCCCCGGCGCTGGGACCAGGGGCGCTTGAGCTCGTGCTCGAGCTGCTGGGCATGGCCGGCCGCTCTTCGGTCGTTCGCCCCCGCCCGCCGGTGGTGCTCGCAAGGGTGCGCCTGGCGCCCGGGAGGCTGCCCGGGGCGGCACGCGAGGACCTGCTGGCGCTGCTCGGGGGGAGGGAGGTGGTGCGCGAGGGGCACGAGGAGCGCGTCGTCCACGCCGCCGGCAAGGGCTACCCCGACCTCGTGCGGCTGCGCGCCGGCGAGCCCGAGGGGGCACCCGACGCGGTGCTCTACCCGAGCCGCCCCGAGCAGCTGCGCCCGCTGCTCGAGCTCCTCGCCCGCCACTCGGTGGCGGTGGTGCCGTTCGGGGGCGGAACCAGCGTGGTCGGGGGCGTGGCTCCGTTGCGGGGGGAGCACGCGGCGGTCGTCTCCCTCGACATGCGCCGCCTCGGGGAGCTCGTCAATCTCGACACGCGGTCGCGGGTCGTCACCGTGCAGGCCGGCATGCGCGCCCCCGCGCTCGAGCGGCTCCTGGCGAGCAGTGGCCTCACCCTGGGACACTTCCCCCAGTCCTTCGAGTACGTCTCCCTGGGGGGCTGCGCGGCCACCCGCTCCGCCGGCCAGGCCTCCACGGGCTACGGGCGCTTCGAGGAGCTCGTGCTCGGTCTGCGCGTGAGCAGCGCCCGCGGGGAAATCGCGCTGGGGGCCCAGCCGGCGAGCGCCGCGGGGCCCGACCTGCGCGGGCTGCTGGTCGGCTCCGAGGGCACCCTGGGGGTGATCGGCGAACTCGACCTGCGCGTGCGCGCGGCGCCACTCGAGCACCGCTTACGAGGGGTTCTTCTTCGAGGACTTCGCGGCCGGCGCCGGCGCGCTGCGAGCGCTCGCCCAGGGGCACGCGGCGCCCGCGTGGCGCGGCTCTCCGACGAGGCCGAGACCCGCATGTCGCTCGCGCAGGCCGGTGCGGACACCGGCGGCCTGAAGGGCCTCGAGGCCCGCCTGGGGCGCGCGTACCTGCGGGCGCGCGGCCGCGGATCGGGGTGCCTTGCGATCCTCGGCTTCGAGGGTGCCCGCGAGGAGCTCGAGCGCGAGCGCGAGCGGGCGATCGCGCTCGTGCGCGGCCACGGGGGCCTGTCGGTGGGGCGGCTCGCCGGGGGAGGCGTGGCGCAGGCAGCGCTTCGCGGCGCCCTACCTGCGCGACGAGCTGCTCACCCATGGGGTCATGGTCGAGACGCTCGAGACCGCCACCACCTGGGCCAATCTTCTGCGCCTGCACGCGCGAGACCGGCCGCGGCGATCGCCGAGCTCGCTGAGCGCGCAGGGAACGCCCGGGCTGGTGATGTGCCACGTCTCCCATCTCTACGAGACGGGCGCCTCGCTGTACTTCACGGTGCTCGCCCGCCAGCGCGAGGGCGCGGAGATCGAGCAGTGGCGGGCGGTCAAGCAGCGCGGCGAGCGACGCGATCGCGCTGCACGGGGGCACGATCACCCACCACCATGCCGTCGGGCGCGACCACGTCCCCTGGATGGTGGGCGAGATCGGCGAGCAGGGCGTGGCGGCGCTGCGTGCGCTGAAGGCGCAGCTGGACCCCACGGGGATCATGAACCCGGGGAAGCTGCTGCCGGACGCTGGCGGGCCGGCCGAAGCCGGGTGCCACCGTTTTGGCCAGCCGCCAAGCGCTTGAACGCCCCGCTGAGCACGACGGGCCGGGCTGGCGCGGGCGTTCGGCTGTTCTCTCGGTGAGGAGGATCGTGTCGTAGCTGCGCGGCGTTGGCGGGCAGCCGCCGCGCCGCCTTGAGGCGACCGTTGGAGCCCGACCGGCGGGCCGGAGCCGAGAGGCCGGCGTCGGTGGGCGAGTTGTACAGCCACGCGCGTAGCGGAAGCCTTTGAGTCGGCGCAGGTTCTCGGCGTCGACGAAGAAGGCGCGCTTGGTGCCCTCCGAGACGACCTCGACGATGTCCCACGCGCCTTGCCGCCGGGGTCGGGGGAGGTGAGCGTGCAGCCGTTGCGTGAGCGCGGGGTCCGCCGGTCCTTGCCGGATTTGGCCGACGTGGAGGTCGATGCTGGGTGCTCGCCGGAGGGGGCGATGCTGGTGCCCGCGGGGGTCGAGCCCGCCTGGCCGCTCGGTGTCGGAGGACGGCGATGGCCGTGGCCGCGCGGGAGCGCCGCCGAGGTCCAGATCAGCGCGACCGCCGACGATGAGATCGGCGGCCGAGCCCGCCGAGCGAGCGATCGGCGCCTCCCCTGGCGAGCTGGGAGCCGGCGCGTCGGCGGCTGCGCCGGCGCCTCGGCTGCGCGGGCGCGCGGCTCGGCGCGGCTCGGCGTCTCCGGCTCGGACGCGGAGCGGGGTCGCGAGCGGGGCCAGCTCCGCGGCGAGCGCCTGCGCCCACGCGCGGGCCGGGGTGGAGCTCTCCAGGCAGGCGCGGCGCCGCGGTCGCTGCGCCGGCGGTCCGCCTGCCCGAGCAGGTACTCGCCCACCTGCTCGCGCTCGCTCGGCGCTCAGCTCCCGCGCCTGGCGCTGGGCGAGCATGCGAGCGCGGCGTGCGCGCGGTCGTGCACCGCGCGCTCCCGGATGCCGAGCAGCGAGGCGATCTCGGCGTAGCTCTTGTGCTGGCCCAGCGAGCAGCGACAGCGCGGCCCGCTGGTCGGGGGGCAGTGCGTCCAGGCGGCTCATGTGAGGTGAAACATCCGCCAGCGTGGCGCGTCTCGCACGGCGGGAGCTGGCGGCGAGCTCGCTAGGCTATCGTGGCGCCGCGATGGCCATGCCAGGTGCCGCGCAGATCAACGCGCGCTGCGGGGCTTCGACCGCCTGTACGGCCTGGAGCTGCTGGAGTGTCTCCGACGAGCGAGGTGCGTGCCCAGGTGAGGGTGCGCGAGGAGATCAAGCAGCCCATGGGGCTCGTGCACGGCGGCGTGTACGCGTCGATCGCGGAGTCGATGGTCTCGCTTGCCACGGCGCTGGCGGTGATGCCCGGCAGGGCGCGATGGCGATGGGGCTCTCCAACAACACGAGCTTCCTGCGGCCGGTCACCGAGGGCACCGTGCACGCGGACGCCACGCGACTGCATCGGGGCCGCACGACCTGGGTCTGGGACGTGCGCTTCAGCGATGATGCCGGGCCGCTCTGCGCGGTCACGCGCATGACGATCGCGGTGCGCCCGTGGCGCGACTCCTGAGCGGGCACCGCCGATCGGGCCCGCCGGCCCTGCTGCTGCTGCCGCCGCCGCCTGAGCCTGGGCCTCGTCAGCTCCGGTCGAGCGCGCGCGGCCCCGAGGCGGTTCGCGGGCACCTGGGCGCTGGAGGGGAGCGGCTGCTCGCCGAAGCCGCGTGTCGGGCAGCGCGCGCGGCAGCGGCGCCCGGCGGTGAGCGGGCGCGTTGATCGTGCACCATCGTCTGGGCGGCCGCCCGGCCAGCTCGGTGTGCTCGCGTAGATGGTCCACGACCACGCCCCCGGTGGGGATCACGATCGTCCGGCCGCCCCGGCGAAGATGGCCGAGACGCCCCTTACGAGCGCCGCTGCCGGGCGCGCCGACCGCCGGGCAGGAAACTGTTGTCGGGCGAGGTGACGATCCGCAGCGGCGTGACGCACACGCCCTGCCCCCCTGAGGCAGTTGCCGTACTGGACGCTGTAGGCACCACTCGGGTCGTGCGTCGCGTCGGTGATCGCTAGGCCGCCGAAGAACCGCCCGCCCAGTAGACCGGGAACGCGCCTGCGATCATCACGCTCCAGGATGTTTGGGGAATCGGCTTGTCCTGGATCGTGTCGCCGCAGGCGCACAGCACGGCGGCGCAGAGGCGCACAGGGAGGGCGGCAGTACAACGTCGGCAGCGTACCGTCGCGCGATCGACGGGCCGCTAGCCCCGGTAGCGGTTGGTGATCGGCATTCGCCGGTCGCGGCCGAAGGCGCGGGTGGTGATCTTGATGCCCGGGCGGCGCCTGGCGGCGCTTGTACTCGGCGAGGTCCACCAGCCGGATCGTGCGATCGACCTCCTCCGCGGGCAGCCCCTGGGCGATCAGCTGCTCGCGGCTCTGGTCGAGCTCGATGTAGCCCTGCAGGATCCGGTCGAGCAGCTCGTAGGGTGGCAGC
The DNA here is from genome assembly GCA_963771915.1 of uncultured Solirubrobacterales bacterium. Taxonomy (GTDB): domain Bacteria; phylum Actinomycetota; class Thermoleophilia; order Solirubrobacterales; family Solirubrobacteraceae; genus Palsa-744. The sequence continues at coordinate 684,262 of CAVYVD010000002.1, read as the reverse complement.
GAGTCCTCGTCGCGCTGGTCGTGCCTCAGCTCGGCCGAGGGTGCGCGCGCGATGATCGACGGCGGGATCGGCGTCTTGGCGGGCGCGATCGTGGTGCCCGCGCGCCCGCGATGGCCCGGGAACGCGCCCGGGCTCGGCGCCCGCGGCGAGTTGCGCCACTCGCACAGCCTATAGACGAGCGTCTTGGGGACGTCCTTGATTACCGCGAAGCCCCCCGCGAGGTCGCCGTAGAGGGTGGTGTAGCCGACCGACATCTCGGACTTGTTGCCCGTCGTCAGCACCAGCCAGCCGAACTTGTTCGAGAGCGCCATCAGCAGGTTGCCGCGGATGCGGGCCTGAAGGTTCTCCTCGGTGAGGTCGGGCGCCCGCCCGGCGAATTCATGCTCGAGCGTCTTCCCGTATGCGTCCATCGCGGCCCCGATCGGCAGCTCGTGCGTGCGGATGCCGAGCGCGGCCGCCAGCGCGCGCGCGTCCGCCCTGGGTTGCGATGGGAGGAGTAGGGGGAGGGCATGACCGCCGCGCTGACCCGCTCGGCGCCGAGGGCGTCCACGGCCAGACAGGCCACCAGGGCGGAGTCGATCCCGCCGGAGAGGCCGAGCACGACGTGGCTGAAGCCGTTCTTCGCACGTAGTCGCGCAGGCCCGAGCATCAGCGCCGCGTAGATCTCGGCCTCCGGGCGCGATGGCTGGCCGGGCGCGGCGGGGGCGGTCGCCGTCGCGCCTTCGGCGGCGGCAGGGCTGGAAGCATCTTCACCTGCGCGGGGGTTCGGCGGGCGGCCGGCCGGTGGCCGGCCTCGCGCAGGCGCGCGGCCGCGGCGGCCTCGAGATCGACGTCGCAGACGAGCAGCTCCTCCTCGAACTGCGCGGCGCGCGCGATCGTCTCGCCGCTGGGATCCAGGACGAAGGAGTGGCCGTCGAAGAGCAGCTCGTCCTGGCCGCCGACCAGCCCGCAGAAGGCGATGTAGGCGACGTGCTCGCGGGCGCGCCGGGCGAACATGCGCTCGCGCTCGCAGTCCCTTGCCCGCGTGGTAGGGGGAGGCGGAGATGTTGAGGATCAGCTTCGCGCCCGCGAGCGCCTCCTCGGCCGCGGGGGGCCCGGGCTCCCAGATGTCCTCGCACACCGTCAGCCCCGACGCGGTGCCCCGCCGACATCGATCACCGCGCCCCGCTCCCCGGCCCTGAAGTAGCGCTGCTCGTCGAAGACGCCGTAGTTGGGGAGATGGACCTTGCGGTAGATCGATCGCACCCTGCCGTCCGCGAGCACGGCCGCGGCGTTGTAGACGTCCTCCGCCCGCTCGGGGAACCCGACGATGGCGACGAGCCCCCGCGACCTCGCCAGCTCCCCGAGCGCGGCGCGGGCGTCCTCGAGGAAGTGCTCGCGCAGCAGCAGATCCTCGGGGGGATAGCCGGTGAGGGCGAGCTCGGGAAACAGCACGAGGTCCGAGCCCTCCGCGTCGCGCCTGCTCGATGCCCGCGCGGATGCGCTCGCGCGTTGCCCGCGATGTCGCCAACGGTCGCGTTCATCTGGCAGAGCGCCAGGCGCACTATGGCTTGGGCGCGGCTGGGCGGGTGCGTCCGCCGGTCTTGCCCGCGCGGCCACTGGTTTTGGCGTTGCCCGTCCCCGCGGATGCGCTGTTGCTCGCCGGCGCCGCCGCCGTGCGGAGCGGCCCGAGCGGCCGTTCTCTTCGCAACCGGCCTCTTCGTGGCCGCTCTCTTTGGGGCGGCTCTCTTCGCCGGCGCGCGTACGCCCGCGGCGCGTGCCAGCCGGCCGATCGCTCGCTCCAGCTCGAGTGCGATCTCATCGAGGTCGGGGAGCGCGTCGTAGTCGGCGAGCAGGCCGAAGCCGAGGTGGCCGTCGTAGCTCATCACCGCGATCCCCAGCGCCTGGCGGCGGGCGAGCGGGACCACCGGGTACAGCGAGCGCAGGCGGCGGCCGAGCAGGTAGAGCGGGAACTGGGGGCCCGGGCACGTTGGTGACGACGAGGTTGAAGTAGCGCTGGCGGGCCTGCAGGCGCGCCGCCTGGCTGAGGATCGTGGGCGGGGCGAAGCCGGCGAGGTTGGTGAGCACCTCGGCGCCCACCGCCTGGCCGGAGCGCTTGAGGTCCTCCATCGCCACGCGGATCCGCTCGTAGCACTCCTCGGGATCCTCGACGCCGACCGGCAGCGGCGCCCACATCGCGGCGACGTGGTTGCCGAGCGCGCCCCGCTCGCTTCGGCGCACCGAGACCGGCACCATCGCCTTCAGCACCAGCCCCTCGGTCTCGTGGTCGTGCGCGCGCAGCCACGCGCCCGAGGGCGAGGCTGACGGCGGCGAGCACGACGTCGTTGAGGGTCCCCCCGAGCGAGTCCTTGATCGCCTTGAAGAGGGCGAGGTCGCCGTCGACCCAGGTGTAGCGGCGGTGTGGGCCGATGTCGACGTTCAACGGGGTGGGGGGGCCGGCGCGTTGATGCCCGCGAGGTGGTGGCGCCCACGTTCGCGAGGCCCTCGCGCAGTTGCCCCAGGGCGCGGAGCGGGGCGCGCGCGATCCGCCGCGCCCCCGCGCGCCATCTCGGCGGGCGCGGTGGTGCGCTCCAGGAGCGCCTCCCCCAGCAGCTTGGCGGAGCCGGGCAGCGGCCGGGGGTTCCACGGCTCGGGTGGGCGCGGCACCCCCGCGGATTGGATGCCCGCCCACCCGCGGTGTCGAACAGGACGGTGGTTATGTCCACTCCCGAGATCCCGTCCACCAGCGCGTGGTGGGTCTTGGCGATCAGCGCGAAGCGTTGGCCCGCCATGCGCTCCACCAGCCAGATCTCCCACAGCGGCTTGGAGCGATCCAGGCGCTGGGAGAAGAGCCGTCCCGCCAGCCTGCGCAGCGCGGCATCGTCCCCCGGCCGCGGCAGGGCGGTGTGGCGGACGTGGTAGTGGGGGTTGAAGTGCGGGTCGTCGGTCCACACCGGGCGCCCCTGGCTCGAGCGGCACGTACGCCAGGCGCTGGCGGTAGCGCGGCACCAGATGCAGGCGGCTCTGCACGTGGTCCACGAGCTCCTGCGGAGTCGGCGCGGAGCCCTCGAAGATCATCACCGACGCCACGTGCATATGTGCCGTGGAGTGGTCCTCCAGGTGCAGGAACGCCGTGTCCAGGCCCGTGAGGCGGTCGGGGTTGGCCATGCGCCTGATTGTCGCTGCTTGGGGGCGGCGCGTCAACGACAGCGCCTGAATCTTTCGCCCTCGGCTGGTCCCGCGCTCCGGGCGAGTACTTGGTGTTCCGCTTATCGGGACCCCGCTGGGCTGTTTGCGCAAAGGTCTGGAAACATTTTCGGCGATTCGTTCTGTTGCGCGATCGCCCGCCCCGCCTGGGATCGTCCGACCGGCGCCCCGACTGTGTGATGGCGCGCACAGTGACCCTGGGCGAAGCGTCTATCCTCCCCGGGTCTTTTGAATCTGCCGAATCGCCGCCGTCGTTGGGGGCGAACGGGGGACCCACTGCCGGACCGCCCTATGCGGTCCGGATGGGGCGAATCCGCCGCTGCTGCGGCGGTAACGCCTCGCTGACGCACGCCCTTCGTGCGCGCAGCGGCGCGTGAGCCCGACAGCTAACCCCGTAGGCGGTGAGCAAGGAGGACTGCATGTACGTTCCCGCGACGCCTGCGCTGGCTGCGCCACCCCTGGCCCCCCCGGGGATCATGGCGGGCGAAGCCCCCGCACCCGTCCCACCGGCCCTACCCGCCCCGTCCGTGCCACCCGTCGAGACCTCGTTGAGGGTGCGGCGCATCGACCTGAACGTGCTCGACGGCACCGCCGCGAGCGTCGCGGGAGCGCTGCTGACCGATCCCGCCCCGAGCGGAGCCCGGCCGCGGGGGGTGGCCGGGCTGACCGTCCGCCTGCAGGTTCGCGCCCGCCACGGCTGGCTGACGCTCGCCGGCACGCGCACCGGTCCCCTCGGGCGCTATCGGCTGCGCTACCGGACCCGCCGCCTCGGCAGCGAGCGCCTGCGGGTCAGCTTCCCGGGCTTCGCCGGCATGCACGCCGCGCATCGCCCGGTGGGCTCTCTGAACGTCTACCGCCTCGCGGAGGCCTCCTGGTACGGAGGCGGCGGCAGTCTCGCCTGTGGGGGATGGCTGACGAGCTCCACGTTGGGCGTCGCCAGCAAGAACCTGCCGTGCGGTACGCCCCTCACCCTGCGCTACGGGGGCCGCACCCTGAGGGTCCGGGTGATTGACCGCGGCCCCTACGTGGAAGGCCGCGAATACGACCTCACCGAAGCGACAGCGCACGCGCTCGGGTTCGAAGGCGTCGGGGAGGTGTGGGCGACGAGCTGAGCAGGGCTCGCCCGGGCGGCGGGTAGAGTTCCCAGCCTGGAAGCCGGCTGGGGCGCACTCAGAGAGGGTCTCCACAGAAAGGCCGCGAGGATGAGCGAGCAGGTTCCCTACGCCAACTACCAGTACGAAATCTACCTGCGCGGGCTGGGTGGTCAGCGGCCGGCGCGGCCGCTGGACTGGCGGGCGCTGGAGCGTGACGCCTACCACCTGCTCGCGGAGGGCCCCCGCGGCTACATTGCCGGCGGAGCGGGGCTGGGGGAGACGATGCGCGCCAACCGCGAGGCCTTCGACCACTGGCGCATTCAGCCCCGGATGCTACGCGACGTCTCCGAGCGCACCCTCGCGCGCACGCTGCTCGGGACGCCGCTGCCCGCCCCGGTGCTGCTCGCGCCGATCGGGGTGCAGACGCTCGCCCACCCCGAGGGGGAGCTCGCGATGGCGCGCGCCGCCGCGGAGGTGGGGGTGCCGTTCGTGGCGAGCACCGCCGCCGCGCACACGATCGAGCAGGTTGCACAGGCCGCCGGGGAGCTGCCGCACTGGTATCAGCTCTACTGGCCGCGCGACCGCGAGCTCGCGCGCAGCTTCGTGGAGCGCGCCGAGAGCGCGGGCTACAGCGCGATCGTGCTCACACTCGACACCTGGATGCTCGGCTGGCGCCCCGCCGACCTCACCCAGGGCTTTCTTCCGTTCCTGTGGGGGGAGGGCAACCGCAACTACCTCGAGGACCCCGTCTTCCGCGCCGCGCTGCCCGCCCCGCCCGAGGAGAACATGCAGGCCGCGATCGGCCACTGGGCATGGCAGTTCGCCAACCCCGCCATCACCTGGAAGGACCTCGCCTTCCTGCGCGAGTGCACCGAGCTGCCGATCGTGCTCAAGGGCATCCTGCACCCCGACGATGCCTGCATGGCGGTCGAGCACGGGGTGCAGGGCGTGCTCGTCTCAAACCACGGCGGTCGCCAGGTGGATGGTGCCGTCGGGGCCCTCGATGCCCTGCCCGGGGTGGTCGCGGCCGTCGACGGCCGCTGCGAGGTTCTCTTCGACAGCGGCATCCGCTCCGGCGCGGACGCGTTGAAGGCGCTTGCCCTCGGCGCCCGCGCGGTACTGCTCGGCCGCCCCTACATCTGGGGCCTCGCGCTCGGCGGCGCCACGGGCGTGGTCGAGGTGCTGCGCTCCTTCCTCGCCGATCTCGATCTCGCGATGGCGCTGAGCGGGTACGCCGCGATCGACGAGGTCGGCCCGGGGGCGTTGGTCGCGCAGAGATAGGCCTTCAGCCCGGGGTAAGCGATGATTTCCAGCCCACGACGTCGCCTCCGCCTTCGCGGGGTGGGCGAAGGAGGGACGCCTGCACCGCCGCACTCGGCGCTAGATTCGCCTGAGAGTGTCCGTGGGGTCATCTGAGCTGAGCACCGCCCACATCGACTGCGATGCCTTCTACGTCTCGATCGAGCTGCAGCGCCGGCCGGAGCTGCGCGGGCTGCCGGTCGTCGTCGCGGGCATCGGTCCGCGGGCGGTGGTCACCACCGCGAGCTATGAGGCGCGGCGCTTCGGGGTCGGCTCGGCGATTCCGGCCTCGCGCGCGCGGCGGCTGTGCCCCCAGGCGGTGTTCCTGGCACCCGACTTCTCCACCTACCGGGATGTGTCGGGCCGGGTGATGGGGATCGTGCGCGCTCAGGTCGAGCGGGTCGAGGTGGTGGGGCTCGACGAGGCCTACCTCGACGTGAGCGGCCTGCTCTCCCCGCGTGCGGCGATGCGCCGGCTGGTTGAGGAGATCCGGGCGGCGACGGGGATCGTCTGCTCGGTGGGGATCGGCCCCAACAAGCTCGTCGCGAAGGTCGCCTCCGAGGCGGAGAAGCCCGCGGGGTTCGTGGTGCTGAGCCGCGAGCAGGCTCGCGTGCGCTTCGCCGACGCTTCTCCGGGACTCGTGCCGGGGATCGGGCCGAAGACCGTCGCGCGGCTGGCCGAGCTGGGGCTCACCACGCTCGCCGCGGTCGGCTCCGCGCCCGAGCACGTGCTGGTGGAGCGCTTCGGGCCCAACCTCGGGCGTGAGCTCGGCCGCCGCGCGCGCTTCGAGCACGACGGGGAGGTTGGCGCCGCCCGCAAGGTCGTGTCGGAGTCGCGCGAGCGCACCTTTGACGCGGACGTCCACGACCCCCGCGAGCTGAGCGTCGCCCTGGAGCGGATGTCCGCCGAGCTCTGCGCCAGCCTTGCCGCCCACCGCCGCCGGGGGCGCACGGTCGGGATCAAGGTGCGCCTCGATGACTTCACCACCGTCACTCGCGCCCACACCCTCGAGGAGGCCACCCGCGACCCGCGACTGGTCGACGCCGTCGCCCAGCGGCTGCTGCGCGAGTACGCCCCCGCGCGCCCCGTGCGGCTGCTGGGGGTGCGCGTCGCCGGCCTCGGCGGGGATGGGGACCCCCGCACCGATCCCCGCATGTCGCGGGCGGAGGGGGCGGGAGCATCCCCCGAGGGTCAGCTCGCCCTGCCGGTGTGAGCGCCGTGCGGGCGCTCTCAGTCGACGAGCAGGTAGGTGAAGCCCACGCCGCTCGGGCTCGCCACGCGGGAGCCCGTGTAGGAGGCGTTCGCCCGCCAGTTTCCCACCGCGGGGGGAGTGAACTGGATGTCCGCCGAGCCTTCGCTGAGGAGCGCTTCGAGCTCGCGGTAGAACTGCCAGCCGAAGACCGGGTCGAAGCGCTGCACTTCGACCTTTACCGGCCCCGAGGCCCCCGGCGAGACGAGGATCTTGATCGGGACCGCCCTGCCCGCGGTGCCGCGCTCGGCTCCGAAGGAGATCCTGGTGCGGGTTATCGTGCGCGACTCGCGCGTCAACGTGAAGTCCCCGGAGGTGTGGTTGCGCACCGACACCACCGCGTAGTAGCGGCCCCTGCGCAGCTGGTGCTGCAATTTCTGGGGGCCGCTCCCGCTGCAGCTGCATTCCAGGACGTCGCCGTTCTGGTTGCGCAGCTCGAGGTTGAATTCGGCGCTCGCCGGTGCGCTCAGCCTCAGGGTGAGGTTGGAGTGGCTGGTCACGTCCATGCGGTAGAGGCGCAGAACTTCGATGCCCGTGCCCTCCAGCCGCCCGCTGGCGCGCCCGTAGTTGCCGAGCGCGAGCCCCGGCGCCGTCTGCGCGCCGTTCGCCCGCGCGACCTGCAGGCGGAAGCGCTGCTCACCATTGACGGCGATGCTCGGCGTCACCTCGAAGCTGTAGAGCCCCCCCTTGCCGATGCCGGGGGTGAATAGCCGGTATCCGCCGCAGTCGACGCGCAGGCGCGCGGAGGCCCCTTCGAAGGAGCTCACCCCCGGGGCGAACAGCGCGCCGTCCACGCACCCGCCCTTCGTCTCGTTGGCCAGGTTGATCAGGTAGCTGACCCCCGCGTGCAGGCTGAAGGAGTAGGCGGCGTTGATGTTCTGGATGCGATCCACCTGCCCGCTGATGCCACCCGCGGGCAGGCGCGGCCCGGGCGGTGGCACCGCGGGGGTGGGCTGGAAGACGTTCAGCGTGAAGGCCGCGAGCTGCGAGTTCGGGAGCGCCGCAACGCGGATGTCGTAGAGGGTGTTCTTCTTGGCCCTGAAGGAGAGCGATGCCTTGCCTTCTTCTTCGGTCTGCACACACGCCACCGGCTCAAGCTGCGAGCGCACCGCCTTGTACACGTCGAGCGTGCCGTCGAGCACGCCCCCCGCCGCCAGTTCCACCGCGATCCGCTCGGCGCCCGCAGTGTGCAGGCTGTACCACACCGAGGCCACCGTGCTCGCCGCACAGCCCGAACCCGGTTCGCTCGTCACGGTCGTAGCGCCCACCGTCGTGCCCGCGATCGTCGCCGGCAGCGAGTGGATCGCCTGCGCGTTCGCGACTTCGTCGTTCGCCGGTGGGGTGGGGGCTTCGCTTGACGCCGCCCCGGCCGTCGGCGAGAGCGCCGAGCCGGCCATGAGAGTGAGTGCGAGAGCCGCAACTCGTGCGAGTCGTGCCACCATCGGAATCCTACGGGAGAACCCAGACGGATAAGCTCCCCCGATGTCCCTTGCACGTGTCGGTGAGGTCGAGCTCTCCTACGAGCGCGCCGGCTCCGGGCCCCCGCTGCTGGCGATCATGGGGATGAGCGGCAGCAGCCTGAGCTGGGGCGAGCCCTTTCTGGGGTCCCTGCGCGAGAGCTTCGAGGTGATCGCCTACGACCACCGCGGCGTCGGCGAGAGCAGCCGCATGGAGGGGCCCTTCACGATCGCCGACCTCGCCCGGGACGCCGCGGGGCTGCTCGACGCGCTCGAGCTCGACTCCGCCCACGTGCTCGGCATCTCGATGGGCGGGATGGTCGCCCAGGAGCTCGCCCTCGCGCACCCCGAGCGGATGCTCACGCTCGCGCTCGGCTGCACCTACTGCGGCGGGCCGGGCTCCTCGCTCGCCTCGCCCGCCGTCGCCCAACGGCTGGTCGAGTCGCTGCGCTCCGGCGACCGCGCCGTCGCCCTGCGGACCGGCTGGGAGATCTGCATCTCGCCCCGCTTTCGCAACGACCCCGAGCTATACGACGCCCACGTCGCCCAGGTGCTTCAGCGACCCGTCGCCCGGACCGTGATCATGGCCCAGATGCAGGCCATCGCCACCCACGACACCTCCGCCCGCCTGCCCGCGCTGCGGCTGCCAACGTTGATCGTGCACGGCAGCGCGGACGACCTGATCCCCGTCCAGAACGCCCACGTGATAGCCGGGCACATGCCACGGGCGTGCCTGGAGATCCTCGACGGGGCGGGGCACCTCTTCTTCTGGGAGGAGCCCCTGCGCTGCGCCGAGCTCGTCCGGGACCACGCCGCGGTGCATGCGTAGCGGCCCGCTGCTTCACCTCTCCAGGGCGCGGGCGTGGCTGCGCGCGAGCTGAGCATTCTCACCGATGACGGGGTTCTCCTCGCCGGAGAAGCGGCGGATTTGGATCCCGCCGGCCCGCCGATCGTGCTGCTGCACGGCCTCACCGCCACACGCCGCTACGTCGTAATGGGCTCCCGCCTGCTGGAGCGTTCGGGATACCGCGTGGTCGCCTACGACGCCCGCGGGCACGGGCGCTCGGGTCCCGCCCCCGATCCACGCGCCTACGGCTACGAGCGGCTCGCCAGGGACCTCGGCGCGGTGCTCGACGCGCTCCGGATTCCCCGCGCCGCGCTCGCCGGCGCCTCGATGGGCGCCCAGACCGCCCTGCGCTTCGCCCTGGAGCACCCCGAGCGGGTGACCGCGCTGGGGCTTGTGACGCCCGCCTTCGACCCCGGCGCCTCCCAAGGGAGCGGTCCAGCTGGAGAGGGCCCTGTGGAGGGCGAGGGCTACTCAAGCGTTGTCCCCCCGGGCGAGGGCGATTCGAGCGATACGAGCGTCTTCCCCGAAGGCGACCGCGATGAGCTCGCCCGGGAGCTGCGCGAGGGTGGGGTCGAGGGGTTCCTTCGTGCCTACAACTTCACCACCGTGCCCCCCGCGTGGCGGGAGACCGTCGAGACGGTCGTGCGGCAGCGGCTTTCCGCGCACGAGCACCCGGAGGCCGTGGCCGATGCGTTGGAAGTCGTGTCCCGCTCGCGGCCCTTCAAGGACTTCGCTGAGCTGTCGGCGATCGCCGTGCCCACCGTCGTCGTGGCCTCTCGGGACGAGGTCGATCCCGGGCACCCGCTCGCGGTGGCAGAGCGCTATGCCCGGGCGATTCCCGGGGCCACGCTCGCCGTCGAGGACGGTGGGCCGCCTCCGCGCTCTCCCATCGCCTGGCAGGGGGGGCAGCTCTCGAAGGTGCTCGTGGGGTTGCTCGCCCGGGCCAGGGAGTGATCCGGCGTCTGGGTGCCACCACCGGGCCGGATACGACGCTGGCGCACAGTCGAATGTCTCGGTTTGGTGTGGCCCGTGGGGCCGGGAGAGGCCACACATATTTACTTTGGGGAGCCCACCACTCTACTGGACCTCTGGTAGCTGTCATTTGGTCGCTGCCCACAGGTCCAGTTTGGGTGGTGTAGCCCCAAACTGAAACACACCCACAGCCAGGGGCGTGCGTTATACATAAAGCATGACCGTACGCGAGTGGGACGGCGGGGTGTACGACCGCATTTCCGCGCCGATGGAGGCGCTGGGGCGCGCGGTACTCGACCGCCTGGAGCTGAATGGGGAGGAGACCGTGCTCGACGCGGGCTGCGGCTCGGGGCGCGTCACCGAGGCGCTGCTCGCGCGGCTGCCCCGGGGGCAGGTCATCGCGGTGGACGCCTCCCCCTCGATGGTGTCCGCCGCGCGGGAGCGCCTGGCGGGCGCGGGGATCGGCCCGGAGCGCGTGGAGGTGCGAGAGGGGGACCTGCTGGATCTGGAGGTGGACGAGCCCCTCGACGCGATCCTCTCCACCGCGACCTTCCACTGGATCATCGACCACGAGGCGCTCTTTCGCCGCCTGCGCGCAGTGCTGCGCCCCGGGGGGCAGTTGGTGGCGCAGTGTGGGGGGAGCGGCAACATCGACGTGCTGCGCGGCGTCGCCAACGGGATCCTCGCGCGCGAACCCTACGCCGCGCATTTTCGCGACTGGCAGGCCCCCTGGAACTACGCGGAGCCCGAGATCACCCGCGAGCGCCTGCTGGGCGCGGGCTTCTCCACGGCGGAGTGCTGGCTGCAGCCGGCTCCCCAGCGGCCCGAGCACCCGCGCGAGTTCCTCTCCTCGATCGTGCTCGGCCCCCACTGCCAGCGGCTGCCGGAGGATCTGCGCGAGTCGTTCCTGGATGCCGTGCTCGTCGAGCTGGGGGAGCCCGTGGTGGTGGACTACATCCGGCTCAACATCGACGCCGTTGCGTAACGCTCACGCCAGGGCCGCGCGGCCGGTCGCGGCGCCCGCCGAACCGTGGTCGGCGGTGAGCGCGGCGTAGCGTCCGCCGAGCGCCAGCAGCTCCTCGTGGGTGCCGCGCTCCACGATCCGCCCCTCGTCGAGCACCAGGATCTGCTCGGCGTCGCGCACCGTGGAGAGGCGGTGGGCGATCGCGATCGTGGTGCGTCCCCGGGAGAGCTCGTCCAGGGCCAGCTGCACCGCGCGCTCGGTCTCGGTGTCCAGCGCGCTCGTCGCCTCGTCGAGGATCAGGACCGGGGGGTTGCGCAGGATCGTGCGCGCGATCGCGATCCGCTGCTTCTCCCCGCCCGAGAAGCGGTAGCCGCGCTCCCCCACCGGGGTCTCGTAGCCCTCGGGGAGCGAGGCGATCAGCTCGTGGATCTGCGCGGCCCGAGCGGCCTCTTCGATCTGCCCGTCGCTCGCGTCGGGACACGCGAAGCGCAGGTTCTCGCGGATCGAGGCGTGGAACAGGTAGGTCTCCTGGGAGACCAGCCCCACGGTGGCGGCGAGCGACTCGAGGGTCATGTCGCGGATGTCCACCCCGTCGATCGCCACGCGCCCGCGCTGGGGCTCGTACAGCCGCGCCACGAGGTAGGCGAGCGTGGTCTTGCCCGCGCCCGTCTCGCCGACCAGCGCGGTGCGCGTACCCGCGGGGATCTCGGCGTCGATCTCCCGCAGCGTCCACGGCGCCTCGGTGTCGTAGCGGAACCACACGTCCTCGAGCGTGACGTCCCCACGCACGCCGCTGAGCGCGCGGGCGCCGGGGCGCTCCACGATGTCCACGGGCAGGTCCAGGTACTCGAAGATCCGCCCGAACAGCGCCAGCGAGGTCTGCACTTCGAGGCCCACCGAGAGCAGCTGCTGCATCGGGAACAGCAGCCGCGTCTGCAGCGTCGTGAACGCCACGATCGTCCCCACCGAGAGCGCGTCGTTGCCGTGGGCGATGCTGTAGCCCCCGAACCAGTACACCGCGGCGGGCATGATCGCGAAGCTCATCTGCACCGAGGCCATCCGCCAGCGCCCCGCCATGCGCGCGCGCACCTCCAGATCCGCGAGCTCCCCCGACTCCCGCGAGAAGCGGTCCACGAGCTCCCCCGAGCGGCCCATCGTTTTGCCGAGCAGGATGCCCGACACCGACAGGGACTCCTCCACGAGCGTGGACATGTCCGCGAGGCGCCCCTGGCGCACCGACTGGATGCGCCGGCGCTCGTTGCCCACGCGGCGCGTCAGCCACACGAAGAAGGGCAGCAGGATCAGCGAGAACACCGTCAGCTGCCAGCTCAGCGCGAACATCGCCACGACCGTCGCGGCGACCGTCGCGACGGTCGAGACGGTCGAGGTGGCGGTGCTCGTCACGACGTCGTCGATCCCCCCGATGTCGTAGGCGATGCGCGCCTGCACCTCCCCCGAGCGGGTGCGGGTGAAGAACGCCAGCGACATCCGCTGCAGGTGCGCGTACACCGCGGCGCGCAGGTCGTGCATCACGCGCTGGCCCACCTCGTTGGAGATCCACGTCTGCGCCACGCCGATGACGCCGTTGATGATCGCCAGCGCGATCATGCCCGCGACCATCCACGTGAGCAGTTCCAGGTCGTGTTTGAGGATGCCCTTGTCGAGGGCTTCGCGCAGCAGGAACGGGGAGGCGACGCTCAGGATCGAGCCGAAGACGATCAGCCCCAGCAGCAGCGAGAGACGCAGCCGGTAGGGGATGAACAGCCGGCCAATGCGCCGCAGGGAGACCGGTTTGTCCGGGATGTCCTCCAGGCGGAGCTCCCCGCGTCGGGCGCCGCCACTCCCCGCGCCGCCCCCTCCGCCGCCGCGGCCCTCGCCGTGGAAGCTGCTCACGGCAGCGCTGCCGATCCCCGATCGCTCATTCAAACGACTCTACCGCCACTAGGGTTAAGGCCATGGACCTCTCCGCCTCCGAGCTCCGCGTACTGGGGTGCCTCATGGAAAAGCGCCGCACAACACCGGACGCCTACCCGCTGAGCCTCAATGCGCTGCGGCTGGCCTGCAACCAGGCGACCAACCGCGATCCCGTGGTGGAGTACGACGACGCCGTGCTCCGCGACGCCCTGCATCGCCTCGAGCGCCGCGGCTACACCCGCCTAGCGAGCGGCGCGGGCAGCCGCGCGCCGAAGTACCGCCACCTGCTCGCGGAGGCGCTGCCGATGGGCGAGGACGAGCACGCGGTGCTCTGCGTCCTGATGCTGCGAGGCCCGCAGACGCCCGGGGAGCTCAAGCAGCGCACCGAGCGCATGCACGCCTTCGCCGATCTCGGAGGGGTGCACGAGACGCTGGAGCGGCTGATCGCACGAGGGCTGGCGAGGGCTGTGGAGCGCCGGCCCGGTCAGAAGGAGGAGCGTTATGTCCAGCTGCTTGGGGAGGCCGCCGAGGACGCTGATGCGGCGCCCTTGTCCGTGGTCATGGCGCCATCGCCCACGCCCACGCCCGTTCCCCGTGTCGTGGATGGCTTGGAGGAGCGGGTGGCGCGTCTGGAGCGCGAGGTGGCGCGGCTGCGCGCCGCACTGGGCGCCGGGCAGGAGGGGGAGGGGGAGAGGCTCGAATGGACGTGAGCCACCTGACCCACGCCACCGCGATCCTCGCGGCCTCGGGCTCGGCCGGGGACACCGCCACCGGGGTGGGCATCCCCCTGGCGCTCGCGGCCGGGCTGGTGTCGTTCCTCTCGCCCTGCGTGCTGCCGCTGGTGCCGGGCTACCTGTCGACGGTGATCGGGGTGGCCCCGGCTGACATCCAGGGGGCGGGGGCGCGGCGGGTGCTCGGGCCGAGCCTGCTGTTCATCGCGAGCTTCTCCCTGATCTTCATCCTGCTGGGGCTGAGCGCCACGCAGGTCGGCTCGCTGCTGACCGACCATCTCGGCACGCTGCGCACGGTGGGGGGGGTGCTGATCGTGGCGATGGGGGTGCTGTTCCTCGCCACGCCCTTCGTAGACGCGCTCAACTTCCAGTGGCACTCCGAGTCGCTGATGCGCCTCGCGGGCCGCGGTGGGCCGCTGCTCGCGGGCGCGGCGTTCGCGATCGCGTGGACACCCTGCACCAGCATCACCCTCGGCGCGATCCTCACCCAGGCGGCGGTCTCCAACTCCGCCGCCCACGGTGCGCTGCTGCTCGCCTTCTACTCCCTGGGACTCGCGATTCCGTTCCTGGCGATCGCGCTCGCCTTCGAGCGGATGACCGGTGCGCTGGCGGTGGTCAAGCGCCATTTCCCCGTGATCGTGGGTGTCGGCGGGGTGGTGATGATCGCGCTGGGCCTCCTGATCCTCACCGGGGAGTTCACGATCCTCAACGCCAAGGCCAACACCCTGCTTCAGGGAACGGGGCTCGACGTCTCCAGCATCTGATCCCCGCGCCGTTCCCGGTAGCGCCGTTCCCAGGCCTCCTGGTTGCGCTTGGCGTCCAGCACGAACGGTGAGTGGCCGATCGCTTTGACGATCCCCTCGTTGATCGCGGACTCGGGGAAGGGGAGGGGGCGCATCACATCCACGAACAGCACCACTCGCGTCTCGTCGGTGTCGTTCCACACCTCATGGTTGAAGGTGTCGTCGAAGATCATGCTCCTGCCCGCCTCCCAGTGGCGGATGTCCTCGCCGACCCTGATCCGGCAGTGGGTGGCGTCCTGAGGAACGATCAGCCCGAGGTGGTAGCGCAGCACGCCCTTGTAGGGGCCGCGGTGGTCGAGGATGTGCTTGCGGGGGGAGAGGATCGAGATCATCGCGGTCTTCATCCCGGGGATCTCGCGCATCAGCGCGGCGGTGCGTGGGCACATCTGCACCCCGAGTTTCGCCTCGAAGCCGTACCCGTACAGGAAGAACGTCTTCCAGCGGTCATCGTCGGTGATCTCGATCTGGTCCCTGGAGATGTCCTGGAAGTTGGCCAGCGCGGCCTGGTCCTCGAGCAGCGCGGCGGCCTCCTCGCGGATCACCTCCCAGTTGCGCTCGATGTGCTCCACCCAGGGGAAGCGCTCCAGCGGGAAGAACGTCGCGTCGCCCACCAGCGAGCGGCGCCCGATGAAGCGCTCGACGGGGGCGAGGATCCGTTCACCTACGGCGATCGTCCATTGGACGACACGGTCCCACATACGGTCGAAGATATTACGCCCCCTGACGGCCGAGGGCCAAGCGGATCAAGGACGCAAGGAGCGAAGTGTGCTTTGCACACGAGCGACTGAGGACGCAGAGCCCGCGCAGGCCATCGGCCGTCAGGCTGCCTCGCGGAGTGCCGCCAGCTCTGGCGACTCCGCGAGCTTCTTCAGCGCGCGCTGCTCCAGCTGGGAGGCCCGCTCCGCGGAGAACCCCAGGCGCTTGCCGATCGCGGTCAGCGTCTGCGGCGCCTCCTGGCCGGTGCCGAAGCGCAGGGTGAGCACCGTGCGCTCGGTGTCGGGCAGCTGGGAGATCGCGAGGTGCACGAGGCGCTCGCGCTCGTTCTCGTAGGCGGTCTCCTCCGGGGGCTCCTGGTCGGAGGGCAGCAGGTCGCCGAGGGCGGTGTCGCCGTCCTCGCCCACCTGCTGGTCGAGACTCACCAAAGCAGCACGCTGATGGCGCACTTCCTCGACCTGCTCGATCTCCAGGCCCGTCTCCAGCGCGATCTCCTCCGTGGTGGGCTCCCGCCCGAGGCGCACCGAGAGCTCGCGCTCCACGCGCCCCACCTTGCGGGTGCGCTGAGCTACATGAACGGGCAGGCGGATCGTGCGGCCCGAGTTCTCGAGGCCCCGCTGGATCGCCTGGCGGATCCACAGGGTGGCGTAGGTGGAGAAGCGAAAGCCCTTGCGCCAGTCGAACTTCTCGCTGGCGCGGATCAGGCCGAGCATCCCCTCCTGCACGAGGTCCGCCAGGGGCAGCCCCTGGTTCTGGTAGCGCCGCGCGTTGGAGGCCACCAGGCGCAGGTTGGAGTTGATCATCAGTTCCTTCGCGCGCAGATCCCCGCGCTCGATCCGCTGGGCCAGTTCGATCTCCTGGTCGGGGGTGAGCAGGGGGTAGCGTCGCGAGTGCGCGAGCAACTGGTCGACCGACTCGGGGATGAAGCTTTCGGGCTCCGCGGCCACCGGGCGCCGGCGGGGGACTGGCTCCGAGCGGCTCTCCGCGAAGGGGGAGTCGAGGGCCGCTGGCTCCCGCGCGGCCCCCTTGGGGGCATCCACGGCCTCGAGAGTGTCTAGTGTGGTGATCTGGCGGTTATCTTCTGACATTGGGCTTGGTCTCTTGGTCTCTATGTCCGATGCTTGGAGTCGGAATTATAGGGCATAGTAGTTGCGTTGTCAATTACTCTTGGCGGAGAGGGGCGCCACGGCGCGGCCACTGGCCTGCATAGGCGCGCTCACCCCTTTTTGAGCCCATCGGCGGCCCATAAGTTGCTCTACCCGAGAAAGTTGATCTACCCACCCGGGCGGGTCGTTATTCGCTGGTTATCGGCTGTGATCGGTTTTCTTATTCGCCCGCCGCCCCGAGAAACCTGCGAGGCATGGTGTTCGGCTCATCGGACGCCTCGGGCGATCGCAGGAGCGGTGCGGGGTCCCGCTGGCCGGGAGTACGTTCCGGGTCTCCCATGTTCTACGACGTCTCGGGCGATCGCAGGAGAGGTTCGGGGTCCGCTGGGCGGGCGGTACGTCCCTGTCCGTCCTCCGCTCTATGGCAGCCGGGCCTCTTCGGCTCCGGTGCTCGTCGTGAGGAGCTCGGCCCCGCCGCGTGTGAGCGTGCGCCGCACGAGGCCCGGGAGCAGCAGCCGGGCGGCGGCGGCGAGGAAGTAGGGACGGGGCACGTAGCGCTCGGGGCGCCGGCGCAGGCCCGTGTCCACGATCGCCTGGGCCGCGCGATCGGAGCTCGAGACGATCCAGGCCGTCAGCGGACGCGCGAGGAGCTCGCGAGCGGGGAAGCCCTCGGTGGCGATGTAGCCAGGAAACACGAGGCCCACGTGCACCCCGTGCTCGCGCTCCTCCGCGTAGAGCGCGTCGCTCCACCCGGTCAGCGCGAACTTGCTGGCCGAGTAGGCGCCCGTGCCCGGGCGTGCGACCCGCGCGGCGGTGCTCGAGACGTTGACGATCGCGCTCGGCGCGGAGGCCCGCAGCAGGCCCAGCAGCGCCTCCGTGAGCCGCACGGGGGCGTCGAAGTTGAGTGCCATCGTCTGGCGCACGTTGGCATAGCCGCCCTCCGCGAACGTTCCCCGCCAGGAGGCCCCCGCGTTGTTGACCAGCAGCGTCAGGCGCCCTCCGCAGTGCTCGAGCACGTGTGCGAGCACGCGCTCGGGCGCGTCCTGGGCGGTGAGGTCGAGCGCCAGGCAGGTGCACTCGGCGGGCAGCGTGTCCACGAGCCTGCGCAGGCGCTCCTCGCGACGCGCCACGAGCACCAGCCTGGCTTCGGGCTCGCGCGCCAGACGCCGCGCGGTGGCTTCCCCGATGCCGCTGGAGGCGCCCGTGATCACCGCGACGAGGGGTCCGCTCACGGCCGCGACGTTACACAATCAGGCCGTCCCGGACCCCGCCGGCCGAGCCGCCGCCGATCACACCGGCGTCGACCGAGCCGCCGCCGGCCGGGCCGGCGCCCGGTACTCTGTGGTTATGGAGCCCTCGGGCCAGATGCTGCCGGTCGAGGGCCACCGCCTGACGGGCATCTCCCCGCGCGCCTTCCAGCATCCGGCCGACCGCGCCGCCACGGCGGCGCTGGGGTCGATCCCCTACCTGGACACCGTGGTGCGCAAGCTCGTCGAGCTCGGCTACGAGCGCGCGCTTCGCCAGAGCTACCTTGGTTCCGCGGTGCGGCTCTCCGAAGAGCAGCTGGGAGACGTATGGCGTGAGCACGCGATCGCCTACGCCACGCTCGACATGGCGGAGGTGCCCGACCTGTACCTCACACAGTACCCCTCGCCCAACGCGATGGCGATCGGCTCCAAGCGCCCGATCGTGGTGGTGCAGTCCGAGCTTGTGAGCCTCCTTGACGTGGGGCAGCGCCGGGCGGTGTTCGCCCACGAGGCCGCCCACATCCTCGCCGACCACCAGCTCTACCGCACGGCGCTCTACATCCTCATGCTGCTGACGCGCACCTCGCGCCTCCTGCTCCCGCTCGCGCCGATCCGCACCGCGCTGATGGAGTGGGAGCGCGCCACCGAGCTGAGCGCCGACCGCGCCGCCGCGCTCGTCACACGCGACCCGCTGACGGTCTGCCGCACCCTGATGTGCCTCTCTGCCGGAGCGATGGTCCAGGAGCTCGATCTCGACGTGTTCATGCGCCAGGGCCTCGACTACACCGAGAAGGGCAGCGGCCTCGAGCGCCTGACCCGCCTGCTGATCGACCTGGGCGTCAGCCACCCCATGCCGGTGAAGCGCACGCGCGAGTTGATGGCGTGGGTGCGCTCCGGCGAGTTCGACCGGATCGTCGCCGGCGAGTACCCCACCCGCGATGAACCCGTCGATGCCCGCGCGGAGGGCAGCGACGCCGTCTCCCACTACTCCGAGCGCTTCCGCGACGCCTTCAGAGAGGCCGGCGAGTCGATCAACTCCGTCGGCCAGGAGCTCGCCGGATGGCTGCGGGGATCGGGTGGGGGGAGGAGGGGGGGAGGAAGACGGAGACGACGGGGAGGCGTAGTACTCGAGCGCGGCAGCGGCGCCTCGCACGCCGGCCGCAGCGGACCTCCTACGAGCGCCACTTCCCCTGCCCGTAGCGCGCGAGCTCCAACCGCGCGATCACCCCGCGGTGGACCTCGTCGGGGCCGTCGGCCAGGCGCAGCGCGCGCGCCACCGTCCAGGCGGCGCCCAGGGGGAAGTCGTCGCTGAGGCCGGCGCCCCCGTGCATCTGCATCGCCATGTCCACCACCCGCTGGGCCATGTTGGGCACCGCGACCTTGATCTGGGATACGGCACCCAGCATCTGCGGTGACTGGGTGTCGATCAGCCACGCCGCATGCAGCACGTGCAGGCGCGCCTGGTCGATCGCGATGCGGGCGTCCGCGATCCGCTCGCGGTTGCCGCCTAGGTTGGCCAGCGGCTTGCCGAACGCCACGCGCTCGGTGGCGCGGCGGCAGGCGAGCTCGAGCGCCAGCTCGGAGAGGCCAATCAGGCGCATGCAGTGGTGCACGCGCCCCGGGCCGAGGCGCGCCTGGGCGATCGCGAACGCCTGACCGGGGCCGCCCACGATCGCGCTCGCGGGCAGGCGCACGTCGGTGAAGGAGACCTCCCCGTGGCCGCCCGGGGCGTCGTCGAAGCCCATCGTGGAGAGCATCCGCTCGACCTGCACCCCGGGGTGCTCGAGCGGGACGAGCACCATCGAGTGCTGGTGGTAGCGGTCGGCCTCGGGATCGGTGAGGCCCATGAAGATCGCCACCGTGCAGTTGGGGTGCCCGACGCCGGTGCTCCACCACTTGCGCCCGTTGAGCACCACCTCCTCGCCGTCGAGCTTCGCGGTCGCCTGCATGTTGGTGGCGTCCGAGGAGGCCACCTGCGGCTCGGTCATACAGAACGCCGAGCGGATCTCACCGGCCAGCAGCGGCTCCAGCCAGCGCTCCCGCTGCTCGGGGGAGCCGAAGTGCAGCAGCACCTCCATGTTGCCGGTGTCCGGGGCGTTGCAGTTGCACACCTCGCTGGCGATCAGCGAGCGGCCCATGCGCTCCGCCAGCGGGGCGTACTCCACGTTTGAGAGCCCCGCACCCTGGACCCGGCCGCCGACTTCGGGGCCGCCGGGCAGAAAGAGGTTCCAGAGGCCCTCCGTGCGCGCGCCCTCCTTCAGCTCCTCGATCGCCGGGTGCACGATCCATGGGTCCGCGCGGGCGAGTAGCTCACGGTGGTAGGGCTCCTCGCGCGGGGTCACCTCGCGCTCGATGAAGGCGTCCAGGCGCTCCAGCAGCTCGCGCGTGCGGGGGGAGTGCTCGAAGTCCATCACCGCACCTCGAGGACGACCTTGCCGGTGGCGCGCCGCTCGTCGATCGCCCGCAACGCCTCGGCGGCGCGCTCGAGCGGGAAGCGCGCGCCGACGATTGGGCGCACGAAGCCCGCCTCGATCAGCTCCTCGATCCGCTCGCCGATCTCGCGGCAGATCTCGGGCCTGGCGAGCGCGTAGGCGCCCCAGCCGGCGCCCACCACCTCGACGTTGCCGAGCAGCAGCCGGTTGACCCTCACCTCGGGGATCGAGCCGCCGGTGAACCCGACCACCACGAGGCGCCCGTCGGGGCGCAGCGAGCGCAGGCTGTCGGTGAAGCGATCCCCGCCGACGGGGTCGAGCACCACGTCCACGCCGCCGCCGGTGAGCGCCCTCGCCTCGTCCTTCCAGGGGCTCTCGGAGCGCAGCACCTCCTCGGCGCCCGCCGCGCGCGCCACCCGCTCCTTCTCGTCGCTTGAGACGACCGCGATCGTGCGTGCGCCGAGGCCGGCGGCGACCTGCAGCGCGGCGGTGCCCACCCCGCCGGCGGCCCCGTGCACGAGCACCGTCTCGCCCTCCCGCAGGCGCCCCCTCAGGGCGAGCGCGAAGTAGGCGGTGTGGTAGTTGAGGATCAGCGCCGCGCCCTGCGCGAAGTCGAGGACGTCGGGCAGCGGGAAGGTCAGGAAGGCGGGCGCCACCGCGACCTCGGCGAAGCCGCCGAGCACACAGAAGGCGGCCACGCGCTCACCGGCGCCCAGCGGTTGGGAGCTCGGGCCCTGCCCGTCCCCCTCGGGTGCGCTGCGCACCACGCCGGCGACCTCGCTCCCGGGGACGAACGGCAGCGGCGGTTTGTGCTGGTACTCGCCGCGCGTCTGCAGCACCTCGGGGAACGAGACGCCGGCGGCGTGCACGTCGATCACGACACCCCCCTCCGGGCTCAGGGGGTTAGAGGAGCTCTCGGGCTCGGGCACCTCGAGCAGCCGCAGCGCGCCGGCGGGGCCGCTGAGATCCACGATCTGCATCGCCTTCATCGCTGCACCTCCTCGGTTGCGGCCGGACGGGACCACATTCAACACGCTATCGACGTGGGCAGGGTACGACGGTGCGCGCCCGCGTGTGGTCGCCGTCTTCGAAGCTGAAGCGGGCGGCGAACTGGAAGCCCCCACGGGGGCAGGCGCGGGGCAGGATGATGCCCCGGGGGTGGTAGGGGACGTATCTGCCGTGGGTGTGTTCGTAGTAGGTGAGGTGCAGGGGGCCGATCGTGGAGTGCAGCTCGACGACCGCGGCGTTGGGCCCCCCCGGGAGCGTGGGCACGAGGGGGATGGTTGTGGCGAGCTCGCCACCGAAGGGGTTCCGCGCGGGGAGCACCAAGCCGGGGAAGATGATGTGCGCGGAGACGGGGGACGTCCCGACCGCGTAGAAGAGCAGTCCGAGGTGCCCCCTGTGGACATGCGCCATGAAGATCGTGGTCTCCGTGCTCTCGTACAGGATGGTGGGGCCGAAGGGGACCTCGACGAGCGCCTGGCCATAGCCCATCTGGGACTGGGAGGGGCAGCCTCCCACGCCGGCGGTTTCAAGGATGGCGACGCTGCACGTTTCGAGGCCGAGACCGCTGGTGGCGATCCCGAGGTTGGCGGGGTAGTAGAGGTCGATTCCCGTCAGCGGAGACGGTTCCCCGCCCTGCTTGGTGTGGATCGTGAAGCCGAAGCCGATCGTGGTGCCCGCGCCGAGGTGCTCGGGGGTGAGCGTTGCGCTGAGTCTGGCCGTCTGAGCGCCCCTCGCCGTCTGTTCGCCCTCGGCCGCGGCCGGCAGGCATCCGCAGACCATGAGGAGCGCGAGGACGGGGGCGACGGGGACGGGGGGGATGCGGACGCGGATTCGGGCAGGCAGAGGGCGGGCCGCGGCGGCGAGGCCGAGCCGCGCGAGCAGCGTTCGGACTTCAGAGAGGGTTCTCCACACCTCGCCAAAACCATACAACTTGAACAGTCGCGACCTCGGCTCGTTGCTGATCGTTGTCTGCACGGGTCGCGGCGCAGGCCCCAATCCACGGGGGTTAGGGTACCCTAATTCCTGTGCCACCCCACTTTCTGTCTGCGCCACTTCACCGGCTTCCTCGCGGCCCGGCTGGTCCGATCCGATCGCTGTCCCATCACAAGCTCCCCGTCTCCGTCTCCCTGCTGCTGCTCGCCAGCACGTTCCTTACCGCCTGCGGAGGAGCGAGCGGCTCCCACGGACAGCCGTCGATCACGCTGTACAACGGCCAGCACGAACAGACCACCGCGCAGCTCGTCGCGGGATTCGAGAGGCAGACGGGGATTCACGTGAACGTGCGCTCCGACGACGAGGCGGTGCTCGGCAACCAGATCATCCAGGAGGGCTCCAACTCGCCGGCCGACGTGTTCTACACCGAGAACACCCCCGTCCTGGAGGCGCTTCAGGAGCGTGGTCTGCTCGCCCCGCTGCGCCCCTCGACCCTCGCGCAGGTCCCCGCTCGCTACAGCTCTCCAGGGGGCGATTGGGTGGGGGTCTCCGCGCGCGCCTCGGTGCTCGTGTGCAACACCTCACAGGTACGACCCGCCGAACTGCCCAGCTCGATCCTCGAGCTCGCGCAGCCCAGGTGGAAAGGGAGGGTTGGATTCGCCCCCTCGGAGACCGACTTCCAGCCGCTGATCACGGCGATCGTCAAGCTCGACGGCCTCGCCGCGGCCGAAAGGTGGCTGCTGGGACTGAAAGCCAACGGGACGGTCTACCCCGACAACGAGACCGTGGTGGCCCAGGTCAACAACGGCGAGAGCGCCGTGGGGATCGTCAACCACTACTACTGGTACCGCCTGCGCGACGAGGTCGGTCCCAGCGGGATGCACTCCGCGCTGCACTACTACGCGCCCCACGACCCCGGCGACCTGATCGACGTGTCGGGCGCCGCGGTGCTGAAGTCGAGCTCCCACCAGGACGCCGCGCAGGAGCTCGTGGCCTTCCTGGTCAGCGGGGCCGGTCAGGAGATTCTCGCCCACGGCAAGAGCTACGAGTACCCGCTGGGCTCCCGGGTGCGGACCGCCCAGCCGCTGCGGCCCTTCGATCGGCTCCAGCCCCCCCCGTGGGGGTGCGCGAACTCGGCGACGGCAACGCCCCGCTGGCGCTCGAGCAGAAGTTGGGTCTGCTGTAGGGGGATGAGCACGCCTACGTTCCCAGGGCCGCCCCTGAGCCCGCCGTCCGCCCGGGCGTCGCGATGCACGCCTGCGTTCACCGATCCGCGTGTGAGCCCGCCATCGTGATGAGTGCTCTTGCCGCCGCCAATCGACCACCCGGCCGCTGGGCGCGCGCCTGGTCGGGGCGCCGGCGCGCGCCGCTGATCACGATCGCCGTGGCGCTGCTTGCCGCCGGGCTGGTGCTGCTGCCGCTCGTGTTCCTCGTGATCCAGGCGCAGAGCTCCGGGTGGGGGGAGCTGAGCCGTCTGCTGCCGCGCCACCTCACGGTGGTGCTGTTGTGGAACACCGTGCGCCTGGCGGTGACGTGCACCGTGCTGTGCGCGGCGATCGGGGTGGGGGCGGCGTGGTGTGTGGAACGCACCACCCTGCCCGGTCGGCGGCTGTGGGCGGTGGCGCTGATGCTGCCGCTGGGTGTTCCCGACTTTGTGGTGGCCTTCGGCTGGGTGTCGCTCGAGCCGGGGCTGCACGGGTACCTCGCGGCGGTGATGATCATGACGCTCTCGCTCTACCCGCTGGTCTACCTGCCGGTGGCGGTGAGCTTCGCGCGGCTCGACGCGGGGCTCGAGGAGGCCGCCCGCAGCCTGGGGCTGGGCCCCTGGGAGACCTTCCGGAGGGTGACCCTGCGCCAGATCTGGCCGGCGGTGCTGGGCGGCTGCCTGCTGGTGACGCTCGGACTGCTGGCGGAGTACGGGGCCTTTGAAATCGTGCAGTACCGGACGTTCACGGTGGAGATCTTCACCGAGTTCCGGCTCGGGTTCGATACCGCCGCCGCGTGCGGCCTGTCGCTCGTGCTCGTGCTGCTGGGCCTGCTTGTGCTCGCCGGCGAGTTCCTGCTCGCCGGGCGGGGACGGGTGGCGCGGGTGGGGGCGGGCGCACGGCGCGCCTCACCGCGAGTGCGCCTGGGGCGCCGCTGGGGCGCGCTGGCGCTGCTTGGAATGACCGCGCTCAGCGGCCTCGCCCTGGGGGTTCCGGTGGGCTCGCTGGTCTACTGGCTGGTGCACGGAGGCTCCACCACCCTGCCCTCGGCATCGATCCTCACTGAGACGGAGCACACCGCCGAGTTCAGCGCCGCCGCCGCCGCTCTCGCCACCGCGCTGGCGGTGCCCGTGACCGCGCTCGCGCTGCGCCACCGCAACCGCCTGACGATCCTGATCGAGCGCCTGGCCTACCTGCCGCAGGCGCTCCCCGGGCTGGTGATCGCGCTGGGACTCGTCTCGTTCTCGGTGCGCTACGCCTTCTCGCTGTACCAGAGTGCCCTGGAGCTGATCGTCGCCTACGCGATCCTGTTCCTGCCGCTCGCCGTGGTGGGGGTGCGCTCGGCGAGCACCCACGCGCTGGTGCCCCTCGAGGAGGTCGGCCGCTCGCTCGGGCGCCGTCCGGTCATGGTTTGGCTGCGGGTCACGCTGCCCCTGATCGCCCCCGGTCTGGGGGCGGCGTTCGCGCTCGTGTTCATCTCCGCGGCGACCGAGCTGACCGCGACGCTGCTGCTGCACCCCACGGGTGTGAACACGCTGGCGACACAGTTCTGGACCTACACGACGGATTTCGCATACGGCGCCGCGGCCCCGTATGCGGCGCTGATGGTGGCGATCTCCGCGGTCCCCGCCTATCTGCTCAGCCGCCGCTTGGCGACGCTCGCACGGATCGGAGGGTCGTGAGACCGCGCGATCGTCATGGGGTGGGCGCACGCCGGCCGACGCTCACGGGCGAGGGCGCGTCATGAGCCTGCTGACGGTCACCGGCCTGTGGAAGGGCTACCCCTCACAGCCGGTGCTGTGCGGCATCGAGCTCGAGGTCCCGGCGGGTTCGCTGACCGCCGTGCTGGGGCTCTCGGGCTGCGGCAAGACCACCCTGCTGCGGGTGATCGCCGGCTTCGAGCGGGCCGAACGGGGCCGGGTGCGGTTGGGAGAGCGGACACTCGACGACGGGCGCGGCTTCCTTGCGCCGGAGCGGCGCGGGATCGGCTACGTGCCGCAGGAGGGCGCGCTGTTCCCGCATCTGAGCGTGAAGGGGAACGTCGGGTTCGGCCTCTCCCGGAGCGAGCGCCGCGGCGGCGAGGTCGCCGAGCTGCTCGAGCTGGTGGGGCTCGCCGGGCTGGCCGAGCGCTTCCCGCATCAGCTCTCCGGCGGCGAGCAGCAGCGCGTGGCGCTCGCCCGTGCGCTCGCCCGGCGCCCCGAGGTGCTGCTCCTGGACGAGCCGTTCTCCTCGCTGGACGCCTCGCTGCGCACGCGGATGCGCGAAGAGGTGGGCGCGCTGCTTCGCGCGCAGGGGGTCACGACGGTGCTGGTGACGCACGACCAGGAGGAGGCGCTCTCGCTGGCCGACACCGTCGCGGTGCTGCGCGACGGTGCGATCGCTCAGCTGGGAACGCCGGTGCAGCTGTACACCCAGCCCCGCGACACGCGCCTCGCCGGCTTCCTCGGAGCCGCGAACCTGATCGAGGCGGCGTTCGAGGACGGGATCGCACGCACGCCGCTGGGGGCGCTCGAGCTGCGCCGCGAACCGGGGCGGCCGAGCACGGCGGCGGGGCTCGTGCTGGTGCGCCCCGAGCAGCTCGATGTGCGCAGCCGTGTCCGCGAGGAGCCGGCGGCGGGTGGAGAGCCCATGGTGGCGGCGAGCAGTTCCACAGCCACTCGGGATGGGCCCGCCGGGATCGCCGGCACGGTGGAGCAGTGCCGCTACTACGGCCACGACGCGCTCCTGCACATACGCCTCGAGCAGCAGCCCCGTGACACGGAGTTGCTGCTCGCGCGGGTACACGGCGAACAGGCGCTCCCCGCGGGCACGCCGGTGACAGTCGCCGCGCAGGGGCCCGTGACCGTTGTGGAGGGCTAGGTCCGCTCCCAGGCGGCGAGGCGCACCAGTGCGCGGTAGTCGACCGCACGCGCGGTGAGGATGCAGGTGTGGCCGGCTTCGCGCCAGGTGAGGATGGTCGGACCCGCGGCCCTCACGACGTAAAAGCGCACGCCGTGGCGCTCGATCGTGGTGCCCTGGGCCGGGACGGGCAGGGCGGCGCCGGAGACGATCGAGTAGCCGATGCGCCGTGCACCGCGGTCGGTGTAGAAGACGGTGGTGACCGTGCGCCCGCCGAGGGTGTCGGTACGCGCGCCAGCGGCCTCCCAGCCGAGCGTACCGCCCCAGTAGGGGTAGGGGATCCCCGCGGCGGAGACCGCAAGCAGGCGCGAGTTGTGCGGGTTCTCCGCGGGCGCGGCCCGTGTCGCGGGGGCAAGCGCCGCACGCGAGGCCTGCAGCACAGTGGGCGCGCCGAGGGGGCCGCCGGAGCCGCCCGTGGTCAGCGCCACGATGACCGCCGCCACCGCGGCCACCGCTAGCACCAGCGCCGCGGCCGCCTGCAGCCGCGGGCGCACCGGGCTCCGCTGACCCACGGTGCGCCTCATGCGTGGAGCGCTCGCCGAGCGGGCGCTCGCGGGCAGGCCCTCGCCGGCCGTCAGCGTCTCGATCGAGCGGCGCAGCACGCTGGGCGCCTGGACGCTCTCGAGCGTACGTAGAAGCGCCACCGCGTGGCGCTGGCGCTCGAGCTCGGCCGCCAGCTCGGGGCGCTCCGCGACGAGCGCGAGCAACTGCCCGCCGCGCTCAGCCGGCAGCGTGCCGTCGGCGAGCGCCGCCAGCTCGATCTCGATGTTCTCGGGTCCGCCGCTCATTCGTGGCCTCTCTGAGTAAGACGCCGCCGGGGCGGCCGACCTTCCCGCTGCGCGCGAGGAGCCTTGGGTGCGCCGTCCTCCAGGGCGCGCTCCGGGTCGGAGTCTGGCTCCCCGTCGGGGCCGGACTCCTCGTCGGGCGTTGGCTCCCGGACGAGGTCTGGCCCCCCGTCAGGGTTTGGCTCACCGCCGAGACTTGGCTCCCCGTCAGGGTCTGGCTCACCGTCGGGGCCGCGCCCTGGCTCCGTCTCGCCCGCGAGCCTGAGGGCGACCTGCTGGCGGGCGCGGAAGACCCTCGTGGCGATCGTCGCCTCCTTTGTCTCGAGGACGGCTGCGGCCTCGCGATAGGAGAGCCCGGCGATGTCCACCGCGACCAGCGCGAGACGGTAGCGCTCGGGGAGCGCGGCGATCGCCGCGAAGACCTCCCGCGCCTCGAGGGCCTCCTCGGGGCGCATGCCGATCCCGGGGTCGGCCGGGTCGCTCTCATCGAGGGGCGCCGCGCCGATGCGGGGCCGGCGCGCGGCGGTGCGGCGCTGGGTGAGGAAGGTGTTGCGCAGCACCGTCATCAGGTAGGCGAGCTCGTCCTGGCCGCGCAGCAGACGCGGACGGGCAAGGACGCGCGCGCACGTCTCCTGCACGAGATCTTCCGCGTCGTGGGGGGAGCCGCACAGTGCCCGGGCCACTCGGTAGAGACGGTCCAGATGGCGCGGCAGCGACTGGGGATCGAGCGCGGGCACCAGGCACGACTGTAGCGGTCGCCGTGCCGCGCGGTAAGGATCTGCCGGCGGTGCAAGGCAAGTCTCAGAGAGGCGTACTCGCGGAAGCGAGTTCGCTGACCTCCCGGGAAGGAATGCCGCCCCCGTGGAGTCACTGAACCCGAAGGAGCCCTTGCCAGGGCAGTACCCCCGGATGGGCGGTCGCCACGGAACGGCGGCCGCCCATCTACCTGGGCCAGCCGCCGATCCGCAGGACCCCACCGTCGTGAGCGATGAGCCGTGCGGGCAGGCCGAGTCGCTCGAGCCATCGCGGTGCGCGCTCCCCGCGCACGAGTGCGGCGGTGCTCGCGATGTTCGCATCGGTGCAATCGGCCGCGGCCACGCTGACTGTGCGCCACGGGCCTTGCACGGGGGCGCCGGCGGCGGGGTCGATGATGTGGTGCATCGCGGTGGCCCCGCCTCGCCAGCGACGCACCGCGGTGCTCGAGGTGGCGAGGCCGCCGGACGCGATCGCGATCGTCTGGCCCGGCGCATCCGCACCGTCTCGGTGGTCGTCGGTGACGTGAATGCGCCAGCCGCCCGCCGGCGCACCCCCCGCCGTGGCGATATCCCCGCCGAGGCTCACGAGCACCCCGCAGCCCGCCGCCGACTGAGCGGCGCGGGCGGCGCGGTCGGCGGCCCACGCTTTGGCGGTGGCGCCGAGGTCCAGCATGATCCCGCGGGGGACACACACGGTGGAGAGTTGGGGGTCGAGCTCGACCGTGTGATAGCCGCTGCGCAGCCGCGCGGCGAGGGTGGGAGGTCCGCTCGAAGATTGCTTCCCGACGGTGGAGTGGGGGAGCCCCTGCTCGTCGGCGTGCTCCAGCAGCGACCAGTCGCGGTCGTAGCCAGCGAGCACCAGCGCGGCGCCGACGGTGGGGTCGACATCGCCGTCGGTCAGCTCGGCCGCCCGCAGGGCGACCTGGAGTGTCTCGATCAGCAATGGGGAGACCCGCACAGGAGGGCCTCCCGCGAGGGCGTTCACGCGGCTGATATCCGAGTCCGAGCGGAAGCGGCTGCACGCGCGGTCGAGCTCCTCGAGCTCGCGCGCGAGGATCGCGCTCACGCGGGGCAACCAGAGGGGATCCGTGACCTGCAGCACCACGCCGGTACCGAGCGCCTCCCAGCGCGCGGTCGCCGGCCCGCCGCCGGGTGTGGGGGGTTGCATCGTCTGACCCGGCGCCCCGAGCGTGGGGGGACTCATGGGTGCGAAGTATGTGCGTCCTGCACAAGCTCCGGCTAAAGGGCGGGTGAGAGAATCCATAAGGTTCTGTGTCCTTGACCCGGCCCGGCGCCCCCCGCGAGCGTGAGGCTCGACCGAGCGAGCGCGAGGGCACCGCTTAGAATTTCTTCCATCACAGCGCACCCCAGGCGTGTGCGCGTTGTTCAAGCCCTCAGCAGGTGCCCCCAGACCCGATTCACAGCCAAGCGGCCCGCATGGAGTGGGGCAGCGACCGTCGCACCTTCCTCAAGCGGGGGCTGCTCGCCGCTGGCTCGCTGGCGCTCGGCTCCCATCGCCAGCCCGTGGCGGCTGGTGCCGGGTCCAGGCGCCGCCGCCACGGGGGGCGGGCGGATCGGCGGGCACCAAACCTCCTCGTGATCCTCGTGGACCAGATGCGCACTCCGGTGTGGTGGCCGCCCGCCGCGGCGCCCCAGGCGATCACTCCCAACCTGCTCGCGCTGCGCGCGGGGGCGGTCAGCTTCGAACGCCACTACACCGCCTCCAACGACTGCACCCCCTCGCGTGGGGCGCTGCTCACCGGGCTCTACTCGCACCAGACCGGCTGCATGATCACCGGCGACAGCCGCCTTGACCCCGGCTTTCCCACCTGGGGGACGCTGCTGCGCGAGCTCGGCTATCAGACCAACTGGTGGGGCAAGTGGCATCTCAACCCCGACCCCAACGCCTCGCTAGAGCCTTACGGGTTCTCGGGAGGCACCTACCCCTCGCCCAACGGCTCCCCCGGGCAGGGCAGCGAAGTCGACTCCACGATTGCCGCCCAGTTCACCGAATGGCTGCGCGAGGAGGGGGCGGGCCAACCGTGGTGTTCGACGGTCTCCTTCGTGAACCCCCACGACATCGCCTGGTGGTACCGCTTCACCAGCGAAATCCCGCTGGAGAGCACGCCCCCCGCGCTCGCCACGGCGCTCCCCTCCAACTTCGAGACCCCCGAAGCGCTCGAAGCGCAGCGCAAGCCCCTCCTGCAGCGCTCCCTGCAGGACACCGCCGCGCGCTCCTTCGGAGAAGTTCCCTTCGCGGGCCCCGAAGCGCTGAGCGTGTGGACCGGGCTGATGGACACCTATCTGATGCTCCAGAGCTACGTCGACGCCCAGATCGGCACGGTTCTCGCCGCGCTCGCCGCCCAGCCCGCGGTGCGTGAGAACACCGTGGTGCTCTTCACCTCCGATCACGGCGAGTACGGCGGCTCTCACGGCCTGCGCGGCAAGGGCGCCGGCGCCTACGAGGAGGCGATCCGCGTGCCCCTGTACGTGCGCGACTTCCGCGGCCTCGCCACCGCCGCACCCGCGGCCGGCCGCTCCCAGCTCACCTCCTCGGTCGATCTCATCGCGCTGCTGCTCACCCTCGCCACCGGCTCGCGCGCGTGGCGGGGGGAAGAGCGCTACCGCCATCTCGCCGGGCGCCAGGACCTCGCGGCGATCTGCGCCCACCCCTCCGCGCCGGGGCGCCAGTGGATCCTGCACGCCACCGATGAGGACGTCACCGAGTTCGCCACCGAACCCTACGCCGCGGACGCGCCCCGCCACGTCGTGGCGCTGCGCACACGGCGCGGCAAGCTTGCCCTCTACTCCAACTGGGCGGGAGGGGAAGCACCCGACCCCCTTGCGGTGGAACCCGCCGGCCAGGAATTCGAGCTCTACGACTACAGCTCGCCGGCCGGCCGCGCCGAGCTGCCCAACAGCGCGGGCGCGGGCGAGGCGCTCGAAGCGGAACTTTGGGTCACCCTCGAAGAAGAGGCGATCCCCCACGAGCTGCGCGCACCCCTGCCGGCCTCGCTGCACGCGGCCCAGCGCCGTGGCCTCGCCAACTACGAGGACGTCGAGCAGACCCAGAGCCTCAGGGCCTACGCCGCCCATGAGCGCGGCTCCGCCTCCGAAACCGAATCGGCACCCACGCCGGATTGACGGCGGCGGGCGGGTGAGACACGCTCGGCATTGACTTCGGGATTGACGGCGGCGGGCCGGGTGAGACACGCTATGTTTCCAAACGCCCGGTCTGGGGTAAGATTCGACTGACCGGATCGAATGGGGAGGGAGAGACGTTGCCGCGAACATCACCGCCCGAGAACGAGTGGACGATTCCAAGCCTGCGCGAGCCGCGCTACTCGCAGTCGCTGGAGCGCGGCCTCGCGATTCTCGCGTGCTTCACACCCGACCGCCCCGTGCTGGGGATCGCGGACATCGCCGACACGCTCGGCATGAGCCGCTCGACGACACACCGCTACGTCATCACGCTTGTAGCCCTCGGCTACCTGGAGCAGGGGGCCTCGCGCAAGTACCGCCTCGGCCTGCACGTCACCGACCTCGGGATGTCCGCGCTGAACTCCACCGGCCTGCGCGAGCACGCCCAGCCCTATCTGGATGAACTGCGCCGGCGGACCGGGTACACGATCAACGTGGCCGTGCTCGACGGAACCGAGATCGTCTACGTCGCGCGGGCCCGCAGCCATCGCCGCGGCCAACAGCGCATCGACCTCGGCCTCACCCTCGGCTCCCGCCTGCCGGCCTACTGCACCGCGATGGGCAAGCTGCTCCTCGCCCACCTCCCCGACCGCGAGTGCCGCGAGCTGATGTCGGAGATTCGCCTGGAGCGGCGGACCCCCACCACGATCACCAACAGGCGCCTGCTGCAGATCGAGTTCGAGCGCATCCGCGAGGAGGGCTTCGCCGTCAACGACCAGGAGCTCACCCCCGGCCTGCATTCGATCGCCGCGCCGATCCGCTCC
The DNA here is from genome assembly GCA_963771915.1 of uncultured Solirubrobacterales bacterium. Classification (GTDB taxonomy): domain Bacteria; phylum Actinomycetota; class Thermoleophilia; order Solirubrobacterales; family Solirubrobacteraceae; genus Palsa-744. The sequence goes on along the minus strand of CAVYVD010000002.1, from coordinate 652,701 downwards.
GACTCGCGCGAGGTCGTCGCCGCCGCCAACATGTCCGCGCACAGCTCGATGATCTCACTGCAGGATCTCATCGACCATCTCGGCCCCCACCTGATCGCCACCGCCGACCGCATCTCCGCGCGCCTCGGCTACCGCCGCGACGACGAGATCGCCGCGGCAGGCGCCGGCTGACCGAAGCCGGGAGACACTCGCCTTCGGCGCGAATCCCCGTTTCGGCCAGCGCGATGCTGCGTCCTCGCTCGCTCGTGTGCTGAGCACACTTCGCTCACTGCGTCCTTGCCTCGCTTGCTCAGCCGGCGCCTGACCCATCGGGGGACCCCTGGCCGACCGATATCCGGTCGGTAGGTGCTCTCTATCCCTTGCGCCTGGGGCTCGCGCTGAGCGCCTGGCTCGCGGTGGCCACTCGTAGCAGAACCGTCGTGTCTGCGGGCACGCTCGCGGCGATCGCGCCCGTGGTGCTGGTGAGCGCGCCGGTCCACACGTTGCGCACCTGATACGCCGCGGCTGCCGGCATCCCGACCGCGGTCGCGGTGGTCGCGATCTCGATCGTTTTCCCCGAGCGGTTCAGCAGCGCCACCGCGCGGGTGCCGTCGCTGAGTGGCTTGACCCACACCTGCCCGGAGCTGTCGGAGGAGAGCAGCCGCGCCTGCTGACCGGCGGGATCCTGATCGATCGCGATCGCTTCCCTGTTCGTGACCGTCGTCTGGGTGGCGCTCGACATCGAGACGAGGTCCTCGCTGATCATCAGCGGAGCCGCGAGCATCGCCCACATGCTGAACTGTGTGCGGAATTGCGCCACCGACATCCCCTGGTCGGGTCCGAGGTAGTCCGGGTCGTTCCAGTGCCCCGGTCCCGCCGCTTCGGGGTCGGCGGCGTCCGCGTCGAGGTTGCGCAGCACGCTTGTGAATTCCACGACCCCCGGAACCCCCACGTCGGTGTCGGTGCGCCAGCTGTTGCCCACGCTCGGCCCGAAGGTGTAGGAGGAGAAGGCCGAGCCCTCCAGCGCCGGGACTTCGTTTTCGTACTGGCCCGGCTGCAGGAAGTTGCAGATCGACAGCAGCATCGGGCGGTGGCTGGAGTTGTGCACGATCGCTTCGTGGAACGCGGTGTACGCCGCCGCCGGTTCCAACCCCTGCTGGATGCCCCCACAGTAGTCCACCTTCACAGCGTCGAAGCCCGACGCCGCGAACGTGTTCAGGTCCTGCTGATAGTGCCCGTAGCTGCCCTGCCCCGTCCCCCCGCAGCCGTTGATGCCAGCGTCGGTGTAGAGGCCCACCTTCAATCCAGCCGCGTGCAGCACGCTCGTCAACCACGCCATTCCGTGTGGCCACTGCTTCGGATTGACCGTGATTTCCCCAGCCGCGTTGCGTGTCCCCTGCCACCAGCCCACGTCCAGCCACAGGTAGTCATAACCGTCGTGGATCAGGCCCCGCGAGCGCATCTGGCTCGCCTGCTCGAGGATCGTGGCCTCGTCGTAGTGGGAGCCGAAGGCGAAGTACGTGTCCCAGCCCATGTATGGGGTGGGCGCCAGCACGCTCACAGGCGTAGCCCCTCCGCTCGCTCGCCCAAGGACCCCGTGACGGGAGCTCCGAGCCCCCGCGGCGGACGCGAGCAGCAGCATCAGGGCTCCCACGCAGACACATGTCTTTGCGGTGGAGCTCATCGATGTCTTGGCGGCGGAGCTCATCGGGTGTGGCGGGAGGACGCCCTCCCGGCGGCGCCCAGCGTGACCGTGGCGCTCTTCAGCTGGGCGCTGAGCGCGCCGACCACGGTTCCGCTCACCGACAGCTTCGCCGTGAGTTTGTGCAGGCGTGCGAGCAGGTGCCGGCCGGTCGCGTTCAGGGCGACGGTGACCGTGCGCTGCGCCCCGGCGGGCAGGTGCGCCGAGCTCGCGCCGATCGTCACCGTCGCGTGGCGCGTGTGGCTCGCCGCCACCGCGAGGACACGGCCTCCCCGCAGCGTCTCGAGGACGCTCAGGCGCAGTGCGATCGCGCAGCTGCCCGCTGCCTGCGCCGAGCACGTGAGCGGCACGCTCACGGTGCTTCCCGCCACGTGCACCGCCCCGACCTTGGTCTCCGAGATCGAACCCAGGCCACCCGCGGGCACGGTGACGAACGCGCTCGTCGCGCTCGCGCTGCCCGCCGCGTTGGTCGCGCTCACGCTGCACTGCAGGTGGTGGGAGACATCGGCGCCGCCGACCAGGTAGGTCGTCGAGCCGCCTGCGCCCGCGATCGCCCTGGTGTCGCGCAACCATGCGTAGCTGAGCGTCGCGCTGCTCGTGCTCACCCCTGATTTGCAGGTGAGGCGCTGTCCAACTGCTGGGATTCCGCCGATCGAGGGGTGGGGTTGCACGAGCGGGGGGGCGGTCGTCGTGAAGGTCGCGTCCAGCGTCCTCTCGGCCCCGCTCGCGCTGGCGAGCGCCAGCTGGTAGTGGTAGGTGGTGTGGGCCGTCAGGGCGCTCAGCGTCGCGCTCACCGCCCCGCTCGAACCCGCCGGGAGGGGGGTGCCGCAGGGGACGCTCTTTTCGTAGGCCGTGCTCGGCCCGTATTCGAAGTGGCATTCCGTCAGTGTCGCGTCCTCGGGGTTCACCGCGGCCGTGAGCGTCGCCGAGGTTTCGGCGATCGCACTCGCCGAGGGTTCCGCGGCGGAGGGCGGGGGAGTGGTTGCGAGGAATATCTGGCCGGCGCCGGCCCCCGCTCCGGAGACGGTCGCGCAGAGCCCTTCGGAGGTGCACGAGACCCCTGTCAGCGGCGTCCCGGGGTCGATCCCGGCGAAGGTCCAGGATGGCGCCGCCGCGGTGGGGTCGTCGCTGAGGTATGCGCCCCCGCCGCCGTCGACGAACACGCAGAGGCCCGCAGCCGTGCAGGAGACGCCCGTCGCCGCGTCGGGACCCGTGAGCGATTCGATCGGGGTTGTGCTCCAGGTGGATCCCAAAGCGTTCGGAGGACCGAGCGCGGCGATGTTCGCGCTCGCCAGCGCATCCCCGGCTTCGTCCACGGTCACGCACACGCTGATGGGCGCGGGACTGCAGGAGATCGCGGTGAGCCCGAGGCTGTCGAGCGGGCGGGCGTGCCACGCGCCCGAGGGTTCGCTGCTCCGCGTCAGCGCCTGGCCGGCTTCGTCCACGGCCACGCACGGCAGGTCCACCGCGCAGGAGACCGAGTGCAGCGCTTTCCCGTGGTCGATTTCGATCTTGGACCAGGACGAGGCGGCGCCGGCGGTGGGGTTCGTGCTGAGAAACGCGTCGCCGCTACCGCTGCCGCTGCTGTCGACCGCCACGCACAGCGAGGTGGTGGGGCAGGAGACCGAGCTGAGGGTCCCCCCCTTGTCGATTTCTACGGGAGGGGACCAGGAGGCCGGCTCGGGCAGGCCCGGGTCGGTGCTGAGGAACACATCTCCGCCTTCGCCGACCGCGGCGCAGAGGGCGCTGGAGGCGCAGGAGACCCCGGTGAGCGCCGACGCGCCGGCGATCGCAACGCGGTTCCAGCTCGTGGCCCCGGCCGGGTTGGTGGCGATCACCGCGTTGCCTTTTCCGTCGACGGCTACGCAGAGGGCGTTGGAGGCGCAGGAGACCCCGGTGAGCCCAGTGGTGTCGATTCTGCTCGCCCTCCAGCTCAGCATCGGTGCCGCCGCGGCTGGGGTGGCAGCCAGACAGGCCAAGAGCGCAGCGCAGAGCGGTGCCGCGATCGCGGCACGGATGCAGGCTGAGGGACCCTTCGGGGGCACGTCCACTCCTAACACCGGTGCCGCTCCGCGGTTGCGCATGGCCACCGCGGAATTATGGGTGCAATGCAGCGCCCGCGTCGCGGACCCCGTGTGTGAGTACACTTGTCTGCGTCGGGGCTCTCTGGGGTTGGGATCTTCTGCTAATTCGTGTTTATCAAATGACCAGCTTACAAGAATGATTCTATAAAGGCGACATCGAACGCCCATTTGATGTACGGTCTTACGCAAACATGCCACGTAAGCGAACTGTTGGTCTATCTGCCGGAGAGGCAGTTCTGGGGCTCGTGATCGAGCAGCCCGACAGCGCCTCACGGCTGGGCCAGCGCCTGGTGGAGCGCTTCCGCTCCGCGCAATTCACCCGCTCCACGGGCCACAACGCGCTGAGCAGGCTCGCCCGGCAGGGACTCGTCCGCGCGGTCGCCGACGGGGGCGCGCCCGGGGGGGAGGAGCGCTACGAGGCGACGCCGCTGGGCGTCGAGCACTTCCGCGCGTGGCTGCGAGCCTCCTCGACCGCGGCCCCGGCGCTGCGTGAGGAGCTGCAGGCGAAGGTCGAATTCTGCGCCCCCGAGGACCTGCCGCCGCTGATCGACGCGATCTGCGCGGAGGAACGGGCCTGCGCGCGTATGTTCGCGGCCGCCCAGGGGCGCCTGAGCGAGGCCGAGCTCGTCGCGTCGCGGCCCTCCACTGAGGCCGAGCGGTTCTCGCAGCTGGCGCGCGGCGCCGTCCTGCGCGACGAAGCGGCGATGTGGGGCATGAGGTTCAAGCGCCTGGAGCGCCTGCGTGCGCGCCTGGAGGAGATGCGCAGATGAGCGCGGCGCTCTCGCTGGAAGGGGTGGGCAAGCGATACCGGCGGGGAGAGCTCACGCGCTGGCTGCTGCGGCGTGTGAGCCTTCAGGTGCAGGCGGGGGAGGTCGTCTCGGTGGTGGCGATGCGCAGCCAGGGCAAGACCACGCTGCTGCGCCTCGCCGCCGGCATGCTCGCCCCGGACGAGGGCCGGGTGCTGCTCGAGCGGGTGGACCTCGCGGGTCTCTCCGACCGCTCGCACTCGCGCATGCTGCGCGAGCAGATCGGCTGGGCCGGGCGCAGCGGCCCGGGGATCGGCGTGAGAATGCTCGACTACGTCGCGATGCGCGTGGCGATCGGCGGGTGCAGCCGCAGGCGCGAGGTGCGCTTTCTCGCGCTGGAGGCGCTCGAGCGGGTGGGCGTCGAGCACAGCGCCGAGCGGCGCTGGGAGGAGCTCTCCGATTGGGAGCGCGCGCTGGTGGAGATCGCCCAGGCGATCGTGGGCACTCCGCGGCTGCTGCTCGTCGACGACCTGATCGATGGGCTCGGGATGCGCGAGACCGAGGAGCTTGCGAGGCTCGTGCGCTCGCTCGCGGGGGATCACTCGATGGGCGTGCTGATGGCGGTCTCGGACCCCGAGGCGGCGCTCTGCTCGCACCGCGTCCTCTCGCTCGCGGAGGGTCGCCTGTCGCCGATCTTCGATCCCGGTGTCCGGAGCCCGGCGAACGTGATCGACTTCCCCGGTGGCGTGGAGACGGCGGGACGCGGCGTGCGCCGCCGGTGAGCGGCATGCTGGAGCTGCGCGAGCTGGTCAAGCACTACCAGGTGGGCGACGGCGAGCCGGTGCGCGCGGTGGACGGCGTGTCGAGCACGATCGCCGCGGGTGAGCTGGTGGCGCTGTACGGGCCCAGCGGCTCCGGCAAGACGACGCTGCTGATGCTGGTCGCCGCGCTGCTACGCCCGGACAGCGGGGCGGTGCTGGTGGACGGGCGGGAGGTCTCGGGGCTCTCGGAGAACGAGGGCGCGGTCTACAGGCTGCGGGAGGTGGGGATCGTGGGTGCGCCCTCGGACCTGCTCGCGGGGGCGCGCGCGATCGAGAACGCGTCGCTGAAGCTGTGGCTGACCCACGCCCGCGACGCCGAGCGGCGGATCGAACCGCTGCTCGAACGCCTCGGGCTGGGCCGGCGCATGCGCCACCGCACCGAGCAGCTCTCGATGGGCGAGCGCCAGCGGGTGCTGATCGCCCAGGCGCTCTCGACCGAGCCGAAGCTCGTGCTCGCGGACGAGCCCACCGGCAACCTCGACACCCAGCGCAGCCGCGAAGTGCTGGAGCTGCTCTCCGAGCTCTGCCGCGAGCGCGGCGCCGCGGTCCTGCTCGCCACTCACGACCCCCAGGCGGCCGCCTACGCCGACCGCGTCCACGAACTGCGCGACGGCCGCCTGCGGGAGTACCGGCCCGAGCAGCCGTCGATGCCCGCGGCGAGCCTGCGCCGCGCGGGGTCCTGAGCGGCGATGGCTCCGTGGGAGATCCTCTACATCTACCGCGCCCGCCTGCGCGCACGGCTGGTGCTCGTGCAGGAGCTGCTGGCGGTCCTTGGGATCGCCGTCGGCGTGGCGCTGCTGTTCGCCTCACAGGTCGCCAGCACGAGCCTCGACGGCTCGATCCGCCAGCTCGCCAGCGGAATCGTGGGTCGCGCGAGCCTGCAGATGGTCGCGCGCGATCCCCACGGCTTCGAGGAGCGGCTGCTCGGCCGTGTACGCCGGCTCCCGGGGGTCCGCGGGGCGGCGCCGGTGCTCGAGGTGCGTGCGAGCGTGATCGGCCCGCGGGGGCGCAGCGCGGTCGACCTGATCGCCAGCGACCCCCGCGACGTCCACCTCGGCGGCTCGCTGCTGCAGCGCTTCACCGCCGCGCAGCTCGCCTCGCTGCGCGTGCTTGCGCTGCCCGCGCCGGTGGCGGCGCAGATCGGGGTCGACTCGCTGCAGCCGGTCGGGTTGGAGATCGGGGCGCGCAGGCTCACCGCGCTGATGGGGGCGAAGCTCGACGCGGGAAACATCGGCGCGCTCGTGCACAGCCCGGTCGCGATCGCGCCGCTGGCATACGCACAGGAGGTGAGCGGGTTGCGGGGCCGGGTTACGCGGATCCTCGTGGACACCGCGCCGGGGAGCGAACGCGAGGTGCGCCGCGGCCTCGAGGAGCTCGCCGTGGGCCAGCCCGCGAACGTGGAGCCCTCGGACTTCGACGCGCGGCTGTTCGACACCGCCGCCGCGCCCGCCGGCCAGAGTGAGGAGCTCTTCTCGGCGATCAGCGCGCTCGTGGGCTTCATGTTCGCGTTCAACGCGATCCTCGTCACGGCGCACCTGCGCCGCAATCTGGTCGAGACCCTGCGCCGCCGGGGGGCGACGCGCGGGATGACGGTGCAGGTGCTGTTGTTCGACGCGCTCGTCCTCGGCGTCCTCGGCACGCTCCTCGGGCTGGCGCTGGGGGAGGCGCTCTCGATCGTCGTGTTCCGCGCCAACCCCGGCTACCTCGCGTTCGCATTCGCGGTCGGGGAACAGCGGATCGTGGCCTGGCAGAGCGTCGCGCTGGCAGCGGGTGCGGGGCTGGCGGCGGGGTGCATCGGCGTGCTGGCCCCGCTGCACGACGTGCTCGTGCGGCGCCTGCGCTCCTCGCCGGGCCCCGCCGGCGAGCGCCGCCGCGGCGCAGACGGCGGCGGGCGAGGCCCCGTGGCGCCGCGCCCGCGCTTCTGGCCGAGAGGCGGCCTCGGCGCACGCCCCGCCGGGGATCGGACTCCCAGAGCGCTGCGCCTGCTGCTGGGCGTGGGCTGCCTGGCGATCACCACGGCGATCCTGCTTGCGCGTCCACAGTCCGCGATCCTCGGCAGCGTCACGCTCGTGGCGGCATTGCTGCTGCTGTTGCCGATCGCCTTCGACGCGATCCTGGCCGTCTTCGAGGCGCTCCAGCGCCCGCTCTACGCGGCGTCGACCCGCATCGCGATCGTCGAACTGCGCACCCCCTCCAGCCGCATGCGCTCGCTGGCGATCGCCGCGACGGGAGCGATCGCGGTGTTCGGCAGCGTCGCGATCGAGGGAGCGAGGAGCAACCTGCAGCGCGGCCTGAACGCCGCGGCGCGGGGAATCGATTCGAATGCCGCCGTGTGGGTGAGCCCGCAGGGCGAAGCGAACCCGTTCTCGACGATCCCCTTCAGGGGCAGCGCCGCTCGGACGCTCGCCCGCATCCCGGGCGTGAGCGCCGTGGGGGTCTATCGCGGCGGCTTCCTGGACTGGGGGGAACGCCGCGTGTGGGTGCTCGCGCCGCCCAGCACCGCGGCGCACCCGATCCCGGCCGGCGAGCTCGTCGGGGGCGAGTACGCCGCGGCGAGCGGCGCGATCCGCGGGAGCGGCTGGGCGGTGCTCTCGCAGGCGCTCGCCGAGGAGCACCACCTGCGGATCGGCGAGCGCTTCACGCTGCCCTCCCCCCGGTCCACGACATTTCGCGTGGCCGCGCTGAGCACCAACCTCGGCTGGCCCCCGGGCGCGATCATCATGAGCGCCGCGGACTACGCGCGGGCGTGGGGCAGCGCGGACCCGAGCGCCTACCAGGTCCAGATCGACCCGGGCGCCTCCCCCGCGGCGGTGCGCGCCGCGATCCAGCGAGCGCTGGGGCCGCGGACGGGGCTGCTCGCGGAAACCGCCTCCCAGCGGATGCGCGGGCATTACGCCACCACGCGTGAGGCGCTCGCACGTCTGGCGCAGATCGGCACACTGGTGCTGATCGCCGCGGTGCTCGCGATGGCGGGCGCGATGGGATCGATGATCTGGCAGCGACGGCCGCAGCTCGCCTACATCAAGCGCCAGGGCTACAAGCGGGGTGCGCTGTGGCGGGCGCTGCTCTGCGAGAGCGCCCTGCTGCTGGGCGCCGGCTGCTCGCTGGGGGCGCTCTTCGGGGTCTACGGCCAGCTGCTGCTGAGCCATGCGCTCGCGAGCGTGACCGGCTTTCCGATCGTCTTCTCGGCCGGGGGCCTTCAGGCGGTCTCGAGCTTCGCGCTGGTCAGCGCCGCCGCGGTGGCGATTCTCGCGCTCCCCGGCTATCTTGCGGTGCGTGTATCTCCGACAACTGTCAGCACCGCCTAGCTGCCGCACCACGATGATCCATCGATCCGCGCGTCGCTGAGGAGCCTCCTCCAACGGCTCGCTCGCCTGACAATGGGAGGTCGCTCGGTGGGAGGTCGCTCGGGCTGGGAGGCGGGGATCGCGGCCGGGCGCAGGACCTGAGCGCCCTCTCGCCTTGGCAGCTGTGGTCGCTCCTGAGCGCCGCGACCCGCGAGCTGCTGTGGGGGCTGCGAGCGGTCTCATGGGAGGTGCGCCGCTGGCGCGTGCGGGCCGCGGGCATCCCCGACGCGGCGCTGCGTGCCGACGCGCTGGGTGCGCTTACCAGCAAGCGCGCGAGCACCGACGGCGCGGCGCTCTTCTGGACGCTCCCGGGCGGACGCAGCTCGAACCTGCTGAGCCTGCTGGTGGCCTTCGAGGTGATGGCGGACTTCCTGGACAGCGCGAGCGAGCGGGGCGTGCAGGCGGGCACCGCGGGCGGCGTCCAGCTGCACGCCGCGCTCAGCGAGGCGCTCGATCCCGGCGCGCCGGTGTCGGCCTACTACCGCCTGCACCCGTGGCAGGACGACGGCGGCTACCTGCGGGCACTCGTCGAGGCCTGCCGGGAGCGCTGCGCGCGGCTCCCCTGCTATGAGGGCGTGCGCACGCGGGCGATCCGCGCGGCCACCCTCGCGCGGGTCCTGGGACTCAACCACGAGCCCGATCCCGGGGTGCGCGATGTGGCGCTGCGGGAGTGGGCGCGGCGGGAGGTGCCCGGCTGGGAGGAGCTCGCCTGGTTTGAGTCCTCGGCGGCGGCCAGCGGCTGGTTGACGGTGCTCGCTCTGCTCGCGTTGGCGGCGGGGGGGGATCTCGAGGAGTGGCGCGTGCTCGACACCTACGCCGCGTACCTGCCCTGGATATCGCTGGCGGGGACGATGCTCGACAGCTACGCCGACCAGGCGCGGGACGCCGCGGAGGCCCAGCACAGCTACATCGCGCACTACCCCTGCGCCGAGGAGGCGGTGGAGCGGGTGTGCGAGTTGGTGCGCGAGGCGGCTCGGCGGGCGCGCGCGCTGCCGGATGGCGCGCGGCACACGGTGATCGTGGCGTGCATGGTCGCGATGTACCTCTCCAAGGACAGCGCCCGCACCCCGCAGATGCGCGCGAGCACACGCAGCCTCGCCGCCGCGGGCGGCTGGCTGGCGAGATTGCTCCTGCCGGTGCTGCGGATCTGGCGCATCGCCTACACCCAGCGCGATGCGTAGGTGACCCTCTGAAGATCGCCCGCCCCCCGGCGCGAGGGGTGGCTCTCGACCGGGAGGGTGGGGAGGAGGGGGAGGGTGGTGGCCCGTGCGGTGTTTTGTCTGCGCAGTTCTTGTTTTATGAAAACGCGGTGAACGGTTCGGGGGAGCGGTTTGCGTAAGGATCGGTGGTGTGAGGTCACGACGTGGGTAGGGCGACTCGGGAGCGGCCAGCTTGAGCGAGCGGGGCGTCTCGCTCGGGCTGACCGCGGCACAGGTCGCCAAGGTGCTTACGGAGGCGGCCGCCGGCGGGGAGGGTGCAGAGTTGCTCGCGGGCCTCGCGCTCCCGGGGGAGCTGGCGGCCTCGCCGCTGTTGGACGACCGCAACATGTCGAGGTCGCTGCTGTTCGGCCTGATCGTGCTGATCGCCTTCCCCGCGGATGGGAGCGAGCGCGGGGTCAAGGTGCTCGCGCGGGAGCTCGGCCTGCCGACCTCGACGACCCACCGCTACATACGCACCCTCCGCGCCGTGGGACTGCTGGAGCAGGATCCGCTGACACGCCGCTACCGCCGCGCGAGACCGTCCGACATGACGCCACGGGTCGGCCGATGAGCGAGCGCAGGACACGCGCATCCACCTGCGCGGGGCGTCGCTCGGAGCCCCGATGCCACGGGTGAGCAGACCCCCCGCGGCATCCCCCGCGGGTTCCGGGCAGGAGTGGCACGAGCTGGTTCCCCACCTACGCGAGCCGCGCTACTCGCAGTCGGTGGAGCGGGGACTGGCGATTCTCGAGTGCTTCACCCCGGAGCGTCCGGTGCTGGGCATCGCGGATCTCGCGGAGGAGCTGGGGATGAGCCGCAGCACGACCCACCGCTACGTGCTCACGTTGACCGCGTTGGGCTACCTGGTGCAGGGTGCGCGGTGCAAGTCGGTTGGGGTTGGGGGTGACGGACTTGGGGATGTCCGCGATGAGCTCCGCGGGCCTGCGTGAGCATGCGCGGTCCCACCTGGAGGAGTTGAGCCGGCGCGCCCCCTACACCCTCGCGATCGCGGTGCTCGACGGGCCGGAGATTCTGTACGTGGATCGCATCGGCGGCACCCGCCGGGGACAGCACCTGATCGATCTCGGACTCAACGCGGGCTCGCACCTGCCTGTGTATTGCAGCGCGTTGGGCAAGCTGCTCGTGGCCAACCTACCGGCGGACGAGCAGCGTCGAGTGATCGCGGAGCTGACGCTGAGCAAGCGGGGACCAAATACGATCACGAGCAGGAGCGCCCTGCGCGAGACGCTCGCGCAGATCCTCGAGGGGGGCCTGGCGGTGGGCGATGAGGAGCTCGCGCCGGGGCTCTACGAGATCGCCGCGCCGGTGCGCTCGGAGACGCGCGAGGTGCTCGCGGCGGTGAGCATGCAGGCTCACAGTTCGATGATCTCGCTGGAGCAGCTCGTGGAGCATCTCGGCCCGCACCTCATCTCCACCGCGGATCGCATCTCCGCACGCATGGGCTACCGCCGGGCCGACGAGCGCGGCGGGGGTCACTAGCGGGCCGCGTTCCCGAGGTGGGGTTGCTCCTTCACGGGCAGGTGACCATCAGCGAGAACGAATTGTCGGCGAGAGTGGGGCCGGCATACGTCAGCACTTTGATTGTGTGTGGACCAGTCGCTGCGGCCTGCGCTGTGCGCGCGGGTTCGGCTTCGGCGACTTCGTTGACCGTCACCACGATGGCGCATCCTTTCAGCACCGGTTCTCCCGTTTCGTCAGACAAATCATATTCGCCGGTCGCGGTGAGTTTTGCTGTGAGATTGCCCACCAGGGCGGTCCCGGTTCCAGCGGACGTAACGGTTTCATTGGTCAGGCCGCTACCCGTCGCACCGGCGATCCCCGGCTCGCCGCTCGCGCCGGTGGGACCAGCGGCGGCGCACACACGACGCCGTCCGAGCCCAGGGCTCCATCTCTGTGCAACTCGTTCGTCCCTGACGGCATATTCAACATTTCTGTACGCGATAGGCCTGCCCTTGCCCGACGATCCGCTGGGCCCAGACATACACGAAGGCGAGATCATATCGATCATCGGTCTTTTTGGGAGATGGACAATTATTGAGACTGACAAATCATCCAGAATGCCCCTCTCGGGCTCGGCGCGCCCGCGGCTTGGGCCCAGGCGGGCACGCGCCGCCATGACATGATCCTCCGCTCACCATGAGCGCTTCAAGGGCGGGGAGGACACCCCGCTTCACCCACTCCATCCTTCGAGTTCCTCCCCTGAGGGGCGATAGATGAGCGTCGGCGAGGTCCTCGCCATCGCCCTGGCCGGACTCGCGGCGGGCACGATCAACACGGTGGTCGGCAGCGGCACCCTCATCACCTTCCCGGTGCTGCTGGCCTTCGGCTACGCGCCGGTGACCGCCAACGTCTCGAACACCATCGGCCTGGTCCCGGGATCGCTCTCGGGGGCGGTCGGCTACCGGCGCGAGCTTGAGGGCCAGCGCGAGCTCGCGATACGGCTGGGCGTGGCCTCCGTGCTGGGCGGCATCACCGGGGCGGTGCTCCTGCTGGTGCTGCCGGCCTCGGCGTTCGAGACGATCGTGCCGGTCTTCATCGCGCTTGCGCTCGTGCTCGTCCTCCTGCAGCCGCGCCTCAGCCGGCTGCTCGCCAGGCACGCCGCGGACCCGGATCGCAGAGGCGGCATCCTCACAACGCTCGCGCTCTACGCGGCCGGGGTCTACGGTGGCTACTTCGGCGCCGCCCAGGGGATCCTGCTGCTGGCGATCCTCGGATTGGCGCTGGTGCAGGATCTGCACCGCACGAACGCGCTCAAGAACGTCCTCGCCGGCCTGGTCAACGGCGTGGCCGGCGTGGTCTTCATCGTGGTCGCGCATGTCGAGTGGGGGCCGGCGGCGCTCATCGCCTGCGGCTCGGTGCTCGGCGCTCAACTGGGGGCGCGCTACGGCCGGCGACTGCCGCCCACGGCGCTGCGGGCACTGATCGTAGTGGTCGGCGTCGCCGCGATCGTGCGCCTGCTGGTCACGTGAGCCGCGGCAGGTCTGCCGGTCACCCGGGGATCATGCCACAGGTGTCCGCGAAGGACTCGCTCAGGCGCCGACGTAGGCCGCGAGGTGCTCGCCGGTGAGCGTAGAGCGAGCGGCGACCAGAGCGGCGGGTGGGCCCTCGAAGACGATCCGCCCGCCGTCGTGGCCGGCGCCGGGACCGAGGTCGATGATCCAGTCGGCGTGCGCCATGACCGCCTGGTGGTGCTCGATGACGATCACCGACTTGCCGGAGTCCACGAGCCGGTCGAGCAGGCCGAGCAGCTGCTCAACGTCAGCGAGGTGCAGGCCGCTGGTCGGCTCGTCGAGCACGAAGATCAAGGCCCGCCCGGGTGGGCGGGAATTTTTGTCAACCATCTGGGTGGCGAGCTTGAGTCGCTGGCGCTCGCCGCCGGAGAGCGTGGTGAGCGGCTGGCCGAGGCTGAGGTAGCCCAGGCCAACGTCGGCGAGCCGCTCGAGGATCTTGTACGCGGCCGGTGTACTCGCCTCGCCGTCTGCGAAGAACTCCCCGGCCTCGGTCACGGACATCGCGAGCACCTCGCTGATGTCCTTGCCGCCGAACGTGTAAGTAAGGACCTCGGCCTGGAAGCGCTTGCCCTCGCACTCCTCGCACACGGTAGCGACGCCCGCCATCATCGCCAGGTCGGTGTAGATGACCCCGGCGCCGTTGCAGGTCGGGCAGGCGCCCTCGGAGTTGGCGCTGAACAGCGCGGGCTTCACGCCGTTGGCCTTCGCGAATGCCGTGCGGATCGGGTCGAGCAGACCGGTGTAGGTCGCGGGGTTGCTGCGCCGCGAGCCGCGGATCGCGGTCTGGTCCACCGACACGACCCCATCCCGATCCAGCCCGGACTTGATAACCGAGCCTTGGATCGGGGAGCTCTTGCCGGAGCCGGCGACCCCGGTGACCACCACCAGCACGCCGAGCGGGATGTCGAGGTCGACGTCCCGCAGGTTGTGGGTGTCGGCGCCGCGGACCTCCAGTACCCCCGAGGGTGCGCGCACCGTCTCCTTGAGGGCGGCCCTGTCGTCGAGATGGCGCCCGGTAACGGTGTCGCTCTCGCGCAGCCCCTCGACGGTGCCCTCGAAGACGACCTCGCCGCCGGCGCTGCCGGCACCGGGGCCGAGGTCGACGACGTGGTCGGCGATCGCGATCGCCTCCGGCTTGTGCTCCACCACGAGCACCGTGTTGCCCTTGTCGCGCAGCTGCAGCAGCAGGTCGTTCATCCGCTGGATGTCGTGGGGGTGCAGCCCGATCGTCGGCTCGTCGAAGACGTAGGTGACGTCGGTAAGCGAGGACCCGAGCTGGCGGATCATCTTGACCCGCTGCGCCTCGCCGCCCGAGAGAGTGCCGGAGGGCCGCTCGAGCGAGAGGTAGCCGAGACCGATCTCCACGAAGGACTCGAGACTCTGCCGCAGCGCCTCCAGCAGCGGCGCGACCGAGGGCTCCTCCAGACTCGCCACCCACTCGGCGAGCTCGGTGATCTGCATCGCACAGGCGTCGGCGATGTTGACCCCCTTGATCTTCGAGGACCGCGCCTCCTTGCTGAGCCGGGTGCCGTCGCACTCGGGGCAGATGGCGAAGGTGACCGCTCGCTCCACGAAGGCGCGGACGTGCGGCTGCAGCGAGTCGAGGTCCTTGGCGAGCATCGACTTCTGGATCCTCGGGATCAGCCCCTCGTAGGTCAGGTTGATGCCCTCGACCTTGATCTTGGTGGGCTCCTTGTGAAGGAGGTCGCCCAGCTCCTTCTTGGTGAACCTGCGGATCGGCTTGTCCGGGTCGAAGAACCCGCAGCCGGTGAAGATGCGCCCGTACCAGCCGTCCATGCTGTAGCCGGGGATCGTGAGCGCGCCCTCATTGAGGGACTTGCTCTCGTCGTACAGCTGGGAGAGGTCGATGTCGTTGACAGAGCCCCGGCCCTCGCAGCGCGGGCACATGCCGCCCAGCCGGTTGAACGTCGCGCGCGTGGTCTTCTTGTTGCCCCGTTCGACCGTGATCGCACCGCTGGCGCGGACCGAGGGTACGTTGAAGGAGTACGCGTTGGGCGAGCCGATGTGTGGCTTGCCGAGCCGGCTGAAGAGGATGCGGAGCATCGCGTTGGCATCGGTCGCGGTGCCGACCGTGGAGCGGGCGTCGGCGCCCATCCGCTCCTGATCGACGATGATCGCGGTGGTCAGCCCGTCTAGCACGTCGACCTCGGGCCGCGCCAGCGTCGGCATGAAGCCCTGCACGAAGGCGCTGTAGGTCTCGTTGATCAGCCGCTGGGACTCCGCGGCGATCGTGCCGAACACCAGTGAGCTCTTGCCCGAGCCCGAGACGCCGGTGAACACCGTCAGCCGGCGCTTGGGGAGCTCGACGCTGACATCCTTAAGGTTGTTGACGCGCGCGCCGTGCAAGCGGATCAGATCGTGGCTGTCGGCGTCGTGCGGCGCAGGCGAGCGCCTGCTCGTCCTCGCGGCAGTGCTCATCGTCTCTCCATCCGTCCGGCGGGGGCCTCCTCGGTGGTGTTCTCATTTTGGGCCCCTACCATCAACTGGACCTGTGGCCGGCAACCAAATGAAGGGAATGAGGGGTCCAGTAACTGGTGGTGGGTTGCCCGATGTCTTTGTGTGTCTCCCCGGTCTGCGGATACCGGCGGAAAAACTCGCTCACTGGTCCTGGACCAGCCCGAGGACGTTGCCATCGGCGTCGGTGAAGGAGGCCACGGTGCGGCCGGGACCGACCTCGTGCGCGGGCTCCGTCACGGTGGCGCCCGCGGCGGTCACCTCGGCCAGCTTCGCCTCGATGTCCGGCACCTGCCAGTAGGCCACCGGCGAGCTCATCCCCTGGGGTCCGCCGCCCGGCACCAGCCCGATGTGCTGGCCCCCGGTGTCGAAGCCCACGTAGTAGGGCGAGTCGGCCTGCGGTGGGATGCCGAGCAGGGCGGTGTACAACGCCTTGGCCGCCGTCAGGTCGGATACGGGGTGCAGCACGATCTTGATTCCCTGGGTGGAAGAGCCGGTCATGGTCACTCCTGGAGTCGTGGGTCGTATCGTCGACCCGGTGTGTGTGATCGAGCCTTGAAGATGGCGGGAAGCGCGGAGAATCGGCGTGTCGGGCTGGTCGGGGGGGGCTGGGGTGATGCTCTCGCGGCCACTCTAGCTGCGGGGTCTCACTGATGCGAGACAGGTCAATCTCATCCATGTGAATTGCGTCGCGCCTGCGCTGTAGACCGCCAGCTGGTTAGGTGCGGGGCTGGCGCCGTGCCACCACCAGGCAGGCGACTGTGCTGGAGCGGATCGGCCGTCCGAGCCGCTGGTGGAAGGCTTGGTTTTTGACGACGAGAGCGTCGCGCTGTTGGGGTGACAGTCCTGCCCAGAACGACATGGTGCCCAGCAGAGCGTTGAGCTCGTCAGCGGTGTGCTCCAGCTGCGTGGGCACTGCGACGACCTGCGTGTCATCAAAGAGGTCTGCCGCATACCCGCGCGCGATCTCATAGTCCCCCAGCCACGCCCACACCTCCGAGAGGTTCTCGCGCCGGGCCGCAACGCCGGCGAGGGTGCTGGCGAGGTCGCGATAGGTAGGCCAATCGACGGCAGGTTCGGGTGCGATCGTCGCTATGGCGGCACGCAGCACCTGCTGATCGTCGGCGCTGCGGGGATCGTCGAGCCCGAAGTACGAGACCAGAGCAAGGCTCCCGCCGTCCACCAGCGCGTCGGCCGCCTTGCGCCAGCTCACATCCGGATCGATCCAATGGATCGCCGACGCCGAGAACACAGCCGAGTACTGGGCGCGCGGCAGCGAGGCGTCCTCCAGGCGCGCGTTGACGAACTGCACATCGCCGACGCCGTTCAACTGATCGCGGGCCCGCACGATCAGTTGCTGGCCCGGCTCCACCGCTGTCACCCGCAGCCCGCGGGCCAGCAGGCTGCGCGTGAGCTGTCCCGTGCCGCAGCCGATCTCGAGCACCGCGGCGCCGGGGCCGATGCCCTCGCACGCTCGGTCGACGAGTGCGTCCGGGTAGGTCGGGCGATGACGGTCATAGTCCTCGGCGACCTCATCGAAGACGCGTCCGTAGCTGCGGGCGTCGGGTTGGCGCGGCATGGCTTCACGGTAGATGACGGCAAGGGACGGCGCGATGTCGGGATCGAATCCGTGCGTTCAGAGCGCTGCCCGTTGCTCCTATGTCAAGCGAGCCTGTAGCGAAGGTAAACGACGCGAGAGCCAAACATCTTCGTCTCGACCAACTCCAGGTTGATCCTTTCGTCCAGGGTCGGGAAATAGGGCGTGACGCCGCCGAGTAGGACCGGGCTGACGGACAGCCGCCAATCGTCGATCAGCTCCAGCTTCATACACGCACGGGCGAGGCCGGCGCCGCCCACGGCGATGTCCTTTCCGGGCTGTTCCTTGAGCCTCGAGACCTCCTCGCCGATGCCGTCCCTGGCCAGCCTGGTGTTGCCCACCACGCTCTCCAGCGTCGTGGAGAACACGACCTTCGGCAGGGCCTTCCAGATGTGGGCGAACTTGACGTGCTCCGCGACAAGCGGACTCTCCTCAGCGGTCTCCCAGTAGACCATCGTTTCGTAGAGCCGCCGTCCGCAGAGATGCACACCAGTCTCCTGTATCTGCTGGGTGTGGAACAGAAACAGCTCCTCGTCGGGCACCGTCCAGTCGATCGCGCCATCGGGTCCGGCGATGTAGCCGTCCAGCGACACAGTCATCGAGTAGATCAGAGCTTCCGCACGGTCGTCCTTCGGTTGCGTGGGTGCTCTTGTGGACATCCGCCCCAATCACGATCATTAGCACGTCCCTTCAATCGATGTTCTCGTTGACTGGACCCTCGGCGGACAGGCTTTTTCTTGGGGCAGTTGCCACGCTCCCATCAGTCGGCCCACCAGTCCCGCTGACCCTCGACGTCTTCTCGCGGATTTTCGCCGAGATTGGGCGCACCGAACACGAGGATCTTGAGGCCCTCTGACCCGCTCTCGTAGCCTCGCCACGTACCGGGCGGGACGCGCACCACGTCCCACTCCTTGACCTCGACGATCTCGTCGTCGAGCTTCATCCTCCCACTCCCGCCCACGACCACGTACACCTCCTCCTGCTCCTTGTGCGTGTGGCCGTACGGGAAGCGATAGTCGGGCGGGATGCGCTGATAGCTGAGACCGGACTGCTCGAGCTCAAGCGCCTTGCTCGCCATGCGGAACTCCAGGTCCGGCGCGCCGTCGAAGTTGGACCCAAGGTCCTCCAGATCCTCCCTGAGGTTCCTGAGCGTGAACGGCACGGCCGCGATTCTATGGCTCAGGAGGACGCCGCTTTAAAGACGCAACAGCTGGCTATAGATGGGAAGCCATCTCAGCAGGCTTGGCGTGTTGCTACCACCAGGCCGCGAACGGTGTGCGTGCGGTCGCCGTCGGGTGCGGTCCGGTGGCGCGGTCGAAGAATGCGAGCTCCTGGTTGTCTGGGGTGGCGTTGGCGGCCGCCGAGCGGCAGGCGACCCCCGCGAGCTGGCGTTGGTAGGCGCGTTGGCCGATTGGCTGGCAGGTTGCGTGGGTGACCGGTCGGCCGTTGCGGTGTCGCGGGTAGCTGGCGGGGAGCGCCACGGCGGCGAGCCCGTCGTCGGAGATGCAATCCAGGTGCGTCAGAGTCGGCACCTCCACGGTGACGAGGTCGTGCTGCTCTGATGGTTCGAGATCCTCCGGCCCGTAGGGCAGGCCGGCGAGCTTGTGCAGCACCTGCAGGCGACTGGTGGGCACGCCGTCGTTGAGGTAGAGAACGGCGAACGCGCCGGGCGGGTTCCACCGGCCGCCCGTGCGCCGGCTGTAGCCGGTGTCGAACGGGTCGATCCAGCCCGGGTCGGCAAGGCGGAAATACGTCCCGCCGCGACGCAGGGTGCGCATCGAGCTCGCAGCAGGCGCGAGGGGCACTACGCCGCTGTTGCCCAGTCAAACGAGCGACGGGTGATCGCCAGCAGCTCGTCGTGGCGATCTTCGGCGATCAGCTCGAGCATCGTCTTCCCGCCGTAGGCTGGGGCGGCGCGTCGGGCGATCCCGGCGACCCGCCCGGGCTTCAGCTTGCGCTCGAGCAGGTCAGCGATGGAGGAGACGGTGGCCACCTTCGCTTGGCGCTCGCCAGGGACGCCGCTCTCGATCCAGTCGCTGATCGCCTGGCGGCTGACGCCGAACAGGCGTGCCAGCTCGGTACGCGAGAGGTCAAAGATGGTCTGGATGCGCTCGAGCGCCGGCTCCTCGACGTCGAGGTCGCGGCGCACGCTGCGCAGAAAGCGCCGCAGCTGGAGCTCATTGAGGCGAAAGACCCGCACCCCGGCGGGCGGCTGCAGCGCCGTGGCGTCGGGGACGAGCCCTCGCAGCGAGGCGAGCGCATGCAGCGCCACCCCGTCGTCGACGCCGAGCACCGCCGTCCAGCGAGAGAACGGCGCACCGGCGGCGCTCTGGTCGAGCGCCGTCTCCAGCCACGAGACGTGCGCGCCCGAGGGCTCCGCAAGCTCGACATGGCCACCAGCGCCGACCACGAGCGCCTGGGGGCGCCGCGCCGCCGCAGCGCTGAGCAGCGCTCGGGCGAGGCGCCTGTAGTGGTACACGTAGCGCGCTGCGCCGTGCGCGTCGCCCGCCAGCGCGTCGCGCAGCGCGCGCGCGACCAGGGCTGTCTCCTCGCCCGCGATCTCGTCGATCAACCGGCGCATCTGTGCGTCGTAGGGTGCGTCAAGCAGTTGATCGCCGCGATCCTTGACAGCCATACGATCACCATAGCGCAGCCAAAACGCAACCGCAAGGAAAACGCAGGCTTATGGCCGAGTCCGGACTACGTGCTCCCGCAGCGCAAAGCGTGTTTCGCGTGCCGCACGGGCGCAACTCATCAAGCACTACCAGACCCCATATCTCGGGGAGGGCCGCTACAGCCCGCCCACCTGCGTCGGCGCGACCAAGAAGGTCCGCCTTGGCGACCCCCGGACCCCGCGAAGATCAGCACCAGCTACGTGGAGCGCCAGAACCTCACCGTGCGGATGGGGATGCGGCGGTTCACGAGGCTCACGAACGCCTTCAGCAAGAAGGTGGAGAACCTGGCGGCAGCGGTCAGCCTCCACTACATGTACTACAACTTCGACCGGCCGCACCAAACGCTCGCCAACCCGTACCCGCGCACGCCCGCGATGGCCGCTGGCGTGGCCGATCACGTCTGGACCCTTCAGGAGATCGCGGGGCTACTTGATGCGACGTCTCACCGATGTGAGACAGCCCCGTCTCATCCATATGAGACCGCTGGCGTCTCACTCATATGAGACTGAGCGGCGAGAAAGCTCACGGAGCTGCGCCCCGTTCGCTCCGACCTTGGGAGTCGCCCTAGCAGGCCTTTGACGGCTACATTGGGCGCTTAGGATCGATGTCACAGACTGACCAGCGCACGGAGGAGTGGCTATGACCGATGAGGGTGTCCTGAACAACATCGAGCGACTGGTGCAAGAGGAGCACACGCTCCTGGCCCAGAATGAGGAGTCTCGAGCGCCCGAGAAGCACGAGCGCCTCGCGGCCGTCGAGGTCGAGCTTGACCGTTGCTGGGACCTGCTGCGCCAGCGTCGTGCTCGCCGTGAGTTTCACCAGAACCCCGACGATGCTTCGGTGCGCGATGAGGGAACGGTGGAGGGCTACCTGCAGTGACGACGCTCGCAGAAATCTTGCGAATGGCATGAGCACGTGGCAGCCCGTCGGCTCGGCGCAGAGTCCTCGTCCGCCCGCTTTGGCGCAGGTCGCGGCGGACGATCTGGAGATCCCCGAGCAGTTGAGCGGACGCAGACTGCGATCACGTCTGCTGTTCGGAGCCGGTCTGGTCCTCGTAGTCATCGCGATCGTGACACTGCTTCCGGGGCTCGATGGCCTGCGCACTCGCCTGTCGCGTGCGCAGCCCGGGTGGCTGCTGCTCGGGGTGGGGCTGAAGGTGCTCTCCGGTCTCGGCTATGTCGCCGTCTTTCGCATGGTCTTCTGCAGGCGCATGACATGGCGTGTCAGCTTTCAGATCGGCATGTCCGAGCTCGGAGCGAACGCGCTGTTCCCGACCGGTGGAGCCGGCGGACTCGCGCTCGGCGCCTGGGCTCTGAGACGAGGTGGCATGCCGGCGAGAGAGATCGCACGGCGGACGGTTGCGTTCTTCCTGCTGACGAGCGTGCCGAACGTCGTTGGCGTGGTCATCGTCGGGCTGGGTCTCGCCATACGGGTACTCCCCGGCGAGACGAACCTCGCGCTGACACTCTTGCCCGCGGTCATAGCAGCGCTGTCGATCGTTGGAGCACTGCTCGTGGGGCGTACCGCAGGGGGCCTGCACCTGCGCCAGCAGCGCAGCGAAGAAGGCGAGTCCTCACGACGCTCGCGGGCGCTGTTGAAGACGCTGGTGGCGATCGCGGATGGCGTCAATGAGGCGGTCGCGCTCCTGCGCGAGGGAAACGCCTGGCTGATCAGCGGGCTCGTCGCCTATCTCGTCTTTGACCTGATGGTCCTGTGGGCGACGTTTCACGCGTTCGGATCGGCGCCGCCGCTTGCGATCGTGTGGATCGGCTACCTGATCGGCGAGCTCGGTGGACTGATTCCGGTCCCTGGGGGAATTGGCGGCATCGACGCCGGCCTGGTCGGCACGTTCGTCCTCTACGGCGTGCCCATCACCTCCGCCGCGTCAGCCGTGCTCGCCTATCGAGCGATCGCGCTGTGGGTCCCGGCGCTACTCGGCGCTGCGGCCTTTGTCCTCCTGCGACGAACGTTGCGCAACGAGTCTCAAGAGATCGCGGTGTGCGCCCCGCAGACCGAGATGGAGGTGATCGGGCTGGGTCGCGTAGTCATCTCGAGTCGGTGACCTTCACCGGCAGTGGTGCGCTGCCGATCTCGCAGGGTTTCGAGCGCGACATGATTCAGTGACGGCAAGATCATCGAGTTGAAGGGGTGCGCCGACCGCGCCACAGCCCGCGAGCAGGGAGGCCCCTGTGGCGCCGGTGCTACCGCGCCGCCTGCAAATCACAATCACTTTGGAGGAGAGTAATGGCCGACACCACTTGCCACATGTCGATCTCGCTCGACGGCTTCGTCGCCGGGCCGGGTCAAAGTCGCGAAGATCCGCTCGGCAAGCGGGGCCGTGAGCTTCACGGCTGGCACCTTGGCGACGAGCGCGCGAACGAGGCGGACGCCACCGCCGAGCGCCGTCTGCTGCGCCCCCGCGGCGCCTACGTCATGGGCCGCAACATGTTTGGCCCGATCCGCGGCGAGTGGGACGAGGAGTGGTCGGGCTGGTGGGGGCCCGACCCGCCCTACCACGCGCCCGTGTTCGTCCTAACCCATCACGCTCACGCGCCGATCGAGATGGAGGGCGGGACGACGTTTCACTTCGTCACCGATGGCTTCGACGCCGCCTACGCCCAGGCCCGCGAGACTGCCGGCGCAGACGGTGTCGACATCGCGGGCGGCGCCTCGACCGTCCGCCAAGCGCTGCTAACGGGCGTCATCGACGAGCTCTGGCTCGACATCGTCCCCGTTCTACTCGGGTCCGGCGAGAGGATATTCAACGGCATCGCCGAGTTCGACCTCGAGCCCGCCGAGGTCCTCCATTCCCCACTGGCGACGCACATCCGCTACCGCCGGGCGGGATGAGATGGGCACCGCAACCGTGCAAGCACCTGCGCAGTAGCGGGGGCGGTCTTGAACCTGCGACCCCTCAGCGCGAAGTCGCGCCGCGGCAGGCCGCGACTTCAGGTTGCCCTACGGGCTCGCCTCCATTGCAGCCCGCCGCCCAAAGGAGCCAGTGTTGCGTCCCGCCGATCTGAGACAGTCGAGTCCCATTCATCTGAGACCGTGACGTCCCAGCCATGTGAGACCGACGCGGCGACCTCAACGGCGCAGTCTGCGGGGGACGCGCGAGGAGGTTCACTGCGCTCCTGTTCGGCTGCGGCCGTTTTACGTGAGCGATTCGAGCGCGAGGCCAGGTACGGCCTTGAAGATGGTGTCGTTGGAGACGAGTGGAATCCCGAGTCGGATCGCGGTCGCGGCGATCCAGCGGTCCGCGTTGTGCTCGCGCTGTGCGAGAGCGTGGCCGATCGCGGCGCAGTCGGCGCGCAGCTGGGCGCATATCGTCACGAGCTCGGGGCCGGTGTGGACGACCTCTGCGCGCTGGATCTTGTTGTTGAGCTTGAGCATTCGTGCCTCGCCCCAGCCGCGGTGGATCGCCCCGTAGCGCAGCTCTGCGGCCGTCTGGAAGGAGATGAACGCCGGCCGGCCGGTGATGATCGGTGCGTAGCGTTCCGCCAAGCGTGACGCCGGGACCAGGTCGGCGCTGAAGACATCGGTGTCGATTACGATCGCGCTGCGCGATCCCGGTGCGGTCACGACTGAACGGCAGTGAGGAAGGCCTCGCCTTCCACTTGGCTGAGATCCTCGATCGCCATCTCATCGTGGTCAGGCAATGGACGTGCGCGGCGCAGCAGCTCCTCGACCGGAAGCTCCAAGTGCTCGGGTTCGCTCTGGTTTGCAGAGTGCGTCGACACAGCTCATAAGTGTAGAGAGCATTGGCGGGGACGATAAGTTCATGCGCTGGGCGTCTGCGCTGGCGAATTGGGGCGCGGTGCGAGACGACAGCGACGCTAGCGTGGCTGGAGTCCAGCAGCTCAACCTGAACGCGCTGGTCACCAGCAGGCGTCCGCAATGTCCGCGACGATTGGTCGATGCCTATCCAGTCCGTCAGCTCACCGCCTGACCTGAAGTTGTGGGATCCCGACAAGGAGGGGGCGAAGCCGTTCTATTTCGAACTGTTTGGCGAGACCGAGCCGTTGCTCGACGGCAGCTTCGCGGAGCTTGCGACGGCAGCGACAACCGGTGGCGCTCCGACCGCGCCACGCGTCTCTGTCTATGAGTACTGGTGGACGATTGGTCACGAGGGCCGGCCTCCGCGCGCTAGGGGCTCACGGCTAACGCACTGGATGGGTCGTGCAACTCGCGACTGGATCTGGGACCGGCTCGATGAGCATGCCGCTGCCGTGTTGGTGTTCTTTCCGACCGACGGCGGTTGGCGCGTCAACGAGGTCGCGGCGACTGTCAAGTACATGAGCCCAGTGCCGCACGATCCCACGCTCGCTGAGCGTGCATCGGGGGTGTTGACGACGGTCGAGCCCCTCCTGCAGGACGCGAGCCAGCTCGTGTCGCTGGTCCAGCCGGCTATTGGTGGCGTCGCCTCGAAGGCGGCACAGACGCTCGATGTGTTGGCGCAGATGAAGATCAACCAGGTACCGCAGGTAGGCGGCTACGCTTGGGGCGTCTCGAAGGTGACGACCGTTTCGGAGTCTGGTGGCGTCTCCCACGGCGTCAGGTGGACCCTGCCGAAGCTGATGTTCCGCGAGCTAGGTGGCCGGATCACTGGAACGGTCGCGGTCAGCTTCGTACCCATCATGCGGCAGGGGGCGCCGCCGTCTCCGCCACGGGCTGGATCCATCCGGGCTCATGCGTCGATATCGCCGCACGGAGAGCAGCAGATATGGGTTCCGGGACGTTCGAGCTTCATCGAGCTTGAGGTGACGCCGGTCCCGGGCTCGGGTCGCCCCGTCGGCGTCGGAGCCTGATCGAGGGAGGAGTCGGTTGCTCCCCGAGTTGTAGCCCGTGCGACTTAGTGACACGCATGTGTGGCGCACCTCGGGACGACAGTAGGATGGAACGATGGGAAGGCACACAGGCGTCGCGCTTTACGTGCTCGCGCTGATAGCCATCGTGGTCGGCGTGGACGTCTTGTTCTTCAGGCATCGGTTCTGGGAGCGCCTGATGGCGAACGTTGGGATTGTCCTGGTGTTCGCGGCCTTCTATCTGAGGTTCCTGAAGCAAGCATGAGCGCGGTCGTCGCGCAGCTCCGGCCTCCGAGATGTCTCGGCGCGGTGTTGGGCGTTCTCGGTGGACAGGCGTGGACGCACCAGCGCCGCAGTGGTCGCCACTGGTCGCCTCGACGCAACAACGAAAGATCGCCGTCGTCTTCGAGTTTCTACGCGCTCGCCGAGCGGCACGAGTTGATCGTCCGTACGCCACTGATCGGCGTCAGCCGGCCGTAGGCGGCGATGAGTACCGCCATCCGGTGTGGCGCTCAGAGGCTGGGTCTGATCACGCGGCTTGGCGGAGTGCTCCGAGCCGGAGGCCTAGCTCGCGTCTGGCGACGGCGTCGAGGTGGTAGCGCTGCATGGCGGCGGCGGTGAGTGCTTCGCTGCTGAGGGCGGCTTCGACGGCGCGGTCGTCCCAATACTCAGAACCCCGCAACGCGAGCACGCCGAGTACCGTCTCCAGCAGCGCCTGCTGCCACCAGCCGCCGAGGATGTCCTCGATCGTGGCCCTCGCCCCGGGGACGCTGCTGTAGCGGTCAAGCCAGCGCTGCACGATGTCCTGGTAGCCGCGGAAGTCGGCGTTGATCTCGATCAGGTTGTGGCGGCGGTCGTAGCGGGAGGGTCGGTCCTCCAGATGCGGCCACACGCGCGTGCCGTCCTCGACGGAGACCCAGATGGCCTGGATCTCCGGCAATTCGCGGCTCGTGACCTGACTGGCCGGTTGTCCTGGCGAGCGCTCGAAGAGCGAGTACAGGTCCCCGGCTGTCCCGCCCGGCGCGCCTGACGGCTTGCGTCGGTGGGTGGTTGGCGTATCGCGCTCTGCGCTGGTCCCGCCGGTCGTGGACTTGTCAACCTCCGTGGGCCCATCAGGCGCGGCCCGGTAACGCGGGATCCGGAACAGGTCGGCAAATCGCGCTTAGCCGCTCGCGGATCGTCTTGTCGTGATCGCGGCTATTGGCGCCGGCGGCGATCTGCTCCTGGAAGGCGCGCAGTTCCGCGGGCATGTTCTCCTCGAACTCGGTCGCGTACGCGTCCCACGGCAGTGGCTGCCCGTCGATCTTCACGCTTGTGCGCACTGTGTCCTGAGTGACCTGGGCGCCGTCGACGTGTGGCTTGACATAGAGGACCACGCGCTCGTACCCGAACCGTATCCCGAACTCCTGAACCTTCCGGTAACCACCGCGGGCGGGGGGCACGAGCTCAAACAGCTCGCCCTGCAGCAGCGCCGCTCGATGCCCAGTTGACGCCCAGATCCCAGACTCCTTCACGCGCTCGGAGTGACGGTCGTCGAGGATCCGCCAGTGGACGCTAGCGCCTGTGATTTCGACCATGCCTGACGCGATCGTGCAGGTCTCAAGGTAATAGCGCTGCCCGGGCGCCTGCCTGTAGTTGACTGCGCTTTGGTCGAGGATGTCCCGCGTGGCGTAGAACTTGAAGTGGCGGTCCTCCCGCCTCGTCCGGTCGTGTTGCGACCGTGGCGAGTGCGAAATCGGTCCATTCGAGACAGGAGGAACCGCCATGAAGAAGGTGCATGCTGGACAGGTCACGAGCGAGGACGCGCCGATGGAGGCGCCTGCGCTGCCCGAGCGGGTGCAGGCCGCGCTGGGTGAGCTGGTCGGGGTGGCGAGGGAGGGCCTGCTCGCGCTGAGCGTGGGTGGTCGGGCTCGGCGTGATGCACGAGCTGATGGCCGAGGAGGTCGATGAGGTCTGTGGCCCAAGGGCAAGCACGACCCTGAGCGGGTCGCCTACCGGCACGGGGGCGACGACGGGGAGGTCACGCTTGGCTCGCGCCGGGTGGGGGTGCGCCGGCTGCGGATGCGCGCCAAGGACGGCGGCGGCGAGGTGCCTGTCGAGACCTACGAGCGCTTCGCCAGCCGAGACGTGTTGAGCGCGGTCGTGCTGGAGCGGATGCTCGCGGGCGTCTCTACCCGCAGGTTCGTGCGTACCCAGGAGCCGGTCGGCGAGCAGGTCGAGGCGCAGGCGCGCTCGACGTCGAAGTCGGCGGTCTCGCGCACCTTCGTTGCCCGCACCGCGCAGACGCTGAAGGAGCTGATGAGCCGTCGCCTGGATGACGTGCGGTTGGCGGTGCTGATGCTCGACGGGGTCGTCTTGAAGGACCACACCAACGTCGTCGCGCTCGGGATCACCACTGACGGGGTGAAGGTCCCGCTCGGCCTGTGGGAGGGCTCCACGGAGAACAAGACGGTCGCTACCGCGCTGCTGGCTGATCTCGTGGACCGTGGCCTGGACGTCGAGCAGGGCGTGCTGGTCGTGATCGACGGCTCCAAGGCCCTCAGAGCCGCCGTGAACGCGGTCCTGGGGCCGCGCACCCCGGTCCATCGGTGTGTCCGTCACAAGGAGCGCAACGTGCTCGATCACCTGCCCGAGCGCGACCGCCCGGAGGTCAAGCGCCGGCTACGCCGCGCGTGGGCGCGCGACGATCACCCTCGTGCCCTTGGGGAACTCCAGGCTCTCGCCGCAGAGCTCGAGCGCTCTCACCCCGGTGCCGCAGCGTCCCTGCGGGAGGGCATGGAGGAGACGCTCACCGTCACCCGTCTCGGCGTCCACGGCGCGCTGAAGCGCACGCAGCAGAGCACCAACCCGTGCGAGTCCATGATCGAGTGCGTCCGGCGATCCAGCCGCAACGTCAAGCGCTGGCAGTCCGGGGAGATGTCCCTGCGGTGGACTGCCGCCGGGATGCTGGAGGCCGAGCGACAGTTCCGACGGATCATCGGATACGACGGCCTCGCCAAGCTCGCGCTCGCCGTCGAAGCAGAGATCACCCAGCCCACCACCACACACATCGCCAAGGAGGCCGCTACGCTCGTCACCGTCTGAGAGATTCACCCGGACCGCCAACGAAGTTCCACGCCGGTCGGGACATCCTCTCCCGGCCTGCCAGGACAGGTACATCACGCCGGCGGGGTTGACCGCGGCGGCGCTCACCTTCGCGCCGATCCCGAAGTTCCGGTCCAGCCCCTGGCTCTTCCCGGACGCGGTTAGGTCGTTCAGGTAGAGCACCATCTCTTCGGCGCTCATCCCGACCCCGTGTCGATGCAGGCAAGCTTGCTGACACCGAACTCGGCGTGCAGCTGAGTGGCCCCAGGCGGTCAGCCGCCGCGCGGCTGACCGCCACGTCCGCAACGAGCGTCCACGAAGGGTTCATCGCCGCCAGCGACCACCTGCGCTTCAGCCAATTCCTTTTCGATCCCACCCACTACATGGCCAACCACTCGAACCGCGACCATGGCACCTCCAGCCACAGGCCTGAGCGCGAAATTCCAAGCGCACCTCGCCGGCAAGAGCCCGCGCACCCAAGAGGTCTACCTGGCCAGCCTCGAGCGCCTGATGAGGTGGTCGCAGCGCAACGAGCTCGACCTCATCACGGCGCAGACCCCGGACCTCGAACGCTTCCTCGCTGAGGAGGTTCGCAGCTACGCGAGCGCCACCATTCACGTCCGCCGCGCGGCGATACGCGCCTTCTACGCACACCTCATGAAGGAGGGGATCGTCAAATCGAACCCCGCAAGCGGCTTGCACATAGCGTCGACCGAGAGCATCGCCACTGTACACGGGTCCGTCGAATACCTAACAGACGAGGAGATCACTCGGCTTCGACAACACGCACTGAAACGCGGAGCCGTCTGCAGCCTCGCGATCTGCATGCTCCACGAGACCCCAGCCACCTTGCGACAGATCGCACGCCTCGGCATCGCTGACTTTGCGCGAGACACCGGCGGCAGGTCCTTCGCGATCCTCGCACAGAAGACCGCCGCCGCTAAGACGCCCTGGCCAGTCAGCCAGCAAGCCATCCAAGCTGTCGAAGCACTGAACAACGGGTCGCCGCGCCTGATCTCGCCACTCACGCGAAACCCGAACCTAGCCCTGGTGCAGAGAGAGGTCCAGGAGGCTCGACTGAGTGCCGGCGTTCAGATACCGGACGTCGTCATCGCGCTCAAGCGCGCACACCGTCGACGACTGCAGCAACTCTGCGCACATACGCGGCTAACGCCGCGCAGCGTCATCCGCTACCAGCGCATGTTGCTCGACAAGATCACACCGCTCGATCAGCGCAGCTAGAAGCCCACAGTCGGCGTGGACGGGCGCGATAGACGCGACCTCGACCGCCAGTCTCATACGGATGAGACGAAAGCGCCGTCGCGCAATCTCACATGGGTGAGACAAAGCTGTCTCAGATGAGCGAGATTCCTGTCTCACATGGATGAGACGCCGCAATGGATGAGACGCCGCACTTGATTCAAACTGACCCACTACCCCCTCACGCTCGATAATGGATGTTATGTAAACTAGAAAGGGAAGTTGGTGCGCAGACCAGTCCGAGCAACGCGTCGGCACGCCGACGCGCCTCCTTGCCGACGAGCCGCCCGAAGCTCTTTCGGCGCGCCGCGACCACGCGGTAGAGCAGGGCGGTGCTCCGGGGCAAGCTGCCCGCCAGTCGGCCGAGCGCCCTCGTCGAAGGCAGTGCGCGCAGCACCTCCGCTGCGGCGGTACCTCCCGAGCAGCGGCGGCCGTCCTCGCGGACGACGTGCGCCGCGCGGAGTCGCTCGCTCGGGACGACGTCCCTCAGCAGCTCGGCGCCGAGCGGGGACTGAATCGGCACCGTGACCAGCACATGGCGATTGTCACGCTCCACCGCCCACGCCACCGCCCAGCGACAGAAGCCACAATCTGCGTCGTACAGAACGATCACGGGTCTCCCACCAGCGACGAAGTCGTCTGTCCGCCCTCCCCGCCGGCGCCCTCACTCCAGCTTCGCCGGATCGTCCATGCGCGCGAGGTTGTTGACGTCCTCGCCCGCCACGAGCGCGAACTCGTTCCTCGCTCCCCGGCGACGACCCTCGCGATACGGCCGGTACTCCTCGCTCTCGTAGAAAGCCTCCGCGATCTCCCTGGAGGGCCACTCGATGATCACGATGACCTGCGGCGGGGTCCGCTCACTCTCGATCTTGTGGATCTGCCCGGTCCTCGCCAGGTAGCGACCGCCATGTCGCTCGACCATGGCGGTGACGTTGGCCACGTACTCCCGGATCCACGCAGGATCCGTTATGTCGATCTCGGCGATGGCGTAGTACTTCATGTGGCGCCTCCGCGTCAGCTCAGCTGGTAGACCAGTGCGACCTGCGTGGAGAGCGTGCAGGATTCCGCCACTGCCTTCCTTGCAGAGCGCCGCTTGCGAGGCTTCACAGCGGGCACCCTGTGGATCGTGGGAGCTGCCCGGCTCTCCGCCAGGGGTGCGACCACATTCGAGGATCCCGAGCCGAAGTCGGGCTGGCCGCCCTGGTATTCGACGCCTTCGGGGCAGGAGATGTAGCCGCCGCCTTCGCCTATGTTCTGCGCCTGCCCCAGCGTCGTGCCCGCCTTTTCGGCGAGGAACTGGGCCTTGGCGTGGCCGTCGAGGATCGCGGCCGCCATCGCCTGGCGGTAGACCGTGGTCGCGGTTTCTGCGCTCGACGTGGAGGTTAGGGGCTCGCTCGCCACGCCCTGCACACTCACCGTGCGTAGAGCCGGGGTCGGCGCCGGCGTCGAAGTCGTTTCGGCGCCCGCCGCCATCACCAGCACCCCGCCTGCGATTAGGCCAGTCGCCGCCATGCCCGCCACTGCGATTGCGATCCTCATAGGTCTCCTTGCCGGTGGTCCCGTCGAACTACAGCGTAGCGCCGCGCCACGACATGGCGTCGCGCTATGTCGCCAGAGCACGACGGCCTGGGGCTCTACACACCCAGCGAGCGGCCCACGATCTCCTTCATGATCTCCGTGGTGCCGCCGTAGATGCGGGTCACCCGCGCGTCCGCGTAGGCGCGGGCGATCGGGTACTCGAGCATGTAGCCGTAGCCGCCGTGCAGCTGCACGCAGCGGTCGACCACGCGGCCCTGCAGCTCCGTGCACCACCACTTCGCCATCGCCGCGTCCTCCGCGGAGAGCTCGCCGCGCACCAGCGCCATCACGGCCTGGTCCACGAACGCCGTGGCGAGCTCGATCTCGGTCTTGATCTCCGCCAGCGCGAAGCGCGAGGCCTGGAAGGAGCCCACCGGCTGGCCGAACGCCGTGCGCTCCCTCACGTACTCGAGCGTCCAGTTCAGCGCGGCCTGCGCCGCCGCGACCCCCGCGATCGCGATCGAGAGGCGCTCCTGGGCGAGGTTGGAGACGAGGTAGTGAAAGCCCCTCCCCTCCTCCCCCAGCAGGTTCTCTACCGGGACTGGCGCGTCGGTGAAGAACAGCTCCGCGGTGTCCTGCGCGTGCATCCCCACCTTCTCCAGGTTGCGCCCCCGCTCGAAGCCCGCCATTCCCCGCTCCGCGACCAGCAGCGAGATGCCCCGGTGGCGCTCGCCGGGGTCGGTCTTCGCCGCGAGGATCACCAGGTCGGCGTTGATGCCGTTGGTGATGAACGTCTTCGCCCCGTTCACCACGAAGCTCTCCCCCTCGCGGCGCGCGCTCGCGTTCATCGACGCGAGGTCCGAGCCGATCCCCGGCTCGGTCATCGCCAGCGCCGTGATCAGCGAGCCCTCGGCGATGCCCGGCAGCCACCGCGCGCGCTGCTCCTCGTTGCAGTAGGAGAGGAAGTAGGGCAGGCAGATGTCGTTGTGCAGCGTGATCCCCAGGCCGCTGCCCGCGACGCCCGCGTAGGCCACCTCCTCCACCACTATCTGGTTGAAGCGGAAGTCCTCCGCGCCCGCCCCCCCGAACGCCTCCGGGACGGCCATCGCGAGCATCCCCCGCCGCGCCGCCCTCGCGAACAGCTCACGGGGGACGATCCCCTCGCGCTCCCACTGCACGTGGTGGGGGACCACCTCGGCGGCGAGGAACCGCCGCACCGACTCGCGGTAGTCGCGGTGCTCGTCCTCGAAGATCGTCCGCTTCACGAGGCCGGCGGACGGTACACCGTCACCACCGCCGCGCCGCCCAGGCCGATGTTGTGCTGCAGCGCCGCTTTGGCGCCCTCGACCTGGCGCTTCTCGGACTTCCCGCGCAGCTGCCAGGTGAGCTCCGAGCACTGCGCGAGACCGGTGGCCCCGAGCGGGTGGCCCTTGGAGATCAGGCCCCCCGAGGGGTTGACCACCCAGCGCCCGCCAAAGGTGGTCTGCTCCTCCTCCACCAGCTTATGGCCCTCGCCCTCGCCGCAGAGGCCCAGCGCCTCGTAGGTGATCAGCTCGTTCGCGCTGAAGCAGTCGTGCAGCTCAATCACCTGGATGTCCTCAGGGCCGAGCTGCGCCTCCTCGTAGGCCTGCTGGGCGGCCTTGCGCGTCATGTCCGCGCCCACGATCTTGATGCAGTCGGTGGTGTCGTCGAAGGTCGATGACAAATCGGTCACCATCGACTGTCCGGCGATCTCGATCGCCTGCTCCCACAGGCCGTGCTCATCGACGAAGCGCTCACTGGCCACCAGCGCCGCGGCGGCGCCGTCGGATGTCGGCGAGCACTGCAGCTTGGTCAGCGGCTCGTGGATCATGCGCGCGTCCTTGATCTCCTCCAGGGTGTACTCGTCCTGGAACTGCGCGTAGGGGTTGTTGACCGAGTGCTTGTGGTTCTTCCAGCCAATCCACGCATAGTGCCCGGGCTCGGAGCCGTATTTCTGCATGTGGTCGCGGCCCGCGTTGCCAAACATCTGCGGTGCGAACGGCGATTCCTCCAGTGGGCGCAGCTCGATCATGCGCCCCATGTGCCTGTCGAGCGCGGGCGTGCGGTCGGTGTACTTCATCCCCAGCGAGCCCCTCTCCATCTTCTCGAAGCCGATCGCCAGTGCGCAGTCGATCAGGCCCCCCTTGACCGCCTGGCGCGCCAGCCACAGCGCGCTCGAGCCGGTCGAGCAGTTGTTGTTGACGTTCACCACCGGGATCCCCGTC
Source organism: uncultured Solirubrobacterales bacterium (assembly GCA_963771915.1). Lineage (GTDB taxonomy): Bacteria > Actinomycetota > Thermoleophilia > Solirubrobacterales > Solirubrobacteraceae > Palsa-744. The sequence goes on along the minus strand of CAVYVD010000002.1, from coordinate 620,131 downwards.
AGTCCCAGCCCGTACACCGCGCGCTGGCCGTAGGTCGAGTCCCCGTAGCAGTAGCCCGCGAACGCCTGCTCGACCAGCTCGTAGGCGATCCCCGCGTCCGCGAGGGCCCCCGAGCCCGCCTCCAGCGCCCAGTCCGGGTAGTCGCCCTCCTTGGTGCCCGGCTTGTCGAACTTCGTCATGCCCACGCCGATCACGAACGTCTTCTGGGTCATCTCTCTGGCCGCTCCCGGTCTTTGGTCGAGTTTGATGTGTGGGGTGGGTGGGGTCCCACTCCACATCCAGGGGACAGTATGTCTCAGATCCGTTTCGCCACGGCCCCACGGCGGGGGGCCCCCGCGCGGGATCGGGCACCCACGCGGCGTAGTAGCATCGGAATCCATGAGTACGTGGTTGTGGGTGGTGCTCCTGACCGTGGGGCTGATCAAGCTCCCGATAGCCGCGCTCATGCTCTGGCTCCCATTTCGCTCCGACGCGGTGCTCGAGTCGCTCCCCCCCGCCGAATCCGCCGCCGGGGATTCCTCCGAGGAGGACGACGGCGGCAGCAAGACCCTCCCCGGCGGGCTGCCCGGAAGCGACCGGGATCCCCGGGTGTGGGGTCCCTTCGATCGCCGCGGGCCCCGCCGCGGACCGCCTGGCTGCATGGCGGGCGGGCGGGGCGGGCTGGTCCCACCCCCGGCGCGGGTCCGAACCTCCCGCCGCGGGCGCACCCGCGTCAGGGCCCGTCAGTAACCAAATCTGTTCCTATCTCTTGCGGTGGCGCTTGCGCTGGCGCCTGGCCGCCTTCGCCTGCGCGCGCCGCTTGCGCAGACGCCCCTCGGGGTTGCGCGTACCCCCCGTCGCTCCTTCCACCACCGGCGCCACCGAGCGCGCGTCGCGCACGATCACGAACGCGATCCCCCCCAGCACAAGGACCCCCGCCACCAGCGCCATGATCATCGGCGTGCTCGTCTTCGATTCCTGCGCGCCACCCATTTCGGTGCTCGAAGTCGTTTTGACGGCGGTCTTGCCGACAGTCTTGCCCTTCAGCGCCCGCTGCACCGCTTCCTGCAGGGCTTTCTTGGAGGCCGCGGTCGGCGCCAATGATGGCTTTGCGGCACCGGTCGCGGTCTTGCCGGCGCCGGTTGCGGTGCTTGCGGCACCCGCGGCCGGTTTCGCCGCATGCGCGGGGGACTGCGCCACGCCGCCGAACGGGTTCGCCGCTTCGCTTGCGCCCGCCGCCACGGGTGCGAGCACGGACAGCGACAGCGCCGCGCATGCGCACGCCGCGATCGGAGCTGCCTTGATCGGGGTGGAGGGACGCATCGAACTCGGTTACCGCTGTCGAGCATAGCGTCCGGGATGCTCACCTGCACGGGGCACCCCCCGCCGCCGGGTCCCCGTCGAGACCGTACAATGCTCACGCCCATGGCCCCCAAACAGCGACAGGTCAGGATCGAGCAGCGCGGCGCCGCCGAGGCCATCCAGGCGCTCGAGCAGCGCACCGACGAGGAGCTCGAGGCCGAGACCAAGTTCAAGTCCGCCGCCCTCTCCCTCCTCGGCGCCCGCGCGGCCGAGCGCTTCGACGCCGAGCAGGCCCGCGCCTACTTTCAGCGCGCCATCGCCGCCGCCCGACCCCAGGAGCGGATGCAGATCCGGCGCATGGCCGACGCCTCGCTCGCGCTCGCCGAGCGCCGCCCCGGGGATCTGCGCGACGCCGTCCAGCGGCTCGGCCAGGAGCCCCCCAGCGGCCGCCAGATGCTCGCGCTGCGGGCGATGGGCCTGCTGGTCCCCCCCGCCTCCGCCGGGATCCTCGCCCGCGTGCGCGGCGCCCTTCTGATCGTGCTGCTCATCGTCGTGCTGCTCGCCCTCGGTCTCGGCATCGTGGAGCTCGTCTCCCTCCCCTTCGGCGGCCTCGGCCTCGCACCCGGCATCCTGCTCGGGCTGTTCGTCGCGATCGCGGCGATCGCGATCGCCGCGCTCATCGGGCGCCGCCGGCGCGACCGCGCCCGCGCCGCCAAGAGCTGAGGGCCGTCAGCTCTGCGACGACAGCGTCGCCCGGCTGATAACCACGGGGTGGATCGGTGCCCCGTCCTGCGGCGGGGTCGTGGCGAGCTTGGCGATCGCGTTCACTCCCGCCATGCTCCCCACCACCCTCCCCATCAGCGCGTACTGCGGCGGAAGTTCGATCTCCCTGGCCGTCACGATGAAGAACTGGCTCCCCGATGCCCCCGCCGGATCGGTGTCCCGCTTGGCCATCGCCACGGTGCCCCGCACGTACCGCAGATTCGCGGGCGGGCGCTCCACGATCGTGTAGCCCGGGCCCCCCGAACCGTCCCCGTCCGGATCCCCCCCTGGATCACGAAGTTCGCGGCCACTCGGTGAAATGTCAGGTCGTTGTAGAAGCCCCGCCTCACCAGGTACGCGAAGGACGCCGTCGTCTTCGGCGCGTGCCTCACCGCCAACTGGATCGCGATCGGCCCGCAGTTGGTCGCAAGCGTGACCACGTAGCGTTTGCTCGGGTCCAGCCTACCCGTTGGAGGCGGAACGTACTGTGGGCCCCTCGGCGCGGGGTCGCTCACTCGCCGGCACGCTTCCCGCGAGCTGCCCGAGGAGACCGATACGTTGCTCGCGCCCGCGCCCGCCGAAGTCCCCGCGCTGTTCGCGCTGGTGCCGCATGCCCCCAGCACGAGGGCGCTCGCAAACGCCACCGCGGCCGCCGGGAGGCGGCTCACGACACGCCAAGCGGCAGGCCGGCCTGCATGCACGACGCCAGCTTAGATGCGCCCACCGCCGCCACCGCGGACTCTTCGCGCAATCTTAAGGAACTCCTCATCTTGGGCACACCAATACGCTTGCTCCGTGCCCCTCACCCCGAAGCTCACGCTCGCGCGGGCCGCGGGCGCGCTCTCCCGCCTGCGCGGCGGCGGCGCCACCAGCGTGCCCGGGAAGGTGCTCATGCGGCTGGAGCCCAACGCGATCGGCCTGCTCGGGGCGCGTCTTCGGCGAGGGAGCGTGCTGATCTCCGCCACCAACGGCAAGACCACCACCGCGGCGATGGAGGCCGCGATCCTCGCGCGGGAGGGCGTCGAGCTCGTGCACAACCGCGCCGGAGCCAACATGGCGGGGGGCATCGCCTCCACCCTGCTCGACGCCGCGTCTCCCGCGGGCTCGATCGCGGGAGAGCTCGGGCTGTTCGAGGTCGACGAGCTCTGGCTCGATCGGATCGCCGCCCAGCTTCACCCCCGCGCGATCCTGCTCGGCAACCTCTTCCGCGACCAGCTCGACCGCTACGGCGAGCTCGAGACGATCGCCGAGCGCTGGGCGCACATGCTGCATGACGGTCCCGGCCGTGATGCCCGGCTGGTGCTCAACGCCGATGACCCCTTGGTCGCTGACCTCGGCCGCGAGCGCGCGGGAGTGCTCTACTTCGGGGTCGACGACGACTCCCTCGCGCTCCCCCACATCGCGCACGCCGCCGACGCCAAGCACTGCCGCAACTGCGGTGCGCCCTACCTCTTCGACGCGGTCTACCTCGGTCACCTCGGGCACTACCGCTGCCCCGCCTGCGGCCAGCGGCGCCCGGCGCCCGCGGTCCTTGCAACCGACGTGCGCCTCGAAGGGGTGCGCTCCGCCCGCTTCACACTGCACACCCCCGCCGGGAAGGCCGAGGTCGCGCTGGCGCTGCCCGGCCTCTACAACGTCTACAACGCCCTCGCCGCCGCCGCGCTCGCGCACACGCTGGAGGTTCCCCTAGACGCAATCGTCGCCGGCCTCCAAGACAGCAGGGCGGTGTTCGGCCGCGCGGAGAGCGTGATGCTCGGGGAGCCCACCCCCCGCGAGCTGCGCATCCTGCTCGTGAAGAACCCCACGGGCGCCAACGAGGTGCTGCGCACCCTCGCCCTGGAGCCCGGGGAACACGATCTGCTCGGGGTGCTCAACGACAACATCGCCGACGGCCGCGACGTCTCCTGGATCTGGGACGCCGACTTCGAGCTGCTCGCCGGGCGCGTGCGCCGCGCCACCTGCGGCGGCACCCGCGCCGCCGAGCTCGCGGTGCGCCTCAAGTACGCCGGCATCGAGCCGGGGCGGATTCGCGTGCAGCCCGACCTCTCTTCCGCGCTCGCCGCCGCGCAGGCCGATGCGCCGACCGGTGGGGCGCCGCTCTACGCGCTGCCCACCTACACCGCCATGCTTTCTCTGCGCGAGCTGCTGAGCGCCGGCGGCCAGACGCGGAGCGCACTGTCATGAGCGTCCTGCGCGTCTGCGCGCTGTACCCCGACCTGATGAACATCTACGCCGATCGCGGCAACCTGCTCGTGCTGGAGCGCCGCTGCGCGTGGCGCGGAATCGGCTTCGAGCTGACCCCCTGCGGGTTGGGCGAGCCGTTGGATCCCGAGGCCCACGATCTCCTCTACCTCGGCGGTGGGCAGGATCGCGACCAGCGGTTGTGCGCCGAGGATCTCCTCCAGACCAAGCGCGAGGCGCTGCGCGCGGCGGCGGCGCGTGGCGCGGTGGTGCTCGGGGTGTGCGGCGGCTACCAGCTTCTGGGGCGCTCCTACGAGCTCGGCTCCGGCGAGGAGCTGCCGGGTGTCGAGCTGCTCGACGTTCGCACCGTGCGCGAGGACGGGCCGCGCCTGATCGGCAACGTCCTGATCGAGGTCGAGCTCGACGGTGCTGGCAGCCGCGTGCTCGCGGGCTTCGAGAACCACGGGGGACGCACTCGCCTCGGCGCGGGCCAGCTCCCGCTCGGGCGCGTCCTCAAGGGTTATGGCAACGACGGGCGCAGCGGCCTGGAGGGCGCTCGTGTCGGCAACGTGATCGGCACCTACCTGCACGGCCCCCTGCTGCCCAAGAACGTGTGGTTTGCCGACTGGCTGATCGCGATCGCGTTGGGGATGGGCCCGGCTGATCTGGCGCCGCTCGACGACGCGCTGGAGGAGCAGGCGCACCTCGGCGCGCGTCATGCCGCGGGAGTCTGAGCGAGCGGTCGAGGTCTTTAGGCCACCGCGAAGCGAGCGTAGCGCGCGGCGAGGCGGGCGGGGACGAGCGCGCGGACGTGCACCCCCTCGGGGGTGTCCCGGCGGGCGAGCTCGCCGGCGAGCTCATGCAGCTCCGCGAGACTGCCGCCGTCGGCGTACGGGACGAGCAGCTCCAGCGAGCAGAGGGTGTGGCGCAGCTCGCGCTCGATCCGCGCCACGAGATCCTCCAGGCCCTCGCCCGTGGTGCCGCTCACGAGCACCGCCTCGGGGTGGCGCAGGCGCAGCTCCTGGCGAGCGGGCCCGTCGAGGAGGTCGACCTTGTTGAGCACCAGCACCCGCGGACTGGAGTCGGCGCCGATCTCCTCGAGCACCCCCTCCACGGCGCGGCGCATCGCCTCCATCTCCTCGAACGGATGCCCCCCCATCCCCGCGGAGGCGTCGAGCACGTGCAGGAGCAGATCCGCGCGGATCGTCTCCTCCAGGGTCGCCCCGAAGGCGTCCACGAGCTGGTGGGGCAGCTTGCGGATGAAGCCCACCGTGTCCGTCAACAGGTGGGGGCGGCCGCCGAGGCGGATCGTGCGGGTCGTCGGGTCCAGGGTGTGGAAGAGCCGGTCGCGAACCTGAACCTCCGCGCCCGCGCCGCGTCCGTGGGCGGCGGTGAGGGCGTTCAGCAGCGTGGACTTGCCGGCGTTGGTGTACCCCGCGAGCGCGATCGTGGGCAGCGCGGCGCGCTCGCGCTCGGCGCGCATCACCGCACGGGTGCCGCGCACCTGCTCCAGGCGCCGGCGCAGCGCCGCGATGCGATCGCGGGCGAGGCGGCGGTCGGTCTCGATCTGGCTCTCCCCCGGTCCCCTCGTTCCGATGCCGCCGCCGAGGCGCTCGAGGTGGCTCCAGAGGCCCCGCATCCGCGCGAGGTTGTACTCCAGCTGCGCCAGCTCCACCTGGAGCTTGCCCTCCGCGCTCGCGGCGTGGGCGGCGAAGATGTCGAGGATCACGGTGGTGCGATCGACCACGGGCATGCCGAGCTCGCTCTCCAGGTTGCGCTCCTGGCGAGGGCTGAGCTCGTCGTCGCAGGCGATCACGTTGGCGTCGCACTCCTGCGCGGCCTGCTTGGCCTCCGCCACCTTTCCCGGCCCCAGGTAGGTGTTGGGGTGCGGTTGCTCGCGACGCTGCACCAGCTCCCCCACCACGGCCACGCCGGCGGTGCGCAGCAGCTCCCCCAGCTCGCGCACGCTGCTGTCGTCGGCGTCGGGAAGCGCCGCGATGCAGAGGGCGCGCTGGCGGGCGCGGGGTGCTGTCACATCCATTCACTCCCAGTCTAGGCGAGCGAAGCCAGCCGCTCGACGGCCTCGGCGAGGCGCTCGTCGGGCGTCGTCAGCGAGATCCGAAACCACCCCTCCCCGCTTGGCCCGTAGGCGCTGCCGGGCGAGATCACCACGGCGGTGCGCTCGAGCACGTGCTCGCAGTAGGCGACCGAGTTCTCGAAGTTCGCCGGGATCGGCGCCCACACGTAGATCGTGCCCTTTGGCGGCGTGACGTGCACGCCGGCTTTGGCGAGCGCGTCGCAGACGAGGTCCCGGCGGATGCGGTAGAGCTCGTTCATCGAGGCCACCTCGGCGTCGGCCTCCGGCGAGAGCGCCGCGATCCCCGCGAGCTGCACCGCCTCGAAGAGGCCCGAGTCGATGTTGGTCTTCAGCCGCCAGTAGGTCTCCACCGCCTCGCTGTTTCCGACCACCGCCGCGCAGCGCCAGCCGGTCATGTTGTAACCCTTGGAGAGCGAGAAGACCTCGATCCCCACCTCCCTGGCGCCGGGGGTCGCGAGGAACGAGGGCGGGCGGTGGCCTTCGTAGGCGATCTCCGAGTAGGAGTTGTCGTGCACCACGAGGATCTCGTGCTCGCGAGCGAACGCCACGACGCGCTCGAAGAAGCCCTCGGGTGCGAGTGCGCCGGTCGGGTTGTTGGGGTAGTTGAGGTAGATCAGCTTCGCGCGCGCCAGGTCCGCGGGGGCGATCGCCTCGAGGTCGGGCACGAAGCCGAACTCCGGCAGGAGCGCCAGCGGCACGGGGTCGGCGCCGGCGAGCAGGGGGCCGGCGGCGTATACGGGGTAGCCGGGGTCGGAGGCGAGCGCGGCGTCGCCGGGGTCGAGAAAGGCGAGGTTGAGGTTGAAGATCGCCTCCTTGGCCCCGATCGCTGGGATGATCTCGCTTGCCGGGTCGAGCTCCACGTCGAAGCGCCGCGCGTAGAAGTCGCTCACCGCCTCGCGGAAGTCGCCACGGCCGCGGTTGGAGGGGTAGCGGTGGGTCTCGGGCTCGGTGACCGCCTCCTGCATCGCCTCCACGATCAGCGCGGGCGTGGGCCGGTCGGGATCACCGATGCCGAGGCTGATCACGTCCACCCCCGCCGCCTGCTTGGCGGCGATCTTGCGCTCCAGTTCGGCGAACAGGTACGGCGGGATGCGGCTCAGGCGCTCACTCGGCTTCATGCCACGCCCCTTTCCGGGAGGGGGCTCTGGGGGAGGGCCTGCCCTCCCCCAGCTGGCTGATGCGGCTCAGGCGCTTACTGGGTTTCATACAGCTCCTTTAGAAAATCCTCGCTGAGGGTCCCCTCGAACACGGGTTGCGCCTCGCCGGTCAGGTTGATGTGCAGATCCTCTCCCACCTCCACCTCCAATTCCCCCCCAGGCAGATCGACGGTCACGATTTGCCCCACAGCGGTTCCCCCTCGCAGACGTTGTGCCACAGCGGCCCCAATGGCCCCGGTCCCCGAGGACAGGGTCGGTCCGACGCCGCGCTCGAAGATCCGCGCGCTGATGCGGGCGGAGGGGGCGGGCTGGGCGGGATCCGGAACAATCTCGGTGTACCAGGAGACGTTGGTGCGGTTGGGGAAAAGCTGGTGGCGTTCGATTGCGGGGCCAATCGTGGGGATATCCAGGGCTTCAAGCTCCGTAAAATCAGCCACATATATCGCGCACTGGGGGTTGCCGATCGACACATGCTGAAAGCGCCACCGGCGTCCCGCAGCTTCCAGTTCCCCCAGCCCATCGCGTGGCCCGCTTGGGAAATCGGGCGAAGTCAGGTGTGCCACGCCCATATCTACACGGCAGGTGTTCGGTCCTGTGATCGTCGGAGTGATCGAACCCGCGGCGGTCTGGATCGAGAAGACATCCTTGTCGGTCCAGTTGTGGCGGCGGATATAGAGAATCGCCTCGCGCGCGCCGTTGCCAGACAGCTCGGCCTCGGAGCCGTCGGGGTTATATATGCGTAGGCTTGCGACGAAGCTGGGGTCTTCGCTACGCGACAGATGCAGCACCCCGTCGGAGAAGACCCCGAAGTGACGCTGGCATAGTAGGCGTATGCGCTCGGGGGTCAACGCGAACGGCAGATTGCCCTCCTCCACGATTATGTAGTCGTTGCCGAGCGCCTGCCACTTCTCAAATCTCATGGGCGCCGCAGTCTAGGCGTTCATCGCCGCGATCTCCTGCGCGATGTCCTCCGGCGGGCGCGCGGTCAGGTCGATGAGGTGCACCCCGGCGAGCTTGCGCATCCAGGCGAGCTGGCGGCGCGCGTAGTTGCGGGTGTGGCGCCGCATCGCCTCGACGTCGCCGGCGAGCAGCTCATCGAACCCGAGCGCCTTGCGCGCCGTCGGCGAGGCCCCCGCGGCGTGGGCGCGCAGCACCTCCTCGCGGACACCGGCGTCGAGCATCTCTCGCACGCGGGTGTCGATCCGCTCGTGGAGCCGCTCGCGCTCCATCGTGAGCCCCACGAGCAGCGTGGGGCGGCGCGTCTCGGCGGTCCACAGCTGCGAGGGTCCCTCCGGCGGCTCGAGCTCGCCGGCGTCGAGCAGCTCCAGGGCCCGGACGAGCCGCTGACGGTCGGCCGGGTCGACGCGCTCCGCGGCCCACGGGGCATGCCGGGCGAGGTGGGTGTGCAGCGCGCCGGGTCCCTGGCGCTCGAGCTCGGCGAGCCAGCGCTCGCGCACCCCCTCCGGCGGCGGGGGGCGCAGACGCAGCTCGGTGAGGGCGGCGCGCAGGTACAGGCCCGTGCCGCCGACCACGATCGGGCGCCTGCCGCCGGCGAGCAGCCCGTCGATCTCCGCGTGGGCGAGCTTGGCGTACTGGCCGGCGCTGAAGCTCGCGTCGAGCGGGAGGAAGGAGAGGAGGCGGTGCTCCAACGCGGCCCGCTCGGCGGGCGAGGCGACCCCCGTGAGCGTCTCCAGACCGCTGTAGACCTGCAGCGCGTCGGCGGACACCGCGACCGGGTCCTCCCCGCCGGCCCGCAGCCGAGCGGCGAGCGCCACGGCGACCGCGGTCTTGCCCACGCCGGTGGGGCCGAAGAGCGCGATCACCCGCATTCGCGTAGGCTGACATACAAGTGAGGGTCTCGGGATCGACAGTTCTGCTCACCGGCGCCACGGGCGGTCTAGGCGAGGCGATCGCACGGGAGCTGCATGGGCGCGGCGCGCGACTGATCCTGACCGGCCGGCGCACCGAGGTACTCCACTCGCTGGCGGCGGAACTCGACGCGCGGGCGCTGGCGGCGGACCTGGCTGACCGCGCGGCGGTCGATCGCCTGCTCGAGGAGGCCTCCGAGGTGGACATTCTGGTAGCCAATGCGGCGCTCCCGGGCTCGGGGCGACTGGATGACTTCAGCATGGAGGAGGTCGACCGCACCCTCGAGGTGAACCTGCGCGCCCCGATCGCGATGGCGCGGACGCTGGCCCCGGCGATGGCCCGTCGCGGAGCCGGCCACCTGCTGTTCGTCTCCTCGCTGTCCGGGAAGGCGGCGACACCGCTGAGCTCCCTCTACAACGCCACGAAGTTCGGCCTGCGCGGGTTCGCCCTGGGGCTGCGCCCGGAGCTGCGTGCGCAGAACGTGGGCGTCTCGGTGGTGTGCCCCGGCTTCATCCGCGACGCCGGCCTGTTCGCGGACTCCGGAGCGAAGCTCCCGCCGGGAGTCGGCACGCGCAGCCCGGGCGACGTGGCGCGAGCGGTGGCTGACGCGATCGAGCGAAACCGCGCCGAGGTGGACGTCGCTCCCCTGGCATTGCGAATGGGCACGGTCTTCGCCGGCGCCGCCCCGGGGATCTCGGCTGCCGTCACCCGCAAGACGGGCAGCGACAAGCTCGCCGCCTCGATCGCGGCGGGCCACCGCGGCAAGCACTGAAGGCCCCACCCCTCGGCCAGCGCTGAAAACGCTCATAAGAGCGCTCCTACGAACTCCTTCGGTTGGGCTTAGCCGGGCGTTGCGGCGCGCTTAGGGCTGGAGCGCAGGATGGTCGGCGTAGATGCACTCACCGACCACAGGAGATTCGCACATGAAAAAGGCAAACATGATCAGGGCGGTAATAGTGACGGGCGCGCTGGCAACGGGAGGCGCGGTGGCCGGCATCGCCGGCGCGGCCGCAGCTCCGAGCAGCTCGCCGAGCACGGCGACGGATACCACTCAGACCCAGTCGACGCCGAGCACGACGAGCACTCCGTCCACGACCACCACACCGTCCACGACGAGCACCCCATCCACCACGACCCCGGCTCCGAAATCGACGCCCTCAGGCCACCACTGCCCGAACATGGGCAAAGGGTCGAGCTCGGGATCGAGCTCGGAATCCGAATCCGGATCGAGCCCTGGCGCAAGCTACCCCGGGGTACCTCCGGGGCAGAGCCCGGCCGCCGCCTAGCACGCGCAGGCTGAGGAGCGGCGGGCCGCCTCCCGGTGGGGAGGGCCCGCCGCGATCTCGGCGAGGGGGCGATATCGGAAACACCTGCTGTGCACTCACGCCGGGCTGGCGGTGGGAGGCTCACAAGCGGTTCTCGGCCATTAGCCCACTGATGGCGAAAGGATTCGGTCTTCGGGGACAAGCCGCTTGACGGCGGGAGCCACGACGGAGGGCGCACCGCGGTGGGGGTCGCGCTCGCCAATTGGATAATCCGCTGGCAAGCCGACAACACCCGAAGGAGCCCAATGCCTCACATCGCCATCAGGAGCCGCGGAGCAGCGGCGATCACGCTGTTTGTCCTCTCGCTCGCCTGCCTTGGGCTGGAGGCGTGCGGCGGCTCCTCGAGCTTCATCGACCACGACAAGCACCGCAGCGGTGGCTAGCATGCCCGCCACCACTGCCGCAAGCACACCGCCGCCGAGCACCGAAACTACTCCTGCCGCCACCACCACCGCCGAAAGCGCTCCCCCCACCGCCGCCGACAAGCGTCGCCGGCAGATCGCGCTGCGGCTGGTGAAATGCTTTCAGAGCAACGGCGTCACCCTGCCCGAACCAAATGCCCAGGGCTATATCACCATCAGTTCCGCTGCCAGCGCCGGCCAGTTCAAGGTGGCCCTGGCGAAGTGCAAGCCGATAGAGAAGGAAGGGTCGGGCCTCTCGGGCAAGAAATAGGTGGCCGCCAGGCCGGGCGCTCAACCGGCGCGCGCGGCGGTCAGACGGCCGGCCAACCGCTCCTCTCCAGCGAGCGTCTGGCTGGTGGCTGAGGCGATCCGCACCTGCGTGAGCTCGCCGGGGGCCGCCAGGCCGATGAAGTTGACGACCTTGTTGTGGCGGGTGCGCCCGCGCAGCCGCTCCGGGTCGTTGCGGGAGGGGCCCTCGACGAGCACCTCCAGGGTGCGCCCCACGAAGCGCTGGGCGCGCTCGCGGGCGTGGCGCTGGACGGCCTCCACCAGGCGCTCCATGCGCGCCACCTTGACCGGGTGGGGAACGAGGCCCTCCGTGATCCCCGCCGCCTCGGTGCCGCGGCGCGCGGAGAAGAGGAAGGTGAAGGCGCTGTCGTAGCCCACCTGCTCCACCACCTCCAGAGTCTGCGCGAAGTCCTCCTCGCTCTCCCCCGGAAAGCCGACGATGATGTCGGTGGTGAGCGCGACGTCGGGGACTCGCTCGCGGATCAGCGCCACCCGGTCCAGGTAGCGCTCGCGGTCGTATGTGCGGCGCATCGCCCTGAGGATGCGGCTCGAGCCCGACTGCAGGGGCAGGTGGATGTGCTCGCACACGCTGGGCAGCTCCGCGTGGGCGCGGACCACGTCCTCGCGCATGTCCTTGGGGTGGGGGCTCGTGTAGCGGATGCGCTCGATGCCCTCGATCGCGTCGAGCGCTCCCAGCAGCTCGGCGAAGCCGCGGCGGCCCGGACGTAGGTCGCGCCCGTAGGAGTTGACGTTCTGTCCCAGCAGCGTGACCTCGCGCACCCCCTCCTCGGCCATCTGCCCCACCTCCTCCACGAGCTCCTCGAAGGGGCGGCTGACCTCGCGCCCGCGGGTGGAGGGCACGATGCAGTAGGAGCAGCGGCAGTTGCAGCCCACGCTGATCTGCACCCACCCCTGGAAGGGGCGCTCGCGGTGTGCCGGTAGGCGGCCGGTGAAGCCCTCGAACTCGAAGTACCCCTGGGCGGTGAGCGACTCGGAGGTGAGGAACTCCGCGAGGCGATGCACCTGCCCGGGGCCGAAGGCGACGTCGACGAACGGGAAGCGCTCGAAGACCTCCTCCTTGACCGACTGCGCCCAGCAACCCCCCACGCCCACGATCCGCTCGGGGCGCTCGCGCTTCAGGCGCTTGGCCTCGCCGAGGTGCGCGACGAAGCGGCTGTCGGCGCTCTCGCGGATCGAGCAGGTGTTGAAGAGGATCAGGTCCGCCTCCGCGCGCTCGCCGGCCTCGCGGTAGCCAAGCGCCTCGAGCATCCCCTTCATGTGCTCGGAGTCGTGCTCGTTCATCTGGCAGCCGAAGGTGGTGACGTGGTAGCGAGGCATGAAGACACAGGGTACCCACAGCCAAGCCGCCTATCGAATCCTCGGACGGGTCGCCGCCAGGCGACGCCGAGCCACTCAGCGGACGCCGCCGGTGGAATGCGAGATCAGGCGGCTACGGGCTCGCGGTCCAGGGGTTTGCGGACGGTGACGGCGGGGGCCTCTACCACGGAGTCGGCGGCACCCGCGGCGGGCTCCTCGGGCTCTTCGGCCGGGATGGCCAGGCCGTTGGACGAGAGGCCGCGCGCGGCGAAGATCTTCTCGCGGATCTCCTTGGCGATGGCGGGGTGCTCTGACAGGTAGGCCTTGGCGTTGCCGCGGCCCTGGCCGAGGCGCTCGTTGCCGTAGGAGAAGAAGGAGCCGGACTTGGAGACGATGTTGTCCTCGATGCCGAGATCCACCAGGCAGCCGGTCGAGGAGATGCCTTTGCCGAACTCGATGTCGAACTCGGCCTGGCGGAAGGGGGCGGCGAGCTTGTTCTTGACGACCTTCACGCGCACCCGGTTGCCGACCGCCTCGGTGCCGTCCTTGAGCGTCTCGATGCGCCGGATGTCCAGGCGCTGGGAGGCGTAGAACTTCAGCGCGCGCCCGCCGGGCTGGGTCTCGGGGGAGCCGAACATCACGCCGACCTTTTCGCGGATCTGGTTGGTGAGGATGCAGAGGGTCTGCGTGCGGTTGAGGTTGCCCGCCAGCTTGCGCATCGCCTGGGACATCATGCGCGCCTGTCCGCCGACGGACTGATCGCCCATCTGCCCCTCGAGCTCCACGCGCGGGGTCAGCGCGGCGACCGAGTCGATCGCCACCACGTCGACGGCGCCGGAGCGCACGAGCATGTCGGCGACCTCCAGGGCCTGCTCGCCGTAGTCGGGCTGGGAGACGAGCAGCTCGTCGATGTCGCACCCGATCTGCTTGGCGTAGATGGGGTCCATCGCGTGCTCGGCGTCGATGAACGCGCACACCCCCCCGAGCCGCTGGGCTTCGGCGATCACGTGGTAGATCAGGGTGGTCTTCCCGGAAGACTCCGGGCCGAACACCTCGACGATGCGCCCGCGCGGGACGCCCCCGATGCCGAGCGCGAGGTCGAGCGAGAGCGCCCCGGTGGGGATCGCGGCAACGCGCACCTGGGCGCCCTCGTCGCCCATGCGCATGACCGTGCCCTTGCCGAACTCGCGCTCGATCTGCGTGAGCGCGCCCTTCAGCGCGGCGTCGCGGGCCTTGGCGGCCTTCTCCTGGTCCGTGGTGGGCATCGTCTGGCTCCTCCGAAGTCGGGATCTTGATCGACCGCACACGCTAGAGATCGCCCCGGACAGAACAGTTGTTCGATTGCCGGACCCCCGGCCGCCGGCTCTCGGGCCGCCGGAGCGTGGGTTGCGAGGATGGATGGACGAGCGCCCTGAGGAGCGAGCGATCAACCTCCGGGCGCGAGGGCGTGGGTCGCGAGCCCCTCGTACACGGCCCCGGTGGGCATGAGCCAGGAGCGGAACAGCGTCACCGAGTGCGGCTGGAACCACAGCGGGGGCGTGGCCGGGAGGGTGCGCTCGCGGGGGGCCTCCCCGACGCGCATGCGGGCGACGGTTACGTGCGGTCGAAAGCGCCCGCCCGCGGCGCCCTCGCCGGCCCCGCGGCGGGTGGGTCTCGAAGTCCAGGTCGCAGATCGCGGCGAGCGCCCTGGCGGCGTCCCCGTGCAGCGCTCCCAGCGCGCCGTCGGCGTCGTCGTGCAACTCCACGGCGAGCGCACGGGGCCGGCGCGAGGGCAGCCACAGCGGGGCGCCCAGCGCGAGCTCCCCGACCGGCTGGGCCTCTGCGCACGCGACGCCGAGCGCCTGGTCGATGGCCTCGATCTCCCCCACCGGTCGGCTGCCGAGAAAGCAGAGCGTGACGTGCAGCGTGTCGGCCTCCAGCAGGCGCAGACGGCTGCGGGTGGGCATGGATCGCGAGCTTCTTCGATCGCCGGGAGCGCGACCTGCGAGGAGGGCCGGGGCGCCGCGCACGCTCACGGCGCAGCTGCGCGCCCACGCGACGAGCCGCGTGCGCGGCTCGGCCGGCAGGTCGAGCGCCACGAACAGCCTGGCTTCGGCTCCGCGGGTCACGAGCGATGATCATCGCAACTACGCTTGCGGCGAAGGGTCGGCGCGAGCATCTCGGCGGTCAGGCGGCGCGGGGCGAGCGGCGATGATACAACCGCGCTTTACGGCGAGGTCGGCAAGAGCGCCCCGGCGAGCCGGGGTGTCGCGGGGACGCCGGGCGCTCGGCCCGGCGTCCCCTGCGACCGATCCGAATGCGTGGAGAGGAGGTCACGATCCGGATGTCTCGCGGGTGCCTGGAAAGGTCGGTAGGTACACCCGTGAACTTTGTGAAGTATGCGAACTGTCGCGGCCTCCTGCAAGGGCCGAGTCCAACCCGCGAGTAGAGTAATACCAGCGTGCCAACGTCTGCACAAGAGTGTGTTTCCAACTGAGCCCTGGAAACGGCCCGGTGGTAGGGGGCTCTGGCAGTTTCTCACGCCGGCCCGCCGCCGCTCGTGCGGCGCACAGGCGTCCGGCGCCGGTCGTGTGGCGCACAGGCGTCCGGCGCCGCCCGGCGATCTCGCCGGCGGCTCCTCAGGCACCCGCGTCTGCGCGGAGCAGCCGCCGCACCATGTGCAGTGCGACCGTGCACGCGCGGTCGCGCACGTCGGCGCGGGAGCCCGGGAGGGTCACGGAGCGCGTGATGCAAGCGTCCCGGGGGGCGGCCACGCTCAGGCAGACGAGGCCCACCGGCTTCTCGGCGCCGGCGCCCCCGGGGCCCGCGATGCCCGTGACGCCCACCCCCACGTCGGCCCCCAGGTGGACGCGCGCGCCCTCCGCGAGCGCCTGCGCCACCTCGGGGGAGACCGCGCCGTGGCGCTCGATCAGCTCGGCGGGCACGCCGGCGCCGGTGACCTTCACCTCGTTGCTGTAGGCCACGATCCCGCCCCGCACGTACTCCGAGGCGCCCGCGAGCTCCGTCAGGCGAGCCGCGAGCAACCCACCCGTGCAGGACTCCGCCGTGGCGATCGTCCACGCCCCGCGCAGCAGCGCCGCCACCTGCTCGTCCACGGTGCTGCCGTCCTCGGAGAACAGCGTGTCGGCGTGGCGCGCGCGTACCATCGCCACGAACGCCTCGTAGGCGTCCCGCGCGATGGGCTCGTAGCGCGTCACCACCTCGATCTCGCCGCGTTTCAGGCACGTCGTGATCTCGAGGCGCTCCAGCGCAACGCCCTCGCGCTCGGCGACCCTCAGCGTCTCCGCGATCTCCGACTCCGGGATCCCGAACAGCCGCAGCGTGCGCCGGAGGTACACCGTCGCGCCCGCGAGCGCCGCGCGCAGGGCGTCCGTCTGAACGGCCGCCTCCCACATCCCCTGCAGCTCCCGCGGCGGGCCCGGGAGGACCACCACCGCCGGGCCGGGGACTCCCTCGGCGGGTTCCACCACCAGGCCGGGGGCGGTTCCCACCGGGTCGAGGATCGTGGCGCCCCGGGGGATCACCGCCTGCTTGCGGTTGCTCGCCCGAACCGCCTCCATGTCGAGGTTCGGCCAACGTTTGGACAGGGGCCTCAGGATCTCCGCGATGCGCTCCTCCAGAGCCTCGTCCAACACCATCTCGCGGCCCTGAAACTCCCCCACCACCGCAGCCGTCAGATCGTCCGCGGTCGGCCCCAGGCCGCCGCTGGTGAGCACCACGTCCATCCCCTCCCCGGCCATGAAGCGCAGCGCCGCCAGCACGTCCTCGCGGCGGTCCCCCACGATCACGATGTGCGCCAGGTCCACCCCCAGCTCCTCCAGACGGTCCGCCAGCCAGGGGCCGTTGCGGTCGGCCACCCTCCCCGTCAGCACCTCCGTGCCCGTCACCACGATGCCCGCGCGCGCGCTCACCGGCTCACTTGCAGGTCGGCTGTTCGCTCGACGCCAGCGGGCGCGTGCCCGCGCGCGTGATCGTGTACCCGATCGCCTGCGCCGACGCCGGCACCGTCTGCGGTCTGCCGTTCACCACCAGCGTCACGTTGGCGTTGCCCAGGGTCAATTCGAAGCGCCGCGCGTGGTAGGTGGGCAGCGTGCTGGCCGTGGTCAGGATGAAGCCCGGGATCCGCTTGCGCCCATCGCCAATCAGGCACACGTACACTTCCCCGGAGGGTTCCAGCTTCAGTGACGCCAGCTTCGCCGTTGTGCCCGCCACGCCCACGCCGTGGGCAGCGTGCCCGGCTCCCGTCGCCCGAGCGCCGTGCGAGGTCCGCTGCGCCGGGGTGCTCGCGGTCGGGCCGGAGGGGCCTTTGCCGCCCGACAGGAGCGCGTACACCAGCACCAGGATCACGAGACCCACAGCGCCCACCGCCGCCATGTAACCCCGCGACGGACCCTGAGATGCAGGCGCGGACGGGCGGGCTCCCGCTCCCCCGCCCGTGCGGCGGTGAGTCACGCCGCCGCCACGCACGCGGGCGCGTCGCGGAGCGGACACCGCCGGCTGCTGGATCGGCTCCGCCCCCTCACCCGGGTGCTCGCAGTGCAGCTTGTACTCCTCCACCAGCGCCCTCCCGTCCAACCCCAGCGCCTGCCCGTAGGTGCGCAGGAAGCTCTTCACGAACGTCGGCCCCGGCAGCAGATCCCACTCTTCGTTCTCCAGCGCCCGCAGGTACTTCGCGCGGATCTTCGTCTGCGCCTCGATCTCGGACACGTCGATCCGGGCCCGCATCCGGGCCTCCCGCAGCGTTGCTCCGATCTCGGGCATGTGTCTGAAGGCTAGTGACTGGGGGGGAAACCGCCTTTCCCGCATGTTCGCTTGCGGGCGGGGCTCGGCCACAGCGCTCGTCTCTGCGCTGCGAACGCCGCCCCCGACCCCCCCTGTGGGGGTCCTCCTCAAAAAATCAGGACTCCGAGGGCTCCGCCACGACTGCGCGCGCGGGTGGGTGGGATTCCATTCCCGCCAGCACACGGGGCACGTCCGCCTCACCGATCAGCACCTGACGGGGCTTTGAGCCCTCGTAGCCCGAGATCACCCCGCGGCGCTCCAGCATGTCGATCAGCCGCCCCGCGCGCGTGTAGCCGAGGCGCAGGCGCCGCTGCAGCATCGAGGTCGAGGCCGTCTGCATCTCCGCCACCAGTGCGATCGCCTCGCGCAGCAGGGGGTCCTCGTCGGGGCTGAACTCCTCCGGCGCGCCCTCCCCGCCCTCCGCCGGCTCGACCTCCTCCAGCAGCTCCTCGCGCAGCTCCGGCTCCCCCTGCCTGCGCCAGAAGTCCGTCAGCTTGGCGATCTGGGGCTCGTCGACGTAGGCGCCCTGGATGCGCTGCAGGCGCGAGCTGCCGACCGGGCTGAACAGCATGTCCCCCTGGCCCAGCAGCGACTCCGCACCGTTCTGGTCGAGGATCACGCGCGAGTCGGTCTGCGAGGAGACCGCGAACGCGATCCTCGAGGGCACGTTGGCCTTGATCATCCCCGTGATCACGTCCACCCGTGGGCTCTGCGTCGCGAGCACCAGATGGATTCCCACCGCGCGCGCCTTCTGCGCGAGGCGGATGATCGAGTCCTCCACGTCCGCCGGCGCCACCATCATCAGGTCCGCGAGCTCGTCGATCACGCACAGGATGTAGGGCAGCGGCGGCTCCCCGCGGGCCTCCCGCACCTTGTTGAGCTCCGGCAGGCTGCGCGTGCGCGCCAGCGACATCGTGCCGTAGCGCTGCTCCATCTCCCGCACCAGGTTCTGCAGCGCGTTCGCCGCCATCCGCGGACTCGTGATCACCGGGGTCAGCAGGTGCGGGATCGACTCGTAGTGGTTGAGCTCCACCTGCTTGGGGTCCACCAGCACCAGGCGCAGCTCGTGCGGGCTGGCGCGGAGCAGCACACTGGCCAGCATCGCGTTGATCGCCCCCGACTTCCCCGCGCCCGTCGTGCCCGCCACCAAGAGGTGCGGCATCTTCGCGAGGTCCGCTCCGATCGCCTTGCCCGCCACGTCCTTGCCCAGCCACACCGTCAGCGGCGACCAGTCCGCCGGGGGCTCCTGGAAGACGTCGCCGAGGCGCACGATCCGCCGTTTCGCGTTCGGTACCTCCACGCCCACCGCCTGCTTGCCGGGGATCGGCGCGAGGATGCGGATGTCCGTCGCCGCCAGCGCGTACGCCAGGTCGTCCTTCAGCTGGGCCACCTTCGCCACCTTCGTTCCCGGCGCCAGACGCAGCTCGTAGCGGGTGATGTGCGGGCCCGCCACAGTCCCGATCACCTTCGCCTGCACCCCGAAGTGGCTCAGCGCCTCCACCAGGCTAGCGGCGATGCGCTCCTGGCCGGCGGTGTCCGGGCGCGCCTGCTCGGCACTCGAGCGCGAGAGCACCCTGCTCGCCTGCGGCAGCCGCCACACGAAGTCCGGGTCGTCCGTCACCCGCTCGCGCAGCCGGCCCTGCGGGGTGAGGTCCTCCGGGCTGGTCGCCGACACGCCGGTGAGCGCCTCCTGCTGCTCCTCCTCCTCTATCTCCTCCTCGTCCTCGAACTGAGGCTCATCCAGCGAGGGGGCCTCCACGTGGGTAGCCCTCACCACCAGCTCCTCCGGCTCCGGTTCCGGCGGGAGCAGCGGGTCGATCTCCGATCGGTCCAGAGCCCGCGGCAGGAGCGGCTCCAGACCCGGCGGCAGGAGATGCGCGCCAGAGGGCCTGTACTTCGCCACCGATCGACGATCGGCCAGCGTTCGCAGAACGCGCGTGCTGTCCACCATCCCGCTGCCCGTCGCCCGCAGCACCGCCGCCAGCGAGGCCCCGGTCAACAGCACCAGGCCCACCACGAGCAGGAAGACCACGAGGATCTCAACCCCCACCTGCTGCACCAGCCTGTGCGCCACTTCGTACAACGCCTCCCCCGCCGCGCCCCCCCGCGTCTGGAGGAAGTGCGAGGACCACCGCGAGCCGCCCCCGCCCTGCCCCGCGCTCACGCCCAGCGTGCCCGCCGCCAGCGCCAGCACGATCGCGCAGAACAGGCAGAGGCTGCCCGTGCGCAGCGGCCGCAGCGCTGGCAGCACCGGGCGCATCAGCATCGCCGCCCCCGCCCCCACCAGCGCGATCGGCGCCAGCACCCGCGCACGGCCCGCTCCCCAGCCGAGCGCCACCGCGAGGGCGTGTCCCACACGGCCGCCCGCTTCGGCGCCCCCGCCGGCGTACAGCACGAAGCCCAGGAACACGCCGCTTGCGATCAGCGCCAGCGCCAGCACATCCCGCTGGCGCTGCTCGAGCTGGGGCAGCCGCGGCGGCCACGAGAACGATGGACGGCGCCCGCGCCGCCGCCGCGAGCGCGCGCGCGCCGCTGGGCGACGGCGCGCGGGAGCCGCGCGTGAGCCGCGCTTGCGTGTGCCTGCCATACACGCGCAACTTCGACGTCCGCGCCCAGGACCCTGCCCGAAACCCTTACTATCGCTTTAGTGCAGATCGGTACACAGGGACCTATATGAACGACTTCTCCCGTGCACCCAGAGTTCTCGTGGTCGAGGACGATGAGGACATCGCCCAGGCGCTCCAGCGCTCGCTGCGCATGGAGGGCTACGAGGTCCGCATCGCTCCCGACGGCGCTCAGGGCCTCGAGCAGGCCCACGCCTTCGTCCCCGACCTCGTGATCCTCGACCTCGGGCTGCCCAAGGTCGACGGCCTCGACGTCGCCCGCTCCCTGCGCGAGCAGGACGACGTGCCGATTTTGATTCTCACCGCCCGCGACGCCCTGGAGTCCCGCGTGGAGGGGCTCGACGCCGGCGCCGACGACTACCTCGTCAAGCCCTTCGAGCGCCAGGAGCTCTTGGCGCGCATGCGCGCGCTGCTGCGCCGCCGCCCACCCCGCGGCTCCGCGCCGCTGCGCGTCGGGGACCTCTCGCTGAACTCCGACACCCACGAGGTCCTCCGCGGCGAGCGCGCCATCGACCTCACCCAGAGGGAGTTTGAACTGCTCGAATACATGATGCGCAACGAGCGCATCGTGATCTCCCGTCAGCGCCTCCTCGACGAGGTCTGGGGTTATGACCCCTTCTCCACCACCAACACCATCGAGGTGTTCGTCTCCAACCTCCGCCGCAAGCTCGAGGCGGAGGGCGAGCCCCGCCTGCTGCACACGATCCGGGGAGCCGGCTACGTCCTCCGTGCGTGAGACGCCCCCGGAGGACCCCGCAGACCGCCTCCAGCGGCCCCCTGCGGTTGGTTCCACGAGTTTTCGGACGGCTTCGGCTGTGGGCGTGCGGATCTCAGCGACCTTCGACCGGCTGCCGATCCGCACCCGCCTGGCCGGCGTCTCCGCGCTGCTCACGTTCGTGATCCTCTGCGCCTTCGCGGTGATCGTCGGGTCGCTCACCGTGCACCGCATCCGCTCGGACTTCAACCGCGAAGTCGCCGCCTCCGCGGACGACCTCGCGGGGATCCTGCGATTCAGCGTCAGCGGCAGCGAGGCCGAAGGCTTCCGTCTGCACGTGATCAGCCCCCCGAGCCTCGCCCAGTACGCGGCCTCCGATCACGCCGCGATCCGGATCCTCACCCCGCTGGGGCTGGTGGTGGAAAGCACCGCGCACGCGCCCAACTTCGGCCTGGCGAACGAAACCAACCGCGACGGCTACCGCGTGAACGCCCGCGCCGAGGGGCTCCCGTCACCGATCGGCGGGGCGATCGTCGTCCAGTACGCGCGCCCCCTCTCGGGCGTGCAGGCCACGATCGCCCGCGTCGAGCTACTGCTCGTGCTCGGCACGCTCGCCGGCAGCGGCCTCGCGCTGCTGGCCGGCGCGATGATCGCCCGCCGCGCGATGCAGCCGATCGCGATGCTCACCTCCACCGCCGCCGAGATCGCCCGCACCCGCGACTCCAGCGCCACGGTGCCCCAATTCGAGGCCGACGACGAGGTGGCCGAGCTCGCCCGCACCCTCCAGGGGATGCTCCAGTCGCTCGACGACGCCCACGCCGAGACCGAGGCGACACTCGCCCGCCAGCGCCGCTTCGTGGCCGATGCCTCCCACGAGCTGCGCACCCCGCTCACCAGCGTGCTCGCCAACCTCGAGCTGCTGGCCGAATCCCTCCACGGCGAGGAGGGCGACGCGGCGCGCTCTGCCCTGCGCTCCTCCCGGCGGATGCGCCGCCTCGTCGCGGACCTGCTGCTGCTCGCCCGCAGCGACGTCGGGCGCGTCGTGTCCCGCCAGCCCGTCGACCTCGGCCAGGTTGCGCTCGAGGCCGCCGCCGAGCTGGGGCACCTCAGCGGCGAGCACGAGCTCTCGATCGACGCCCACCCCGCGGTCCTCCACGGCGACCACGACGAGCTGCTGCGGCTCACGCTCAACCTCCTCGAGAACGCGCTGCGCCACACCCCGCCGGGCACCGCGATCCGCGCATCCACCGCGGCGGAGGGCTCGAGCGCCATGCTCGTCGTCGAAGACGACGGCCCCGGCGTCTCCCCCGAGCTCGCCGCCACCCTGTTCGAGCGCTTCGTCCGCGGCGCCGGCGACCGTGGGGGATCCTTCGGCCTCGGCCTCGCGATAGTCCGCGCGGTCGCCCACTCCCACAGCGGCTCGGTCACCCTCGAGGATGTCGCTCCCCACGGCGCGCGCTTCGTGGTGCGCCTGCCGCTGGCTCCGGCGCACAGCGCTCCGGCCACGCCTCAGCCGGCCATGCCCAGTGCACAACTGACCTGAGCCGCCGGGTCGCTAGACCTCGACGACGACCGGCAGCACCATCGGCCGCCGCTTCAGCCGGTCGTAGACTAGCTGCGCGAGGTCGTCGTGGAGCGTCTGCTGGATCAGGTCCACCTCGCGGATCTCCTCCTCGGCGGCGCGGGCCAGGGACCCCTCGACGGTGGCGCGGATCTCCCTCACCAGCTTGTCGGCCTCATCGAGGAACGGCACGCCGCGGAAGATCACCTCCGGGTCGGCCACCGAGCGCCCGTCCTGCTCGGCGATCGTCGCCACCACGATGAAGATCCCGTCCGCGGAGAGCATCCGCCGGTCGCGCAGCGCCACGTCGGCCATGTCGCCGATCTCCACCCCATCCACGAACACCATCCCCGACTGCTCGTGATCCCCGAAGCGCGCCCCACGCTCGTTGAGGTCGAGCGGCAGGCCGTTCTCCCCCTGGAAGATGTCCTGCGGTGCGATCCCCACCGCCTCCGCCAGCTGGCTGTGCAGGCGCAGCCGCTTGAAGTCGCCGTGGAAGGGCATCACGTAGCGGGGCTGCACGAGGTTCAGCATCAGCTTCACCTCCTCCGCGTAGCCGTGCCCGGAGGCGTGCACCGGCGCGTCAGCCGGCGTCACCACGTGGCAGCCGATGTGGTAGAGGCGGTCGATCGTCTCGTTCACCGCGCGCTCGTTGCCCGGCACGGGGGTGGCGGAGAAGACGACGGTGTCCCCGCGGCGCAGCTGCACCTGGGGGTGGTCGCGGTAGGCCATCCGCCGCAGCGCGCTAAGCGGCTCGCCCTGGGAGCCGGTCGAGATGATCACGATCCGATCCTCCGCGAAGTCCTCGATCTCGCGCACCCCGACGAGCATCCCCTCGGGCACCTCGATGTGCCCCAGGGTCCGCCCGATGCCCACGTTCTTGCGCATCGAGCGCCCCACCAGCGCGACCTTGCGTCCCAGTGCCTGCGCCGCGTCCACCACCTGCTGCACCCGGTGGATGTTCGAGGCGAAGCTCGTCACCACGATCCGCCCCTCGCAGCGCGCGAACACCTCCTCCAGGTGGGGGCCCACCACGGACTCCGACGGGGAGAAGCCCTCGCGGTCGACGTTCGTGGAGTCCCCGCACAGCAGCAGCACCCCCTCGCGTCCCAGTTCCGCCAGGCGCGAGACGTCCGCGGGCGGTCCGTCCACGGGTGTCTGGTCGAACTTGTAGTCGCCCGTGATCAGCACCGTCCCGAGCTCCGTGCCCAGGGCCACCGCGCTCGCGTCGGGGATCGAGTGGGTCATGTGCACCATCTCCATCGAGAACGGCCCCAGCTCGAGCACCTCCCCGGGGGCCACGTCGGAGAGCTCGACCTCGCGCAGCTTGTGCTCCTCGAGCTTCGAGCGCGCCATCGCCATCGTCAGCGCACCCCCGTACACCGGTGGAAGGTCGGCCTGCCGTGCGAGCTCGCGCAGCACCCACGGCAGCGCTCCGAGGTGATCCTCGTGGCCGTGGGTCACCACGATCGCCTCGATGTCCCGGGCGCGCTCGCGCAGGTAGGAGAAGTCGGGGAGCACCAGGTCGATGCCGACCATCTCGGGGGTGGGGAAGCGCAGGCCGACGTCGACCACCACGATCCGCCCGTCGTGCTCCACGACGGTCATGTTCTTGCCGATCTCGCCCAGGCCGCCGAGCGGCAGGACGCGCAGCTTTGCGCTCACGCGTGCTGCGCCTGTGCCGAGGGCGCGGGGTTCTCGCCTGCCGAACCCGAGATCCTGCCGGCCCTCAGGGTCTCGCCGGTCCCGCCTGCCGCGGCAGCCTCTCCGGCCGCCAACAGCCCATGGCGGACGAGCATCGCCCGCACCTCCTCGAGCTCCTCGGGAGTTGCCTGCACCATCGGCAGGCGCACGCCGCCGACGTTGTGGCCCAGCAGGTTCAGCGCGGCCTTCGTGCAGGTGGGGCTCGACGTGAGAAACAGCGTCCTGTAGACGTCCTGGAGCGTCGCGTCGATCGCGGCGCGGTTCTCCGGCTCCTCGACCATCCGGCGCATCTCGTCTCCGACGATGTGGCTTGAGACGCAGACGCCGCCCGCCCCGCCGATGTCGAGCGTGCGCGCGAGCGAGCTGTCGTCGCCGGCGTACACCTCGAGCCCGTCGATCAGCTGGAGCTCCTGCGCGTTGGCCTGCTTGACGGCCTCGACGTGCTCGATCCGCGCCAGCTCCGCGAGCAGCTCCGGGCCGATGTTGGTGCCCGTGCGGCTGGGGATGTTGTAGAGCATGATCGGCCTGTCGGTGGCGGCCGCGACGGCTTCGTAATGGCGCCTGAGGCCCAGCGGGCTGGGGCGGTTGTAGTAGGGCGTCACCGAGATGATCGCGTCGGGGCCCAGCGCGCTCGCGCGTTCGGTCAAGAGGACCGCGTGGCGTGTGTCGTTGGTGCCGGCGCCCGCGACGATCGTCCTGCCCGCCGGGCGCTCCGCGATCGCCAACTCGATCAGCGCGAGCTGCTCCTCGTCGGTGAGCGTGGCGGCCTCGCCGGTGGTGGCGGCGACCACGAAGCCATCCGAGCCGTGCGCGGCGAGGTGGTGCATCAGCGCCACGAACGCCTCCTCGTCGACGCGCAGCTGGGCGTCGAACGGCGTCACGATCGCGGTCAGAATCGTTCCCAGGTTCCCCATCGCGGCCAATTATCCCACGTCCACGCCCACGTCCACGCCATTGTGGAACAACAGGCGCTCGAGACCGATGGTGAGCGGCTGCTCGAGCGCGGCGATCCGGCGGACCGCGAGCAGCACCCCGGGCATGAAGGACTCCCGGTCGATCGAGTCGTGACGGATCGTGAGCGTCTGGCCGAGATCGCCGAGGATCACCTCCTGGTGGGCAACCAGGCCGGGGAGGCGCACCGAGTGGATCGGCGGCTCCGCGCCCCCACTCGCCTGCGCCATGAGCCGCGCGGTGAGCTTCGCGGTGCCGCTGGGGGCGTCGAGCTTGCCCTCGTGGTGCAGCTCGATGATCTCCGCCCTTGCCATGTGGCGCGCCGCCTGCGCCGCGAAGCGCATCATCAGCACCGCCCCGATCGCGAAGTTCGGCGCCACCAGCACGTTCGCCCGCGCTGCCACACGCTCGGCGGCGCACGCCCGCTCCAGCTCCTCCAGGTCGAAGCCGGTCGTTCCCACCACCGCGTGCACCCCCGCACGCACACACGCCGCGGCGTTCTCCACGGCGGTCTGCGGCCGCGTGAAGTCGACGACCACATCGGCGTTCGGGAGGACCTTGGCGAGCGTCGTGCCCAGCAGCGGATCGACGCGGCCGACGAGCTGCATGTCCTCGGTGCCCTCCACCGCGGCGCACACGGCCTCGCCCATGCGGCCCGCGGCGCCGGCGACCGCGACGCGGATCATCCCGCGGCCACCGCTTCCAGAGGCGCGAGCGCCTCGCGCAACACCGCCTCGTCCGGGCCGATCGCCGCGACCGACAGCTCACCTGCTCGGAAAAGCTCGGTGGCGAGCGCCTGGAGGTCCTCGACGGTGACCGCGTCGATCCGCGCGACGAGCTCCTCCACCGAGAGGATCGGCTGGCTGGTCAGAACCGAGCTCCCCAGTCGATTCATGCGTGCCGCCGTGGACTCCAACGCGAGCACCAGACGACCCTTTGCGTTCTCCCGCGAGCGCTCGAGCTCCCGCGCGTCGGCCGGTTCGCGCACGAAGCGCTCGAGCTCCGCCGCGATCACCTTCAGCGCCTCCGCCAGGTTCTCCGGGCGGGTTCCCACGTACAGCCCCACCTCGCCGGTCGCGGCGTAGAGGTTGGAGAAGGAGAACACCGAGTACGCGAGGCCCCGGCGCTCGCGCACCTCCTGGAAGAGCCGCGAGGAGGGGCCCCCGCCGAGCACGTTGTCGAGCACCCGCAGCGCGAAGCGTCGCTCATCGTCGCGCGCCATCCCCCGTCCGCCGAGGCACAGGTGGTACTGCTCGGTCTCCTTACGCAGGAAGCGCACCCGTCGCTCGAATAGAGGATCGCCCACCTCGCCCACTCCACCCGACGCGCCCCTCGCATCCACGCCGCTCGTCTCGCCAGGCTCGCCGGGCGGCGCCGCGCCCACGCCGCTGTTGGGGCCGACCGCGCCGCTCCCCCCTCCGGTCGGACGTGGAGGACAGGCGGCCCTTGCCATCTCCACCAGCGCGTCGTGCTCAACCGAGCCGGCCGCCGAGATCACCACGTCCGCGGGGTCGTAGCGTTCGGCGTGGAAGGCCCGCAGCCGCTCGCGCGTGACCGCTCTGACGACCTCGGCGCGCCCGATCACCGCGCGGCCGAGGGGGTGCTCGCCGAAGACCGCCTCCCCGAGCACGTCGAAGACGCGGTCCTGGGGGTCGTCCTCGTACATCGCGATCTCTTCGAGCACCACCTCGCGCTCGGCCTCGAGCTCCCCCATGAGGGGGCGCCACACCATGTCGGCGATCACGTCGAACGCGCGCTCCAGATGTCTGTCGAGCACCCGCGTGTAAACCGAGGTCGCCTCCTTGTCGGTGCCCGCGTTCAGCTCGGCGCCCATCGCGTCAAAGATCTGGTCGATCTCCTCCGAGCCGTAGCGCTCGGAGCCGCGGAAGAGCATGTGCTCGAGCAGGTGCGAGATCCCCGCCTGATCGTCGCTCTCCAGCGCCGACCCCGCGCCGATCCAGAACCCGAGCGCGACCGAGCGCACCGCCGGCAGCGGCTCGCTCACCACCCGGACGCCCCCGTCCAGGGTGGTGATGCGATGACCCTCCGGCATGCTCAATAGCGGTCGCGGTCGCGCCCGGAGCCATGGCGCGGGCGGCCGGAGCCGCGCTGGGCGGGCGGGCTCTCATCTCTGCGCGAGCGGTCGCCGCGGCCGTCGCGACCGTTGCGCGAGGACGAGGAGGAGGGCCGGGACCTCGATCCTCCTCCCCCTCCGGGCGGGTGGGATACGGATCCAACCGCGGCGAGCTCCTCGACCGACTTGCCCGCGATCTCGGGGTCCTCGGCGAGACGCAGGCCGATGCGCCCGCGCTCGCGGTCGACCTCGACGACGCGCACGTTGATCTCATCGCCCTTGTTGAGGACCTCCTCGACGCTCGCGATGCGCTCGCCGGGGGAGACGTTGGAGATGTGCAGCAGGCCGTCGGTGCCCTTCGCGAGCTCCACGAAGGCACCGAAGGTGGTCGTCTTGACGACCTTCCCCAGGAACTCGTCGCCGACCTCGACCTCCTTCATCATCATGCGGATGCGCTCCACGAGCTCGTCGGCGAGCTCGCCGTTGGCGGAGTAGATCAGCACCTGGCCCTCGTCGTTGACGTCGATCTGGGACTCGAACTCCTCCGAGAGGCCCCGGATCGTTTCCCCGCCCTTGCCGATCAAGAGGCCGATCTGGCTGGGGTCGATCTGGATCGTCTGGATCCGGGGCGCGAACTGCGAGAGCTGCTCGCGGGGGGTCCCGATGACGCCGGCCATCTTGGCGAGGATGAACGTGCGCGCCTCTTTGGCCTGGGCGAGCGCGTCGCGCAGGATCTCGAAGGTGACACCCGTGATCTTGATGTCCATCTGCAGCGCGGTGATGCCGCGCTCGGTGCCGGCGACCTTGAAGTCCATGTCGCCGAGGTGGTCCTCGACGCCGGCGATGTCGGTCAGGACGATGTAGTCATCGCCCTCTTTGATCAGGCCCATGGCGATTCCCGCGACGGGGCGCTTGATCGGCACCCCGGCGTCCATCAGCGACAGCGAGGAGCCGCACACCGAGGCCATCGAGGAGGAGCCGTTGGACTCGAGGATGTCCGAGACCACGCGGATCGAGTAGGGGAACTGCTCGATCGAGGGCACCATCGGCGCGAGCGCGCGCTCGGCGAGCGCGCCGTGGCCGATGTCGCGGCGCTTGACGCCGCCCATGCGGCCCGCTTCCCCGACCGAGAACGGCGGGAAGTTGTAGTGGTGCCAGTAGTACTTTTTGGATTCGAGGCCGAGCGTGTCGATGCGCATCTCCTCCTTGAGGGTGCCCATCGCCACGACGCTCAGCGCCTGGGTCTGCCCGCGCGTGAACAGCGCCGAGCCGTGCGTGCGCGGCGTGACGCCGACTTCGATCGAGATGTCGCGGATCTCGTTCTCCGAGCGCCCGTCGGGGCGCTTCTTGTGCACGGCGATGCGCTCGCGGATGATCCCCTTCTTGAGCTTGTCGAACGCGAGCTGCGCCGCCGCGCGGCGCTCGGAGGCGCTCGCGAGCTCCTCCTCGGAGGCACCCTCGGGCGCGGCCGGGGCGTACTGCGCGAGGATCGCCGCCTCGACCGCCTTGGTGGCGTCCTGGCGCTCGAGCTTGTCCTCGACCTGGGTGGCCGCGTCCAGGGCGGCGCCGTGGGAGCCGCGGATCTGCTCCAGCAGCGAGGGGTCGACGGCGATCGTCGCGAAGACTTTCTTCGCCTTGCCGACTTTCGCGGCGAGGTCGCGCTGGAGTGCGCACACCTTCTTGATCTCCGCGTGGGCGATGTCCAGGGCGTCGAGGATCTCAGCCTCGGGGATCTCGTTGGCGCCCGCCTCGACCATCAGGATCGCCTCCTCGGTGCCCGCGACGATCAGGTCGAGGTCCGAGCTGCTCTCAGAGTCCGCCTGGAGGTCCTCCTCGGAGGGGTTCACGACGAAGTTGCCGTCGATCTTGCCGATCCGCACCGCGCCGACGGGCGTGGGCAGCGGGATGTCGGAGATCATCAGCGCCGCGGAGGCCCCGTTCATGGCGAGGATGTCATAGGGGTGCACGTGGTCGATCGAGAGCGGGATCGCGACCAGCTGTGTGTCATAGCGCCAGTCCTTGGGGAACAGCGGGCGGATCGGGCGGTCGATCATGCGCGCGGTCAGCGTGCCCTTCTCGCCGGGGCGACCCTCGCGCTTGAAGAACGAGCCGGGGATTTTCCCGGCGGCATACATGCGCTCCTCGACGTCCACCGTCAGCGGGAGGAAGTCGACGTCGCGCAGGGAGCCGGCGACGGCTGTCGCAAGCACCATCGTGTCGCCCTGGCGGACGACCACTGCGCCGGAGGCCTGCTTGGCCATCCTGCCGGTCTCAAACGAGATCTCGCTACCGGCGATCTCCACGGAGACCCGTGTAACGGCATCGCTACTCATATTCACTGCCTTCCTGTCCGCCCGACCCAGCCCTGCGGGCTGTGTGCCCTCGGCGGAGCTGATCTCTATCTCTATTTATCTATGTTCCGAACGCAGTGAGCTTAGCGCCTAAATATTTTTGAGGCCGCCCAGGATCATGTGCACGCCGGGAAGGTCGGCGGGCGAGGGGGCCTGGTAGCTCCAGCGCACGACCCCGTCGGGGCCCACCACGACGAGCGCGCGCTGGGGGAAGCCCCCCTCGTGGAGCACTCCGAAGGCGCTGCAGGCCGCGCCCTTGGGCTCGAAGTCCGAGAGCTGCGGGATGCTCACCCCGAGCTTCTCGCGGAAGGCTTTCTGCGCCCAGGAGCTGTCGCAGGAGACCCCGTAGATCACGGCGCCGTCGGCGGTGATCTGGTCGAGCTCCCGCTCGTAGAGCTGCAGCTGGTCGGTGCACACGGGGCTGAAGGCGAAGGGGTAGAAGACCAGCACGGTGGTCCTGCCCCGCAGGTTCTTCTCGGTGAGGGGCTCCCCGCCTTCGGTGGTGAGCGAGAAGCTCGGAACCTCGGTGCCGGGGTCGAGACGCTCACCTCGCTACGGCCCCTGAGACGGTCGAGGACAAAGCTCCAAGCAGGCCATCGAACGTCTCAGGCCTACTTGCGCAGGCCGAGCTCTTTGATGAGCGCGCGGTAGCCCTCGAGGTCGTTGCGCTGCAGGTAGTCGAGGAAGCGTCGGCGGCGGCCCACGAGCATCAGCAGCCCTCTGCGGGAGTGGTGGTCTTTCTTCTGCTCGCGCAGGTGCTCGGTGAGGTGGTTGATGCGCTCGGTCAGGAGCGCCACCTGCACCCTGGTGTTACCCGTGTCGCGCTCGCCGGAGCCGAACTTGGCGGCGATCTCGCGCTTTCTCTCGGTCGTCAAGGTCATCGGAGGTGGCACACGCTAGCAAAGAGGGAGACCGGGGAACGAGGGGCTCGGCTCGTCGGCCTCCGGCCGACTGCGCCACCCTCGAGGACTCACAGCTCGGCGACGACCTTGCGGGTGAGCTCGACGTCGCGGTGCATCTGCTCGATCAGCGCCTCCACCGTGGCGAAGCGCCGCTCGCCGCGCAGGCGGCGCAGGAAGTCGATGCGCAGCTCGCTGCCGTAGAGGTCGCCCTCGAAGTCGAGCAGGTACGCCTCGATCAGCTCCCCGCGGCCGGTGGTGAAGGTGGGGCGCACCCCGACGTTGACCGCGGCCGGGTGACCGTTCGCGAGGCAGGCGTAGATCCCGTGGCCGGGGCACACGAGCTCCTCCTTGGGGATCAGGTTGGCGGTCGGGAAGTCCAGCGTGCGCCCGCGTTCGTCGCCGCGCACCACCTCGCCCCGCAGCTGGAAGGGGGCGCCGAGGAAGCGGGTGGCCTGGTCGACCTCGCCCGCCAGCACGAGGCCGCGGATGTGGCTCGAGGAGACGATCTCCCCGTCCACCTCCAGCAGCGGGTGCACCGTGGTCTGAAAACGCCCGTCCGCCGCGAGCAGCTGGGTGTCGCCCTGGGCGCGGTTGCCGAAGCGGAAGTTCTCCCCGACCGAGACCCCGCTCGCCCCGAGCGTCGCGACGAGCACCTCGTCGATGAACTCCTGCGCGCCGCGCGCCGCGAAGGCGGCGTCGAAGGGGATCACGATCAGCTCCTCCACGCCCAACGCGGCGATCAGCTCGGCCTTGACGTTCAGGGGGGTGAGCAGCTTCGGGGCGTGCTGCGGGGCGAC
Source organism: uncultured Solirubrobacterales bacterium (assembly GCA_963771915.1). GTDB lineage: Bacteria > Actinomycetota > Thermoleophilia > Solirubrobacterales > Solirubrobacteraceae > Palsa-744. The sequence goes on along the minus strand of CAVYVD010000002.1, from coordinate 588,991 downwards.
CACCGAGACGGGGTGGGGCTCGAAGGTGAGCACGCTGTCGGAGCCGCGGATGACCTCGCGGTGGCCGAGGTGCACGCCGTCGAAGGTGCCGACCGCCACCTGGCGCTCGCTGGCCGATCCTCGATCGGTCTGAACGTCTGGTAGCCAGGTGATCTTCACCGGCGCAGCCTAATCCTTCCCGGCCGCGAGAGCCCCCGGCGTTTGGAGGAGGGTTTGGATTAGGGGAGGGAGTCCGCGGGGAGGACCCGCGCCCCCTCGGCCAGCGCCAGCGCCCGCTCGATCCCGACCGGCTCGGGCGGCTGCCAGGGTGCGCCGCGACGGGGGGGCGCCACGGCGTCGAGCACGTTGAAGGGCCCGATCGCGGTGCGTCGCAGCTCCACGCAGTAGGCGTCGCCGAGATCCGCGATCAGCGAGCGCACGTAGGTGCCCGAGGAGCACTCGATCAGGAAGGCCGCGCGGGGGTGAGCGGGATCCCCATCCCTCCACAGCTGCTCGAAGCGGTGGACCGTCACGACGCGCTCGGGCATCTCGAAGCGCTCGCCGCGTCTGGCGCGCTTGTAGGCGCGCTCTCCGCCGATCTTCACGGCCGAGTAGATCGGGGGCCGCTGGCGGAGCTCGCCGGTCGGCAGCGGCGGCTGGCCGATCTTCGATCGGTCCGGTGGGACCCGACCGGTCTGTGTGATCTCACCCTCGGGGTCCCCCGTGCTCGAGACCGCCCCGAGCTGGGCCACCGTCTGATAGCGCTTGGGGAGCCCCATCAGCTTCTCCTGGATGCGCGTCGCCCGCCCCACGAGGACGAGCAGCAGGCCGCTGGCGAACGGGTCGAGCGTCCCCGCGTGGCCGGTCCTGACGCCCCCCAGCGCGCGGCGCACCGCGGCGACCACGTCGTGCGAGGTGATCCCCACGGGCTTGTCGATCAACAGGACCCCGTTCACTCCCGCATCATCCCGCCCCGCCGCGTGGACTCGGCCGCGCCCCACGGTGGGCCCAGGGGGGCCCGCGGCGCTCACGCCGGCGCGGGCGCGGGGTGAAGCTGGGCGGCGATCTCCCGGCGCAGGAACTCGATCAGATCCTCCGGCTCGAGCGTGGTGGAGAAGCCCGCGGCGCGGCGATGCCCCCCTCCTCCCTGGGCGCGCGCGATCATCGAGACGTCCACCTCGTCGTCCACCGCTCGCAGCGAGATCTTGCGCACGCCGCGGCGCTCCGGCGCGGTCAGCTCGCGCACGAGCGCGGCGACCTTCGTTCCCTGCACCGCGCGCAGGTGGTCGACGATGCCCTCCGAGTAGCTGCCCTCTGCTTCGGCCCGGCGGAAGTCCTCGGCGCTCAGGCACGCCATCGTGAGCTCGCCCGACTCGAACCGGCGCACCTTCGCGAGCGCGAGCGCGAGCAGCGTCAGCTTGGGGTAGGGCATCTCCTCGTAGAGGTGGCGGTAGATCGCCTGCACGTCCACACCCCCCTCGATCAGCTCGGCCGCCATCCGGTGGGCGCGCGGCCCCGTGTTCTCGTACATGAAGCGCCCCGTGTCCGTCACCAGCCCCACGTAGAGCGCCTGCGCGACCGCCAGCGTGGGCTTCACCTCGAGCCCGTGCATCAGATCCCAGATGATCTCCGCCGTGCACGACGCGGCCGCCACCACGTGGTCGAGGGTGCCGAAGCGGGTGTTGTCGTGGTGGTGGTCGATGTTCAGCAGGTGCGCCCCGTCGCGCAGCACGTCGGCGGAGTTGCGATCGATGTTGCCGCAATCCAGCAGCACCACCGTGCGCTGCGCGATGTCAGCCGGCGGCGCCTGGATCACGCGATCCGATCGCGCCTCGAGCTCCAGGAAGCTGTACTCGCTGGGCAGCGGGAGCTCTCCGGCGGGAACGAACATGAGCGAGTCCTTGCCGAGCGCGCCGAGCAGCCCCTGCATCGCGAGCAGCGAGCCGAGCGCATCGCCGTCCATGTTCTCGTGCGTCGCGAGCACGAAGCCGCGGTCGCCGCGGATGCGCTCCAGCACGAGTTCGCGGGTCTGGGCCGTGTCCGCATGGATCGTCCTGCCGTTATCGCTCATCGTCGCTCTCCCGCGACTCGGCTTCGGCAGAGCGAGTGTCACCCGAATCGGTCCTCGTTTCGGCCAACAGCTCCTCCAGGCGCATCGCGCGATCGGTGGTGTCGTCGTAGACGAAGCTCAGCGTGGGGGTACGCTTGAGTCGCAGTTCGGAGGCGATGCGCCGCTGTAGGTAGCCGTGCGCGCTTTGCAGTCCCTCGAGGGTCGCCTCGCGTCGATTGGCGCCCCCAACCCGGCTCGCCGAGCGGTGCGCCTCCGGTCGGTCGTCCTCGAGCACGCTCACATACACGTGGGCATGGCTGAGATCGGCGCTTGTCCTCACATCGGTCACGGTCACGAAGCCCACTCGCGGATCCTTCAACTCGCCTGCCACCACCTCTCCGATCACCTGCCTGATCGCCTCATCGACGCGGCGCATGCGACCTGAGCTCATGCTACTCCCCCCACACGTCGGGTCTGCAAGCCCGGCGTCAGGCCAGTTCTCGCTCTACCTGGCGTGTCTCGTAGGTCTCGAGTACGTCGCCCTCGCGCAGGTCCTGGAAGTTGGCGAGCACGATCCCGCACTCGAAGCCGGCGGCGACCTCGCGGGCGTCCTCGTTGAAGCGCCGCAGGCTCGCGATCGTGGTGTCGTAGATGACCGTGCCCTCGCGCACCACGCGCACGCGGGCGCCGCGCGTGACCTTGCCCTCGGTGACGTGGGAGCCCGCGATCGTCCCGATGCGCGAGGCCCGGAAGAGCTGGCGCACCTCGGCCTGGCCGAGCGTGCTCTCGACCTCCTCGGGCTCCAGGAGGCCCTGCATCGCCGCGCGCAGCTCCTCGATCGCGCGGTAGATCACCGCGTAGGAGCGGATCTCCACGCCCTCCCGCTCTGCGATCTGGCGGGCGTCGCCGACGGGGCGCACGTTGAAGGCCAGGATCAGCCCCTCGGAGGCGGCGGCGAGCATCACGTCGGACTCGTTGATGCCCCCCACTCCGCGGTGGATGATGTTGACCTTGACCTCCTCCTGGGGGAGCTTCGCGATCTCGTCCTCGATCGCCTCCAGCGACCCAGCAACGTCGGCCTTGATGACCAGGCCGAGCTCCTTGACCGCGCCCTCGCGGGCGAGCTTGAAGACGTCCTCGAGGGAGATTTTGCGCGAGGAGCGCCGCGCCAGGGCCTCGGTCTTCAGGCGGTTGGCGCGTTCGCCGGCGAGCTGGCGCGCGCGGCGCTCGTTCTCCACGACCCGCACGAGCTCCCCCGCCTCGGGGACCCCGTCGAAGCCGAGCACCTCCACCGGGTCCCCGGGCTCCGCGCGCTTGGTGCGTGCCCCCATGAAGTCGTGCATCGCGCGCACCCGCCCGAAGTGCGCGCCCGCGACCAGCGCGTCGCCGACCCGCAGCGTCCCGCGCTGGATCAGGACGCTCACGACGGGGCCCCGGCCGGGGTCGAGCTTGGACTCGATCACCGTGCCCGACGCCTCCGCGCCGCGGTTGGCGCGCAGCTCCTCCAGATCGGTGACCACCTGGATCGTGTCGAGCAGCTCGTCGAGGCCCTGGCGGGTCTTGGCGCTGACGTCCACGAACTCGGTTTCCCCGCCCCAGTCGGAGGGCTGCAGGCCGTGCTGGGCCATTTCGGTGCGCACCCGATCGGGCTGGGCGCCCTCCTTGTCGACCTTGTTGACCGCCACCACGATCGGCACGTCCGCGGCCCTGGCGTGGTCGATCGCCTCCTCGGTCTGCGGCTTGACCCCGTCGTCGGCGGCGATCACGATCACGGCGAGGTCGGTCACGCGCGCCCCACGGGCGCGCATCGCGGTGAACGCCTCGTGGCCGGGGGTGTCCAGGAAGGTGACCTCTTTGCCCGCGTGGCGCACCTGGTAGGCACCGATGTGCTGGGTGATGCCCCCCGCCTCCCCAGCGGCCACCTCGGTCCTGCGAATCGCGTCAAGCAGCGAGGTCTTGCCGTGGTCCACGTGGCCCATCACCGTCACCACGGGGGGGCGCTCGACGAGGTCCTCCTCGGCGTCCTCGTAGACCGGCTCGAGCTCCACGTCGTCGGCGGCGTGGACGATCTCGATCTCCTTGCCCAGCTCCTCCGCGACCACCTGGATCGCGTCGTCGGAGAGGGTCTGGGTGAGCGTCGCCATCTCCCCCAGGCTCATCAGCTTCTTGATCACCTCCGGCACCGGCACGCCGAGGTACTCGGCGACGTCCTTCACGGTGGCGCCGGAGTTGATGCGCACGAGGTTGGCGTCCCTGATCGCGGCGGTGTTGTCGATCGGAGCGATCGTCTCGTCGTAGGTGCCTCGGCGGCGGCGGCCGCGGCGCGGGCGGCGCTGGGGTTGGTTGGCGGGGCCCGCCTGCTGGCGGCGGGAGGCCTGGGAGTCGATCACCACACGCCGGCGCCCCGGTGGGCCGGCGCCCGCGGGCGCGCGCTCGCCGGTGCGCGAGTCGCGCGTGGGACGCACCCGCTCGGTGGAGCCCTGCGCGGGGGCGGCCGCGAGCGGATCGGCAAGCGCCGCGGCCGGGACGGGGGCGGACGCGGCAACCGCCACGGCACGAGCGGCGGCCTGGGCGGGCGCCGTCTGCGTCTGCACGCTCGCCGGAGGCGCCGGCCTCTGCTGTGCGGGCGGGGGTGCGGGTGCGCTTGGCGGCGACGCGGGAGCAGGGCCCGGGGCGGCCTGTGCTGATGCAGTGCCCGGGGCGGCCGGCGCTGGCGTAGGCGGCGGGGCGGCCGGCGCCGAAGTGGAGGCGCCGTTGCCGTCGAGCGCGCGCAAGGCAGCGGTCTCATCGACCGAGGAGGACGCCGTCTTGACCTCGACCCCCGCGGCCTGCAGCCGCTTGATCAGCGCCTTGCTGGTGAGGCCCTGCTCCTTGGCGATCTCGTGTACGCGCTTCTTGCTCATGATTTTGAAATAGCGAGGGACCCGACCGAAGCCGGATGACACGCGCCTTCGGCGCTGGCCGATTTGGGGATGCGAGCGCAGCGAGTGTCGCCCCAATCGGTCCCCGTTTCGGCCAGCCGGCCTTCGGCCGACTGCGCCATCCTCTTGACCGATTCTACGATCTCAGTATCGAGGGTCACTGAGCACCGCAGCGCCCTGGCGACGCCCCCCCGGCGCTCGGCGAGCCGCAGGCAGTCCGGATTCGGCAGTGTGGGCGCGTTCGTATCTGCCGGGCCGGCACAGGATACGCTCCCCGGCCGGGCAGCGTGCGGGCGGGGTCGATCACCGCGCGCCGGCGACGTCCGCGGTCCTCGGTGCGGACCGCCAGGCGCACCAGCTCGGCCTTCGGTGCGATCCGCCCACAGCCGATGCAGCGGCGTCGGGGCACGTGACCCGCTATGGCGCCTGCCCTCCCGCGCCCTTGTCCTCGGCGGGGGGCGGCGAGACGTCCTGCGCCGGCACCGTGCCCTCGTCCTCAGCGGGTGGTGGTGGCGCGTCCTGCGCCGGCACCGCGCCCTTGTCCTCAGCGGGTGGTGGTGGCGCGTCCTGCGCCGGCACCGCGCCCTTGTCCTCAGCGGGTGGAGGTGGCGCGTCCTGCGCCGGCACCGCGCCCTTGTCCTCAGCGGGTGGAGGTGGCGCGTCCTGCGCCGGCACCGCGCCCTTGTCCTCAGCGGGTGGAGGTGGCGCGTCCTGCGCCGGCACCGCGCCCTTGTCCTCAGCGGGTGGAGGTGGCGCGTCCTGCGCCGGCACCGCGCCCTTGTCCTCAGCGGGTGGAGGTGGCGCGTCCTGCGCCGGCACCGCGCCGCCGCCGTTGGGGTTGAGGTCGGCGACCCGGTCGCTGGCGATGCCCGCCAGCGCCTGGTGGGTCTCCAGGCCGCAGTAGCGTGAGCCGGGCTGCGTCGCGTTGGGGCAGCGGCGGCCGTTGGAGAGGATCGCGGCGCAGCGGCCCGAGACCTCCTCCTCCTCGTAGCCGTGCTCGGCCTCCTCGGCGGCGAACTCGGTCTCCGAGCGGATGTCCACGCGCCAGCCCGTGAGGCGCGCGGCGAGGCGGGCGTTTTGGCCCTCGCGACCGATCGCCAGGGAGAGCTGATCGTCGGGCACGATCACCGTGGCCTGCTTGGCCTCATCGTCCACCAGCACCTCACGCACTCGCGCGGGCGAGAGCGCCTTGGCGACGAAGCGCGCGGGCTCTTCGTTGAAGGGGATGATGTCGATCTTCTCCCCGCGCAGCTCCGAGACGACCATCCGCACGCGCGATCCCCGGGGGCCCACGCAGGCGCCGACGGGATCGACTCCGTCGGCGTGGGAGACCACGGCGATCTTCGAGCGGTAGCCCGGCTCGCGCGCGACGTTGGCGATTTCCACGAGGCCGTCGGCGATCTCCGGGACCTCCAGCTCGAAGAGCTTCTTGATCAGCTCCGGGTCGCGGCGGGAGACGATGATCGAGGGCCCCTTGGTGGAGGGGGAGACCTCCTTGATCACGGCCTTGATCCGCTGGGAGTGGTCGTAGCGCTCGCCGTCCACCTGCTCGGACTTGGGCAGCAGCGCCTCCACGCGCTCGCGCAGCTGCACGAGGGTGTAGCGGGAGTCCGACTGCTGCACGATCCCCGTGATCAGCTCGCCCACGCGGTCGCGGTACTCCTCGAACATCATGTCCCGCTCGGCCTCGCGGATGCGCTGCAGGATCACCTGCTTGGCGGTCTGCGCCGCGATCCGCCCGAAGTCGTCGGGGGTGACGTCCTGTTCGCCGATCTGATCGCGGTACTGCTCGAACTTCGCGGGGTCGATTTCGGGCTCCTCCGGTTCGCGCAGCTCGCCGGTCTCGGGGTCCACGGTTGTGCCCTCGTCGATCGTCTCCACGATCAGGTGCGCCTCCAGGCGCTCGGGGACGATCAGTTCGATCACGCGGAAGTCCGCGGTCTCGCGGTCCATTTCCACGCGCGCGTACTTGGCGGAGCCCGGCTGCTTCTTGTAGGCGGAGAGCAGGGCGTCCTCCAGCGCGAGCATCAGCTTCTCGGGCTCGATGCCCTTCTCCCGGGCCAGGGCGTGCATAGCTTCAAGGATTTCGCGTGACATGGGCGCCTACTCCTCGACCAGGTTGGACCGGCGGATCTGCGTGTAGGGGATCGTCAGGAGCGCGCCTTCGGCGGCGAGCGTGATCTCGGTGTCCGAGGCCCCCACCAGCTCCCCGGTGTAGCTGCGCCGGCCGATCGGAGATCGGCCGCTGCCCGTCGGCCGCCGGCTCGAGCCGGACGCGTGGGCCATCCAATCGTCGCGCGTGCGCACCCGTGCGCGGCGGCCCACGAAGCGGCGGAAGTGGTCGGGCTTGGTCAGCGGCCGCTCGACGCCGGGGGAGGAGACCTCCAGGGCGTAGCGCTCGCGCAGCTCGGGCAGAGTGCCGGTCACCCGCTCGCAGAGCGCGAGGGTGACACCCTCCGGGTGGTCTATGAACACCCTCAGAGTGCCCCCGCCCACCACCTCGGCGAGCAGCACCTCGACCTTGGGCTCGCGCTCGGCGAGCAACCCTTCGATCTCTGTCTGCAACGTTCCCATAGGCCCTCCTAACATTAAAAAAAGCGGGCGATCCGCCCACTTCCGGTCCGACAGTCAGCGTCCTCACGCTGGCACGAAAGCTGTCGGTCGAGCATAGCATCGGCACCGCCGCCCGATCCGCGGGCCGCCCGGCTGCCCACGCCGCACGTGCCCGAACCAAGGGGGTGAGGGGGGCGGTCAGGAGCCGTGGCCAAGGGGTGCGGGGGGCGGTCAGGAGCCGTGGACGGCACGGCGGGAGCGGTCGCGGTAGACACGGTAGTCACGGCGCTCGGGGCGCAGCGAGCAGGCGAGCGCGAGCGGGTGGCGAGCCTCCTCGTGGCGGCCGAGCTGCTGCATGGAGCGCCCCAGGCAGAAGAGCGCGTAGTCGTTCGTGGGCGAGCGCGCGGCGACTGCGCGGAACTCCCTCGCGGCGTCCTCGTAGCGCTGGGCGTGGAACAGCGCGCGGCCCAGCGCCTCGCGGATCGACGCCTTGTCGGGCTCCTGTTCGCGCGCGCTAGTGAGCGGCACGATCGCGGCCTGGTAATCGCCGTGGCGCAGCAGATCGCATCCGCTTCGGTAGAGGTCGTAGACGCTGTCCATGGCGACCACCTCCCACTGTAGAACGCGGCTTCCCACTGCGCGCACCGTGCAAGGCGCCTATCCGTCCGCGGCGTCCGCCCCCGCGCGCAGGCGCCCCACGGCATCGAGGATCGCGCCGGCGACCCCCGCCTTGGGGGCGCGGGGGATGTGCTGCTCCGCGGCGGCGGTGAGGATCGTGACCTCGTTGTCCTCGGCACCGATGCCGATGTCCGAGCGGGAGATGTCGTTGACGACGACCGCGTCGAGTTCCTTCTCCCGCAGCTTGCCGCGCCCGTACTCGATCGCCCCGGCGCCGTGCTCGGCGGCGAACCCCACGAGTGTCTGGCCGGGGCGCCGCTGGGCCGCCAGCGCCTTGAGCACGTCCGGGGTCGCTTCGAGCTCCAGGCGCAGACGCTCGCGGCCGGCCTTCTTGAGCTTGCCAACCACCGGCTGCCCCGGAGGTGCCCCGGGCTCTGTGGGTCGGAAGTCGGCGACGGCGGCCGCCATCAGCAGGATGTCGCACCGCGGGAACTCCTCCTCGCACGCCTCCTGGAGCTGCGCGGCGGTGACGACCCCGCGCCAGAGCACCCCCGCTGGGTGGGGCAGCGAGACGTTGGCCGCGACCACGGTCACCTGCGCTCCCCGCTCGCGCGCGGCCTGCGCCAGCGCCAGCCCCATGCGCCCCGAGGAGCTGTTGCCGACGAAGCGCACGCTGTCGATCGGCTCGCGTGTGCCGCCCGCGGTGACGAGCACGTGCAGCCCCGCCCAGGAGCCCCCCGTCGCGGGCTGGGCGACCGAAGCCGGGGGACACGCGCCCTCGGCGCTGGCCGATTTGGGGACGCTGGCCGAAACGGGGATGCTCGCCAACGGCGAGCATCCCCCGGCTTCGGCAGAGCGAGTGTCTCCCCAATCGGTCCCCGTTTCGGCCAGCGCCTCGCAGAGCTCCAGCAGCCGGGCGGGGTCGGGCAGTCGCCCCACCCCCTCCTCGCCCCTGGAGGCCAGGCGGCCGCTGTCGGGCTCGACGACGCTCACGCCGCGGGCGCGCAGCGTGTCGAGGTTCGCCCGCACGGCGGGGTGCTCGTACATGTGGTTGTTCATTGCGGGCGCCACCACCACCGGGCAGGTGGCCGCGAGCGCGGCGCTGCAGAGGAGGTTGTCGGCGAGGCCGTGGGCGAGCTTGGCGATCGTGTTCGCGGACGCGGGGGCGATCAGGTAGAGGTCGGCGTTGCGCACCAGCTCCAGGTGCCCGATCGGCTCGTGGGTGGGAGGCTGTTGACCCGGGAACGCCCCGCGCGCGGGGTCGCGCTCGAACTCCCCCACGAGCACCGGCGCCCCGGTGAGCGCCGCAAATGAGGCACGCCCCACGAAGCGGCAGCTGGCGGGGGTCTGCACGACCCTCACCGCGTGGCCCGCGCCGGTGGCGAGGCGCACGAACTCGAGCGCCTTGTACGCGGCTATCCCACCGCTGACCCCGAGCAGGATTCTGGGCATACCGGGGTTGTAGAGCGCCGAGGCGAAACCGGCAAGCCGTGGTCGGCGGCTTGCCGAGGGCCGGGGTCTACCTGTAGTGGTACTTGATCTTGCCCCGCGCGATCTCCTCGAGGGCGATCGTGAGGTAGTTCTTGGAAGTCGTCTCGATCATCGGCGGCGGGAACTCGTCGAAGGTGCCCTCGCCGAGGTTGTGGTAGTAGCTGTTGATCTGGCGCGCGCGCTTGGCCGCGACGAGAACGCTGGCGTAGTTCGAATCGACGTTCTCCAACAGATGGTCTATGCGGGGAGAGATCAAGGTGATTGGTGCCCTTTCGTGGTTGAGACCCTCAGTGTAGAGGGCCGGCCGAGGAGCCCTTCGAGTCGAGCTCGCCGGCGACGATCGCGACGAGCCGCTCCAGGGCCTCCTCGAGGCGGTCGTTGACCACCACGTGGGCGAACTCCGATTGGGAGCGGAGCTCCTCCTCGGCGACTCGCAGGCGCCGCTCGACCTCCTCGGGGCCGTCGGCTCCGCGTCCGATCAGGCGGGTGCGCAGCGAATCCAGGGAGGGGGGCGCGATGAAGACCTGAAGCGCCTCCGGCATCGCGGCTCGCACCTGACGGGCGCCCTGCACCTCGATCTCAAGGACAATGGGCACCCCGGCGCGCAGGCGCCCCTCGAGCTCGCTGCGCAGCGTGCCGTAGCGGCGTCCCGCGTAGTCGGCGTGCTCGACGAACTCCCCCTCCCGCACCCGCCGCTCGAACTCCTCGGGGGTCAGGAAGTGGTAGTCCACGCCGTCCCGCTCCCCGGGCCGCGCGGGGCGGGTAGTCGCCGAGACCGACAGCTCCAGCTTCCCCACCCGCTCCATCAGCCCGCGGATGAGCGTGCCCTTGCCGACGCCCGAGGGGCCGGTGATGACGAAGACGCGCGCCACGGTCGGCACCCTACGCCTCGGGGTGGTCGCTGAGCGGACCAGGCGAGAGCGGAAGGTTGCGGGCCACCCTAGCGGCGCAGCAGCGAGACCAGCTCCGAGCGCTGGCGCTCGGAGAGCCCGCCGATGGTCTTGCTGGGGGCGATGCGGCAGTGGGCGAGGATCTTGTTGACCTTGACGCGCCCGTACTTGGGGACGGCGAGCATCATGTCGAAGACCTTGGCGGTTTCGACGTACTCCGGGGGGTTGATCAGCAGCGTGTGGATCGAGAGCCGCCCCGCCTTCAGCTCGCGCTTGAGGCGGGCGCGCTCGGTGCGGATTCTGTTCGCTCGCGCGAGAGCGTCCATTCGCTGGTTGAGTGAGCGCTCAGGGGCGGCCGAGTGCTTGGAGGGCGTCGTGCCCGTCGCGGTCACCATGGGCGGCGAGTCTACACACCCGCGGGCGGCGATCAAGGCAAGGTGGCGCAATTCAGCTGAAGCTCAACCTGAGGTTGAGCTACGTGGAGGCTGGTGGATGGTACAGCGGCGTGTTTGCAGGGGTTTTTAGCCCACCCTCCGCGTTTGCGCTCCAGCCCCTCAGAGGGCGAGCTCGCGCGCGATGCGCGCACCCGCCGCGGGGTCGCGGAAGCTCTCGGTGCCGACCGCCACGAGCGTGGCCCCCACGTCGAGCAGATCGCGCGCGTGGGCGGCGCTCTGCACCCCGCCCATGCCCACCACGGGGATCGCCACGGCGGCCGCGACGGCGGCCACCTGGGCGAGCGCCACCACGCGGATGGCGGGGCCCGAGAGCCCGCCGCTGCCGCCGCCGAGCCAGGGCGCGACCTCCGGGCGGCGAGGGTCGGCCTCGCCGGCGCGACGGTGGGACGCAGAGGGCGCGAGCGCCGCGGATCCGGGGTCGGCGGCCGACGCGATCCCGGCCGGCTTGCGAGCTCCGCTGGGTGCGAGCGCCATTGCGCGCAGGGTGTTGATCAGCGACACCGCGTCCGCGCCGCCCTCCTCGGCCGCTTGCGCGCAGCGGGCGACGTCGGCGGTGTTGGGCGTGAGCTTGACGATCAACGGCTTGCTGGTGCGGGGGCGCACCTCGCGCACCACCGCCTCCAGGGTCGCCGGGTCGGCGCCGATGTCGAGGCCCGTCTTGACGTTGGGGCAGGAGACGTTGAGCTCCAGCGCGGCGATCTCCGGGCGCTCCTCGCAGCGCTCCATGAGCGCGGCGATCTCGGCGGCCGTCGAGCCCATGATGTTGGTGATCAGCGGCACCGGCAGCCTCGCCAGCTCGGGGAGGTCGCGCGCCAGGTAGCCCTCAAGGCCCTTGTTGGGCAGGCCGATCGAGTTGATCAACCCGGCGGGCGCCTCGTACAGCCGCGGCGGGGGGTTGCCGTCGCGGGGCTCCAGGGTGATCGTCTTGGACACGAACGCCGAGAACGGGAACTCGGCGTCGAGGGCGTCCCCGAAGGCCGCCCGGGCGGCGGGCACGTCGAAGGTGCCCGACGCGTTGATCACCGGGTGAGCGAGCTCCAGGCCGCAGAAGCGGATGTGCTCACGCCGGCGGGGGGCCCGGCATGGGCGTCCACGTACTCGATCTCGGCCGCGTCGACCACCGGGCCATCCACGCACACGCGCAGGTAGCCCCCGCAGCGGCGGGGCACGACACAGCCGAAGCAGGCGCCGAAACCGCACGCCATCCCGGACTCCAGCGCGAGCTGGGCCGGCACGGCGCGGGCGGCGCAGAGGGCGCGCACGGCCTCGAGCATCGGGGCGGGGCCGCAGGCATATACGGTCGCGTGAGACTCCCCCGCCAACTCGGAGGCGAGCAGTTCGCCGACAAGTCCGTGGTGCCCGACGGAGCCGTCGTCGGTGGCCACCTGCGTGTCTTGGAGGAGCGCGGCCCCCCCCGCGTGGGCACGGTCGCGAAAACCCAACAGCGCCGTGGGGGGGCGGGGGCTGACATCCAAGAGGGCGTCCTGCCAGATCGCCAGCGGTGCGATCCCCGCGCCGCCCCCCACGAGGATCGCCCGGCGTCCCTCCCTGGGGGCGAGGAAGCCGGCACCGAGCGGCCCGAGCGCCCACACCCCCTCCCCCGGGCGCAGCTCGCACAGCCGATGCGTGCCCGGCCCCACGTCCTCCAGAAGGAAATGAGACTCGCCATCTCTCCAGCGGGCGATCGAGAAGGCGCGGGGGAGGTGGGGGCGCTCCTGCTCCCCCCCCCCCACCGCTCGGCGGCCGCGAGCATCGCGAACTGGCCGGGCCGCGGCGGGGGGCCGTCGGGGTCGGCGAGGCGCAGTACGCGGTAGGCGCCCAGCTCCTCGTTGCCGGTGACGCGCAGCAGACGCCGGCCGAACGGGGCCCTCTGGCTGGCCGATCTGTGATCGGTCACGCCCCGCCGGCCTCCGCGGGGTGCTCCTCGGAGTGCTCGGAGGCGGCGCGGGAGCCTTCGGGCTGTGTGCCCGTCGGCCACCGCCCGCGGTGGAGCTCCTGCAGACAGAGCACCGGCGGGGGGCCGCTGCGACGGGCGCTTGCGATCGCGCGCGCGGCCGAGACCCCCGCGGCGAGCGTGGTCAGGCAGGGGACCCCGCGGGTGACCGCGGCGCGGCGGATCTGCCAGCCGTCGGTGCGCGCGCCCGAGCCGGTGGGGGTGTTGACGACGAGATCCACGTCGCCGCGCTCGATCCACTCCACGATGTGGGGGGAGCCCTCCCCGACCTTGTTGAGCGGCTGCACCGGGATCCCCATGCGCGCGATCGCCTCCGCGGTGCCGCGGGTGGCGAGGATGCGAAAGCCGTCGTCGTGCAGCGACTGGGCGATCGCGAAGGCGCCCGCCTTGTCGGCGTCGGTGACCGAGATGAACGCCGTGCCCCGCAGCGGCAGCGGACACCCCGCGGCGGCCTGGGCCTTGGCGAAGGCTGTGGGGAAGTCGCGCGCGATCCCCATCACCTCCCCCGTGGAGCGCATCTCGGGGCCGAGCACCGCGTCGGCGCCCTCGAAGCGGTCGAAGGGGAGCACCGCCTCCTTGACGCAGACGTGATCCCCGAACCCGAGTCCCTCGCGCACGCTGGCCGAAACGGGGATTCGCGCCGAAGGCGCGTGTCTCCCGGCTTCGGTCAGGCCCAGTGCGGCGATCGGCTCGCCCAGCATCACCCGGCAGGCGAGCTTCGCCAGCGGGAGCCCCACGGCCTTGGAGACGAACGGCACGGTCCGCGAGGCGCGGGGGTTGGCCTCCAGCACGTAGAGCTGCCCCGCGACCACCGCGTACTGCACGTTGATGAGGCCCACCACCCCGATGCTCAGCGCGAGCTCCCGGGTCGCGGCGCGGATCTGCTCGAGCATCTCCCCCCCCAGCGAGTGCGGGGGCAGCACGCAGGCGCTGTCCCCCGAGTGCACCCCCGCCTCCTCGACGTGCTGCATGATCCCGCCGATCCACGTCTCCCTCCCGTCGCAGAGCGCATCGACGTCGACCTCGATCGCGTTCTCCAGGAAGCGGTCGAGGAAGATCTTGCCGGTGTCCTCGCCCACCTCGCGGCGCAGGTAGTCGGCGAGGCCCTCGCGCGAGTAGACGATCTCCATCGCGCGCCCCCCCAGCACGTAGCTGGGGCGCACCAGCAGCGGGAAACCCACCTCCTCTCCGCGCTGCAGCGCCTCCTCCATCGAGCTCGCGGTGGCGTACGGGGGGGCCTGGTAGCCGAGGCGCCCGAGCAGCTCGCCGAAGCGCCCGCGGTCCTCGGCGAGGTCGATCGACTCGACGCTCGTGCCCAGCAGCGGCACGCCCGCGGCGGCGAGGCCCGCCGCGAGCTTCAGGGGGGTCTGCCCGCCGAACTGCACGATCACGCCCTCGGGCTTCTCGACCTCGACCACGCCCAGTACGTCCTCCAGGGTGAGCGGCTCGAAGTAGAGGCGGTCGGAGGTGTCGTAGTCGGTGGAGACCGTCTCGGGGTTGCAGTTGATCATCACCGCGTCGCGCCCCGACTCGCGCACGGTCATGGCGGCGTGCACGCAGCAGTAGTCGAACTCGATCCCCTGGCCGATGCGGTTGGGGCCCGAGCCGAGGATCACCACCGAGGGGCGCTCGCCGCGCTGCACCTCGTGGGCGGGCGCCGGCGCGGTCGCGGAGCCCTCGCCCTTCGGCGGGGGACCGTCCCCGCTGGAGGCCGCCGCGCCCTGCTCGGAGGCAGCGGCGGGCGCGGGCGGGGGGGTCGAGGAGGATGGCGGGCGCTCCCACGCGGAGTAGTAGTAGGGGGTGCTCGCCGGGAACTCCGCGGCGCAGGTGTCCACCGACTTGAAGGTGCGCTCCCCCCTGCACACCGCCTCGGGGTCCCGCGCGAACGCGCGCAGCTCGCGCAGAAACCACGGGTCGATCGCGGTGCGCTCCTGGACCGCCTCGATCTCCTCACCGCGGCGGAAGAGCTCGAGGATCGCCTCGAAGCGGTCCGGGGAGGGCGTGCCCAGGCTCTCCCTCAACTGCTCCTCGGCCACCGCGTGCAGCCGCGGGGGCTTGTCGAGCTCCCGGGAGCGCAGCGCCTTCGCGAACGCCTGTCCGAAGGTGCGCCCGATCGCCATGGCCTCCCCCACCGACTTCATGTGCGTCGAGAGCGTGGACTCCACCCCGGGGAACTTCTCGAAGGCGAAGCGCGGCCACTTCACCACCACGTAGTCGATCGTCGGCTCGAAGCTCGCCGGGGTGAGCTTGGTGATGTCGTTGGGGATCTCCTCCAGGAGGTACCCCACGGCCAGGCGCGCCGCGATCTTCGCGATCGGGAAGCCCGTCGCCTTGGAGGCCAGCGCCGAGGAGCGCGAGACGCGGGGGTTCATCTCGATCACCAGCACCTCCTCGGTCTGCGGGTTCACCGCGAACTGCACGTTCGAGCCCCCCGTCTCCACCCCCACCGCGCGGATCACCGCGATCGCCTGGTCGCGCAGGCGCTGGTAGAGGCGGTCGCTGAGCGTCTGCTGCGGGGCCACCGTGACCGAGTCCCCCGTGTGCACCCCCATCGGATCGACGTTCTCGATCGAGCACACGATCACCACGTTGTCCGCGCGGTCGCGCATCACCTCCAGCTCGAACTCCCCCCACCCCAGCACCGACTGGTCGAGCAGCACCTGTCCGATCGGCGAGGCCTCCAGGCCCCGCGAGACGATCTTGCGGAACTCCTCGGTCGTGCGCGCGATCCCCCCGCCGCGGCCCCCCAGGGTGTAGGCGGGGCGCACGATGCACGGCAGGCCGATCTCCGGGAGTGCATCCAGCGCCTCCGCGAGCCCCCGCTTCACGTCCGCCCTGCGGAGCTCCGCGTCCCAGCCCGAGGCGATCGCGCTGGCCGGCATCCGCAGGCCCGCCTCCGCCATCGCCGCCCCGAACAGGCGGCGGTCCTCCGCGCAGGAGATCGCCTCGTAGTTGGCCCCGATCAGCTCCACGCCGTGTCGCTCCAGGATGCCTTCGTCGTGCAGCTCCTTCGCGAGGTTCAGCGCCGTCTGCCCCCCCAGCGTCGGCAGTAGCGCGTCGGGGCGCTCGCGCTCGATCACCTGCGCCGCCGGCCCCGCCAACAGCGGCTCGATGTACGTGGCGTCCGCCGTCTCCGGGTCGGTCATGATCGTCGCGGGGTTCGAGTTCATCAGGACCACCTCGTAGCCCTCCTCGCGCAGCACCTTGCATGCCTGCACTCCGGAGTAATCGAACTCCGCGGCCTGCCCGATCACGATTGGGCCCGAGCCCAGGATCAGGATCTTGTGGAGGTCATCGCGGCGGGGCACTACGCGGTGGCCTCCGCGATTCGCTCCAGGAAGCGGTCGAACAGGTAGACGCTGTCGTGCGGGCCCGGTCCCGCCTCGGGGTGGTACTGCACCGAGCCGCCCGGCACGTCCAGCAGCTCAAGGCCCTCCACCGTGCGGTCGTAGAGGTTCACGTGCGAGAGCTGCGCCGCGCCGAAGTCCGTGTGCCAGCGCACCGGGCGCGAGCCCTCGATCGTGCCCGACCCCCCGGGGCCCAGCACCGCGAAGCCGTGGTTCTGGGAGGTGATCTCCACACGCCCCGTCAGGAGGTCCTTCACCGGATGGTTCGCCCCCCGGTGGCCAAAGGGGAGCTTGAACGTCTTCAGCCCCAGCGCCCTGCAGAGCAGCTGGTGGCCAAGGCAGATCCCCCACACCGGCTTGCGCCCCACCAGTTCGCGGACCGTGTCCGTTATGTACTCCAGCGCGGCCGGGTCCCCCGGGCCGTTGGCCAGCAGGACCGCGTCCGGATCCGCCGCCAATAGGTCCGCCGCGGAGGTTGCGCAGGGGTAGAGCGAGACGTATGCCCCCCGCGCGGTGAGGTTGCGTACGATCGAGCCCTTGATCCCCGTGTCGAGCACCGCGATCCGCGGGCCCGGCCCGCTCTCCTCGCCGTGATGGCTCACCTCGCTCGGGCTCACCACCCCCGCGAGGTCCTGCCCGTCCATCCGCGGCTCCGCCTCGATCAGCGCCCGCGCCTGCGTCGGCGCGACGCTCGCCGGGAAGATCCCACCGCGCATCGAGCCCGCCTCGCGGATGTGGCGCACCAGCGCGCGCGTGTCCACCCCGCTGATCGCCGGCACCCCGCAGTCGGTGAGCCACTGAAGCCAGCCCCGCTCGGCGCCCGGGGCGTCCTCGTTGTCGCACGCCGCGCGCATGATTGCCGCGCGCGCCCACGGACGCTCGGACTCCATCGCCTCCGCGCTCACCCCGTAGTTGCCGATGTGCGGGTAGGTGAAAGTGATCAGCTGGCCCGCGAACGAGGGGTCGCTCATCGACTCCTGGTAGCCCGACATGCCGGTCGTGAACACCACCTCGCCGACCGCGTGGCCCTCCGCCGCGCACGCCTCACCGTCGAAGCGGGCGCCGTCCTCCAGAAGTACGTAGGCGGTCGGGTCGCCCATCTCAGATGATCAGCCTCTGCACGGCCTTGAACTCCGGGGTGCCCGCGCGCTCCAGCAGCTCAAAGAGGACGGCCTCCACCGTGCTGACCACCGCGCCCGCGCGCTCCAGGCGCTCGAGACCGCGCTCGTAGTCCAGCACGTGGCGTGAGCCCACCGCGTCCGCCGTCACGTGCACCTCCACGCCCTGCCCCAGGAGGTCGTGGACGGTCTGGGAGACGCACACGTGGGTCTCGATCCCGCACACCACCGCCTGCTCGCGCCCCCCCAGGTCGAACCCCTCCGCGCGCGCGGCGGAGAACACGCTCTTCTCGATGCACCGCTCCCCCTCGAGGCCCACCTCGGGCGCGGTGTGCCCCAGGCCCCTCGGGTACTGCTCGCTGACCAGCGCCGGGAGCCCTAGGATCCGCGCCGCCGCCACCAGCTTCGCGCAGCCCTCCGCCACCCCGGCGAAGGAGGCGTAGGGACGGAAGGCCTCCTGGACGTCCACCACGAGCAGCGCCGTGCGCTTGCGGGAGAGCAGGCTCATGGCGCGTCCCTCAAGCCGCTACCGCCATCAGCGCCGGAGACCGATAGGCCACCGATCCGGCGGCGAGGGTCAACAGCACCCGGCCCCGCAGCCGCCGGCCCGCGAAGCAGCAGCCGTCCGAGCGGCTCTCCCAGCCGTGCTCCCCCGCCGTCCACTCCGCGTCCAGGTCGACCAGCGCCACGCTCGCCTGCTCGCCGGTCGCGATCCGCGGGGTCGGCAGCCCGAACAGGGCGGCGCCCGCGGTCATCCTCTCCACCAGCGTTCCCAGCCCCAGGACCCCCGGGAGTACCAGGCCGGTGTGGAGCGCCGCGAACGCGGTCTCCAGGCCCGTCGTGCCCATCGGGGCCTCGGTGAACGGAAGCTCCTTCTCAGCGTGCGCGTGCGGGGCGTGATCGGTCGCCACGCAGTCGATCGTGCCCGTCCGCAGCCCCTCCACCAGCGCCAACCGGTCCGTCTCGCTCGCCAGTGGCGGGTTCATCTTCGCGCGCGTGTCCGGAATGCGGCCCTCCAGATTGCGCCCTTCGGGACTGCGACCCTGCGGCCCGAGCGCCTCACCCTCCCCCTGCTCGTTCCCCTCGATCCCGCGCACGGCCTCCTCGGTCAGCAGCAGGTGGTGGGGGGTCACCTCCGCGCTCACCGCCACGCCGCGCGCCTTGGCCTGAGCCACGGCCTCCACCGAGGCGATGCAGCTCAGGTGCTGGAAGTGCACGCGGCCCCCCCCACAGCCGGCCAGCATCGCGTCGCGCGCGACCATGCTCGCCTCGCTGGAGCAGGGGATGCCCGGGATGCCCAGCTCGGCGGCGAGGGCCCCCTCGTGCATGCTGCCCCCGCGCGAGAGCGAGCGGTCCTCCTCGTGCAGCGCGACCACACCGCCGCACTCCCGCTGAAGCTCCAGCGCTTCGCTCAGCACGCCCGCGCTCGCGACGGGATGCCCGTCGTCGGTGAATCCCACCGCGCCCTGCTCGCGCAGCGCGGCCATCTCCGTCAGCCGCCCGCCCTCGAGGCCTCGGGTGAGCGCCGCGAGGTACCCCACCGGCACGTGCGCCCGCTGCGCGGCCGTCGCCTGCACGGAGCGCAGCAGCTCCGGGGAGTCGATCGGGGGGTCGGTGTTGGGCATTGCGATCACCGCCCCGAACCCCCCCGCCGCCGCGGCGCGGGTGCCGCTCTCGACGTCCTCCTTGTGCTCCTGGCCGGGGCTGCGCAGGTGCACGTGCGGGTCGAAGAGGGCCGGGATCGCGCGCAGGCGGCCCTCGCCCTCCAGCACCTCCACCTCCCCCGCCACCGTGAGCGTCCCCGGTGCGCCCAACTCCGCGAGGACCCCGCCCCGCACCAGCAGGTCGCGACGGACGTCCAGGCGGCACCCGGGATCGAACAGGTGGACATCCCGCAGCAGCATCTCGGCGGGCCTGGCGGGGGAGCGGATGAGCACGGGCGGGCTCACTCGGTGCCGACCGGCGGGGCTTTCGGTTCTGTGAGGTGGGACAAGCTCATTGGATTATCGGTGACGCCACCGCCGGCGTGTCGTGCGCGGGGGCCGCGTTCTCCCCGGCGGAGGGTGCGGGGCGGTGTGGCCAGCGGACCAGCCTCGCGGGCCCCCGCTCGGAGAAGGGGACCTCCACGGTGTCGAAATCCCGGGGCACCTCCGTGAAGGGGAAGACCGCGCGGGCCTCGTCGCGGACCTCCCCGCCGGAGTAGCGCGTGGAGAGGTGGGTGAGGACCAGCATCCTCGCCTCCGCCCCCCGCGCCAGCTCCGCCGCCTGGCGCGCCGTGCTGTGACCGGTCTGTCGCGCCCGCTCGAGCTCCTCCTCCACGAACGTCGCCTCGTGCACCAGCACATCCGCCTGGTGCGCCGCGATCGCCAGCGCCTCGCAGGGGGAGGTGTCCCCGGAGATAACCACCTTGCGGCCCTCGCGCGCGGGGCCCACGACCTGCTCGGGGGCCACGCCGTTGACGGTCTCCCCGCGCACCAGCCGCCCGAAGTCCGGCCCCGGCCGCACCCCCAGCCGCTCCGCCAGCACCGGATCGAGCTGTCCCGGGCGCCCGTCCTCCACCAGCACGTACCCCACCGCCGGGGCGCTCCGATGGGACACCGGGACCACCGCCACCCGGAAGCCCCCCCGCTCCACCGCCTGCGCAGGATCGAGCTCGGTGACGGTCAACTCGTAGGGCAGCC
The DNA here is from genome assembly GCA_963771915.1 of uncultured Solirubrobacterales bacterium. GTDB lineage: Bacteria > Actinomycetota > Thermoleophilia > Solirubrobacterales > Solirubrobacteraceae > Palsa-744. The sequence continues at coordinate 568,934 of CAVYVD010000002.1, read as the reverse complement.
GCCGCCCGTAGATGAAGCGCGTATCCGCCATCAGCTGCCTCAGTCCCGCCGGGCCGTACACGCTCAGCGGCTGCTCGCGGTCGCGCAGCGCGAAGGACTTCAGCATCCCCGGCAGCCCCAGCCAGTGGTCGGCGTGGAAGTGGGTTATGAAAACGCACTCCACGTCCGCCAGCCCCACCGAGCGCAGCAGCTGGCGCTGGGTGCCCTCCCCGCAGTCGAACAGCAGTCGATCGCCGCCGCGGCGCACCAGCACCGCGGGCAGCCCCCGGCGCGCGCTCGGCACCGAGCCGCCCGTACCCGCGAAGAACAGCGAGAGGTCCATGCCGGCAACGGTAGCGGCGCACGGCGATGGGAGGCTCGCGGAGGGTGGGGAGATTCGGGTGGGCGCGGCCGGGGCGGCGGTTAAGCTCGCGCCGTGCCTGAGCCCTCCGGCAACATCCTCTACTGCGCCGACAACCTCGAGGTGCTCCGCAGACACATCCCGGACGCCTTCGCCGATCTCGTCTATCTGGACCCGCCCTTCAACTCCAACGCCACCTACAGCGTCCCCTTCGAGCGTCCTCTTCGGCCGGGCAGGCGGGGTCGGGGCCGGCAGGGTCGAGTGGCTGTTTCACCGGGATCGCATCGCGGTTCCCCGCACCGAGAAGGCAATGGCCCGCGCGCAGCACCCCAGGGGCGCTCGGATCGCCGTCGACGACGACACGAAGAACCACAACAACGTCCTGCTCATTCAGCAGATGAACCCGATGGCGCGGGAGCGGCTCGGCTACCCCACGCAGAAGCCCGAGGCCCTCCTGGGAGCAGCTCATTCTCGCCAGCAGCGACCCCGGCGAGGTCGTGCTCGACCCCTTCTGCGGCTCTGGCACCACCGTCGCGGTGGCGCAGCGCCTCGAGCGCCGCTGAGTCGGCATCGACATCGCCCACCTGGCGATCTCGCTTGCCGGGCGGCGGCTCAGCGCCCGTGGCGTGTCGGACTACGCGGTGCTCGGCGAGCCCACGACCCGACGACGGAGCGGCGCGGCTCGTGGCTGAAGGATCTGGGGGCTGTGAGCGCCAGCGGCACTACTGTAGAGTCTCCAGGGCCTCAGTCGGGGGAACCAGAAAGCCCCGTTTTGCAGGCGATTAGCGCCCGTAGCTCAGTGGATAGAGCGCTCGCCTCCGGAGCGAGAGGTCGGCCGTTCGAATCGGCCCGGGCGCGTCTTCGAATCCCGTGTAACTGTGCGGGATTCGCTTGTTAGGCGGTCGGGTGAGGAACCCTGTCCGCGGCTCGGTTTAGCGCCCCGTTGGCCACTTGTTGGCCACTTGTTTGGCCCCCCCTCCGTTTGGCCGAAACACGTTGGCCGAAACCCACCGGAGACCCGGGCGCCGTAGGAGCCCGTCTGCGCCCCCAGGGGTCCAGAGGGACACGCCCACGCGGCCCGCGGAGCGCCGCAGCGGCGCCCACAGCGCGCTGGGGCCTATGCGTGCGCGAGCTGGCGCATCTGCCGGACCGGGTGGCGCCCGAGCCGGCTCGCGGTCGCGTAGGGCGTGGCGTGCCCGTGGACGCGGTGGGCGACGTTGACGGGCACGCGGCCGCGCAGCCTGTCGATCACGCTCCGGCGCAGGGGCGTCAGCAGCAGCTCGATTTCCTCGCCGACAAGCACCGTCGCACGGCCCTCGGCGAGGTTGCGCCACAGAACCTCGTCGGCCCACTCCTCGTCAGGGACGAACGCCACGTCATCGGGGTAGCCGAGGTCGTCGCCTCTCGCGGCCATGAACAGGTCCCACGTCTTGTCGAGATTGGCGCTCATCGGGTTCGCTCCCAGCTACGAACGATATCGGACCAGTTCTCCCGCAGTTTGATTTCGGCTGCGTGCATCGCATCGTTCACCGGGCCGTGCGTGACGATCGGGTCCTGCTTCTCGGAGCCGACATAGCGGTGCTCGTGGTGCTCCAACGGGTCATGGGCGTTGTCGAAGCTTCGCACCGTGCGCCATGTGCCGTACCGCAGGATGACGAGCGTGATCGCGTACTCGACGGGATGGGTACTGGATCGCGTCACGACAATCCGCACGTCTGGTGCGGGCGCCAGCTCCCAACGACGATCCTTGCCCATCGCCCGACCCTATCGAGGGAGCCGGCCACAGCAGCGCGCGGACCATCCGGGCTCTCCAGGTAGCCACCACGTTGCAACGCCGTCGCACGGGCGCCCCACGCCCGCCACGGTTGCCACGTCCGGGCAACGCTCGGGTAATGGCCAACGGTTGGCCGGAACCCCCGGGAATCCTCTGTAAACGCTGGACGCGGCCGGGGCGCATCCTGAGCGCCAGAGCGGGCGAAACCCCAATGCTGGCGGGCGATCCCGCGGTTTGCCGTGCTCGCCTCCGGAGCGAGAGGTCGCAAGTTCGAATCTTGCCGGGCGCGTCGCTGAATCTCGTGCAACCGTGCGGATTCTCTCCGCTCGACCGTCTCCGAAACCTCCCTATCGCCCCGTTCGCCCATATTCGGTTCACCGGGTCACGGGGTCTGCGGTTGTCACAGAATCTCGCTGCACGAGAATCCCTCCTGATGAGGCGCCCCGACTACTCCCAGGCCGATGACGCCGAGCTGCTGGTGCTCACCGCGAGCGATCCCGAGGCGTTCGGGGTCTTCTACGAACGATTTGAGGCGCAGATCCTTGGGTTCTTGTGGCGTGCGACCGGCCGGGCGGACATTGCCGCGGACCTCACGGCGGAGGTCTTTGCCGCCGCGCTCGAATCGACTGCCGCGTTTCGAGAAGAGTCTGGGAGCGCGCGAGGATGGCTGTTCGGGATCGCCCAAGGACCAGCGGCTCGCCGTCAATCCGTCGGACCCGACGGCGCCTATCTGATCGTCACGCCGGGAACGACACACCGGTACTCCGGCGCGGCGGGGAGTAGCGAACGCGCGGGGCTTTACGTATCCGACGAGGTCCCCGTCTACAGCCCCATCACCGCGATCCACTACCGCGGCGGGGCCACCTGCCACCTGTGGTCTGGCTCATTTTCTTAGATGAGCGACGACTGTGCTCAACGCATGGATCAACTCTGGCTCCCTGGTGTGGAATCCTGCGAGATTCTGAACACCAATTCCCAGGACGGGAACCATCACGAAAACCGCCTCCTGATCGCCATCGCGAAGCCAAAGGTACACGCTCGGCCCTTCATGCAGTGGGTCATCGAATTTTAGCTCATAGACCTTCACGCTGCCATCAAAACCAGACAGCACAGCCTCGTTGATTGCCATCATGCTCTCCACATACGCATCCGCCGTGTTGGCCCAAGTCGCTACGGGCGACTGAGCGTTGCCCGACGGCGGTGGTGGCTTAACTTTACCTTTTGCCAGTTTATCAAATGCCTCACAGTTCTTGCTGTTGCGCTCCTGCCATGCCTCCCAGTTATCGGAATCGGCCTTGATCTGTGCTTCGTGTAGCGCCTTACGGCCATTGGCGTCGAAGAACGTACACTCAATCTTGACGTTGCCGTCAACCATCATGTGACGGAGACTGGCCCAGTAGTCAGTAAAGGCGGCAGTGTTGCTGAATGCGCCGTGTGCCGGCGTGTCGCAGAGGATCGTGACGCTCTTTGTGGCCCTTTTGACGAGTTCTGAGACCTCTGACATGTAGCTTGGGAAGACGCCGATCCCCTGAGTCGGCAAAGACAGTGCGATACTTCGAAGCTCACCTACCACCGACTCGAGCCTGTTGGCGTGGTGCATTGCGGCTACAACCGCAGTGACCGCGACTACAAATGCCTCGACGCTGAGCGTTTGGGCCGAGTCCAACAAACCGAATAGCCGTAGCAGTAGTGCTGGGATAATGACGAGTAGAAAGACAACGTAAAGACGGATAGTGCCTCGCCGGAGCTTACTCGCAAGCCAAGATTTTTCGGACCCTCTCGTAGTAGACTGTGATGGCTTAAACACGCCGAAAGTATAGAACATTGGCGTCGGCACCGTAAGGAGCAAGCCTGCGACCAGTAGAAGAACGCGGCGGGCGGTCCCGGACGACGAACCACGTGTCGTCGGAGATATTGCTGGAGGCCGCGCAGGATCGCCACTTGGCTAGCGGCGGCCACCTCACTATGGTCAAGTCCAGTATTCCGGAGGGACTATGGCGTCGGCCCTTGCGCTCTCGGCAAGCTCACGGACGCGGTCGCGCAAAGCCTGATCGTCGCCATGCCTGACCGCAGCCTCAATGATGTCCGCGAGTTCTTCGATGTGCACAAGACCCAATCCCGCGACTGCGGAAAACGTCGTCCCGAGCCGAAGCCCATAGCCAAGACCGTAGGGAAGCTTCCGATAATTAGTATGAACGTGTGTGCGTGATAGGCACTCGTATTGCATGAACGCGGCATCCCTGTCAGGTGCGCGTATCCAGACATGATGGGTGCCCGGCCACTCAGAACATCCCTGCTTGGCTCGTGACACTACGTCGAGGCGCCGCCGCAGGAGTTGTTCCTCCAGCTCAAGCGCAGTCGTGAGAAGTCGTTCGACGTATGTATCGAGCCATTCCTCTCGCAGCAGCGTCAACCCGACGAGATAACTGTCCTCCGCGTGCGAACTCGATACCAACGTTGAGAGGCCAGCAACGAGTTCGGCCCAGAGGTCACCGTTCTGACGACTCACGATCCCGGCCTTCTGCGGCCCTGGAAAGCTCTTGTGGAGCGAGAAAAGCATAAGGTCGAACCCCCATGCCAGCGGGTTGGGGTAACGGCTGGTGAGGATCTGAGGAACATAATGCGAAGCGTCGAAAATCTTCGTGGGACCTTCAAGACTCCCCAGAAACGAGAAGTCCTCATACCGAAGACCCTCGCTGCGGTCGATAAAAATGAAGTCGGGCTGCTCGCTGCTTACCAGCCTGAGCGTCGCGGACTGGTCGATGCACAAGCGCCGGTGATCGATCGGCAGGTCGATGGTGCGGAGACCGAGACGATGCAGGATCGCGTGGCTGTTGAAATGACCTCCGGCTTCCTCGGAGAGCAACATGACCTTCTGTCCGATCGTGCTGATGCTCATGAACGTCGCCATGTGGGCATGGAGACCAGACAGCAGACGCAGCGAGCCCTCGGCGGCACCGAACGCGTCGGCCAGCAGGCGGTGTACGTATGCAAGGTCTCTAACCGCCTGTTCTCGACCACCGAACAGGATGAGGGCGCTCTTGCGGGTCTCCCGATCGCGGTCCTTGTCGGTCAGGTATAGGCCATGAAGGAACGCGGTGTGCTCTCGATCGGCGAGACTGAACGGGAGACTGTCTACCGGCGTGAGCACGATCGATTCCGCAAGCGCACGCCGCTGGTCCATCAGCGACCGCAGGAGTGTGTCGCGGTCGCTCACGAAACCTGCGGGACCGGACAGCGCGTCGATTACAGAAAGACTGGCCACCGAAGGGATCGTAGAGGATGCCCCGTCCATTCTCCCGAGCACGATCAATCTTGGCGTGACCCCCACTTTGGGCCGAACCGGGTTTCGTGGAGGCCGTTTCGTGCGTTCTCCTGCTGGACGGCGACACATCAGTCTCGCAGACTCCCACTTCAGAGCCCCAGCGAGCGCGCCGTCGAACGCCGTTCACGCTCCTGCTGTTCAGGCCGGAACCCTGCGCATCGCCGATCGTCTGCTACTGCTCCTGGGCCAAAGCAAGCATCTCGATCACCCTTCGCGGGTGCCCCCTTCGGACGAGCCGTGAAAGCCTGGGCCGGACCTCATCGGGTCGCAGCCTGGTCGAGGAGTTCATTGACGAGCTCTCCGACTCCGATGCGACGGCTGTGCTCGCCGGCATGGAGGAGGTGCGTGATCGAGGTCTGCGGGCTGCCCGTCGTCTCGACGGGGCAATCTGGGAGGTCAGGGTCGACGGCGATCGGGTCGTCTACCGATGCCACTCAGAAAGCAGGCAAAGCTCATGTCCGAGCGCGATTTCCTGGACAAGATGATCGGCAAGCGCACGGCGCGCAACCCCGAGTTCCCGCGGTTGCTGGACGCGGCTCGCCGGCGCCGCGAGCTGCTGCGTGCCCTGGCCGCCCAGCGCGAGGAGCAGCGGCGCTCGCAGACCGCTGTCGCCGCCGCGATGGAGACCTCGCAGTCCTTCGTCGCGCGCTTGGAGACTACCGCGGCCGACGCGAAGATATCGACCGTCGATCGTTACGCAGAGAGCCTCGGCTACGTCTTGCAGTTCCACCTGATCCCGACGGCCCAAGCGGACAGCGCCCCGTCAGTCGTGGTGCACGCACCATAACCCGCGTGTCGGTGTCGGAATCCTTGTCCCGCGCCGGCGAGGCTTCCTGTGAGTGTCCGATCGACTCCGGCCCGGCACAACGATGGGGACCTCGGCCCGCTGATCTCGTGGGACGAGACGTAGGTTCTCATGCATCTCCTTGGTGTCTCAATTTGGGCCGGAACCGCACGGACCCGGCAGGCGCACATAAGACGTTTGCGCGCCCCCACCAGCTACTGGATCTCTCATCGCGATCATTTGGGCGCCGCCCACAGGTCCAGTTCGTGGGTTGGGCCCCAAACTGAGACACTGATACCCATCTCCTGTATGACACGTCGAATGGCGCGGAGCGTACCTATCGGGCTCTGGCACGCCGCCTCACGCCAACACAAGCCCGGTCAGCCGCAGAGGTAGTCTCGGACGATCGGCGGTTCGCCGGCCTGCGGGAGCACGACCTTCCGGGACTCACACCGGTGCCGAGGAGCACTTCGCGCTGACCAAGGGGATACGCGGCGGAGAGGCTTCCCCCGATGTGCGCGGCAGTCAGCATCACCATCTACCCTGATGTAGTACAATGATGCACATGACACGCACCACGGTTGACATCGATCAGCGAGCGCTTGATGCAGCTCAAAGCGAGTTGGGCACGAAGGGTCTGAGCACAACGGTGAACGCCGCGCTGCGCGAGGTCGCGAGGCGTCGCGCGCTGGCCGGCTTCGATGTCGTCCGCGACGTCGATGGCACGCCTGCCGAGGTCGAGGCAAACCGACGGGAGAGGCACTCTGAAGCCGGAGGCTGAGGTCGAGCCTCTTTCGCTCGATGCTCCAGCGCTGCTGGACACCGGCGTGTGGACATGGGCGCGGGACAGACGCTTCCCACAACTTGCATCCTGGTTCAATGCCCAGGTGGCGGCCGGTCGTGTGCTCGTGTGTGACCTCGTGATCCTGGAGCTCACCCGCTTGGCTCCCAACGAGGCCCGCGCCCGCGAGGTGGCCGACCGGCTCGATGCGTTCGAGTCGGTGCCCATGCCGGCAGCCCTGTGGGGCCGCGCACGCCAGTTGCAGATCTCGCTCGCCGCCAGGAGCGAGCATCGCCGTGTACCCCCCGTTGATCTGCTGATCGGCTCCGCCGCAGAGGCCGCGGAGGTCCCGCTTGTTCACTACGACCACGACTACGAGCGCATCGCCGGCGTCAGCGCACTCGAGCACCGCTGGCTGCTGCCCGACGGGACGCTTGGCGCAACTCACCAACCTCTCGGCGGTTAATTGGGTCTAGGCACATATGAGGCCTGCACGCCGCTCGCGCGGCTGCCTGGGAGTGCCCACCAACCCATGCCCGCCACCACCCAAGCCCCTCCACGGCCCGTCGGTACGCGCGCGTCGTCTTCGGCGAGGACCGACGCCAGGCTCATCGAGCGCCTGCGGGCCGGCGACGAGGGCGCCTTTGAAGCGATCTTCAAGCGCCACCACGCGCCGTTGCTCTCCTACTGCCGGCACATGCTCGGCGATCGGGAGGACTCCGAGGATGCGCTCCAGCAGTGCTTCATCAAGGCTCACAGGGCGCTGCTCAAGAACCCGCCCCCGCGCGAGATGCGCGCCTGGCTGTATGCCATCGCCCGCAACTGCTGCCTCTCGGCGATCTCCGCGAGGTGCCCCACGGTCGCCATCGAGGATCACGAGCCCATGCTCGCCGGGCTCTCCGAGGAGGTTCGCGAGCGCGAGGACCTGCGCGAGCTCGTCGCCGATCTCGGCAGGCTGCCCGAGGATCAGCGCAGCGCGCTCCTGCTCTCAGAGCTCGAGGATCTCAGCCACGAGCAGATCGCGACGATCGTGGGGTGCCCCGTGGGCAAGGTGAAGGCGCTCGTCTACCAGGCGCGCAGCTCCCTGATCGCCGAGCGCGACGCGCGCAACACCCCCTGCGGGGAGATCAGGGAAGAGCTCTCCGTCGCCCGCGGCGGCGAACTGCGCCGGGGCAGGCTCCGCCGCCATCTACGCCTCTGCTCTGGCTGCCGCGACTTCCACACGGCGGTGAGCGCGCAGAGCCAGTCGCTCGCCCTCATCCTGCCCGTCCTGCCAAGCGCCGCCCTCGCCGCCAAGCTCCTCGGCGCGGGGGCGCTGATGAGCGCCGGTATGGGCGGCGCAGCCGCGACTGGCGGTGGAACGGCGGGCGGAGCGGCCGGTGGTGGAGCAGTGACGGGCGGTGGAGCGGCCGGTGGTGGAGCGGCGGCGGGGGGTGGGGCGGCAAGCGCGGCGACCGGCGGGGTGGCGAGCACTGGTGGAGCGGCCGGTGCGGCGGCTGGTGGCGGGGCAGCCGCTACGAGCGCGGCGGCCACCGGCGTGGGCGCCGGCACGGCCACCGGCGTGAGCGCTGCCACGAGTGGGGCCGCGGGGGCTGTGAGCGCGAGCGCGGCCGGGGCGGGCACGAGCGGAGTGGTCGGCGGCGTTCTCGTCAAGGCGGCGGTCACCGGAGCGATCGCGCTCGCAGGCGCAGGCGCCGTGGTGGCCCACGGTCACCTCGCTGGGAGGGGTCGCGGACGCCGCGCCCCATCCATGGTGCTCTCTGCGGCCAGGCAGCCGCCGCGCACCGGCGCTTCTCTGCGGGAGGGCGCGATCGGAGCGCAGGGGAACACTGCGGTGGCGCGGGCGCAACCGACAGGACTGAGCAGTAACAGTGCGCAGCCACAGCTCCTCCCTGCGACCGGTGCCGCGGGCGTCACCCCGAGCTCGGCGGAAGCGCCGCAGGGGCAGTCGGTCGCGCCGGCTATGACCGTTCCGCTGAGCGCGGTTGCGGTCGCTGGACGGACACTCGAATCGAGTGGCCAGACGATCGGGGCTGAACCGACCGGTGGCCAGGCGGGCTCGGGCACCGCGACCGCAAACAACGAGAGCGCCGCGGGTGCGGGCAAACACGCTTCGAGCGGCGGCGGTGCGTCCGTTCCCGAACGCAGCAGAGCTCTGATCAGACAACGCCTGCGCAGAGAACGCCTACGCGATCTCTCGGAACGCAGGCGTCTAGCGGCCGCGGAACGCCGTCGCGAGCGCCTCCAGCGCGCGCGTGAAGCACGCGAAAGCAAGCAACGGCGCCACGAAGAACAGCTGGCGAAGGCGCGGGAACGCCGGGAAGCCAAGGAACGGGAACGCAGAGAAGCGAGGGAACGGGAACGCAGAGAAGCGAGGGAACTCCGCGAACTGGAAGCAAAACGCAAACGCGAAGCAAGCGAAGCCGCGGCACGGGCGAAAGCCTCGCCGACACCCGCGACCTCGACGGGCAGGAAACCCACGACCACGACGGCCACAGGCAGCACGCCCAGCACGGGCGGTGCCACGAGCAAGCCCAGCACAGGTGGCACCACGGGCACGGGTGGCGAGGGCAGCACCACAGGCACGGGGAGCACATCGGGCACGAACACCACCACAAGCACGAGCTCCACAACAACGACGAGCACAAGCGGGTCGGGCAAAGTAAAACGGAAAGCACCGCCCCCGAGTTCGCCCGTCGAAGCGGAAGCGACCGGTTAGCGGTCCCCCAAGCACGAGCGCCGGCGCCCCTCGCAACCTTCCAACCTCCAGGCGTCCCGAGTGGTCTTCGTTCTAGAAGTCCCACTCAACTCAAGGGAGGATCGCGCAATGCGTCTTCGTAGATTGATCCTAGCTCTGGCTGCCGTGATCGCACCAATCGCGCTGGCGCCGCCAGGGGCCTCGGCCTTCAAGCATCCGAGTCCCAACGGTCGTTGCCGTATCGACATCAACGTCGCCCCGAGGGTGATCACCGCGGGCGACCCGATCGTGATCTGGGGGCAGCTCGCCTGTCAGCGCCCCGGGGCGGCGGCGGACCGCGTCGTGCGGCTCTTCCACCACCTCCGAGGAGCGCCCGGCTTCAGCTACGTGCAGAGCACCACCACCAACGTCAACGGCTTCTACGAGATCGAAAACGCCGACAGCCCCGTGGAAACCAATCGGGCCTTCGTCGTACGCTCCCATGGAGCCCAGAGCGCGGCCAAGGCCGTCAGGGTCGAAGCCGACGTAATCCTCAACGGCCCGCCCGAAGGGACCCAGCTTTACACCGGTCGCGCGAACGCCGTGACGTTCACGGGCACCGTCACGCCCGCCGACGACGAAGCGCTCGTGGTTCTGCAGCGCCAGAACGCCGCGACCGGCGACGAATGGCACAGCATCCAGCGCGGCGTCGTCGAGACCAACGGCACCTTCTCGATCACGCACGTCTTCAGGTACCCGGGGGACGCGAACATCAGGGTGCTCGTGCGCAGTCAGGGCAGGAACATCCCCAGCCGCTCCAACATCCTCACCTATGAGATCTCGCAGGCTCAGAATCCCAAACTGACGATCGCCGCCTCGGCCGACCCGATCACGTTCGGGCAGGCCGCGACGATCAGCGGCACCCTCGTGGGTGGGGCCGACCAGCCCGTCACGCTGTACGCGCGCACCGCTGGGCAGTCCTTCGCGGTCGTCGCCCAGGTGAGCACCGACAGCGAAGGCAACTACACCTTCCCCACCCAGGCCCCCACCTACAGCACGTTCTACAGGGTCGAGGGCATGGGCAGGCGCTCGGCGGTGCTGTACGAGGGCGTCAAGGTCCTGCTGACCGCCTCGGTCTCGCGAACCACCGTCCCCGCGGGCCAGTCCGTGGTGTTCTCCGGTGCGGTCGCGCCCAATCACGCCGGCGATGTCGTGTATCTCGAGCGCAGGGACGCCAAAGGGATCGGCTACCACGTCATCCAGGTGGGACTCATCGGTGCAGGCTCGACCTACACGATCGAACACCGCTTCTACGACGCGGGGAGCAAGAACGTGCGGATCTACGTGCCCGGCGGCCCCCTCAACGGGGCCGGCGCGAGTGCGCCGTTCACGATCGAAGTCACACCGGTGGCCGCCGCGGGGTTGACCCCGGAAGCGTCCAGCAATATCTCGCTTCCATCGGAAGGCGATCTCAATGGTGGTGGCGAAGAAGCAGCCACTGAAGGGCTGGAAACCGAGGCAGGCCCGGCCGAAAGGGAAGCGCCAACGGAAACCAAGCGGCCGAAAGCAGGCAAGACCAAAGAAGGCGCGGCCAAAGAAGGCAAGACCAAAGAAGAAAAGGCCAAGGAAGAAAAGACAAAGGAAGAAAAGGCCAAAGAAAAAGCCAAGGAAGGCAAGACCGAAGAAGGGACCAAAGGGGGCAAGGGTAGGGAAGGCGAAGGAGCGCAGGAATCGGAAGTAACCGCTGTGCATCGCCGCATGACCCGCTGAGAGCGGGAGCAAATCGAGTCCCATACCGCGGAGTGGCCGGTGTCACCGGCCACTCCGCGGCGCTCGTCGCACCCCCATGTGGCGGTCATCGATAGCCAGCTGTTCCCTCCAGGCCGCTCGATGAGAGCTCAAACGCTCCGCCCACCGCCCCACGCGAGGCGGGTGGCGGCTTGAGAAGATGGATGCGTGCGGCCCCCCGCCGAAGCCGATCCGGCAACCCCCACGGCGAGCCTGAAAAGGATCTTCCGCGACGCCCGCCGCGATCCCCAGCTTGCGGTGCTCGAGGGCCTGCATGCGCTCAAGCACGCTCTGCGTTTCGGGGCTCAGGTGGAGCGCGTCGTCACCGCCGAGCCCGCGAGGGTGCGCGCGCTCGCGGGGACCCTTGCCCCAGACGTGCTCGAGCTCATGCTCGCCGGCGCCCAGACGGTTGCCCCCGAGGTCTTCGAGTCGCTCGCGCCGCAGGCCCCCACGACTGGGGTGATCGCGATCGCGCGCCGCCCACTCGTCGACCCCGATGCGCTGCTCGGCGACGCGCGCCCCGCGCCGCTCGTGCTGCTGGAGCGTCCCCAGGACCTCGGCAACATCGGCGCCTGCGTGCGGGTGGCGGCCGCCGTCGACGTCGCCGGCGTCCTCACCACGGGTATCCATGACCCCTGGGACCCCGCCGCCCTGCGGGGCAGCGCGGGCCTTCACTTCGCGCTGCCCGTCGCCCGCCTGGGGGAGGATGCACTCGAGCGGATCAGCCCCGCCGGCGCTCGCCGCCCGCTGGTCGCTGTCGATCCCGGCGGCGAGGAGCTGCGTCCCGCGCTGTTGTCCACCCGGGCGATCCTGGCGTTCGGCGCCGAGCGGCGCGGGCTCTCCGAGGAGCTGCTCGGCCGCGCCGACGCGCTCGTGCGCCTGCCCATGCGCGAGGGCGTCTCGAGCCTCAACCTCGCCACCTCCGTGGCCGCCCTGCTCTACGCCTGGCGCTTGTCCTGACCCTTGGCCATCCGCTTGGTGCTCCACCAACCCCAGCCGCCCACGGCCAATACAGGCGCCACGTACATCGCCGAGGTGTACCAGTGGTAGAGGCATGCGAACACCGCCATCCCCGAAATCTATCACCGCCGCTCCCGGCCGCAGAGCGCAGGGGTGGACTCCGATCTGCGACTGTGCCGTATCGCGCCGCGTATAGGCTGAGGGGGTCGTGACCCCCGTACCTCCGCTCGCCGTCTCCACCGAGCTGCTTGCCGCCATGCAGCTTGGGCCGCTGACAATCCTCGGCCTGCTCTATGCGCGGCGGGTGCGCACGCTTGCGCTCGCTGGACACCCCGTGCCGGGATGGCGGCAGGGGTGCTTCTACTCGGGATTCGTTGTGATCGGCGCGGCGCTCACCTCGCTTGGGAAGGCCAGTCAGGAACTGCTGTTCGTGCACATGATCGAGCACCTGCTGCTGGGTGACATCGCGGCGCTGCTGATCGTGCTTGGGCTCACCGGGCCCCTGATCGCGCCGATCCTCAAGATCCGGCTGTTCGACCGTCTGCGCGTGCTTGCCAACCCGCTGATCGCCTTTCCGCTTTGGGTGATCGACTTCTATGGGTGGCACCTGCCGGTCTTCTACCAGGCCGCGCTTGAAAACTCCTGGGTGCATGCGCTTGAGCACGCGATGTTCCTTGGGTTCGGGATCAACATGTGGATGTGCTTGTTCGGGCCGCTGCCAACGCCCGCCTGGTTCGGGAACCTCGGCAGGCTGCTCTACATCGTTGCCGTGCGCCTTGCCGGTACCGCGCTTGGCAATATCTTTCTTTGGTCCGGGACGGTCTTCTACCCCTACTACCTGCACAGCGACTCGCTGCACCACATCTCCCCGATCGCTGACCAGAACCTTGCTGGGGCGATCATGATGATCGAGGAGAGCCTGCTCACGATCGGGCTCTTCTGCTGGCTCTTCCTGCGTACTGCTCGTGAGGCGGAGGAGCGCCAGGAGCTGCTTGACTTTGCTCGCCTGCGCGGGATTCCGGTTAGCGAGAAGCGGGTTGCTCGCGCTGTCTCCGCGGGGCGCGGGGACGAGCTGCGCCGGCGGCTTGAGAGTCGTGTGGATGGTGGCGGGTCGCCTCCTGAGGGGGGAGGTGTGAGGGTTCCCCTCCCCCCTCCCCCCTCGGACCCCCCTCCCCCCTCCCTTTATGGGGGTGGGTTCGATGCCGCTTGACTATGATCTGGGTATGTGTGTTGGTTGCGCTATGGCTGCGGCTTCGGCTGCCAGTGGGTTTCGGACTTGGTTGCAGACCCACCATATGGGGTGGCTTACGCCTCGGCGTATGCGGGCGCTTACTGTTGGGGCCATGTGTGCGGCTGGGCTGGTGTCGACTATTGGGGTCAGCGGCTCCTCGGTGCCTGTGGCTGGGGCTGGGGCTCCGGCCGTTCATCACGTGGCTCACGTGCGCTGAGCTTCGCGCACTGGTTGGTAGCGCTGGGGCGCTGGGGCGCTCTTTGAAGCTCGTTTTGGCCGTTCTCTTTGGCGGCCTGCGTGCGGCGGGTGCTTGTGTCAGCCGCCTGCTACCGCGGGGAGAATCGTTAGCTCTGCGCCGTCTGCGACTGGTGTTTGGAGGCCGTCCAGGAAGCGGATGTCCTCTCCGCTCAGGTAGATGTTCACGAAGCGCCGCAGGGAGCCGTCCTGGTCTGAGATTCGCTCGCGCAACTCGCCGAAGCGGTCGAAGAGGCCGTCCAGCACCTCCTGGACGGTTTCGCCTTCCAGCTGTGCCTCGGTTGCGCCCTCCGTGGCGGCTCGCAGCTGGGTGGGGATCTTTACGGTTACCGACACCCTCTCAACCCCTTCCGCTGCCCGCCAGCGCCGCGTCCCCCGCGGTCGTCTGGAAGAGGGGCTCCACCTTGGTCTCGAACTCCTCCACGCTGGGGGCGATCGCGTGGGTTTCGAACCGGCCCCGCACCGCGTCCAGTGTCTTCAGACCCTCGCCGGTGATCACCAGCACGACTCGCTCTGAGGGGTCGATCGCTCCCTGGTCGGCCAGCTTCTTCAGGACCGCGGTGGTGACCCCGCCGGCGGTCTCGGTGAAGACGCCGGTGGTCTGGGCCAGCAGTTCGATTCCCTCGCGGATCTCCTCGTCGCTCACCGCGTCGATCGAGCCTCCGCTGCGACGCGCCTCCTCCAGGGCATAGGGGCCATCGGCGGGGTTTCCGATCGCCAGGGACTTCGCGATCGTGTTGGGCTTCACCGGCCTGCACACATCGTGGCCGGCCGCGAACGCGCTTGCCACCGGGGCGCAGCCCTCAGCCTGGGCGCCACTCATCCTCGGCAGCTCCCCGCTCACCAGTCCGAGCTCGCGCCACTCCGCGAAGCCTTTGGCGATCTTCGTGAACAGCGACCCCGAGGCGATCGGCACGACGCAGCGATCGGGCAGCTCGAAGCCGAACTGCTCGGCGATCTCGAATGCCAGCGTCTTGGAGCCCTCCGCGTAGTAGGGGCGCAGGTTGATGTTCACGAACGCCCACTCGCGCTCGGAGGAGAGCTCGGTGCAGAGGCGGTTGACGTCGTCGTAGTTGCCTTTGACGGCTACCAGGCGGGTACCGTAGACGCCCGTGGCGAGCACCTTCTGCTCCTCGAGGTCCGCGGGGATGAACACGTAGGACTCGAGACCCAGTGCCGCCCCGTGCGCCGCCACGGAATTCGCGAGGTTCCCGGTGGAGGCGCACGCGATCGTCTGGAAGCCGAGCTCCCGAGCCCGCGCCGCCGCGACCGACACCACCCGGTCCTTGAAGGAGTGCGTGGGATTGGCCGCGTCGTTCTTGACCCACACCTCTCCCAGCCCCAGCCGCCGCGCAAGGCGATCGGCGCGGATCAACGGGGTGCAGCCCGCTGGCAGCCCCGTGCGCAGCGAGCCCCCGCCCCCGGTACCCCCCGACGGTCCGTCCGTGGCACCGCGGCCATCGGAGGGGGCACCGCGGCCATAGGCCGTGGTCGGCAGGAAGTCGGCGTAGCGCCAGATGTTCTGCGGCCCCCCCTGGATGCGGCGGCGCAGCTCGTCCACGCCGCCGTCAGTCAGGCGGCTGTGGTCGTAGGCGACCTCCAGCGGGCCGAAGCACCGCTCGCACACGTACAGCGCCTCCAGTGGGTACTCCGCCTTGCACTCTCGACACTTCAGGTTCGTGGCAGCCATTTCTGGGCTCCTTTATCGTCTTCGCCGTGTCCCGTGTGGCGAAGAACGTGAAGCCCGCCACACATCTGTCTGGAATTGGCACCTTCCGCGTTGGGACGCGGTGGTTGCCGGGGCTTCTTCGGGCCAGTCCCTCCACCCCTCTTGATGTGTACTGCTATGGGCAGTATATCGGACCCGCGGCGGAAATGGGTTAGCGGTCCATCTCGGGGGTAACGCCGCCACCGCGGCGGTGTAGGCGTCGCTGTGAGCACCATTCTGCCAGCTGAGCAGCGGCGGCCGCGGGGCGAGGAGGGCTTCGACCTCGCCCAGGCGGGCATCGAGGCGCCCAAGAAGCGCATGCTGATCATCGTCAACCCCTACGCCTCCACGGTCTCCGACGGACTGCGCCACCTCGTCGTCCACGCGCTGCGGGACCGCTTCGAGGTCGACGCCGTCGACACCGAGGCCCGCGGCCACGCCACCGAGCTCTGCCGCGAGGCCGCCCACGAGGGCTACGACGTGGTCGTGGCCTTCGGCGGAGACGGAACCGTCAACGAAGCCGCCAACGGATTGATGGGCTCCCCCACCCCCCTAACCTGCCTGCCCGGCGGCTCGGCCAACGTGTTCGCCAAGATGCTCGGCATCCCCGGCGAGCTGATCGACGCCACCGAGCACCTGCTGGGCATGGCCGACGACTGGCGCGTACACAGGGTCGACCTCGGCGTCGTCAACGGGCGCTGCTTCACCTTCGCCTCCGGCCTCGGCCTCGACGCCTCCGTCGTGCAGCGCGTGGACGCCAACCCACGGCGCAAGGCCCGCTGGGGCCCCTGGTTCTTCACGCTGGTCGCCGTCGCCACGTTCACCCGGCGCTACCTCGTGCGCCCACCGCGCCTCACCACCCACATGGACAGCGAGGAGCACGCCGGCGTCACGGCGATCGTGCAGAACGGCTCCCCCTTCACCTACTTCAACACCCGCCCCATCGAGATCGCCGACGACGCGAAGCTCGACTCCGGCACGCTCTCGGCCTGCGTCCTGCACCGCGCCCGTCCGCTCGACATGCCCTCGATCGCCCTGCGCGCCTTCTCCAAGCACGCGCGCCTCTCCCGCCACCGCCAGATCACCGCCCTCGCGCCCGCCACCGAGCTGACCGTCCGCAGCGCCGATGACAGAGCGCTGCCCCTGCAGGTCGACGGCGACTACCTCGGCGAGGTGCGGGAGGCCCGCTACTCGATCCTGCCGCGGGCCCTGAACGTCGTGGCGTGACTACCCCGCGGCGCTGCCCGGGATCACTCGGTAGGCGTCGAACACCGACTCGGTGTTGCGCAGGCGGTTGATCGCGCCCTTCAGGGAGTGCGTGTCCGCCACCTCCACCACGAAGCGGTTCTTGACCATCGGCGGGTTGGAGAGGCAGCGCGCTTCCACGATGTTGGCGCCCGCCTCGGAGAAGACCCGCGAGAGGTCCTCCAGTAGTCGGTGGCGGTCCCAGGCGTCGATCTGGATTTCCACCACGAACGCGCTCGCCTGCTCGCCCTCCCAGTGGACCTGCGTGAAGCGTTCGGGGTTCTTGCGCAGCACCGTCGCGTTGGGGCAGTCCTCGCGGTGGATCGTGATGCCCCGGCCGAGGGAGATGTAGCCCACGATCGGGTCCCCCGGCACCGGGCGGCAGCACTTGGCCAGGCGCAGCATCACGTCCTCCACGCCCTCCACCCGGATCCCGTACTGACCGGAGGAGCGCGTGGGGCGCCGCGCGGAGCGCCCCACCTTGAGGAGGTCGCTGGCAGCGGTCGCCCCCCCGTCGGCGGCCTCGCCCTGCTTGAGGCGCTGCAGCACCTTGTTGATGACGATCTTCGGGGAGACCTTCGCGCCGCCCAGGGCGATGTAGAAGTCGTCCGCCTTGCGGTAGCCCATTTCGCGGATCACGTCCGCCAGCAGCGCCGAGCCGGTGATCCGCTGTGCCGGAAGGCCTTGTTTCTTGAGGTGCTCCTGGAGCAGGTCGCGGCCGGAGTGCTCGGTGTCCTGGCGGGACTCCGCTTTGAACCACGCCTTGATCTTGTTGCGCGCGCGGGTCGTCTTGACCATCGCCAGCCAGTCCCGCGAGGGGCCCCGCTCGCGCTTGGTGGTGAGGATCTCCACGATGTCCCCGCTGCGCAGCTCGTAGTGCAGCGGCACGATCTTGCCGTTCACCCGCGCCCCCACGCAGCGGTGGCCGATCTCGGTGTGTACCTCGTAGGCGAAGTCCAGCGGCGTCGCGCCCAACGCCAGCGACTTGACCTCCCCCTTTGGGGTGAACACGTACACCTCGTCCTCGAACAGGTCGATCTTCAGGCTCTCCATGAACTCCTGGGGGTCGGACATGTCCTGCTGCCAGTCCAGCATCGAGCGCAGCCACTTGAGCTTCGCGTCCTCCGGCCACGAGGGCGTCGCCCCTTGGCGGCCCTCTCGGTGCGTCGTGGCCGGGGAGGCGCCCGGCCCCTCCGCTGCCGAGTGCCCGGGGTGGGGTCCGGAGTGGGAGGAGCCACCCCCGCCGGGCCCGGCTCCCCTGCGCTGCTTGTACATCCAGTGCGCCGCCACCCCGAACTCCGCCATCTCGTGCATGTCCTGCGTGCGAATCTGGATCTCCAGCGGCCGCCCCTCGGGCCCGATCACGGTGGTGTGCAGCGACTGGTACATGTTGAACTTGGGCATCGCGATGAAGTCCTTGAAGCGCCCCGGCAGCGGCTTCCACAGCGAGTGGATCACCCCCACCGCCCCGTAGCAGTCCTTCACGGAGCTCACGATCACGCGCATCGCGGTGAGGTCGTAGATCTCGTTGAACTCCTTGCCCTTCTTGGTCATCTTCGAGTAGATCGAGTAGAAGTGCTTGGCGCGCCCCGCGATCTGCGCCTCGATGCCGAGGCGCTCGAGCTCGCCCGCCAGGTACTCCCCGGCCTCGCTCACGTAGTGCTCGCGGTCGTCGCGCTGCTGGGCCACCAGACCCTTGATCTCCTGGTACTTGCGGGGGTGCAGGGTCGCGAACGCGAGATCCTCGAGCTCCCACTTGATCGCGTGGATGCCCAGGCGGTGCGCGATCGGGGCGTAGATCTCCAGGGTCTCCTTCGCCTTGTCGATCTGCTTCTGCTTGGGCATCGCCTCGATCGTGCGCATGTTGTGCAGGCGGTCGGCGAGCTTGATCAGGATGACCCGCACGTCGGTGGCCATCGCCACCATCATCTTGCGGTAGTTCTCCGCCTGCGCCTCATCGCGCGAGTGGAAGGTGATGCCGGTCAGCTTCGTGACGCCGTCCACCACGTTCGCGACCTCCTCCCCGAAGCACTCGCGCACCTGCGCGATCGAGGCCGAGGTGTCCTCCACGGTGTCGTGCAGCAGCGCCGCGCACAGCGTCTCGGTGTCCAGGCGCATCCCCGCGCAGATCCGCGCGACCCCCACCGGGTGCACGATGAAGTCCTCGCCGGACTTGCGCCGCTGCGCGGCGTGGTGCTCGCAGGCGAACACGAACGCCTCTTCCACGCGCGCCCGGTCGATCTGCACGGCCGAGTCGGCCGCGTGCTCGGAGACGATCGCGAACAGGTCGCCCAGCAGCCGGCGCTCGAGCTCGCCGAGCTGCTGGCCGATCTTCGATCGGTCGGGCGGGTGGGACCGGATATCAGCCGGCGCCGCCGATCGGTCGGGCGGGTGGGAGCCGATATCGACCGCCGGCGCGGCCGTTCGGTCGGGCTCCCTCACGGGGTTCTTCTGCTCCTGGGGTGTGGCCATTGCCTTAAGGGTAGGCGACCGGAGGGGTCAGGCGAAGAGGACCAGGTCCGGCTCCTCGTGGGACTCGGGCGCGACCCGGGCGGGCTCGGGCTCGATCTGCTCGCCCTGCGCCGGTTGGACGTGGCGCAGCACCAGGCGCGGCTCGCTCACCCCCCTCCACTCGTTGACCTCCAGCGCGAAGGTCGCGTCCGCGGGAGCCCCGTCGCGCACCGGCAGGCTCGCGCCGGAGCCGAAGGCCACCGCGCGGGCCCGGGCGCCGTCCGCGAGGACCGTGAAGCGCACGTGCCTACCCTCCCCCATCGCTCTGCGATCGGCGAACCTCGCGCCCCGCACCAGCAGCGCCACCGCCGGGTTGGCGTGCCCGAACGGGGCCAGCGTCTGCAGCTCCTCCGCGAGCTCCATCCCCAGCTCCCCGCCCCGCACGACCGCGTCCACGCGCTCTCTCGCCACCAGCAGATCTGCGCCCAGGACACGCTCGGCGTGAGCCGCGAACGCCTCTCCGAACCCCTCCAAGCTCGCACGCTCGATCTCCAGGCCCGCCGCCGCTTCATGGCCGCCGTGGCGCACCAGGTGTCCCGCGCAGACGTCCAGCGCACCCAACAGGTCGAAGCCCGCGATGCTGCGGCCCGACCCTCGACCGACGTCGGGAGACGCTCCCGCATCCCCGCTTCGGCCGAAGTCGGGAGACACTCGCCTTCGGCTCGCATCCCCGCTTCGGCCAGCGGCGCCCTCCAGCGCGATCAACACGAACGGGCGGTGGTGGCGCTCGGCCAGGCGCGAGGCCACGATCCCGATCACCCCGGGGTGCCACTCCTCGCCCGCGAGCACATACCCCGCGCGCTCGCCCAGCGCCGCCACCTGACGCTCGGCGTCGAACAGAATGCGCGTCTCGACGTGTCTGCGCTCGCGGTTGGCGCGGTCGAGCTCCGCCGCGATCTCCCGCGCGCGCGCGGGGTCCTCGGTCAGGATGAGCTCCAGGCCCGCATCGGCCCGGTGCATCCGCCCCGCGGCGTTCAGCCGGGGGGCCAGCGCGAAGCCCACCGTGCGCTCGTTCACCTCGCCGGCGGAGGAGCGCGCCACCGCGAGCAGCGCCCGCAGCCCCGGCTTGGCCGTGCCCGCCAGCGCCCGCAGCCCGCGGCGCACGAGCGCGCGGTTCTCGCCGAGCAGCGGCACCACGTCCGCGATCGTCGCCAGCGCCACCAGGTCGAGATCCTCGTGCGGGTCATAGCGCGCGCCGGGAGAGCCGTGGTCATCCCCTGCGCCGTGCGCAGCGGCTCCCGGCGGGAGGGGCCGCTCGATCGTGGAGCCCGCGCCATCCACGCCCTCCCACAGCGCGAGCGCCAGCTTGTAGGCCACCGCGGTCGCGCAGAGACCGGGGCAGGGATACCCGCACACCGCGGGGTGTACGATCGGCGCCCGCGGCAGCGCCCCGTCGGCGCGGGGGGAGTGGTGGTCGCTGACCACGACCTCGATCCCCAGTGTCCGCGCCAGGTCCACCTCCTCCACGGCGGTGATGCCGCAGTCCGCGGTGAGCAGCAGTCGCGTCCCGCGCTCCTTCAGGCGCCGCACGGTCTTCGCGTTCAGTCCGTACCCATCGCTCGAGCGGTCGGGCAGGTACCAGTCGACGTCCGCCCCCAGCGCCCGCAGAGCCCGCACCAGCACCGCCGTCGAGCAGATCCCGTCCACGTCGTAGTCCCCGTGCACAGTGATCCGCGTGGCGGAGCGCACATGGGCGAGGATCATCGCGATCGCCTCCTCGATGCCGGCGAACGCACCCGGCGGGTGATCCTCGTCGGCCCTCAGGAAC
This sequence comes from uncultured Solirubrobacterales bacterium, assembly GCA_963771915.1. Taxonomy (GTDB): domain Bacteria; phylum Actinomycetota; class Thermoleophilia; order Solirubrobacterales; family Solirubrobacteraceae; genus Palsa-744. Next base: position 547,787 of record CAVYVD010000002.1, on the reverse strand, counting down.
TCCCGCGCGCGCAGCGGGTCGCCGAGACCGCGACGCACCAGGACCTGCGCCACCGGCCCGCTCACCCCGAGCTCGCCTTCTAGCGCCCGCAGTTGCGACTGCGGGCACGGCGCGATCTCGAAGCGGCGGAGCGAGTGGGCGGCCATTCCCAGCCCACACTACGGGGGGGACTGGACGGAAGAGGCTGTCTTTCAGCCGGCCGCGCCGGCCGATCCCCGATGGGCCTGTTCCCGGCGCATCCCCTCGAAGTAGACCGCCGCGATCCCGATCAGCGCCCCGGGCACGGCGTAGAGCACGACCGCGATGTCGGTCGCCTTTTTCCCGGGGATCATCAGACCGGAGACTTTGATGCTGTAGATCAGCGTGCCGATCACGACCGCCCCGAGCAGCGAGCCGACGAACGCGCCGACGATCCCGCCCCAGAAGCGGTCCGGCAGAAAGATCGTGAAGTGCCAGATCGCGAGGCCCATGATCACCCAGCCCAGGAGGCCCATCAGCGGCTCCTCCCGTGACGGCGGTTGCGTGGCCTCTTCTGGCGTTTGGGCTGTTCCTTGAGCACAAGGTCCTCCGGAGTGAGGTCGGCCGCGGGGTCCCGCGGCCCCGACGGAGGCGTGGGCTCTGCCGGCGCCGCGCCGGAGGGGGCCTTCGAGGAGGTCCTCCCCACGGGCATCGTGCCCGTGCCCGCACCCGAAGCTGGAGGCCCGCTCCCGCTGCCGGCACGATCACGGCGGCCATTGCCGCGGGCGCCCCGGCGAGAGGCCCCCGGAGTGGCTCGGGTGGGCGGCGAGGGCACGTCGTCGCGCTCGATGTCCAGATCGCGCACCATCTTGTCGAACTCCTCCTGGGATACCTCGTCTCCGGCCCCCCCCGCGGCGGCGCCCCTCGAACCCAGGATCCCGCCGACCCCGGCCAGACGACCGGCGCCCCCCCGCCCGGAGCGGCGCCCCGTGGGCTCCACGTCGATCGGGGAGCCGTCCAGCGCGGTCGCGTATGCGGGCACGGCGCCGAAGTCGCGGATCAGACGCGCGCGGCGGTTGCGGTAGGAGCCCTCGCGTTCCTTCCAGTGGGTCAGCACCGGCGAGGCGATGAATATCGAGGAGTACGCGCCGGATGCGATCCCCACCATCAGCGCGAACGCGAAGTCCTTCAGCGTTTCCCCGCCGAACAGGAGCAGCGCGAGCACCGGCAGCAGCGTGCAGAGGCTCGTCGCCAGCGAGCGCGTGATGACCTCCGACATCGAACGGTTGACGATCTGCGAGAACGCGGCGCGCGGCATCCGCGGCACGTTCTCGCGCACGCGGTCGAAGACGATGATCGTGTCGTACAGCGAGTACCCCAGGATCGTCAGCAGCGCGGCGACTGTCGAGGTCGTCACTTCGCGGCCCGTGAGCGCGTAGACGCCCGCCGTGATCAGCAGGTCGTGCATCAGCGCGATCAGCACGGGGACCGCGTACTTCCACTCGAAGCGCAGCGCGATGTACACGGAGATCACGATCAGCGAGGCGATGATCGCGAGCACCGCGCTGTTGGCCACCGACTGCCCGAAGGTCGGCCCGATCGAGGTGTTGGAGGTGTCGCGCAGGGTGTAGGCCTTGTTGAGCGCTTCTTCGACCGTGACCACTTCGACGGGTTTGAGGTGCTTGACCGAGATCTGGTAGCCGTTGCCGCCGACGTTCTTGTCGCCGGTGAGCTTCTGGATCTGGGCGTCGCCGAGTTTGTGCGCGCGCAGCACCGCGCGGATCTGTTCCTCTGTGGCCGGCTTGACGAGCCCCGTCTGGATGCGAGTACCGGAGGTGAAGTCGATGCCGAGGTTCAGCCCCTTGCCGCCGATCGCCAGGGCCCCGATCAGCAGGATCGTGCCCGACAGCGAGAAGAACCACTTGGAGGCCCCCATGAAGTCGAAGCGCAGCGCGCGCCGGCGCCGAGCCGCGCCGAGCATCGTGGGGTGGCCCACCATGCGCGAGCGGCCCATCGCGCCGAGCACGGCCTGCGTGGCGAGCACGGCGGTGAACAGCGAGAGCAGCGTCCCGAGGCCGAGCGTGAAGGCGAAGCCCTGGACTTCGGCGGTGGCCAGCGCGAAGAGGATGAAGGCGGTCATGAACGTCACCACGTTGGCGTCCACGATCGCCGCGAAGCCGCGTTTGTAGCCGGCGGCGATCCCCGCCGGGATCGAGCGCCCCGCGCGGATCTCCTCCTTGACGCGCTCGAAGATCACGATGTTCGCGTCAGCCGCGATGCCGATCGTCAGGATCAGGCCGGCGATGCCCGGCAGCGTCATCGTGATCGGGATCGCCTTGATCAGCGCGAAGTAGTAGACGCTGTAGATCGCGAGGCCCCCGATCGCGACCATCCCCAGGACGCGGTAGAAGGTCAGCAGGAAGAGGCACACGACCACCAGCCCCAGCAGCATCGCGAGCAGACCCTGGCTGAGCGCCCGTTTGCCGAGCGTCGCGGAGACCAGCGATTTGGAGATCAGTTCCAACTTGATCGGCAGCGCGCCGGACTGCAGCTCATCGGCGAGGTTCTGGGCGGAGGTGAGCGTGAAGCCGCCGGTGATCTGCGAGCCGTTGCTCGCGTCGATGCCATTGGGGTATTCGGCGTAGTTGATCGAGGGCGCGGTGATCACCTGTTCGTCGAGCACGATCGCGAAGTGCTGCAGCGCGTTGTTTTTGCTGACGCCCGGGAGCTGGGCGAGTTCGCCGCGGTGGGCGATTTCCTTGGTGACGCGTTCGAAGACCTTGCGCCCATGGGAGTTGAAGCCGAAGGTGACGTCCGGCGCGCCCGAGCCGCCGCCTTCGTTCTGGGTGCCCTGCGCGGGGTTGGTGATGTCTTCGCCGCTCATCACCGGGTTGTCGTTGAGCACGTAGAAGCTGTTGGGTTCCGCCTTGGTGACTTTGCTTTCGAATTCTCCGGGGCGCGCCTCCGCGAGCACCGTGCCCGGATTGACGTGCACCGCCTTCACCTTCGCGCCCGCCGGGGGTTTGTAGCCATCGGCGTAGAGCTCCGATTCGGTGTCCGCGGGGCCGCAGATCGGCTTGCCGCCAGCGCAGAGAACCTTTTCGTGCTTGGTGTCGATCAGGTACCACGCGCCGTAGATGCAGCCGTCCACCTGGGCCGGTGTGCAGCCCGGCTGAAACGTCGTGTCGTTCGGGCGGATGATCGCCTTGCGTTTGGCGGCGCGCAGGACCGCCTGGTACTCGGGCACACCGGAACCCACCCCGGCCGGACCTTCTGCACTGCCGTCGCCGGTGACGTTGCGTTCGGTCGGCGCGGGCGTGCCTTCGGGGCCGATCACGTTGGGCTCCCAGTCGTAGAAGTTGAGCTGCGCGGTCTTGCCCACCTGCTCCTGGGCCTGTTTGACGTTGTGCACATCCGGCAGCGAGACGTCGATTTCGGCCGACCCGGTGCGCTGGATTTCGGGCTGGGCGACGCCCAGCTGGTCGACGCGCTTGCGCATGATGTCGATTGCGCGTTCGAGCGATTCGTTGTCGACCTTCGCCTGCGGGGTGGGGGTGCCCTTGTAGATGAGGGAGACCCCGCCCTTCAGGTCGAGGCCCAGGCGGGTCGGTTTGCTCGCGATCACGACTGCCGAGACCGCCAGCAGAACGGCGACGATCAGCAGGACCAGCGAGTTGCGGCGGCGGTCGCTCATTGGCAGCCGTAGGCTGGCCGTCCCGCCGCGTCTGAGCACGGGTGAGACGGCAGCATGGTCGAGGGCCTATGCGCGTGACGGTGCGATGTTACGGTCGACGGCGGGGCGGTCATTCGGATCCAAGACTACTTGTCGGGGGTGAGCACGAGCAAAAGACCGCCCTCGTCGTCGTAGGCGGGGAACATGTCGGCGTGCGCGGTGGCGGGCAGGTCGCGGTCGCCGCTGACGCGCACGGGCTTGCCGAGCGCGCGCACCCCCCACTCGAGCACCGTGCCCACGGGATCGTCCCCGCCGGAGAACTCCAGGCCGAGCGCTTGCGCGACGGGCCGCCCGATCACCGCTTCCTCCTCAAGGCCGGTGAGGGCGAAGGAGTTCTTGCCGCAGCCGATCACCCGCCCCTCGCGGTCGCAGACGAAGAACGCGGCGTCCGGGGCGGGGTAGTAGTCGTCGAGCAGTTCGAAGAGAAAGGCGAACCCGCACTTCGCGCAGCCCTTCGGTTGGCGGGTGAAGCCGAGGTTGCGGTCGAGCTCGCTGGAGCGGTGGCCGCAGTTGGGGCAGATGAAGGGATGGGACATGTCTGATCGAAAGAAGCTGGGCTCGGCTCGCCGGCCTTCGGCTGGCTGCGCCACCCTATTGACCGAACTGAGAGGGGCTCGGCTCGCCGGCCCCTAGACACAAAGAGTAGGGAAGGCGCCGCGCGGAGGCTCTACTGGTCGGAACGCCTAGAAGAGCGCCGCGCCGCCGGCCGACTCGGGGGGCTCGAGGCCGAGGTGGGCGAACGCGGCGGGCGTGGCGGCGCGCCCGCGGGGGGTGCGCTTGATGAAGCCCTCCCGCAGGAGGTGGGGTTCGTAGACGTCCTCGATCGTGTCGCGCTCCTCGCCGACCGCCACCGCGAGCGTGGAGAGCCCCACGGGGCCTCCGTCGAACTTCTCGCAGATCGCGCGCAAAATCTCCCTATCGAGACGGTCCAGGCCCCGCTCGTCGACCTCCAGCAACTCGAGCGCCGCGCGCGCGGCGGCGGCGGTGAGGACGCCCTCCATGCGCACCTGCGCGTAGTCGCGCACGCGCCGCAGCAGCCGGTTGGCCACGCGGGGGGTGCCGCGGCTGCGCGCGGCGATCGCTGTGGCGCCGCCCTCCTCGAGGGGGATCTTGAGGATCCCCGCAGAGCGCTTGACGATCGCGGCGAGCTCCTCGATCGCGTAGGGCTCAAGTCGCGCCTGGATGCCGAAGCGGTCGCGCAGCGGGGTGGTGAGCAGCCCCGCGCGGGTGGTCGCCCCCACGAGCGTGAAGGGGGGCAGATCGAGCGTCACCACGCGCGCTCCCGCTCCCTGCCCGACGGTGATCGGCAGGCGGTGGTCCTCCATCGCCGGGTAGAAGGTCTCCTCGAGCGCGCGCGGAAGGCGGTGGATCTCATCGACGAAGAACACGCTGCGCGGCTCCAGGGCGGTGAGAAACGCCGCGATGTCTCCCTTTCGCTCCAGCGCCGGCCCCGCGGTCTGCACGAAGGGCGCTCCGAGTTCGCTCGCGACGATCTGCGCGAGCGAGGTCTTGCCGAGTCCGGGGGGCCCGGCGAGCAGCAGGTGGTCGAGCGCCTCCCCGCGCCCCGCGGCGGCCTCGATCGCGACCGCGAGCTGCTCGCGCAGCGCGCTCTGGCCGATGAACTCCCGCAGGCGGCGCGGGCGCAGCGAGCGCTCGAGCTCCTCCTCGAGCTCATCGTGCTCGTCCAGGTCGGGGGTTTGGATGCGTGTCATGACTCAGCCCCCCCACGCGGCCCCGCCGCGCAACTCTCTGCGCCGGGGGCCGGGTGGCGATGCCGGGGGAGTCATCGAGCGCACATTCACCCCGACCACTTCCTTCGGACGTGGTGCCCCGCCGTACGCAGCGCCTGCGCGATCAGCTCCTCGGCGCTCTCGCCCGTCGCCTCGCGCAGCAGCTCCTCGGCCTCGCCGTGGCTGTAGCCGAGCTCCAGCAGCCCGTCGCGGGCAAGCGTGCGCGGGCCCTCCACGCGGCGAGCGCTGATCGCGGCGCCGGCCGCGGCGGCGCCAATGTCGATGTCCGCGCTCACCCCCACCTTCTCGCGCAGCTCGACGATGATCCGCTCCGCCGTGCGCTTGCCGATCCCCGGCACCGCCTGCAGGCGCGCGGCGTCGCCCGCGGCGAGCGCGGCCACCAGCTCCCGCGGCGGCCCGGCGGAGAGCACCGCGAGCGCGACCTTGGGCCCGACGGCCTGCACGGAGAGCAGCATCAGGAAGAGGTCGCGCTCCTGCTCGGAGTGAAAGCCGTACAGCGCGAGCGCATCGTCGCGCACGATCAGGTGGGTGTGCAGCGTGGTCTCGCCGCCGACGGCGGGGACGTGGCGCAGGGTCTCCGCGGAGACGGCCGCCCGGTGGCCGATCCCCCCGCAGAGGATCACCACGTGGTCGGCGCGGCGCACGGCGACCTCGCCTCGCAGCAGCGCGATCACGCGGGTTCTCCAGCGTCCTTGCCACAAGGCGCAACGGAAGGCGCCATCACCGCGCCCCTACCGCCTCGGCGAGGGCGTGGGCGAAGGGGGCGGCGTTCAAGTGGCAGAGCGCCACCGCGAGCGCATCGGAGGCGTGGTCGGGGGTGGGCGGCTCGGGGAGCGAGAGCAGCGTCTGCACCATCCGCGCGACCTGGTCCTTGGGGGCGCGGCCGTTGCCACAGACGGAGGACTTCACGCGCTGAGGGGTGTAGGAGAAGCACGGCACCCCGCGCTCGCCGGCGGCGAGCATCGTCACCCCGCGGGCGTGCCCGACCGCGAAAGCAGTCTGCACGTTCTGGCCGAAGTACAGCTGCTCCAAAGCCATCGCGGTGGGGCGGTGTTCGTCGATCAGCTCCAGCACGCGCTCGTGCACGCTTGCCAGGCGCAACTCCAGGGTGACTCCGGCGGGCGTGTCGATCACGCCCCCGTCGAGCGCCGCCATACGGCGCCCACGGCGAGCGACGACGCCGTAGCCGGCGTTGGCGAGGCCGGGGTCGATCCCGAGGACGATCATGGAACGTGATTCTGCGCGGGCGGTCGGACGCCTCTAAGGAGTGCGCCACGGTGCGGTGCCAGAGGCCCAAAGGTCGTTGAGCGCGACGGCGTCCTTGTAGGTGTCCATGCACTCCCAGAAGCCCTCGTGGCGGTAGGCGCGCAGCTGATCGGCGGCGGCGAGCCGCTGCAGTGGCTCGCGCTCGAGCACGGAGTCGTGCGCGAGATAGTCGAACGCGCCGGAGCGCAGGCAGAGGAAGCCGCCGTTGATCCAGTGCTCGGAGCGGGGCTTCTCGCGGAAGCCGAGCACGCGGTCGCTCTCCCCGTCCAGCTCGGCCACCCCGAACTGCAGCTCGGGACGCACCACGGTGATCGTGGCGAGCGCACCGTGACTCTCGTGGAAGCGCAGCAGCCGCGCGAGGTCGATGTCGGCGAGGCCGTCGGCGTAGGTGAGGCAGAACGTGGGCTCCCCCGTCAGCAGCCCCTCCAGGAGCTTGACACGGGCACCCGTGGGGGTGTCCGGGCCGGTGTCCACGCAGCGCACCTGGACGCCCTCCGGCCAGGGTTGCTCGGCGGCGAAGCGTTCGATCAGCTCGCCGCGGTAGCCGGTCGCGAGCAGGAAGCGGCTGAACCCCTGAGCGGCATACAGCTCGATCACATGTTGGACGATCGGCCTGCCCCCGATCTCCACGAGCGGCTTGGGGATCTCGCGACCACCGCCTTCGGCGGCGGCGCCCCGCTCCCGCAAGCGGACGCCGCGACCGCCGCAGAGGATCACGACGGGTGGGCGGTCAGCCAACGGCGCGCGCGAGCAGCTCGGCGGGGGCGTCGAAGTTGGCGTGCACGGCCGAGACGTCGTCGTTCTCTTCGAGGCCGTCGATCAGCTTCATCAGCTTCACCACCTGGCCCTCGTGCTCGATCGGCACGAGGCTGGAGGGGCGGTAGGTGAGCTCAGCGCTCTCCAGCTCGATCCCCGCCTCCTCCAGCGCGCGGCGCACCGCGGTGAAGTCCCCCAGGGCAGTGATCACCTCGAAGACGTCCTCGTCCTCGGAGATGTCCTCCGCGCCGGCCTCCACCGCGACGAGCAGGTCGTCCTCGGTGTAGCGCGAGGCGTCCACGACGATCACGCCCTTCTTGTCGAACAGGTAGGCCACCGAGCCCGGCTCGCCGAGGGAGCCGCCATATTTGGTGAAGAGGTTGCGCACGTCGGGCCCGGTGCGGTTGCGGTTGTCGGTGACGGTCTCCACCAGAAGCGCCACGCCGGCGGGGCCGTAGCCCTCGTAGATCACGGTCTCCAGGGCGTCCGCGTCGCCGCCCTCGCCGGTACCCTTGGCGATCGCGCGCTCGATGTTGTCCTTGGGCATCGAGGCGGCTTTGGCCTTGCGGATCGCGTTCTCCAGGGCGGCGTTCGCGTCGGGGTCTCCCCCGCCTTCGCGCGCGGCGACCGTGACGGCGCGCGCGAGCTTCGTGAACGCGGCCCCGCGGCGGGAGTCCACGATCGCCTTCTTGTGCTTGATGCTCGACCACTTGGAGTGTCCTGACATGGCCTAGAGCTTAGGATGCGAGACGCTGTGCGTGCTCCCTCCCCAGAGATCTTCAAGGCCTACGACATCCGCGGCCTCTACGGCGAGCAGATCGACGGTGAGATCGCCGAGCTGATCGGCCGCGCGTTCGCGCGGGTGCTAGGGAGCCTGGAAGGCAAGCCGACCGGTGAGCTGCGCGTGGGGCTGGGGCGCGACATGCGCCTGACCGCGCCCGAGCTCGCGGCGCGCTACCGGGAGGGCCTGCTCGCCGAGGGCGTGCACGTGCTCGACGCGGGGCAGGTGGGGACCGAGATGCTCTACTACCTCGTCGGCTCCCGCGAGCTCGACGGGGGGCTGATGTGCACGGCCTCGCACAACCCCAAGGCCTACACCGGCGTCAAGCTCGTGCGCGAGGGAGCGCTCGCGCTCTCGGGGGACAGCGGCATCCAGGACATCCGCCGGCTGATCGAGGCGGGACTGGACGGGGATGGAAGCCCGCCCGGCCGCCCCCCCGCCCCGCGGGGCTCGGTGGAGGAGGTGGATGTCGCGGCGGAGTTCCGGGAGGCCGCGCTGCGCTTCATCGAGCCTGAGACGATCCGCTCGGTTGGCCGAAACGGGGACGGCCGGCGGCGAATGTCTCCCGGCGTCGGCCTATCCGGGGATGCGAGCGACGCGAGCGTCTCCCGAGTCGGCCGGCCGCTGAAGGTCGTGGTGGACGGCGGCAACGGCATGGCGGGCCCGATGGTGGGTCCGCTGCTGGAGGGCCTGGGGCTCGATCTGATCGAGACCTACTGGACCCCCGATGGCAACTTTCCCGACCACGAGCCCAACCCGCTGCTGCCCGAGAACCGGCGGTTCGTGATCGACAAGGTGCACGAGACCGGCGCCGACCTCGGGATCGCGTGGGACGGGGACGCGGACCGCTGCTTCTTCATCGACGACACCGGGCGCTTCGTGGACGGCGATTTCCTCACCGCGCTACTGGCGGAGTCGCTGCTGAGCAAGCGCCCGGGAAGCGGCGGGACGGGACGGGACGGCCGAGAGTCCGGGACGGGGGGCTCACCCGAGGCGATCCTCTATGACGTGCGCGCCTCGCGCGCGGTCCCCGATACGGTCAGGCTGGCGGGGGGCATCCCTTATGTCAACCGCGTGGGCCACGCCTTCTTCAAGACGCGGATGCGCGCCGAGGGCTCCCTGTTCGGGGGGGAGGTCTCGGGGCACTACTACTTCCGCGACTTCTACTGCGCCGACTCCGGCACGCTGCCCGCGCTGCTCATCCTCGAGCACCTCTCGAGGACCGGCAAGCGCATGTCCGAGCTGCTGGAGCGCTACCGCGAGCACTACTTCATCTCGGGGGAGATCAACTCCGAGGTGGCCGACCAGGGGGCCAAGATGGAGGAGATCGCGGCGCGCTACGCCGACGCCGAGCAGTCCCACCTCGACGGGATCTCGATCGACTACGAGGACTGGCACTTCAACGTGCGCCCCTCCAACACCGAGCCGCTGCTGCGCCTCTGCCTGGAGTCGCTGCGCTCCCACGAGGACATGGAGCGCCGCCGCGACGAGGTGCTGGCGCTGATCCGCTCATGAGCCCCCGCGAGGCGGCCAAGCCCATGGCGAAGCCGGCCAAATCCACCACCAAGCCGGCCGGGGGCGCGAGTTCCGCAAGACGTGGCGCCGGGACCACCGCGAAGGCGGCCAAGTGGGGCGCCACGACGGGCGACGCCGACCGGGACGAGCGCTCCACAACCGCCGCTCTGGAGTGGGCGGCGGGTGAGGGTATCCACTGCCTGGCGATCCCCACGCCCTTCGCGGTGGGGCGCGTCAACGCGTACCTGATCGAGGATGAGCCGCTCACGCTGATCGACTCGGGGCCCAACTCCGCTAAGGCGCTGGACGAGCTCGAACAGGCGCTCGCCGCCCACGGGCACGCGATCGAGGACCTGGAGCTGCTGATCGTCACCCACCAGCACATCGACCATTTCGGCCTCGCCGCGATCCTCGCGCGGCGCTCCGGAGCGCAGGTGGCGGCGCTCGAGGGCCTGGACCGCCGCCTGCGGGACTTCCGCGCGGAGGCGGAGCTCGACGACCGCTTCGCCGCCCGCATCATGCTGCGCCACGGTGTCCCCACCGACGTTGTCACCGCGCTGCGCGCGGTCTCCGCGAGCTTCCGCGCGTGGGGCTGCACCGTGGAGGTGGACCGCTCGCTCGCAAAGGAGGAGGAGCTCAAGCTGCGCGACCGCACCCTGCGGGTCCTGCACCGTCCCGGCCACAGCCCCTCCGACACCGTCTTCTGGGATGAGCGCCGCTCGCTGCTGATCGCCGGGGACCACCTGCTGGCGCACATCTCCTCCAACCCCCTCCTCGCGCGGCCGCTCGAGGTGCAGGGCGACTACGACGGGCCCCGCCCGCTGGCGCTGCCAACCTATCTGGACTCTCTGCGCCAGACCCGCGCGATGGAGCTGGAGCTCGTGCTCTCCGGCCACGGCGCCCCGATCGAGGATCACGTCGCGCTGATCGACGAGCGCCTGCACCTGCACGAGCGCCGGGCCGAGCGCATCCACCGGCTGATCGCCGAGCGGCCCCGCACCGCCTACGAAATGGCCCACGAGCTGTGGGGCAATGTCGCGGTCACCCAGGCCTACCTGACGATCTCCGAGGTGCTCGGTCACATCGACCTGCTGCTCGGCGAAGGGCGCGCGCGCGAGCACGAGGAGGACGGGATCGCACGGTTCGAGGCGGCCTAGTCTCAGCAGCCTTCGCTCGCCCCGGAGCCTGGGGTGCACTGCTCCCATGCCTTGCGGGCGTAGGCGGTCACTTCACCGGTTGTAAGTGTGCCGACTTCTTCACTCCATTCGAAGATGCCGGTTCCGTTTTCTAGATGCACCTTGCTGCCGACGATCCCGCCCTTGAATTTGGTCCCGCCGTTGATGTTGACTTCGCCTTCGGGCGCGTCGATCGCGCCTTCGAATGTCGCCCCCTTGGTGATTTCAAACGGACCTTTGCCGTACATGACGATCAGCAGCGCGGCCGGACCGGCCTTGTTTGTAAGGGTAAATTCTCCGCCTTCGAATTTACCACTGCCCGCTGGGCAGCTGGCAGCTTTGTCTTCGGGGGAGTCGATGAAGATTTCGACATGGGCGCCGGCCGGAATGATGAGTTCCCCCGCACGTTCTGCGATAAGGTTGCAAAAATAGTATTTGGAGCCGGCCAAAGTCAGTTTGCTCTTGCTGCTCAGTTTGAGTTCATAGTTGGGCGCGCCGGTGAATTTGTTGGCCGATTTTCCTTCTGTGAAGAATTCGTCCTGTACGCCGATCCGGCCGTCTTCATTGCTTGCCGCAGTGGCGTGGGTCAGCGGATACGGGGCTTTGATTTGGCATTCCGACGCACTGCGCGTCTTTTCGAGCGGCGGGTTCGCCAAGGTGCCGCCGACGCCGCCGATCGTCACGCCGCTGGCGTTGCGTTCGGCGCCGGCTTTGGGCGTAAACGTGCCGTTGGGCTGGCAGAGTTCGTAGCCGCGTTCGAACGCGGCGCTGCCTTCGCCAATGACCTTTTCGTTGCTGGCGACCACTGCGGGGACTTTCACGCTCCCACTTATCTTCACTTCCTTGAGACCGACGATGCCCTTTGACGGAAACAGCGATTCGCCTACCTTCGATTCGACCAATACCTGCAGTCGAGTGCCGGGTGTGACATGGTTGACCTTCCCTTCGGAGGTGACACAGCGCAGGGCGGCCCCCGCTTCGATTTTCACCACTTCCTGCCCGGCGCACTTGCCTTTGAGCGCAAGCGCCAGCGTGGTCCAGTATTGGAAGCTCGCGCCGTTGCCGATTGATTCTTCGCCGCTAGTGCATTCGCCTTCGCTTTTCTTCGCCGCGCTGGCGCCGATGCATTCTTCTTTGCCGGGTTCGAGCTTACTCAGACGGTAGCTCGCGACCTGCAGTCCGGCTTCGGCGGTCTCGAACGCGGCTTTGGCGCCAGTGTCGCGGGTGGTCGAGGAGGAAGTATGGCTCGAGACCGCAATCGCCGTGCCCCCGAGCATCGCGAGGACGAACAGCACGATGATCGCACTCGGCAGGGCGAACCCGGAGTCGGTGGCATGGCGGCGCTTGTAGGCGAGATGGAACATTCGGATCATCCCTTGTGAGGCGTTGGGGCTCGGCAAGCAACGACGGTTTGACCATCGGCCGCGCATCGCGTTCGAGGTCGTCATGGGCTTTCGGCGACCAGCGTCGAGATTCGGACGGACGACGGTTCGTGGGTGCCGCCCGGCACCTTCACGGTCACGACCACCGTGAGACGCTTGTAGTCTTCCTTTGCCGGGCATTTCAAGCCGCAGTTTTTGTCGGTGTGCCACGTCACGAAGTCGTAGAGCCTGCCGCTGACCTGGCCGTTGGTCCATTCGCAGGCACCCACCGTTGTCGAGCACTGCCTGGCGCTCGGCGCCGCCGCGACCCACCCGCAGCCCGTTTCGGTGGTGCTCGCGCATTCTTTCGCCGCGACCACCAGCGACTCGGTTTCGCCGGCGATGGCGCCGTACTGGTAGGTGGGTTCGGCGCCTTCGGCGATGTAGAAGTCGGGGTTGCTTTTTTCGCTCGAATGGACCGGAGCCGAGGCCATCGCGAGCTGGCTGTATGGGTAGCTCTGCAGACGCTCGAGCTCCAGCTGCGCGATATGGGCCATCGCCGTGCGGCGTTCGGAGAGCAGCGTCAGCTTGCGCGCGCTGTTGAAGGCACCGATCAGCCCGACTATCCCCACGGTCAGCACGAGCGCGGCGACCAGCACTTCGATCAGCGTGAAGCCGTCCTCAGCGCGGGGAGGGGGCGATCGGCGGCGATTGGTGTTGGGCAGGGGTCGCATCTCAGCCTTTGAGATAGAGGTTGCGCATGAAGGCGGCGTCTTCGAGCACGACCCTGTGCTTGTAGCCGCTGCCGGCGGCCTGCTTGAGCGTCCCCTTGGCGGGGATTTCGATCTTCACCCGCGCGATCGTGGGGGCGGCGGCACTCGGCGAGTAGGAGAAGACTTCGCTCCCGTTGAGGACATCGCGCACGATCACCGAGCCGGAGCTCGGGAGCGCTTTGCCTTCTTCGGCGGCGATGCGGACGCACTCGGTGTATTCGGTGCCCGGTTGGCCGACACCGCATTCGTACTTGATCGTCCAGTTCTTGTTTGAGACCCTGGCGAGGAACACGATCGCGCCGGCTTTCGCTTCTTCGACCTTGGACGCCTGGCGGATGTCGCGCAGCATGCGGGACATCCCGGCGCGGCCTTCCTGCAGCGTCTGCCCCCAAGCGGAATCGCGCGCCTCGATCTGCTGGCCCGATACGAGCAGTACGAGCGTCGCGGTAAACACGATGCTGGCCACGGCGCACGCAACGAGCAGTTCGACGAGCGCGAAACCGGCCTCGGAGCCTGACGGTGTGCGGCGGGGCCGATCCCCCGCGCGGGCGAGCGGCGTCGGCCGCGAGCGTCGAACGGTCGATCGCCGGACCGACGGGAGCACTGAAACACACCGGGACGCGGCAGCAGACCAACTGGCTGAAAGGGAAGTACGCATGGCACGAGGCTCGAGGAGCCTTCCCCTTGCCTTCGACACGCTGGGGTCGCAGCTTGACCGAAAGTGCGGTGTTCTACCCCGATGGTGTGGTGTTCTGCTCCCAACGTGTGGTGTTCTGCTGCCATGGTCCTTCGGGCCCGTCGAGGAGCTTCATTTGGAACGCTCGATCTCCACCAGATGCTCCACATTCGCGCGATCCTTGGCCTCGGTCGAGGGCTTCCCCGCGAACCACGCGTCAAGGATCTCCTCGAGCTCGGCCTCCGATGTCGAGCGCAGGCTGAGTGCGAGCACGTTGGCGTCATTCCACCGCCGCGCCCCAGCCGCGGTCGCGGCGTCGGAGCAGAGCGCCGCGCGCACGCCGGGGACCTTGTTGGCGACGATCGATGCGCCCGTACCGGTCCAGCAGCACACCACAGCCTGCTCGGCGCTCCCCTGCGCTACCTCGCGTGCCGCGGCCTCCGCGGCCCACGCCCAATCCTCGCGCTCCCCCGATGCGAGCGCGCCATGTGGGATCGCCGTGTGCCCTCGTCGCTCCAGCGCGGCGATCAACCCGCCCGAGACTCCGACCCGCTCATCTGCTGAAACCGCAATGCGCATCGCCTCAGTGTCCCGCCGCCACAGCGCGCCGGCGCAGAACGGCATCGAGGAACAGCCGGTGCACGCGATCGTCCTCGGTGAGCTCGGAGTGGAAGGCCACCGCGATGAGGTCCCCCTCGCGCGCTGCGATCGGGTGGCCTTGCAGTTCAGCGAGGATCTCCACCCGCGGGCCATGTTCGGCGATCCAGGGCGCCCGGATGAAGACTCCCCGCAGCGGAGGGGCGGGCGAGTCCGAGACCCCGCGTAGCTTCACGTCCGCCTCGAAGCTCGAGATCTGGCGCCCGAAGGCATTGCGCCGCGCGCGCATGTCCATCAGCCCGAGGTGCTCCCGATCGAGCATGATCAGCCCCGCGCAGGAGCCGAGGACCGGAATCCCGTCTATCCCATCCTCTCCCGCCCCCCGGCCGGCGAGCGTGCGCAGCGGCTCGGCGAGTCCCTCGCGCTCGATCCCCAGCGTCATCGTCGTGGACTCCCCTCCGGGGATCACGAGCCCCTCGATGCCCTCCAGGTCCGCGGGGGTGCGCACCTCGCGGACCCGTGCCCCCAAGCCGCGCAGCATCCGCGCGTGGGCCTCGAAGCCGCCCTGCAGTGCGAGCACCCCCACGAGCGGCTGAGCCGCCGGCACCGGAGGCGCGTCGTCTCTCACTTCTGTTCCGGTGCTAACCGGTAGGACGGTCGAGGGTCAAGCTGGCCTAGGACGCAGAGAGCGGAAATGTACCGATTGGAGATCGGAGGGATCTCCAATCGGCCAGCACATGAGCGAACGAGGACCACGGCCAGCGCCGGCCATCGACCGTCCTACGCCTACCAGCCGCGCTGAGCGAGCAGCTGCTCGCCCCCGAGCTTGGAGCTCTCCAGGCTCACCATCGCGCTGCCGAGGCCCCGCGAGGCCTGCGCGACGCGCGCGGGGTCCTGCCAGTGGGTGGTGGCCTCCACGATCGCCCGCGCCCGCGTGGGGGGGTCCTCGGACTTGAAGATCCCCGAGCCCACGAACACCCCCTCCGCGCCCAGCGCCATCATCAGCGCGGCGTCCGCGGGCGTGGCGATGCCCCCCGCGCAGAACAGCACCACCGGCAGGCGCCCCTCAGCGGCGACCCGGCGCACGAGATCGAGCGGCGCCCCGTGCTCCTTGGCGGCTGTGGCGAGCTCGCTCTCCCGCAGGGTCCCCAGACGGCGGATCGCCCCCGTGATCATGCGCATGTGGCGCACCGCCTCCACGATGTCCCCCGTGCCGGCCTCGCCCTTGGAGCGGATCATCGCGGCGCCCTCGCCGATGCGCCGCAGCGCCTCACCGAGGTTGGTGGCGCCGCACACGAAGGGCACCTTGAAGGCCCACTTGTCGATGTGGTTGGCCTCGTCCGAGGGGGTCAGCACCTCGGACTCGTCGACGTAGTCCACCTCCAGCGCCTCCAGCACCTGGGCCTCCACGAAGTGCCCGATGCGCGCCTTCGCCATCACCGGGATGCTCACCGCCTCCTGGATCCCCGCAATCATCTCGGGGTCCGACATCCGCGCCACACCCCCGTCGCGGCGGATGTCCGCGGGTACCCGTTCGAGCGCCATCACAGCGGCGGCGCCCGCGTCCTCGGCGATCTTCGCCTGCTCGGGGGTGACCACGTCCATGATCACACCCCCCTTGAGCATCTCCGCCAGGCCGGCCTTGACCGTGAACGTCGCCTCGTCGCGCATGGAGCGAAGTCTAGACGCCCGGGTCGTGCTACTTCAGCCGGAAGGCCTTGATGCGGTCTTCATACTGCGCGCTGTCGCGCGAGTAGACCCCGTAGGCAAGCGCTTGGATGAGGCTCAGGAGGGCCGCGTGCGAGCGCACGTAGGCGGGGCTGTTGGAGGAGTAGTAGAGCTTGATCTGCGCGAGCTTCGCCACCTCCGAGAGGGTCGCGTCGGTGATCGCCGCGGTGCGCGCCTTGCGGTGACGCGCGAGCTTCATCGCGCGCAGCACCAGCGGGTGGGGGCGCCCCGCGGAGAGGCCGATAACGAGCGTGCCCCCGTCGATGCGCCCGAGACGGCTCAGCGCCTCCTGGGAGGGGCTCGCCACCACATCCACCCGCAGGTCCAGCAGCATCAGCAGGTGGCGCAGGTAGCTCGCGAAGAACGCCATCTGGTCGGTGCCCGCCACCAGCACCTTCTCCGCGCTCACGATCGCGTCGATCAGTTCGTCCACGGCCGCTCTTGAGACCTTGCGCGCGGTCTCCTCCACGTTCAGGTGATCCGCCGCCAGGGCCGCCTCGAACTCGTTCTGGTCCAGGGAGAACAGGGGGGTGGAGCTCCCGTTTGAAGATTGCCCGGACTCCCGCCCGCCCGCCGCGTGCAGACGCCGGTACTCCTCCCGCGCCGCCGCCTGCAACTCGGGGAAGCCCTCGAAGCCGAGCGCCTGGGAGAAGCGCACCACCGTCGAGCTCGAGGTGTTCGCGCGGCGCGCCAGCTCCTCCGCCGTCTGAAAGGCCGCCTCGTCGAGGTGGTCCACGATGTACTGCGCCACGTCCTTCTGGGAGCGCGAGCAGCCGTCGAAGCGCGTCTGGATGTACTTCGAGAGGCTCTGGTGCTCGCCCGAGACGCCGACGGGTGGCGCCTGCACTGTTGTCGATCCTGTTCGCTTCATCGGCCCCGTTGTTCGACGCCCCCCGCTCGGACTCCTCCCGGAGCGCCCCGGAACCTTCAGCCAAGCGTCTGCGCGAGCCGCACGAAGTACTCAAGCGCTCCCGGGTTCGCCAGCGAGCCCACGCTCGCCGCCTCCCCCGCCGGTGCGCCCATCAGGATCCGCTTCACGGGCACCTCCAGCGCCTTGCCCGAGAGCGTGCGCGGCACCTCCTCGATCTGCATCACCCGGTCGGGGACGTGACGCGGCGAGCAGTCCTCGTGGATGCGCCGCTTGATCGCGCCCATCAGCGCGTCGTCCAGCTTCACTCCGGGGCTCAGCACCACGAACAGCCACATCTGCAGCTCCAGCGGGAGGGAGCCGGCTCGAGGGGCCGCCGTGGGAGGAGCATCGGCTGGAGGGGCAGCGGCCGGACGGATATCGACCGGGAGGTCCACCACCAGCGCGTCCACCACCTCCTCCACGGCGCCCGCCGCGCGGTAGATCTCGCTCGTTCCCATCCGCACCCCCTGGCGGTTGATGGTGGCGTCCGAGCGGCCGTAGATCACCGCGCCCCCGCGCGGGGTGATCCTGATCCAGTCCCCGTGGCGCCACACGCCGGGGTACATCGAGAAGTAGCTCTCCCGGTAGCGCTCCCCCTCGGGGTCCCCCCAGAAGAAGAGCGGCATCGAGGGCAGCGGCTCGGTCAGCACCAGCTCCCCCACCTCGTCGAGCACACTGCGCCCCCGCTCGTCCCAGGACTCCACCGCGCACCCCAGCACGCGGCACTGCAGCTCCCCTTTGTATACCGGCAGCAGTGGGCAGCTGCCCACGAACGCCGTGCACACATCGGTGCCCCCGCTCGTGGAGAACAGCCACACGTCCGGCTTCACCTCGCGGTACACCCACGCAAAGCTCTCCGGCGCAAGCGGCGAGCCGGTCGAGCCGATGCTGCGCAGCGCGCTCAGATCGAAGTTCCTCCCGGGCTGCACGCCCGCCTGCTCGCAGGCGCTCAAAAAGCCCGCGCTGAGACCCATGCAGGTCATTCCGGTGCGCTCCGCGAGCGCCCACATCGCGCCCAGGTCCGGGTGCCCGGGGCTGCCGTCGTAGAGCACGATCGCCGCCCCCGTGAAGAGGCAGCCGACCAGGAAGTTCCACATCATCCAGCCCGTCGTCGTGTACCAGAACATGCGCTCCCCCTCGTGCAGGTCCAGGTGCAGATGGCCCTTCTTCAACTGCTCCACCAGGATCCCCCCGTGGCTGTGCACGATCGCCTTCGGCAGACCCGTGGTGCCCGAGGAGTACAGCACCCACAGGGGGTGCTCGAAGGGGACCTGCTCGAACCGGTGCTCCGGGGGCGACCCATCCTCGCCCGCGCCGCGCTCGCGCAGCTGAACCCACGTGATGACCTCCACCACGCCAGGGCCGGGCGAGCTCTCGGACGCGGGGGCCGGCGGGGAGGACGCAGGCGAGGTGGGCATGGGTGGCGTGGCCGCCGAGCCCTCGAACAGGTAGGGCACGAGCACCGCGTGGCGCACGCTGGGCAGCTCGGCGAGGATCTCCTCCACGATGGGGCGGCGGTCGAAGTCCTTGCCCCCGTGGCGGTAGCCGTCCACCGCGAGCAGCACGCTCGGCTCGATCTGCGCGAAGCGGTCGATCACGCCGCGCGCCCCGAACTCCGGCGCCGCGCTCGACCAGATCGCGCCCACGCTCGCGGTGGCCAGGAAGGCGATCAGCGTCTCGGGGATGTTCGGCATGTACGCCACCACCCTCTCCCCCCGTTTCACGCCCAGCGCGCGCAGCCCGCCCGCCACCGCGGCCACCTTCGCGGAGAGCTCCCCCCACGTCAGCTCCCCAAGCTCGCGCAGCTCGGAGGCGTGCAGCACCGCCGTCGCATCCGGATCGCGCCCCCGCATCAGCATGTTCTCCGCGTAGTTCAAGCACGCGCCCGGAAACCACCTCGCGCCCGGCATCGTGCGCCGGCCGAAACGGGGATGCTCGCCGGAGGCGAGTGTCTCCCGGCTTCGGTCGATCGGGGATCCCTCCGATCCACGATCGCCAAGCACCCGCTCGTAGGGATGCGAGCAGCGCACCCCGAAGAACTCCCAGATCCCCGCCCAAAAGCCCTCGAGCTCCTGCACCGACCACTGCCGCAGCTGCTCGTAGTCCTCGAACGTCCGGCCCTCCCGCTCTCCCGCCCAGCCCATGAAGCGAGTCATCCACGCGCTCTCCCGCGCCTGCGGAGTCGGCTCCCACAGCGGCGGCTCCTCCTGGCTCATCGCGACTCTCCCTCCCCCCCTCGCACCCTCCGCCGCTCCTGCGCGCCTGCGCGCGGAGAGCCCCAGCCGTCCGCGCCACCTTGCTTTTTCAGCTCATACCCTGGATTCGTATAAGCTGAAACCCCAGTATGTCAGCCCGCGGACATCCGCGCGGATTATCCTCCCCGCCTGTGGACGCCCCCGCTCTGCGAGCGCAGTTTCCGGTCCTGAGCGGCCTCGCCTACCTCAACGCCGGCACCGACGGGCCCCTGCCCGCCGCCGCCGCCCAGGCCGCCGCGCAGGAGCTGGAGCGCGAGGCCCGGGCGGGCCGCTCGCACGATCACTTCGAGCGCCGCGGGGAGCTGAACCGCCTGCTGCGCACCGCCTACGCCTCCGTTCTCGGGTGCGCCGCGGAGGACGTCGCGCTCACCACCTGCACCAGCGAGGGCCTCGCGCTGGCGATCGAGGGCCTGCGCCTCGGCCCCGGCGATGAGATCCTCACGAGCGACGAGGAGCACCCCGGGCTGCTCGGCTCGCTGATCGCCGCGCGCGAGCTGCGCGGAGTTGAGATCCGCACCTCCCCCTGGTCGCGGGTGCCCGCCGCCGTCGGCCCCCGCACGCGCCTGGTGGCCTGCTCGCACGTGAGCTGGATGAGCGGGCATCCCGCTCCCGCCGAGCTCGCCGATGTGGGGGTGCCCGTGCTGCTCGACGGCGCCCAGGGGGTGGGGGCCATCCCCACCGACGTGCGCGCCCTGCGCTGCGCCGCCTACGCCGGCCCCGGCCAGAAGTGGCTGTGCGGGCCCGACGGCACCGGCATGCTCTACGTGGCTCCCGAGTTTCGCGAGCGGCTCGCGGTGACCCGCCGCGGCTACGCCAACCTCGCCGACCCCGGCGCCGGCCTTGAGGCCACCCTGCACCAGGACTCCCGCCGCCTGGACACCCTCTCGCTGAACGCCGAGACCGTCGCCTGCGCGCTCTCCGCCTTCGAGGTGCTCGAGCGCGCCGGCTGGGCCGCCCTGCACGAGCGCGCCCGGCTGCTCGCCGCGGAGTTGGCCGAGCAGCTCGCCGCTCGCGGTCGCGTGCTCGCCGGCCGAGCGGAGGCGGGCGGGCCCGCCCATCCCGCGCAGACCCCGCTCGTCTCCTTCTCCAGCCCCGACCCCCCCGCCGAGCGCGAGCGCCTGGCCGCGCGCGGAGTCCTCCTGCGCGACATCCCCGGGCGCCCCTGGCTGCGCGCCTCCGTAGGAGCGTGGAACGACGAGCGGGACCTCGCGCGGCTGCTGGAGAGCACCCAGCCGATGAGCGCTCCCCACCAGACGCCCGCCACCGCCCCCCTCTCCCCGAGCCCCCCGCCGACGGGCCGGGCGGTTCGGACTAGACAGCGCGTGGGGCGCCCGCGCCACGCAGGTGCATGCGACAGCGCAGACGCCGCCCGGCGGGCGCCCAGCTTGCGCGACTCGCGGGCGCTGGCGCTGGTGCTCGCGCTCTCCACGGTGCTCGGCACCCACCGGCTCGCCCAGAACGGCTACGCCAACGTCTTCTACTCCGCCGGGGTCAAGTCGATGCTCGGCTCCTTCCACAACTTCCTCTTCATCTCCTTCGACCCCGGGGGGCTCGTCACGATCGACAAGCCCCCCCTCGCGCTGTGGGTGCAGGTGGTGAGCGCCAAGCTCTTCGGCTTCTCCCCCCTCAGCCTGCTGCTGCCCGAGGCGATCGTCGGGGTGATCACGGTGGCGGTGCTCTACGCGGTGATGCGCCGGCCCTTCGGCCGGCTCGCCGCGCTCGCCGGCGCGCTCACGCTCGCGGTCTTCCCCTCGTTCGTGGCGGTCTCCCGCGACAACGGCGTGGACCCCGTCCTGATCCTGCTGATGCTGCTCGCCTGCGGCGCCGCGCTGCGCGCGATCCGCACCGGGAGCTGGCCCGCGCTGTTCGGATCCGCGGCGCTGGTGGGACTCGCGTTCAACGCCAAGACGCTCGCCGCCTGCTCGGTGATCCCCGGGATCGCCCTGGCCTACCTTCTCTGCGCGCCCGGGACGCTGCCGCGCCGCGTGCTCAAGCTGCTCGCCGCCGGGGTGCTGCTCGGCGCCGTCGCCTTCTCGTGGACCATCCTCGTCGAACTCGACCCCCGCCTCCCAGCGCCCCTACGTGGGGGGGTCCACGAACAACACCGAGATGGACCTCACCTTCGGCTACAACGGCTTCGGCCGCGTCGAAGGTCAGATCGGGGGGCCCGGGCAGATCTTCGTGCACCTCGGCGCGGTCGCGCCGTTTCCGCACGGCACGCCACCCTCCTCAGCGCCAAACGCACCGCCGCGCCCAAGCACGTCCCCAACCTCATCCTCCCCGACGGGCACTACTCGAACCCCACCCCCTTCGGCGTCCCCCCGGGCCGCTGCGCCTGTTCGAGGCCGGTCTCGGCGACCAGGGCGGCTGGATGCTGCCCTTCGCACTGCTCGGGATGCTCGTGCTCGCGCTCGCCATCCTGATTGCGCCGCGGGCGCTCGGCACCGGATGCCGCCGCCGGGACGCCCGCCGACACACCGACGTCCACACGCGGCTCGAGGTACGGGCGCATTCGCCGCGACCCCCGCACAGGCCGGGCTGATCGTGCTCGGCGGCTGGTTCTCCGCCGAGGCGCTCATCCTCAGCCTCTCCAAGGGCATCGTGCACCCCTACTACGTCTCCGCGCTCGGCCCCGGCACCGCCGCGATGGTAGGCGCCGGCGTCGCTGTGTTCGCCGGGCGCTCCGCCAGCGGAGCGCCGATCGGGCGGCGGCGCAACTGGCTCCTCCTATGGCGCCGCTTGCGATCGCCGGCACCGTCGCCGCGCAGCTCGTCCTGCTGGACCGCGCGCACTACCTGCACTGGTACTACACCCCGCTCGTGATCGCCGCCGCCGCCGGCCCTCGCGGTCCTCGCCGCGCTCGCGGTGCGGCGCCTCGCGGCGCCCGCGATCGTCCTCACCCTGCTCGTGCTCACGCTCGCGCCCACCATCTACGCGGCGACCACCTGGTCGGTGCCGGTCGAGGGCACCTTTCCCGCCGCCGGACCACGCGTGGCCGGCTCCCTGGGGCCCTACGGGGTCACCGCGCACGACATCAAAGTCGACCGCGACCTGATGCGCTACATCGACGCCCACCACCCCACCAGGCGCTGGGAACTGCTCACCGTCTCCTCCAACACCTCCGCCACGGTCATCCTGCTCGGCGGGCGCGCCGGGGCACTCGGGGGCTACAGCGGCACCGACCCCGCCATCGACGGCTCCCAGCTCGCGCGCATGGTCTCCCGCCGCGAAGCCCGCTACGTGGTGCTCGGTGGCGCCTACTCCAGCCGCGGCGGCAACCTCGCCACCAAAGCCGTGATCCGCGCCTGCCGCGAGATCCCCAACGAAGCGTGGCTGCACTTCCGCCGCTACTCGATCTACAGCCTCGTCCTCTACGACTGCGCCGGGGACGAACGCAAGCTCGCGGCCGCCGCCTGAGGACCCCGGATTCCGAGGCGTCACCGGGGGGCTGGGGGTCCAGAACCCCTACGCCACCACCGCCAGCTCGCGGTGGAAGGCGCGCGCGAACAGCTCGCTCTCCCGCCCCGCCGCCCAGCGCGGCACCGCCGCCGCGCCCCGCGCCACCAGCCGCAGCTGCACCTCGCCGTTGCGGGCGCTCAGGATCGTGTCGCGAACCAGCTGATCGCGGGGGCGCTCCAGGTCCTCCGCGAGACGCAGCAGCACCGCGCAGCGGTCCAGGCGGGCGGCGTCGCCCTCCCCGAACAGCGGGGCGAGCGGACCCGCCTCGGGCATCCCCTTGCGGTGGTATCGCGCCGCCTGCGCGATGATCGCCACCTCGGTCGCCGAGAAGCCCGGGAGGCCCGCGCTCAGGATCAGGTAGCGCGAGTGCTTGTGGTGGTCGTCGTAGTCCACCGACATCCCAATGTCGTGCAGCATGCACGCCGCCCACAGCAACTCGCGCTCGCGCGCGCTCCCCTTGTGCAGGCCGAGGCGCGCGAGCTGGTCGAACATGCCGAGCGCGAGCGTCGCCACGTGGCTTGTGTGGGCCCGATCCACGTTGTAGCGGGCCGCGAGGTTCAGCACCGAGGCCCTGCGCACGTCCTTGAACAGCGCGACCTGCTCCCCGCCGCGACGCCCGCGGGGCCTGGGCGCAGGGGGTTACCCGCCGCGAGGTGGCGCTCGAAGAAGACCCCCTCGCGTAGGCCCGCCTCGGTCGCCTCCAGCGCCTCGAAGCCGCCGGCCCTCAGAGCTCCCTCGATGACCACCGCCCCCGCCAGGATCAGGTCCGCTCTCGCCGGCTTGACCCCCGGGATGCCGCTGCGCTGCGCCGCTGGCAGAGCCGCCAGTCGCGTGACGACCTCCTCCAGCACCTCCCGCTTCACGACCATCCCCTGCACGCCGTTGCTCGGCAGCCCCTCCGCCCGCTGGGCCACCGCGGCGAGGCTGCGCACCGTACCCCCGATTCCCACCAGGCGCCTCCCGGTCCGCGCCAGCCACCCCGCGCTCCCCAGCTCCTCCGCGACGTGCTCGCGCAGCTCCTGCAGCTGCCCCCGCTTCGCCGGGCCCTCGCCGGGGAGGAAGCGCTCGGTCATGCGCACCGCCCCCAGCCGCCACGAGCCGCACTCCCCTGGGAGTCGATCCTCGACTCCCACCAGCTGCAGCGAGCCGCCGCCCAGATCCAGCACGCAGCCCTCGCTCAGGGTCGTGGAGTTGACCGCCGCCAGGTACCCATAACGCGCCTCCTGCTTGCGGCTGAGCACGCGGATCGGCAGGTTCGTGCGCTCCCGCGCCTGAGCGAGGAACGCCTCCGCGTTCTCCGCGTCGCGGATCGCGCTGGTGGCCACCGCGTCGACCGCCCCCCTCCCCTCCCCCTCCTCTCCCAGCAGCCCCGCCGCGCGACAGAAGTGGCTGAACACGTCCAGCGTCGCCAGCGCCCGGCGCATCGGCTCCTCCCCCAGCCTGCCCGTAGCCGCCATCCCCTCGCCGATCCGCACCACCTGGTAGATCTCGTCCGTGCGCTGCCACCACCCCCGCGCCGCGGTGAACACCACGAGGCGGAACGAGTTCGAGCCCAGATCCATCACGGCGAACCGCTCGCTCGAGTGCATCCTCTGAGCGTATTCCCCCCGGCGGAGGGCTCCCCGGCGGCCAGGCTCAGGCGTCCTCGCCGACCGAAGCCGGGTGACACGCGCCTTCGGCGCGAGTTCCCGTTTCGGCCAGCGCGTCCACCACGTTGCGCTCGTCGGAGAAGATCTGGGCGTGGGCCACCAGGCCATCCCTGAACTTCAGGACCCACGTGGTTGGCGCGTCCTCGAACGAGCCTCCGGGGCCGCTGCCGCTGACCAGGCCGAGCGCCACCACCGCCCGGCCCGCGGAGCGGATCTGCGTGGGGCTGATGATCAACTGCACCCAGTGGCGCTCGACGTCCTCCGCGTAGCGGCGGATGCCCTCGTGGCCGCGGTAGGGCTCGCCGGCCCGCGTCACCGCCGCGGTCATCGGCTGGAAGACCACCTCCGGGTGCACCAGCCCAAGGGTGCTCTGCAGGTCCCGGCGGCTGAAGGCCTCGAACAGGCTAGCCACCACCTCCTCGTTGGTCTGTGGGGAGGATGCCTCCGTGGAGCGCCCCTCGGGCGGGGGTGGGGTCTCGAGCGCCGTCTCGCGCGTGCGGTCCCCATCCGGGGGAACCGCCGCAACCGTGCTCGCCAAGGCCTCGCGTGCCATCGCCATCTTCCGTTGCTTTGTCGCGGCGAACCGCGCGCTCGCGTGCACGCCCGTCGCCATCTCTTGGGTGCCCGCACGGATCCTCTCGCCACTCGCGCCCTCTGTGGTCCATGCGGACCCTCAAGAGAGCTACCCGTGTGCGCCACCCGTCAAACAAGCGGCCTCCTCTTGACCCTCGAGCGGCCCTCTCGGCATGGGCCTAATCTGTTCTATCAAACCACGATCTACAGGGGTCGGTGCGCCGTCCCCTTGCGCGTGGGCAACACCACCCGGGACCTCATGTTGCCCATTCTGTTGCCCACCCAACCGTCTCGCAGAACACCCAAGCGCATGAAATGGCTCCACTACAAGAGATTGGGCAATGGGCCCGGCAGGACTCGAACCTGCGACCTAGCGATTATGAGTCGCCAGCTCTAACCAGCTGAGCTACGGGCCCGCTCCGCGCGGGTGGGCGCGCGGTGGGGCAGACGCTACCAGCGGGATGCCGGGAGGCGGCCGATGGAGGCAGGTGGTTTGATTCCATCCGTCAACGACCACGAGGGAAGGCGCACAGATGGCGGAACGGGCAGCGATCGTCACGGGGGCCTCGAGCGGGATCGGGCTCGCAATCGCGCGGGTGCTGGGGCAGGAGGGGCATGGGGTCACGATGGCGGCGCGGCGCCCGGAGAAGCTTCAGGGCGCGGTGGCCGAGCTCGAGGGGGAGGGCCTCGACGTGCACGGGGTGGCCGCCAACGTCTCCCACGAGGAGGAGATCCGGAAGGTGGTGGGCGCCCACCGCGAGCGCTACGGGCGACTGGACGTGCTCGTGAACAACGCGGGGGTCGGGATCGGGGCGCCGGTGGGAGACATCGAGACCAAGCGCCTGGACATGCAGCTCGACATCAACCTGCGGGCGATCGTGATTTTCTACCGGGAGTGCTTGGAGTTGCTGCGGGCGGCCGGGGCCGAGCACCGCAACGCGCTGGTCGTCAACACCGCCTCGATCGCCGGTAAGCACGGGGCGGCGTGGACCTCGGTGTACTCGGCCACCAAGCACGGGGTGGTCGGTTGGACAAGGTCGATGCACATCGAGCTCGGCCAGCAGGGCATCAAGTCCACAGCGCTATGCCCCGCCTTCGTGGACACCCCGATGACCGACTACGTCAAGGGCCAGGTCAAGGCGGAGGAGATGATCCGTCCCGAGGACATCGCCGAGGCGGTCCGCTACCTGCTCCGGGTCTCCCCCGCGTGCATCGTCCCGGAGATGATGTTCATCCGACCCGGGGATATGTTCTAGCGCGTCTGCACCCCTCGGCGATATGTGTCGTGCCGCGGGGTGCCCCGGGACGCCCGGATCTGCCTCTACGCCGAGATGCGCTCGCGGCGGCGCCCCAGCCAGCGCGGGGCGCGGAGGCGGCGGGCGACGATTTCGCCGCTGGGATCGCCGCTCGGATCAGCGGTGCATGCACGCCGGTGGCGCGCGAGCAGCTCGCTGTGCTCGTCGATCGCGCGGGCGAGATCGACGCGCTCGCCATCCTCATCCATCAGACTCGCGCGCAGGAGGCCGACGAGGACCGCGAGCTCGTGCCTGGTGGCTCTGCGCCGCCGCCGGGCGTGCGTGAAGCGATCCCAGGAGCGGGCGAAGGAGAGGAAGTTGGTGCGCCCACCGCGGCGGTGGGCGGCCAGCATCGGGCACACCCCGCCCTCGCGGTCGGTGTAGGCGCCGACGATGATGCGCGGGCTGCAGAGCACCCCCTCGAGCATCGCCTCGCGGGTCCTCACCGGCAGGCACTCGACCGCGAGACGCAGCTCCTCGATCGGCTGGGCCCTGCGGGAGCGCGCGCTGGGCGGGTTGCGGGAGTACACGGTTGGCATAGTCTGTGTCCGCCGGCGGCCGCGATGGTTCCGGACGGGGCGGTCCCCAGAGCGTAGGAGATGGGGTCGCACACCGCAAAGAGATCCCTTCCGCTGAAAGGAAACTTGCGCATGAAGCTCGGAGTCCACATCGGCTACTGGGGCCTCGGCCTCACCTCGGAGGACCAGCTGCGCATCGTCCAGGAGGCCGAGCGGCTGGGCTATGACTCGGTGTGGGCGGCGGAGGCCTACGGCTCGGACACCGCCACGGTGCTGGCGTGGCTGGCGGGGCAGACCTCCAAGATCCGCCTCGGCGCGGGGATCTTCCAGATGCCGGGGCGCTCGGCCGCGATGACCGCGATGACGGCCGCCACGATCGACCAGCTCTCCGGCGGGCGAATGATCCTCGGGATCGGCTCCTCCGGCCCCCAGGTCGCGGAGGGCTGGCACGGGCAGCGCTTCGCCAAGCAGCTGCAGCGCACGCGCGAGTACGTGGCCGTGGTGCGGATGGCGCTGGCGCGCGAGCGCGTGGAGTTCCACGGCGAGACCCTCGATCTGCCGCTCCCCGACGGCCCCGGCAAGGCGCTGAAGCTCACGATCAGCCCGGTGCAGGAGCACATCCCGATCTACCTCGCGGCGATCGGCCCGAAGAACACGGCGCTGGCGGGCGAGATCGCGGACGGGTGGATCCCCACGCTGTTCTCTCCCGAGCACGTCTCCGAGCTGCGCCCGCTGCTGGAGGAGGGCGCCGCGCGCGCGGCGCGCTCGCTGGATGGCTTTGACATCGCCCCCACCGTCAACGCCTTCGTCACCGATGACCTGGAGGCGGCGCGCAACGCGACGCGGCCCTTCATCGCGCTCTACGTCGGCGGGATGGGCTCGCGCAAGCAGAACTTCTACAACAACCTCGTGCAGCGCTACGGCTTCGAGGCGGAGGCCAAGACGATCCAGGACCTCTACCTGGAGGGCAAGCGCGAGGAGGCGATGGCGGCGATCCCCGAGAAGCTGATCGACGCCGTCTCCCTCTGCGGCCCCCCGGACGTGGTGCGCGAGCGTCTCGCCATCTACCGCGATGCCGGCGTGGGCACGCTCGGGATCACCCCGCTCGCGTTCACCGCCGAGGAGCGCCTCACGCAGCTGCGCCTGGTGGCGGAGCTCGCCGCCGCGTGACGCGGCGGATCCTCCTGGGCGCCTTCGGGGACCCCGGCCACGCCTTCCCGATGATCGCGCTCGGGCGCGGCCTGGCAGCGCGCGGGCACGACGTGACGTTGCAGACGTGGGGGCGCTGGCGCGGGGACATCGAGGCGGAGGGTCTGCGCTTCGCCCCCGCTCCCGAGTATCACGTCTTCCCAAACGGGGGGGTGGGCTCCAAGCCCCTGGACTTCTACGAGGCGGTGGTGCACGCCACGCGCGACACGCTCCCCCTCGTGCGCGAGCTGGAACCGGAGGCGGTGGTCGCGGACATCCTCACGCTCGCCCCCGCGCTCGCCGCGGAGCTGCAGGGCATCCCGTGGGCGACGCTGATCCCCCATGTCCACCCCCAACCGCCCGACGGCGCCCCGATCTACTCGATCGGAGCCCGCCTGCCCCGCGGCGCGCTCGGGCGCGCCTTCTGGCGGCGCGCCACGCGCCCCGTCGAGAACGGCCTGGAGCGCGGACGGCGGGACCTGAACTCAGTCCGCGAGCGGGTGGGCCTGAAGCCGCTGGCCCACGTCCACGGCGGCACGAGCCGCCAGCTCGCGCTCGTGGGGACCTTCCCCCAGCTCGAGTACCCCCGCGTGTGGCCCTCGCACACACACGTAGTGGGCCCCCTGATGTGGGAGCCCCCCACCGCCGATGTCGAGCTTCCACCCGGCGATGACCCCCTGGTGCTGATTGCCCCCTCCACCGCCCAGGACCCCGAGCACCGCCTGCTGGGAGCCGCCTTGCGCGGCCTCGCCGACGCCCCCGTGCGCGTGCTCGCCACCTGGAACCGCCGTCTTCCATCCCGCCCGCTGCCGGTCCCATCCAACGCCCGTGTCGTCGAGTGGCTCTCCTACGCGCGCACCATGCCCCGCTGCGAGGTCGTCGTCTGCCACGCCGGCCACGGCACCCTCGCTCGCGCGCTCTCCAGCGGCTGCGCCGTCGTCGCCTGCCCCGTCGTCGGCGACATGAGCGAGAACGCCGCCCGCCTCGATTGGGCCGGCGCGGGAGTGCGCATCCCCCGCCGCTTCATCGCCCCCCGGCCCCTGCGCCTCGCCGTCGAGCGGGCGCTCGAAGACCCCTCGATCCATGCCCGCGCGCGGGAGCTGGCCGCGTGGTGTGCCCTTCATGACTCAGCGGATGCCGCCGCAGGACTCGTTGAGACTCTGGGGGTGGGACTCGAACCCACAACATCTCGGTTAACAGCCGAGCACTCTGCCAATTGAGTTACCCCAGATCGACCTTCTACGCCGGAGGGTAGCGATTCAGCAGACCGACCGGAATCGACGGTCGACCCCTACCCCCCGGTCTCCGCGAGCGCCCGCTCGTAGGCCTGCTCGAAGGCGCGTTTGACCTCGGCACGGCGGTGGGCCAGATCGCTCACCTCGCCGCTGCCCTGGGCCCGCGCTGTGAGGATGCGGCGGTCCAGGCGCGCCAGGTCGAGCTGCATGCGCTGGACGTCCAGCATCGCCGGCGCCGCCGCGGTGGGCCAGCGGCCGGCCTGCACCACCAGCTCCGCAAGCACCCCCGTGAGGTCAGGGTCATCCTGCTCGATGCCCCCCATCGGTTCGCGCAGGCGCCCGACGCGCAGGTGTGCGGCCGCCCGGCGCAGGCGCTCGCTGGTGAAGTGCTCCTCGGGCTCCAGTTCCGCGAGCGCCCGCTCGCCCTCCTCCGGGGAGGCGATGCACAGCGCCAGGAACGTCCGCTCGGTCTCCGCCCGGCGCGAGAGCTCACCCGCCGCCGAGCGATCCGCTGTCCGCCCTCCCCCTGCAATCCCGGTGGGGGCCCCGGTCTCCCAACCTCCTCCCCCGGTCCCCCCGCCCGCGCGCGATCCGCCGCCGCCGGGGGGGGACTGCGATCCGCCGCCGCCGCCACGGGGGGGCTGTGCCGTCTCGGCGCCCCCGCGGGCTGGGCTGGCGCCTGACCTGGGGGACGCCGAGAGCAGCGTCTCCGCGAGGCTCTCCGGCAGCTCCAGGCGCCCCGCCACCAGGCGCGTGAGCTCCATCCGCATCGCGCTCGGGGGCAGCGTGGCGAAGACCGGGAGCAGCGCCTCGATCATGCGATCTCGGCCCTCAGGGCTGGAGTGGTCGCCCGCGCTCAGCACGCGCTCCACGCGGAAGCGCACGAAGGGCACCGACTCCTCCACCGCCGCCGCGATCCCCCGTGGCCCCTCGCGCTGGAGGAGCTCCGCCGGGTCCATCCCGCCGGGGAGGCTCACCACGCGCAGCTCCAGGCGCCTCTGTGCCGCCAGCCGCGAGGCGCGCAGCATCGCCTCCTGGCCCGCGGTGTCCGCGTCGAGCGCGAGCAGCACCGTCGAGGCCATCCGGGCGAGCTCCCCCACCTGCTCTCCGGTCAGCGCGGTGCCCATCAGCCCCACCGTGTTCGGCACCCCCGCCTGGTGCATCGCGATCACGTCCGTGTAGCCCTCGCAGAGGATCACCCTTCCCGCGCGCGCCGCGTGTGCGCGGGCCAGATCCGCGCCGTAGAGGTGCTGGCCCTTGTGGTAGATCTCGTTGTCGGAGGTGTTCAGGTACTTCGGTTGCTGGCCGATCCCGGACGATCGCTCCTCCCGCAGCGCGCGCGCGCCGAAGCCCAGCACCCGGCCGCGCACGTCCGCCAGCGGGAACATGATCCGCGCGCGGAAGCGGTCGTAGATGCGCCCCCGCTCGCTGGCGGAGCGCTGCGCGAGGCCGGTGGCGTGGAGCTCCTGCTCGGAGAAGCCCCCCCGGCGCGAGGCCAGCAGCACGCGGTCCCACGCGCTCGGCGCGTACCCCACGCGAAACGCCCTCAGCGTCTGCTCCTCAAGGCCCCGCCCCTCCAGGTACTCCCGTGCGTGCGCCGCCTCCCCGGACTCCCACAGACAGCGCTCGTAGAAGGCCGCCGTGCGCGCCAGCAACTCCATGAGGCGCTCCCGCCGCCGGCGGTTCTCCGCTTCGCGGGGGTCCTCCGCCTCGCGCTCGAGCTCCACCCCGCAGCGGTCCGCGAGCAGCTCCAGCGCCCCCTTGAAGTCCACCCCCTCGGTCTCCTGCACGAACGTGAACACGTCCCCCTTCGCCTGGCAGCCGAAGCAGTAGTACACCTTGCGGCCCGGGTCGATCCCGAAGGAGGGGCTGCGCTCGTCGTGGAAGGGACACAGCCCCTCGTAGCTGCTGGGGCCCGCGCGGCGCAGGTCCGTGCGCGCGGAGACCAGCTCGACGAAGTCCACCGCGTCGCGCACCCTGTCCTTGGACGCCTGTGTGTAGCGGGCCATCGGGGTTACGCTAGCCGCTCGCGCCCGCCGAGCGCCTCGCCGGAAGCCCCCCACCGCGCTCGGAGCGCACATCCCCGGGTGGAGCCGGTGCCCTCAGCCCGCGAACGCGCGGGGCACCTGGAGCTCGGTGTATGCCCTGATGCAGTAGCGGTCGGTCATTCCCGCCAGGTAGTCCGTCACGCGCTGGGCAAGCTCCCCCTCGCCGGGACCGGGCAGCTGCTCGGGGTGCTCGACGTAGTGCTCGAAGAGCCTGCGCACCACCCCTTCGATGCGCTCGCGCTCCGCGCGCACCTCCGGGCCGAGGTAGACGCGCTCGAACATGAACTCCCGCAGCTGCCCCATCGCGCGCTCGGCCTCCTCTCCCTGGACGATCCCCCCCTCGCGCTCGGAGCGCTCCACCATGTCGTGCACGAGCGCGTCGATCCGCTCCGAGCCCGAGCGCCCGAGCACCCTGAGCGGCTCCGCGGGCAGGTCGCGCTCGCGCAGCAGGCCCGCGCGCACCGCGTCGTCGATGTCGTGGTTGATGTACGCCACGCGGTCCATGGTCCGCACGATCCGCCCCTCGAGCGTTGCCGGCTCGGGGGCGCGGCTGGAGTGACGGGCGATTCCGTCGCGCACCTGCTCGGTCAGGTTCAGGCCCGCGCCGTCGCGCTCCAGGCGCTCCACCACCCGCAGGGAGTGCTCGTAGTGGCGGAAGCCCCCGCCGAAGCGCTCGCGCAGGCAGGCGTCCAGCACCTCCTCCCCGATGTGCCCGAACGGGGGGTGCCCGAGGTCGTGGCCCAGCCCGATCGCCTCCGTCAGGTCCTCGTTGAGGCGCAGCGCGCGGGCCACCGTGCGCGAGATACCCGTGACCTCCAGCGTGTGGGTGAGCCGCGTGCGGTAGTGGTCCCCCATCGGCGCCACGAACACCTGGGTCTTGTGCTTCAGGCGGCGGAACGCCTTGCTGTGCACGATCCTGTCGCGGTCGCGCTGGAAGGGCGTACGCAGAGAGCTCGCCGAGATCCGATCGGCCTGCTCCTCCCGCGCCCGCCGCGCCGGGTAGGAGCGCGCCGCCGGCGAGGAGAGCGTGAGCTCCTCGAGCTCCGCCCAGCGCGCCGCGAAGGCGCCCGCCACCGTGCCCGTGTCGGTTGCCACGCTCATGCCCTCGATTGTGGCAGCGAGCGGGCGCTCAGCGCTCGCGGTTCCAGTCGCCGCGCCCGCTGAGGTGGTGGACCCAGTGGTGCCAGCGACCCTGGTCGCCGGGGTCCTCGTTGAACACGGGCGCCTTGTGCTCCGGCCCGGGGAGGCCCTGGACGGCAGCCGCGTCGATCCGCAGGTCGACGCCGTGTTCGTGAATCGACGCGATCGCGGCCGCCTCGACGAAGTGGACGGTGCGGCCGGAGGTCTCGATCAGGAGCCCGTGGAAGACGTCCTTCTCGGGGGCCGCCAGCACGCTCATCACGGTCCCCACCCGCGTGCCGTCGCAGGACAGTACGGGCACGCCGCCGTCGAGCAGTTGATAGGCGATCGGCAGTCCCTCGTCCACGGGGGGCACGATACCGGTGTCGGTCAGCCCGCGCGCCCCACCAGGGGCCTTAGCCGCAGGTGGGCGTGGTGCTCGAGCGTCTCGGAGATCGCGCGCTCCACCTGGCCGAGCGCCTGCTCGGAGGCCGAGGGGGCCTCCGCAAGCGCCTGGGCGAGGGCCCTCACCATGAAGCCGTGGGCATCCTCGCCGAGCGGGAACGACGCCGCCTCACAGGCACCGCACACCACGCCCCCCGCGGCCCCCGAGAAGCCGACCAGATGCTCGGGCTCCCCGCAGTGTGCGCACGCCCCCAGCTGCGGAGCGAGCCCGGCTGCGTGCAGCAGCTTCAGACGGAACTGCAGCCCCCCCGCGCGGGTGGCCGCTCCGGGCCGGTTGTCGAGCAGGCTCAGCTTGCGACAGAGCAGGTTGAACACGCCGGGGTGGGGCTCCTCGGTCTCGAACAGGCGCCCCACCGCGTCGCACGCCCGCGCGGCGGCGTCGAGCGCGCGGGCGTCTTCGCGCAGGCGGGGATGTCCATCCACTGTCTGGGCGCCGGTTACCGTCAGGAGCTCCCCGCGCCCCTCGTGCAGCTCCAGGCGTAGGCGGAAGAACGGCTCCAGTCGCCCCCCGAAGCGGCTGCGCGCGCGCCGCACTCCCTTGGCGATCGCGCTCACCCGCCCCCGGTGGGGCGTGTAGACGTGCAGGATCCTGTCCGCCTCCCCGTAGCGCATCGAGCGCAGCACCACCGCCTCCGTCTTGACCGGTCCCGCCATCGAGGGCGAGTTTAGAGCCACCCCCACCCGTCTTCGGACGGCTTTCGGAGTCGCCCGCCGGTTGTGCGGGCCGCTCCCGCACCTTGGCTATACTTTATGAAGTAATGAGCGCGATCACCGTATATACAACTGAGCCATGCGGCTACTGCGCGCGCGTGAAGGGGCTGCTGCGCTCCCAGGGGCTGGAGTTTTCGGAGGTCAACCTCTCCAAGAACCCCGAGGGGCGCATGGAGCTGGTTTCGAAGACGGGGATGATGACCTTCCCCCAGGTGCTCGTCGGTGGTCAGCTGGTGGGGGGCTTCAACGAGACGCGGGCGGCCGTCGACAGCGGGCGCCTGGACGAGCTGCGGATCGGAGCTCCGCCAGCGGCCTAGCTGCTCGCTGCCTGAGTCAACGACGAGGACCCCGCCCCATAGCTGCCCGCTGCCCGGCTCAACGACGAGGACCCCGCCCGCGCCGGCCGGTCCCCCGCGGGCGCGGCTGGCAGCTCTCGCACACGTAGGTGCCCCGGCCCGCGACCACCATCTTCACGATCGTCCTCCCGCAGCGCGGGCAGGGCTCCCCCTCGCGGCGGTGCACGAGGAAGCGATCCTGGAAGGAGCCCCGCACCCCGTCGACGTGGCGGAAGTCGTCGATCGTGGCCCCCCGCGCGTCGATCCCTTCGAGCAGCACCTCGATCACCGTCTCGCGCAGGCGGGCATACTGGGGGAGCGAGAGCCGCCCCGCGGGGCGCAGCGGGTGCACGCCGGCGCGGAAGAGGGCCTCGTCGGCGTAGATGTTGCCCACGCCGGCCACCCGGCGCTGGTCGAGCAGAAATGCCTTGATCGGAGCCGAGCGCCCGCGCGCGAGCGCCCGCAGGTGCCCGGCGGTGAAGCGCTCGTCCAAGGGCTCCAGTCCGAGGCGCGCGGCGAAGAACTCCTCCAGCGCCCGCGCTCCGAGCAGCAGCTCCCCGGTGCCGAAGCGGCGGGGATCGACGATCACCAGGCGCCGCCGGGGGCGCAGCTCGATGCGCACGCGCACATGCTCGGGCTCGGGCTTGGGTTCGCACAGGACCGCCCCGGTCATCCGCAGGTGCTGGGCGAGGAAGACCTCATCGGAGAGGCCCCACACGAGATACTTGCCCCGCCTCTCCAGACGCTCGATGCGCCGCCCCATGAGCGCGTCGGCCAGCTCCTCGGGGGCGAGCGGGCGCGACCAGCGGGGGTCGAGGATCTCGATGCGCGTCAGGCGCCGGCCCTCGACGAGCGGGGCGAGCTGGCGGCGGATGGTCTCGACCTCGGGGAGCTCGGGCAAGGCACCCCAGCTTACGTGCCCCCTCACGGATGTGAGCGCAGCTCGGGAGCGCGCGGGGCGCGGGGGCGTCTTATCGCTGCGCGCGTGGGTGGGCCTTGAAGTAGACGCCCTTGAGGCGCTCCGCCGAGAGGTGGGTGTAGACCTGGGTGGTGGCGAGATCCGCGTGGCCGAGCATGTCCTGCAGGGAGCGCAGGTCGCAGCCCCCGGCGAGCAGGTGGGTGGCAAAGGTGTGGCGCAGGGTGTGGGGGCTCATGCGCTCCGAGAGCCCCGCGCTGCGGGCGTGGCCCTGGACGATCTTGTAGAGGCCCTGGCGCGTCAGGGGACGGCCGCGGTGGTTGAGAAAGAGCGTGGCGCCGGGGTCCACCCCTGCGGCATGGAGCGCGGGCCGCCCGCGCTCGCACCAGGCACGCAGCGCGGCGACGGCCTGGCGCCCGATGGGGACGATGCGCTCCTTGGAGCCCTTGCCGCGGGCGCGGAGCATGCCCTCCTCCAGGTCCAGGTCGGCCACCTGGAGAGCGATCGTCTCCGAGGCGCGCAGCCCGCAGGCGTACATCACCTCCAGCAGCGCCCGGTCGCGCAGCGCGAGCTGGTCGGCCTTCGATCCCTCGCCGCCCACGTCGGGCTGGCGCAGCAGGAGGGTGACCTCCTCGCGCGTGAGGACCGCGGGGAGGCGCTGCAGGCGCGGGGGCCCGCGCAGCTCGGCGGTGGGGTCGCGCTCCAGCACTCCCTCACGGCGCAGATGGCGATAGAAGGAGCGCAGACAGGCCGCCTTGCGCTGCAGCGTGGCGGGGGATACCGGTGCCCGCCCCCCCCGATCCTCGTCGCCGTCCGCGAGCCCGGAGAGGAACGCCGCGAGGTCATTGTGGCTCACATCGAGCGCACCCAGACCGCGGGCGCGCAGGAACTCGCCGAGCTGGAACAGGTCGACGCGGTAGGCCTCGAGCGTGTTGCGGGAGAGCCCCCGCTCGAGCTCCAGATATGCGAGGAAGTCGAGCGCGAGGCTCGCGAGATCCTCAGGCGCGGACTGTGCCGAGGTGGGGCTGGAGGAGGAGAGGGAGGAGGGGGGGTAGGGGGAGGTGGACCGGGGCGCGCTCACGAGACTCCTCCTTCTCCCCTCGCGCGGCTACTCCTGCGTGACGTCCGCGACCGCGCCCGGAAGAGCCAGCGCGACTTCGAGCATCGCCTCCAGCGCGGCGGCGCTGACGCGCTCGCCGGGCTCGTGGTTGCGCTCCGTGCCGTTCGCGAGGTTCACCACCGGCAGGCCCGCGGCGATCAGGGCGTTGGCGTCCGAGGCGCCCCCGCTCGCGACCCGCACGGGCTCGTGGCCGCAGGCGCGCAGCGCGCTCTCCGCCGCGCGCACCGCGGGGGTGGAGGGGGAGGTGCTGTAGCCCCTGAAGGTGCGCTCCACGGTGACGTCCACGTCACATTCGCACTCGCGAAGGTTCGCGGCCTCGTGCACGCAGTCGAGCAGCTCCGCGAGGATCTCCTCCGCGCGCTCCTCACGGTCGCTGCGCACCTCCGCGAGGATCGAGCAGCGCTCGGGGATCACGTTGATCGCGGAGCCCCCCGCGATCGTGCCCACGTTGGCGGTGGTGTGCGCGTCGATGCGCCCGAGGCGCATGTCGGCCACGGCGCGCGCGGCCGCGAGGATCGCGCTACGGCCCTCCTCGGGGCGCACGCCCGCGTGGGCCGCTGCGCCGCGGAAGGTGGCCTGCAGGCGGTGGTGGGTGGGCGAGGAGAGGATCACCTCCCCGACGGGTGAGGAGTGGTCGAAGACGTAGCCCAGGCCGCTGCGCAGGCGCCCCACGTCGAACGACCGGGCGCCCGCGAGCGAGCGCTCCTCCCCGACGGTGAAGAGCAGCTCGATGTCGATCGGGGGGACCACGGTGGGCGGGTCTCTCAACCGTTCGCGGCGGATGCGGCGGGCGAGCGCGAGCAGCACCGCCACCGCGGCCTTGTTGTCGGCTCCGAGGATCCCCTCGTTGGCGTTCTCCCAGTACCCCTCCCGCAGGACGGGCTCCACCGGCGCCTGCAGCGGGACCGTGTCCATGTGCGCGCACAGCAGCACGCAGGGGCGCCCGGTTCCATGCTCCCCCCCTCCCCCTCCTCCCTCTTTCCCCGCTCGTCGGCGACACCGGGGCGCGCATCCTCCCCTGCGCCCCTTCCCCCCTCCGCGGGAATGCGCGCGAGCAGGTTGCCGCAGTTCGAGCCCGCGGCGGCGCCCGCGTCGTCCTCCTGGACCTCGATTTCGAGCGCCTGGAGCTCCCCGGCGATCCGCTGCGCGCAGGCGCGCTCGCTGCCCGAGGGGCTCTCGATCCCGCAGAGCTCGGCGAAGAGGTCGTGGAGGTGGCGGCGCTCCAGCTCGTCCGGCGGGCCGCCGGGGACGGAGGCGCTCAACGGCCTGCCCGGGGTGCGCTCACAGGCCGGCGGGGAGCGCCCCGGGGACGCCCGCGGAGGCGCTCACCTCCGCGCCCTCCACCTCGCCCCACTCCGCGCCGTGCCGCAGAGCGGCGGCGACGAACTCCCGGAAGAGCGGCGCGGGGCGCTCGGGGCGGGACTTGAACTCGGGGTGGAACTGGGAGGCGAGGAAGAAGGGGTGCCCCTCCAGCTCGATCACCTCCACCAGGCGCTCGTCGGGGGAGGTGCCCGCGATCACCAGGCCGGCACGCTGGAGCTGCTTGCGCAGCAGGTTGTTGACCTCGTAGCGGTGACGGTGGCGCTCGTAGATGACCGCCTCCCCGTACACCTCCCGCGCGCGGGAGCCCTCGTGGAGCTTGATCGGATCGGCCCCCAGGCGCATCGTGCCGCCGAGGTCCGCGATCTCCTTCTGCTCCGGGAGCAGGTCGATCACGGGGAAGGGGGTCTCGAGGTCGAACTCCGTCGAGTTGGCCCCCTCCATGCCGGCGACGTGGCGGGCGAACTCGCAGACCGCCACCTGCATCCCCAGGCAGATCCCCAGGTAGGGGATGCCCTGCTCGCGCGCGATCTGGGCGGCGGCGATCTTGCCCTCGATCCCCCTGCCCCCGAAGCCGCCCGGGATCAGGATGCCGTCCGCGCCGCCCAGGAGCTCCCGGGTGCGCTCGCGCTCCCCCTCCCGGCCCTGCTGGACGCGGTCGGAGCCCTCCAGCCGTTCGGAGTCCACCCACTCGATCTGCACGCGGGCGTCCTGGAGGGCGGCGGCGTGGCGCAGCGCCTCGGATACCGAGAGGTAGGCGTCCTCGAGCTGCACGTACTTGCCGACCAGCGCGATCCGCACCGTGCGACCGATCCGCACCGCCGTGGACCCGGAGTCGGGGCCTGAGGAGCCGGTCGAGAGCGGCGGCTGGCCGGGGCCCGAGGAGCTGCTCGAGACCGGCGGCGGGCCGGTCCGCTCGGCGCGTTCGATCGGCTCCTTCCAGCGCGAGAGATCGGGCTCGGGGGCCTCCACGCCGAAGTGCTCGAGGATGAAGTCGTCGACCCCCTGCTCGCGGAAGGTGAGGGGGACCTTGTAGATGTTGTCCACGTCGCACGCCGAGACGATCGCGCTCGGAGGGAGGCTCGCGAAGAGCGCGATCTTCTTGCGGATCTCCTGCGAGAGCGAGCCCTCCGAGCGGCACATCAGCATGTCAGGGGCGATCCCAATGCGGCGCAGCTCGTTGACGGAGTGCTGGGTGGGCTTGGTCTTCAGCTCCCCCGCGTGGCCGATGTAGGGGACGAGGGTGAGGTGGATGAACATGCAGCGCCGCCGCCCCACGTCCACCGGGAACTGGCGGATCGCCTCGAGGAAGGGCAGCGACTCGATGTCCCCCACCGTGCCCCCGATCTCGGTGATCACGAAGTCCACGTCGCTCGACTGCGCGATCAGCGCGATGCGCTGCTTGATCTCGTCGGTGATGTGGGGCACCACCTGCACCGTGCCCCCCAGATAGTCCCCCCGGCGCTCCCGGCGGATCACCGTGTCGTAGATCCCCCCCGCGGTCACGTTGGAGGCGCGGGAGGTGTTGGAGTCGGTGAAGCGCTCGTAGTGGCCCAGGTCCAGATCGGTCTCCGCGCCGTCCTCGGTGACGAACACCTCCCCGTGCTGGTAGGGGGACATCGTGCCCGGGTCCACGTTGATGTAGGGGTCGAACTTCTGCAGCCCCACCGTCAGCCCCCGCGCGACCAGCAGGCGCCCGATCGAGGCCGCCGCGATGCCCTTCCCGAGCGAGGAGACCACGCCACCGGTGATGAAGATGAACCGGGTCTTGGCCGGCGGGTCGGTGTGGCGATCTGGCACGGGGCGGTCCATGTACCTGCTCAGGGAGTCTAGTCCCCGCGGCCCCGGAAGCCGAACCGCCCCCGTACTCCCGCTCCAGCCTCCTCGACGTGGTCCTCCACGCTCGGCCCCTCGTCCAGCGATGCCCCCAGCGCTAGGGCTCGGAGCGGAGGGGGACGATGAGAACTGAAGCCATGACTGCCACCATCCCGACCCGTATGAGGACCCTGGCGGTCGTGCTCACGTTGGCCGTGCTCACGCTCGCCCTGGTCCTCTCCCCCCAGGCGAGAGCACGGGAGCACGGGCCACTCTGCACGCGCTCCGCTGCCGGCCACTCAAAGCACGGCGCACACCCCTGCACCGGCCCAGGGGCCGCGAGCTCGGGCAAGTCGCACGGCAAGGGCGGCAAGTCCCACACTCACTCCAGGGGCGGGGGGCACAACGCTAAGAGCCCATCCAGGCGGCCCGCGTCCGCTGGAGGCGGCGAAGGTGCCGAAGAAGCGGAAGAAGGCGGGGAAGCGGTAGAACACGGACAGTCCTCAGGAAGCGCGGGCGGATCGCAGTGCGAAGGCGGGAGCACCAGCGAAGCCGAAACCGAAGGCGAAGAAACGGCTCTCTGCGAAGCGTGACCGGGGCAGCGCGCCTCAGGCCGCCCTGCGCAGCTCGCGCGCGTGGCGGCGAGCCGAGACGTCTCGCTCGGGGGCGCCGAGCATCCGCACGAGCTCCGAGAGGACCTCGGGCTCGCCGAGCTGGTGGACGCTCGCGCGGGTGGTGTCCGCGGCGGTGTCCTTGACGACCGAGAAGTGGCGGGCGGCGAGCGAGGCGATCTGGGGCAGGTGGGTGATGCACACCACCTGGCGGACGCCGGCGAGGTCGCGCAGGCGCTCCCCCACGGCGCGCGCCGTGTGGCCACCGATCCCGGCGTCGACCTCGTCGAACACGAGCGTCGCCTCGAAGCCCGTGTTGGCGACGGTCATGAGCGCGAGCATCACGCGCGAGAGCTCCCCCCGGAGGCGATCTCGCGCACCGGCCCGGCGGCGACGCCGGGGTTGGGGGCGATCTCGAACTCGACCGCGTCCCCGCCACCGGGGCCGGGCTCGCGCGGGGAGAGCTCCACCGCGAAGGCGGCCCCGGGCATCGCCAGCGCGGCGAGCTGCTGACACACCGCCTCGGCCAGGCGCGGCGCGGCCGCCCGGCGCACGGCCCGCAGGTCACGCACCCGCTCATCGAGCGCGGCCTGCGCGGTGAGCAGACGCGCGGTGAGATCCTCGAGCGCGACCGCGGCCCCCAGCAGCTGCTCACGACGCTCCCGCGAGCGCTCCCCGTGCTCCAGGACCGCGGCGATCGTGGGGCCGTGCTTGCGCTGCAGGCGCTCCAACGCGGCCAGTCGCTCTTCAACGGCCTGAAGCCCTCCTCCCCCCTCCCCCTCCCCCTCTCTCACACCCGCCGCCTCGGCCTCCAGCCGCTCGCCGTACCCGCGCAGCTCGCCCGCGAGATCCCCAGCCTCGATCGCCAGCGCGTGGGCTCGCTCGGCGAGCGCGTCGAGCTGGGGGTCCACGCCCGCGAGGGCATCCAGGCGCGCGGCGGCGTTCGCGCTCGACGCCGCGGCCCCGGGGGAATCGGCGTCCCACGCCCCCTCCAGCGCCTCGGCCGCCTGGCCGGCGGCGGCGAGCAGCGCATCCAGGCCGCGCAGCCGCTCGCGCTCCGCCTGCAGCCGCTCGGGCTCGCCCTCCCGCGGCGCTGCCTGCTCGATCTCGGCGAGCTCGTGCTCGAGCAGGTCGAGCTCCCGCTCGCGCGCCCCCTCCAGCTCCCGCAACTGCTCCAGCTGCTCGCGCAGCTCCCGCACCTCGCCATGGGCGGCGGCGCAAGCGGCGAGCCGCGCGGCCTGCTCGGGACCGCAGAAGCCGTCGAGGATCTCGAGCTGGGCGGCGGCGAGCGTGAGCTTGCGGTGCTCGTGCTGGCCGTAGAAGGCAAGCAGGCGCTCCCCGAGCCGGCGCAGGTCCGCGACGGTGGCGGTGCGGCCATTTAGATATGCGCGGGTGCGCCCGTCGGCCCCCACGCGCCGCGCCAGCACGATCTCCTCGGCGCCGGCTGGCAGCAGCTCGCCGTGCTCGCCCCCGGAGCGAAGCTCCTCCAGCAGCGCGGGGGAGGGCGCGAAGACCCCCTCGACATACGCCTCGGCGGCGCCGGGGCGCACGATCCCGGTGCGCGCGCGCCCACCCAGCAGCAGGTCGAGCGCGTGTGCGAGCACCGTCTTGCCGGCGCCCGTCTCCCCC
Organism: uncultured Solirubrobacterales bacterium; assembly: GCA_963771915.1. Lineage (GTDB taxonomy): Bacteria > Actinomycetota > Thermoleophilia > Solirubrobacterales > Solirubrobacteraceae > Palsa-744. The sequence continues at coordinate 506,546 of CAVYVD010000002.1, read as the reverse complement.
GTAAGCACGTTCAACCCCGGCGCGAGCGCGAGCTCGGCGCGCTCGATCAGCAGCAGATTCTCCACGCGCAGCTCCAGTAGCACGCCCGCAGGTGTATCAGTGACCACCGACGGATCGATCCGTCGCCCGGCGCGGGCCGGCCCAGACCCGCCGGCCTGGCGCACGCGAGCCAGGATCGAGGCCCGCCCCGCACGCGAGCCCAGACCATGGGCTCGCGTTGATTAGGGTGAGCACGAAGGTGACGTCTCCAGCGCACAACGGCATGGCTACCAGCCACCCAGATGACCCCGAGCGCCTCCCGCGAGGCTCGATCGAGTACCTCACCGCACCCGCCCTGCGCGAACGCCTGGAGGAGGAGGTCAACCGCGCGGGTCGCCACGGCACGGCGCTCAGCTGCCTGCTCCTTGACCTCGAGGACCTGCGCGAGGTTCGCCGCGCGCACGGCGAGGAGCTCGCCGAGCGGGCGCTCGCCTATGTGGAGCTGGCGCTGCGCCGCGAGCTGCGCCGCTTCGACCGCGTGGGGCACCCCGCGGAGGGGGAGCTGCTCGTCGTGCTCCCCGGGGCCGACGGGGCGCGCGGGGAGGTGGTCGCCCGGCGGGTGCTGAGGAGACTGCGGGCGATCAAGCTCGAGGCGGACGGGGAGCGCCGCTCGCTGCGCATGACCGTCGGCCTCGTCCAGTGGCGCGAGGGCATGAGCGCGTGCGCGCTGCTGGAGGATCTCTCCTCGCTCGCGGGCCGCGAGCGGGTAGGTTTCCCAGATGCTCTCCGGCTCGGAGCTGTGGCTGCTGCGCCTGATGGCCGATCGCGGCCTGGCGCTGCTTGACGCCTCCACGCTGCTGGTGGTGATCGAGGAGCGCCACGAGCTGCGCGTGGCGGCCGCCAGCGGCGAGGGCACCCCGCGGCTGCGGATCATGCCGGTGGAGGGCAGCGCGCTGGGCGCGCTCTACACCGCGGGGCGCCCCGTTGCGCTCGACCGCCCGCGCGGGCAGGAGGCGGCGTGGCTGCACGAGCTTGGTCTCGAGGCACGGGCGGCGCTGGTGGAGCCGCTCAGCATGGAGGGCCACGGGGGCGGCCTCGTGATCGCGCTGCGCCGCGAGGGCGGGTTCCGGGGCCCGGACCGGGAGGCGCTCGCGGCGTTCGCGGCGAGCGTGGCGCAGCGGCTGGCGGCGGAGCGCTCGGTGGAGATCGAGCGGCTGCGCTACGGGATGGAGGCGCGCGAGCGCGAGCGCACCCGCTGGGCGCGGGAGATCCACGACGAGACCGTGCAGGGCCTGGGAGCGCTGCGCCTGAAACTGGCCACCGCGCGCGACGAGCACAACCGCTCGGTGCCGGCGCCTGGGGAGGCGGTTTCCGCTGCCGCCGCGGGCGAGGGCGGCGCTGGGACGCTCAACGACGCCGTGGACGCGGTCCTCGAGGGTCTCGGCCAGGAGATCGACGGGCTGCGCCACCTGATCACCGAGCTGCGCCCCGCGGTGCTCGACGACCTCGGCCTGGTACCCGCGCTGGAAGCGCTGGCGCGCCGCGCGCAGGCGATCGACGGCCTGGAGGTGCAGACGGAGATCGCGCTGGACCCCGAGCGCGAGCGGCTCGACGCGGAGCTCGAGAGCACCATCTACCGCGTGGTGCAGGAGGCGCTCACGAACGTCAGCCGCCACGCGCAGGCCACCAGCGCGGTGGTCGGCGTGAGGATGCTCGGCGAGGGCTCCTCGGTGCGCGTGGCGGTCACCGACGACGGGCGGGGGCTGCCGGCCAACGGCGCCGGCCTCGGACCCCGCGGCGACGGCCTGGAGGGCGGCTTCGGCATGTCCGGGATGCGCGAGCGCGCGGAGCTCGTGGGCGGAGAGCTCGAGCTTGGCCCCGCGCCGGGCGGGGGCACGACGGTGCGCCTCACCGTGCCGCTGGCGGGCCGCCCGCAGGGCTAATCAAAGAAGAGGGGCCCGACCGAAGCCGGGTGACACGCGCCTTCGGCGCGAGTTCCCCGTTTCGGCCAGCCGGCCGATCGGGGATCGACGGGATCGCCGATCGGCCAGCGGCGCCTGCGCCACCCTCTAGTCGACCAGGCCGAGGCGCCGCGCGTAGGCGGTGATCTCGGCGCGCGAGGAGAAGCCGAGCTTCTCGATCGCGCGCGCCCGATAGGTCTTGACGGTGCGCTCCGCCACGTGCAGCTGATCGGCGATCTGGGGGTTGGTGTGGCCCATCGCGATCAGCCGCACCACCTCGCGCTCGCGCTCGGAGAGGGGGACGCCATCCTGCGGGGACTCCCCCCCGGTGGCCATCAGCGCCCCGAGCCGGGGGTGCAGGTAGTTGCCGCCGGCGACCGCGAGGCGGAATGCCTGCAGGAGCTCGGCGGGCTCGGCCTCCTTGAGCACGTAGCTGCGGGCCCCCGCTCTCAATGCCTGGCGGGCGTACTCGGGGTCCTCGCGCATCGTGAGGATCGCGACCGCGAGCGGGGGGTGCGCGACGAAGCACTGGGGCAGCGCGGCGAGGCTCGAGCCCCCGGGCATCGAGAGGTCGAGCGTGAGCAGGTCGGGCTTGTGGGCGCGCACTTCGCGGATCGTGGCGGGCACGTCGGCGGCCTCGGCGACCACCCGGAACTCCTGCGCCTCCCGCTCGAGCACGGTGCGGATCCCGTCGCGCACGACGGCGTGGTCGTCGGCGATGATCACCTCGATCGGACGATCGACGCCAGGGGTGCCGAGTTGCATTCCGCACACCGTAGCGCTCGACCCGGGCACACCCGAGTGGTCCCTCTGGGACGACAGCGATCGGCACCTTTTGGACGACACGATCGGCACCATCCGGACGGCAGACAAACGCCCGCGCGGGGCGCATCATGTTGTGTTGCAGTGACCTATTCAAACGGCCCCCAACGATCCCAACCGGCAGCGAGCGGCAGGCGGGGCGCCGATGAGCAGACTCGAGGTCAGACGATGCGTACGACACGGACACGACAATCGAAGCGGGGCGAGCGGCAATGACCCTCCTGGGCGTGGTGCTCGTATGGCTGGCGATCGCGGCGGTGGCGTTCCTGGCGCTCTCGGCGCTTGCGCGCCTGGCGGCGCGGCGGGGTGTCGAAGGGGAGCTGGGGATCCTCGGCGAGGCGGAGCTGATCGACACGAGCTACATGCGATGAGCCCCCCGGCGCTCCCCACCGAGCAGCGCTCGCGCATCCTCGTGGCGGGCGCCGATCCGGAGCAGCGGGCGGCGGTGCTGCAGGATCTCAGCGAGGCGCTGCCGCCAGACACCCAGCTCGGGGAGGCGGGAGCGGTGTCGGAGGTGTTGGAGCAGGCCCCCCGCAGCAGCGTGGTGATGCTGGCGGGCGACCTCGGGGGAGTCTCGGCGGAATCGCTGATGCAGATGCTTGGAAACCGCCACCCGAGCCTCCCGGTGGTGGCTTTGAGCCTCACCGCGCGCGGCGGTAGGGAGCCGGCTCCGCTGCGCTGGTGAGCGCGCGGGGGGCGCCGGCTCAGCCGCTAGCGTTGCGGCGTGTCTGCGTTGCCCAAGTCCCCCCGGCTGCGGAGGATCCTGGCCGCCTACACGGTCAACAAGCTGGGCACGTGGTTCGGCACGGTCGCGCTCTCGCTGGCGATCTACGACCACACCCACAGCGCGGCCGCGGTCACGGCGCTGTTTGTCGCGCGCTACCTGCCCGCGCTGGTGGTGCCCGCGATGGTGGCGCGTGTGGAGGCATCTCCACGACGCGGCAGCCTCAGCGCGCTGTATGCGATCGAGGCGCTCTGCACCGCGCTGCTGGCGGCGCTGGTGTGGCACTTCTGGCTTCCGGGACTGCTGGCGCTGGTGGCGCTCGACGGGGCGGTGGCGCTGACGGCGAGCTCGCTGCTGCGCGCCCAAGCGGCGCGCGCCGGGGAGGACGGCGTGCAGGCGGACGGGCGGGACGGGCGCTCGCCCGAGCAGGGCGCCTACAACGCCAATGCGGCGCTCAACGTGGCGCTCTCGGTCTCGGTCGTCCTCGGGCCGGCGCTGGGCTCCGTGGCGGTGAAGGCCCTCGGTGGCTCGGGCGCCCTGCTGATCGACGCCGCCTCGTTCCTCGCGTGCGGGGCGCTGCTGATCGACCTCTACCCCTACATCGAGGAGCGGGCCGGGACCTCCGTGCGAGCGCGCCTGGCGGCGGCGTGGGAGCACGTGCGCGGAGCGCCAGCGTTGCACGCGGTGCTGCTGACCCAGGCAGCGGCGCTCGTCTTCTTCGAGACCGGCGCGCCGGTGGAGGTGTTCTATGCGAAGGGCACCCTGAAAGCGGGCGACGTCGGCTACGGCGCGCTGCTGGCGGTGTGGGGAGTCGGCCAGCTCGTCGGGAGCCTCTTCTTCGCGCGTGCGGCCCGGCGCTCGCTGGGAGCGATGCTGACCTTCGGCACGCTCGCCGTGGGCCTTGCCTACCTCGGCTTCGCCGCCGCATCCTCGCTGGCGCTCGCGGCGCTCGCGGCGTTGCTCGGCGGGGTCGGCAACGGGGTGCAGTGGGCGTCGCTGATCGGGACCGTCCAACTGCTGACACCCGAGCGGCTGCGCGGCCGGCTAATGGGCGCCGTGGAATCGATCGGCGCGCTGTGCCCGCTGATCGGCCTGCCGTTGAGCGGCCTCGTGATGGCGCTGAGCTCGCCGCGCTTCGCGTTCCTGGTCTTTGGGGCCGCCGTGAGCGCGACCACCCTCGGGTTCGCGGGCATCTGGGCGGCGGGTCTCATCCGGACGGCCACCGCGGCCGCGCAGGAGGGGCAGATGCCCGAGTCCTCCCCGTCCGCGGCCCTCGGCGCGCTGGCCTCGGAGCTCGCCCCCACCGCATACTCGGAACCTCGGGGAGCCTGGGGGAGCGACCTTTAGTACGACGCCGCATCGGCCGTTAAGGACGACAGGGTCAACATGCCGGCATCGAAGATAACCACACGGCTTTTCTGGTTGGCGGAGGTCATGCTGCTCGCGGGCGCGCTCGCGACCGCGGCGTTGACCTCCCGAACCGAAGACTGGCATCCGCTTCAGCTCGTGGGCCTGCTGATGGCCCTAGCGCTCGGTGGGCAGCGGTTGAGCATCACCCTCCGCGGACAGCAGATAACGACGGCTTTCATCGCGCTCGTACTCGCCATGACGCTGCTGGGGCCGGCCCCCGCCGTGCTCTTCGGCGTGACGGCGATGATCTGGGCATCGGCGAGCCGGAAGCTGCCGCCCGCCTCCTGGCTGAACAACCTCGCGACCTTCGCGACCTTCCCGGTCATCGGCGGCCTGCTGATTCGTGCGCTGCTCGGGAACGTCCATCACACGGGTGCCCACCAAGTCAACCAGGGCCCCACCATTGCCCTGGCGGTCTTCGCCGTCTTCATGCTGATGAACGTCCTCAACTTCGTGCTGATCGCCATCGACAATCGGGTGCTCGAGGGTCGGCGGCTTGCCGGTCAGGTTCGCGACGTGCTGGTGCCGATCCTCCCGGGGCAGATCGCCGCCGGCGGCCTCACCGCAGCCCTCGCGGTCGCCTACGCGACCCTGGGCTTCCCGGTGCTGCTGTGCGCGGTCCTGGTGATCCTGATCTTCCAATACCTGGCGATGGCGCTGTTGCGCTCGGAGGACCGCGCCGATCAGCTGGAGGCGCGCTCGATGCACCTCGCCTCATTGCAGCTCGGCGTCCTGACCACACTGGTCGAGACGCTGGCGCTGCGCGACCGCATGATTGCGCGCCACGCCGCTGCGGTCGCCCGCTACGCACGGGCCCTCGCACGGGAGGCTGGCTGCGGCGAGGCCGATCAAGACATCGTGCACACGGCGGGGCTGCTGCACGACGTCGGCAAGTTCGCGCTGCCCGATCGGATCCTGAACGCGGAGATACTCTCCGACGAGGACTGGGCGCAGATCCGTCGCCATCCACAGGACGGGGCGACGCTGGTGGGACGCCTGGACGGCTACGGCCCAGTGGCAGAGGCGATCCTCTACCACCACGAGCACGTCGACGGCAGCGGCTACCCGGCGGGGTTGATCGGCAACGAGATCCCGCTGCTCTCGCGGATTCTGGCGATCTGCAGCACCTACGACACGATGACCTCACGGGACTCCTACCGCTCGCCGATGACCCCCCAGGACGCGATCGCCGAGCTGCGGCGGATGGCTGGCCGTCAGTTCGACGGCGAGCTCGTGAGCAGCTTCATCGCGATGCTCGAGCGCGACGGTCCCGTAACGCTGGCCCACGGGGACGACGCCGACTTCGAGGCCGAGCTTGCGTTCGAGCGTCGAGCACGCGCGATCGCACAGCCGACCGCTACGTAGAGTAGCCGTATGAGCGCCCTCTCAAGCCGGGCTAGCGCGATCAGGAGCATGGCGGCACCCCCAGCAACAAACGAGCGCCGCTGACGCGGCGCTCGTAAGAAAACTCGTTGCTTGGCATACGCCAAGAAGCTCTTATTTGTTGTAACCCATGCTTGTCCTCCTAACTCGGGGCCCAGGGCTGTGGCGGGGGCACTGCTACCCCCGGCTCCCTACCTCTCCAGGACAACCGCACCTATCTATTTGAGTAGGTTTACGGAGGATAGTACCAGGACTAGACGAATTGTCCAGTTTGGATTAGCTATTGGCTGCCAAATGCAGCATTTCTTGCATATGCAGGATTGCGGGGGGATCGGTCGATCAAACGTCCACAAAGGTCCGCTGCGCTCGCTTTCCGGGGGCAGGGGGCCGAAACGCGACCCATAGCGGCGCACCCTGAGCCACGGCCCGGGCCGCCGAGGGCCCCTGCGGGGCGCTCTCACCTGCCTTCACAATCGAGAGGACGTCCGATGCCCTTCGCATCCACCCCCGCCCACGCCGACCGCCAGCTGGTCTTCACGAGCTCCCAGGCGGCGCGCTACCTGGGGGTCTCGCTCGCCACGATCCGCCGCTGGGCGGACGCGGGGCACCTCAGCTGCTACCGCACCCCGGGGGGCCAGAGGCGCTTCTCGCGCGAGCAGCTGGACGGCTTCGTGGATTCGCTCCAGAGCACGGGCGACGTCGGCGGGCACTCAGCCCGTAGAGCGGCCTGAGCGGGCGCGTAGGCCCCCTGGGCCCGGTCCCCTCAGCGGGCGAGGCGTCCGAACTTCTCGCGCAGACGGCGGTAGAAGGAGGAGCCGGGCAGCTGGGCGATGGTGCCGACACTGCTGAGGAAGCGGGCGCGGATGCGCGCGTCGGGGGGCAGCTCGTATACGGGGCGGCCGTCGACGGAGACGTCCAGGGCCTCGCGGGAGCGGTTGTGGATCGTGATGGGATCTCCGGGCGCCGCGACGAGTGCGCGGGCGGTGATGGAGTGGGGGGCGATGAAGGAGACGACGAACCCTTCGACGCCCCACGCCATGACGGGTCCGCCGTTGGCGAGGTTGTAGCCTGTGGAGCCCGCCGGGGTGGAGAGCACGAGCCCGTCGCAGCGGACCGAACCGACCTCCTCGCCGTCGAGGGCGTAGGCGAGCTCGGCGACACGCTCCCCCACGCGGCGGTGGATCGCGACGTCGTTGATCGCGGTCTCCGCGCCGCCCGGGGTTTCGAGCAGAATCCCCGGGAGGCGCAGCAGCTCGAAGCGGCCGCTGAGCGCACGGGCGATGCCATCCTCGATCTCCTCGGGCTCGACGGTGGCGAGGAAGCCGATCTCGCCGAAGTTGATCGCGAAGACGGGCACGGGGGTGCCGGCGTAGAGCTGCAGGGCGCGCAGAATCGTGCCGTCGCCGCCCAGCACTATGCAGAGCTGCTCGGCGCCGGCGCCAATCGGGGCGTCCACCTCCACCCCGGGCCCCGCGCGCAGGCCGTGCTTGCGGGTCTCCTCCGCGTCGAAGCGCAGTGTGGCGCCGGCGGCGCCCGCCATGTCGATCAGCGTGCCCAGAACCTCGTGGGTGTCCTCGACGCGCCTGTGGGTGAGCACCGCGATGCTCTTCGCGGGCGCGGGCGAGAGGACGTCCTCGGCTGGGGCGGCACCCTCGGGGCGCTCGGGGATCTGTGAGTGGCCGGCCACGCTCAGGGCTCCTCCCGGAGGGCCATGCGTTCGATCTCCCCGGCGTCCCGCGCCCCACCGGCGCGCCCCGGCTCGGCGAGCCAAATGAAGGTCTCGCGGTTGCCCTTGGGCCCGGGCAGGCCGGAGGAGAGGAAGCCGAGGACCGCGGGCGAGCCGGATGGGCCGGCGAACCCCGCCGCGGCAAGCCCGACGGCCACGAGCGCGGCGCGGCGCTCCGCGGGGTCGCGCACGACGCCCCCCTTGCCCACCCGCTCGCGGCCGACCTCAAACTGGGGCTTGACGAGCGCGAGCACGTCGTAGGGCTCCCCGAGGCAGCGCAGCACCGCGGGGAGCACCTTGGCGAGGGAGATGAAGGAGACATCCACCACCGCGAGGTCCGGTAGGGAGCTGAGCATCGCGGGAGTCAGGGTACGCGCATTGGTGCGCTCGAGCACATGCACCCGCGGGTCGGTGCGCAGGCGGTGGTGGAGCTCTCCATAACCCACGTCCACAGCACTCACCTCGAGGGCGCCGCGCTGTAGCAGGCAGTCGGTGAACCCCCCCGTCGAGGCCCCCACGTCGAGCGCCGTGCGCCCCGTCACCGCGAGGTCCGCACGCAGCAGCGCGTTCTCCAGCTTGATCCCCCCGCGGGAGACGAACCGTGGCCGCTCGTCCACGCTGAGGGGCACGTCCGCCGCAACCATCTCCCCCGGCTTCTCGGCGCGCCTGCCCGCCGTGCCGACCCGCACCTCGCCCGCCATCACGGACGCCGCGGCACGGCTGCGCGACGCGAACAGGCCGCGCTCGGCGAGAAGGGTGTCCAGACGCTGCTTGGCCACGCCCGAACGGTATCCGCTTCCGGATCGCGGACCTCAGGACCAGATCCATAAAGCGAAACGGCCCGCTTGGGGAGGCGGGCCGTTTCGAGGGAGGAGGGATGCTGCTTGTACTTCGGGTCTGGGTACATAGTGCCCGCTTCGGCGGCCTCTGTGTGTGAGAGTGATCACACATGGTCAATCTCTGTATAGACTCTCGTAGGCATTGCCAGTAGGCGGCCGGTCGGGTGGCGCGATTCGGTAGCCAGGCGTACATTGCCGCACAATGCGCACACGGGTACGTCATGTCCGGCGGCAATGTTGGGAGGTCTTGCGATACTGGACGCAAGTCGCCCGCGATGCTTGGCGGGGGGCATGGTCTTGGCTCCCCAGATGGGTCGGGACGATCGTTGCGGCGTTGGTTGCGGCGGCCCTGGTCAGCGCTCTGGTGGCCTTCAACGAGGCAACCGTGTCCAGTCTCGCCCTCGCTGTTGGGGTGGCCGCTGCCGCGTGGGCCGTTAGGTTTCTGGGAGAGCCACTGAGACGTGAGCTTCACGCTCAAGATCGACACAAGGCTGAGGTGGACGAACTCACCGACGAGCTAGCCCCGCTGGCAGAGCTTCGGGACCAGGAGCGGCGTCGAGAAAACCTTGAACTCAAGCTCGAAACTCTACGCCGCGATCTTGAGCAACGCGTCGACATCGATTTTCGGCGCGTCAGCAGGGATGACGAACTCCCAAACCAACAGGTCGCCACATTGGTAGACCAGTGGGCCGAGCTTTACAACGGACACTTTCAGGAGATTGCGGAACTGCTATCCGCCGCCGGGGAGTTCGACTATCGCGGCCCAAGCGGAGCAGTTCAGAGATCCATTTGTCGTCGGCTCGGGGCGACACAAATGCAACTCCGACCTACGCAACGACATACGCTGCCGGATCGGAGCGCTAAGTCGATCAGAGAGGGGCTGCATCTATACAACGTGTGGCGTCGCGGGTTGTAAATCGTTGTTCGATGCGCAAGCATGCGCACTGCTACGGACTGCTCGCAGAGGGCGTGATCGGATGACGAAGGCTCACAGTAAAGCCGTCTGGCGGTGAGATGTCGTAGCCATCCCCATGCTCGTCGATGACGAGGCTTGGTCTGGTCTTGGCACGCCAACGCAGCACCGGCCACCACAACCGCCGACGAACCCGCGCGGCGAGATCCATTCGTGGCGAGCACGCGACCTCGGTCCGGTCAGGAAGGACGATCACGAATGCTCGCTCTTCTCTCACCGCATCGAGTATCGACGGCAAGGAAGAGAGGTCGGCGTCCATGAACACAGTGCCATTTGGGTAGCGTGGATTCTCCGAGAGCACCTCGGCCACCAAAGCGTCTGTCGTAACGGCCAAGCTCATGACCTGCTTCGTCGGTGCCATCCATCGAAGATCGCGCCGTGATGCTCGATCATGTGCTGGATGGCGTTTGCCAGTTGCTCGTTCGTCGCCAAGCCGATCCCCCCTGTAAAAGGCTCGGGATCCAGCTTGACCTCTCCATCGTATCGATGCATGTGGCAGGTACCAAGATGGTTGTCGATCATGTAGATCGCACGCCAACGCGGGCGGAGGCCCGATATGCGGCGCTCCAAGATGACGGCGTAGTGCCGTATCGGCCTCCCGCCAGTCCGAACCAAGACTCGCATGTCGGCAGCCGGCAGCGCTTGTATCCAGTATCGATTGAGATTCACGACAGCTCCGGCATTTGTCCCTCCGGTGGGGGTCCTAGACTTTGCAGACAAATGTCTGAGCACCAAAGAGTAGCAGGCCAAAGCATTCACAACCAGCCCGTTCGAAACTATCTGGCCTCCGGCGTCGAGCATGGACAGCCCGGGAACTATCTTGACCAGGACCCGGGCGCTGCGCGGATCGCATTTGGCCTGCGTCTACGCCAGGTGCGAACGGAGCGCGGCCTCTCTCAGGAAGAGCTGGCGCAGAGGACCAACCTGCATACGACGGTGATTGGCCGTTTCGAGCGTGGCGCCCGCGAGCCCCGGCTGACGACGATCCTGCGCCTCGCCCGTGGCTTGGAGGTGCCGTCCAGTGTGTTGATGGACGAGCTGCGCCGGCCGGAGAACGCGGGGTGACTACGCTCCGACCGGCTCGGAGTCGCGGTCGAGGAGGACGGCCTCGACGCGCTCGGCGATGCGCTTGCCCGTGAAGCCCACCTCCTCGTGCAGCAGCGCCGGCTTGCCGTGCGTTATGTAGCGGTCCGGGAGGCCCACCCGCAGGATCCTCGGGGTGGCGCCCGTCTCGTTGAGGGTCTCCCACACCGCGCTGCCGAAGCCGCCCGCGAGCACGCCCTCCTCGATGGTCACCAGCACGTCGTGCTCCGCCGCCAGCTGCGCCATCAGGCCCGCGTCGATCGGCTTGGCGAAGCGCGCGTCCGCCACCGTCACCGCCACGCCGCGCTCCTGTAGCAGCGCCGCCGCCTCGAGCGCCTTGCCCACCCCGCTGCCGTAGCCCACCAGCGCCACCCGCCGGGCCGCGCCGGCGGAGTCGCCGATCCGCTCGCCCATGGGCGATGACCCGGCGTCCCCCGCGATCTCCGCCTCGCGCAGGATCTCCCCCGTGCCGATCGCGATCGGCTGCGGCTGCTCCGGCAGGGGCACACCCGTGCCCTCCCCCCGCGGGTAGCGCAGCGCGATCGGGCCGTCGTCGTGGAGCAGGGCGGTGTGCAGCATGTGCACCAGCATCGCCTCGTCGCGGGGGGCCATCAGCACGATGTTGGGCAGGCAGCGCAGGTAGGCGATGTCGAATGCCCCGTGGTGGGTGGGGCCGTCATCGCCCACGAGGCCCGCGCGGTCCATCGCGAACACCACGTTCAGCTTCTGCAGACACACGTCGTGCACGATCTGGTCGTAGGCGCGCTGCAGGAAGGTCGAGTAGATCGCCGCCACCGGCTTGCACCCCTCCAGGGCGAGGCCCGCCGCGAACAGGACCGCCTGCTGCTCGGCGATGCCCACGTCGAAGTAGCGCTCCGGGAGGGCCTTCTGCAGGATGTTGAGGCCCGTTCCGGAGTTCATCGCCGCGGTGATCCCCACCACCCGGGGGTCCCGTTCGCATTCCCTCACGAGCGCCTCCCCGAAGACCTGCGTGTACTGCGGCGCGGGCGCCACGCTGCGCCGCGCACCGCTCGCCACCTCCGCGGCGGTGGGCGAGGCGGGCGCCGGTTTGGTTGGGAGGGGGAGGGTGGGGATGCCGTTCTTGATCGACTTGGGCTTCGCCGCGTGCCACTTCTCCATTCCCTCCAGGCCCCCCTCCTCGGCCGGCGCGAAGCCCTTGCCCTTGACCGTCGCGATGTGCACCACCACGGGGCGCTCCGCCGCGAGCGCCTCCCGCAGCGCCTCCCGCAGCGCGCGCACGTCGTGGCCGTCGATCACCCCCATGTAGGCCCAGTCCAGTTCCTCCCACCACAGCCCCGGCGCCCAGAACGCCTTCAGCGACTCCTTCAGCTGGGGGCCCAGGCGCTCCAGGGCCGCCCCGATCCCCCCGGGCAGGCGGGTGAGGCCGCCCTCCACGCCCTCCCGGGCGTGCCACAGCCTGGGGTTCAGGCGCACCCGGTTGAAGTACCGCGAGAGCGCCCCCACGTTCGGGGCGATCGACATCCCGTTGTCGTTCAGCACCACCACGATCGGGGTTCCCAGCCCCCCCGCCTGGCCGATCGCCTCGAACGCCACCCCCCCCGTCATCGCGCCGTCGCCGATCACCGCCACCACCTTGCCCGCGTCCCCGTGGCCGAGGTGGCGCATCCCCTCCTTGATCCCCACCGCGTACCCCACCGAGGTCGAGGCGTGTCCGGCCCCCATGATGTCGTGCGGGGACTCCGCCATCGAGCAGAAGGGCGCGAGGCCGCCATATTGGCGGATCGTGTGCAACTGATCGCGCCGGCCGGTGAGGATCTTGTGGGGGTATGCCTGGTGGCCCACGTCCCAGAGGATCTTGTCCCGCGGGGATTCCAGCAGCGAGTGCAGCGCCACCGCGAGCTCGCAGGTCCCCAGGTTCGCACCGAAGTGCCCCCCGATCTCCCCCACGGTGTCGATGATGTGCTCGCGCACCTCCCGCGCGAGCCGCTGCAGCTCCTCCTCGGAGAGGCCGTGCAGATCCTGGGGGCCCTCGACCCCGGCCAGCAGCGGATAATGGCGGGCGCCGTTGTCGTTGGGGGGTGTCTTCTCGCTCATGAGGTGCGGGTGTAGACGAAGTCCGTGATCCGCTCGAGCTCCCCGGTGCTCCGCGGAGCGGGCGCACCCACGAGCGCCGCCTCCGCCAGTGCGGCCCGCGCCAGGCGGTGGGACTCTCCCGCTAGATCTTTCGCTTGGTCGATTCCGAACTCGCTCACGTAGGTGCGCTTGCCGTGGCGCTCATCACTGCCTCTGGGCTTGCCGAGCGCGTCCTCGGTTCCGGTCACGTCGAGTATGTCGTCGACGATTTGAAACAGCACGCCCAGCTCCGCCGCGAAGCGACTGAACGCCATTGTCGCAGGTTCCCCGACCCCGCCCAGCGTAAGCACGCACAGCACCGACGCGCCAATCAGGCGGCCGGTCTTCAGCTCGTGCAGGCGCCGCAGCCCCGCGGTGCCCGGCGCGGCGGTCGCGCGCACGTCCGCGTACTGCCCCCCCACCATCCCCCCCGCTCCCGTGGCGGCGGCGAGCTCCGCGGCGGCCGCGAGCAGCCGCTCGGGCTCGGCGCGCTGGTGGGTGAGCAGGTGGCGGAACGCTTCCGCATACAGCCCGTCTCCCGCGAGGATCGCGACGTCCTCCCCGAAGGTCACGTGGCAGGTGGGCTGGCCGCGGCGCAGCGCGTCGTCGTCCATCGCGGGGAGGTCGTCGTGGATCAGCGAGTAGGTGTGGATCAGCTCGATCGCCCCCGCCAGCGGCAGCACCTCGCGGCGCTCCAGGCCCACCGCGCCCGCCGTCGCGAGCGCCAGCACGGGGCGGATGCGCTTGCCCCCCGCCAGCAGCGAGTAGCGCATCGCCTCGTCCAGGCCCGCGGTGAGGGCCTCCTCGGAGAAGCGCATCCTCTCCAGGTAGCGCTCCACCTCCACGCGCAGGTGTTCGGGGTAGGAGGAGACCTCGTGGGCGGACCCGGCCGGCACTACAGCAGCGAGTCCTGGCCCGGGCCGGGCGCGAGGACCTCCGCGCGCGAGCGGCGCTCGAGCTCCGCCCCAGCGCTGTTGGCCAGCGCCGCGCACTCGTCCACCAGCGTCGCCGCGGCGTCCGTGGAGAGCTCGCCCGAGCGCAGCTGCTCGGCCGCGCCTTCAAGGCGCCCGATCAGCTCGTCGAGTGAGTCCGCCGCGTCGTCGTTCATGAGAGCGGGGCATTCTCCCGCACTTCGCGCAACACCGCCGCCAGCACCCCGTTGACGAACCCAGGGGCGTCCGCGCCACAGAACGTCTTGGCGCTCCGCACCGCCTCCTCGATCGCCCCCTCGGGCGGGATCGGGGTCTCCCCGGGGGCCACGTCGGGGTGCAGGATCTCGATCAGCGCCACCCGCAGGATGCTGCGCTCCAGGGGCTGGATGCGCTCCACCGACCAGCCGTGCGCGTGGCGGTCGATCGCCTCGTCGAGCTCCGGCGCGCGGTCCGCCGCGGCGTGCGCCAGCGCGCGCGTCATCAGCGAGGACCCCGGCGGCAGGGTGCGCAGGAGCGGGCGTCCCGTGAGGTCGTGCTGGTAGAGCGCGAACACCGCCTCCCGCCGCTGCTCGGAGCGGCGCACGCTAACCGCCCCGGGGGGCGCGCTCAGGCGCGCGAGACATATTCGCCCGAGCGCGTATCGACCCGCACGCGCTCCCCCACGTTCACGAACAGGGGAACATGGATCGTGGCGCCCGTCTCGAGCGTCGCCGGCTTGGTGCCACCGCCCGAGGCGGTGTCTCCCCGCAGGCCGGGGTCGGTCTCGGTGACCTCGAGGTCCACGGCGCTGGGAAGCTGCACGTCGGAGGGCTGCTCGTCGATGAACAGCACCTCCACAACGCTTGAGGGCTTGGTCCAGCGCAGCGGCTCGCTCACGCTCCCCTGGGGAACCGCGAGCTGCTCGTAGGACTCCATGTCCATGAAGTGCGCGTCGGTTCCATCCACGTACAGGAACTGCATCTTGCGGGCCTCCGTGCGGACCGAGCGGAACTTCTCCCCCGCCCTGAACGTGCGGTCGATCACCGCCCCGTCGGAGGCCCTGCGCAGCTTCGTGCGCACGAACGCCCCCCCCTTGCCGGGCTTGACGTGCTGGAACTCCACGATCTTGAAGACCGTGCCCTCGACCTCGATGTGGTTCCCGTTGCGGAACTGGTTGGTGTTAATCAAATCTTTACCTGCAAATCAGTGTTTTTTGAGTGGTTGTCCGTCGGGCAGACGGCGCTGCTATCCAGAGCATACGCACGCCTAACAGCTCGCCGAGACGATCGAAGTGATGATCGTAGTGCAGCACGTCGAGCCCCGAGGTCTGTGCCGCCACGGCGACCGTGAGGTCAGTCAAAGGCAGGCGGTGGGCTCCGTGAGAACCCTCGTCTGCCAGCTCGCGCATCGCCGAGAGCACGCCTCGCTGGACAGCACGATCGACAGCGATCTCGCGCAAGCCGGCGAGCGCGCGATCAACCGCGGCGATCCTCTCCGGGCTGGGTGCATCGAAGGTCAGCTCGTAGCGCACCGGCCAGCACCAGGCGATGTCACCGCGCCCAGCGGCGGCGAACAGCAGCTCCCGTACGCGGGGAATCCGGCGGGCGAGCATCCACGCAGAGGTGTCTGCGAGCACCGCGCCCCCACCATCCCATAGCTCGACACTCACACGCCGCTCGGAGGCAGGTTGACCCGATCGATCTCCTCCAGGCCCAGATCGAACCCGTCCCCGTCCATCGCGGCGAACAGCGCCTCGATCGCTTCACGGCGGCCCCGCCGGGCCTTCAACTCGACCTCGGCCCCCTCGACCGCGAGCCTCCGCACAAGGGATGCGTCGGCCTCTCGTGTGCCAGTCGCCGCCCGCAAACGCTCAAGCGCCTCCCCCAGCTCCGGGTCGGCCGTCACAGCGATTCGTGGGTGCTTGCTCGGCATCGTACCCGATAGTGTAGCTCGCAGGGGTTACTCCGACTGCGCAACGCCTTCGATGCCTGGGTCGACAGGACCGGCCGGGGGACCCCGTGACGGGAACTGGCACGACCCGACGCTCAGGGTCACTCCAGGTGCGCTGTCCGCCCGGCGTTTCCGGTGAGCCTGCGGAGAATGTTTTCGATCGGACCCCCCCGATGGCCGCCTGCCGGGCCCCCCGGGGCCGATCGTTTCCACCCGAATCGACGCCGGCGACCGCAGGGGTGCGGCCGTCGCCGCCGGGGTGGGTCTCCATGGCCACGGCGGTCGGAGAACGTGGTCGGTTACCAGCGCCGGGGTGCTCGTCTTCAAACGCAGAGACACCCCGGCGCCGGGCTTACGCCAGCGAGAGCCCTGCGTTGCTATCACCATCTCGGCGCTCCGTCAAGCGGACGTCACTCAAGCGGACCGCCCGCTGAGCCGATGCCAAGCTATGAGCGGTGGAGCCCTGCGCCACAACGGCCTGTGTGTGCTCGCCGCCGCCGCAGGGACCGCCGCGCTGACGTGGCTCGGCCTGTACGCGTTCGCCTGGAACGACTATGAAGTCGAGGCCCGGCCCGCCTTCGAGGCGCTCGTCCACGGCCACCTGACGGACTTCCTGCGGCTCGCCCCCGCATACGGCGGCTCGCTGGTGCTGCGCGCGCCCTTCGCGCTGGCGACCGACCTCTGGGGGGGCGGGGAACTGGCGGTCTACCGGATGGCCGCGCTGCCCTGCCTGCTGAGCGCCGGGGCGCTCGGGGTGTGGCTGGCGGCCGACATGCGCCGCCGCGGATGCCCGCCGCTGGCGCGCGCCGTCGCGCTGGGGCTGTGCGTCGCGAACCCCCTGACGTTGAGCGCGCTCGAATACGGCCACCCCGAGGAGCTGCTGGGGGCCGCGCTGTGCGTGGGCGCGGTGATCCTCGCCGGGCGCGGTCGCGGACGGCCGTTGTTGGCGGGGCTGCTGCTGGGGGCCGCGATCGCGAACAAGGAGTGGGCGCTGCTCGCGGTGGGTCCCGTGATCCTGGCGCTGCCCCGGGGGCGAGTCCTCTGCGCGCTGGTCGCCGCCGGAGTGGCGGCGGCGGTGCTGGCCCCGCTCGCCCTCGTCCAGTCGGGCGGGTTCCTCGCGGTGAGCGGCTCCACGGCGGCCCCCTCCAGCTCGATCTTCCAGCCGTGGCAGGTGTGGTGGTTCCTCGGCCACCACGGCCCCGTGGTGCGCGGCACGTTCGGTCGCGTCAAACCGGGCTACCGCACGGGGCCGCCGTGGGTGGGCCCGCTGAGCCACCCTCTGATCCTCGCGCTCACATTCCCGCTCACCGCACTCGCCTGGCGGCGCGGGCGCCCGGTCCGCGGCGGCACCGACACACGGATGCGCGAGCCGCTGCTCCTGCTGGCGCTGCTGATGCTGCTGCGCTGCATGCTCGACACCTGGGACACCTCCTACTACCTGCTGCCCTTCCTGCTGGCGCTGACGGCCTGGGAGGCCCTCGGCGAGCGCGGCCTGCCGGCGGCGGCGCTGGCGAGCACGGCGGTCGCGTGGATCGGCTTCGTGTGGCTCCCCCTCCATGCGAGCCCCGATGCGCAGGCGTTGTTCTTCTTAGCGTGGACCCTGCCCCTGGCGGCGGCGCTCGCCTGGCAGCTCTGCGGCAATCTGGGGCTGTCGCCGCTCAGGAGACCACGGTCAGCTCCTTGGGCAGCCCCGTGAGCACCAGCGGGCCCCTGTCGCTGAGCACGAGCAGGTCCTCGATGCGCACCCCGAAGCGGCCCGGGATGTAGACGCCGGGCTCGACGGTGAGCACGTTGCCGGCGCGCAGGGGCTGCTCGCCGGCGGTGCGGGAGAGGCGGGGGCCCTCGTGGACCTCGATGCCCACGCCGTGGCCGAGGCCGTGGCCGAAGTGCTCGCCGTGGCCGGCCCGCTCGATGACCTCCCGGGCGGCGGCGTCGACCTCGCGCCCGCTGGGCCCCGGGCGCACCGCGGCGAGGCCCGCCAGCTGGGCCGCCAGCACGAGCTCGTAGACCTCGCGCGCACCCTCGGGGAGGCGCTCGCCGGTGGCGTAGGTGCGGGTGCAGTCCGAGCAGTAGCCCCCGTGCAGGGCGCCCCAGTCGACCGTGAGGAGGGTGTCCCGCGGGATCGGCACGTCGCGGGGCTCGGCGTGGGGCAGCGCGGAGTGGGGCCCCGCGGCCACGATCGAGGGGAAGCTCGGCGCCTGCGCGCCGAGGCGGCGCATGCGCAGCTCCAGCTCGATCGCGACCTCCCGCTCGGTGTGGCCGACGACCCCCGCCTCGAGCACCTCGCGCAGCGCCTCGTCGGCGAGCTCGCAGGCGGCGCGGATGCGGGCGAGCTCGGCCGGCTCCTTGACCTCGCGTAGCGCCTCCACGAGGCCCCCGCAGGCGATGAGCTCCCACGCGGCGGGCAGCAGCTCGCGCAGGCGCAGGTGCTGCTTGACGGTGAGCGAGCCCTCCTCGAACCCCAGGCGCCCGCCCCGCATCCCCGCGAGCTCCGCGACGGCGGCCTCGACCAGGTCGACGGGCACGATGCGCCGCTCGAAGAGAGCGGGAACCTGCTCGGCGGACTGGGTCTCGTAGCGGAAGTCCGTGAGGAACAGGTGGGGGTCCGCATCGCCCTCCCCCCCTCCTCCACCTCCCTCCCAGCGGCGATCAGCGCGAGCCCGTTCGAGCCGCTGAAGCCGGTGAGGTAGCGGAGGTTGACTGGGTGGGTGATCAGCAGGACCTCGACCCCCGCCTCGCGCGCCAGGGCCGCGAGCCGCGAGGTGCGCGCCACCTCGCGGGCGGTGCTCGAGGGTGGGCTCACGGGCACCCCCACCGATCCTCGCTCCCGCGCATCACGCCCCGCCTTCGAGCGCGGCCCGCAGGCGTTGGAGCGCGAGGCGGTACCCCTCGACCCCCCGCCCGCGGATGGAGGCGACGCAGAGGTCCTCGATGACCGAGACCCGCCGCCACGGCTCGCGGGCCTTGACGTCGGAGAGGTGAACCTCGACCGTGGGCAGGGCGGCGATCTCCAGCGCGTCGTGGATCGCCCATGCGTAGTGAGTCCAGGCGCCGGGGTTCAGGACGATCCCGTCGGCCTCCTCGCGCGCCCGGTGCAGGCGCTCGACGAGCTCGACCTCGGCGTTGGTCTGAAAGAAGCGCGCCCGCAGCCCGAGCTCGACGGCGAACTGCTCGACGCGCACTTCGAGCTCCGGGAGGGTCAGCGTGCCATAGTGTGCCGGGTCGCGCCGGCCCAGCATGTCGAGGTTGACCCCGTGCATGACCACTATGCGGTAGGAGGCGTCACCCATGCCGCGGAGAGCCTATATGCCTCTCAGGCCAGCTCCGCGACGGCGGCCCGCAGCTGCGCCTCGGGCACCTCGCAGCCGACGCGAACGTCTCCGGGAGCGTCGAGCAGCACGAACGGAGTCGCCCCGGAGAGGCGCTTCTTGTCGCGCGCGACCCCCGCCACGACCTCCTCGACCTCGGCACCCTGCAGTGTCACCGGCAGCCGGCGGGCGAGCAGCAGCTCCCGCACCTGCGCGCGCAGCTCCTCGCGGCCGGAGAGGCGCAGCGCCGCGAGCAGCCCGAGGCCGACCGCCTCCCCGTGGCGGTAGCGGGAGTAGCCGGTGGCGGTCTCGATCGCGTGACCCACGGTGTGACCTAGGTTCAGCACCTGGCGGCGCCCGCCGTCGCGCTCGTCCTCCGCGACCACGGCGAGCTTCAGGCGCGCGCACGCGAGGATCGTGCGCTCATCGACGGTGCCGTCGGCCGCGACCTGCTCCCAAAGATCCCCCCCGCGATCAGCGCGGTCTTGAGCACCTCCACCCAGCCGGCGTTGAGCTCGGCCGCGGGCAGGGTGCGCAGCGTGTCGGGGTCGACGATCACCGCGGCGGGCTGGTGGTAGGCGCCGACGTAGTTCTTGGCCTCCGGGAGGTCCACGCCGGTCTTGCCCCCGTAGGCGGAGTCCACCTGGGCGACGAGCGTGGTGGGGACCTGCACGATCGGCACCCCCCGCTGGTAGGTGGCCGCGCAGAAGCCCGCGAGATCCCCCACGACCCCGCCGCCGAGCGCGATCAGGTGATCGGCGCGGGTCATGCCCGCCTGCGCCAGATCACGCCACACGCGCGCGGCGGTGGCGAGCGTCTTCTGGGACTCCCCGGGGGAATCGCGATCAGCGCGGCGAGCTCCCCCAGCCGCTGCGCGTACAGCGCGCCGACGGTCTCGTCGGCGACGCAGAACGGCCGCGAGGCGCCGCGGTCGAGCGGCCAGCCCGCTGGCCCGCGGGCCAGCTCGAGCAGTCCGCGAGAGACGATCACCGGGTACTCCCCGGACGCGGCGGCCGCCCACAGCAGCCGCGCGGTCTTGGGAGCGGCGGCGGCGAGCATCCGCAGGGCGGGCAGCGCCCGCACCGCGACCCCGGGCCGATCGGCAGGGAGGATCGCGTCGGCGAGCCCCTCGTAGCACCCCCGCCGCTCGGCGTGCAGCGCGGCGAACGCCTCGGGGTCGCGCGCGAGGGGACGCTCGCCGGCGTGGGCGCGAACCCGCTCCCAGGCGTGCGAGGGGTCGATCTCGAGCAGCACCGCCACATGCGCGGCGAGCGCCCCGCGAACCCGCGCGGAGAGCACCGCGCCCCCCCCGAGCGCGATCACCACCCCGGGGCCCGCCTGGGCGAGTAGCTGGCAGACGAGCTCCTCCTCGTGCGCGCGGAAGGAGCTCTCCCCGTGCAGCTCGAACTCGCGGGCGATCGAGTGCCCGAGGCGGGCCTCCAGCAGGCGGTCGGTGTCCAGCACCTCCCCCCCCAGCTCGCGGGCGACCTCGGCGGCGGCGGTGGACTTGCCGGCGCCCATGAAGCCCGTGAAGACGAGCGCCCGCCGCGGAATCGCCGATGACGGGGACCACGCGGCCGTGCCGCCCCGCCCGGCTAGCGGCGCCAATCGATCCGCTCCTCGTAGGCGCCCAGCGCCTGGCGCACGTCGTCGATGTGGTCACCCCCGAACTTGCGCCGGTAGGCGTCGGCGAGCACGAGCGCCACCATCGCCTCGCCGACGACCCCCGCGGCGGGGACGGTGCAGGAGTCGGTGCGCTCGCGCAGCGCCTCCGCGGGCTCGCGGGTGGCGATGTCCACGGAGCGCAGCGGCTTGGTGAGGGTGGGCAGGGGCTTCATCGCGCCGCGCACGATCAGGGGCTCCCCGGTGCTCATACCCCCCTCCAGGCCCCCCGCGCGGTTGGTCTCGCGGTAGTACCCGCGCTCGGGGGAGAAGAAGATCTCATCGTGGGCCTCCGAGCCCGGCCGCCCCGCCACCTCGAAGGCCGCGCCGATCGAGACCCCCTTGAGCGCCTGGATCGAGAGGATCGCCATCGCCAGGCGCCCGTCCAGGCGCTCCTCCCAGGAGACGTGCGAGCCGAGGCCCGGGGTGAGGCCGAAGGCCAGCACCTCGAAGACGCCGCCGAGCGACTCGTTGGCCTTGCGCAGGGCGTCGATCTCGGCCACCATCGCGCGCGAGGCCTCCGCGTCCAGGCAGCGCACCGGAGAGCTGTCCACCGCGTCGAAGTCCGCGAGCGCGAGCGCCCCCGCGCGCTCGGGGGCGCCCACGGAGGCGATCCGCACCACGTGGGAGCGCACCTCCACGCCGAGCGCGCGCAGGAACGCCTTCGCGAGCGCGCCCCCCGCCACGCGCGCGGCGGTCTCCCGCGCGGAGGCGCGCTCGAGGATGTTGCGCACGTCGCTCTGCTTGTACTTCCAGGTCCCCACCAGATCCGCGTGCCCGGGGCGCGGGAGGTGCACCTCGGGGACGGTGTGGGCGGGATCCGATACCGGCCAGGGGCTCATGCGCTCCTCCCAGTTGGCGTAGTCGCGGTTTGCGACCTGCAGCGCCACCGGGGCCCCGAGGGTGCGCCCGTGGCGGATGCCGCCGGTCACGAGGGCCGCGTCGCGCTCGATCTTCATGCGCCCCCCCGGCCGTGCCCGAGCTGGCGGCGGGCGAGGTCGGCGTCGATCTCCTCCGAGCGCACCTCCAGGCCCGCGGGCAGCCCCTCGAGGATCGCGGTGAGGCCGGGCCCGTGGGACTCCCCGGCGGTGGTCAGGCGGAGGATCATCCCGCCTAGCTTATGGCGTACCTCGGTGGGCCCGCACGCCCCCACCGGGATGATGCCCCATGGCTACCCGTGGCGGTGGCGGTGACGGCGCGCCGCCCGGGCGCGGGCCGCGCGCGCCGCCGCGGCCTGCGACTTGGCGAGTTCGATGCTCACGACCTTCAATTCGTAGGGCACGCTTTCCCCGTTGGGTTCGAGGTAGGTGAGTTCCTCGCTCTGTCCCGCGGCGAGGTCGATCACTTCGCACTGGGAGGCACTCGGGATGCAGGCCGCCTGCCCTTTGAGGATCGCTTCGCGGCTGAGCGCGAAGAGCGCCCCCTTGCCGCTGTCGCGCGCGCCGCCGAACACGATCAGGGTGTCCTCGCTTGAGGGCAGCTCCTGCAGGCGCTTGAGATCGGGGTAGGGGGTGAGCTGGGGGAGCACCCCGGGGACGGAGGACATCCGGCCGAACTGCACGGTCACCAGGTAGATGGGCTTGGGCTTCGGCTTCGGCGCAACCTGCGTGGAGGCGGGAGGCGTGGAGGGGCTCCCGCCGGAGGAGGAGGGGGTGGAGGAGGATTTGGTGGGGGAGCTCGTTTTGCTTTCCGGGGCAGGGCTCGATTTCGCCGAGGAGGAGGACCCCGACGAGGAGGGCTTGGCGGCCGCGACGGCCGTCCCCTTGAGCGGGCTGAACGGGTCGTGTGAGCCCGCCCTGTGCTGGTAGCGCGCACCGTCCGTGGTCTCGGCGACCGCCGCATTGGGGTCGGCTGGCGCCTGGCTGACCGGCAGTGCGGGGCTCTGAGCGCTGGGCGTCGCCGGCACGATTGCGGCCGAGCTTGGCGAGGCCCCGCTCGGGTTGGATCCGCCGCCGTCCAGCACGACGTAGGCGACGGCGCCCGCGAGGGCGAGACCCACCAGCAGCAGGATCGGCAGCAGCCGCCGGTCGAGCAGGTCGGCCTTGAGCGATCGCAGGATGGCACTCATGGCGTCACCCGAACGACGGCTGGGGTGGCCGGGGAGGAGGAGGATGAGGAGGAGCTCGTGGCGCCCGGGCCGACCGGGGTGGCGCCGCCGGTGAGAGCCTCGCTGGCCGGCAGCACGTAGGCGGTGGCTGTGATCGTCGCGCTGAGCGACACCTTGCCGGAGCTCGCGCCGGAGCCCGAGCTGGCCTGGTTTTCGACGGTGATGTCGGCCCCCTGGATGGTTAGCAGGCGCCCGCTCACGAGGATGTCTCCCGTGGTGGTGCGCGTGGCGAAGCCGTCGATCTGACCGAGCAGGTGGGCAAGCCCTTCGAAGCTTCCTTTGAAGACGAACGTGAAGGGCATCTGGGTGAAGCCCGCTTCAGCGGCGGCCCCGGCCGCCGCTCCGAGGGTCGAGGCGGCCGAGCTGGACGCCGAGGTGCCGCCGGCGGTGATCGAGTTGAAGTCGACCTCGCGCTGGTTGGAGGCCTGCTCGAGCTCGTAGATCAGCGAGGGCACTTCATCGGAGGAGGGGACGGCTTTGCCGAGGCTCACCACGGACTTGTAGGCGGCGGTGTAGCGCTGCTGGGCCACGCGCGCGCTGGCGGCCTTGGCCTGGGCGCCTTCGAGCTGCTGACGGGCGCTCTGGACCTGCGCCTGCTCCGCCGCGGCCTTGTGGCGCTCGGGCGAGACCACCAGCAGCCAGCCGGCGGCGAGCACGGCGAGCACCACGACGCCGATCAGGACCATGCGGTCGCGGGTGGTCATCGGTTCGCCCTCACGGTGCTGCTCGACAGAGCCCTGGCCCCGCTTGCCTGATGACCGCCGGAGGAGGAATCGGATCCCGCCCCCCCGGCCGACTCGAGCGCTCCGAGGTTCGAGGCCGGCGCGGCGGGCAGCGGCTGGAAGGTGACCTGCGCTGAGAAGACGGGATCGCCGCTCGGGCATCCGCCGGTGGAGCCGCTGGAGGCCCCGGCGCCGCTGCCTCCGGTCTTGGTGGAGCTCTGCAGGGTGACATTGCTGACACCGCTGACCAGGCGCAGGCGCACCAGCGTCTGCGCGACCACCACCTGACTGGTGGCGCAGCCGGCGAGCGTGAAGGTGGGGACCGCGCCGGGGGGCGTCGCGGAGCTCACCGCGACGGTGGCGGTGGCAGCGGAGGGAGAGGAGGAGGGGGAGGAGGGGGAGCCTTTGGAGCTCGGGGTGCTCCCGGTCGTGGTGCCGATCGTGCCCTGCAGGGAGCTGAGCGAGACGTCGCTGGGCAGCACACGGCTCAGTTCGCCCATCGCGGTGGACCAGTCGAAGCGGGAGCCGATCAACGTGGAGATCGCCTGCAGACGCTGTTCGCGCAGCGTCACGAAGCTCGTGTAGGGGGCCAGCTGAGAGGCCTGCGCCTGAACCTCCGCCACGTGTGCCGTGAGCGAGGCGGCTTCGGAGCGGCGGCTGGAGAGCGAGTGGTGGGCGAGCCCGTACATCAGCGTGAGGACCGCGATGCCGGCGAGCAGCCCGAGCACGGCGAACGCCGCGCCCTCGGAGCGGGCCCCGATGGCGCCCCCGCCGCGCTGCTCGGAGGGGATCAGGTTGACGGCCCTCATCGGGGCGCCTCCTCGGTGGCCAGCCCGGTGGCGATCGCGAGGCGGTGGACGGAGACGGGGTGGGCGGTGTTCGAGTCCTCCCCACCCGCGAAGCTCACGGCCTCGCGGCGCACCGCCATCCCCAGGTCGACCTCGAGCGCCTCGGAGAAGCCGCGCATCTCCAGGGCGGGGCCGCTGAGCACGACCCTCTGCACTTCCCCGCCGCCCTCCTGGGAGCGGTGGAAGTCCAGCGAGTTGCGCACCTCCCCGACGATCTCGTGGATGCCGTTCTCGAGCACCATCCGCACCTGAGGGTCGAACGCCTCGGTCTGCTGGACGTCGGCGGCCGGCGGCTCGGGGGCGCTCTCCCGCGGCGCGGGTGCCGGCGGGGAGTCGAGCCCGGAGGAGTCCACAGGCGCGGAGTCGAGCTCGGAGGACCCCACGGGGGCGGGCGCGGGCTCTTGGGGGAGCGACGCCGCAATGGCGCCGGGCAGGTCGAAGGCGGCGAGCAGCGCGCGGGCGTCGACGAGCGGGATGCCGCGCCGCTCGGCGATCTCGCTGGCCATCGCCTCCAGGCCCCCGCCGACGACGCGGGTGAAGCGGCAGAGGGTGCCCTCGGCGATCGCCATATTGGTGAGCCCGCCCACGTTCAGGTAGAGCACGCGCTCGGAGCGCCCCCCGTTCTCGGCGCTCTCCCCATCCGCGGCGGGCGCGGCGGCCTGCGGGGACTCGGGGCGGTAGAGGGAGCGGATCAGCGCGAACGCGGAGAGGTCGACGCCCTCGGGCCGCAGCCCGGCGTGGCGCACGGCGCGCAGCAGGCGCTCCACCATCTCGCGCTGGGCGGCGACCACGATCACCCGCTGGCGCGGCCCGGCGGGGGTGTCGTGAATCCCGAGGGAGTGGAAGTCCAGCACCGCGCCCGCGAGCGGCATCGGAACCTGATCCTCGGCCTGGAAGCGCACCGCGGCGGCGAGTTCCTTGCGGTCGGTGACCGGAGGCAACTTGAGCGTGCGCAGGACGGTGCGCTGGTTGGCCAGGCCGATCCGCACGCGCTTGCCGAGCCGGCCATCGCGGAAGAGCTCCTGGAGCGCCTCGCCGAGCATGCGCTCGTCGAGCACCTCGCCCTCGCGCACCGCGTCGGGCGGCAGCGGGGCGCCCGCGGCGCGCTCCACGACGATCCCCCCGTTGACGTGCGCCTGCACGGCGGCGACGTAGCCGGGCTGGATGTCCAGGCCGACGACATCCCCGCCGCCGCGGCGGCCGAGCGAGAGGTTCAGGTTTGGCATCAGTGCGCTGAGAGTGGGCATTGGCTGGCTACCTGCATCCGCGTGCGCGTTTCGATCTGGAGCGCCGCGCGCCGCGGCGGTGGAGCTGCATGACCCGTCATCGACCCCTCGCGCGAATCGCTGAAGAGGCAATTGGCCCGATTGTCAATTCGTCCAGAAGCGGCGGCGGGCGAGATGAATCGTGCTAGGGGGTTCATGGCCGCCTCCCGGGTGAGATGAAATCCTGCTCCCGCGCTCATGGCCGCCTTCCGGGTGGGACGAAATCGAGCTCGCGCGCTCATGGCCGTCTTGCGGGTGAGAGGAAATCGTGCTCGCGCGTTCACAGTTGCCTTCAGTGGACGAAGGTGTGGAGGTACCAGGTGACGATCGGCTGCCCCGCGAAGATCGCAACGATCCCCCCCAGCGCGAGGAATGGGCCGAAGGGCACCGCGGTCTTGCCGGCCGATCTCAGATCGGTCGCGCGGGCGCCCTTCCGTGCGACGATCACCGCTCCGAGGAGCACCCCGGAGAGGAGCGCGATCAGGATCGCGGGGGCGACGGCGGCGCCGAGGAGGAGCCCCATGACCCCGGCGAGCTTGACGTCCCCCATCCCCATCCCGCCGGGGTAGGCGAGCGCGGCGATCAGCAGGAAGCCCCCCGCGGCGGCCCCGGCGATCAGCCTCGTGGGCTCGCCGGCGGGGTCGAGGGCGGTCCCCAGGCCAAGCGCAAGCAGCGCCCCGGCGCCGGTCAGCTTGTTGGGGATGATGCGGTACTCCAGGTCGATCAGCGCGGCGGGCACCAGCAGCAGGATCAGCGCCACCGACAGCGCGATCCCCGCGGCGCTCCCGTGGGTCAAGACGGCCCCGGCGCAGAGCAGCGCGGTGGCGCCCTCCACCAGGGGGTAGCGGGGGGAGATGCGCGCGGAGCAGTTGCGGCAGTGCCCCCGCAGCAAGAGCCAGGAGAGCACGGGAAGGTTGTCGTATGGCCGCACCGGCGTCCCGCAGGAGGGGCAGCGTGAGCGGGGCTTGACGAGCGACTCCCGCCGCGGCAGGCGGTAGGCGACGACGTTCAGGAACGAGCCGAAGACCGCGCCCAGCAGTCCCGCGAAGGTGGCCTCCATGTATCACTGATCGGTCGCCGCACAGCGGGGCTTGAGCGGGGAGGGCCGGCTCATGGCCCTGACGGGTTGAGTCCGGCCGGGCCAGCTCGTGGTCGCACGATGGTTGAGCGCGGCCGGGCCGGCTCGTAGCGGCGCGGAACGACGACGGGGGCGGCATAGCCGCCCCCGTCGTCACTGCCCGCGAGGCCCAATCGGGCATCGCGTACTACATACCGGCAGTGGTTACGAAGACCAGGTGCCGCTCACGCAGCCGCCGTGGGTTTCTTCAGCGGTTTTGTTGCAGGTGCGTTCCAGGGCCCCGCTCGCCAGGCGCTTGATCGTGAATGTCGCTTTATTCGGCGCTTCCGCGGTGACTTCGTACGTGGTCGCGGTGCCCGTTGCGACCGTCAGGATCGCTTCGCTTTTGCTCGAGATGTTGATCGATTTTTCGTACGCGTTCTCTTCTGTCGTGGACAGGTTGGTGTATTCCCCGCCGTGGTCGGTCGCGTAGGTTTCCGCGGTCGTCTCGGCGGTGCTGGCGAGGGTCTTGGCCCCGGCGTCCACGGCCTTGCTCTTCTGGCTCAGGAACGCGGGAATCGCGATTGCGGCAAGAATGCCGATGATCAGGATAACGACCAGCAATTCGATGAGCGTGAAACCACCCTCATCGCCGGTGCGCTGGCGCAGTCGATACAGCATTTGAATCCTCCTAGGATCCGGTTATGGGCGGCCAGCCCCAGATCCCATCGCCCAAATTGGCGATACGTCCCCCGTGTGTCGACTGATCGGCTCGCGGAGGCCGCCGGCTTTGCTACGCACCCACTGGTGCTCTGCCCTGGAACCTCGGCACTGACTCTTTGTTGGCCTCAGCATCGGCACTCCGACCGCGCCCTTGAATAGCGCAAGCGCCGCCTGGACGCATTGGGAGGGCGCTCAGGCGACCGCGTCGGAGGACGAGGCTGGGGGCTCGCTCCCCGCCGACTCTGCCTCCAGCCACGCCGCCTGCGCGTCGACGCCGCTCTGGCGCGTGCCCGAGCCCTGGCACCACGGGCAGGTCACCTGCTGGGACTCGCCCCCGAGATTGGAGATCACCCGGCCGGTGCCCCGGCAGGGCATGCATGCTTGGGGGTCGCGCTCGGCCATCGGCTGGCGAGAATACCGTACGGGCATGAGAGCACCCGCACGAGGGGCCCGGTGGGCCCTCCTGGCCGCGATCACGCTCGGGGCGGGCGCGCTGCGCTTCGCGCATCTCGGGCAGGTCCCCGGCAACCCCTTCTACGACGGCGCGGTCAGGAGCATGGGGCTCTCCTGGCACAACTTCTTCTTCGGCGCGGTCGAGCCCTCGGGCGCGGTGGCGATCGACAAGCCGCCGATCGACCTGTGGCTGCAGGTCGCGAGCGTCAAGCTCCTCGGCTTCGGCTCGACCGCGCTGAAGCTGCCGGAGGCGCTCGCCGGCACGCTCGCCGTGGCGCTCCTGTACGCCGCGGTCCGGCCGGTGTTCGGCGTGCGCGCCGGGCTCGCATCGGCGCTCGCACTGGCGGTACTGCCGATCGCGGTGATCACCGCCCGCAGCGACACGATGGACGGGGTGATGATGGCGCTGACCGTGCTCGCCCTAGCGCTGCTGGTGCGCGCCGTGCAGAGCGGGCGCACCGTCTGGCTGCTGGGGGCCGCCGTCGCATTCGGAGTGGCGTTCGACGTGAAGCTGCTGGAGTCCGTCGTCGCGCTGCCCGGGCTCGCGCTGATCGCCTGGCTGGGGCTGCCGGGCCCCGCGCGCCGGCGCGCCGCACGGCTGGCGCTCGCGGGTCTCGTGTTCGTCGCCGCCGCGCTCTCGTGGCTGACCGCCACGCTGCTCTTCCCCGCCCACGAGCGCCCCTGGGCGTACGGCTCCACCAACGGCAGCGCCTGGAACGCCGCGTTCGTCTTCAACGGCCTGGAACGCATCGAGGGCAAGGTGCTCGAAGGCTCCCAGAGCACCTACCGACCGGGATACCCCTACCCCGAGGCCACCCAGGCCGAGCGCGATGCGATCCCCATCCTCCTCCCCTCCCCCACCCGCCTGCTGGCCCGCATCGGCCCGCTCTCCGGCGAGCGGCTCGGCCTGGAGGTGCTCGCCGCCCTGCTGCTGGGGGGCGCGATGCTGGGGGCGCTCCTGTGGGAGCGACGAGCGACCAAAGCTCAACCGGCGCCGCCTGGCGACCGCCTGAAGGTCGCGGTGGCGGCCGGCCTGATGCTGTGGCTGCTTGTCGGCATCGCGCTGTTCAGCGACATGGGCCGCCTGCATCCCCGCTACACAGAAGGCTTCACCCCCGCCGTCGCCGCCATGCTGGGAATCGGTGTCGCCTGGGCAGCTGAACTGCCGCGGATCGGCTGGCGCGGCAGAGTACGGCTGCTCGCGCTGACGGTGACTCTCCTAGCCGTGACGATCTACGCGGAGCGCCTGCTGTTCGGGGCAAGCTCCGTGTGGTGGATCGCCACCGTCGGCGCCGCGGGCGCCCTGGCGCTCGCCTGGACGGGGCGCCCGCGTGGTGCGATGCGGCGCGTGAGGATCACGGCACTTGGGATCACGGCACTTGCGCTCCTCTGCCTGCTCGCGGTCCCCCTGTGGGCTTCGCTGCGGGCAACCGGGGAGAACGTGTCCGACACCACCCCCATCGGTGTGCTGCACCGTGGAGAGCTCGCGCCGCTCAGCGCCTACCTGCGCGCCCACCAGGGCTCCGCCTACTACGAGGCCGCCTTCGACTCCGGAACAAAGATGGGCGAGCTGGTCGAGCGCGACGCCCGCCCGATCCTCGTGCTCACAACGCTCGACGGCCGCGTCCTCACCCCAGTCGCCCGTCTGCGCGCGCTCATCGCCGCCGGGAAGGTCCGCTACGCCTTCCTCGACGAAGGCTGCGGGCCGCACTCGCCCCCCACCGGCGCCGACTGCTCGGCGCCGGCGCGCTGGGTGAGCGCATACGGCACCGACGTCTCCAAGCAGGCTGGGATGCCCCGCCCGGGAATGCTCTGGAGGCTAGGCTCCGCGGTGAGATGAGCGCCACCGAGACACCGGTCTCCCTGAGGATCCTCGTCGTCGACGACGAGGAGACGCTGCGCGAGACGCTCACGCGGTCCTTCTCCCGCGAGGGCCACACCGTCGAGGCGGTGGCCTCGGGCTCCCAGGCGATCGAGCGCGCCGGCGCGGAGCACTTCGACGTGATCCTGCTCGACGTCGCCCTCGGCGCGGGGCCGAACGGGTATGAGGTGTGTCGCACCCTGCGCGAACAGCGCAACGTCGTGCCGATCATCATGCTCACCGCCCTGGACACCGAGGCCGACGCGGTGCAGGGGCTGGAGGCGGGCGCCGACGACTACGTGACCAAGCCCTTCGGACTCGCCGAGCTGCGCAGCCGCGTGCGCGCCGTGCTGCGCCGCTCCGGACCCCGCTCGTTCGGCCGCGAAGCGATGAGCGTCGGTCCCGTGGCGCTCGACCGCGGCCGCCGCGAGGTGACCGTGAACGGGGAGCCCGTGCGTCTGACCTTCTCGGAGTTCGAGCTGCTCGCGCGGCTGATGTCCGAGCCCGGGCGGCTGCTCAACCGCCAGGAGCTCCTGCGCGCGATCTGGGGGGACTCCGCCTACCGCGACCCGCGCGCGATCGACGTCCACATTCGCCACCTGCGCGAGAAGCTCGAGGATCGCCCCGAGGAGCCGAAGCTGATCCTGACAGTGCGTGGGGCCGGCTACCGCTTCCTGGAGCCATGAGGCGCCTCCCCGAGCGGGGCGGCACACCTCTGAACGAGCCGAGCCGGTGGCTGCTCGGACTGCGCCCGCGGCTGCTCGCCGCGCTGCTGTTGACCAGCGCGGTGACGCTCGCGGTGGCGGCGCTCACGCTGCTCTCACCGCTCGAGCAGCGCCTGCGCACCGACGGCGAACAGGCCGTGCTGACCGCGCTCGGCTCCGCCCGCCCGGAGCTCAACGAGATCGCCCTCGAACCGGCGACGGGGCGCCTGAACGAAGTGGATATGCACCAGAGCGCCCTGCTGCTGAGGCGCCGCTCTCAGGCGACGTTGACGATCCTCGATAGCCAGCTCGACATCCTCTACACCGGCTCCGCACCCACCCAGGACGTGCCGAACTTCTACGGGGAGGCCCGCCGCGCGCTGCTCAGCGGTGGGGCGCCCGTCCGCGCGGTGCGCGACGACGAGCTGGTGGTCGCTCAGCGGATCACGATCGCACACCGCCACTACGTCGTGGTGCTCACCAAGCGCCTGGACTACGTCGCCTCCGCGGTGCGCGTCGTGCGGACCGCGTTCCTCGAGGCCGCCGGCGGCGGCCTGCTGGTCGCCCTGCTGCTCGGCATCGGGCTCACGACCACGCTCCTGCGCCGTCTCGAGCGGCTGCGCGACGCGATCCGCGAGCTGGAGCGCCGGGGGGAGGGCGGGCTCGGATCCGATCTCCTGCCCGAGGATCGCAGCCGCGACGAGGTCGGCGAGCTGACGCGGGCGTTCGCGGGCGATGCATGCGCGCCTGCGCCGCCAGGAAGCCGCC
Source organism: uncultured Solirubrobacterales bacterium (assembly GCA_963771915.1). Lineage (GTDB taxonomy): Bacteria > Actinomycetota > Thermoleophilia > Solirubrobacterales > Solirubrobacteraceae > Palsa-744. The sequence goes on along the minus strand of CAVYVD010000002.1, from coordinate 475,213 downwards.
CGGCGCGCGTTCGTCGCGACCGCCTCGCACGAGCTGCGCACGCCGCTCGCCTCGCTCGATGGGATGCTCGAGCTGCTCGAGGACGACCTGAGCACCGAGCACCTCGATCTCGGGGACGCGCGCGAGCGCGCCGCGCACGCCAGGGAGCAGTCGCGCAGGCTCTCGCGCCTGGCCTCCGATCTGCTCGACCTGAGCCGCCTCGACGCGGAGGTCGAGCTGCGCAGCGAGCCCCTCGAGCTCGGCGAGCTCTGCCGGGCGGTGGCCGCCGAGTTCGAGCTCGCCGCGGCGGAGCGCCGGGCGACGCTGCGGGTCCGCCCCCCCGCGGAGCCCTGCTGGGCGCAGGCCGACCCGGGAGCGGTGGCGCGTATCGTGCGCATCCTGCTGGACAACGCTCTGCGGATCGCCCCCGAGGAGTCGGGCATCGACGTGGAGGTCTCCGCCGAGGAGCCCTGGGCGCAGCTGAGCGTCCGCGACCGCGGACCTGGCGTCCCGCTCGCCGAGCGCGAGCTGATCTTCGAGCGCTTCCAACGCGGCTCCACCACCGGTGGGCGCGGCGGCTTCGGGTTGGGCCTCGCGATCGGGCGGGAGCTCGCCTCGCGGATGGGCGGCGAGCTCGAGCTGATGGACTCGGATGTCATCGCGTACTCCACCGTCCCCCCCGAGAGCGGGGCCCGCTTTCGGCTGCGACTGCCCGCCGCGCGGGAGGATTGAGATGCCCACCCACCCCGCAATGCCAATGCCAACTCACCCCGCACCGACGTGAGCCAGGGGGACACGCTCGCGGAGATCGCGGCGCGGGCGCAGCGCAGCGGACACATGGCGCTCGACACCGAGTTCATGGGCGAGGGGCGCTACCGCACCCTGCTGTGCCTCGTGCAGCTCGCGGTCCCCGATGACACCACCGGCCTGCGCATCGAGCTGATCGACCCCTTGGACGAGCACCTCGACGGGGCGCCGCTGGCGCGCGTGCTCGCCGACCCCGAGATCGAGGTGGTGCGTGCACGCCGGCCGCCAGGACGTCGCGCTCCTGCGCCGGCGCTTCGCCACACCGGTGCGCAACGTCTTCGACACCCAGCTCGCCGCGGGCTTCGCGGGAATGCCGGCGCAGGCCTCCTACGAGACGCTGCTCGCAGAGCTGCTCGGGGTGCGTCTCGCCAAGAGCGCGAGCTTCACCCGCTGGGACGCGCGGCCGCTCTCGCGCGAGCAGCTCGCCTACGCCCGCGAGGACGTGGTGCACCTGCTGGAGCTCGCCGAGGAGCTCAAGCGGCGGCTCACCGCCTCCGGGCGCCTGCAGTGGGCGTGCGAGGAGTGCCGCGCGCTCGAGCGCGCCAGCGACGAGCGCGACGAGGAGGCGATCTTCGCGCGTCTGCCCCGCATCCGCGGGATGAGCGCCGCCTCGCAGGCGGTCGCGCGCGAGCTCGTGGCCTGGCGAGAGCGGACCGCCGCCGCGCAGGACCGCACAGTGCAGAGCGTCCTCGGTGACGCGGTGCTCGTGGAGATCGCCAAGCGCCGCCCCACCACCACGCGCGAACTGGAGCAGATCCGCGGGCTCGCCCAGAGCGGCCTGCGCCGTCGCGGCGCGGAACTGCTGGAGGCGGTGCGAGGCGGAGCGCAGCGCCCCCACGAGCCACTGGAGCGCCTCCCTCGAGGCGGGGCCCCGGACCCCACGGACGCGCCGCTGGTGGCGCTCTGCGAGGCGCTGGTCCGCGCCCGCGCGCGCGAGGCCGACCTCGCCTACGAGCTGATCGCCGCCCGCGCGGACCTGCAGGCGATCGTCGCCGCGGTACGCGCCGGCGGGACGGGCGAGACCGAGAAGCTCGACGTCCGCACGCTGCACGGCTGGCGCCGCGAGCTGGTCGGCGCGGAGCTGCTCGAGCTGCTCGACGGCCGGGTATCGCTGTCGGTGCGCGCTGGAAAACTCGAGATCAGGTGAACTATTCGATGTGGTTGTAAACCGTGAACAGCGGCATGTACATCGAGATCACGATGAAGCCGACGATCGCGCCGATCACGATGATCATGATCGGCTCCATGATCGATGTGAGGGCTTTCACCGAGGCGTCCACGCGATCCTCGTAGAAGTCGGCGATCTTGTCGAGCATCGCGTCCAGCGCGCCCGTCTCCTCGCCGACGCCCACCATGTGGGTCACCATCGTCGGGAAGACGGGGATATGCGCCAGCGGCGCGGAGATCGTGCCGCCGCGCTTGACCGAGGCGATCACGCTCTCCATCGCGTCCTCCACCACGACGTTGCCACCGGTCTTGCCGGTGATCTCCAGGGCCTGCAGCAGCGGCACGCCCGCGCTCGTCAGGGAGGCCAGCGTGCGTGACCAGCGCGCGACCGCCACCTCCTGCACGATCGTCCCGATCTTCATCGGGATGCGCAGCCGGAAGCGGTCCCACTGCGGACGCCCCCAGGAGCTTTTCTTCCACTTCACGAACGCCACCACCACGGCGGCGAACACCCCGAACATCAGCCACCACTCGTGGGTGACGATAAAGGAGAGTTTTACCGAGAACTTCGTGATCGCGGGCAGTTCGCCCCCGAATTCCTTGAAGACGTTCTCGAACACCGGCACCAGGAAGGCCACCAGCGCGAGCATCACGCCGACCGCGAAGACCAGCACCAGCGTGGGGTAGATCATCGCCGATTTGATCTGCCGGCGCAGCGAGGCGTCCTTCTCCAGCTGGTCGGCCACGCGCAGCAGCGAGCCTTCCAACATGCCCCCCGTCTCCCCCGCGCGGGTCATCGAGACGAACAGCGGGCTGAAGACCTTCGGGTGGCGCGCCATCGCGTCGCTCAGGGAAAGCCCCGCCTCGACGTCCTTGCGGACCGCCACGATCGTCTCCTTGAGGAACTTGTTCTGCGTCTGCTCCTCCAGCACGTACATCGCGCGCAGGATGCTCATGCCCGAGGAGATCATCGTCGAGAGCTGACGCGAGAAGACCGCGAGGTCGTTCGCGCTCACGCTCTTCAGGAAGTTCAGCTCGATCTCGCGCGAGGCGTGCTTGTCGGCGATCTCCAGGACGATCAGCCCGCGCGCCTTGAGCTGGTCGGAGACCGCCTGCTTGGAGTCGGCGTCCACCTCCCCCCGCGCCTTCGCGCCCGCGAGGTCCATCGCCTTGAAGACGTAGGTACTCATGCTCCCGCCTCCGTCCAGTCGGCGTTGCTGATTGCGACGTCGGCCATCCGGGCCGCCGTGATCGCGCCTACGGCGCTCATGCCGCCGCCAGCGAGCCCGCGCCCAGCAGGCGCCGCAGCTCTTCGGGGGTCGACGAGCGGGATTCCGCCATCTTCTGGGAGATCCGGCCGCTGCGCACCAGCGTCGACAGCGAGGCGTCCATCGTCTGCATGCCGTGCGCGGTGCCCGTCTGCAGCGTCGAGTAGATCTGGTGGGTCTTGCCCTCGCGGATCAGGTTGCGCACCGCCGGGTGTCGGGACCAGCACCTCGCACGCCACCACCCGTCCCGAGCCGTCCGCCGTGGGCATCAGCTGCTGGGTCATGATCCCCTGCAGGGCGACCGAGAGCTGCACGCGCACCTGCCCCTGCTGGTGGGCGGGGAACACGTCGATGATGCGGTCGATCGTCTGCGCGGTGTCCTGCGTGTGCAGGGTCGCGAACACGAGGTGGCCGGTCTCCGCCGCGGTCAGCGCGGTGGAGATCGTCTCCAGGTCGCGCATCTCGCCGACGAGGATCACGTCGGGGTCCTGGCGCAGCGCCGCCTTCAGCGCGTCGGCGAAGCTCTGCGCGTCGGTGCCCGAGCTCGCGCTGGTTGACGAGGCAGCGCTTGTGGGGGTGCAGGAACTCGATCGGGTCCTCGATCGTCATGATGTGCTCGTCGCGCGTCTGGTTGATCTCGTCGATCATCGCCGCGAGCGAGGTCGACTTGCCCGAGCCGGTGGGGCCCGTCACCAGCACGAACCCGCGCGGGCGGCGCGTGAACTCGTGCACCGTCGCGGGCAGCCCGAGCTCGTCGATCGAGGTCAGGCCCACCGGGATCAGGCGGAATGCCGCGCCGATCGCTCCGCGCTGGTAGTAGGCGTTGACACGGAAGCGCGCGTGGCCCGGGACCGAGTAGGCGAAGTCCAGCTGCCAATCGGTCTCCAGGCGCTGGCGCTGGTCGCCGGTGAGGATCGAGTAGACGATCTCGCGGGTGTCCGTGGCCGAGAGCTTCGGGTACTCCTCCAGCGGCGTCAGACGGCCGCGCACGCGCACCGTCGGGTGCGCCCCGGCGGCCAGGTGCAGGTCGGAGGCGCGACGCGAGACGACCTCCATCAGCAGGTCTGCGAAGTCGATGTCCATCGCCTGCCCATCGGCCACCGCGCCGCGGCCCCACGGCCATTCGTCCCCCACTGGACGAAAATTCGAGTGAGGGCCATCGTGCTCGAAATCTTGCGACCCCTTGGGATCCCGCCGAACGTTCCTAGGGCGTCGCTGGGCAAGCGATGCAAGGACGCAGTGAGCGAAGTGTGCGAGAGCACACGAGCGATCGAGGACGCAGCAGCGCGCCGTCCCAGCGGCGTCCTAGGTGCCGAGGACGCGCGCGAGCTCGGCGATCGAGGTGCGGCCCTGGCGGACCTTCTCCAGGCCGTCGTCGCGCAGGCGGCGCATCCCCTGCTGGACCGCCACCTCGCTGAGCTCCTCCGCGCCGCGGCGCTCGAGCGCGAGCGGCGGATCTCGGGGGTCACGCTCATCACCTCGTAGATCCCCGCGCGCCCGCGGTAGCCCGAGCCGCCGCAGCGCCGGCAGCCGTCGGGCTCGTACGCCTCCAGGTCCACGAGCGCCTTGTAGCCGTTCTGGCGCAGCACCTCCGCGGAGATGATCGTGCGCCGCTTGCAGTGCGAGCAGAGCATGCGCACGAGCCGCTGCGCGACCACGCAGTCCAGCGCCGAGGCCACCAGGAACGGCTCGATGCCCATCTCGACCAGGCGCGTGATCGCCGAGGGCGCGTCGTTGGTGTGCAGCGTGGACAGCACGAGGTGCCCGGTGAGCGCCGACTCGACCGCGATCTGCGCGGTCTCGCGGTCGCGGATCTCGCCGACCATGATCACGTCGGGGTCGGCGCGCACCATCGCGCGCAGACCCGTCGCGAACGTCAGGCCCGCCTTCGGGGAGACCTGCACCTGGGTGATCCCCTCGACCTGATACTCGACGGGGTCCTCGACGGTGATGATGTTCTTCTCCGGCGTGTTCAGCACCTGCAGCGCCGCGTACAGCGTGGTCGACTTGCCCGAGCCGGTCGGGCCGGTGACGAGCACCGCGCCGTGGGTCTGGTGGATGGCGTGCTCGAAGCGCTCGCGCTCGGCGTCCCCCATGCCGAGCTTCTCGAGCTTCATCACCACGGAGTCCTTGTCCAGGATGCGCATCACGATCGACTCGCCGTGCACGCTCGGCAGCGTCACCACGCGCAGGTCGACGTGGCGGCCGTCGACCGTCGAGCCCGACGCGGCCGTCCTGGGGCAGCGCGCCGCTCGGCGATGTCCAGTTCGGCCATGATCTTCACGCGCGAGACGACCCCCGCGGCCATCCGCCGCGGCACGGTGGTGACGTCGTGCAGCACGCCGTCGACGCGGAAGCGCACCCGCAGTCTCGCTTGCCGTCGGGCGCGAGGTGGATGTCGGAGGCGCCCTGCTCGACGGCCTGCGCGACGATCTGGTTGACGAGCTTGATCGACCGGCGCGTCGTCGGAGGTCTCGTGCAGGTCGACGACCTCCGCGCCCTGGGTCTCCGCCTCGCTCTCGGCCGACCTCGCCGGCGACGACGTCCTCGAGGCGGTCCAGGCGCGAGATCAGCGTCAGCGATGTCGTCGGGCGGCGGCGACCGCCACCCGCACCTCGTAGCCGGTCATGATCGCGATGTCGTCGACCGCCAGCACGTTGGAGGGGTCGGCCATCGCCACCAGCAGCGTGCGCTTGTCCACGAAGCGACACGGGCACCGCCTGGTAGCGCTTGGCGGCCGCCGTCGTCACGAGGTTGGCGGCGCCCATGTCGACCTGGAAGACGCCGAGGTCGAGGTGGTCGAGGCCGTAGCGCTCCGCCAGCGCGCGCGCGAGGCCGTCGTGGGTGAGCACGCCCCCTTCGACCAGCACCCGCTCCGGTGTCGTGCCCGAGCTGCGCGAGGTCTCGAGCGCGTCGTCCACCTGCTCGCGCGCGACCAGGCCCATGTCGACGATCACATCCGTGAGGAAGCGCGGGGAGGAGCCGCGGCGCGAGGGCGTGGTGATGCCCACCAGGCGCCCGCCGGCCCCACCCGGCGAAACGCCGTCGCCCGCCAGGCCGAGATCCACGTCCAGGCCCCCACCGTCCAAGCCGCTCGCGCCGGCGATGGCCCGCTCCGCCTGCCCGGCTTCGGCGAGCCCGCCCACCCCGCCGTCGTCCGGGCGCTCGGGGAGCGCGATCACGACCGGAGGATCCTCCGCTGTCCGACTGATGAAGAGGGGTCCGGTTCGCCGGCCTGGGGCCGTCTGCGCGATCATCGGACTGAAGAAGAGGGGCCCGGCTTGCCGGCCTACGGCCGTCTGCGCCACCCTCTATGCCGAAGATCGCGTGCAGGTCGGAGCTCGTCCTCGGAGTGCGGTCGCTCATCGGCGGACACCTCGGCTCAGCGATCGATGGGTGCCTCCCGGGCAGCGCGGCGCATGGCCTCGAGCGGGGCTGGCCGATCTGACGATCGCTTCTGATCGTCGATCGGCAGGCCGGTCCACAGCTCGAGGCTGAGCGCGCCCTGGGCGACGAGCACCTCGAGCCCGTCGAGCGTCGGTCGTGCCCTGCTCGCGCGCGAGCGGCGAGCAGCTCGGTGGTGCCTTCTGCGGTAGACCAGGTCGACGACATACGAGTACTCACCGACCTGATCGAACGTCAGCCCCAGTTGGTTGAGTCGCCTCCGCCTCACTGGCCGAGTCGTACTCAGTGCCAGGCCCACGGAGGTGCAGTTGACCAGCAGGTCGGCGCCTTCGGGCAGCGCCACCGCGCGCACGCCGAGCTCGCGCGCGAGCTCGTCCGCGCGCGCGCGAGCGGTTGCGGTTCCAGATCGTCACCTCGCCGCCCGCGTCGCGCAGCGCCCACACCGCCGCGCGCGCGCTGCCGCCCGCGCCGAGCACCAGCGCGCGCGAGGCCTGCGGCGGGGTCCCGCGCGCTCCAGCGCCGCGATCAGCCCGGGCGCGTCGGTGTTCTCGGCGGCGATCCTCCCGTCGGGCGCGAAGGTGAGCGTGTTCGCCGCGCCGATCGCGCGCGCCGCCTCGCTGGCCTCGTCGGCGAGCGCGAGCGCCGCCTGCTTGTGCGGGATCGTCACGTTCGCGCCGAGGAAGCCCGACGCCGCCGAGCGCGCGCGTGGTCTCGGCGAACAGCTCCGGCGGCACCGGCAGGCGCTGGTAGCGCCACCCGTCCATGCCGAGCGCCGCCAGCGCCGCGTTGTGCATCGCCGGCGAGCGGCTGTGCGCGACCGGCCAGCCGAGCACGCCCAGGCGGGTCATCACTGCCCCGCGTTCGTGCCGTGGGACACGTGGCGCCATCATCGCCTCCCGCGTTCGTGCCGGGGCAGAATTGCCATCATCGCTTCTTGCAGCCCGGCGGCCGCCCGCCGTTTCGCTGACCGCCGCCTGGTAGGCCGCGACGTTGGCTTCGAATTCGGCGAGGTGTTCGAGAACACCTGCTCGCCGCAGCCGTCGGCACCCGGCACGTAGTACAGGTAGGAGACGTGGGCGGGATGGGCGGCCGCTTCGATCGAGGCCGATGCCCGGGTTGGAGATCGGCGTCGGCGGCAGGCCGGTGTGGTGCGCGTGTTGTAGGGCGAGTCGATGTGCAGCTGCGCTTCGGTCAGTTCGCGCGTGTAGGTCGGGATCCCTCGCTGCCAGCTCGATCGCGTAGTAGATCGTCGCGTCGATCCCCAGCGGCATCCCGCGGCGCAGCCGGTTGTAGATGACCGCCGCGATCTTCGGCCGGTCGCCGGGGACCTGCGCCTCGCGCTCGACCATCGAGGCGACGGTCAGCAGCTGGTAGGGGGTCACGTGCAGCGCGCGCGCGCGCGCAATCACGGCGGAGGCCGAACGTTCGCTGGAACGCCTGCAGCTGCTCGTCCACCAGTGCTGGCGCGACGCCCGCGTACAGTTCGTAGGTCGCGGGAAACAGGAAGCCTTCGAGGTCCGTCGTGTCCCGCGCGCCGTAGTGCGTGGGGTTGAGCAGTGCCCAGCCTCCGGTCGCGGCTCGGTAGGCCGATTCCAGGTAGCTGCCCGTCAGGCCCTTCGCGCCGCGATCAGCGCGATCTGCGCGCGCGTCTTGCCCTCGGGGATCATGATCCTCACAATCCGCCGCGGCGCGGGCGGCGGCGGGGCGGGTTTGGAGCCGGGTATCGCACGGGCCAGTGCGAACACCCCCACAGCCACGACCGCGACAGCGGCGAGCGCCACCGCGCGGCGGCGTCTCACCTTGACAGCCAGTCTCCAGCATCAGCGCGGCGGCGCGCGAGTCCTCGCGCGTCGTGCGCCCGCATCCGCTGCGCCATGCGCGTCGTGAAGCGCTCGTCGTGCAGCTCGACCGGCACGCCGCTTCGCCGCAGCCGCCGCGCGAGCCGCGCGGCGAACGCCCGCGTCTCGCGCGTCTGCTCGCGTGTCGCCGCCGCTCGAGCGAGAGCGGCAGGCCGACGACCACGCGCTCGACCTCGCGCTCGCCACGAGCGCGCGCAGCGCGCGCAGCCCGCGCCGGGTCGCCGGGCGCCGACGATCGCCTCGATCGGCGTCACGATCGTCCCGGTCGGGTCGCTCAGTGCGCAGCCGCAGCGGGCGCTGCCGTAGTCGAGCGCAGCACGCGCATCCAGCTCACGCTGGCGGTGCCTGCGCGAGCGCCGCCGCGATCGCGGCGCGCGCCGGCGTCGATGCGCCTCCTCGAGCTCTCTCCAGGTCGCGGCCGCCCGCCTGCGCCATCGTGTCGCGCCCGCCGCCGCCGCCGCCGACGACCTCGGCCGCGGCCTTGACGATCGCGCCGCCCTGACGCCCCGCTCGACGAGCGCGGGGGCGACGCTCGCGACCAGGTGCACGCGCCCGTCGACGCCGCGCCGAGCACGATCGCGGCGTCGGCGAGCCTGCCCCTTCAGGCGGTCGGCGAGCTCGAGCAGCGCCTTGGCGTCGGGCACCTCGACGGTCGCGGCCAGCACGCGCGCGCCGCCGAGCTCCTCGGCCTGGCCGGCGAGCGCGTCGATGTCGCACCGGCGTCGCCGGCTCCGCGCGCGTCCGCCCGCCGCCGGCCTTCAGCTCCTTCTCCAGGCGCCTGCGCTCGGCGCCAGCGTCGCGCACGGCCTCGGGCGCTGCCTCCGGGCGGGTGCGCAGCGTCGCGGCGATCTCGCGCGAGCAGGCGGTCGTGCTCGCGCAGCAGCGCGACCGCGGCCGGCCCGGTGACGCGCCTCGATGCGCCGCACGTTGGCGGCGCTCGAGGTCTCGCTGAGGATGCGGAAGACGCCGATCTCGGCGGTCGAGCGCACGTGGGTGCCGCCGCACAGCTCGCGCGAGTACTCGCCCGTCGCCGATCTCGACCATGCGCACGACCTCGCCGTACTTCTCGCCGAACAGCGCCATCGCGCCGAGGCGCCTGGCCTCGTCGAGCGTCGTCGTGATCGGGCGCACGGGGTCGTTGCGCGACGATCCACTCGTTGACCCGGTCCTCGACGTCGCGCAGCTCCTCGGCGGTCAGCGCCTGGCCGTGGCTGAAGTCGAAGCGCAGCTTGTCGGGGCCGACGTAGGAGCCGGCCTGGCGCACGTGGCTGCCGAGGCGCTCGCGCAGCGCGGCGTGCAGCAGGTGCGTCGCGGTGTGGTTGCACTCGGTCGCGTGGCGGGCGAGCGTGATCGACGCGCGCGAGCACGGGCTCGCCCGGTCGCAGCTCGCCCTGCTCGACGACCACCGCGAGCGCCTGGTCGTCGCCGAGCGCGAACGACGTCCTCGACGCGCGCGCGGCAGTCGCCGTGCTCGCACTCGATCGTGCCGACGTCGGAGACCTGGCCGCCGCCGGCGGCGTAGAACGGCGACTCGGCGAGCTTGACCAGCTAGCGCGCGCCGGCCACGCGCCGCCGCTTGCCGTCCGCCGCCGCCTGCGCCGCGAGCCGCTCGTCGCAGCAGCCGTTGCACGGCGGCGCACCGTCGTGCGCTGCTCCTCGGTCTCATAGCCGGTGAAGCGCGTCGGAAGCCGCCTGCGCCGCCAGCGAACGCGCTCGCGCGCGCGTCGCGCCTGCGCCCGCCGCCGGCGCGACGCGCGCTCGCGCGCCCGCGCGGCCGCGCGCCCGCTGCTCCTCCATCAGCTCGCTCGAAGTCGCCCTCGATCGACACCGAGCCCTCGCTCGGCGAGCAGCTCGCTCGTCAGCTCGTACGGGAAGCCGTAGGTGTCGTGCAGCGCGGAAGACCTCCGCGGCCGGCGACCGCGTCGCCGCCCGCGTCGCGCGCCCGCTCGATCAGCTCCTGCAGCAGTCGCATGCCCTGCGCGAGCGTGCGCCCGAAGCTCTCCTCCTCGGCGGCCAGCCACATCTCGATCGCCTCGCGCTGCTCGATCAGCTCGGGGTAGGCGCCGCCCATCAGCTCGCGCACGCGCTCGGCGTAGCGCGCGAGGAAGCCGGGCTCGAGCTCCAGCGCGCGGCCCTGCTGGATCGCGCGGCGCATCACGCGGCGCAGCACGTAGCCGCGGTCCTCGTTGGAGGGCACGACGCCGTCGGCGACCAGGAAGGTCATCGCGCGCGAGTGGTCGGCGAGGATCCGCAGCGCGCGGTCGCTGGCGAAGTCCTCGCCGTAGCGCCGGCCGGAGAGCTCCTCGCCGAGCTCGATCAGCGGCTGGAACTGGTCGGTCTCGAACACCGACTGCCTTGCCCTGCAGGATCGCGGCCATGCGGTTGAGCCCGAGGCCGGTGTCGATGTTGTTGGCCGGCAGCGGCTCCAGCATCGAGCCCGCCGCTCGTCGGCTGCCGGCTGCCTGGTCGTACTGCATGAACACGAGGTTCCAGTACTCCAGGAAGCGCTCGTTCTCGCCGCCGGGCAGGTCGTCGGCGCGCGCCGAACTCCAGGCCGCGGTCGAGGTAGAGCTCCGAGCAGGGCCCGCAGGGCCCGGTCGGGCCCGCCTGCCAGAAGTTCTCCGAGCGCGGGCAGCCGACGATCCGCTCGCGCGGCACGCCGACCGCCTGCCAGCAGCTCGATCGCCTCCTCGTCGGGGCCGAGCCCGAGCGCGTCGTCGCCCTCGAAGACCGTCACCCAGATGTCGCTCGGCGGCGAAGCCGAAGACCTCGCGCGAGAGCTCCCAGGCGAACTCGATCGCCTCGCGCTTGAAGTAGTCGCCGAACGAGAAGTTGCCGAGCATCTCGAAGAACGTCAGGTGGCGCGCGGTGTTGCCGACGTTGTCGATGTCGACCGTGCGAAAGCACCTTCTGGCAGCTCGTCAGGCGCGGCGCGGGCGGCGCCTCGCTGCCCGAGGAAGTAGGGCTTCAGCGGGTGCATCCCGGCGACGGTGAGCAGCGCCGAGGGGTCGTGCGCGGACGGCACGAGCGAGGCGGAGGGCATGCGCCGGTGGCCGCGCTCCTCGAAGAAGCTCAGGTAGCGCTCGCGGATCTCGTCCGAGGTCATCGTGCGATCGATCTTAGGCCGCCGCGCCGGCAGCCGCTGCGGCGTAGCGACGATCGTGCCGTGGCCGACGACCACCTCGCCGGCGTACGAGGCACGCGATCTGGCCGGGCGCGGTGCGCCGGATCGGCTCGCCGAGCTCGACCTCGACGCGCTCGTGGCGCCCGCGGCCCGAGGTCGGCCGCCAGGCGACAGGGGTGCAGGCGCCCGTGCGAGCGCACGCGCACGCCGTCGACCCGCGCTCCGTGGCGGTGCAGCGTCACGTCGCGCGACGGCGACCGTGCTGGTCAGCGAGCGCCTCGCGCGGGCCGACGGTGACCGTGTTGGCGCGCGGGTCGGTGGCGAGCACGTACAGCGGCTCGGGTCCCCCCGGCAGGCCGAGGCCGTGGCGCTGACCGACGGTGAAGGCGTGCGCGCCGCCATGGGCTGCCGAGCACGCGTGCCGTCGGCGTCGACGATCGCGCCGGGCGCGCGCCGCAGCGCCGCCGTGGCGCTCGAGGAACGCGCTGCAGGTCGGTGCCGGCCAGGAAGCACAGGTCCTGCGAGTCGGGCTTGTGCGCCACCGCCAGCCCCGCGCGCGCCGCGATCTCGCGCACCTCGGCCTTGTGCAGGTCCCCGAGCGGAAAGCGCAGCCGCGCGAGCGAGGCGGGAGCGAGCGCGGCGAGCACGTAGCTCTGGTCCTTGCGCGTGTCGCGCGGCCATCCGCAGCAGGGGGCCGGGGCCATTGACCACGCGCGCGTAGTGGCCGGTGGCGAGCGCTCGGCGCCCAAGCCGCGCGGCGAGCGTCGAGCATCGCGTCGAGGCGCACCGTGCCGTTGCAGCGCACGCACGGGTTCGGCGTGCGCCCGCCGGCGTGGCCCGTCGAGCCAGCGCTCGACGACGCCCGCGCGGAACTCCGCGCGCAGGTCGATCGAGAGGTGGGGCAGCCCGAGTCGTGGGCGAGCGCGCGCGCGCCGCGCACGGCCTGCGCGCGAGCAGCAGCTGCGCTCGCCGTCGTTCTCGGGGTCCGACCACAGCTCGAGCGTCACGCCGACCGCCTCCTCGCCGTCACGCGCGGCGAGCAGCGCCGCGACCGCGCTGTCGACGCCGCCGCTCATCGCGACGAGCGTGCGCCTCGCACACCGGCGCAAGCGTGGCGCCGCTCGCGAGCGGCGGCGCCGAGCGCGCGGTGCAGCGCGTCGGCGGCGAGCTCGGCGGCGTGGCGCTTGGCGGGGAGCAGCCCGCCGAGCTCCTGCGCGATCTCGTCGGCGCCGACACGCGCGGCCTCCAGCAGGGGCGCTCCACGCACGAGCGCGACGGCGGCGCTGCCGGCCGCGATCGTCGCGCCGCAGCCGCAGGCGTCGAAGCCGGCGTCCGCGATCACGCCCACGGGACTGGCGGGATCGAGCGCGAGCGAGACGCGCACGAGATCGCCGCAGGCGGCCCCGCCGGCGGCGCCGGTGAAGGCGTCCTCGGGGGTGTGCCCGCGCCCGCAGGGACGCTCTAGATGGGCGGCGATCATCGCCACCGAGTGTAGGCGCTGAGGCCCTGCCGCTCATGGCCCCGAACGCTCGGCGGAGCAGCAGCGGGATGCGAAAACCGACTCGAACGTCCACCGGCGGTTGCTGTGCCGGCCCCGCCGCGAGTAGATCTACTTGCGCGCTTCCGCGATCGCCTGCTCGATCGCGTAGGCGTCGGTGTAGCCGGTGAGCGTGGTGACCTGCCCGTGGGGGTTGACGATCATCAACGTGGGGGTCTGGTAGACCTGAATTTCGCGGGTTATCGACCCAAAGGAGTTGACCTGCGATGCGTACGCCGTATGCACCGCGACGTGACGGCCGAGCGTATGGGCCACCGCCTTCACCTGCCCCTCCACGGCGACGTCGTCGGAGGAGTGGGGGTTCCAGAAGAGCACGAGGACGAACTTGCCCTGCTTGAGCTCCGAGGCGTCGACCGCCTGCATGGCGGGTGTCGAGTTGGATGGCGCGGCCTTGGCGGAGGGGCTCTTGACCCGATGCGTGCGCTGGACGTGCACCGTGGTCGTGCTCGTCACCGAGGAGGCGGCGCTTGTAGACGCGTGTGTCGTCGTGTGGCGTACGACTTCGTGCGTCGCTGTGCGGTGGACGACCGCGTGCGTCGCCGCGCCCGGCGCGACTGCGTGTGTCGTCGAGCCATTGGCGGCTTCACTCTGCGGTTCCCGCACGCCCCGTTCTTCCTTGGCGGCGGCTTCGTGGGCCCTTTTGACGTCCCGCGTCAGGCCTTCCAGGCCCGGCACGGGCCCATGATAGACGTGACCCGACCCCGCGGCCGAGGCGGCCCCGCCCGGTGAGCCGGCGGAGGAGCTACCTGTTGCGTTGGCGGCCGAGGAGGCGACGCTCGGCGGGGAGGAGCTCGCGGAGGGTTCCGTGCTGGAGCGGTGCAGCAGCATGAACCACGCGAGCACCAGCATCGCGAGCGCGAGCACCGCGACCAGAGCGATCTGAAAGGGGCGAGCCAGCTGGGCCATCACCCCCAACGTCGGCATTTGCGCGGCGCGAGTTGAGTCCCGAATATGGGCCTGGACGGTTGCGGGGAGCGCCCGCACCGGGGCGGGCAGATATTGCGAGGTACGCCTACAGGTCGCGCAGGCCCCGCAGGACCGCGTGAACCACGGTCTCCGTGGGAACCGCCTCCCGCGTGTGCGCCTGCATGTCCTCGAGCACCGTCTCTCCCGCGCCCCCCTCCTCTGGAGCGCCCACGATCGCCACATAGCGCGCGCCGAGGCGCTGCGCGTGAGCCAGCTGGTTCTTCAGGGAGCGCCCCGCGAGCTCCATCTGCGCGGTGAGGCCCGCGCCACGTGCCTCGTGCAGGAGCCCAAATGCCGTCCTCGCCGCTGAGCCTCGCTCGCTGGGATCTGCATCCGCCGTGGTGGCCGGCCTGCCGGCCTCCTCGCGTACGCCCCCCCCGCCCCCCCTGCGGGGGCCCTCCTCCAAACTCCCCTCGAACGCCACGTACAGGTCGACCGCCACGGGCGCCGCCGCGGGCGCCTGGCCCGCCAGCATGATCCGCTCGATGCCCGCCGCCCAGCCCATGCCCGCGGTCGGGGGGCCGCCTAGCTCCGCGACCAGGCCGTCGTAGCGTCCGCCCCCGCCCACCCCGCTCTGCGCGCCCAGCTCCTCGGAGGTGAACTCGAAGACCGTGCGCGTGTAGTAGTCCAGGCCCCGCACCAGCGTCGGGTCGACCTCGTACGCCACCCCCGCCTCCTCCAGGAGCGCGCGCACCTCCTCGAAGTGCTCGCCGTCCTCCGCGCTCAGGTGATCGAGTAGGCGGGGGGCGCTCGCCATCGCCGCGCGCGTGCCCCCGTGCTCGGAGTCGAACGCCCGCAGCGGATTCAGCTCGATCCGCTCCCGCACCTCCTCCGCCAGTTGCGCCTCGTGCGAGCGCAGGTGGGCCTGCAGGCGCTCGCGGTACTCCACACGGGCGCTCGCGCCCCCCAGGCTTGAGAGGCGCAGGCGCACATCGGCCACCCCCATCTCCTCCAGCAGCGCCGCGAGCAGCACGATCGACTCGGCGTCCACCGCGGGCTCCTCGGAGCCGAGCGCCTCCGCTCCCACCTGCCAGAACTGCCGCTAGCGTCCCGCCTGGGCGCGCTCGTAGCGGAAGAAGCTCGACAGGTACCACAGCTTCACCGGCTGGCGCAGCTTGTGCATCCCGTGCTCCACGTACGCGCGGCACACCGGCGCGGTGCCCTCGGGGCGCAGCGTCAGCGAGCGCCCCGAGCCGTCCTCGAAGGTGTACATCTCCTTGCGCACGATGTCCGTCGAGGCCCCCACCCCGCGCGCAAACAGCTCCGTGGCCTCGAACGCCGGGGTCTCGATCCGCTCGTAGCCCGCCCCTCCGAGCAGCCCCCCCGCGCGGGCCTCCAGGCGCGCCCGCGC
The DNA here is from genome assembly GCA_963771915.1 of uncultured Solirubrobacterales bacterium. Taxonomy (GTDB): domain Bacteria; phylum Actinomycetota; class Thermoleophilia; order Solirubrobacterales; family Solirubrobacteraceae; genus Palsa-744. The sequence continues at coordinate 459,729 of CAVYVD010000002.1, read as the reverse complement.
CCGTGCCTGCTCTCCCAGTATGTCGTGGGTGCCCCGAGGGGCTCTGATCCGCGGGGCGCTCAACTTGCGGCGGCGCTCGCCGCGGAACGGAGCTCCGCGAGGAATGGGTTGGTCTGGAGCTCCCGCCCCAGGGTGGTCACGCCCATGTGGCCGGGGTACACCACCGTGTCGCCCGGGAAGCGCTCCAGGAGCTTGGCGATCGAGCGCTCCAGCACCGACCACTCGCCTCCCGGCAGGTCCACCCGCCCGACACTGCCCTGAAAGAGCACGTCGCCGGAGAGCAGCGCCGGCGGGGTCCCCTCGGAGGGGGACTGCTCGGAGGGGGATTCCTCGGCGGGGGACTCCTCGGCGGGCGTGAGCGCGTAGGTCACGTGCCCCGGGCTGTGGCCCGGGGTGAACAGCACCTCGACCTCCAGCCCCGCGAGCGTCAAGCGCTCGCCGCCCTCCACCGTGTGCTCGGGCTGCCAGCTCTCGAACGGGCCGAAGCCAGGGGGCACCCAGGACATGATGTCGCTCAGCAGCGCCACCTCGATCCTCGGGCAGTACACCGGCGCTCCCGTCGCGCGCGCCACGGGGGCCACCGCGCCTATGTGGTCGAAGTGGCAGTGCGTGATCAGGATCGCCTCGATCTCCACCCCCAGCGCCTGCGCCGCCGCGAGCAGCCGCTCGGACTCCTCGCCCGGGTCCACCATCACCGCCCGCCCGCTCTCCCTGCCGGCCGTCGCGATGTAGGCGTTCTCCTGCACCGGGCCCACCGTGAACATCCGCAGGTCGAGCACTCACCGGGTGCCCGCCTTGGCGTCGGCCTTCGCCTTCGCTTTCTGGCGCTGGCGGCGCCGGTACAACCACACGTCGGTGTAGTAGCTGATCGGCACGTACAGCAGCAGCACCACCGGGAACAGCTCGATCGCCTCGCTGGAGTTCTTGATCAGGATGATGCCGATCAGCAGCATCAGCACCGCGGCGGCCGCCGCGCGGTAGAAGGCCCCCAGCCAGGTGGGCGGGCGGTCGGCCTTCTGCAGGCGCTGCTCGCGCGACTTGGCCTTCTTGCCAGCCGATCTCCGATCGGTGCTGCCGCTGCGCTCCTCGGCGGTCGGCGGGCGCCCCGTGCGTCCCCTGGACTCCACCATCCCCGCCGCGTTGCCGCGGTGCTTGGTCTTGCGTTTCGTCTGGGCCATCCCGCTAGAAGCCTAGTACCTCAGAGCCGCGCCGGCACCAATCCGCCATCAGAGCCGCGCCAGCACCAACCCCGTGGCGAGCAGCACCATCGCCAGCGCGCACGCCGCCAGGGCGCCCTCCAGCGGGGCCGCCAGACGGGTCGCGTCGAGCTGCACGATCGAGCCGTCCCTCAGGCGCTGCTCGCCGCTGATCGAGACCGTCCGCCGGCGCAGCTCGCGGACGGGGGTACTGAGGCGCCGCTGGGCGAGGGTAAGCATGAAGCACGCCACCGCCGCCAGCGCCGCGGGCGCGCGCAGCTGCAGCGCGTTGACCCAGTAGCCCGTGAGGACGGGGAAGGCGCCCCACGAGGCCGCGAGCCAGAACGCGGTGTGGAAGCGGCCCCCGAACCACTCCAGGTTGTAGGCGAGCACGATGAACACCCCCACGAGCACGAAGGGGATCAACGTCAGCGAGATCGTCACCGCCCCCACCACCCCGATCGCCGTGGCACCCGCCAGCGAGACCCCCGCCATCGCCACGAGCGCGCGCGTGGAGAGGCGCGTGCCCAGCGGCCGGCCCTTGAGCTCGTCCAGCACGTGCGCGCACACCCCCACCCCCAGCAGGAACGCGCCCAGCGTGGCGAGCAGCCGGTTGACGTACAGATGCGGTGCGAGCGCGGCGCCGATCGCCACGTTGGCGAGGTTCCACGCGGTGTAGGGCGGGTGCAGCACCGTCACCAGATCGCGCCACCCCCCCGGGCGCAGCGCATAGAACGCGGGGCGCTCCAGCGGCGCGGGGGTCCCGGCGTGCCCGGGTGGCGCGGGGGCCCCGGCGTGCCCGGGTGGCGCGGGGGCCGTCATCCTTCCCCCGGGGCGCTTCTCGTGCCCCACATCACCACGCCCCCGCCGAGGCTCATGCGGCGGACCTGGACCCCCTCGATCCCCGCGGCGCGCCACAGCTCCACGATCCGCTCCAGCGGATGGCGCTCGTAGAACTCCGGAATGCTGTGCGCCAGGAAGCGGCCCGTCGCGAACCACTCGCGCGAGAAGAGGCGCCCGAGCGCGGGCAGCCCCACGTGGGTGTAGAGCCGCCACGAGGCGCGCCACAGCGGGTTGGGGGGCACCGCGAACTCGAGCGAGGCGATCCGCCCTCCCGGGCGCACCACCCGCGCGAGCTCGGCGAGCGTGGCGGCGGGGTCCTCGACGTAGCGCAGCAGGTAGGTGAACGTGAGGTGATCGAACTCCCCCTCCGCGAAGGGCAGGCGCTCGGCCTCGCCCTCGATCAGCGTGACCCGCGCCGCTAGCGCCGGATCGCGCGCCAGTCGCGCCCGCGCACCGGCGAGCATCTCGGGGCTCTGATCAAGCCCCGTCACCGCGCATCCGTAACGGCGCACGAGCTCCCGCGCCACCAGCCCCGTGCCGGTCGCCACATCGAGCACGCGCTCCTGCGCCCCCGCGTCGATCGCCGCCACCATCGCGCGGCGCCAGCGGGGGTCCTGGCCGAAGCTCAGCAGGGCCGCCACGCGATCGTAGTGGCGCGGCAGCGGCGCGAACAGCTCGCGCGCGTGGGGTTTGCGGCCTAGCCTCCGCTGCTCGGGCCACCCGCTCATCGCGCCTCGCTCGCTCTCATCGCACGGCATAGTCTCGCGGAAATGAGCACCCGGGGCCTCACGCTCCCGCGTGGTCATGCAACTTGACGGCGCTTTCTGCTCTAGTGCCCCCGATGTCCCCCCCGCTCCCACTGCTCGCGGTTCCCAACCTCTCCGAGGGCCGTGACAGAGCCGTGATCGAGACGATCGCGGCGGCCTTCACAGCGGGCGGGCGCACCCGGCTTCTGGATCTCCACGCCGACCCCGACCACCACCGCGCGGTGCTCACCCTCGCGGGTGCCCCGGGAACCCTCGCGGAGGCCCTCGTCGCGGGTGTGGGGGACGCGGTGAGGCGGATCGACCTGATGGGCAGCCCGCACGACGACCGGGGAGAGCACCCGTGCGTGGGCGCGGTGGACGTCCTCCCGGTGGTCTACCTGGAGGGCGCCCAGCGCGGGGCGGCGTGCGCGGAGGCGCTGGTGGCCGCCGACCGGATCGGCGCGGAGCTCGGGGTCCCGGTCTTCCTCTACGGGGAGCTCACCGCCACCGGGGGGACGCCGGGGCGCACACGCGCGCAGCTGCGCCGCGGCGGCTGCGAGGGCCTGGCCGAGCGGATGACCGCGGGTGAGCAGCGCCCCGATTTCGGCCCCCCCGCGCCGCACCCCACGGCGGGGGCGACGCTGGTGGCGGCGAGAGAGCCGCTGGTGGCCTTCAACCTGGAGTTGGCGCCGCCCGCCACGATCGCCGACGCCCGCGCGATCGCCAGCCTGATCCGCGAGGGGGGAGCGGAGGGCCTGCCGGGGCTGCGAGCGATCGGCGTGACGCTGCACGCGCGCGCGCGCGCCCAGGTGTCGATGAACGTCGAGCGCCCCCTGGAGCTGCCGCTGGCGGCGGTCGTAGAGGCGGTCCGGCGCCACGCTGAGGTGGCGGCCGCCGAGATCGTGGGCCTCGCGCCGCGGGCCGCGCTCGAGGGCCTCACCGAGGATCTCCCGATCCCGGGCTTTGACCCCGAGCGCCATGTCATCGAGAACGCGCTGGGGCTGTGGCCTAGCGGAGCGTGAACGACTCGGTGCTGATCCTCTCGTGCTTCCCGGCTCCGCTGATCAGCGTGAGCGTGTACTTGCCCGGAGCCAGCCGGCGCACGGGCACCAGCCGCAGGCTCGTGCGCCCACGCTCAACGCGGGCCGTCCCCGCCGCATACACCACGCCGTGGCGGGAGAGCGTCGCGCGCGCGGCCGACCCGGTGGTCGTGAACTTCACCGTCCCCGAGGCGAGCGTGGCCGTGCAGTGCTGCTTGCCTTTGACCGTCTTGCACGTCACGAGCTCGACCTTGCCCGCGGGGCCCGCGGGACCCTGGACGCCGATCGGACCGGCGGAACCCGCGGGACCCTGGGCACCAGCCGGACCCGCGGGACCTTTTTCGCCCTGGGCGCCTTTTTCACCGGCGGAGCCGGTACCCGTCGGGCCTTGCGCGCCCGCTTTCAAGAACACGGCTGTGACCTCAGTGGTCGCGGTCCTCTCCACCCTGCAGGTCGTCGCCGATATCGGCGTGCACCCGATCCAACCGGCGAATTCGTAGCCCACGCCGGCTTTGGCCGCCGTCAGCGTCACTTCGCCTTCGAATTCATGCGTGCATTCCCCGGTCAAGCACGTGAGCCCAGCGGGCGTCGAGGTGACTTCGCCTTCGCCCGTGATGAAGACGGTGAGCGGGAAACGTGCTGGCGGACCCTGGTAGATGAAGACTTCTTTCTTGCCCGCGTCGGCCACATAGATCGCGCCGGTCTTTTCGTTCACCGCGATGTTTTCGATTTCGTGGGAGAAGGTCCCCGAACCGAATTCACCTCCGGTCCTCACCGGGGTGGGCATCGCGAACCCTTCGACCACCCGCCCGTCGATCGCAACGTAACCCGTGTCGGTCGCGCGATCGATCCCGTCTGCCCCCACCCCTTCGACTTCAGGGACTTCCGTCACCTTTTCGACACTCGTCGCCGTATCGGAGTTGCGCCAGATCTCGGCCGGACCCGGACCTGCGAGCGCACCGTTCGGGTCGCCATACAAGAAGATGTCACCCCCGGAATCGACCACAACGCTCCGCTCGGACCCTGTAACCGCGACGCTGGTGATTTCCGTCGTGCCCCCGGGCGAGAACTCACGGACCATTTTGGCGCCGGGATCGCTCACGTAGACATCGCCGTTCGCATCCGTCGCCACACCTTCGGGTTCCACGAAATGCGCGCCCGGTTCGCCCGTCAGCTGGGATTCGTATTTGAATACGCCCCCGCTCAGCTTGAACCGATCGACGACCGCATGGCCCCTGTCGACAACGTAGATGGAGCCGGCGGCGGCGCTGGTCGAGTTGTCCACGGCGACGCCAACCCACTCCCTGTTAAATTCAAAGCTTGTGGCGGGCGTTTCCTCGCCAGAGAACACCGCCGGCGCACCGCCGGCAGGCGAGCCCCCTCTTTCGCCGAACACGTGGACTGCATCGAAGTCTTCACCGCTCTCGGGGACCAACACATTCCCGGTGGATTCTTCGACCGCGATGCCCGTCGCCGTTTCGAAGGGACCGAAGCTATGGAGGTAGGTCGCAGGCGAGGCCAAGGCACTCGCGACCCCCAGCGCCAGCACCGCCAGCGCCGCACACCACGACGCCAGCATGGCAAGGACGGGACGACGCGAGACGGCAGCTCCAGCCGACACTACCGGGCCTCCCCGAACGAGCCCCACGGTGGACATGATGGACATATGCACCCCTCCCCTGCCTGGAAGATATACGCCTGCCATAGTACCGGAGGCAGGACTCGAACCTGCGACCTTTGGATTATGACTCCACTGCTCTAACCAACTGAGCTACTCCGGCCAATCAGCCAGCAAGTGTAGAGGTCCCACCGCGCCGAGCGCCCTCGTGGGATCTCACTGGTGCAGCTCGGAACTTGCTCTGGGAAAACGGCGGGATGCGTTAGCCTCTGTACCCATGAGCGCGCGTCCTGGTCGTGGGCGAATCGTGGGCAGATGGTTCTCGGGCGCCGGCAACCACCACGAGGAGGCTTTTCCGCGAGTGGGACGGCGCAGGCGGACACTGCCGACGGGGGTGCTGCTGATGGCGGTGGTGGTGGCCGCCGTGGCGATCGGGACTGCGCTGGCGCGCCCTCACAACGTGAGCAGCCTGCTGAGCTCGGGCTCCGCCAGCGCGGCGCCCCCGGCCCCGCTGCCGCCCACGCGCCTGGTGGCGCTGCCGCGAAGGGCGATCTCGAACGGGACGGACCCGCTGAGCGTGGCGCTCTCCGCACCCCCCGCCCAGCGCTCCCCGCGACCGACGCTGTTTCCGGCGGTGCCTGGCACCTGGAGCACGGTGGGCAACACCGAGACCTTCACCCCCGCCTCGGCGCTGGCGCCGTGCTCGAGCTACACGCTGACGGTGTGGGCGCACACGTTCGCCACGGCCCACGCGCCCCTGGGGCACCGGCACATCCTCAACCTCCAAGTGGCCTGCCCCTCGATCACGGGACTCCAGCAGGCGCTCGCGCGCCTGGACTACCTTGGGGCGAAGCTGCACCCGATCTACGACGTGCACATCCCCGCGGGCCCGGAGACGCGCAGGGAAGCGGCCGAACACGCCTACCGCCCGCCCCGCGGCAGGCTCGCCCCCGACCCCGCGGACGCCCCGCCGGTGCAACTGGGCAAGCTGGACGAGACCACGAAAGGGGCCCTGGAGATCTTCCAGTCCGACCACGACCTCGAACCGACCGGGGAACCCAACGCGGCGACGTGGCGCCTGCTGCTGATCGTGGAGTCCCTCTACTACCGCAACCCCCACCCCTACACCTGGGTGTCGGTCTCCGAGGCGCTCCCCGAGACGCTGGAGGTGCACCGGGGCGACCGTGTGGCCCTGAGCACCCCCACGAACACGGGCGTGGCGGGGGCGGAAACCGAACAGGGCATCTTCCCGGTCTACGCTCGTTATGTATCCACGACGATGGTGGGCACCGACCCCGACGGCGTCCACTACGTGGCCCCGGACGTGCCCTGGGTCAACTACTTCAACGGAGGCGACGCCGTGCACGGCTACCCGCGCGCCTCCTACGGATTCCCCCAGTCCAACGGCTGCGTGGAGCTGCCCGTGGAAACCGCCGCCGCGGTGTACCCGATGCTTCAGATCGGGGATATCGTGTGGGTCACCTGAGAGGACGGGCCGGGACCTACGAGGATCCCCGGGCGGGCTCGCCGGACGAGGCGGGCTCGGCGGGCGGCGTGACCGCGGGCAGCGCATCGGCGGCGGCCTCCGCGGCGGCGCGGTTCTCCTCCTTGACCGCGAGCCAGATCTCCTCGCGGTAGATGGGCAGCCCCTGGGGCGCGGCGATCCCGAGGCGGACGGTCTGCCCGCTGACCTCCATGACGGTGACGAGCACGTCGTCGCCGATCACGACGCGCTCACCGGCGCGGCGCGTAAGTATCAGCATGGGGTGTGAGTATGAACGACTTCCAAGAAGAACGGCACGCCTGTCCTGGAGGGCCCCCTATGCGGCGTCCGCGGCCTCGGCCCGGGAGGTCGGCCCGGGCGCGGCGAAGAGAGGCACCCGCAGCTCCGCGCCCGTCGCGGTGTTGATCACCTGGTGGCCGCGGCGCTCCCACACGACGAGGGGGGCGCGGAGGTTGACGAGGACGTCGGCGGGGTCGGGGGCGGTGCGCACCGTGACGTACACCTGCGCCGAGGCGGGGTCGGGGGCGCCGATCCGCTCGCGGTCCTCCCCTGAGAGCCGCAGCGCGAAGGGCTCGAAGAACCCGCGGGGGTCCACGACGGGGAGCGCGAGGTGGGGGTCCTCGAGGGAGTGCAGCCAGCGAAAGCCGCTGCCGGGGTTACGGTCCAGCAGCGCGTAGCGCAGCCCCCCGAGGCCGATGAGCCCAAGGGGGAACTCGATCACGTCCTCGGCGTGGATCTCGAATGTCCCGAAGCGGGAGCTCGCGATGGTGGCGGCGGTCATTGGCATGAGGCTAATGCAGGAATTCGAGCAGGGACTCCTGCACGATCGAGGCGCCGGCCTTCAGTGCGGCTTCGAAGGCGGCGTGCTGGTTGGAGTATTCGATGGAGACCTTGGCGATGTTGGCGTCCTGGAGGTTTGAGAGCTGCTCGCTGTCGCCGGTCTGCAGCGACTGGATGCGGCTGAGGGAGAGGTTGAGCTGGTCGATCGTGGCGCCCGCCTGGGCCTGGAGGCTGGTGAGGGAGGTGAGGTTGGCGTCGAGGTTCCCAAGATCGGTGGTGCGGAGCGTTTCCTCCGCGGCAGGCGTCCCTTCGCGGAGGTTCTGGGCGATCGTGCGCAGCGTGTCGAGCAGCTTGCCGTCGGCGGCGCTCTGGCCGCTGCCGAGCGCGGAGGAGAGGTTGACGGCGACGTTGACGGTACTGCCGGGGGCGAGCGCGCGGGAGATCGTGGCGGCGTTGCCCGCGTATTTGTCTTCCGGGCCCTGCTGGTAGGGGGGCGTGCCGGTGAGGGTGCCGGAGAAGACGTACTGGCCGGCGTACTGGGTGTTGGCATCCTGCTTGACGCCTTCGGTGAGCTGTTCGACCACGTTTGCGAGGTCGGCGAGATCGGAGGGGCTGTTGGTTCCGTTGGCTGCCTGCAGGACGATTTCGCGCGCGCGCTGCACCTGGGAGTCGATGGAGGCGAGGGCGCTGGAGGAGGTGTTCATCCAGGAGATCCCGTCCTGGGTGCTCTTTTCGTAGGAGGTGAGCCCGTCGAGGGCGCTCTGGAGGTCGATGGCCTGGCTTGCTCCGTTGGGGTTGTCGGAGGGTTCGATGATCGACCTGCCGGAGGAGAGTTCGGCCTCGGTGCGAGTCATCGCGGCCTGGGCGGCGTTGATGTTGGCGAGCGTGGAGCCGATCACCATATCGCTTGTGATGCGATTGCTCATGGGGTGCTCACAATCCGCTCTGGTTGATGAGGGTGTCGAGCACTTCGTTCATCACGTTGAGCGCCCGCGCGGAGGCCTGATAGCCACGCTGGAATGAGATGAGGTTGGTCATTTCTTCGTCCAGGGAGACCCCGGAGACGGCCTGGCGCTGATTGGAGACCGCGGTGAGGACCGCCTGGGCGGTTTCCTGGGTGGTCTTGGCGTTGCGCACGCCGGAGCCGATCTGCGTGACGAGCGTGGCGTAGTGCTGGTCGGCGCCCTGGCCGCGCAGGGCGGCGATGGCGAGGGCGACGTTATTGCCGCCCAGGGCGGCTTCCGAGGAGGTCTCGACCTGAGCGGGGGTGACCGCAACTTCGATCGTGGCCGCGGTGGTGCCCTTGAAGAATGGGGTGGCGGTGTGGATCGCGTTGACGGAGCTGGCAAGCGTCGCGGCGACTTCGTTCAGGCCGGTCTGGTAGGAGGCGAGCGCGCCGGTGGGAGAGGAGAGTTCGAGCAGCGCCCCCAGTTGCCCCCCCGCGGCGGGGGTGAGCGCCTGGGGCCAGTTGACGGTGGCGTCTTCCACGAGCGGCTTGGCGGCGTTGCCGAAGGTGACGGTGTCGGTGCCGTTGGCTTCCTTGGTGACGGTGACGTTGGCGAGCGCGGAGAGCTTGTCGAGCAGCAGATCGCGGCTGTCTTCTAGGTCGTTGGGCTGCTGGTGGGCCTGGAGGGAGAGCTTGATCTGGTGGTTGAGCTGGGCGATCTGGGCGGCGTCGTTCTGAACTTCGCCCGCGGGGCCGGTGACCGCGGCGTACTGGGCGGCGGCCTGACCTTCGATCGACTGCAGCTGGGAGGAGAGCTGGTGGAGGGTGTCGGTGAGCTGGGTGGCCGCGGAGACCACCCCAACCTTGGCGGCTTCGGAGGAGGGGGAGTCGGCGAGCTCCCCCCAGGAGCTCCAGAAGGCGGAGAGCTGTGAGGCCGGGCCGGAGGAGGATGGTTCGCCGAGGACGCTCTGGGCCTGCCCGAGCTCTTCGGCCTGGGTGTTGGCGGCCCCGAGCGCGGTGTTCTGAGTGCGGTACTGGGCGTCGAGGTAGGTGTTGCGGATGCGGGTATAGGTGGCGACCGTGACGCCGGTGCCGAGCTGCCCGCCCTCGCCGGTGACCGCGGAGAGCGCGGCGATGTGCAGGGGTTCTTTGGTCTGCAGGACCGCGGTCTGGCGGGAGTAGCCTTCGGTGTTGGCGTTGGTGATGTTCTGGCCGGTGACGTCGATCGCCTGCTGCTCGGCCTGCAGGCCCGAGAGGGCGGTCTGGAGTCCCTGGAGGGTGGGGATGGACATGGCGGCGGCTCAGGTGGCGGGGTCGGGGAGGTCTGCGGTGGTGGGGTCGGGGTCTACGGGTGGTGACGGTCGGGGGTCTACGGTGGTGGGGTCGGGGTCTACGCCTGGAGGTCGAGCACGCGCAGCGCGCCGTGGCGAGCCGCGCTCGCGCCCGCGGTGGTGGAGCCGCGCGGGTCATAGCCTTCAACGCCGGCGTCGAGGGAGAGCGAGCGCATGAGGTGGTCGAGGAAGGAAAGCTCGATCTGCATGAGGGCGCGGTTGCAGGAGTGCTCGCGGCGGAGCTCCTGGAGCAGGCCGCGCAACCGCGCTGAGCGCTCGGCGGCGAGCTGGGCGTCGGCGGGATGCAGGAGGACGCTGAGCCGGGTGAGCGTCACCGCCTGAGCGGGGATCCCCAGCTGCGCGCCGGCGCGCTCGAGCAGCCGTGAGCGGGCCTCCTCGATCTCCCGGCGGCGGGCCATCTCGCCGCGCAGGATGCCCGCGAAGCGCACCACGGTGTGCACGTCGCGCGCCCGGATCGCGGCCCCCTGCTCGAGCACGATCTCCAGCAGCCGCTGCACCGAGACGATCTGCGCGTCGAGATGGGCGAGCACGTCGGGGGCCAGAGGCTCGGCTTCCACGGAAGTCCAAACCCCCTCCTCCGGGTGGACGAGCTCGGCGAGGAGACCGTTGGGGGCACTCATGCGGATGCACCCCCGGTATGGGCGACTGTGTCGGTCCTGGACGCGGAGGGGTCGAGGGAGCTCATCAGCTGCCCGGCGAGGCCGAGGCCGCCCGCGCGCATCACCCCTTCGGTGAGCGTCTGGGGCAGCAGCGAGGAGAGCATGCTCGCTTCTCCGCCGCCTTCAGGGGAGCCTTCTTCGCCCGAAGAACCTTCGCCGCTCGATTCGCCTTCACCCGAGAGGCCACTGCTCTGCACGAGCGAGGAGGAGAGCTGCTGGAGGAGCACCTCTTCGAAACCCCGGGCCGAGGAGTAAGCCTGTTTGACGGCCGCGGAGCCCACCGATCGAAGATCGGCCAGCACGGAGGCGGGCGCGTTTGCTTCATCGACCACAGGCAGGGCGGTGGCCGTGGCCGGCGTGGCCGTGGCCAAGCTGACACCGATCGGGGCGAGGGAGCTCATGGGGTGACGAGCCGGTTGGCGATCGAGAGCATCTGGTTTTCGGTCTGGATGGCGCTGCTGTCCATTTGGTAGCTGCGCTGGGCGCCGATCATCTGCACCATGTCGCTGCCGACGTCCACGTTTGAGCCCTCCAGCGCCCCCTGCTGGATCGTGGCGGCGGCGGTGGGCCGCGGGCTGCCGCTGGCAGCGCTCGCGGAAAGCAGGTTGCCCCCCGCGGCGAGCAGGTGGTCCGGCGAGGCGACGGTGACAAGCTCGATCTTGCCGATCGTCTTGGTCCCGACGCTCACGGTGCCGTCGGAGGCGATCGCGACTTCGCTGGGGGAGCTCCCCTTGGGCAACGTGATCGGCGGATCGAGCAAATTGCCTTCGGCGGTGGTGAGCTGCCCGTTGGCATTCACCTGAAGGTGCCCGTCGCGGGTGAGCGCGACGGTGCCGTCCGAGCGCTTGACGGTGAAGTACCCGGGTCCCTCGATCGCCAGGTCGAGGGGGTTGCCGGTTCTCTGGATCGACCCCTGGGCCTGGTCGCGGCCGATCACCCGTGCGGCCGCGCCGGCGCCCACGCTGGTGGTGGTGCCGGCGATGTTCACCTGGCTGTAGAGCAGGTCGCTGAAGCCCACCCGCTCGGCCTTGTAGCCGGTGGTGGAGGCGTTCGCGAGGTCGTTGCCGATCGAGTCGAGCTGTTGCTGCTGGGCTTACATTCCTGCTGCGGCGGCGTACAGACCTTCGAGCATCGCGTGTGCCTCCTCTAGTCGGGATTCTCGCCCGAGTCGAACGGTGGATGTGGATGCGGGTGCGGGCATGTCGTGGAGCGGTGGTTCAGGACCCGTTGAGCGAGCCGACCTGGGAGGCGGCCGCCTGCAGGGTCTGGTCGATCGCCTGGATCGCCTGCTGGCCGGACTGGAAGGTGCGCAGCGAGCCGATCATTTCGACCATCATGGCGCGGATTGACGCCCGATTCCTCGAGCACCCCCGAGCGCACGGCCCCGCCGGCTTGCCCGGAGGGCGTGCCGGTGTAGAGGTTTTCGCCCTGCTTGACGGCGCCGGGGACGTTGAAGAGGCCGAGCGCGCTCGCGGGCACGGTGCCGTCGGCGCCGACCTTGATCGGGGCGCCGCTCTGGCCGAGGACGGGGTCGCCGTCGGCGTCGCACGAGCTGCCCGGCGGCGGAGGTCGTGAACTGCCCGTCGCGGGTGTAGCGGACCCCCTGGGCGGTGCTGCACCGCGAAGAAGCCCGCGCCCACGATCGCGAAGTCGAGCGGTTGGCCGGTTTCCTGCATCGCCCGCGGGCGCCATGTTGGTGAAGCTCTTGCCCAGCTGCACCCCGGTGTTCATCGAGCCGATCGGCTGCGCCCGTGGGTGTTGGCGAGCAGCAGTTCCCCGAAGCTGTGCTGGGGGGACTGTTCGGGCTTGTAGCCCGGCGTGGAGGCGTTGGCGAGGTCGTTGGAGAGCTGCGTCCTGGCGGGTCTGCTCGGCGACCATCCCCGAGGCGGCGATGTAGAGGCCGAGGTCCATCTCAGTGCGGGTGATCGCCCGGTGCGACGGATTCTTGAGACCGCGGTGAAGAGCGACTCGTCGCTTGCGAGGCGCTCGCGCAGGCGACGACGCAGCTCGGTGTGGATCTGCGAGACGCGGCTCTCGGAGACCCCGAGGCGCTCGCCGATGTCGCGCAGCGTCCAGCCCCTCGACGTACAGCAGCACCGCCACCTCGCGCTCGCGCGCGGGCAGCTGGGCGAAGGCGGCGCGAAAGCGCGCCTTGGCTTCGCGTGCGCTCGGCGCTGAGGGCGGGGTCGGAGCCCTCGTCCTCGCTCTCCAGCGTGTCGATTCGCTCGATCGTGGTCGAGTCCGTCCGAGCGCATCGCCCTGTTCAGCGAGCCCACCTCCGCGAGCGCGAGCTCGTCGAGGCGGCCGCTCAGCTCCGCGGTGCTCATGCCGGCGGCCGCGGCGAGCTCCTCGCGGGTGGGCCGGCGTTCGTGTTCGGAGGCGAAGCTGTCGCGGGCGCCGTTGATCGCGCGCTCGGCGCGGCGCAGCGAGCGGGGCGCCCAGTCGTGGCGGCGCAGCTCGTCGAGCACGGCGCCATGGATGCGCGTCCACGCGAACTGCTCCAGGGTCGCGCCCTTCGCGGGGTCGTAGCGCTCGATCGAGTGGATCAGCGCCTCCAGGCCACAGGAGAGGAAGTCCTCCACGTCGCACTGCGCGGGGACCTCGCGGACCTTGCGGTAGACGATGTAGCGGACCATCGGGGTGAAGGTGAAGATCAGGCGGTCCCGCAGCTTGAGGTCCCCCGTGCGCCTGTACTCCCGCCAAAGCGAGAGCACCTCGGCGGCCGAGATCCTGGCAACGCGTTGCTCCATGGCTTTCATCTGGTGCTCCGACTCTCGAGGGAAAGTGGTGCGTCCCGCGGAGCGGTCCCGCGAAGTCCATTCCAGGATTTCAAGGGAGTCGATCCAGCAAAGACCCCGGACTGATCGGCACGTCGGTGGGCGAGCTTGAGCGGCAAGCCGACGCTCGCAAGGAACCAGCCGCCTGCAAGTATTCAAATGCCGGGCAGCGCCCTCACGGATCGGGTGGAGCGGTCGATGACCCCGATTACGTAGATGGCCGCAATTTGGACGGCCAGTCAAGCCGAACCTAAAGTTTTTCGGGCACCAGCCGATCAGGATGAGGAAACCCAAGAGCAAAGCGGCCCAGGGACGGGTCCGTGACGAGTGCTTTCAGGAGGAAACCAGCATGAGCTCGCCCATTACCCCACCCCAGGGACCGGCTGCCGCGCGGCCGGTGCGACCGACCGAAACGGCCAGATCCTCCGCGGCGCTCCAGGGCGCCGGTACGCCTTTCGCAAGCGAGCTGGCGGTCGCGCTCGACACCGTCCCCCCGAGCCCCCCGCGGGACGTGCTCGACGAGATGGCGAGCGCGGCGCGGAACCACGAGGCGTTGCGCGCCCAGGGCCGCGAACTGCGCTTCTCGCGGGATGAGCAGAGCGGGCGCACGAGGATCGAGGTGCGCGACCGCAGCGGCAACGTGCTGAAGACGCTCTCCCCCGCGCAGGCGCTCGAAGTCGTGGCCGGGGCACCGGTGGAGTAGAGGAGGGGGATGTCGTGACGATCGTGAGCTCATCCACCTCGGGCGCGCCGATCAGCTTCAGCGGCCTCTCCTCGGGGCTCAACACGAGCGAAATCATCTCCGCGCTGCTCGGGGTCGAACGCACGCCGATAACGCACCTCACCGACGAGCAGATCACGCTGGAAGGGCAGCACACGCAGCTGCAGTCGATTCAGAGTAGCCTCACGCAGCTCACCTTCGACGCCCAGGAACTGGGCTCCCCGGTGCTGTTCAACACCTCCCAGGCGGTCACCTCCAGCGAACCCACCCGGATCGCGGCCTCCGCCACGGCGGGCGCGGCGGTGGGGGGCTACGAGGTGAGCGTCACCCAGCTCGCCAACTCCGGGCAGCGCACGTTCACGTTCAAAAGCCCCGTCGCCGCCGAAAAACTGACGATCGACGGCAAGGAAATCGAAGTCGCGGCGGGCGCCAGCATCGAAGACCTGGTCAAGGCGATCAACTCGGACTCCACCGCGACGGTGTACGCGGCGGCGGTGGGGAAAGAAACGGTGGTGCTCTCCACGCGCGAAACGGGCGCCACGGGAGCGGGCTTCATCGCGGTCTCCGACCCGGGAGGCACGCTTGTCGAACAGGCGGGCCTCGCAAAAGAAGGGGTGAACGCGGAATACACGATCGACGGGGTCGCGGGGAGCTCCGCCACGAACAAGCTCACGAGTGCGATCCCGGGTGTGACACTGGAACTCAAAGCGCTGACCGCCACCACGGGGCCGGTGACCGTCGACGTGCAGCCGCCGGGGCCCAGCGTGACCGCGATCGCCTCCCAGGTGCAGGCGTTCGTCACCCTCTACAACTCGACGATCGGGGCGATCAACACGCAGCTCACCACCAAGCCCCCAGCCTCGCCGGGGAGCGCCACCGAACTGCAGACGGGCACGCTGTTCGGCGACTTCGAACTGGGGAACCTGCTCAACGGGATGCGCCAGTCGATCTACGAACCGGGCAAAGAACTGCCGGCGGGAATGTCGAGCCTCGCGGACATCGGCATCAGCACGGGCGCGCCGACAGGCAATGGAACCCCCTCGCAGAGTGCGGTGGAGGGGCAGCTCACGGTGAACACCGCGCAGCTGGAAAGCGCGATCCAGGCCAACCCGGCGGGCGTGGAAAAGATGCTGCAGAGCTGGTCCAAGGGCTTCCAGGAACTGGTCAACGCAAACGCCGCCCCGGGGGGCTCGATGGAAGCTCGCATCACCGGCGACACAGCCCAGACCTCTGAATTGAGCAGCAGGATCGCGAACATGAACGAAATGCTCGCGATCCGCCAGAAAACGCTCGAGTCCGAATTCGCCGCGATGGAAAAAATCATGGCCCAGAGCCAGACTCAGTCCTCGTGGCTGAGCGCTCAGCTCAGCTCGATGCTCGCCAGCAACTCGAGCTCCTCAAGCAGCTCCAAATCCTCAGGCTGACCCGCGATCCACAAATCAGGTTGAGCTCACCGCTCGCCGGCGTCGCGTACTATCTCTTTGTCTTCTTCTTGGCCCCGGTGGCCTTCTCCGCGAGATGCACGGTCGCGGCACTCGTCTGCGAGGGCGCGGGAGAGGATTTGAGGATGGTGAGAATCGCGAGCAGAGATCCAGGGCGGGCCCCTCCGGCCTCAAGAAGAGCACGCCCGGCCGCAGTGAGTGCGATCCTGACGGTGGCGGTCTTACCGGGCGGGATCGAGAAGCCGGCCGTGCCAATCGTCTCGGTCTTCGCTTTCTTGCCTTTCTTGGCTTTGCCTTTGGCGGTGAGCGTCAGCTTGCCTGCGCAGGTGCCATGACCGGTGCACGTCAGCTTGATCGGCGCTGCGCCGGTGCGCAGAACGGCGATGGCTGTCCCGTCGAGCGCGACACTGCCGGCGACCGCGGACTGCGCCTTGTTGGCCGCTTCTTCTTCCTGATGCCTTTTGGCGGCTGCTTCTTCTTCTTGACGTTTTTTCGCAGCTGCGGCAGCTGCTTCTTCTTCTTGTTTTTTCTTACCCGAAGATCCTTCTTCTTGTTTTTCTTCGTGCTTTTCGAGGACTTCGTCCTTGACCTCTACTTCCGCGCTTTTGGTCACGTCGGTCGCTTCGGTGCCCGTTTCAGCGGCCGACCCTCCTTCGAGCGAGCCCGTGGGAGTCGCTTTGAGCCGTTCGCCGTTTGCGTTTTCGTATTCGGTCGGTATTTGCGAGGCGCCGGACCGCTTGAAAATCTGGGTGAAGCTCGTGGTCGCTCGATTGACGGGTTCGATAGAAGAGATGATCGATCCCATCCCCTCGATCGTGCGGCCTTCGCATTCATAGGTGATGTAGGTGCCACCCCTTGGATTGAGAACGTCACCGACTTCCTGCTTTGCTTTGTCGATGTAAACGAGTTCAGATTCGAGCGGGCCCCCCTTGATTTCCCCCGCCGCCGCGCCTTTGGACTGGCATGTGACGAAGCCTCCCAACGCGGAGCATCCGGTGTACGTGCTTTCCACGATACTCGTCAGCGCTCCCGTGATCTCGCCCTTGCTGGAGGAACCGGTGCATTCCATTGCCAGGGCGCCCTTCTCTTCGACGGTGACCTTCCCCGCCGTAGCGGTGAATGCGACGGGGAACGTTCCACCCGCCGGGACGAATTCCAACACCGCCTGAGAGCTAGCGCTCGCGAGGGAGGGCACCGCCAGCAGCGCCACGGGAACGACCAGCGCGGCGATGCGACGACAGCGTAAGAGCTGACTAGCACTTGACTTCACGATATACCCTTCCTCTCAAAGGTCAATCGGTCTATGTAACGGCAGGTACGCTATCAGAGGCTGCCCGCGCAAGCGAAGCACAGATACTGCTCAACTTCGAGCCCTGACGTCCGATCACCAGGACAACGAGGGCGGCTCAGAGAGCCCGCCCAGGCTAGAAATGAGCAATTGAGGAGCGCATGACCCCACCTACGGCATCACCACAGGCATACCGCGAGAACGCCGTGCTCTGCGCGGCCCCGGCGCAACTGGTGGTGATGCTCTACGACGGTGCCCGCCGCTTCCTGCGCCAGGCGGCAGACGCGATGCGAGCGCGCGAAGTCGAGCACGCCCACAACACACTGCGCCAGGCCGAACAGATCATCGCGCACCTCGACGGGGTCCTCGACCACGAGCATGCCCCCGAGCTCTCCGAGCAGCTGCACGCGATCTACCAGTTCTGCCTGGCCCATCTCAACCGCGCGCGCATGAACCTGGACGCCGGCAAACTCGAAGAGGTCTCGGAGATCCTCGGTGAGCTGCGGGAGTCCTGGGTGGAGATCGCACACCGGTGAGCGCCGTGGACATCAAGCCCGACACCGCCGGCCCCACCGGGGCGATCCTCGCCAATCCGCCCACCGCTGAGATCGATCCGTCGCTGGACCCCTACGAGGCGATCCTCGAGCTCGCCGAGCGCGAGCTCCAGCTCGCCCGGGACGGCCGGATCGAGGACCTCCGCTCGCTGGCGCCCCAATGGGATGCGCTGACCGCCGGCCTCCCCGAGCGGCCCCCCGCCTCCGCGCGCACCCCCCTGGAACGCGCCGCGGCGCTGCACGAGCGCACGAGCGCCACGCTTCAGTGCCTGCGCGAGGGGCTCTTGTGCGACATGCGCACGACGGCGCGCGCCAGTCGCGCCGCGCACGGCTACGCCGGCCAGGCCCCCCGGCGCGTCCACCGCCTGGACCACAGCGCATAGTCCACTCGCCGCGCTACGCCCGCGCCCCCGCCTGGGGATCCAGGCGCGACATGCTCACCGCGGCGATCAGCTGTGAGTTGGCCCCGCCGAGGTACAGGCCCTTGACCGGGGGCACATCGGCGTAGAAGCGCCCGTGTCCGATCTTCACGTGTGTCTCCCCCGCCAGCCGGCGGTTGGTGGGATCGGCCCCCACCCACACCGGTTCGCCGTGGGTGGGAGGATCCAAATCGCCGGGCAGGGCCTCGAGCCAGGCGTGGGTGTCGACCTCCACCGAGTCCGAGCCCCCACCCTCTCCCGCCGCCCACAGATAGCCCGACACGTAGCGGGCCGCGATCCCGCGGCGGCGCAGCAGCAGGAGCGAGAGGTGCACGAAGTCCTGGCACACCCCCGCCCGCGCACCCAGCAGGTCGGCCACGCTCGAACCGACGTAGGTGACCCCCGGGCGGTATTCGAAGCGGTCGGGGATCAACTGGCAGAGCCGCTGCACCGCCTCCAGCGGGGTGGCCGCGTCGAGCGCCTCGTCGAACTCCCGCAGGCCCTCGATCGAGGGCCGGTCCTGCCAAGGGAGCGCGAACTCGCCTCCCGCATCCAGATAGGCGGGGCTCCCCAGGCTGGCCCACGAGCCAGCGGGGGGGTCCGCGGGATCGGAGGTCACCACCCGCGCGCGCACGTCGATCGTGAGCTGGTCGTGGTCGGTGGGGATGCCGAACTCGAGCACCTCGGTCCCGAAGTAGTCCAGGTGGCGGCTGACGCGCGCCTCGGGGTCGATGCGGTGTGGAACTCGTCGCAGCGCTGCGAGGAGGTCGTCGCGAGACGCACCCGCAGGGCGTTGAGGTTGTCGCTCACCGGAGCGTCGTACAGGTACTCTGTCAGGTAGCGGATCGCGAAGTGCACCTCGGCCTCCGATCATCGAGCCCTCCTCCAGCGCCACCCGCGTGAGGCCGCCGGGGACGATGTCGATGTGCTCGCCGAACACCGCGAACGGCCGCAGATCCACGTGGCGGGGCCGCAGGCGGCCCTCGGCGTCCACCGTGGGGACGGTGGAGAGACGCACGACGTCCTGGGCGATCCACCGTTCGGGGTGCCCCCGGATCACCTCACGCATGCGGGCGATCTCGGCCTCCCGCGCGTGCGGTCCGATCATCACCCCCCGGCCCCCGGACTCCCCGGTCGGCTTGACCACGAGCTCCTCGAGGCGACCCAGCACGTGCTCGAGCACTTCGGGATCCGAGAGCAGGTAGGTGCGGACGTTCTCGAGGATCGGCTCCTCCCCCAGGTAGAAGAGGATCATCTCCGGGACGAAGCAGTAGATCGCCTTGTCGTCCGCCACCCCCGTCCCGAACGCGTTCGCGACCGCCACGCTCCCCGCCCGGTAGGCCCGCACCAGCCCGGGGACCCCCAGCAACGAGTCGGGCCGGAACTCCAGCGGGTCCACGAAGTCATCGTCCAGGCGCCGGTAGACCGCGTGCACCCGCTCCAGGCCCCGGGTGGTGCGCATGTAGAGCACGTCGTCGCGCACCACCAGGTCCGAGGCCTCCACCAGCTCCACCCCCATCTGGCGCGCCAGGAAGGCGTGCTCGAAGTACGCCGGGTTGGCGGGGCCCGGCGTCCACACCACCACCGTCGCCTCGCTCTCCGCCGAGGGCGCCACCGAGCGCAGCGCCCCCAGCAGCAGCTGGGGGTAGTGGTCCACGGGGCGCACCCGGTAGGAGGCGAACAGCTCGGGCACCAGGCGCGCCATCGCGGCGCGGTTCTCCAGCACGTAGGAGATGCCCGAGGGGATGCGCACGTTGTCCTCGATCACCTTCCACGCGCCGTCGCTGTGGCGCACGAGATCGCAGCCCGCCACGTGCGTGTAGACCCCGCCGGGGGGCCGGATGCCGTGCACGGCCCTGGCGAAGTGGGGGCAGCCCGCCACCAGCCGCCACGGCACAAGGCCCTCGCGCACGATCTCGCGGGCGTGGTAGACGTCGTCGACGAAGTGGTTCAGCGCCCGGATGCGCTGCGCCAGGCCGCGCTTGATATCGCGCCACTCCGCGCCGCTCAGCACCCGCGGCACGAGGTCCAGCGGGAACGGCCGTTCGTGGGAGGCCCCGCTCTCGCCGCTGGTCTCGAAGGTGATCCCCTGCTGCATGAAGACCGCGTCGCGGCGGGGGCCCGCCTCGATCAGACCCTCCGGTCCCAGCCGCTCGAGCTCCGCCACCAGGGGGCCGAAGGGGACCCCACCCACCCGGGGCTCGCGCCACGACACCCGCGTGCCGCGCCGGACACCTCAAGCTCCCCGTCCGCCTGCCGATGACCCGAGCGAACCGGGCGCTGCCCGGGGGCGGCTCACACGGATGAGAGTCGGTTTGGCCCACGGAGGGCAGGCACCAAACGTTCACCCCCGTCCCTCACCGACACCGGATGTCCCTCATCGACACCACCCAGATGGCATTGGAAAGTGCTGCTCGCGGCGCGTGGGCGCGCCAGACTCTGCTCACCAACAACATCTCCAACGCCAACACCCCCGGGTATCGTCGCGAGGACCTCAACTTCCAGGGCGCGCTGCGCGCCGCGCTCGCCGACGGGGAGTCCCCCGCGCAGGTGTCCTTCCAGCCCGAAGTCAGCTCCCAGGTCGTGGGACCAGAAGGCAACGGGGTGAGCGTCGACCAGGAATCGGCGCTGCTCGCCGAGAACGGCCTCGAATACCAGGCGCTCGTGCAGGTGATGGGGACCCGCAACGCAATTATGCGCTCCGCGATGGGGGTCAGCTGATGGGCCTCTTCGACGCCATCGAAATCGCCGGCAGCGGCCTCAGCGCAGAACGGGTGCGGATGGACGTCACCTCCGAGAACCTCGCCAACGCGCAGACCACCAAAGCCGCGAACGGGCAGCCCTATCAGCGCCAGGAGGTCCTCCTGCGGCAGACCGGCTCCGCCTCCTCCAACTTCGAAGCCACGCTCTCCGAAGCGCTCGGCTCGCCGGCCGCGGAGAACGCCACGAGCGGGGCTCTCACCCATCCGCCCGCGGGCGGCGTGCAGGTCGCGGGGATCGTCGCCGACAAGACCCCCGACCAGGAGGTCTACGACCCCGGCAACCCCGAAGCCAACGCGCAGGGGTACGTGAAGATGCCCAACGTCAACACCGTCACCGAAATGGTGGACCTCATCTCCGAGTCGCGCTCTTACCAGTCCGACGTCACCGCGATGCAGACCGCCAAGTCGATGTTCACCGCCACCCTCGGGATCCTCAAGTGACGATCCCTCCGATCGGCGCCATCGGCAACGTGCTCTCGCAGAGCGTCACCGGCCTCGGCCCGGGCGAAACGACGGGCCTCTCCGGCGCCGGCGCCTCCACCGGCCTCAGCCCGAGCACGCCCGCTGTCGGCACCGAACAG
Organism: uncultured Solirubrobacterales bacterium; assembly: GCA_963771915.1. Classification (GTDB taxonomy): domain Bacteria; phylum Actinomycetota; class Thermoleophilia; order Solirubrobacterales; family Solirubrobacteraceae; genus Palsa-744. Next base: position 438,501 of record CAVYVD010000002.1, on the reverse strand, counting down.
TCGGCCGGCAGCGGCGCGAGCACCGGCGTGGGCGGGATCGGCGGGGTCTCCGAAGCCGGCGCGGGCGGGGCCCCCACGGGCGCCGAAGGCACCGGCGGCGACGAATCCGGCGGTTTCGGAGAAGCGCTCACGCAGGCCATCTCCTCGCTCGACAAGACCCAGCAGAGCGCCGACGGCGCCGCCCAGGCGCTCGCCACCGGCACCGCCTCCAACCCCGAGAGCGCGGTAGTCACTGTCGAGGACGCCCAGCTCTCGATGCAGCTCGCCTCCCAGATTCGCACCAAGGCCGTCGAAGCCGCCCAGCAGATCTTCCAGACCCAGGTGTAGCCGATGCCCCTAAGACAGCTCGCCACTCGACTCACACCCCGCGGATGGCTGATCTTCGGCGCCGGCGCGGTCGCGGCGATCCTGTTCATCTACCTCTTCGTGCACATGGTCTCCAAGCCCTCCTACTCCACGCTCGCCACCGGCCTGGAACCGGCGCAGACGGGAAAGATGACGAGCACGCTCGACCAGCAGGGGATCAGCTACGAACTGCAGAACAACGGCACCGCGCTGGCGGTGCAGTCCAACGAGACCGCTAGGGCCCGCGTCGCGCTCGCCGGCGCCGGAGAGCTCGGCAACGCCCAGCCCGGCTTCTCGCTGTTTGAAAAATCGAGCCTCGGCGAAAGCAACTTCCAACAGCAGGTCACCTACCAGCGCGCGCTGCAGGGCCAGCTCGAGCAGACGATCGACAACATCCAGGGGGTCGGCGGCGCGCAGGTGGAGCTCGTCCTCCCCAACCCCCAGAACCAGCTCTTCGGCGAAGGCCAGAACGCATCCTCCGCCGCCGTCCTGCTGGGCGACACCAACTCCCTGAGCTCCACCTCGGTGCGCGGTATCGCCCAGCTCGTAGCCTCCTCCGTGCCCGGGCTGCAGCTGCAGAAGGTCACCATCACCGACGGCACCGGGCAGCTGCTGTGGCCCTCCCAGAACGGCGAAGCCGGCGGCGGTGCCAGCGGCAGGCAGGCCGCTGAGGAACGCTACGACAACGGGATGGAGGCCAGCCTCGACGAGATGCTCGCCCAGACGATCGGCCCCGGCAAGGCCGTGGTGCAGGTGTACGCCAACCTCAACACCAACCAGACCACCCAGGAATCGCTCACCTACGGCAAGGCCGGCGTGCCCCTCCAGCAGAGCAAGAACCTCGAAACCCTCACCGGCTCCGGCGGGGGGGCAGGCGCGACGGGCACCGCCAATATCCCCGCTTACGCCCAGACCGGAACCTCAGGCAAATCCAACTACAAGCACGAAATCACCGGATCCGCCCTGGGGGTGAACAAGACCGTCACCCACTCCACCGTCGCCCCCGGCGTGGTCGAAAGCGAGCATGTCTCCGTGCTGCTCGACAGCACCGTGCCCGCCACCTCTGTGAGCGCCATCAAGGAAGCCGTCACCAACGCCGCCGGCCTCCAGCCCAAGCGCGGAGACACCGTCTCGATCGCCCAGATGGCCTTCGCCAAGACCACCGCCCCCGCGGCGGAAAGCGCCTCCGGCGGGATGCTCGGCTACGCCAAGTACGCACTCATCGGCATCGGCTCGCTGCTCTTCCTGTTCTTCACAACCCGCGCCCTGCGCCGCCGCGAGCAGGAGGGGATCGACAACGAACCCCCCTGGCTGCGCGAGCTCGAGCTACCGATCCGCCTCTCCGAGCTCGAACGCGAAACCCCCCCGCGGCCCGCCGAGGGCGCGGGCGGGCGGGATCCGATCACACTCGCCTCTCCCGCCGGCGCGGGCAGGGCGGGCGGGACTCCGATCCGCCGTCAGGTCGAGCAGCTCGCCGAGGCCAGCCCCGACCGCGTCGCCCAGCAGCTGCGCAGCTGGATGCAGGAGGACTAATGATCAGGCAAACAATCGCGCCTGTTGACCAGGGCACGAGCGACCACCGCCGCATCTGGGCGGGCGCGACCGCGAGGCACGCCTAATGGCGATCGAGCTGCCCCCCGCCTCCGAGGCCCCGGCCGCCGCACCGGGAGGCGGGGCACTGGTTCCCGCGGTGCGCCTCGGCGGGCGCCGCAAGGCCGCCGTGCTGATGGCCGCCCTCGGCCCCGAGCTCGCCGCGGAGGTCATCCAGCACCTACGCGAGGAGGAGATCGAGGGCCTCTCCCTCGAAATGACGAAGCTCGGCGCGATCGAGGAGCAGACCACCGAGGCGATCCTCGGCGAGCTCGCCGCCGCCGCCACCGGCGGCCTGGGCGACGTCGTCGGCGGGATCGAGTTCGCCCGCGAAGTCCTCGAGCGCGCGCTCGGGGCCGAGCGCGCCGAGGAGCTGCTCGCGCGGCTCTCCGCCGTGACCGAGATGCGCTCCTTCGAGTTCCTGCGCAGCACCCCCCCCGAGCAGATCGTCGGCTTCCTGCGCACCGAGGCCCCCCAGACGATCGCACTGGTCGTCGCCAACCTCCCCACCGTGCTCGCCGCCCAGGTCCTCGCCCGCCTGCCCGACGCGGTGCAGCCCGACATCGCGCTGCGCATCGCGCGCATGGGCGAGACCAGCCCCTCGGTGATCCAGCAGGTCGAAGAGGTGATCCGCCAGCGGCTCACCACCGTCGTCGAGCAGGAGTACTCGAGCGCCGGGGGGGCCAAGGCGCTCGCCGGCATCCTCAACCACGCGGACCGCTCCACCGAGCGCGCCGTGCTCGAGCACCTCGCCACCACCGATCCCGAGCTCGCCGAGGAGGTCCGCCGGATGCTGTTCGTCTTCGAGGACCTCGCCACCCTCGAAGACCGCGCGATCCAGCAGGTCCTCCGCGAGGCCAACCAGAAGGACCTCGTGCTCGCGCTGCGCGGGGTCGCCGAGGCTGTCAAGGAGAAGCTCCTCGCCAACATGTCCGAGCGCGGCGCCGCGATGCTCCTGGAGGAAATGGAGGTCCAGCAGCCCCAGCGCCGCCGCGACGTCGAGGCCGCCCAGGGCCGCATCGTCGCGGTCGTGCGCCGCCTCGAGGAGGCCGGCACGATCGTGCTCTCCACCGGCGACGGGGAGAGCGAAGAGGAAGCGGTGGTGTGAGCTACCCCCTCGAGCAGCTCGAGCCCTCCGCTTCGGGTGGGTGGGGTCCAAATCAGTGGGACCCCAATAATCCTGCTGGCCGATCTTCGATCGGTCTCCTCGCCGACGCCGCCACCGAGGCCGAACGCATCCGCGAGCTCGCCCGCGCCGAGGGCCACGCGGAGGGTCTCGCCCAGGGCCGCGAGAACGGCCTGTCTGAGGCCCGCTCCGCCGCGCTCGCCCTCGGTCAGGCGCTCACCGATGCGCTCGCGCTGCGCGAGCAGCTCGCCGAGGAGACCGAGCGCGACGCCGTCGCGCTCGCGCTCGCGCTCGCCGCCAAGATCCTCGCCGGCACGCTCCAGGTCCAACCCGAGCGGGTCCTCGACGCCGTCCGCGGCGCCCTGCGGCGCGTGACCGACCGCCGGCGCGTCACCGTGCTCGTCGACCCCGCCGACCTCGAGATCGTCAGCGCCGCCATCGCCGAGCTGGAGGCCCAGGTCGGCGGCGTCGAGCACTGCGACGTTCAGGCCGACCGCCGCGTCGGGCCCGGCGGCGCGATCGTCCGCACGCTCGAGAGCGAGGTCGATGCGACCGTTGACACCCAGCTGGAGCGCGCCCGTGAGGTCATCCAGGCGGAGCTCGGCGGGGCGGAGCCCCCGATCGTCCGGGAGCCCTCCCGCGACGAGGAGCCCCGCGGTGCGGAGCCCTCCGCCACCCAGGAGCCCCGCAGTGGCGCGGAACCCTCCGCCACCCAGGAGCCCCGCAGTGGCGCGGAACCCTCCGCCACCCAGGAGCCCCGCAGTGGCGCGGAACCCTCCGCCACCCAGGAGCCCCGCAGTGGCGCGGAGCCCTCCACATGAGTGGGGATCTCCTCGAGCGCTCCCGCGCCGCGCTCGCCGCCGCCGATCTAGCCCGCTGCCACGGGCGCGTGAGCAACCTCATCGGGCTCATCATCGAGGCCACCGGGCTGCAGGCCGAGGTCGGCGAGGTGTGCCTCGTCGGGGCCGATCGACACCGCGAGGCGGTTCCCGCCGAGGTCGTCGGCTTCCGCGAGGGCCGCACCCTGCTGATGCCCCTCGGCGAGCTCCAGGGCATCGGCCCCGGCACCAAGGTCCTCCCCACCGGCGCTCCCTTCCGCGTGCCCGTCGGCCCCCACCTGCTCGGGCGCATCATCGACGGGCTCGGCGCCCCTCTCGACGGGCTCGGCGGCGTAGCCGGGGAGAGCAGCGAGGGGGCGGGCCGCCGCTCCACGATCGCCCCTCCCCCCTCCGCGCTGAGCCGGCCCCGAATCCGCGAGCGTGTCGCGCTCGGGGTGCGCGCCCTCGACAGCCTCGTCCCCTGCGGGCGCGGGCAGCGCCTCGGGATCTTCGCCGGCTCCGGCGTCGGCAAGTCCTCGCTGCTCGGGATGATCGCCCGCTCCACCTCCGCCACCGTCAACGTCATCGCGCTCGTCGGCGAGCGCGGTCGCGAGGTCCGCGAGTTCGTCGAGCGCGACCTCGGTGGCGCGCTCGGGCACTCCGTCGTCGTCGTCGCCACCTCCGACGAGCCCGCGCTCGTGCGCATCAAGGCGGCCTTCACCGCCACCACCATCGCCGAGCACTTCCGCGACCACGGCCACCACGTGATGCTGATGATGGACTCCGTCACCCGCTTCGCCACCGCCCAGCGCGAGATCGGCCTCGCGATCGGCGAGCCTCCCGCCACCCGCGGCTACACCCCCAGCGTGTTCGCGCTGCTCCCCCGCCTGCTCGAGCGCGCCGGCACCAGCCCCGAGGGCTCCATCACCGGCCTCTACACCGTCCTCGTCGACGGCGACGACATGAACGAGCCCATCGCCGACGCCGTCCGCTCGATCCTCGACGGGCACATCGTCCTCACCCGCTCCCTCGCCCACGCCGGGCACTACCCCGCGATCGACGTGCTCCAGAGCGTATCCCGCCTCACCGGGGAGATCGTCCGCCCCGAGATCGCCTCCGCCGGGCAGCGCCTGCGCTCGGCGCTCGCCGCGCTGCGCGAGAAGGAGGATCTGATCGCGATCGGCGCCTACCAGTCCGGGAGCGACCCCCTGCTCGACGCCACGCTCGAGCACCGCTCCCGGATCGATGCCTTCCTGCGCCAGCCCGTCACGGAACCCAGCGACCCCGCCGCCTCCGACAAGTGCCTGCTCGAGCTCGCCGCCTCGACTCGAGCGCTCGCTCGCCCAGCGCAGTGGCGAGATCATCGACGCCGAGGAGATCCTCACCGGGTCTGAAAGCTCCTCCGATCTCGGGGCCGCTCCGGCATCGGATCCCTTCGGGACGTCGGCCATCCCTGCCCTGGGGCTCAATCTCTGAGCCGGGGCGTCTCGCCCGGAGGGCCCTTCGCCCTCCCCCGCCCTCGGGCTCAAACATCTGAGCCGGGGGCGCCTCGCCGACGTTCGCCCGTCGGCGAGTTACGGCACCCTATCCGTTGCTGTCGCTGAGCCCGACGTCTCGCTATACCGCCACGGGGCGATACTCACGGGTCGACGGGTTCTGCTCCAACAGGCCCACCGCCCGCAGCGTCTTCACGTACCGGTGGGTCGTCGACGGCGACATCCCCAACTGTCCCGCCAGGTCGATGATCGCCCGCCACGGCCGCTCCGGGCCGTAGGAGGCCAGGATCGCCAGGCCCCGCAGCAGCGATTGCGAGAGCTGCGGATCCTCGAGCGCCTCTTCCAGCGCCGCCCGCGTCGCCTTCTGCAACGGCGAGGGCCCGCCTTTGCCGTTCTTGTCGGCCGGCTGGTAGGCGTGGTCGAGAGCCGCCAGCAACAGGTTCGACACGGTTCCGTTGCGATTGCGACCCGCGCCGCGCATCACCTGCTCCACCTGCAGCGGAGATAGCGTAATCGTTACCTCATCCGACTTCTTCTTGCTCATGTTTGTTCATCCCCAGGGCGTGATTGCTTTTGTCGATCATCCTCTTCGGGTATCGACCTTTGCGGTTTCTGAGTCCATGCCGCTCCGAGAACGGTACGAACCCATATTTTATTTACGAATAGTCGGGGTCTCCGGATCACATTTCGATGAATAAATCTAACTGTCAGTCAGATCATTCTTCGGATTCTCCTGGAAGACCGACGATTCGCCCTCCTTTTGCCCGTAGCGAATACACAAGAGCTTACATCCATCCGCGTCCGTGGGATCGGCAGCGCCGTGAGATGGGCCCGCCCACCGCAGGGAGCCATTGACACCCGGCTCCCGTCCTCAAGAAACGCGCCCCCCGTCCGATTACGCGGCGGTGAGCACCGCTCCCTCGTTCCGCTTCCGGCTAGAGCGCGTTCTCTCCCTGCGCCAGCGCAAGGAGAGCTTTGCGCGCCAAGAGCTCGCCCGTGCCCTCTCCCAGCTGCTCGGCAGCCAGGACCGCCTGCGGCGCGTGGAGGAGCATCTTGAGGAGGCCCACACCCACCAGCGCCTCGCCACCGGCCACTCCAGCACAGTCAGCGCCGCGGACCTCCTTGCACGCCAGGCCTTCGTCGAGCACATCGAGGCCCAGCGCACGATGGGAATGCGTGAGCTCGAGCGCCACGAGGCCGACGTTGCCGACCGCGACACCCAGTTGGGGCACGCGGCGCGCGAGCACCAGATTCTTGAGCGCCTCAAGGATCGACAGCTCGCCGAACACAAGCGCGAGGTTGGGCGGCGCGAAAGCGAGCAGCTCGACGAGATCGCCCTCGAGCGCTTCCGCCGGAGCGCCGCATGAGCGCTTCCGTGGGTGGGTTGGAACCGCTTCGGCCCGCCGCCAACCCCGGTGGATGGGAATCGATAACCGCCGCCGCCCAGCGCGTCCAGCAGTTGCAGGCGCTTATCGCCCGGATGGAACACCCCACCGCCGGCGCCACCTTCGCCTCGGCGCTCGACTCCGCCCAGTCCGGGCCGGCCGCCGCGCCCAGCCCGGCAGGCGCGAGCGCGACCAGCGATAGGTCCGCCTACGCGCCACTGGTCGAACAGGCCGCCGCCCGCTACGGACTCAACCCCGCGATTCTCCACGGGCTGATCCAGCAGGAGTCCGGGTTCGACCCCTCCGCCCGCAGCAGCGCCGGCGCGCTTGGGCTCACTCAACTGATGCCCTCCACCGCCGCCTCGCTCGGCGTGGCCGAACCGCTCGACCCCGCGCAGTCGATCGAAGGTGGCGCCCGCTATCTCTCTCAACTGCTCCAGCAGTTCGCCGGCAACACCGCCGACGCGCTCGCCGCCTACAACGCCGGTCCTGGCGCCGTGGTCCAATACGGCGGCGTACCCCCCTACTCCGAAACCCAGCAGTACGTCAGCAAAGTACTCGGTTACGCCGCCGCCTACAGCCAGGGCAGCGAATCTCACCCGCCGGCACTCGCGGCGGAAGCCACCGCGGTTGCTCCCGTCGGTGGCGGGACATCGATCGCCACCCCCGCTGAGGCGATCGCATGACCGCCCCCGCCGCCCAGACCGCCCTTCGCGCTCTCGGTGAACGAGAACCGATCCCGGATGGGCGGAATCCGATCCCGGATGGGCGGGAACCGATCCCCCCACCGGGCGCCCCTCCCGAAGGGGTGCCTTTCCACAGTGCGCTCGAAACTGAATGGGCCCGGACCGCCATTGCGGAAGGCCAGCAGCAGAGTCACTCGGAAAGCCCCTTCCCCGCGGCCTCCCCCACATCCGCCCACGGGGCGGGGAGCGCGAAGCCTGGCGCCTCCTCCACCCCCACATCCGCCCACGGTGCCGGGGAGGTGGGGGCTGGCGCTTCCTCCGTCTCCCCCCCTCCAGCGCTTCGGGCGCCGCCATCGCCGGTGCCGCCGCCGGCACGATTGCGCCTCCCGCCACGGGCCTCCCCATCGGCGTTCCTGGCACGCCGGTCGCGCGCGAGGCAGGGGACGGCGCCTCTGGCTCCCCGACCGCCACAGGGTTGGAGGGGTCGTCCGCCGACACCAGGGGCGCGGTCCCCAGCACCCCCACGGGCGCGCCCTCGGCCGGCCGCTCGATGCCGACCGTGGGTAGCCGCGCGCTCCCACCAGCCGGCGACGCCACAGCCTCGGGTTCACACTTCGCGAGCGGTGGCACTCCCACCACTGCCGGCGACCACGGCACCACGGGCGACGGGGGCACAGCGGCATCCGGTGGGTCTCCCTCGCGCGACGGCACGGCGCAAGGGTGGGCGGGCTCCGATCTCGGACAGGCGGGTCCCAACGCCGGACAGGCGAGTCCCACCGCCGGACAGGCGGGTCCTCGATCCAGGGCGGTGGGTTCCGATGCCTCCCAGGCATCCCCGCAACTCCTGAGAACTCCCACGGCGCGCGCCACCCTCGGCTCCCCAGCGCACGAGGAGGGCGCCGGCGCCGGCGGCGGGAGTTGGAGCTACCAGGCGGGCGCGCGCTCACTCACGAAACAGGGCCCCCCCTCGGCCGCCGGCGCGGGGGTCCACGACAAGCTGTGGGTCCCCAACCCCACCCAGGCGCCCGGGGCCACCACAGCCGACACCGGTGGAGTGGCCGCCGGCGCAGTGGGAGGGCTCGCGGGAGGGCTTGCGGGAGGGGCCGGCACCGGCTCGGCCCAGGCATCGGCACCGTTGGGCGGGGACCAGCAGGGGCCACTGCTCGACTACGGCGTGGGCCTCCAGCAGGCCATCGAGACCCTCCACGGCACCATCCAGCTCGCAGTCCGCCAGGGCCTCTCCCAGGTCCGCATCGCGCTCGAGCCCGAGGGGCTCGGCGAGATCCGCATCAACCTCACCCAGACCTCGCAGGGTCTCCTCGCCCGGGTAACCGCCGAGACACCCGTGGCTGCACAGGCGCTCGCCGCCGCCCACGCCGAACTGCGCCAGTCGCTCAGCTCGCTCGGCCTCAACCTCGCGCGTCTGAGCATCGGGGCTCACAGCCACTCTGCCGCCCACGACGGGGACACCGCCCTCGGAGGCGGCCGCGGCGGGGCCGCCGGCGGCGGTGAAGCCTTCTCCCGTGGCTCTCGCGCCGGCCAGAGCGCCACGACCGCGCCGCCAACCGATGCCACCCCTGACATCGAAGCCGCAGAGCACGCCCAACCTGCGACCGCGCCATCGCGCGGGACGCTCCTCGACGTGCTCGCCTGACGCACCCCCAAGAGACGACGCAACCCACACCACCCCAACCCCAACCCCAAGCGACCGCAGGCACACCCGCACACCAGACACGAGAGCGAGGCAACCACATGACCACCGTCACCCCATCGCCACACACCGCGGCGCTCCCCGCCGCCACCACAACTGCCAAGACAGGCTCCGCTGCGAACTCCGCCACAACGGAACCCACGAACCCCAATGGCGAACTCGGCAAGAACGACTTCCTCAAGTTGATGATCGCCCAGCTGCAGGCTCAGAACCCACTGGAACCGAGCAACGGCACCGAATACATAAGCGAGCTCGCCCAGTTCTCCCAGCTCGAGCAGACCACCAACCTCGCCCAGAACAGCTCCCAGTCCGCCACCGCCCAACGGGTTGCCCAGGCGGTCGGGCTGATCGGTCACACCGTCTCCTACACCGATCCCTCCACCGGCGCCACCCAGAGCGGTGCCGTGCAGAGCGTCGAGATCACACCCGAAGGCGCCACCCTCACGGTCGAAGGTACCCCCGGGATCGAGCTTGCCGGCGTAACGGAGGTCTCGTGAGCGTCGAGCTCAACCCCGCGCTGCTCCCACCCGGAGTTCTCGGCAGCCCCCAGACGGGCTCCGTCCGGGGGGGGCAGGCCGCCGATACCGGGAACTCCTCCGGGCCGTCATTCGCGGATGTCCTCAAGGAGGCGGGCGCCGGAGTGAGCTCGGTCGGTGCCGGTGCTGCCGGGGCGGGCACAACCGGAGCGGGCGGGGCCGAACCCCTGCGCTTCTCAAAGCACGCGCGCGAGCGGGTGCAGCGCCGCGGGATCGCACTGGATCCCACCACCGTCGGCCGGCTGCAGGAGGGCGTGGGACGCGCCGCCGGCAAGGGCTCCCGCGACTCGCTCGTACTCGTCGACGGCACGGCCTTCGTGGTGTCCGTTCCCAACCGCACCGTCATCACGGCGGTCGGCTCCGAACACATGCACGAACACATCTTCACCAACATCGACAGCGCCGTCATCGCCTGAGGCGCCCACGATCGAGCACCCCGATTCACCCCTGTGACACCACGACCAGAGAGGAGCCCCCAAGCCAACGACCCCCAGGACTGACCAGCCTCATCGAGACGAAGTAACTCCGAGAACCCTTGAAAACACAACCACGGCCGGACCTCATCGAGGAGGCCGCGAAAGGAAGTGACGCAACCATGATGAGGTGGAATGTACGCCGCGATCAGCGGCCTCGACGCCAACCAGACGATGCTCAACGTAACCGCCAACAACCTGGCGAACGTCAACACCATCGGCTACAAGTCCCGAGCGTGTGAGTTCGCCGACTCGCTGGCGCAGATCGCTGCGGGGAGCCTCCGGCCCGACCGCCGGCAACGGCGGCACCAACCCCGTGCAGGTCGGGCTCGGCGTGCAGGTCGCATGCGACCGACAACAACATGACCGAGGGCTCCTTCCAGTCCACCAACAACCCGCTGGACGTCGCCATCGAGGGCGCGGGGTTCCTGCGCGTCGGCACCGGCACGCCGCCCTGCGAAAGCACCCCTACACGGCCAAACTGCCGGCCGGCTTCCAGTACACCCGCGCGGGCGACCTCACGACCAACACCAAGGGTTTCCTCACCACGCAGGCCGGCGAACTACGTTATCGGCCGCGAACGCGGTCCCGACCGAAGGCGGGAGGCGAAACCACCTACGCGCCCGGAGCCGAAGACACCTACATCGTGATCCCGCCCGGCTCCGCCAACGTGTCGATCGGCCAGGACGGCGCGGTCAGCTACACCGACGAGAACCCCAAATCCCCGACCTTCGAACACCAGGTCACCGCGGGCTACCTCTCGCTGGCGACAGTTCCCCAACCAGAACGGCCTGGAACGCCTCGGCGGCTCGCTGTGGAGCCAGACCGCCAACTCGGGCGCGCCGATCGTGGGCACCCCCAACACCGGCGGCTTCGGCCAGACGGTCGGCGGGGAGCTCGAGATGTCGAACGTCGACCTCGCCACCGAGATGACCACCATGATCACCGCCGAGCGCGGCTACCAGGCCAACTCGCAGCGTGATCAGCACCGCCGACCAGATGCTGCAGACGCTGGTGACGATGGTCCAGTAGGCACTCCAGGGACGACACGAGCGCCCGGGTGGGGCGCACGCGCATACGCGCGCCGCGCCCCACCGCCGGGCGATAAACCACCGAGAGAAGGCTTGCCCATGATCACCCTCCACAGGCTCGGACACACCGACGAGCCGTTCCAGCTCAACCCAGACCTGATCGTCACCATCGAGTCGACCCCCGACACCGTCGTGACGCTCGCCACCACCGCCAAGGTCGTGGTCGCCGAGAGCGCCCGACGAGGTCGCCGCCGCGATGCGCGACTGGCGCGTCGATGTGCTCTCCGAGGCGATGCGCAACCGCCGCGGCGGTCCGGGCGGAGGCGATTCCCGGCCCACTCCGATCAAGGGCCCAATCAGGCACCACGAACCGGTTGAAGGATCGCGCCTCCCGGCCGATGAACGAGGGCGATGAAGGCCGCAACAGCTATCGGAATCGGGGTTGCCTTCGGCGCCCTGCTGCTCAGCTCCATGATGGACGGGACCAGTCCCGCCTCCTTCATCGAACATCCCCGCGCTGATGATCATCCTCGGCGGCACCGGCGGGGTGACGCTGGCGAGCGTCGGGACGCAGTCGATGAAGCGCGTCCCCAGCCTCTACAAGCTCACCTTCTCCGCCGAGCCCCCCGACCTCCGCGGCCGCCTGGACCTGCTCGTGTCGCTCGCCGACCAGGCCCGCCGCGAGGGCCTGCTCGCGCTCGACGCGCAGCTCTCCGAGATCGAGGACGGCTTTACCCGCAACGCCCTGCAGCTCGTCGTCGACGGCACCGACCCCGAGATGGTCCACGCGATCATCGAGGCCGAGGTGGACGGCATGGCGGCCCGCCACGCGGCCGGCGCGGCGCCCTTCGAGAAGGCCGGCGGGTTCGCGCCCACGATGGGGATCATCGGCACCGTGCTCGGACTCGTGCACGTGCTCCAGAACCTCGCCGCCCCCTCCACCCTCGGGCCCTCGATCTCCGCCGCCTTCCTCGCGACGCTGATGGGGGTCGGCGCGGCCAACGTGATCTTCCTGCCGATCGCCAACCGCCTCAAGGCGATCTCCTCCGAAGAGGTCGAGCTGCGGATGATGACGCTCGAGGGGATCCTCTCCCTCCAGGCCGGTGACAACCCGCGCCTGGTCGTCGGACAAGCTGATGTCCTACCTGCCGCCCGCCGAGCGCGAGAGCGAGGACGGCCCGGAGACCTCCTCCCAGAGCGCCAACGCGCAGGCCGAGGCGGCCTGATGATCACCTCCGGGCGCCAACTCACTCTCCGAAGGAGCCACTAGCGATGGCGCGCGGACACGGGCGCAAACGCCGTGGGCACGCCGCCGAGCACGACAACGACGAGCGCTGGCTGCTCACCTACGCGGACATGATCACGCTGCTGATGGCGCTCTTCATGGTTCTCTTCTCGATCTCCTCGGTGAACATCTCCAAGTACCGCACCCTCCAGCTGGCGCTCAAGGCGGCCTTCTCCGGGGACATCCTGCCGGGCGGCAAGTCGATCGAGCAGCCCGGTGCGAGCGCCAACTCCAGCCGCGCCCCCACCACCATCGACACGCCGGCGATCGTGCGGCTGACCCCGCAATGTCACCAGCGAACTCGAACACGTCTCCGGCGGGCAGTCGGGCAGCGCGCAGTCGCAGGCGAGCGCACAGAGCGCCGCCAGCGAGCGCCGCGAGCGTGCAGGTCTCCGCCGCCCAGCAGGAGCAGGCCAGCTTCGAGCCCTCCAGCGCGAGCTCAACCGTACGCCGCCCGGCACGGGTTCGCGAAGTCCGTCCAGTCGCCATCGAACAGCGCGGCCTGGCGATCCGCGTGCTCACCGACAGCCTCCTGTTCACCTCCGGCAGCGCCGCCCTCGAAGAGCCAGGGCCAGCCCCTGCTCACCGAGATCGCGGCGCTGCTGAACATCGACCACGTCCACCCGATCGCCATCGAAGGCAACACCGACAACGTGCCGATCACCGGCGGCGCATTCCCGAGCAACTGGGAGCTCTCCACCGCCCGCGCGAGCACCGTCGTGCGCTTCCTGATCGCCAAGGGCGTCGACTCCCAGCGGCTTAGCGCCACCGGCTACGCCGAACAGCACCCGATCGCCACCAACTCCACCGCCGCCGGGCGCGCGCTGAACCGGCGCGTGGAGATCGTCCTGCAACGCCTCTACTGATCCCTCGCGCCCGGCCGATACATAGGACCAGGAACCATACGACCAGGCCCCGACCCGCACTCCTGACCCACGACCATGTCCAAGAAGAAGCTCCTCATCCCCCTCGTGCTGCTGCTCGTGCTCGGAGTCGGCTACTCCATGAGCAAGCCCAAGAAGACCGTCAAGCAGAAGATCGCCGGCACGATCTACGTCATGCCCCAACCCTTCCTGATCAACCTTGCCGAAGGCCACTACGCCAAGATCTCCGTCGCGCTCGAGCTCGCGCCGGGACAGAGCGACGGGGCATCCGCCGCCGGGGGCTCCTCGAGCTCGGGTGAAGGCGCCGGGACGCTCCCCGAGGAACCCGTGGTCCGCGAAATCGTGACCGACACAGTCACTGGGCAGAGCGGGGGCATACTCACCTCCAGTCAGGGCCGCAGCTCGATCAAGCACCGCATCCTCACGAGCATCCAGCACCAGACCGACGTCAAGGTGCAAGCCGTGCTGTTCCCCGAATTGACGGTCCAGTAGGCAATGGGAGCGACACCATGATCGAGCCGCACACAGCGCGAACCGAGGCCGAGGCCGGCCGGCTGCCCTGGGGAGGTCCCCTGCCATGAGCGACGCGGTCGTCTACGAGCAGCTCGATGAGCCCTCCGGCGGTCCCGCGGGGACGGAGGGCAACGGCGCCGCGCCGGGCCCCGCGCAGAACGGCGCCGACCTGCGCCGCCTCAGCGACGTCCCCATGGAGCTCAGCGTCGAGATCGGGCGCACCCGCATGACCGTCGGCGAGACGCTTCAGCTTCACGCCGGTTCGATCGTCACGCTCGAGCGGCTCGCCGGCGAACCCGTGGACCTGCTCGTCAACGGCACCCCCATCGCCCGGGGCGAGGTGGTCATCGTCGACGAGGAGTTCGGCCTGCGCGTCACCGAGATCATCGATGGCGACCCCGCCGCGCCGAGCCTCGGCGAGCGGGATGGTGGGGAACGGCTCGACGCCGGCGATCCCGCGTCGCCCGGCACCGCGCCGGCCCCCGCGCCGCCCGCTCCCGCGCAGGCCGACTCCGCCGTCCAGGAGTGACCGGGAGGCCGCGATGAGCCAGGCCGAACAGCAACCGGACCTCGAGCCGACCCCACCCGGCGACGCGCGCGACCCCGCCCGCAGCGAGGTGGCCCCCGACGCTCCGGACGCCGCCTTGGCGGAGGGTCCCAGGGAGCCAGACGCCGCCTCGGCGGAGCATCTCGAGGAGCCCGAGGACCCACCGGCGGCCAGCGCGAGCGAGGGGGTTGGGCCGGGTGGGCATCTGATCAGAACGGTGGACTTCTCCCAGCCCACCAAGTTCACCGCCGAGTTGCGCCGCAGGATCGCGCGCGCGCTCGGCTCCTTCGGCGAAGCCTTCGCGCTGAAGCTCTCCACGGAGCTGCGGGCTCCGGTCGAGCTCGCTGTGGCGGACTCCAGCCAGCTCACATGGGCGGCCGCCAAGGCCCGGCTGTCGGTGAACACGATCGCTGTGGAGCTTCGGGTGCAGCCGATCAACGCGCAGATGCTCCTCTGCATCGACCCCCCTCTCGTCCTGCAGGCGCTCGAGTGCCTGCTCGGCGGGCGCCCCTCACAGGCCGCCTCCGAACGGCGCTTCAGCGAAGTCGACTGGGCGCTCACTCGGCGCCTGCTGCAATCCCTGCTCGCCCAGCTCAGCCCCGCGTGGCGCGATCTCGGCGGGCTCGAGCTGAGTCTCGGCGAGGTCGACCTCGAGGGGGATGCCGGCGTGCTCGTCCCGATCGGGGAACCCACCCTCGTGCTTGCCCTCGAGAGCCGCATCGACGCCCTCCCCTCCAGCATGTCCCTGCTTATCCCCTGGTCCGCGATCGGGCCCGTCGCGGAGGAGATCCTCGGCGGGGCGGGCGGGCTCCGATCCCTCGACTCCGACTCCCGGGAGGCCCGCGCGATGCGCCGCGGGCTCGCCAGCGCCCACGTCTGCCTGCGCGCCGAGGTCGGGGCCCGCGAGATGCCCGTCGAGCGGGTACTCGCGCTCACCCCCGGGACGCTACTCGCGCTGCAGGATCGCGCCGAGGAGGGAGTGCGCCTCTACGCCGAGGGCGTCCCCCTCGGCCGCGGCCGGCCCGGTCTGCGCGGCACGCGCCGCGCGGTCAAGCTGACCGAGGCGATTCCCCCCGGGGCGAGCAAGGCGCAGCTATTGCGCTCGGACACCCCCCCCGCGACGTCACGTCTCGGCCGCGAGGCGAACGGCGAATCGCAGCTCGAGGGCGCTGCGGGGGAAGGCCGCGGCCAGGAGACGCCCACCCGCGAGAGCCTCGCGCGGATGATGGGCGTGCCCGTGCGCGTATGGGCTGAGCTTGGGCGCACCACGCTGCCGTTGGGCCAAGCCCTGGAGCTGCCGCCGGGCGCCGTCGTCGAGCTCGACCAGGGCGCCGAGTCCCCCATCGAGCTGTTCGTCAACGGCATGCGCTTCGCCGACGGCACCCTCCAGGTCGGTGCCGAGGGCGAGTGGGCCGTGCAGATCGACGCGCTCGTCTGAGCGACGGCGAGCACTACTCAAGCCATCTGGGGCGACGCCGATAACCGGGGCGACTCTTCCTCGGAGTCGTCCCTCGATGAACAGGTTAATAACGCCTTCGCGCGCGGCCCTGCGGGCCGCCCTTCCTGCGCTCGGCACGGCCACCCTGGGCCTTGCCGTGTTCGCTCACGCCTGCCCCGCGCAGGCCTTCACGCCGAGCTCCAAGAGCGGCGGGGAAGGGACGCCGCTCAATCTCTCGCCCTCCACCGCCTCGCACACGAGCTCCGGGGGCGCGAGCATCGTCCGCACGATCGTCGGCCTGCGATCGTGATCGCGGTGATCTGGGGGCTCACCTGGATCCTCGCAGGTCAAGACCGGCCGCGAGACTCGCAGCGCCGGATCCGGCCTGACGAGCCTCGCCACGCTGGCGCTCGGGTCCGGGCGCACCCTGCACCTCGTGCGTGCCGGGCGCGACTACCTGCTCGTGGGCTCCGCCGAGCACGGGGTGGCCCCGATCCACCGCTACACAGAGCAGCAGGCGCGCGAGGCCGGGCTGCTCGATCTCCCCGAGCCGACCGTCGTCGGGGGTGGAGCAGAGGGGGGGGTGGGGGGAGGCTCTCCGAGCCCCATCCAGATCCCCGGCCAGGTGCGGGTCTCTGGAGTGCCCACCGTGGTCTCGGACGCACTCAACCGTGTGCGCGAATGGACGGTGCGCCGGTGAACCTCAACTCCTCCAACGCCGTTCAGATCCTGCTGCTCGTCGGCGGGCTGACGCTGGTGCCGGCAGTGCTGTTCACCGTCACCGGCTTCAGCCGCATCCTGATCGTGCTCGGCTTCATCCGCACCGCCGTCGGCACCAACAACGCGCCGCCCAACCAGGTGCTCGTCGGGATCGCGCTGTTCCTGACGATCTTCGTGATGGCCCCCACGATCAGCGCGATCAAGCACGACGCGATCGAACCGCTCAGCGCCCACCACATCACCACCACCGCCGCGCATCGAGCGCGCCGAGCAGCCGCTGCGCGAATTCATGTTCCGCCAGACGCGCGTGCAGGACATCTCGCTGTTCGTCTCCCTGCGCCACGACGAAGACGCCGCACACCCGCGCCGAAGTGCCCACCGAGGTGCTGATCCCCGCGTTCATCGTCTCCGAGCTGAAGACCGCCTTTCAGATCGGCTTCCTGATCTTCCTGCCGTTCCTGATCATCGACCTGATCGTCTCCTCGACGCTGATGAGCATGGGGATGATCATGCTGCCGCCGACCTTCATCTCCCTGCCCTTCAAGATCCTCCTGTTCGTCCTCGTCGACGGCTGGGATCTCGTCATCAAGGCGCTCGTCCAGAGCTTCCACTGATCGGACCCCACCCGGCGCCGCCATGAACCAGGACACCGTCGTCAACCTCGCCTCCCAGGCGATGAGCCTGGCGCTTGAAGGTCGCCGGCCCGCTGCTGCTGGTCGCGCTGGTCGTCGGCCTGGTGGTCAGCGTCTTCCAGGCCGTCACCCAGATCCAGGAGCAGAGCCTCACGCTGATCCCCAAGATCGCCGGCATCGCCGTGGTCGTCGTGCTGCTCGGCCCCTGGATGCTCGGCCAGCTGGTCGCCTACACGACCGCGCTGTACTCCTCGATCCCCACCCTGGTGGGCTCGTGAGCGGCCAGCGATCAGTCCTCAGCCAGCTCGCGGGCAACGAGCTCGCCGGCTTCATCCTCGTGCTCGCACGGGTCACGCCGCTGTTCCTGATCGCGCCCCTGTTCTCCTCGAACGATGGTCCCTCCGCGCGTGCGCGGCATCATCGCGGTGGGGATCTCCATCGGCCTGGCGCCGATCGCCCTGCACGGGCCAGCACATCCCCAGCGACCCGCTGGCGCTCGCCGCCCTGGTGGTCGAGGGGATGCTCGTCGGGCTCGGCTTCGCCTTCTCGCTTCGCGGTGCTGTTGGCCGCCGTCGAATCGGCGGGCTCGGTCATCGACGTGATCTTCGGGCTTCTCCTACGGCAACGCTGATCAACCCCATGAACGGCGCAGGAGACGCGGCGCCATCACGCGCTTCTACTCGCTCGTGGGGATGCTGATCTTCCTCGTCATCGGCGGCGAAGCCTGGACTGCTGCGCGGCCTCGCCCGCACCTTCCAGCTGGTGCCCCTCACCGTGCGCCCCGCGCATGTCCTCGCTGGTGGGCGGCGCCGAGCAGGTGTTCTGGCACCGTGTTCGCCGCCGCCCTGGAGGTCGCCGCGCCGGTGCTGATCGCGCTGCTGATCACCGACGTCGCCTTCGGCGTGGTCTCGCGCGTGGTGCCACAGCTCAACGTGTTCGCGGTCGGCTTTCCCACCAAGGTCGCGGTCGCGCTGCTGCGTCGTCGGCGGCCTCGCTGCCGTTCATCGCCAGCTGGATCTCCGAACCAGCTGTCGGTCAGCGTCGGCGCCGCGCTCGGCGCGCTGCACGTCGCGTGAGGAAGGCGAGGATCTGATGGCAATGGGACCGCACCGAGAAGGCCACCCCCAAGCACCGCAAACGCGCGCGCGAGAAGGGGCAGGTGGCGCGCAGCCGCCGACCTCGGCGGCTCGCTGCGTGATCGCCGGCGGGCTGTTCGCGGTCAGCATGATGGGCCCGCCATCGTCGGCTGCCGGCGCGGCCGCCGTTCCGCGAGATCCTCGCGCGAGATCGCCACGCCCGCCAAGGCCACCACCGCCGCCGGCCTCAACGCCTGATGCAGTCGGCGCTCTCGACCTCGCGCTCACGGTCGGGCCGATCGCCGGCTATCTGCCTGCTCGCGGGCTGCTCGCCGGCGTCGGCGCAGGTGCGGCTTCCGCCCGGCCCGCAAGCGCTCAAACCCGACTTTCAAGCGCATCAACCCCGTCTCCGGGGCTGCGCAACCTGCTCGGGCCCAACCTCGTGTTCGAGGCACTCAAGGCGGTCGCCAAGGTCGCCGTGGTCGGGGGCGTCGCCGCGCTGGCGATCCTGCCCGGGCATGAGCGCGCTGGCCTCCGACGTCGGCATCCCCCCGCGGCGCCCTCGGCTCGCTGTTGCGGCAACAGCGCGTTGGCATCGCCGAGCACGCCACCTTCGCTTACCTCGCGATCGGCGCTGATCGACTACGCCTGGAAGCGCCGCCGCCACGAGCACAGCTGCGCATGACCAAGCAGGAGGTCAAAGACGAGCAGCGCCAGTACGGCGTCTCCGCCGAGGTCAAAGCGGCGCTGCGCCGCCGCCAGATGCAGGCGGCCCGCGCGCGCATGATGGCCGCCGTCCCCAAGGCTGACGTGGTCGTCGCCAACCCCACCCACTTCGCCGTCGCGCTGCGCTACGACGGCACGCGCACCGCCCCCGAGGTCGTGGCCAAGGGCAAGGACCTCATCGCCGCTGCAGATCCGGCGCATCGCCGAGGAGCACGACGTGCCGATCGTCTCCGACCCCCCGCTCGCGCGCGCGCTGCACGCCTCGGCCGAGATCGGCCAGGTGATCCCGCGAGGAGCTCTACGCCGCGGTCGCGCGGCGTGCTCGCGTTCGTCTACCGCCTCGCTGGCCGAACCGGGATGCGAGCCGAAGGCGAGTGTCTCCCGGATCGGTCGTAGGAGGTACGCGCTATGAGCATCGAAGATGCGGTCAAGGCCGCCTGGATGGAGGCGCGAGCATGAACCTCGACGCCGTACGCCGCCTGCTGCGCCACACCGACCTGCTCGCCGCCGTCTCGGTGGTGATGGTCGTGACGATGCTCGTCGTCCCGCTGCCCCCCGCGCTGCTGGACCTGCTGATCACGCTCAACATCTCCGGCGCGCTCACGATCGTGGTCGCCACGATGTACCTCGGCAAGGCGCTGGACTTCGCCTCCTTCCCGTCCCTGCTGCTGCTCACCACGATGTTCCGGTTGGCGATCAACGTGTCCGTCACGCGCCTGATCCTCACCACCGGGGACGCCGGCAGCGTGGTGAAGGCGTTCGGGGAGTTCGTCGTGTCGGCGGCAACGTCGTCGTCGGCCTCGTGATCTTCCTGATCCTCGTGGTGATCCAGTTCGTCGTCGTCACCAACGGCGCCGGGCGCGTCGCCGAGGTCGGGGCGCGCTTCACCCTCGACGCGATGCCCGGCAAGCAGATGGCGATCGACGCCGACCTCAACGCGGGCCTGATCACCGACGAGCAGGCCCGCGACCGCCGCGCGGACATCGCCCGCGAGGCCGACTTCTACGGCGCGATGGACGGGGCCTCCAAGTTCGTCAAGGGCGACGCCGTGGCCGCGCTGATCATCACCGGGATCAACCTCGTCGGCGGGATCATCGTGGGCATGCTCCAGCACCGGGCCTCGCTTCACCGAAGCCACCCACCAGTTCTCGCTGCTGACCGTCGGCGACGGCCTCGCCGCGCAGATCCCCGCTCTGCTGATCTCCGTCGCCACCGGCATCATCGTCACCCGCGCCGCCTCCGAGAAGGACCTCGGCTCCGACATCGCCTCCCAGATCCTGCGCCAGCGCAAAGCTCCCGCTCGTCGCGCGCCACCGTGATCGGCCTCTTCGCGCTCGATCCCCGGTCTGCCCAAGCTGCCCTTCCTCGCAATCGCCGCGATCTTCGGCGCGATCGGCTGGAGCGTGCGCCACGGCCTCCCCGGAGAGGAGCTCGATCCCAGCGCGAGCGAGGCCGCCATCGCCGCGGGCGGCACCGGCGCGCTCGCGGCGGGGGCAGGCGGAAGCGGCGCGGGGCAGGGATCGGAGGAGGCGATGGAGCGGCTCTCCGTCGACGCCCTCGAGCTCGCCGTCGGCTTCGGCCTCGTCCCGCTCGTGGACGGATCCTCCGGGGGGAACCTCCTGCGGCGCGTCTCCGCGATCCGCCGCCAGATCGCCGGCGAGCTCGGGATCGTGATCCCCGCGGTGCGCATCCACGACGAGATCGGCCTGGAGTCCCACGAGTACGTGGTCAAGGTTCGCGGCTCCGAGGTCGCGCGCGCGCGGATTATGCCCGGGCACCTGCTCGCGATGGATCCCGGGGACGCCGCCGGCGGCCTGCGGGGCATCCCCACCACCGAGCCCACCTACGGCCTGCCCGCGGTGTGGGTGCACTCCTCCGACCGCGCCGAGGCCGAGGCGCTCGGCTACACGGTGGTGGATGCGGAGTCGATGATCGTCACGCACTTGACAGAGACGATCCGCACGCACGCCTCCGAGCTGCTCACCCGCCAGGACGTCAAGACGCTGCTCGACCGCCTGAAGGAGACCAACGCCGCCGTCGTCGAGGAGATCGTGCCCGAGGCGCTCTCCCTCGGCGAGATCCAACGTGTACTGCGCTCCCTGCTCACCGAAGGCGTCGCCGTCCGCGATCTCGGAACGATCATGGAGGCGATCGGGGACAAGGCGCGAATAACACGTGACACCGGCCTGCTGACCGAGTACGCCCGCCAGGCCCTGGGCCGAGCGATCACAGCCCCGCACCTGGACGAGCGGCTCTGCCTGCAGGCGATCACCCTCGACCCCGCGATCGAGCAGGAGGTCGCCACCTCCATCACCCAGACCACAGACGGCGAGTACCTCGCAATCGATCCGCCCCGCGCGCAGGCGATCGTGGGCGCGCTGCGCGCCCAGGTCGAGCACGCCGCGGCGCGCGGCACCCGCAATCCGGTGCTGCTCTGCTCCGCGCGCGTGCGCCGCCATCTGCGCAGGCTGATCGCCCAGGCACAGCCCCATCTACCGGTCTGCTCCTACAACGAGATCGCGCCCGGCATCAACGTCGAGACGATTGGAGTGATCCACGCATGAGCACCGCCCTCTACGACACAGCCCCCCACGACGCCGCTCCGCACAACGCCGCCCCGCGCAACGGGGCCCGGCAGCGCTCCGGCCACCGCCGCGGCCGGCACAGCAGCGCCCCCGGGGACTTCGCGCCCCGCATCTACCGCGGGCGCAGCGTCGATGAGCTGATACCCCGGATCGTCTCCGAGCTCGGGGAGGACGCCGTGGTGATTCGCCACCACCGCGGGCTCACCGGCGGGTTCGCCGGCTTCTTCCAGAGGCCCCTCGTCGAAATCGAGGCCCGCCGGGGGGTCCCCGGGATCGACCGCTACGACGAGGACGACGCCGCCCCCGTGATGCCCGATGACGAGGCTCTTGCACTGCCCGGCGAGGAGGCTCTTGCACTGCCCGGCGGCGAGGCACCCGCCCCGCGCGGAGAGCTCGAGGACCCCCAGGCCCCGCCTGCGCCCGAACCCGAGGAGTGGGACGGCCCGAGGCAGATCTGGGCCACCAACCCCTTCGCCGCCGCGCTCGCCGAGGCCGAGGCCGCCGTGCGCGCGGCAGAGCCCGCCGTCCCTCCCGACCTCGACGCCGCGCTCGCCGAAGCGCTCGCGGAGGCCGAAGAAGCGGGGGTTCCCGCCGGGAGCGGCGAGCTGGAGCTTCCCGCCGGGCTCGTTGCGGCGGATCACCACCCGGCCTTCCCCGACAGGCCCGCCGAGGTCCAAGACGGGTGGGCTCCCGCCGAGCCAGCGGTCACTCCCGACCCACTCGCGGGCGCCCCCGGCACTTTCATCGAACCCACAGACGCGGCGTCCCCCGCCGAGCCCCCGGACCAGCGGGGCTTCGCCGCACCGCCCGCGTGCGCGCGCGCGAGAGACGACATCGGCGAGAGAGACGACATCGAGCGCACACTGCTCGGAGTGGGGATTGGCGAGGAGTTCGTGCACGAGCTGATCGAGGGGGCCATCGCTCACGTGCTGACGCTCATGCCCGCCTCCACGAGCCTCGCTCAGGCAGTGCGCACCGCGCTGGCGCAGAGGATTCCGGTGTGCCCCCCGCTGCCCGCCGCGGGTGCCACGATTGCCGTGGTCGGCGCGGGCGGCAGCGGCAAGAGCGCCTGCTGCGCCGCCCTGCTGAGGGCCTACCGCGAGCACAGCACGCTGCCCGCCACCCGCACCACGATCGTGTCAGAGCCCAGCCATCCCGCGTCCGAGGAGCCGGCGCCGCGGGAGGGATGGGCGGGAGGCCTGCTGCTGCTGGACACCCCCCCCGTCTCCTCTGCCGACCCAGGCTCGATCGTCGCGCTCGCCGAGCTGCTGAAGCCACTGGCGCCCGACCGCGTGATGCTCGCGCTTCCCGCCACGCTCGGCGCCACCCCCGCGGCACAGCTGCTGGAGGCGCTGAGCCCTCTGGGCGCGAGCGCGCTTGCGATCACGCACGCCGACGAGACCGATCAGCTCGGGGTGGCGGTGCAGGCGGCGTGCACGTTCGGGGTGGCCCCCGTCCACCTGCTCGCGCACACCGAGCGGGGCGGCGTCGAGGGAGGGCTCACCTGGATCGACCCCTGGCTGCTCGTCGACAGGCTGCTCCCACCGCGATGAGGCTTCGCCGGGCAAAGGCGCGGGACGACCGCCCGGAGCTCATGCTCCCGGAGCGCTCGGACGCCGTGACCATCGTGCGCCCGAGCGGCGAGCGCGTGCAGGCACGGGTAGCCGAGCGTGACGGGGAGCAGCTGCTGGTGGCGTTAATGTTCCGCGTCGAACGCCCCCTCGACGATGGCCGGCTCGACGAGCTGCAGCTCGAGTTCACCAACCACCGCGGGCGGGTCCGGCTGCGGGGAGCGGTCACGCTCGAGGACCGCGAGCTGCTGCGCTTCCGCGAGCTTCACTCGGTCGAGCTGATCCAGGAGCGCGAGTACGTGCGCGTCCAATCCACCCGACCGGTGCTCGTCCTCACGGGCTCCACCCAGGGCACCATTCAAACCTACTCCGTGGACCTCAGCGGCGGCGGGATGCTGCTCGCGGGGCCGAGCACGCTGAAGGTCGGCGAGCAGGTCCAGTTCCGGTTGACCACAGCCAAGGGCGCCCCGCCGATCATGGGGGTCGGCACGGTCGTGCGCACCGACACCCACGGCCGTCGCGCACTCTGCTTCGACGAGATCGGCGAGGGCGAGCACCGGCGTCTGGTGCGCTTCATCTTCGAGTGCCAGCGCGACGAGCGACGCCGTGGCCTAGAGGGTGACGCAGGCGGCCGCAGGCCGCCGAGCCGGGCCCCTCTTCCTCAGTCCGAGGGTGACGCAGGCGGCCGCAGGCCGCCGAGCCGGGCCCCTCTTCCTCAGTCCGAGGGTGACGCAGGCGGCCGCAGGCCGCCGAGCCGGGCCCCTCTTCCTCAGTCCGAGGGTGACGCAGGCGGCCGCAGGCCGCCGAGCCGGGCCCCTCTTCCTCAGTCCGAGGGTGACGCAGGCGGCCGCAGGCCGCCGAGCCGGGCCCCTCTTCCTCAGTCCGAGGGTGACGCAGGCGGCCGCAGGCCGCCGAGCCGGGCCCCTCTTCCTCAGTCCGAGGGTGACGCAGGCGGCCGCAGGCCGCCGAGCCGGGCCCCTCTTCCTCAGTCCGAGGGTGACGGCCGTGGCCGCTAAGAGCGACAAGCCCGCCAAGGCGGCGAAGACCAAGGGTGGGAAGGGCGCGAGCGGGAAGGGCGCCGGCGGAGGAGGCGGGGCCGGCCGAGGCTCCAAGCTGATCCTCGCTGAGCACCCCCGCGCGGTGCGGGGCATCGCGCGGGCCAAGGCGTGGGGGAGCCTCGGTGGATTCCTACTCGGTGGCTATCTCTCGCTGCCCACCCAGACCCTCCCGGGGGCTGGCCTGCGGGCGCTGGCGGCGGGGGTCGTGTGTTATGTAGCCGCGTGGGCCGCCGCGGTGTTCCTGTGGCGACACCTCGTCGTCGCCGAGCTGCGCGGCGCCCAGCAGGAGGCGCTCGCCGTCGAGATCGCCAAGCTGCGAGGAGCGGGCGGGGCGGGCGAGCACGGTTCGACCGCGTAGGTACACCCACCCACTGAGGACGAGATGGATCCCATCCAACCGATCGGGCCCCGCCCCCCCTGGATCGCCGAGCTGGTGGCGGAGCAGACGCAGAGCGCCTCGCGCGAGCGCCGCGGGCCGATATCCGAGCGGTCGTCTCGCGACAGAGGCCGCGGGACGGGACCCCGCCGCGAGCCGCCCCGCGAGGAGCGCGACCCCGAGGACGACGAGCCCGGCGGCCGGCACATCGACGTGCGCGCTTGAAGCCGGATCGCACGCGTCCAAGCCATTCGGCCCGCCCTCAAGTATCGCTCGCGGCTGACGATAAACCGGCGTGAGACAAAGGGCTGACAGGGAGTCGGCCCGGGACTGACCAAACAATCGTCATCAAGGAGATGAACGCATGTCCCTCAGCATCAACACCAACATCGACTCGCTGATCGTTCAGCGCAACCTGAACACCAGCCAGAGCATGCTGACCCGGTCGACGGAACGCCTGTCCTCGGGTCTGCGGATCAACTCGGCCGCCGATGACGTCGCCGGTTACGCCGCCAACCAGCGCCTGCAGGGCCAGGTCAACGGCGTCGCCCAGGCGCAGCAGAACACCCAGGAAGCGGTCGCGCTCGTGCAGACGGCGCAGGGCGCGCTCAACAACGTGGAGCAGATGCTCCAGCGCATCCGCGAGCTCGCGGTGCAGCTGGCCAACGGCACGAACTCGAAATCCGACGAAGAAGCGATCGAAAACGAGTCGAAACAGCTCGAAAAAGAGCTCACCCGAGTCGGTGAAACGACTAAATTCAACGGCGTGGAACTCCTGGGCAAAGCGGAAAAAATCAAGTTCCAGGTGGGCGCCAACGAAAAAGAAACGATCGAAGTCGAAACCGCCGAACTCAAAAAAGACACCGAAGGCATCAAAATCAAAGAAATCAAAACGATCGAAGCCGCAATCGAAAAAGTCGCCACACTGGCCGGCGAATTCGGTTCGGTCCAGGATCGCCTCCAGTACACCCAGAGCAACCAGGCGATCTACGGAGAGAACCTCTCCGCCGCCCAGAGCTCGCTCGTGGACGCCAACATGGCGGCTGAAATGAGCAGCTTCACCAAGGCCCAGGTGCTGCAGCAGGCCGACGTGGCAATCCTCACCCAGGCCAACTCGCTGCCCCAGGCAGTGCTGAAGCTGGTCGGAGCCTGATAGCCAGATCTTCCTCAGTGGCGGCGCCCTGAGTGCCGCCACTGCAGCGAAGCCATCCCGGGGCGGGTGAGAGCCCGCCCGGGGGTGGTCACAACAACGCTTCAGACGGTCAGGGAAGGCCGGCACGAAGCTACATACCGCCGATTCATCGAGGGAACGGTGGTCGAGGTGGGCGGCTTCGGCTGCCCACCTCGTCGTTTTGCGCGTTCCGCCCGCTGCCGCCTGCCGCCTCGTCGCCTTTGCCCTGCGCGCCCGCGAGCCTCGAGCGAGCCGGTTTGGCCCATATGGCCACCGACGACAATACCCGCGGACTGGAGCACAGCGATAACCGGTTGGGTGGACTGCGTTGGGCCCACCCAACCTTACACCTCTCCCTACATCACGTCCCTATACTCGGAGCTAAGACCAAAAGCCCGTCTCCGTTTGTGAGCTTTGAGGACGCAGTCCCGCGGAGTAATTGGGAGTTCTTTTTGGCGGAGCTACATTTACCCATCTGTTCGTGTTCTGTTATCCCGTCAGCTACTCCTTCCACTGATAAGTTAGTGAAATTTCTTCTCACACTCCCGGTGAGATGAGTTTCCGCCAGGCATTCATCCTGGATTCTTATAAACCCTCCGACCCGGCACGTAACAGTCCAACCAGGATTCCCACCCGTACCAGCTACCGTTTCAACTCTTACTTCCCCCCTGATTCCTTGAGCCTGCCGCCCCACGGAAGATGCACAGGGCCGCCCTCCGGTACGAATTTTGATTCTTCTTCGCATTCACCACGTTTGATGAATTTGCATTTTATGTTCGTTATGGTTGTGACCCCGCCCTCGCCAGGTTCGTTTTTAGCCGTTAAGTTGGCGACCCATCCTGTACCTTCCGACGTGCACAGGAGATCCACCGGCCCGCCTGTGGCTGGTTCCTGATCTTCCAGTTCCGACCAGACACCTCCTGGGACCCAGGGCCCTGCGGTCCGCACGCCAGGCCTGTGCTCGGCCCCGTGGCGCTCAACCTCCGCCGCCCGCTGCCGATCACCAGGTGCGATGTCGGTGGAATCCGTCCTCGCACGCGTGGCCACGATCGAACAGGCCATCGCCAACCCCGCCTCGCTGCTCTCCGCGAACGGCGCAGCGACGGGCGGGACGCCCGCCTCCCTCGCGGCGGAATCGTCCACCAGCGGGGGGACCTCCTTCGCACAGGCGCTGCAGAGCGCGAGCGCGAGCGGGGAAGAAGGAGCGACCGCCACCGAGGCCGCGCTCACGCCAACCGCGCCGTACGCAGACCCGAGCACCCCCACCTACCCAGGCTCCGCGACGGCGGGCCTCGTGACGCCCGCAAGCTATCCGCTCGCGTCGGGCGCGGGGGCGCCGGCGAGCGCGCTTGGAGCCCCGAACTCGGTGGGCGGAGTGGGCGCGCAGATCGTGCGGATCGCCGAAAGCCAGGTCGGGCAGACCGAGCAGCCTCCGGGCTCCAACGAATCGCCCGCAATCGCGGGGTACCGCACCGCCACGGCGGGGGCGATCCCGGCGGCCCCGTGGTGCGCGTATTTCGCCTCCTGGGCCGCCCGCCAGGCCGGCGAGCCGCTGGGCGCCAACGGCGAAGGCCTGGGGTCCGTGGCGCAGATCTCCTCCTGGGCGCAGAGCACCGGCCGCGCGATCCCCAACGGACCGGGCGTCACGCCCGAGCCGGGCGACCTGATCGTATTCGGCGACGAACACGTCGGGATCGTCAGAGACGTGCTCCCCAACGGCGACATCCAGACGATCGAGGGCAACTACGAAAACAAGGTCGCGGCCAACGTGCGCACCCCCACGGAAGCCACCGGCTACGTCAACATGAACTGAGCGGGTGAGGTGAGTCCCGGCGCAAGGGTGCGCCCGGCTGTGAGGATGAACGGCAGCCTCCGTGCCCCGCTGGTCTCCGTTACTCACGCTGGTCCCGTTCCGTTCCTCACGGATGGACCGCGGGCGTCACACCAATCTTGGTTTTCCTGCGCGGTGGCGTCCGTCATCCCGCCGCGGCGTCCACTCGCCCTGCACGACCGCGTCGGCGGCGAAGGTGTCGTCCGCCGGTGGCACACCGTGCGGGGTAATCGGCCCCGCGAGCTTGGGCTCGTGGGCATGCGCCGCGGGGGCATACGCTTGGTGGGCGTACGCCTCGTGCACGAGCGTTTCATCCGCAAACCCCTCGACGGGCTCGCCCTCTCCCGCGTTCACCCACGCGCCGATCGCGTAGCGGAACTGCCCGCTCTCGTCGGTCACCCAGAAGGCCTCGCCCTCCTCCGCGATCTCGTGCAGGATCGAGCGGTCGTAGTGCTCTGCGATCTGCGCGAGCGCCTCCATGTCCGCGACGTCGATCACCGGGACCCCGGGCAGCTGCCAGACGCGCTCGACCGGAACGATCATCCGGCCGAACCGCGAGCGGATGGTCGCCGACTCGTCCTGTGGCCGCGCCCCAGAGAGCGCGCGCAGCGGACGCAGCAGCGCGAGGATCGCCAGCACGGCGCAGACGATGAGAACGATCGCGTCGCGCGCGACCGTGCGCGCTGTCGCGACAGAGAGCGTCGTGACTCCCAGCGTCAGCGTTTCAGGGGCGGTGTGGGTGCCGGTCGCCGTGCCGGAGGTGGAGGAGGCGAGCGGGTTTGCGGCGGGCTTTTCTTCGGTGGAGACGGAGGTGGAGGGCGCGCCGGAGGAGGAGGTCGACGACTCGATCTCCGAGGGGGTGAGCGTGAAGGCGGCTTTGGGGGTGAACTTTATGTGGATCGGGAGGGCGTCCACGGTTCCCGCCGCCGTCACCTTCGGGACGATCGTCAGCGTGTAGCTGCCGGAGAGCGCCGTCGCCTTTTCGACGCTGCGCAGCAAGGCAAACAGGGATGTGAGGTCGAGGGTGCCGGAGACCGCTGCGCGGCTTCCGCGGAAGGGGGTCGGGGGGGCGAGTTTGATGGTCGTCTTCCAGCCGACGGACGAGGCCACGTCGGCGTCGAGCGCGACCGTCCCGCCAAGCCTCTGCCGGTCGGTGGCCTGGAGGCGGTAGGCGAAGCTGAAATCGATCGCCTTGACGATGTGCGGAAAGATCGGTTCGCCGGTCGTGACCCTGCCTTCGGGGTAGGCCGGTCCCGGCGGGGCTTCGGCCGTGTAGGAGAGGGCACCGCTCTGCTTGTAGGGGATCGCGTACGGGTGCTGCGCCGTCGGGGCCTTCGTGAAGGCGACGAGGGCGAGGACTATGAAGGGGAGGAGGAGAAGGAGGCCGACCGCGACGATGCCGGCGGCCGGGGTTCCGGAGGGCCGCGGCAGGTGCGCCGCGGGCAGGTGCGCGCCCCCTCCGCCGCGGCGTTCGCGGCGGCGCAGCCGGCGGCGGCGGGCGTACACGGAGCCGGTGAGGATCAGCAGCCCCACGGCGACCAGAGCCGCGATGAGCAAGGGCGATCGGATCGACAGCAGCGTGGCACCGGCGCCCGGGATGTGCAGCCACAGGGCGCCGACGAGCTGGCTCGCCTTCGGGTGTTCGGGGTCGATGAAGTTGTTGTTGTCGCCCTTGAAGATGTACCGCGAGCCGTCGCGCCCGATGATCCGGTGCAGCACCACCGTGTGGAGCATCCTGCTGTCGTAGGCGACGATTTCGCCGACGTGGTAGCTGCTCTGGGCGCGGACGAGCGCCAGGTCGCCGGTGTGGAAGCGGGGTTCCATGCTGATCCCGTGGGTGACGACGTAGGTCGTCTCGCCGCCGAACTGGGAGGGGGCGAACCAGAAGCACAGCGACCCCAAGAGGATCAGTCCCAGGGCGCGGCTAAGGAGCTTTCTTGTTGTCTGACTGGAGAGCATGTCGGGTCGAGGTCACGACGGGCTCGCACTATAGAAACTGGGCGCGGAGCGGCCGGTGCGACGGCCGCTCCGCATTGCCCACCTGCGTGCTGCTTACGGTTCGATGATCACGCTGCCCTGGCTTGTTGCAGAGACAGTCAGCTCGTTGCCTCCGTTTGTTGCATTTGGATTGCCAGGGACACCAGTCCCGGTGAATTTGTTGACCGCGTGTTTGCCCGCGCTTTCAAACGCACCTTCGCCGCCCTTGAATTTGCAGACGACTTCCGTTTCGGTTACGCTTTTTGCCACGTAGGGTTCGGGGCAGTCGACCCATTCTTCGGCCGCCGGTGTGGCCGCTGTGCTCAGCGCGGCCGCGACGTCGGTCGGTTTGAGTTCTTCCGCGTTCGTGAGAATGATGTGCGCTTCGGTGATGTATTCACCGCTCAGCGACCAGGTGTAGCTCACACCCTTCTCTGTGTAACCGCTCACCTTGGCGGTGCCACCGCCGGCGGTCTGCTTCGGGATCGTGTTGCTCGCCGTGAACGCATACGCGCCCACGCTGAGAACGCCTGCGAGCACGAATGCGCACAGGCCCGCTATCTTTCGCTTGCGGCTAGCGAACTTGCGCTTGCCAATACGCATAGACACTTGCTGGCCCCCTTTGGGATTTGGACACTTGATGGTGGACACTGGCGTGTCCTTTCCCGGGGCTATCGGCGGGCCCCCATCGGCGCTTGAGACCGTATTTTGGGATGCAAGCATTTATGCGACGAGCCCGGGGGGCCCGGGATGAACCCGGACGGCGGCCCCACCGGCTGGTCGCTCTGATAGACCCAGGGGTGATGGAGAAGACCGTCTCGGAGAAGACCGTCTCGCCACGGCCCCACCGCCTGCGCAGGCGCGCGGCGGTGCTCGCCGCGATCCTCCTGCTCGCGGGGATCCTCGCGTTCGCGCTCTCCCGCCTCGGTCTGCACCGCATCGGCAGCGCCCTCGCCTCCGCGCAACCCGCCTGGATCGTGCTCGCGCTCGTGCTGATGGGGCTCTCGCTGCTGCTGCGGGCGGTCTCCTGGCACGAGGTCCTGCGTGCCGCGCTCCCCGACACCCCGCTCTCCTGGGCACCGGTGATCCGCGCCACGATGATCGGCGTGATGGGCTCCGCGGTCTTTCCCGGCCGCATCGGGGAGCCCACGCGGATGCTCGTGCTCATCCGCCGCCTCCCCGGCTCCTCGCGCCGGCAGCTGCCGATCGTCGCGGGCACCGTCTTCTCGCAGACGCTGATCAACCTGCTCGCCCTCGCGATCCTCGCCACCGTCACCTTCACGAGCCTCCACCTCCTGCGCCAGCACGTCTCCGGCGTCGTTATCGCGCTCGCCGTGCCGCTGCTCATCTGCCTGCTCGTTATCTCCGGACCCCGCCTACTGGCGCTCGCGCAGCGCTCGCGCTCGCTGCGCGTCGCGCTTGCCGCCGCCGCGCTCGGCCGGCTGCTCGGACTAGCGCGGCAGGGGCTGGCCGCCTTCGCCAACCCACGCCACGGGATCCCCGCGGTGCTCGCGCAGCTGCTTGCGTGGGCGATGCAGTGGCTCGCCTGCTACGCCGTCCTCCGCGCGCTCGGACTCCAGTCCGATGGCGGCCCCACCGCCGCCGCGGCGGTGCTGCTCGCCGTCAACGTCTCCGCCGTGCTGCCCGCCACCCCCTCCAACGTCGGCGTCTTCCAGGCCGCCTGTCTGGTCGTGCTCGCCGCCTACGGCGTCGGCGCCGGCCCGGCGCTGGCCTACGGGATCATCCTCCAGGCCGTCGAGGTCCTCACCGCACTCGGGCTCGGCCTCCCCGCACTACTCGGCGAGGGCATGACCTGGCGAGACATTCGCCGCGGCGCGGAGCTCGAGGAGCAGGCCGCCGAGGGGCTTGCCGACTGACTCCCCCGTTGCCCTCACGAGCTCCGCGACGACCAGACCGTCAACGAGAGGCCAGCTCGATCCGCCGACGCCTCAGCCGACCAGCGCCCGCAGCGACTGGCGCAGCGAGTGGGTCGTCTTCAGCACCGCGGTCGGCTCGTAGCCGCAGTGGGCCATGCAGTTCTCGCAGCGCGGGTCCCGGCCGCGGCCGTACTTGCTCCAGTCCGTCGTCTCCACGAGCTCTTTATAGGTCTGAGCGTACCCGTCTGACATCAGGTAGCAGGGGCGCTGCCAGCCGAACAGCGAGTAGCTCGGGATCCCCCACGCGGTGCACTCGAACTCCTCCTTGCCTTCCAGGAAGTCCAGGAACAGGGGGCTGTGGTTCAGCCGCCAGCGCTTGCGCCGGCCGTCCGCGAACGCCTCGCGGAAGAGCTCCCGCGTCTGGCGCACCCCGAGGAAGTGCTCCTGGTCGGGCGCTTTCTCATAGGCGTAGGCAGGGGAGATCATCATCTCGTCCACCCCGAGCTCGTCGTTGAGGAAGTCCAGCACCTCCCGCACCGTCTTCGGGGAGTCCTGTGTGAAGAACGTCGTGTTGGTGGTCACGCGAAAGCCCCTCGCCTTCGCCGCCCTGATCGCCGCGACCGCCTTGTCGAACACCCCCTCCCGTTCCACCGAGGCGTCGTGGCGCTCGCGCAGGCCGTCCATGTGGATCGCCCACGCGAAGTACGGGCTGGGCTTGAATTTCTCGAGCTTGCGCTCCAGCAGGATCGCGTTGGTGCAGAGGTACACGAACTTCTTGCGCCTCACCAGCTCCGCCGCGATCAGGTGGATCTCCGGGTGGATCAGGGGCTCCCCGCCCGCGATCGAGACCATCGGCGCCCCGCTCTCCTCGATCGCCCCCACCGCCTGCTCCACCGGCATCCGTCGCGCCAGGACGTGCTCGGGGTGCTGGATCTTGCCGCACCCCGAGCACTCCAGGTTGCACTGGAACAGGGGCTCCAGCTCCACGATCAGCGGGAATTTCTCCCGGCCCGCGAGGCGCTGGCGCAGCAGGTAGAGGCCCATGCGCGTGCTCTGTCTGATCCGCGCCGCCATCGTGGGACCCACCATAGCCTCCCTGCCAGCGGGCGTGAAGGGTGGCCCCCGCGGCGCCCGGCACGCGACGGGCGGCCCCCGGTCTCACTCGGGGGTCAGCTTTCCGGCATCCACTCTGCAAGCGCCCCGGCGGCGCGGCGCAGCGCGGACATCGCGCGCGCCACCCCCGCCACCGTGCGCAGGGGGTTCGTCAGCTCCCTGGCCGGGGTGTCCGAGATCACCCGCACGACCGCGAACGGCCGCGCGCCCGCTCCGGGGGCCAGCCACACGGACTCCATGTCAACGGCGATCGCCCCCGCCTCGCGCAGCTTCACGCGCGCGTCGCCCATCGCCAGGCGCGCCACCGAGACGACCGTCCCGCGGCGCACCCCCAGCCCGCGGCGCTCCAGCGCCTGCGCCAGCATCGGCGCGCCCGCGCATGCCACCGGCACCCCGTCGGGTCCCTGCACGGCGTCCGCCACCACCACGTCGCCCACCTCGCTGTGCTCGTCGAGGCCACCGCCGAAGCCCATCACCAGCAGTGCCGCCCCCGGCCGGTCGAGCAGCACCGGGGCCGCGGCGCGCGCGCGGCGCGGGCCCATGCCCGTGCGGTGCACCGTCGCGAGTGGGCGGGAACGGAGCCCCGAGGAGATCGCCCACGCCTCCAGGCGCAGCGGAGCGGCGATCAGCAGACCGCTCACCGCGCCACCAGCGCGCACCGCGCCGCGGCGTGGCCGCTCAACACCGCGCCCTCCAGAGTGGCCGGCCAGCCCGTGTCGGTCCACGCGCCCGCCAGCGCGAGCCCCGGTACGGAGGTCCTCGGACCGGGCCGCAGCGCCCCCACGCCGGGCTGCGGGCGGAACGTCGCGGCGTGCTCGCGCGTGACGAGGAAGCGCTCCACTCGCGCCGCGCGCGCCCGCGGGAAGAGCTCGGCGAGCGCCGGGAGGTAGCGCTCGCGTAGCGCGTCCACGCTCATGCCCATCTCCCTGTCAGCCCCCGACAGCGACACAGCCAGATACTGACAGCCCTCCCCCACGCCCCCCGCCTCGGTGCGGTCGAACACGTACTGGACCGGTGTTCGCACTCCCGCCGCGAACGGCAACTCGCACACCCTCCTGTCGTACACGACGTGGAGGTTCACGATCGGCGAGCCCTGCAGCGCGGCCGCACGCGCGGCCGCGCTGGGATCCAGGGGCTCGATCAGCCTCCCCGCGCGCGCGTGGGGCAGCGCCACGATCACCGCGTCTGCGCTCACACCCTCGTTACCGTTGAGCACCTCCATGCTTGTGCCGGTCGCCTGCACCCGCTCCACCCGCCAGCCCAGCCGCAGCTCGACCCCCCTCGCACGCAGCTCCCGTTCGGCCGGCTCGCCCACGATCTCGCTCAGGGGACGGCGGTGAAAGCCGATGTCCCCCGCGTCCGCGCGCTCCAGGAGGCCCCGTTGAAACACGAACGCTCCCAGCGCCAGCGAGGCCTGCGCGGCGGGCAGGTTCAGGGTGGGCAGCGCGACCAGGTCCCACAGCGCGGCCACCGTCGATGGACCCTGGCCGTGGACGGCCAGCCACGCCCCAAGGGTCCGCCCGTCGAGCTCGGGGGCGCGCGGGTTCAGACGCCCCAGCGCGAGCGCCGCCCGCGCCGCCCCAAGGCGTTCGCGCACCGTCAGATGGCGGTAGCGCAGCAGCGCCCCCGCCAGGTGCAGCGGCGCCGGCAGCGTGGAGCGGCGCAGCACGCTCACCTTCCCGCCGGGGCTCACCACCGGGATCTCGAGGCGCGGCTGCAGGAACACCCCGCGCTCGCTCCCCAGCCGCGCGAGCAGCGCGCGGTAGGCGGTGCAGCAGCGCAGGAACACGTGCTGGCCATTGTCGATCCGCAGGCCATCGCGCTCGAACGAGTACACGGCCCCGCCCAGCCGGGGGCGCACCTCCAGCAGCGTCACCTCGGCGCCCGCGTCGGCGCAGTCGAGCGCGGCCGCGATCCCCGCAAGGCCCCCGCCGATCACGGCCACCCGGGGCATCACGGGTCCTCCTCCTGGACACGTTCCGCGGGATGGCGCTCGGGGATGCCCCTGCCGAGCAGCGCGCGCGCCGCTACCCAGGCCTTCTCGCGTTTGCGCAGCCGCGCGCGCCGGGCGAGCGCGCGGTCGGGGCGCTCCTCGATGTGGTGCAAGAGACGCCAGTAGATGCCCGCCATCGCCAGCACGCACGCCGCGCTGCGCCGGTCGAGCAGCGCCACAAGCTCCATGCCCCGGTGAAACCAGTCGCGCGAGCGCAGGCACTGGAAGCGCATCAGCGCGTACAGCTGGCCCACGTCGCCCCCCTCGAAGCCCGCCACCATCGCGGGCTCCGCCACGCTCGCCTCACGTGTGAGCGCCGCCAGCGCCGGGGCGTCCAGCGGACCGTCGTCGTGCAGGTGGTAGCGCACCAGGTCTCGGGCCGGCAGGTACACCCGCCCGCGTTCGGCGTCCTCGCGCAGGTCGCGTGCGATGTTCGCGAGCTGCAGCGCCACCCCCAGGTCGTCCGCCAGCTCGCTCGCCGAGGGGCCCGCGCCGGCGGAGGCATCGATGGGGAGTACCGAACCGCCGCCCGCACGTGGGGGGCGTCACGGCGCGTTCCGAAGATCGCCAGGCACAGCCTCCCGATCGAGCCCGCCACGCGCCGGCAGTAGATCTCGAGCTCCTTGAAGCTCTCGTAGGTGCTCCCCATCACATCCATCCGCACCCCCTCGATCAGATCCCCCAGCGCATCCGCGGGCAGCTGAAAGCGCATGCTGGCGTCCGCGAGCGCCGCGATAACCGGATCGGGGTCATCGGGCTCCAGGCGCTCGAGCGCCGCCGCTGCGGCCTCCAGCCGGCGCAGCTTCTCCTCCCGCTCCAGCGTCCCGTCGGCGATGTCGTCCACGCGGCGCGCAAACGCGTACACCGCGCACATCGCCCTGCGCTTGTCGCCGGGAAGCAGACGGATGCCGTAGTAGAAGTTGCCGGCCGCCGCCCGCGTCAGCGCTTCACACTGCCGGTAGGCCAACCGCGTGCGCGCCGGCGGCGCGCTCACCCGCGGGCCCCCGGCGGGAGCGCCGCCCGCATCAGGCCGCTGCCCGACGCTTTCACCAGCGCGGCTCCGCAAGCGTCCTCGCGAGCGCCACCGCGCGCCGCGCGCGGCCGGCGCTGGGGGGAGCGCTCAACACGTCGTACCCCGCTCCCGCGATCGCCTGGAGCGCGGCCTGCCCGCCGCTCACGAACGCCGCCACCGCCACCCGCTCGCGCCCGTGCAGCGTGCCGATCAGCGGCGCCCCCTCCTCCAGGAGCCCACGCGTTCGCGCCACCTCGTAGGCGATCAGCCCCCTCACCCGCCAACCCGCGGGGGCCTCGGCGAGGGCATCCTCGGAGCAGCCGAAGCGTCCCATATCCTCTGCGGGCAGGTAGATCCGGCCACGGCGCAGGTCCTCCGCGACGTCCTGCCAGTGCTCCACGAGCTGCAGCGCGGTGCAAACCTTGTTCGACAGCGCGATCCGCTCCGGGGTCGCCCGCTCGAACGCGGCGAGCACCAGCTCCCCCACGGGGTCCGCCGAGAGGCGGCAGTAGCCCAGCAGCTGCTCCCAGGTCTCATAGCGGCGTACCCGCTGGTCCACGCGATTCGCCTCGATCAGGCGCCCGAAGGGCTCGCGCGGCAGCGGGCACTCGTGCAGGGTCGCCTGCACCCTCACCAGCAGGGGGTGGCTTGCCATCCCCGCGTAGGCGCGATCGAGCTCTCCCTCGAGCCAGTCGAGCGCCGCCAGCCTTTCCTGGGCCACGGCCACACCCGTCACGCGCTCCCCGGCGTCCCCGAGTTCGTCCACGAGCCGGGCGAAGCCATAGATCGCCAGCAGCCTCTCCCTGAGCCGGCGCGGGAGCACCCGGCTCGCGACCGGGAAGTTCTCGGAGCGCCCGCGGGCCATCACCGCCGCGGGCGATGGCAGGCCGGCCGGTACGGGGGGCGGGGAGCGGGGAGTCCTCATCGCCTCGGCTGGCGTCGGAGGGTCCGGTCTGGCGCCGCCCATCGCCGCCACACTCACGTTGGGGCCCTCGCACCCGTGCAGCGGCCGAGCGCCGCGATCGGGAAGGTCAGGCGGTAGAGGTGGTAGTTGATGTAGTAGTCCGACGGGAACCCCGTCCCCGTGTACTGCGGCTCGTCCCAGGTGCCGTCCGCGCGCTGAGTGGAGACGAGCCATGCGACGCCGCGCTCCACCGCCGGCGAGCTCTCCAGGACCTCCCCCGCGGCGTGCAGCGCGAGCAGCGCCCACGCCGTCTGCGAGGCCGTCGAGGGGCCGCGCCCGATCCACGCGGGCTCGTCGTAGGAGCGCGGATCCTCCCCCAGCCCCCGTCCTCGTTCTGGTGAGCCTCGAGCCACCGCACCGCGCGGCGGACGGGCGGCTCCTCGCCAGCCAGCCCCATCGCGATCAGAGCCGGCACCGCGGCGCCGGTCCCGTACACGTGGTTGACCCCCCAGCGCCCGAACCACGACCCGTCCTCCTCCTGCTGGGCCAACAGCCACTTCAGGCCCGCCCGAGCCGGCTCGCCGTCGGCGCGGCCCACCGCCGCGAGCATCTCCAGCACATGCGCGGTGACGTCCGCGCTCGGCTCGTCGATCACCTCGCCGAAGTCCAAGAACGGGAGCTCCCTGACCAGCGCACGTGTGTTGTCCGCGTCGAACGCCCCCCAGCCCCCCTCCTTGCACTGCATGCCCTCCAGCCACCGCACCCCGCGGTTGATCGCCTCCCGCGAGAGCTCGAGCAGCCCCTGTGGCTCCTCGCCCTCCGGCCCGCGGCGAGCGGCGCGCCGCAGCTCCCCGGGCTCGATCGGGGGGACTCGCAGCAGCGCCAGCACCACCTCCGCGGTGTCGTCCACGTCGGGGTAGTTGTCGTTGGCGAACTCGAACGCCCACCCCCCCGGCTCGAGCTCCGGGCGCGCCACCGCCCAGTCTCCGCGGACCCGCACCTCCTCCTCCAGCAGCCACCGCGCTGCCCGCTCGAGCGCGGGGTGATCGCGCGGCAGGCCGCCGTCGCTGAGCGCGACGATCGCCAGCGCCGTGTCCCACACCGGCGACTGGCACGCTTCCAGGCGCCGGCTCGCCGCGACGGGCGCGCCAAACACCCGCGACTTGCCGCCGCCGCGATCCTCCACCATGAAGTGCTCCAGCCCCTCCAGGCCCCGGCGCATCACCGGGTGATCGAGCGGGTAGCCTCCAAGGTGCAGCGCCATCAGCGAGTACACCCACGGCGGCTGGATGCCCCCCCACGAGCCGTCCGCCTCTTGGCGGCGCACGATCCACGCCTCCGCGCGCGCGATCGCCTGGCGGCGCAGCGGACGCAGCGGGCGGCTTTCGTAGAGGCGCAGCGCGCGGTCCAGGCGCCTGAGCCATACGGCGATCGAGGATCGGTTCCGCGGCGCGGTCGAGCGCCGGGGGATCCAGGGCCGCGAGCCGTGCAGGTCGCGCAGATCGAACGCCGCGGACCGTGTGGGACGGTGCGACATCACCAGCGACAGGGCAACGATCGTCTGGCGCGCCCAGCACGCGAAGTCGTAGATGTTCAGCGGCGCCCAGCGCCCCAGCAGCATCATCTCGGGGGGCAGCGCCGGGACCTGCTCCCACGGCCACAGCCCGAATAGCGCCAGCCATACGTGCGTGAACACCCGCGCCTCCTCGACACCGCCCGCGTCGCGAACGAACTCCGCCGCCGCGCGCATGTGCGCCGCGTCAGCCGGGTCCCCGGCAAGGCGCAGCGCCCAGTAGGCCTCGATCGTCGTCGAGAGGTCCCCCGGCCCGAGGTGGAACTTCGACCACGTCCCGTCCTCGCGCTGCTGCGAGCGGATCCACGCCGCCGAGCGCTCCGTCTCCGGGACGGTGCGAATCCCCAGGAACTCGCGCAGGAGCATGTCCTCCGCGTCCATGGTCACGTTCGTCTGCAGCTCCCCCCGCCACCACCCAGCCTCGTCCTGGAGGGAGAGCAGGTGCTCGCACGCGCGCTCCAGCGCGATCCGTGCCTCGCTACGGGTCTCAACGATGGACGTCGGCATGATCCGGCGGGCCTAATCCTTTCGTATCGAAGGACTGCGCGGGCGTTGATATCACGTTATGCACTCCACCACCGTGCTCGGCGCGTCATCGGATCCCCGCATCATCCCCATCGCTCTCCTCAGGAGGCGCCCGCGCTCGTTGCGCCGACTCACGGGGCGAGATGGGGTAGGCGGATGTTTGCCAACACCTCAGGGTGGCCTTCGGCGATCACGTGTTCGATCAGCGCGGCTTCCGAGACCGGGCGCGGGGTCGCCGAGCGGAACCTGTAGAGAATCAGGCCGTGCACGTTCCTGTACTGCACCAGGTGGAAGCCCGCCGCCGGCGACTCGCCCGCGCCCGGCCGCGGCGGCGCGTAGCCGGTCTCGTCGATCTCGCTCACCCACACCGTCGCGCCCCCGCGCAGATTCGTGAGCGGCGGCAGGTAGTACTCCAGCGGCGCCGACCCCAGCTCCACCGTCGTGATCACCACGCCGCCGTGCGTCCGCCGGTTGTGGGGCGCCTGTCGGATCACCCGCGCCAGGCCCCGCCAGTCCCCGCGCTGCAGGCGCGGACTCAGGTTCACGTCCACGCTCAGCGCGAGGAACGCCAGGGCGATCAGGCCCGTCAGCGCCATCCCTGTCCGACAAGTGCGTTGTGCCACCACGATCACCGCGAGCCCCGCCGTGAGTGGAATCATCGCCGCGACCACGTTGCGCGGCGCCAGGTAGTCCGCGCCCCCCACCGCCATCGCCACCGGGATCAGCACCCCGCACGCCGCCAGCCCCAGGGCGAGCAGCGCCGCATCGCTCTCCCGAGGGGTGAGCGTCCGCCACAGGCCGTAGCCGATCCCCGCCAGGATCGCCAGCGCCACCGCGAGCTCCACCCCGTGACCCAGGGGCGCCCCCGAGTAGCCCGTCAGGTAGTACTGGGGGATCGTTTCCAGGCGCGCCGAGAGCGCCCATTCCCCGATCCACTGCGTGCCGTGTCCGCCCTGCGCGAGCGCCAGCGGAATCAGCGCGACGCCCACCGCGCCGATCGCCGCCACCGCGGGCAGCGCCACCTTCCAGCGCGCTCGGCGGCGCAGCAGCCACAGGCACATCGGCGCCAGCAGAAATACCGCGAAGTAGTGGGTCGCCAGCGCCGCCGCACCGCTCGCGGCGAACGCCGCCAACCGCCCCGGCGTAGGCTCGGCATCGGCGCGCAACCAGCACCACATCGCCAGCGCCGCCATGAACACGAACAGGCCGTATGCGCGTGCCTCCTGGGAGTACCACACGAACAGCGGGTTCGTTGCCACGAGCGCCGCTGTCGCGATCGCTGGCCGAAACGGGGATGCTGGCCGAAACGGGGATGCGAGCCGAAGGCGAGTGTCTCCCGGCTTCGGTCGAAGGCGAGTGTCTCCCGGCTTCGGTCGAAGGCGAGTGTCTCCCGGCGTCGGTCGGCGACCGGCCAGCTGCCGCCCGATACCCCATGCCACCGCCACCGTCGCGATCCCCGCCAGCGCCGAGGGCAGCCGCAGCGCGACCTCCCCCGTCCCGAAGACCCGGGACCACCCCCAGATCAACACGTACCACAGCGGCGGGGTGTTTTCGCGGTGCTCGACCGAGCGCAGCGTCGCCAGGAGGCTCGCGTGCAGCGTGTGCACCGGCACGTACGCCTCGTCGTACCAGAAGCTCTGCAGGTCGAGCGTGCTCAAGCGCAGGGCCGCCGCCAGGAGCAGCAACGCCGCCAGCGGCCACCACCGCGCCGCCGCTCTAGCCATTCGTCAGCGGTTCGTCCGGCGCGCCCGGCGGGGTCGGCAGGCCGCAGAGTTCTTCGCTCACGGCGGTACCGAAGCAGGCGTAGCGGCTCTCGCGCTTGTCCTGGAAGTACGGAGGCAGGTAGAAGCCCCCCTTCGCGGCGCGCAGCCCGCGCACGGTGGGGCCGGTCATGATCAGGCACACCTGGGGCTGCGTCCCCGGGGGCGCTTCGCCGGTGTTGCCGCACAGCACGTCGCGGGTCGTGTGGTGCGTGAGGTCCTGTTCGATCGAGATGTCATGCCTGGCGGGGTGGGGATAGTCGCTGCCCACCACCGCCCGCCACGTCCGCAGGTCCACGGTCAGGCGTTCGCTGACGTGCACCTGGAGCACCACGTCGTTGACCACGGCCACGGCGAGCACGAGGAAAGCCAGCACCAGCAGCGCGCTCTCCACGCGGCGCCGGTCGCCTCGGCCGCGGCGCTCGTGCTCGCGCGGGCGCAGGCGCTCCGGCAGACGCTCCCAGCAACCCCCCGGCTCGACGCCGGCCGATCTGTGATCGGTCGCCGCCCCGCTCACCGCGCCCCCTCACGGCGGCCGCCGCCCTGCGCGATGCCCGTGCTCGTCCAGCTCATGAGGACGCCGGCGAGAACAGCGGAGCGGTCTGGTGGACGATGAACAGGCCCTGGACCGCGAACGTCGCGATCAGGAGGCGCCGGTCGCGCGCGACCATCGCCAGCGGCAGCGCCCACAACGTGTACCACGCCAACAGCCACGTGCTCGTGACCGCGATCGCCAGCAGCGACCACCCAGACGCCGACACCCAGTCGTACCCCCGCCAGGTGCGCCACAGCAGGTGAAGCACGATCACGACCAGCGCCGCCTTCAGGAGCGTGTGATCGGCCGGGAACACCCCCGGCTTGCCCAGCAGGTGGGCGATCTCGTTGGGGAAGCTGTCGGTCGAGACCAGCGCCGCG
Organism: uncultured Solirubrobacterales bacterium; assembly: GCA_963771915.1. Taxonomy (GTDB): domain Bacteria; phylum Actinomycetota; class Thermoleophilia; order Solirubrobacterales; family Solirubrobacteraceae; genus Palsa-744. Next base: position 397,242 of record CAVYVD010000002.1, on the reverse strand, counting down.
TCGCGGTTGAGCGCCGAGACCACGTCGAGGCCGTGCAGGCCGAACACCGGGTAGGTGACCACGCCGATCGCCACCAGCGCCCCGACCGCGCCCGCCAGCGCCCGCCAGTCACGCCGCGCAAGCAGCATGAACGGCAGCAGCACCGCCCCCGTCGCCTTCACCATGCCGGCCGCCACCACCGAGGCGCCCCCCCATGCCTCTCGATTGCTCAGAAGCCGGCCCCGAGACGACTGGCCAGGGCCGGTGGGGTTTTCTTCACTTACGACCAACGCCACCGCCGCCATCATGAAGCAAGTCATGATCACGTCGTTGTGGGCGCCCCCCAGCCCGTAGAGGACCCACAGCGGGTTGGCCCCGACCGCCACCAGCGCGACGACCGGATCGTAGCCCCGCGCCCGCGCGCAGCGCCACGTCAGCGCCAGCGTGCCCGCGCCCGCCGCGAGCGCCTCGACCTTCGCGCCCCACAGCGCCCCCTTCAGCCCGAGCACCGCCAGGGGGTAGGAGAGCAACGTGTATAGCGGCCCGTAGGCGGTCGCAACTTTGAGCCAGTCCTCGCCGACGTATTTGAAGACCGGGTCCCCTTCGATCCTGATCGGGCCGTGCAGGTAGGGGTCGATCCCGTGCAGCACCCCCATGCGCGCGTAGGCGATGTAGCTGAACACGTCGGTCGAGAAGAGGACCGGACCGGCGCACACGATCACCGCCAGCGTCCCGACCAGCACGATCGACCAGCGGGCGGCGCGGCGGTCGCCCGACAGGCGCCGCATCAGCACCAGCAGACCCGCGTAGGCGCCGGCGAAGCACACCAGCGCGATCAGGAACACCCTGAAGCCCAGGCGCTCCCCGATCCCCCACCGCAGCCACCCCGTGATCCCCGGCGAGCCCGGGATCAGCGGCGAGTGGCCCACCGCCCCGTCGAGCACCACCTCCAGGGTGGCCGCGAGCAGCACCAGCACGCACAGCCCCCCCAGCGCCAGCGTCGCGCGGCCCGGGCGGGCGAGGTCCGTCCGGGAGCCCGCTATCCCTCCCGGGGGGGCCGGCTGTGGCAGTACACCCGCTGAACTCAATCTTCCGGCGGGCTCTCGAAGCGCAGGATCGCGAGCGCGCCGGTGACCTCGAACACCCGTTGCACCGCCGGCTCCCCCGGCCGCAACACCAGCTCGCAGCCGCGCTCCCGCGCGCGGGCATCCGCCTGCAGCAGCAGCCGCAGGCCGGTGGAGTCAATGAACGCGAGGCGCCCCAGGTCCACGATCATGCGCGCTGGAGCCTCGCGCTCGGCGGCCGCGAGGCTCTCTTCCATCTGGCGCGCCCCCGCTAGGTCAAGCTCTCCCACCAGCGAGAGGCTCACCGTGCCGTCCTCCACCGCGCTCAAGATCGTCAAGCGGCCCGGGGCCGGCGAAGCTCCGCTCATGCGGGTGACTCTAGGGCATGGCCAGGCGGTGGGGCCACGCTCACAGTGCGGTCCACACGCTCTTGGTCTCCAGATACGCCTCCAGCCCAGCGTGGCCGTGCTCGCGTCCCACACCGGAGGCCTTGAAGCCGCCGAACGGCGCCGAGGGGTCGACGCTGCCCCAGCCGTTTATGTAGACCGACCCCGCCCGCAGCATCGCGGCGAGGCGGTGGGCGGAGCTCACGTCCCTCGTCCACACCCCCGCGGCGAGGCCGTACTCGTTGTCGTTGGCGCGGCGCGCCACCTCCTCGAGGGTGTCGTAGGGAGAGGCCACCAGCACGGGGCCGAAGATCTCCTCGCGCGCGATCTTCAGCTCGTCGCTGGTGGCGCTGAAGAGCGTGGGCGCCACGAAGTACCCGCCGCTGTCGGCGAGCGCCGCCTCCCCGCCCACCACGAGCTCGGCGCCCTGCTCGCATCCGGAGGCGATGTAGCCCATGACCCGCTCGCGCTGCTCGGCGGAGACCAGCGGCCCCATCTGTGTCTGCGGATCGAGGCCCGGCCCCAGGCGGGTGCCCGCGGCGCGCTCGGCCAGCGCGCCCACGACCTCGTCGAAGCGCTCCCTGGGCACGAACAGCCGCGAGCCCGCGTTGCAGGCCTGCCCGGAGTTGAAGTAGATCGCCTGGTAGGAGCCGCCGACGGCGACCTCGAGGTCGGCGTCGGGGAGGATGATGTTCGGCGACTTGCCCCCCAGCTCGAGCGTCACGCGCTTGAGCGCACGGCCCGCCTTCGCGCCGATCTCGCGGCCCACCGCGGTGGAGCCGGTGAACGCGATCTTGTCCACCCCGGGGTGATCGACGAGCGCCGCGCCGGTCTCGCCGTCGCCGGTGAGCACGTTCAGCACCCCCTCGGGCAGGCCCGCCTCCAGCGCGAGCTCCCCGAGGCGCAGCGCGCTCAGCGGGGTCTGCTCGGCCGGCTTGAGCACGATCGTGCAGCCCGCCGCCAGCGCCGGCGCGAGCTTCCAGATCGCCATCAGCAGCGGGAAGTTCCAGGGAACGATCTGCGCGCACACCCCCACGGGCTCGCGGCGGGTGTAGCAGTGGACGTTGGGCGCGGTGACCGGCAGCACGTTCCCCTCGATCTTCGTGGGCCACCCCGCGAAGTAGCGCAGGTGGGCGGCGCTCCCGCCGACGTCCACGTACTGGGCGAGCCCCACGGGCTTGCCGTTGTCGAGGGACTCGATCTGCGCGAGCTCCACGGCGTGCTCTTCCAGGGACTGCCCCAGCGCCAGTATCAGCCGCTCGCGCCCGCTGGGGGCCATCGTCGCCCAGGGGCCCTCCTCGAACGCCGCCCGCGCGGCCGCCACCGCGCGCTCCACGTCCTCGGAGCCCCCCTGCGGGACGTGCGCAATCTCGCGTCCCGTGGCGGGGTCGAGGGTGGCGAACGTGCGCCCATCGGCGGCCTGGGGGCGCTCGGAGCCGATCAGCAGGCCGTGGGGGCCGGCGATGAACGCGCGCGCCTCGGAGCCCAGAGCCTCGGGCAGCTCGATTGTGGTTGTACTCATCTGTGGCTCCTATGGTCGGAGGACGATCTTCAGCGCCTCGCGGCGGTCGTACAAAGCGTACGCCTCCGGCGCCTCCTCGAGGCTCATGTGGTGCGTGACGAGCGCTCCGGGGTCGAGCACCCCCGCGGACATCAGCGCGAGCACGCGGTCGATGTGTCCGATCACGTTGGCGTGGCCGGCGCACAGGCGCAGCGACTTGATCCACAGCAGGCCCATGTGCAGCTCCGCGCGCTCGGCGTAGACCCCGATCGCCTGCACGGTGCCGCACTTGCGCGTCAGGCGCAGCGCGAGATCGAGCGCCTTGGGGTGGCCGACCGCGTCGATGCAGACGTCCACCCCGCGTCCCTGGGTCGCCGCGCGAGCCGCCGCGCGCGGGTCCCCCTCCTCGAGGTGCACCGCCTCCGCGCCGAAGGACTCGGCGACCGCCAGGCGCTCGGCCACGGTGTCGACCGCGATCACGTGCGCCGCGCCCGCGGCCCGCGCGGCCTGCACGGCGCACAGCCCGACCGGCCCGAGCCCCAGCACCGCCGCGACGTCCCCGGGCCGCAGGCCGCTGTCGAGCACCGCGTGAAAGCCGGTGCCCATCACGTCCCCGGCGAACAGCGCCACGTCGTCGCTCATCCCCTCCGGCACCCTGCGCAGCACGAGGTCCGCGTTCGGCACCAGTGCCCGCTCGGCCTGGGTGCCCTGCAGCGAGCCCAGCGCCGCCCCGTGGCCAAAGGTGCGCGAGGACTCGCACTTGTGAAAGAGGCCTCTGCGGCAGAACCAGCAGTGCCCGCAGGCCGTCTGGAAACAGCCGAGCACACGGTCGCCGGGTGCGATCTCATGCACCTCCTCGCCCACCGCGAGGACCGTGCCCACGTACTCGTGGCCGATCGTGAACCCCGGTTCGATCTGCACGCGGCCGTGGTAGATGTGCAGGTCCGACCCGCACACACCCGTGGCCTCGATCCGCACGATCGCATCGCCCGGGCTCCTCAACTCGGGCTCGGGCACCTCCTCGACCGCCACCCGTCCGGGGGCCTGAAACGTGACGGCGCGCATTGCGCACGCACACTAGAGGATCGGGACCTCCCGCGCCCCGGTCCATCCACGGCCGTCGGTGGACTCGCGGCTGCCCACCGGCGGCCGCGGGCGGCACGCGCCGCTCACCGCGGGCGACCTACGTGGAAGCCCTGGGCGTAGTCGACGCCCAGCTCCCCCAGCAGCCGCATGGTGGGCTCGTCGCCCACGAACTCCGCGATCGTCGCGCGGCCCATGCCCCGCGCGACTTCGACGATCGCGCGCACCATCACGCGGTCGTGGGCGCCGGCGCACAGGCCGCGGACGAAGTCGCCATCGATCTTCAGGTAGTCGAAGGGCAGCCGCTTGGCGTAGTAGAGCGAGCCGAAGCCCACCCCGAAGTCGTCGAGTGCGACCGCGCAGCCGAGCGCCCGCACCCCCTCGCAGAAGGCCGTGGCGCGGCGCATGTCGGAGATCGCCGCGGTCTCGGTGACCTCGACGATCAGCCGCGCGGGATCGACCCCGTGGCGCGCGAGCTCGCGCTCGATGTGGGCAAACATCCCCGCGTCGGTGACCGAGAGCGCGGAGAGGTTGATCGCCACGCGCTGGAGGATCCGCGATCGGCCCCCCCGGCCGACCGGGCCGCCACCCGCGCCATCCACCGTCTCGCCGATCGTGCCGCCACCCGCGCCATCCACCGTCTCGCCGATCGTGCCCCCCGACTCGCCGCCGAGCAGGGCGACGACCCGTTCCACCACGAGCCGATCGATCCGGGTCACGAGCCCGTAGCGCTCCGCCGCGGGCAGGAACGCCCCCGGCGCGATCAGCGCGCCCCCGGGTTCGTCCGCCAAGCGCAGCAGCGCCTCGTGGTGGGAGACCGTCCCGCGCCTCACCTCCACGATCGGCTGGTAGTGCAGCTCGAACAGCCCATCGCGCAGCGCCCGACGCAAACGCCCGAGCCACGGCCGCCGGTGCAGGCCGGCGGGCGAACAGAACGCCTCGCCCGCGGGCTCGGGGTAGCGCCTGCGGATACCCGCCGGGGCGTTTTCCTCCGGGATCGGCCAGCGCTGGGCGCGGAGCACGAAACGGGGGGTGGTCGGGGTCGCCGAGCTGGCCATCGCTGCGGTGGATATTCGACGCCACCAGGGCGTGTCCCTGGAGGAATGTGTGGCTATGCAGAGGTTTTCGCAGGCAAAACCGCGAGGAAGCTCCGCGGAGCCCGCGATTGGCCGCCGTGGTTTACCCTGGGGGACCTCGATGGCCGCCCGAACGATCGTGACCTCCCACCCGGATGTAGCGTGCGACGTGTGCGGGCGGCGCCTGCTGCGGGGCGAGCAACCGGATGTCTTCCTGGGCGGAGGGCAGCGGCGCGTGGTTTGCGAGCTTTGCACCTCACGCGCCACGCACGAGGGGTGGCGCAGGGAGACCGAGGCGCACACCCCGAGATCGCGCGCCAAGCACCCCCAGCGCGGGCGCTCGCTGCTGGGAAAGCTGCGCCAACGACGGGAGCCCGTGCCACCCGTGCGTGCTCCGGACATCGATGTCGACCCCTCCGGCCCAGAGAGCGAGACGACGGTTGACGCGGAGTGGACGCAGATCGGCGCGGAGTGGGCCGAGGTGGAGGAGGAGTGGACCGAGCCACAGCAGAGCCGGGACGCCGCGGAGCCGGCCACAGCCCACGACCCCGCAGCCGAGCCACAGCAGAGCCGGGACGCCGCGGAGCCGCCCGCGGCCCACGACCCCGCAGACGTGAGCGTGCAACAGGCGTTGGAGGTATTCAACGCCGGTGAGCACCCGCGCCGCCTGGCGGGAGTCGCGCGCTCGCTGGGCGCGCCCAGCGTGAGGGCAACACGGACCGCGGAGGCCAAGGTCGCGATCGTGGTCGCGTGGGAGTTGTGCTGGTATCGCTACGAGATCGACGTCGCAAGCGATTCCCAAGACGCACAGTTGACGGCGGAGGGCATGGAGCTCGAGGAACTCCCCGGCGAGGACCGCATCGCCAACGCGGTCGCCGATGAGCGCGGAGCGCTCTCGCTGTTGACCTGAGGGCGGCTGGCCGAAACGGGGATGCTGGTCGATTCGGGGATGCTGGCCGAAACGGGGACTCGCGCCGAAGGCGCGTGTCACCTGGCTTCGGTAAAGCGAGTGTCTCCCGAATCGGTCGCAGGCGAGTGTCTCCCGCCCTTCGGTCGGCCCCCTCTTTTTTCTGTCACACTTGTTGCACGATGATCTACAGCGTGGTCCCACGGCCATTGGCCGACGAGCTCTACCCGAAGTTGACCGAGCACTACAAGGACAACGAGAACGTCACAGTGATCGTTGACCGCCGCGAGACCGATAGGCGCGGGAGGGATTTGGAGTCCCGCCCACCCGGCTCGCCCAGTGCGGACGCCTCTCAGCAGCGCGTGGTGCGCGATCGCCGTCGCGCGCGTGTGCCGGGCGACCTGCCTGCGCTGGCGCAGCCGTAGCTGGCGCGGCTCCCCGCTCGCATAGCCCTGATTGCGGGCCCTCGCGGTGGCCGTCCCCGGCGCGGGATAGGCTCCGGGCGATGAAGGTGATCGTGCACGTCGACGGCGGCGCGCGGGGAAACCCGGGGCCCGGCGGCCGGCTGCGGCGGTCATCAGCGACCCCGACGGCGAGCGTGCTCGACGAGCGCGACGCGAGCTGCTCGGGGTGGCCACCAACAACGTCGCCGAGTACCGCGGCCTGCTGCTCGGCCTCGAGCGCGCGCGCGCGCTGGGCGCGACCGAGGTCGAGGTGGTCAACGACTCCGAGCTCGTCGCCAAGCAGCTGACGGGCGTCTACAAGGTCAAGCACCCCGCGATGCGCCCGCTGCACAGCGCAGGCGATGGCCGCGCTGAGCGCGTTCGAGCGCTGGTCGATCCGCTCGGTTCCGCGCGCGCAGAACGCCGCAGCCGACGCGCTCGTCAACGCCGCGCTCGACGGGGCGCGGCTGACGATGCTCAGCGCCCGCAACCGCGAGCTGCTCGGCCTGGTGCCCGCCGGCCTGCTGGTGACGGCCGGCTTCGCGGCGATCTTCATCCAGGCCGACAACCGGCTCTCGACGGTGTCGCTGACCTACGGCGGCGTCTTCCTCGCGCTGTGCCTCGCCGGCCACCTCGTGATCCGCCGCGCGCTGCCCCACGCCGATCCCTACCTGTTCCCGCTCGCGGCGGCGCTGGCGAGCGTCGGGATCGTGATGATCTACCGGATCAACCCGACGCTCGCGCGCCAGCAGGCGCAGTGGATGGTGGTCGGCCTCGTGCTGTTCGCCGTCACGATCGTCGCGCTACCGCGGCGGGCGCTACCTGCGGCTCGAGAACTACCGCTACCTGATCGCGATCGCCGGCGTCGGCAGCATGCTGCTGCCGCGGCTGCCGGGGATCGGCGGCGCAGGTCAACGGCGCCTACCTGGCGGTCCACGTCGGCGCCGATCAGCTTCCAGCCGTCCGAGCTCGGCAAGATCGCGCTCGTCATCTTCCTGGCCTCCTACCTGCGCGACAACCGCCAGATGCTCGTCACCGCGGGCCGGCGGGTGCTCGGGGTGACGCTCCCGCCGATGAAGCAGTTCGGACCGCTGCTGGCGGTCTGGGGCGCGGCGATGGCGACACTGCTGCTCACACGGGAGATCGGCACCTCGCTGATGTTCTTCGGCGCGTTCCTCGCGCTCCTCTACGTCGCCACGGGCGCCTCTCGTTCCCGCTCGTCGGCCTGGTGCTGTTCGCGGGCGGCGCGTGCTACGTTGGCACCCACGTCGGCCACGTGCAGGCGCGGGTGCTCGACTGGGAGCACCCACTCGATCCGGCCCTCTACGAACAGAAGTCGGGCGGCAGCTACCAGCTCGCGCAATCGGCCTGTTCGCGCAGGCCGACGGGGGCCTGCTCGGCATCGGCTTCGACCAGTCGCTTGTGACCCTGCTGCCGGTCGCCGAAAGCGACTGATCTACGCGGTGATCATCAACGAGATCGGCCTCGCGGGCGCCACGGCGCTGCTGCTCACCTACCTGCTGTTCATCGTGCGCGGCCTGAAGATCGCGACGCTCGCCCGCGACTCCTTCTCAAAGCTGCTCGCGACCGGGCTTGCCTTCATCGTCGCGATGCAGGTGTTCGTGATCGTCGGCGGCGTCACCGCGCGTGATCCCGCTGACCGGAGTGACCCTCCCGTTCGTCGCCTACGGGGGCTCCTCGGTGGTGATGAACTTCGTGCTGCTCGCGCTGCTGCTGGTGATCTCAGACCGCGCGCGCCGACCGGGGTAGCATCTGGACGACCGCATCGGACGGCTCGTCGCCGGCATCGAGGCCCGCGGTCACCCGCAGGTCGTCGACGCGCTCGACCTGCCTGTCGAGCTGGCGCGTGCGCGTGCTCATCAGCTCGCCATATGCCTTGCGCGAGCTTTCCAGGGCGCGATCCACCTTGTCCATCTGCTCCTTGAACATGCCCCACTGCTTGTTGAAGTCCCCCAGCGCTCCCAGGATCTCGTTGGTCTGCCGCGCCAGCTTGAAGTTCTCGCTCGCCTGGCGGATCACGGCAAGGATCGCGAACAGCGTCAGCGGGGAGCAGAGCACCACCTTGCGCCGCAGCGCCTCGTCGAGCAGGTGGGGGTCGTTTTCGTGGATGAACCCGTACACCTGCTCGTTGGGGATGAAGATGAGCATGTAGTCGAGCGTGCCACCTTGGGGATCGATGTATTCGCGCGTCCCCACCTCCTTGATGCGCGCGCGCACGTCCCGCTTGAACGCCTTCGCCGCGTCCTCGCGTTCCCGCTCGGTGGAGCCCTCAAGGTAGCGCTGGTACTCGACCATCGGCGTCTTGACGTCCATGTTCAACCGCTGGTCCTGCACGAAGAACGTGAAGTCCGGACGGGAGGCGCCGCCTGGGATCTGCCGCTGCTTGCAGTATTGGACGCCCTCGATGAACCCGGCCATCCGCAGGACGTCCTCGGCCATCCGCTCGCCCCATTGGCCACGGGTCTGCGAACCCGAGAGCACCTCGTTGAGACGGCCCGTCTGGGTGCGCAGCAGTTCGGTCTGCTGCTTGCTCTCGCGCGTGACCGCCTCCAGCTTGACGATGCTCTCGCCACGCTTCGCGTCGACATCGCGCACCCACTGGTGCAGTGTGACGATCTCTTTGCGCACCTCCGCGAGACCCCTGTCGATCTCGCTCTGACGAGCCTTGAGCTGCTCCTCCCCCCGGCCGGTCTCCTTCTCGAGCTCGGCCTTGTTCTGGGCGACCAGTTGCTCGACGCCCGCCTTCTGGATCTCGCCCTGCACGCGCGCGAGATTGGAGTGGAGCCCCGCGACGATCCTCTCGGTCTCGCTCGGGTCCAGCTGCGCGGGGGCAGTCTGGCCCTGGCGCAGGAGCAGGGCCACCACCAAGACGATCAGGACGACCAGGAGCAGAGCGAGCACGTAAAGCATCGCACGCGATTATGCGCGGTCGCCCGGCGGGAAAAAATGAGGCCGGGGCGAAGCCGACGGGCGGGGCGGCGGAGGCGGCGGCGAGTGTAGGGCGAGCGGGTGGGGGCGGGGAGCGGGTGGGGGCGGGGAGCGGGTGGGCTCTCTACACGTGCGCCGCAGCGTGCCCGCCCGTGGCCTGCTCGACGACCTTCTGCGCGAGGTGCGCGGGGACCTCCTCGTAGCGCAGGAACTCGAGCGTGTAGTCGCCCTGACCGCCCGTGATCGAGCGCAGGTCGGGCGCGTAGCTGAGCATCTCCGCCATCGGCACCTCGGCCTTGATCTCGGTCATCGCGCCCCGCCGGCTCCATCCCCTGGGGCCGCCCGCGGCGGCTGTTGAGATCGCCGATCACGTCGCCCACGCACGCCTCCGGGCACCGACAGCGGTCACCAGCATGATCGGCTCCAGCAGCACCGGGTCGGCCTGCTCGAGCGCCTGCTTCATCGCCTGCCGCGCCCGCCAGCTTGAACGCGATCTCCGAGGAGTCCACCGAGTGGTAGGAGCCGTCGAAGAGCGTCACGCGCACGCCCTTCACGGGGTAGCCGGCGAGCACGCCCGCGTCCATCGCCTCGCGCACCCCCTTCTCGACCGCGGGGATGAACGAGCTGGGGATCACCCCGCCCTTGATCTGGTTGACGAACTCGAAGCCGCTCGGCGTCGGCCGGCTGCCGCGCCGAGCGGCTCGATCTCGATGTGGCAGTCGCCGAACTGCCCGCGCCCGCCGGACTGCTTCTTGTGGCGGCCGTGCGCCGTGGCCGAGCCGCGGATCGTCTCCTGGTAGGGCACCCGCGGCGGCTTCAGCGTGACCTCTACGCCGAAGCGCTCGCGCAGGCGGTCGACGATCACCTCGACGTGCACCTGCGAGAGACCCGCCACGATCTGCTCGCCGGTCTGCTGGTCGCGGTGCAGGTCGATCGTGGGGTCCTCCTCCTGCAGGCGGCGCAGCGAGGCGAACACCTTCTCCTCGTCCCCGCGGCTCTTCGGCCTCGACCGCGAACGCCATCACCGGCGCGGGCAGCTTCAGGCGCGGCATCTCGATCGGCTCGTCGCGCGCGGCCAGCCAATCCCCCGCGCGCGTCTCCTTGAGCTTGGCCACCGCGCCGATGTCGCCCGGGCCGAACTCCTGCGACGTGCACGACCTCCTTGCCCGCGAACCTGAGCAGCTGGCCGATCCGCTCCTTGACGTGCGCGCGGGTGTTCAGCACCTGGCTGTCGGCGCGCATCGCCCCCTGGTAGACGCGCAGCAGGTTGATCCGCCCCGCGAACGGGTCGGCGCGGGTCTTGAAGACGTACGCGAACAGCTCCGCGTCCTCGGCCGGCGCAGCTCCACCTCGCCGACCCTCAGCGCACCGTGCTTGACCGGGCGAGGGCAGGTCCTCGACGATCGCGTCCAGCAGGCGCGTGGTGCCGAGGTTGCGCGTCGCCACGCCGCACACCACCGGGAAGATCTTGCCGTGGTTGGTGCCCTCCTTCAGCGCCCCCACGATCTCCTCGTGGGAGATCTCCTCGCCCTCCAGGTAGCGCTCCATCAGCGCGTCGGAGACTTCCGCAGACCTCGTCCATCAGCTTCTCGCGGTACTCCTCGCGCCTGCTGCTCGTGCTCCGTCGGGGATCGCGATCTCGCTCCACCCCGCCGCTGGCCGGGGACGCCCGGAGGGCTGGGTCGGGGTGGGGTGGCGGATCCAGTCCTGGCGGAAGGCCTTCATGTCGACCAGGTCGATCACGCCCTCGCAGCTCGTGCTCGGAGCCGATCGGGATCTCGGTCGCGACCACGTGGGGCCCGAACGCCCCCTTGAGCTGCTCGAGCGTGCGGAAGAAGTCGGCGCGCTCGCGGTCGAGCATGTTCACGAACAGCATCCGCGCGATGTCCAGCTCGGCCGCGCGCGCCCACAGGCGGGCGGTCGAGACCTCGACGCCCATCACCGCGTTGACCACGAACACCGCCGACTCGCACACCCGCAGCGCCCCCAGCGCGTCCGCCACGAAGCTCGGCTCGCCGGGCGTGTCCAGCAGGTTGATCTTGCGCTCGTGCCACTCGAAGCGAGCTCAGCGTCGCGGAGATCGACATCTGCCGCGCCTGCTCGTCGGGGTCGGAGTCCGAGACGGTGTTGCCGTCCGACACCGAGCCCAGCCGGCTCGTGACCCCGGCCTCGAACAGCAGCGCCTCGTGCAGCGAGGTCTTCCCCGCCCCGCGATGGCCGACGAGGGCGACGTTGCGAATCCGATCCGCTGCGGTGTGCATGTGATCTCTCCTTCCTGGGTGAGATCACCATACCTCGCTCGGCCGGCGCGCGCCAGCGGCGTTCCACGCGCGTCAGTCGAAGGACTCCTCCTGCATCCGCGAGCGCAGCCGCAGCACCGCCTTGGTGTGCATCTGGGAGACGCGCGACTCGGTCACGCCGAGCACCTCGCCGATCTCGCGCAGGGTCAGGTTCTCGTAGTAGTAGAGCGCGATCACGAGCTTCTCGCGCTCGGGCAGCTGGGCGATCGACGTCGGCGATGCGGTCCTTCAGGTCGCCCACGTCGAGCGCCCGCGCGGGGTCGGGCGCTCCGGGATCCTCGATCGTGTCCATCAGCGAGACCTGGTCGCCGCTTGAGTCCGAGACGCTCCACAGCTCGTCCAGCGCCGACGATCGAGGAGTGCGAGATCGCCAGCAGCGACTCGTTGCAGCTCCTCCACGGTGATCCCCAGCTCCGCCGCCATCTCCTCGTCGGTGGCGGCCCGCTGCAGGCGGTGCTCGAGCTTGGCGTTCGCGCGCTCGACCTCCCGCGCCCGCGCGCGCACGCTGCGCGGCACCCAGTCCATCGAGCGCAGCTCGTCGATGATCGCGCCCTTGATGCGCATGATCGCGTACGTCTCGAACTTGATCTCGCGCGAGAGGTCGAAGCGCTCGATCGCGGAGATCAGGCCCGACGAGCCCGTAGGAGATCAGGTCGGCCTCCTCCACGTGCGGCGGCAGCCCCGCGGCGGTGCGGCCCGGCGACGTACTTGACCAGCGGCGAGTACGCGACCACCAGCCGCTCGCGCACGCGCCGATCGCCGTCGGACTTGTAGCGCCGCCACAGTTCGCGCAGCTCGATCGGTTTGACGTTCGTCTCCAGGGTGATCTGCTCCGCTACTCAGGCCCGAGGGTGGCTGCGCGCGTATGCGCTTTTCAGCCTGGCGGACTCTACCCGAGTGTAAATCTGGGTGCTCGAGACGCTGGCGTGGCCGAGCAGCTCCTGGATGCTGCGCAGGTCGGCGCCCCCGTCGAGCAGGTGCGTCGCGAAGCTGTGGCGCAGCGCGTGCGGTGAGGGGCTCCCCGCCATCCTCGATCCGCCCGCCGCGCCGGCCCGCGCGGCCCACATGCGCAGCCGCCTGCGCACGTCGCTCGTGCCCAGCGGCCTCCCGGTCTTGCTCAGGAACAGGACACCACCGGCCCCTCCCGACGCCCGCCTCTCTTCCGCGGGCGTCGCCCGCAGATCCCGGTCCGCCACCCGCCCACCCGCCCCGTGCGCCGAGCGCTCATCCCGGTGCGCCGCCTCCTCGTAGCCAGCCGTGTGCGCCTCCCGCCCACCGGCCCCCGCCAGCGCGGGGCGGGCACGCTCCAGGTAGTCCCGCACGGCCCCCAGCGCCAGCTCCCCGACGGGCACGAAGCGCGTCTTGCGGCCCTTGCCCTCGACTCGCACCTGCTCCCCGTCGTGGTCCACGTCTGTGATCTCCAGCGTTACGAGCTCCTCGGCCCGCAGCCCGCAGGCGTAGGCCAGCTCGAACAGCGCGCGGTCGCGCAGCTGCAACGCCGTGCCCCCCGGGATGCCGTCCAGCAGCTCCCCCGCCTCCGCCGCCCGCAGCACCCGCGGCAGGCGCGAGGGCTGGCGCGGGGTCGCGACCAGGTCCGCCGGGCTGCCCGCGATCCGTCCGTGCTCGCGCTGGCTTGCAAACAGCGCCCTCAGCGCCGCCAGCTTGCGCGCAGTGCTCGCCGGCGCCGCGCCCCCCTCCGAGAGCTTCGCGACGTAGCGGCGCACGTCGCGTACCCCCACGTCCGCGGGCGTCAGACCGGCGGCCGCCGCCCACCGGGAGAACTGTCCAAGGTCCACCCCGTAGGCCCGGCGTGTCCGCGCCGCCGCATCCCGGCGTCGCAGATCCTCCTGCAGCAGCTCCACCGCCCTCGCCCACTCGGCTCGCAGGCGCTCCCCGTCCCTCTTATCCGCGGCCATGACCTGCTATTTCGCCGCGGGACTCCCTATGCCCTGCTCGCCGCGCCCACCCTCTCGCCGCGGGCGGCGGGTGTAGCGAGGAGCGGCTCCAGCAGCCGCGCGAGCCCATACCAGTCGCGCGCGCAGATCACATCCTCCTCCTCGCACACCTCCTCGTTCCAGGGGTGCCGGATCGTCGCGGCCACGATCCCCCGCTCCAGCGCCCCCACGATGCTCAGCGGGCTGTCGTCGATCAGCAGCTCGATCCCCTCCCGAGCGCAGAGCTCAACCCGATCCGGCACGCACCAGAGATCGTCGAACGGAAGCCCGATCCTCCTCAGCCACGACGCCGTCGCGCGGCGGCAGCCGTTCTCCCGGTGGCTCAGGATCTGCACGAAGTGGCCCCGAGTGTGCCACTCGCGCACCGTCTCCACCGCCCCCGGGTAGGGAACGCCCGCGAGGATGCGCTCGTCGCTGTGGCTCGCGCTCACGCACACCTCAAGCTGCTCGGTTCGCAGACGTGTGAGGCCCCAGGTGAGCTGCTCCTCATACGGCAGCTCCACGCCGAAGCGCCGCACCGAGACATCCGAGAGGACGTCCCAGTAGTGATGCAAAGTCGAGTCGATGTCCACCGCGATCCTCATTGCCTTACCCCAGTTCGATAGCTTACCCCTTGTAACACAACGCACGGACGCTCCGGTGTGGTCCGCCGTGGCGCAACTGCCGCTCAATATGGTGCCCCCATGACCACTGTTTCCTCACCCACCAAGCCCGCCACCCACGGCGCATACGGACCCCAGGGACGCTCCCTCTGGCTGGACGTCGACTGGCGCGCCCACCAGCGCTGGATGACTGTGGACGATACCCCGTCAACATCATCGAGTTCGGCGAGGGGCCGCCGCTGCTGTTCGTCCACGGGCTGTCCGGCTCCTGGCCCAACTGGCTTGAGCAGCTGCCCGTGTTCGCCGGGGGCCGGGGGACGGGAGCGAGACCGCGGCGGGGGGCCCGATCGGTGGGCATCGCGTCATCGCCCTCGACCTGCCCGGCTTCGGGCACTCGCCGATGCCCTCCGAGCCGATCTCGATCTCCGGCTATGCGCGCACTGCTCGACGCCCTGCTCGAGGCGCTCGGCATCGACGCCGCCGCCGTCGTGGGCAACTCGATGGGAGGCTTCATCGCCGCGGAGCTCGCGATCACCTTCCCCCAGCGCGTCGAGCGCCTCGTGCTGGTCTCGCCCGCGGGTCTGAGCACCTACAACGACCCACGGGGTACCCGCGCCCTGCCGCGGTTGCGCCGCATGGAGCGCGTGATCGGCGCCCACACCGGCTGGGTCGCCGCCCGCGTCCGAGGCGCTCGCCCGCCGTCCCGGACTGCGCAAGGCCACGCTTCGGGCTCGTCGCCCGCCACGCCAGCCGGCTGCCCCCCGCACTCGTCGCCGAGCAGATCCGCGGCGCCGGCAAGCCCGGCTTCCTCCAGGGACTGCAGGCGAATCTGGACTACGACTTCCGCGACCGCCTCCCCGAGATCGCCTGCCCGACCCTGATCGTGTGGGGCGACCGCGACCGCGTCATCACCGTGCGCGACGCCGACGTCTTCGTGGAGCTGATCCCCAACTCGCGCAAGGTGATCTTCGAGGACACCGGCCACATGGCGATGCTCGAGCGCCCCGCCGAGTTCAACGCGCTGCTGGAGGAGTTCCTGGGCGAGTAGCTCAGCGTGCGATCGCGCCCTCGGCGGCGCTGCCCACGAGCTTGGCGTACTTGGCGATCGCCACCTCCACGTGGTCGCCTGCCCGCGCGGGGGGAGTGTAGGAGCGCAGCCGCTCGGCGATCTGCTCGTCGGAGAGCGCCACGTCGATGCGCCGCGCGTCCACGTCGATCGCTGAGCTCGTCCCCATCGCGCAGCGCCCCGATCGGGCCGCCCCTGACCGCCTCCGGCGCGACGTGGGCCGCCATGAAGCCGTGGGTGGCGCCGGAGAAGCGCCCGTCGGTGATCAGCACCACCGACTCGCCGAGCCCCTCCCCCACGATCGCCGCCGTCACCGCCAGCATCTCGCGCATCCCCGGCCCGCCGGCGGGGCCCTCGCCGCGGATCACCACCACGTCGCCCTCGCCGATCGCCTTCGCCAGCACCGCCGCCATCGCGGCCTCCTCGCCGTCAAACACGCGCGCGGGACCGGTGTGACGACGGCGCTCGTGGCCGGCGAGCTTCACGACGCAGCCGTCCGGCGCGACGTTGCCGCGCAGGATCGCAAACCCGCCCGTCGCCTTCAGTGGGTCCGACAGCGGGCGCACGACCTGCTGGCCGGGCGTCTCCCGCGCCTCGGCGGCCTCCTGCCCGATCGTGCGGCCGGTCACGGTGATCGCCTCCTCGTTCAGCACGCCCGCCTGCGCCATGCGCTTCAGCACCAGCGGGATGCCCCCCGCCTCATACAGGTCGGTCGCCACGTAGCGCCCTCCCGGCTGCAGGTCGCACAACAGCGGCGTGCGCTCGGAGATCGCATCGAACTCGTCGATCCGCAGCGGCACCCCCATTTCGCTGGCGACCGCCAGCAGGTGCAGCACGCCGTTGGTCGAGCCCCCGCTGGTGGCAACCGCCGCGATCGCGTTCTCCAGCGCCGCGCGCGTGATCACTTCGCTGGGGAGCAGCCCGCGGCGCAGCACGTCCATCGCCAGTTCGCCGCACTGCACGGCGACCTCCAGCTTGCGCCCGTCCTCCGCCGGCACCATCGCCGAGCCCGCCGGCGAGATGCCGAGCACCTCGAACGCCATCGCCATCGTGTTGGCGGTGAACTGCCCCCCGCACGCCCCCGCTCCGGGCGAGGCGACCTCCTCCAGCTCGTGCAGTTCCTTCTCGGTGATCTTCCCGGCGGCGAACTGTCCCACCGCCTCGAACACCTGCTGGATCGTGACGTCCTCGCCGTGGAAGTGCCCAGCGCGGATCGAGCCGCCGTACAGCATCAACCCGGGGATGTCCAGGCGCGCGAGCGCCATCACGGTTCCCGGGATCGTCTTGTCGCATCCGGAGATGCACACCAGCGCGTCGAAGCAGTGGGCGCTCGCCACCAGCTCGATCGAGTCCGCGATCAGTTCGCGTGAGACCAGCGACGCGCGCATTCCCGCCGTCCCCATCGTGATCCCGTCGGAGATCGCGATCGTGTTGAGCTCCATCGGCGTGCCCCCCGCCGCGCGGATTCCCTCCTTGACCTTCGCCGCCAGCACGCGGTTGTTGAAGTTGCAGGGCATTGTCTCTATCCACGAGTGCGCCACCCCCACGATCGGCTTCGCGAGGTCCTCCGCGGAGTAGCCGATCCCGTGTAGGTACGAGCGCGCGGCGGCCCGCTCGGGGCCCTCCGTCAGGGCGCGACTGCGGTGCTTGACGTCAAAGGGGCTCACGCGACGCGAACACTACTCAAGCCCTGCCCCGCGCGCTCGCGCTCCCAGCGCGCCAGACGCGCGAGGTCCTCGCGGACCTGCTCCGGGTCTACCTGGCGGCCCGGGAGATGCATGTTGGCGTCCGCAATCAGCCGCCGCTCGTCCGCGCTCAGCGCCATCCACTTCGCCAGCACATCGTCCGCGTCCGGAAGCCGGGCGCTGCCGTAGGGGCGGGTGTCGTCGGGAAACGCGACGCAGTACTCGTTCAACAGAGCCCCCGTCTGGGGCACGTAGGCGACGATCGGGCGGTGCGGGTAGATCAGGTACGCGTAGGGTGCCCCCGCGACGTCCCCCGCGACCTGCCCGCCGCCGTGGGGGCTCCACACCCGCAGGAATCCGAGGTCGCGGTACATCGCCCACTCCTCCTCGTTCACGCACGAGCGCAGCAGCTCGCGGGCGCGCTGCTCCGCGCGCAGCTCGCGGCCCGGGTCGTAGCTCACCTCGGGCACGCGCCGGCAGGCGATCGCCTCCTTGACCCGCGGCAGCCGCGCACGCACGCGCGGCGCCGCCAGCTCCCACCCCAGCACCGCGGCCATGATCGCGGCGGCACCCAGCGCGAGCCACATCGCGGCCTACTGGAGCGCCCCGCCGGCGGCGCGCGGGAAGAAGATCACGCGCTCCGCGTCGCGGGGCACGTCCTCGAAGCTCCGCACCATCTCCGCCTCGCGGCGGCCATCGCGCCGCTCGGTGGGCACCGCCGCCCACATGCCCGCATCGAGCTCCCGGCGAAACGCCTCGATCAGCTCGCGCTCCTGCTCGGGCACACCGACGTCCCCCTCGGCGAGCACGATCTCGCCATGACCCGGCTTGAGCCGCAGCAGCCTCATCGCCCGACGATTATGGCACTCCGCGGGCGCTCCGGCCAAAGAACGTCGACCGGGCCGGCCCCCGCCCCCACATCCCGCAGGCCGTGGGCGACCGCCTCCCCCGTGAGCTCTGCGTGCCACCCGGGCCGCCTCGAGGGGCGTGCGGCCCCACGCGAGCTGCGCGGCGAGCACCGAGGAGTGAGTGCACCCCGAGCCGTGCGCAGCTCCGTCCGGGTGGCGCTCCCCCGGGATCTCCACCGCGCTGGCCGATCTCCGATCGGTATCGCCCCCGGAGTCCACAAACAGGTCCGCCGCCCGCGCGCGGTGGCCCCCCGTGAGCACCACGATGCGCGGCCCCAGCGCGAGCACCGCGCGCGCGAGTCCCTCCACCTCGGCGTCCTCTGACTCGTCCCCCTCGGCGTCGTCGTCCCCCTCGGCGGCAGCCCGATTGTCCATCTCGGTGTCCGCGAGCTCGGGGTCACTCGCCCACCGGGCGAGCACCCTGGCCTCCGGCAGGTTGGGCGTGAGCACGGTGGCGCGCGGCAGGATCTCCTCTACCAGCGCCCGCTGGGCGTCCGCCTGGAGCAGTCGCGCTCCCGACTCCGCGACCATCACCGGGTCCACCACCACCGGGGTGCCCGCAGGCAGCTCATCGAGCGCCCGTGCAACCGCGCGGGTCATCTCGACCGTCCCCAGCATCCCCACCTTGACCGCATCCACCCCGATGTCCGCGAGCACCGCCCGCACCTGAGCCAGCACGATCTCTCCGGGAACCATGTGCACCGCCGCGACCCCCGTGGTGCTCTGGGCGGTGATCGCGGTGAGCGCCGTCATCCCGTGGACCCCGCAGCGGGCGAACGCCTTCAGATCGGCCTGGATGCCGGCCCCCCCGCCGGAGTCGGAGCCCGCGATCGAGAGCGCTCTGGGGGTGTGTGCGTGCGGGGTCACGGTCCCGCAACAGTATTGAGACCGAGTGCACTCACCGGAGATGAGATCCTGGCAAGAGGTGGAATACTGGGTCCTCGACGGATACCGAGGGTCCTCGACTGGAGGGGCATCGCCATGGCACCAGTGATCAAAAAGCGCGTGACGGCAGAGATCGAGGGCGATTTCGTCGTCTTCCTCATCGGCATGCGGATCAACAAGCTCTGGAAGGCGCAGAAGTGGCTGCCGGTCTTCGTGGCGATGCCGAAGATGGTGCGCGAGCTCGAACGGAGCCCCGAGTCCGGGTTCCTAGGCGCCAACCTCTACCTCGGCGGCCCCCGACGACCGATGCTCGTCCAGTACTGGCGCTCCTTCGAGCACCTGGAGACCTTCGCGCGCAACCGCGACGCAGCCCACTGGCCCGCCTGGGTCGCCTTCAACAAACACGTCGGATCCAACGGCGACGTGGGCATCTGGCACGAGAGCTACCTGGTCCCCGCGGGGGGCTACGAGTGCGTCTACAACAACATGCCCCCCATCGGCCTGGGCGCCGCCACGAGACTCGTCCCGGCCGCCGGCCGCAAGGCCACAGCCGCCGGCCGGGCGGGGGTGCGCGAGGAGCCCTACCCCGAGGGCGCCCCCGCCGAGGAAGTCGAGGTCTGAGCGGGACCACGCTCACGTTGGGGGGGTTAAGTAAGGCAGGGCCACTTCGCACGGCCGCCACCACATCGGGCGGGGGATGGAACCGCTCGCCGCGCGACCAACAACCAACCTGCCGCTTGGTGTATGAGCAGCGGCCGAAACCCAGAATGGGGGGCGAGCCGTATCAGTCCCTGTGACGATCTTGCCATACCCCAGACACAGAGAGCACATTCACGACACACTCCCTGGCCTAGCGTTGCCGGTTGTGTGCACCCCCTCCGACCCTCCACCTGCTCAGCCCACCGCAAGCGCGGCCGGTGCGGATCCGCGTCGTGCCGCGGGCGATCCAGACAAGAGCCCACCCCGCAAGGACCCCCGCCACGCGCTCGGCCGACTCGGCGAGCGGTTGGCCGCCGCACACCTGGAGCGACTCGGCTTCGCGATCGTAGAGCGCAACGCCCGCACCCGCTACGGCGAGATCGACCTGATCGCCTTCGACGGCCACACCCTCGTCTTCGCCGAGGTCAAGACGCGTCGCGCTCACAAGCGCTGGCGGCTGACCCCCGAGGAGCAGCCGTTGGTCTGGCTGCGCACCAGTCAACGCCGACGTCTGCGGCGTCTCGCCGCGGCGTGGTTGCACAACGCGGCCCGCAACCGGCCCACCGCCCACACGATCCGCTTCGACGGCATCGGCGTGATCGTCGACGAAGTCGACACGCTTGTCTCCCTTGACCACATCGAAGGCGCCTGGTGAGGCGGGCACAGACCGTGATATCGCAGGCATCCCATCGCGACCACCAGCAACCGCGTCCGCCCCCCAACCATTCGCGCCATCCGTCGCCCGTCGATCGATCTGGGCTCATATGGATGAGGGTTTGTCAAGGGGCAGCGTTGGGTTGTCCGGGTGGGGTGTTGACCGGGCATCGGGGTTGGGCACCGAGGGGACGCTGAAGGAGACTGATGGAGCCGGGGTCAAGGCCGGCCGGAGGCCGCCGGTAGGGCTTGGCCTTGACGCTGGCGGCGCTCGACTTTCCGGTGCAGATAATGGGGATTCGCCGCCTCTCGGGCGGCCTTAGTCGCTGCCTTTTCGTTTGTTGTTGGGTAACGTCTGTGGGCGTGTCGGGGTGTCGCGGCGTGCTCGTTTCGCGGGTCCTCGACTGTGGCTCGGAGTGTGATGTCCGGGCATTGTGGCGAGGCGGCTCCCGGGGCGCCACGAGCGGAGGGCCGGCGTGTTCGACCCTGTCTGGTCAGGCTCATATACGAGGGCTGGTTACCTCAAGACCTTTGTTCGTCGCCGGGCTTGCATTCTAAAAGCGGGCGCCGCCCGGCCAGGGGTGGCTGGGTTGCCCATAGCCCGTGTTCGCGGGCCCGTGGATGGCGACGTAGCGGCCTTCGTGGGTGCTCGTGTGCGCCCCGGCAGCCGCCGGCGCGCGAGATATGTGGTGTGGTGTTTTCAGGCGAGTGTGGCGGCCTCCCAGCAGAATGCGGCGAGCTCCCGCGCGCACGCAACCGCGACGGTGCCGGTGTGTTTACCGCGACGCTTACCGAGATGTGTCCAGCGTCCGTGGAGGCGTTGCTGCGCGCGCCACGCGATCTGCACGACCCTGGGGTCCTGGCCGGCTTGGCGAGCTGCGATGCCCTCCCCGACAGCGGGACGGTGACGGTAGTGGTGCGCAGCCTCGACGAGCAGCCTGCGCGCGTGCGGGGGGCCGGCCTTCGTGATCGAGCCCTGCACGCGCTTGCTGTCGGAGGTGTACTCGCTCGGCACGATCCCGAGGAACCCCGAGAGCAAGCTCGGCTTGGCGAACCGCTCGAAGCTGCCGACCTCCGCGCACAGCCCGGCCGCCGAGAGCGTGTCGATCCCGCGGAAGCAGCGCAACCTCGCGACTGCCTGCGCGTGAGTGGACGCCGGGACTGCCTCCGCGAGCACACCGATCAGCGCCTGGCGGCGCTGCGCGAGCCCCTCCACGCCGGCGCAGTAGTCGACGAACGTCGCACGAGACAGCGCGTCCTCGAAGGCGAGGTTACGCAGCCAGCGCCCATACGGCTACGTCCACGCGCGCCCCGCATACCGCAACCCGCGGCGCAGCAAGAACTTCGACAGGCGATGACGCGAGCGCATCAGATCCCTTGCGGGCATCCTCGATGCAGCGCACCAGATCACGGAAACGCTCGTCCTCCTCGCTCGGCACGAACGCGAACGACAATTCCCCAGCCGCGAACAACCGCACGAGTCGCTTCGCGTCCCGCCGGTCGGTCTTCACACGGTCCCCCGGCGCCCTGGGGATCGACCCCGGCGCGACGACCCGCACATCCAGGCCGCGTCCCACCGCAGCGCGAGCGAGCCCAAACCCCGTCGGCCCGGCCTCGTACACCGCTCGCACCGGCCGGCCGAGCCCCTCAAGGAACGCGAGCGCGACATCACCCGGCGCGCCGCGCAGCCGCTCCACACGCAGCTCACCGCTCACCGGATCGAGCACCGCCGCGACCGACTGCGCCTGATACACATCAAGCCCTACCAGAGCCATACTCTCCGACATGGTCGGCACCTCCCATAGTTGGGGTATCGGCGCCGGGAACACCCGACGCCCAGTCCCCGCACAACCTATGCGCGAGGTGCCGACCGACCCTGACTCAACCGCCGAGCGACCGGCAGTCCATAAGGTCTAAAGCGCCAACTGCTGATACGCCAGCGACTGGAAAGAGAGCCTGTGCAGCGGGGAGACCCCGAGGCGCATGATCGCCTCCCGGTGCGCGGGCGTGGAGTAGCCGACGTGCTCGGCGAAGCTCCAGCCGGGGTGCAGGGTGTCGGCGTGGCACATGTACCGGTCGCGGGCGACCTTGGCGACGATCGATGCCGCGGCGATCGCCGCGCTGGTGGCGTCGCCATCCACTATCGCCCGCTGGGGGCGCCCGAAGTCCGGCACGGAGAAGCCGTCCACCAGACAAGCCACCTCGTCCTCCACGCCCTCGGTGACTCTCCGCAGCGCGTCGCGCAGGGCGGCGAGGTTGGTGTTGTGCAGGCCCCTCGAGTCGATCCCCCGCACACAGCGGGAGACCACCGTGACCCGTGCGGCGGCGCGCAGGACCAGCGGGTAGAGCTCCTCCCGGGCCTCCGCGGTGTGCTGCTTGGAGTCGTTCAGCGCCCCCAGCGCGCGGACCTCCGCGGCGGGGAGGGTCCCGTAGTCGAACAGCACCCCCGCCGCCACCAGCGGCCCCGCCAGGCATCCGCGCCCCGCCTCATCCGCGCCCGCCACCAGGCGCACCCCCAGCCGGCGGTCGAAAGCGAACAGCCGCCGGCCGCTCCCCGCCCTCCGAGCCCTGCGGCGGGCCCGGGAGGTCCTAGAGGGTCCCGATGCGATCGGGTGGCCAGTAGGTGAGGAAGGCCCCCCCGACGATCCACGCGGTGGGGACCGGTCCCCAGAACCTGCTGTCGTCGGACTCGCCACGGTTGTCCCCCATCATGAACCAGTGACCGGCCGGAATCTTGATCGGGGTCGGGAAGTCGCACTCCCGGGCGCCTTCGCAGGGCGCGATATATGAGTCCGCCTCCCGTTTCCCGTTGCGGTAGACGTGCCCTCCGCGAACCGAGATGACGTCTCCAGGTCCCGCCACCACACGCTTGATGAAGTTTTCGCTGGACTCTTCGGGGTCGGTCTGGTCGCACGGGGCGCCCCCGTAACTGACTTCGTAGTGCGTGGGGCCGCACTTCTGTTCCCTGGCGTACTTCGGGGGGTGGAACACCACGATCTCCCCCACGTGCGGCCCGTTGATGCGCATCCCGATGCGGTTCACCAGCACGCGCTGGCCTTCGATGAGCGTGGGGCGCATCGAGCCGCTGGGGATCTTGTAGGGCTTGACGAGGAACGCCTGGATCCCCAGGGCGAGCAGCACGGCGATCGCGACGATCGCGGCCAACTCGAAGAGCGAGCTGCCCGTCGACTTCGAGCCGCCCCTGCCCTTACCCGAGCCCGCCGGGAGCCCCGACCCATCAGAGGAGCCCGGGCCCGCCAAGTTGACGCCCCTCTTCGTGGAACGCACGCTCACGCGATCCCCTCTGGGAGGGCGCTCACGCCGCCGTGTCGCCGGTGGCATGCTCACCGGCATCGGGGGAATCGGCCTGATCTGTGGCCGCCGCCGGCGGGGCGTCGGATCGCTCCGCCGCCTCGCCCGCCTCGCTGACCGCAGGCTCCCCCCCGGCGGATGCGTCCGCCGACCCGTCACCCACCGCTGTCTGGATCGCCTCCACCGCCGCCTCGGCGCTCGCCCCGCCCTCGGGGTGGACTGGCTCCACTCCCTCCGCCGGCGGCGCGGGCGGCTCGACATCGGCCAGCAGCCCCGGCTGCACGATCTCTTCGGGGCCGGTGTAGCGGCGCTCGCGCACACGCGCCCGCTTGCCCACGCGGTCGCGCAGGTAGTAGAGCTTCGCGCGGCGCACATCCCCCCGTGCGGCCAGCTCGATGCGCTCGATCTTCGGGGAGTGCACCGGGAACATGCGCTCCACGCCCACCCCGAAGGACTGCTTGCGCACCGTGAACGTCTCCCGCACCCCGTGCCCCTGGCGCTTGATGACCACACCCTCGAACACCTGGATGCGCCGGCGGGTGCCCTCGATCACCTGGAAGTGCACCTTCACGCGATCGCCCGGCACGAATGCGGGCACACGGCGCAGCTGGGCGCGTTCGAGAGTGTCGATGACGCTACTCATAAAGTGGCAAGGGGGAGGTCTCGCTTCAACGGGGCCGACCATGAGAGCAGCCCGGCGCGGTCAGCAATGGTAGCGGACGGGCGATCCACCCCGCGCTAGGAGCGCTCGCGGCTGCGCTCGCGCCGCCAGCTCTCGATGCGAGCGTGGTGGCCGGAGAGCAGCACCTCGGGGACGCGCCACCCGCGGTACTCGGCGGGGCGCGTGTAGTGCGGGTACTCGGGATTGCCCTCGAGGGCCTCGCTGAAGGACTCCTCGACCGCCGATTCAGCGTCCCCCAGGGCTCCGGGGAGCTTGCGCAGCACGGCGTCGCACACCACCATCGCGGCGGGCTCCCCGCCGGAGAGCACGTAGCGTCCGACCGAGAGGGTCTCGCCGGCGAAGTGCTCGACGATCCGCTCGTCGAAACCCTCATAGCGGCCGCACAGCAACGTCAGCGCCCGCTCGCCCGCGAGCTCGCTGACGTAGGCGTCATCGAGGATCCGCCCCCCCGGCGCCAGCGCGATCACGCGCCGCCGCTCGCACAGCTCCACGGGATCGATCCCGTAGCGGGCGCGCAGGGCCGCATCCATCACATCGACCCGCAGCACCATCCCGGCGCCGCCCCCGAAGGGGGCGTCGTCGACCTGGCCGCCGCTGAGGGGGCTGTGCTCGCGGATGCCCACACACTCCATGCGGCTGCCCCCCGCCAGCGCGTTGCGGACGTGGCGCTGGGCGAAGAACCACTGAAACCACTCGGGGAAAAGGGTGAAGACATCGATCTCCACGGCTACCCCCCGCCGAGGAAGTCGAGGCTCACATCGATGCGCCCCGCGGCGACGTCAACATTGCGCACGGCGTCTCTGACCATCGGCACGAGCAGCTCCCCGCCGTCCCCGAGCCGCACCTCGAGCACCTCGCAGGAGGGGAGCTCGAGCAGCGCGCTGACGGTCCCCAGCAGCCGCTCGCCGTCGAGCACGGCGCAGCCCTCCAGTTCCTGCGCCCACCACTCCCCCTCCCCGAGCGCTGGGGCCTGCGCCCGCGCCACCGTCAACGGCTGGCCGCGCAGCGCCTCCGCGGCGGGGCGGTCCTCGACACCCTCCAGGCGCACGATCGGCCGCCGCTCGACGCCGGCGCGGCGCAGGATCCTCCGAGCGCGGCACCCGACCGTCACCTCGCCACCCTGCGCCAGCAGGCGCGGGCGGGCGCCGGTCACGTAGAAGCTTCCGTCCAGGCCGTGCGCGCGGCCCACCCGGCCCGCCTCGATTGGCGCTAGGGAGGCTCTGCCAGCGGAGGGGCTCGCGTCTGGGGCGGAGAAGGTGCTCCAGACGCTGCCCGCAAAGGCACTCCCCTCTCCGTCCGCGGAGGGGCTCCGGCCCGCCTCCGATTCCCCCGCGTCAGTCATCGCGAGGGCGCTCAGTCGACGATGTCGAGCACCACACGGCGCTGGCCGGTCTCCGATCGGTCGCTCGCCGCCGCGGCCCGCACCACGGTGCGCAGCGCCTGCGCGGTGCGCCCGCCGCGCCCGATCACCTTGCCGTAGTCCTCCTGCGCCACCGCGAGCTCCAGGACGACGGTGCCGTCCTCCTCCTCGAACTGCTCGACCGTCACCTCGTCGGGTCGATCGACCAGCTCCTGCGCGAGGTAGATCAACAGCTCCTTCACCCTCTGCACCGCCATCGGGGGCCCTCCAAAGCTAGCTGCTGATCCCCTGGATGCGCAGCAGCTTGCGGACCGTGTCCGACGGCTGCGCGCCACGGGCGAGCCAGCTGCGGGCGCGCTCCTCGTCGATCGCGATCGTCGAGGGGTTGGTCTGGGCGTTGTAGTGGCCGATCGTCTCGATCACGCGTCCGTCGCGGGGAGAGCGCTGGTCGGCGACCACCACCCGCCAGATCGGGTCCTTCTTGCCGCCCACTCGTGTGAGCCTAAGCCTTACCGACACGTGGTCCTCGCTTCGATTTCTCTCGTTGGGATGGGAAAACAGTCTTTGGCGGTCCCCGGGACACAAATCTGTGCGCCGGGGCACGATCTTGTGCGCCAGCGACGCGATGAAGCTTAGACGTTTATGGGCACGTTGCCCTCGAGGGTGGCAGCGGGGCTCAGCGCGCCTGGCGCATCAGCGCACCGATGTCCGGCATCTTGCCGCGGCCGACCTGGCGCATGACCTTGCGCATCTGGGCGAACTGCTTGACGAGCTGGCTGACCTGCTGCACGCTGGTGCCGGAGCCCCGCGCGATGCGCAGCCTGCGCGAACCCTTGATCAGCTCGGGCCGGCGGCGCTCCTCGGGGGTCATCGCGAGGATGATCGCCTGGAGACGGTCGAGCTCGCGCTCGTCGACCTTCATGTTGCGCAGCTGAGCGCCACCGAGGCCGGGGATCATCCCCAGCACGCTGCTGAGCGGCCCCATTTTCCGCACGGCCCTCAGCTGATCGAGGAAGTCGTCGAAACCGAACTCGTTGCGGCGCAACTTGCGCTGCAACGCCACCGCGTCGCGCTCGTCGAACTGGCGCTCAGCCTGCTCGATCAAGCTCAGCACGTCCCCCATGCCGAGGATCCGCTGGGCCATGCGATCGGGGTGGAAGCGCTCGAACTGCTCGAGGTGCTCCCCCGTGGAGGCGAACAGAATCGGCTGCCCGGTGACCGCCCTGACCGAGAGCGCCGCGCCGCCGCGGGCGTCCCCATCGAGCTTGGTCATCACGATCCCGTCGAACCGCACGGCGGCGGCGAACTGCTCGGCGACGTTGACGGCGTCCTGGCCGGTCATCGCATCCACCACCAGCAGCGTGTCCCGTGGCGCCACCGCCGCGTGGATGCGCACGAGCTCCGCCATCAACTCCTCGTCCACGTGCAGGCGGCCGCTGGTGTCGACGATCAGGACGTCCTTGCCCTCCTCCCGCGCGCGCCCCAGCGCCCACGTGGCGATCTCCACGGGGTCGGGCTCGGTGCCACGCTCGTACACCTCCGCGCCCGCGCGGGCGCCCATCTTCACGAGCTGCTCCACCGCCGCCGGCCGGTAGGTGTCGCACGCGGCGAGCGCCACCGAGGAGCCGTGATGCTCCCGCAGGTGGCGCGCGAGCTTCGCCGCCGCGGTGGTCTTCCCGGAACCCTGCAGCCCCGCGAGCAGGATCACCGTGGGGGGACTCGGGGAGAAGCGCAGGGCCGGCGCCTCGCCCTCCCCCCTCCCCCATCAACCTGGTGAGCTGCTCGGCGACGATCTTCACGACCTGCTGTCCGGGGTTCAGCCGGCCGACGATCTCGGCCCCCAGGCAGCGCTCCTTGACATCCGCTGTGAACTGGCGGACGACCTTGAAGTTAACGTCCGCCTCCAGCAGCGCGAGGCGGATCTCGCGCAGCGCGCGGTCGATGTCCTGCTCGGTCAGCGTCCCCCGCTGGCGGACCTCCGAGAGCGTGGCCTGAAGCTTCTCCGCGAGCGAGTCGAACATCGCGAGCGTCAGGCCCTCTCGCCGGAGGAGTCCTCCTTGGCCCGGCGTGTGAGCGCCTCGCCGATGCCCCCGAACGCCTGCGCGAACTCGGAGGGGACCACGAACACCTTGTTGGAATCCCCTTCGGCGAGCTGGGGGAGCATCTGCAGGTATTCATAGGAGAGCAGGTCCCGGGTAGGGCGGCCCTCGTGGATCGCTTTGAAGACGGTGTCGATCGCCTTCGCTTCGCCCTCCGCGCGCAGGATCGCGGCCTGGCGGGCGCCCTCCGCGGTGAGCACCGCCGCCTGCTGCTCCCCCTCCGCGGTGAGGATCTGCGCCTGCTTTTCGCCTTCGGCGGTGAGGATCGCCGCGCGGCGGTCGCGCTCGGCGCGCATCTGCTTCTCCATCGCCGTGCGGATGTCCGCGGGCGGGTCGACCGACTTGATCTCCACGCGGTTGATACGGATGCCCCACTTGCCGGTGGCCTCGTCCAGCACGACGCGCAGCTCGGTGTTGACGTTCTCGCGGGCGGTCAGCGTAGCCTCGAGCGTGAGCCCGCCGATCACGTTGCGCAATGTGGTCACCGTCAGCTGCTCAATCGCCTGCAGCGGGTTGGCGATCTCATAAGTCGCGGAGCGGGGGTCGGTGATCGTGAAGTACAGCACCGTCTCGATACCCACCACGACGTTGTCCTCGGAGATGACCGACTGCGGCGCGAAGTTGACCACCTGCTCGCGCAGGTCCACCAGCGGCTTCACGCGGTCCACGAACGGCGTGACGATCGCGAGGCCCGGCTCCAGCGTGCGGCTGTAGCGCCCGAGGCGCTCCACCACTCCCGCACGCGCCTGGGGGATCACGCGAATCGTGCGCGCCGCCACGACCAGCGCGAACAGCACGACCACGGCGACGACGATGAGAGCGACCATATGAGGGGTTCACATGCCTTTCTGGTACCTGTTGGGTTCAGTGCATCACGAGCGCGGTTGCCCCGCGAATCTCGACGACCTGCACGCGCTCGCCGGCGGGGATCACGTCGTCGTCCTCGTAGCTGCGCGCGGTCCACACCTCGCCACCGATCCTCACGCAGCCCACACCCTCCTGGTTTGCGATCCGCTCGAGCACGATCGCGTCGCTCCCCACGAGGGCCGCCGCGCCCGTGCGGATCCGCGGGGGATGCTGAATGTGGCGCCGAGCGACCGGGCGCAGTGTGAGCAGCACCATCAGCGAGGCGAGTAGGAAGACCACCAGCGCGAGCGGGAGGCCCACGCCGGCGAGGCTCACCAGGGCTGCGACCAGAGCGCCGAGGGCGAACGGCGCGAGGAAGAACCCCCCGGTGTGCATCTCGCCCACGCCCAGCACACACGCCACCACAATCAAGATGATCCACGCATCCATGTGTTCGATTATCGCACCGCGAGGGGTGGCGCCTCGGTTTGGTCGGGACAGCAGGCCCGGCGAACGTCATACAAAGGCATTTGGGCGACCCCACCAACTACTGGACCTCTCATAACTGCCATCTGCTTGCATATCCACAGGTCCAGTTGGGTGGTGGGCACCCAAACCGATACACCCACCCGCGCGGGGCGGACTGCCGCGATGGGCTACTCGGCTATCAACGCCCGCGCGAAGTCCCCCGGGTCGAATGGGCGCAGGTCCTCCAGCGCCTCCCCGATCCCGATCAGCTTGACGGGCAGGCCCAGCTCGCGGGCGATCGCAATGGCAATTCCCCCGCGGGCGGTGCCGTCGAGCTTCGTAAGCACGATCCCGCTGACCTGCGCCGCCTCCGCGAAGATGTGCGCCTGGCGTAGGCCGTTCTGGCCGGTGGTGGCGTCGATCGTGAGCAGCGTCTCCTGCGGGGCGTCCCCGAGCTGGCGCTCGATCACGCGACGCACCTTCGTGAGCTCCGCCATCAGGTCGTCCTGTGTGTGCAGGCGCCCGGCGGTGTCGACGATCACCACGTCGGTCCCCTCGCGGCGCGCGCGAGCCACGGCCTCGAACGCGACCGCGCCCGGGTCCGAGCCTTCGCGGCCCGTGACGATCTCGCAGCCCGCGCGCCGCGCCCACCCCTCCAGCTGCTCGGTGGCGGCCGCGCGGAAGGTGTCGGCGGCCGCGAGCAGCACGGTGCGCCCGAGCTCCCTCTGCAGGTGCCACGCGAGCTTGCCGATGGTGGTGGTCTTGCCCGTCCCGTTCACCCCCACCGCGAGGATCACGGTGGGGCGGGCACTGATGTCGATGCGCCCCTCCCCCGTGCGGGCGGCCTCGGCGAGCAGCTCGATCAGCCGCTCCGAGAGCGCCTCCCCCCCGCTCAGCCCGCCCTCCACTGCCTCCGCTTCGAGCGCCTCCACGACCGAGGCAGTGGCGGTAGCGCCGACGTCGGCCATGATCAGCGCCTCCTCCAGGCGCTCCCACGTGTGCTCGTCGAGGGTCTGGAAGAGCGTCGCGTGGATCTCCCCGCCGAGCGCCCTGCGGGTCTTCGAGAGGTTCTCGCGCAGGCGCCGGAAGAGGCCCCCGCGCTCGCGGCTCCCGCCCGCCCGGTCCGCTGTGGCGGCGGGGTCCTGCTCGCCGGTGATGAAGAGATCGCTCCAGTCGCGCGGCACGGGGCGGGCGACGATAGCAGCGCCTATGCCACCTCGGCCAGATCGGAGCGCGGGAGGGGCCCTGGTGCACCCTCCTCAGACGAGGGAGCCTCAACGGCGGGGGGCAGGCGCCGGGAGAGGACCTTGGAGACTCCGTTGCCGGCCATCGAGACGCCGTAGAGCCAGTCGGCGGCCTCCATCGTTCGCTTTTGGTGGGTGATCACGATGAACTGGGCGCGGTCGGCGTAGCGGCGCAGGAGCGAGAGGAAGCGCTCGAGGTTGAGGTCGTCCAGCGCGGCCTCCACCTCGTCGAGAATGTAGAAGGGGCAGGGGCGGGCGAGGAACACCGCGAACAGGAAGGCGAGCGCGGTCATCGACTTCTCCCCACCCGAGAGCAGCGAGAGGCGCTTGGTGGACTTGCCGGCGGGGGTGATCTCGATCTCGACCCCCAACATCTCCTCCTCACCGGGGTGAGCGGAACCCAACCCGCCGCCCTCCCGATCGCCGCCCTCGGCGGCGGCCCCGTCCTCGAATCGGCCCGCCTCGAGCTCCGCCTCGCCCTCGCCGCCCGCGCCAGGCGCTCCCTCGCCCGCCAGCGGCTGCCCGCCGAGCACGGGGTTGTTGGCGAGAGCGTCCCTCACCAGCCGCAGCTGCCCGCCGCCCCCGGGGAAGACGTCGCGGGCGAGCTCCTCGAAGTTGCGGGCGGCGGCCTGGAAGGTGGCTTGGAAGGTCTCGTGGATCTGGCGGTCGGTGTCGCGGATCAGGGTGCGCAGCTCGCGCAGCGCGATCTCCAGGTCGGTGCGCCGGGCCTCGAGCTCCTCCACGTGGGCGAGCGCCTCCGCGTACTCCTCTTTGGCAAGCGGGTTGACCGGGCCGAGCTGCTCGCGCCGGCGGCGCAGACGTTCGAGGCGGGCGGTGAGCGCCTGGACCTGCTCCTCCTCCAGGGCCTCCTCGGGGTCCTCGTCGGACTCCGGCAGCTCCAGCTGCTCGCGGACGGTGCGCAGCTCCAGGGCGGCCTCCTCGGCCTGATCGCGCAGACGCTGGGCGGCAACCTCGGCGGCGGTGACGGCCTCGCCCTCCGCGCGCAAAAGGGACTGGATCTCGGCCTCCCGGGCCGAGCAGGCGCGCAGCTCGCCGGCCATCTCCTCACCCGCGGCACGATCGCGCTCGAGCTCGCCCTGGAGCTCGAGGACGCGCGCGGCGACCGCCTCCCCGGCGCTGTGCAGCGCGGCGGCGAGGCGCGTGGCGAGGGGCTGAAGGACACTGTCGGCGGCGTGCCGGGCGCGCAGGCGCTCCAGACGCGTCACCCGCTCGGCCTGTTCGCGGGCGATCCGCTCGGCCTGGCGGCGCTCGGCGGCGAGCTCGCCCTCGAGTTGGGCCCGGCGCACAGCGAGAGGTCCCTGCTGGGGTGCGGCGCGGCGCTGCTCGATCAGCCACGCGGCGTGGCGCTCGCGCTCGAGCGCACGGGCCTGACTGCGCACGGCCTCGCGCAGCGCGCCGTCGGCCTCCTCGCGGGCGGTGTCGGCTTCGTGGGAGTCCTCCTGCGCGCTCTCCGCGGCGACGCGGGCGGCGTGCTCGGCGCCGGCGGCGCGCTCGACCGCGAGGATCAGCTGCTCACGCTCGTTGCGGCGGGCCAGCACGCGCTCGGCGCCGCCCTCGGTGACCTGGCGCACCTCCCCGGAGGCGGCGAACCACACCCGCCCGCGGGGGGTGACGGCGATGCCGGCGAAATCGGCGGGAAGGTCCTCGAGGCGCTCCACCACCCAGGCATCGGCGAGCAGCCGCTCGGCGAAAGCGAGCACCTGACGGGGTCCGCTCACGAGCCCGATCAGGGGGCGCGCGCCGGGCGCGGGCGGCTCGGCGGGGCCTGCCGCCGTGGGCGCCTCCCCGGCAGACTCGAGGTCGGCGAGCAGCGCGGTGGCGCCGTCGGGACCGGCGCGGTCCAGCAGCGCGGCAGCGCGGGCGAGATCGGGCACGAGCGCCGCGTCGAGACGGCGCCCAAGAGCGGCCGCGAGCGCAAGCTCGTAGCCGGGTTGGACGCGCAGTGCGTCACTCAGCGAACGCGGCCCCCCCGTCCCGGGAACTCCCTCGCGCCGCTCGCCCTCCGCAGCGGCTGCGGGGGCGTGGTTGCGCAGGAACTGGTTGACGGCGGCCAGCTCGGAGCCGACGCGAGCCGCCTCCCGGCGGGCCGCCTCGACCTCGTGCTCGGCCTCGCGCAGGGCCGCGCGCGCCTCCTCGGCGCGGGTGTCGGCCTCCTCGCGCTCCTCGCGGGCCCGCGCGAGCGCGGCGTCCAGCTCGGCGACCTCGGCGGCGGCCTGCACGCAGGCCCCATCGAGCTCCACGAGCTCGCGCTCGAGCTCCCGCTCGCGCTCGCGCTCGAGGGTGGCGAGCTCCTCCTCGAGCACAGCGATGCGCCGCCCGACCCAGCCCTCCAGGCCGTGTGCCCCCGATCGGTCCCCCTCATCCCCGCCGGAGAGCGTCTCCTCAAGAACGTCGATCTCGCGCTGGACGCGCCGCAGCCGCTCCGCGAGACTCTCGGCGGCGGCGGAGGCGTGCTCGCGGCGGAGCTCCAGGCGCTCGCCCGCGGCGCCGGCGTGCAGCGCGCGGCGCGAGAGGGCGTCGTGGCGCTCGGAGCGCTCCGCGAGGCCGCGCTCGGCGAGGCCGCGGCGCTCCACGATCTCCTGGAGGTCGCCTTCGACCGCGGCGCGGGCGGCGCGAGCCTCCCGCACCGAGACCTCCGCCTCGGAGAGCTGCAGGCGACGGGAGCGCAGCGCATCGCGGGCGAGCTCCAGGCGGGCCTCGAGCATCTGGCGCTCAAGGCGCTGGTGGAGCTCCGCGGCCTCCGCCTGGCGCTTGAGGGGGCGCAGACGGGTGCGCGCCTCGCGCTCCACGTCCAGCGCGCGGTCGAGGTTGTCCTGGGTGCGCTCCAGCTTGAGCTGGGCGCGGCGGCGGCGCTTGCGATGCTTGCCGAGGCCCGCGGCCTCCTCGATCAAGAGGCGCCGGTCGCGGGGCTTGGAGGTGACGATCGCCTCGACGCGACCCTGGGAGACCACGGAGTGGGTCTCCTTGCCGAGGCCCGTGTCGGAGAGCACCTCGATTATGTCCCCCAGACGGCAGCGGGCGCCGTTTAGGCGGTATTCGCCCTCGCCGGAGCGGTGCAGACGGCGGAGGATCGAGATCTCGCTGAGCGGCAGCCCCACGGTGCCGTCGGAGTTGTCGAGCACGATCTCCACCTCGGCGCTGCTGCGCGCCTGCACGCCGCGCCCGCCGCCGAAGATCACATCCTGCATCGACTGCCCCCGAACCGCGAGCGGGGACTGCTCGCCCATCGCCCACAGCACGGCGTCGGTGACGTTGGACTTGCCGGAGCCGTTTGGCCCCACCACCACGCTCACCCCGGGACCGAAGTCCAGGCGGGTGCGGTCGGGGAAGGACTTGAAGCCCTTCAGGGTCAGCGACTTCAGATGCATGGGCCTGAGCCCGCATGTCGGCGCTGGATCATGTTTGCAGCTGCTCCACAGCCTCCCGAGCGGCCTGTTGCTCGGCGTGCTTCTTGCTGCGCCCCGCACCGCTGCCGAGGGAGCGCCCGTCGACCCTGGCGGCCACCTCGAAGATCCGCTCGTGCGGCGGTCCGTGCTCGGCGGTGACGTCGTAGGTGACGGTCTCCCCCCGCTGGGCGAGCAGCTCCTGGAGGGTCGACTTGAAGTCCACGGGGTTCTCCAGAGCCTGCTCGATCTCCGGGCGAAACGCCTCCACCACGGCCTCCGCGGTGCGCTCGTAGCCGAACTGCAGATAGCACGCCCCGATCACCGCCTCGATCACCGAGGCCAGCACCCTCTCGGTCTCGCCGAGCGCCACCGCGTCGCTCTCGCGCACTCCCTGGGGGGCCGCCGCACGCAGCCGCTGCGCCACCGCCAGGCGCTCGGCGACCGCCCGGCAGGAGGGGCCGGAGACCGCCTGCGCGCGGATCTTCGTGAGCCGCCCCGCGCCGAAGCGCTCGGCCTCCAGGCGCGGGTAGAGGTGGGTGGTGACCGCCAACCCCAGCACGCTGTCGCCGAGGAAGGCGAGGCGCGTGTAGGAGTCGCTGCGCCGCTCGCTCCAGGAGGCGTGCGTGAAGACCTGGCGCACCAGCTCCTCGGGAAGTTCCTCCAGCAGCGCGTTCAGCAGCCTCATCGGCGCGCATCACGCCTCGGCGCCCTGGGCGAGGACGAAGTCCACCGCCTGCCCCACGGTCAGGATGCCGGCGGCCTGCTCGTCGGCGATGCGCACGCCGTAGGTGTCCTCGAGCTCCTGCACCAGCGTGTACAGGTCCAGGGAGTCCGTCTCGAGATCCTCCTTGAAGCGGGTCCCCTCGCCGATCTCCTCCGGGTCGACGTCGAGCTCGTCGCAGAGGTGTTCGCGGATCAGCTCGTATACCTGCTCACGGGTCATCTTTTCTGGAGGCTAGCGTCCCGCGCGGATGACGGCCCACTTGCCCTGCCGCGCAGCGCCCCCGCCTGCTCCAGGGCCACGTGGGTGCGCCCCACGAGGTCCTCCTGCGCGCCCCACGCGGCACGCAGGATCGCCTGGGCGAAGCCGTACCGGGTGAAGCTGCCGTGGGGCACCACCCCCAGCCGCCGCAGCCCGAGCAGATAGGCGCCACCCTGACCCTCCGGGTCGATCTGCTCGCGGAAGGAGCGCAGCGAGGGGCGCAGCAGCAGGCCGCCGAGCTGCGCGCGGGGGGAGGAGAGCGCGGCGTCGCGGATCGCCCGCAGCATCGTCTGGGAGACGCCCTCCATCGCCTTCAGGACGATGTTGCCGGTGAACCCGTCGGTCACGATCACGTCCGCGACGCCGCTCGTCAGGTCGCCCCCCTCGACGTTGCCGATCAGCTCGAAGGGCGCTCCCCCGGCCGGTGGAGGAGCCACGTAGCCGGCCGCTGGGCCACCGCCCACGCCGACCACAGCGGCGGGTGGGGCCGGAACGGACGGGGCTCCTTGATCGATGGCGGCGAGCCGCCGGGCCAGCTCGGCGAGAGCCTCCAGTACCAGCGGGCTGCCCCGCCCCCACTCCTCGCCGTTGGAGAGCAACCCCACGCGGGGGCGCTCCACGCCGAGCACCACCTGCGCGAGCGCCGCCCCCATGAAGGCGAACTGCACGAGGTGCTCCTCGCGCGCCTGCGCGTTGGCGCCCACGTCGAGCAGCGTCACCGGATGTCCCGGGACCGGCAGCGCCAGCGCCAGCGCGGGCCGGTGGATGCCGCGGGCGCGCTTGATGTTGAAGAGGCCCGCCGCCAGCGCCGCCCCGGTTCCCCCCGCGCACACCAGCGCCTGCGCGCGCCCCTCCGCGACCGCGCGGGCGGCCTGCACGATCGAGGCCTCCGGGCTCGCGCGCACGGCGCGCACGGGGTCGGAGCTCTTCGCGATCGAGAGCGGCGCATCGATCAGCTCCACCCCCGCGGGCAGAGTGGGCTGGGTAGTCGGCGAGGTGGGCCGCGAGGTGGACGGGCGGGCCGGTTGGCGGGTGGGCGGGCGGGCGGGCGGGCTACCAATCTCGGAGGCGGGCCCGAACAGCAGCACGCGCGCCCCCTGCTCTGCCGCGAGCGCCGCGCCCGCCGCGACCTCCCGTGGTCCGAGGTCGGCGCCGTTGGCATCGACCGCAACCACGACCGGCTCAATCGTCGTGGTCGTGCTCCTCGGCATGCTCCACGGGCACCGCGACCTCGCGGCCCGCGTAGGTGCCGCACGCCATGCACACCCGGTGCGGGCGGCGCGGACTGTGGCAGCGCGGGCACACGCTCAACGCGGGCGCGGAGATCTTGTGCTGCGCGCGGCGCTTGGCGGTGCGGCTGTGCGACTGCTTCTGCTTGGGAACGGCCATCGGCCCGGGAAGGCTAGCAGCCGCGGCCCGGCCCGGAGGGGACGCCGGGCGGGGATGTCGGGCAGGGGAGCCGAGCGGAGAGGGCAGACGGAGGCCGGCTATTCCAGCTCGAGCTCCCGCAGCTTCGCCCAGCGCGGGTCGGGTTCAGACTCGTGATGGTGCTC
Organism: uncultured Solirubrobacterales bacterium; assembly: GCA_963771915.1. Taxonomy (GTDB): domain Bacteria; phylum Actinomycetota; class Thermoleophilia; order Solirubrobacterales; family Solirubrobacteraceae; genus Palsa-744. Next base: position 361,147 of record CAVYVD010000002.1, on the reverse strand, counting down.
CGGCCCCTCCTTGTTGAGGTCGGCCGCGCACACCGGGCACAGGCCCGCGCACTCTGGGCGGCACACCACCTGCACGGGGGCGCTCAGCGCGAACGCGTCGCGCGCCCACGCCGCCAGGTCGAGCGTCTCCTCGCGTACGTAGGGGCTCAGGAGCTCCTCCCCGCTGGCCGAAACGGGGATGCGAGCCGTAGGCGAGTGTCTCCCGGCTTCGGTCGAAACGGGGATGCTGGCCGAACGGGGGATGCGAGCCGAAGGCGAGTGTCTCCCGGATTCGGTGGGGCGATCCACCTCGCGTGCGTCCACCTCCACCATCGAGGCCGCCCGCTCGAGGCAGCGCATGCACGGTCCCGCGAGCGCCGCCTCGAAGCGCAGTCGCAGCGCATACCCGTGGCCGACCATTCGCGAGACGTCCACCGTCACCACCGGCCGGCGCGGCTCCGCCACGTAGCGCTCCCCGCCCAGCATCAGCGGCTCGATCTCCACCGCCAGCTCCAGCCGCCGCCCCTCGCCGGCACTCAAATGCAGGCTTCCGAGGTCAAGCTTGTCGGTCAGGGCCGGCATGCCCCCAAGGGTAGAAGCTCAATCCGCCGCGGAGCTCAGCTCGCGCTTGAGCACCTTGCCCGTGGCGTTGCGCGGGAGCTCCGCCACGAACACCACCTCGCGCGGCACCTTGTAGCGGGCGAGGTTCTGCTTGACGTACTCCTTGATCTCCTCCTCGCTCAGGGCCCCCTCCTCGCGCGGCACCACGTACGCCTTCAGCCGCTGTCCGAACTTGCTGTCCTTGACGCCGATCACCGCCGCCTCCTGGATCTGCGCGTGCGTGGCCAGCAGGTCCTCCACCTCGCGCGGGAACACGTTCTCCCCGCCCGAAACGATCATCTCGTCATCGCGGCCGTCCACGAACAGGCGCCCCGCCGGGTCCACGTGACCCATGTCGCCGGTGCTCATCAGGCCCCTCACGACCTCCTTGGAGCCGCCCCCGGTGTAGCCGTCGAAGACCATCTCGTTCGCCGCGAAGATCCGCCCCCGCTCCCCGCGCGGAACCTCGCGGCCCTCGGCGTCCAGCAGCTTCACCACGGTGCCCAGCGGCGGGCGCCCCGCGGTGCCCGGCGCGGCGCGCAGATCCTCCGGCGTGGCGATCGTCGCCCACGCCACCTCGGTGGAGCCGTAGAGGTTGTAGAGCACGTCTCCGAAGGTGTCCATCACCTGCGTCGCCAGCTCCCCCGGCAGCACCGAGCCCGACGCCGCGACGATCCGCAGCGAGCGCAGGTCGTAGCGCGCGATCGTCTCCTTCGGCAGCTCCAGGATCCGCTGCAGCATCACCGGAACCACCGCCAGCGCCGTTGCGCGGTGGCGTGCCACGTCGGCGAGCGTCTGCTCCGGATCGAAGCGCCGCCGCAGCACCAGCGTGGAGGCCAGCGGGAGCGCCAGCGTGAAGTGGGCGTATCCCCAGGAGTGGAACATCGGGGCCGCGATCACCGTCGTCTCTCGCGCGCGCAGCGGGATCTTCGAGAACAACGCCGCCGCGGGCTCCATCGATTCCGGCTGCTTGCGCTTCGCGCCCCTCGGTGTCCCCGTGGTCCCCGACGTAAGAATTACCACCCTGCCTTTCTCCGCCGGCGGCTGCAGTGGCGTGGGGTCCCCCCGCGCGATCAGGTCCTCCAGCAGCGGGTCCGTGGGGCGCGGAGAGGACGGGCTCGCCTCCCGGGCCTCCGGGGTAGACGGGCGGGAATCCCGGATCTGCGCTCGGTCCTCCGGATCCCACCACGACACGAAGCGGGGCATATCCCGCGCGCCCTCGAGCACCAGATCCGCGAACTCCGCGTCGTAGATCAGGGCGACCGGGGCCTCCCGGCGCAGCACGTCCGCGATCTGCGGGCCGGCGAACGCCGTGTTGAGGTACAGCAGGCTCGCTCCCAGCTTCGCGCACGCCACGTTCGCCTCGACGTAGCCCCTGTGGTTGCGGCACATGAGCGCAACCCCATCCTGTTCGCCCACCCCCGCGGCTCCCAGAGCGCGCGCCAGCGCGTTCGTGCGCGCCTCCACCTCCGCGAACGTGAGGGTCCCCCGCTCGTCCACGATCGCCAGGCGCTCCGGACAGCGGATCGCCGAGATGGTGTACGCCGCCGCCGAGCTCGAGCCCCAGCGGCGCAGCGTCGCCAACGCCCCTGCCGAGCGGTCGGGGCGTTCCAGTTTGAACATGCCCGTTCGCCACAGCGTCCGAGCGACCTCCACGCGATGTTGGATGGGCGAGCTCACTGGCCGCAAATTATCCCATCGTGCGCACCGCACCCGCGCCCGCGGGGAGACCGCGGTCCGCTCAGGAGACCTCGGCGGGCTCGTCCTTGCCCTGCAGCCGCTCGCGGCCGCGCCCCACCGCGCTGATGATCTTCGAGAGGTTGACCTCCAGCGTGCTGAGGATCTCATCCGCGTAGTCCTCCGCGCCGAGGCGGATCTCCCGCTCGCGGGCGCGTGCATCCTCGATGATGTCCTCCGCGGCGCGCTCGGCCTGCTTGGTGACCTCCTCGTCGCCCACCAGCCGCTCCTGGCGCTCGCGCGCCTCCTTGACGATCCGCTCCGCCTCGCGCTTGGCCTCCGCCAGCATCTCCTGGCGCTCCTTGACGATCCACCGCGCCTGCTTGATCTCCTCGGGGATCGTCGCGCGCATCTGGTCGAGGATGTCGTAGATCTCCTCCTTGTCGACCCGCACCTGATCGGTGAGGGGGACCTGTTTGGCGTTGTGCACCAGATCGTCGAGCTTGTCTATGAGAACTAGAACGTCCATCGCCTTGGGGTTTTCGTCAGCGCCGCAACTCTTCCTGCAACCGCACCGCCACCTCTTCGGGCACCAGATCGTCGATCCTGCCCCCGAACGTTGCGAGCTCCTTGACGCCGCTGGAGGAGAGGAAGCTGTATTCGGAGCTCGACATCAGGTACACCGACTCGACCTCGGGGTCCTGGCGGCGGTTGAGCTGGTGCAGCTCGAGCTCGTACTCGAAGTCCGAGATCGCCCGCAGCCCCTTCACGATCGCCTTGGCCCCCACGCCGCGCGCGAACTCCACCACCAGGTTGCTGAACGGCTCCACCCGCACCCCCGGCAGCTCGGCGGTCGCGCGCTCGATGAAGCCCACCCGCTCATCGATCCCGAACAGCGTCGCGTTCTTGCGCACCGAGCGCCTCACCACCGCCACCACCACCTGATCGTAGAGCTCCGCCGCCCGGCGGATCACGTCCAGGTGGCCGTTGGTCACGGGGTCGTAGGAGCCCGGGCACACCGCTATCGACTTGTCGAGGGTCATCGCCTGCGATGGATCGTGATCAAGGTGTCTCCGTAACGCCGCTCCAACTCCACCTCCAGGAGGGGGGAGCACAGCGGCAGCTCCATCCGCCGATCGCTCTCCACCACCACGCGCCCCCGGGGCGCCAGCAGCGGCGGCAGCGCCGCCTGCAGCTCGTGCCCCAGCACACCCGCGTGCCGGTAGGGCGGATCGACGAAGAGCAGATCGTATGTCTCCCGGCGCTCGCGTGCGTTGCGCAGCGCCGCCGGCGCCTCCCCGCGGCGGACCTCGGCCTCTTCCGGGCCGAGGCCGAGCTCGGCTAGATTCGCTCTGAGCACATCCAGCGCACGGGGGTCGCGCTCCACCAGCACCGCCCTCGCCGCCCCCCGCGAGAGCGCCTCGATCGCGAGCGCGCCGGTGCCCGCGAACAGGTCCAGCACCACCGCCCCCTCGAGCTCCCCCAGCATCGAGAAGAGGGCCTCCCTCACCCGGTCGGAGGTCGGCCGCGTCACCCGCCCCCGCGGCGCGCGCAGCCGCCGGCCACCGAACCTCCCCGCGATCACCCTCATGCCGGGATCGGCTCGTGCGCCTCGTCCCCCAGCGACCGCTCGAGCGCTTCCGCCAGCAGCGCGTGCTCGGGCGCGGTGAGCGAGGGGTCCGCGGCGAGCAGCCGCTCGGCCCAATCGCGCGCGCCCACGAGCAGCTCCGCGTCCTGCGGCAGGCTCGCCACGCAGGGTGGGTGGGCTCTGATCCCCTGGCCGTGCTGGCGCGTGCCCGCGAGCTCCCCCTCCCCGCGCAGCTCCAGGTCGATCTCCGCCAGCTGGAAGCCGTCGCTGTGCTCGGCGAGCGCCCGCAGCCGCCGCGCGCCGCGTGGGCCGAGCAGCAGGCACACCGATGGGTGCTCCCCGCGGCCGATCCGCCCGCGCAGCTGGTGCAACTGGGAGATCCCGTAGCGCTCCGCGTCCTCCACCAGCATCACCGTGGCGTTCGGCACGTCGATCCCCACCTCGATCACCGTCGTGGCCACCAGCACGTCCGCCTCCCCTCCCGCGAAGCGGGCCATCGCGCGCTGCTTCTCGCGCGCGCGCAGCTGGCCGTGGAGCAACTCCAGACGAAACTCCCGCAGCTCCCCCGCCCGCAGGCGCTCGAACTCCGCGATCGCCGCGCGCGCCTGTTGGCCGAAACGGGGATTCCGGCCGGAGGCCGGTGTCTCCCGGCTTCGGTCCTGGGACTCCTCCACCAGCGGGCACACCACGTAGGCCTGGCGGCCCGCGCGCAGCTCCTCGCGGATGCGCTCGTAGGCGCGCGCGCGCTCTGCGGCGCTGGAGGCGATGTGCGTCGCGATCGGCCGGCGGCCCCCCGGCAGCTCCCGCAGGCGCGTCACGTCGAGGTCGCCGTAGACCGTCAGCGCCAGCGTCCGCGGGATCGGCGTCGCGGTCATGTGCAGCACGTGGGGGGCCAGCTCGCCGGGGCCCTTGCGATCGAGCGCCGTGCGCTGGCGCACCCCGAAGCGGTGCTGCTCGTCGACCACCGCCACCGCGAGACGGTCGAAGCGGACCTCCTCCTCGATCAGCGCATGGGTGCCGACCACCAGCTTCAGCTCCCCCGAGGCGAGCTTCCCCAGGAGATCCGCGCGGCGGCGAGGGGGGGTCGAGCCGCTCAGCAGCGCCGAAGGCAGCAGCGCCTCCGGGACAAGCGCCTGCAGCGTGGCGAAGTGCTGTTCGGCGAGCGTCTCCGTCGGCGCCATCAGCGCCCCCTGCATCCCGTGCTCGACGGCGCGCAGCAGCGCGTACAGCGCCACCACCGTCTTGCCCGAGCCGACCTCCCCCATCAGCAGGCGCTGCATCGGGCACGCTCGCGCGAGGTCGGCGTCGATCGCCGCCATCGCGGCGGCCTGGTCGGCGGTGGGGGCAAATGGCAGCAGCTCCCCCAGCCACCGCGCGGTGAGGTCGGGGGTACCGAGCGAGGAGTGGTTGGCGAGCGAAGAGGGGCCGGCGAGCGGGATCGCGCTCCCCTGGCCGCGCAGGGCGCGGCGGCGCAGCAGCGCCAGCTGCATCGTGAGCAGCTCCTCGAACGCCAGCCGCACGCGCGCCCCCTCCGCCTCCTCGGCGCCGCGCGGGAAGTGCATCGCCGCGAGCGCCGCCGTGCGGTCGGGGAGGCGCTCGCACGCGCGCAGCCGCGCCGGCAGAGGCTCCCCCACGTGCGCGAGCGCGCCGCGGTGGCGGCGCACCAGCGCCGCTATCTGGGTGGAGCTCACGCCCACCGTGGCGGGGTAGTGCGCGATCTCCCCCTCCCCCTCCCCCCGGCGAGCCCGCCCCCAGGGGCATGGCTGACGACCGCGAACCGCCCCCCCGCCCGCGCCCGGCCGTGCAGCAGCAGGCGTGTGCCCGGGCGGTAACGCTCGACGAGCCAGGGCTGGTTGAAGAAGGCGGCGCACATCGCCCCCGTCTCGTCGAACACCCTCGCCTCGACCAGCGGGCGCATCCCGCGGCGGCGCACCGGGCGCGCAGCGATCGACTCGACCTCGACCGCCACCGTCGCCTGCTCGCCCGGGAGCAGCTGGGCGATCGCACGCGCCTCGCGGCGGTCGCGCGGCAGGTGCTCGAGCAGCGTGCCGACGCTCTCGATGCCCAGCGCCCGCAGCCCCTCGGCGAGCTTGCCGGCGGGCAGGTCGAGGCCCTCCTCCAGGTGGGAGGGACGCGGCCAGTGCAGCGGCGCGGCCAGCAGTTCGGCGCGCGTCAGCGCGCGGGTGGAGGCAAAGGCCGCGGCGGGCATCTGCCCAGCCATGATGAACCGTCGGCCAGTCGCCTACTCCGCGGCGAGCAGCCACCAGTATGCGCTCTGGCCGCCGTGGCGCTGCTCGAGCTCGGCCTCCTCGCGGCCGTGGGCGCCATCGCCATCGAGCAGCGCCGCGACCGCGGGAGGGTCCAGCGGTGCGTCCTCGCCCGCGAGCACGCTGAGCAGCTCGGCTCCCTCGGCGAGCGCCGCCAGCACCTCGCGCAGCGTGGCGGCGGGCTCCCCCCAGGCGATGACCTCCTCGCCGAGAAAACCCACAGCCTCGCCCGCCCGAAAGCGTCCTCGGGGGTCGGCGCGGGCGGCGGGCGCGACGGCGCCGGTGCGTACCCGCGCGAGCACCTCGTCGAGCGCCTGGGCGTTCTGCTCCAGCGGACGGTCGCTCAGCAGCTCGACCGCCGCCGCGAGGCCGGCCTGTTGACTGAGCGAGGGGATCACCACGACCTGCTTGTCGGAGAGCTCGGCGGCCCGTTCGGCGGCCATCACCACGTTGGGGGAGTTGGGCAGCACGAGCACCTCCTCGGCGGGAACCTCGTGGATCGCGGCGAGCAGCTCGTAAGTGGAGGGGTTCAGCGTGGGGCCCCCGTCGAGGGTGCGTACGCCGAGCCCGGCGAACAGCGCCATCAGGCCCTCCCCGCTCACCACCGCGAGGGCGCCGCAGCGCACCGCCCGCTCAGCTCTCGGGCCGCCCACCGACCCGCCGCCCGCCGGCCCGCTGCCCACCGGCCCGCCGGCGGGCGACCCACCGGCAGCCAGCCCGTTCGCGGTCCCGCCGGAGGCCCCGCCAAACCCGTGCGCCCCCCGGGCGGAGGGGCCGGCCGGCGAGTCCGTGCCCACGCTGCCGCCGCCGAGCCGCCCATCGCGCTCGGCCACCTGGGCGTGCATGTCGGCGACGTCGAGGTGGGACACGCTCGCCCGCGTCGGCGAACACCGCGATGGCGCGCTCGGGCTCGTCGGTGTGGACGTGCACCTTCAGCGTGGCGGCGTCGCCCACCACGAGCACCGAGTCCCCGAGCGCCTCCAGCGGCTCCAGGAACCGCTCCGTCTCCAAGTCACTGCCGGTGACCGCGAAGTTGGTGCAGTAGCGGATAGGTCGAGGAGCTGTGCTCGGGGTGATGGATGCGCGCGGGGGCGTGGTGGTCGCAGCGGCGGCGGGTCGTCGCCGCGCAGCGCGGCGACGACGCCGGCGAAGATCACGACCAGCCCGTAGCCGCCGGCGTCGACGACGCCGGCCTCGCGCAGCGCGGCGAGCAGCTCGGGCCCGCGCTTCACCGACGCCTCGCCGGCGGCGACCGCCCGCTCGAGCGCGACGGCGATCGCGCGGTCCTGGGTCTCGGGGGCGGCCTCGGGGTGCAGGCGGACGCCCTCGGGGTCGCGCTCGTTCTCGGCTGCGATCCGCTGGGCCATCTCGCGGGCCACCGTGAGGATCGTGCCCTCGGCGGGGTTACGCACCGAGGCGTAGGCGCGCTCGGCGGCGTTTTCCAGCGCGGCGGCGATCAGCGCGGGGTCGATCAGCTCGCCGGGGCGGCTGAGACGAGCTCCTCGGCGGCGCCGCGGATCAGCTGGGAGAGGATCACCCCGGAGTTGCCGCGCGCCCCGAGCAGTGCGGCGCGCGCGACCGACTGCACGATCTCCTCGCGACCGATCTCGTCGATCGTGCGCGATCCGTCGACCCCCTGCAGGCGGTCGAGCTCCGCCAGCACGGCGCGCAGCGTGAGCGCCATGTTGTCGCCGGTGTCGCCGTCGGCGACGGGGAAGACATTGAGGTCGTTGACCTCCCTGGCGACGGGATTCGAGGTGGGCCAGCGCACCGGCGACGGCGGCGCGGAAGCGAAGCAGGTTGGTGTCGGTCACTGCGGTCTGCATCGACATGATCCCTATCCGCCCGTGGGAGCGCCGCGAGCAGGCCAATTGGTACAGCTACGCGGGACGCCCGCCAAGGTTACGCGACTCCGCGGCGTGGCCCGGACACCGAAGGCCGGGAGCGTCAGAGCGCCTTGACGACCTTGCCGGCCTTCAGGCAGCGGGTGCAGACGTACACCCGCCGCGGCGCCTTGCCGACCATGATCCGGACCTTCTGGAGGTTCGGGTCGAAGCGGCGCCTCGTGGCGACCATCGAGTGGCTGCGACTGTTGCCGAACGCCGGACCCTTGCCGCAGCTGTGACACACCTTGGCCATAGCGCGACGCAGTTTACTGATTAAGAGGGGCCCGACCGAAACCGGGGGACACGCGCCTCCGGCGCGCATCCCCGTTTCGGCCAGCCGGCCTTCAGCCGGCTGCGCCACCCTCTAGGCTGCTCGCAAGCTCCACGCGCAGCGCGGCCATCCGCAGCACCGCCTCGGCGGCGTGGCGACCCTGTCGCGCTCGTCCCCGCCGGCGCGCGCGAGCGCCTGCTCCATCGTGGCACAGGTGAGCACGCCGAAGGCACAGGGCACGCCGGTGTCCAGCTGCACCCGCATGATCCCCGCGCGCCGCCTCCGCGCAGACGAAGTCGTAGTGGTCGGTCTCGCCGCGGATCACCGCGCCGAGGCAGGCGACGCCGCGAAAGCGCCCGGAGTCGGCGGCGTAGCGCGCCGCGAGCGGCAGCTCGAAGGCGCCGGGGACGTCGAAGATCTCGACGTCGGAGCGCCGGCAGCGCGGAAAGCCGCCCGGGCGCCCACGACGAGCCGCTCGGCGAGCTCCTCGTAGAAGCGCCCCACGGCGATCGCGAACGTGCCATCTACGCCTGCTCGCGGTCGTGCTCGCGCTCTGAGTGCAGCAGCTCGGCGTCGAGGTTGAGGCCCTGGTGGTGGAGGATGTGGCCCATGCGCCGCGCCTTGGTGCGCAGGTAGTCGCGCGTTGTGCTCGTTGGGGGCCTGCTCGATCGGGAACCTGGGCGGAGACCGACAGCCCGTAACCCTCGAGGCCGCGGATCTTCTTGGGGTTGTTGGTGAGGATGCGGATCGAGCTCAGGCCCGAGGTCGGCGAGGATCTGCGCGCCGATCCCGTAGTCGCGCAGATCGGCGGGCAGGCCGAGGCGCTCGTTGGCTTCCACGGTGTCGAGGCCCTCCTCCTGCAGGCGGTAGGCGCGCAGCTTGTTCAGAGGCCGATCCCGCGACCCTCCTGGGAGAGGTAGAGCAGCACCCCCTCACCCTCGCGCTCGATCATCGCCAGCGCCGCCTGCAGCTGCTCGCCGCAGTCGCAGCGCAGCGAGTGAAAGACGTCCCCGGTGAGGCACTCCGAGTGCACCCGCACGAGCACGTCGGGGCGGCCGGAGACCTCGCCCTTGACGAGCGCAACGTGGTGCTTCTCGTCCACCAGCGAGCGGTAGCCGACCGCCTCGAACTCCCCGAACGCGGTGGGCAGGCGCGTGGTGACGACGCGCTCGACGAGCCGATCGTTGCGCCGCCGGTAGGCGATCAGGTCGGCGATCGTGACCATCTTCAGCCCGTGCCGCTCGCAGTAGTCGGCGAGGTCGGGCACGCGCGCCATCGAGCCGTCCTCGTTCATGATCTCGCAGATCACCCCCGCGGGGATCAGCCCGGCGAGGCGCGCGAGGTCGACGCTCGCCTCGGTGTGGCCGGTGCGCTCCAGCACCCCGCCCGCCTTCGCCTTCAGCGGGTTGACGTGCCCCGGCTGGACGAGGTCCGCGGGCCTCGACGCGGGATCGACCGCGACCTGCATCGTGTGCGCGCGATCGTGCGCGGAGACGCCCGGTGGTGACGCCCTCGCGGGCCTCGATCGTGACCGTGAAGGGGGTCTGCATGGCGGACTCGTTCTTCGCGGTCATCAGCTCCAGGCCGAGCTCCTCGCAGCGCTCGGGGCTGAGCGCCAGGCAGATCCAGCCGCGGGCCTCCTTGGCCATGAAGTTGATCGCCTCGGGCGTCACGAACTGTGCGGCCATCACGAGGTCGCCCTCGTTCTCGCGGTCCTCGTCGTCGCAGACGACGACCATGCTGCCCCGACGGATCTCCTCGATCGCCTCCTCGATCGTGGCAAAAAGGGCTGTGGTCTTCGATGCGCTCACGCGTGGGCCTCCTAGTTGGGGGAGGGCAAGCCCGGGGAGGGCGGGCCTTCGAACCCCTCCCATTGCAACAGTCGCTGTATGTGCTTGGCGAGGATGTCGACCACCATCTCAGTTGGGGGAGGGCAGGCCCTCCCCCAAGGCCCCCTCCCATTTTTGCAAGAGTCGCTGCACGTGCTTGGCGAGGATGTCGACCTCCAGGTTAACCATCCGCCCCGCCCCGGCGAGGCCGAGCGTCGTGCGCGCGAGCGTCTCGGGTATCAGCGAGACCTCGAAACCGCCCTCGCGCAGGGCGCTGACGGTGAGGCTGACGCCGTCGAGCGCGATCGAGCCCTTCTGCACCACATAGGGCAGCAGCGTGGGGTCGGCCTCCACCGCGACGACGCGTGAGAGACTCTCCTCGCGAACCTCCACGATCGTGCCCACACCGTCGACGTGGCCCTGCACGATGTGTCCCCCCAGGCGACCGTCTGCCCGCAGCGCCAGCTCCAGGTTGACGGGGTCTCCGGGCGCGAGCGCGCCGAGTGTGGAGCGCTCCAGCGTCTCGCGAATCGCCTGGGCCTCGAACTCCCCGGCATCCGCGCCCGTGGCTCCTCCGCTCGTGCCGGCGCCCCCGCTCCCCTCCTCGCCGCCGACGACGCGGGTCGCGGTGAGACAGACGCCGTTCACCGCGATCGAATCGCCCTCCGTCAACTCGCCCGCCAACCGGGTGCGAATCCGCAGCGTGGCACCCCCCCCGTCGGGCTCGATTGCGGCGACGACGCCGAGGTCGGCGATCAGGCCGGTGAACACCTCACCACTCGCGCAGGCGGGCGCAGACGAGCAGGTCCCCGCCGATGCGCTCGCAGTCGAACGTGAGGGCGCGCAGGGCGTCGGAGATCTGCTCGACCCCTTCGCCCTCCAGCGGGTCGCGGGCGGTGCGCCCGCCGAGCAGCAGGGGGGCGAGGAAGAGGCGGATCTCATCGATCTCGCCCGCGTCGAGGAAGGCGCCCGCGAGGTGGGGCCCGCCCTCCAGCAGCAGCGAGGCGACGCCGAGCTGGCCGAGCTGATCCAGGGCGGAGCGCACGCGCGCGGGCTCGTTCTCGCCCGTCGCCACCAGCACCTGGACGCCGGCCGCCTCGAGCGCGTCGGTATCGGCGCGAGCGGCGGCGCGGGAGACGATCACGGTCAGCGGGATCTCGGCGACGGCCGCCAGCAGGCGCGAGTCGGAGGGCAGCCTCGCAAGCGAGTCGAACACGACCCGCCGGGGCTGATCGGAGGAGTCCGAGGGGGTTCCCTCCGGGCGCGCGGTCAGCTGGGGGTCGTCGGCGAGCGCGGTGCCGATCCCGACCACCACGGCGTCCACGGAGGCGCGCCAGCGGTGCGCAAGCTCGCGGGAGGCCTCGCCGCTGATCCACTGCGAGTCCCCCGCGCGCGTGGCGACCTTGCCGTCGAGCGTCATGGCGGACTTGAACAGCACCCAGGGGCGACCCGACGCGGGCGTGCTTGCGGAAGGCCTGGTTGAGCAGCCGCGCCTTCGTGGCCAGCTCGCCGTCGGCGATCACCACCTCGATGCCCTCGTCGCGCAGGATGCCCAGGCCACGCCCGGCGGCCTTCTCGGTGGGGTCGTCGGAGCCGACGACGACGCGACCGATGCCGGCCTGCACGATCGCATCGGTGCACGGGGGGCGTCTTGCCCTCGTGGCAGCAGGGCTCCAGCGACACGTACAGCGTGGCGTCGGTCAGGTCCGCCATCCCGCACGCCTCGATCGCGTTGACCTCGGCGTGGGCGGCGCCGAAGCGTTCGTGCCACCCCTCCCCCAGGACCTCCCCGTCGCGCGCGATCACGGCCCCCACGACGGGGTTGGGCTTGACCGCCCCGACGCCCCGGCCCGCCAGCTCGATCGCGCGCGCCAGGTGCAGCCGGTCGGTGTCGGTCACAACCGTCATCCCAACTGTTCAGGATAACTTGCCCGCGCAGGCCAAAGTGTCGAACGTGAAAGTTGACTCATGCGCGCAGGGAGTCGGCCCCGCGCGGCGACGGCGCGCTCTCACCCCCCCGCGCAGCGCCCGCCGCGCAGCCGGTAGACGGTCACTTCGGGGCCGGGGCGGGCGTAGGAAAGCGGGTAGTAGTCGAAGGACCAGTCGAAGTTGAACGCTACCGGGCGCTGGCCGAAACGGGGACCGATTGGGGAGACACTCGCTTCGCTCGCATCCCCAAATCGGCCAGCGCCGGAGGCGCGTGTCCCCCGGCTTCGGTCGGCACGGTAGGGGGAGACGTGGTAGACGACTTCCCCCTGACGCGCGAGGGCGCGGTAGTAGGCCACGGCGTGGGGGGCACGGGCAGGATCGGCGAAGGCGCGGCCGGACTCCCCGGAGCCGCTCAACACCCAGCAGTACCCTTCGCGCTCGTAGTAGGGAATCAGTGCCGGAGAGAGCGTGAGCTCGTAGTTTTCGAGCGTCACGGTATGGGCTTCGGCGAGGCGCGGCTCACCGGCTGCGTCGATCACCGAGCGCAGCGACTGGTACTTGATCCAGCGGTCGCCGTCGTAGGTACTCGGCGTGGGGTGCCCCACGTCCTGCACCCACTCGTCGGGCACCACGGGCTCCACGACGACCTTGGCGCCGACGGGCACGTGGCGCTCCATCCAGACTCGCACAAGAGTGCGGGTGTCGGCGCGGGAGAGGATCAGCCCGGAGTGGACGCTGTACACGACTCCCTGCGCACACAGCAGGAGCGTCACGAGGGCGGTGAACGCGACGAGCGGCGCTCGCGAGGCGCCCCGGCTCGGGGAGAGCAGCCGCTGAGCGAGACGGGCCAGGGCGCGCGCGAGCTGCAGCGCGAAGAGCGCCGCGAGCAGACAGAGCAACGGGAAGATCGGCAGCAGCCAGCGCCCGAAGTAGCGTCCCTGGAGGCCCATGAAGGCGAGAAAGAGCAGCGGCGGGGGCACCAGCACCCAGCCGAGCTGTTGGCCGGAACGGGGATGCTCGCTGGAGGCAAGCGTCTCCCGGCTCCGGTCGCGCCGCCAGACGGTGAGGGCGCCGCCGAGCGCGGCGAGCGCCGGCAGCCACCCGAAACCCCAGGTGAGCGACCATAGGTAGTAGACGATGCCGCTCTCCCGCGGCGCGCCGAGCTTGCCCTGGGCTTCGCCGGAGAGCGAGGACTGGTGGGCGATCCCCTGCTCGAAGGCGTGGAAGTCGAGCACCGAGTATGGGTTGGCGATCAGGAACGATGCGAGCGCGGCGACCCCGGCGAGCGCGAGGCTCACCGAAACGGGGACCGATTGGGGAGACACTCGCTTCGCTCGCATCCCCAAATCGGCCAGCGCCGAAGGCGCGTGTCTCCCGGCTTCGGTCAACACCGGCCTACCCGCCGGCAGGGCGCGCGGCGAGACGCTCCGCCCCGCCGCCCCCGCGCTCCCCGCGCCAGTCCCACGGCCCGCCCCAGCCCCCCGCCGCGGGGTCGGCGAGAGGTACTGCACCGCGGCGGCGGCCAACAGCGGCAGCAGCACGATCCCGGCGGTGTACTTCGTCGCGCAGCCGAGGCCGAGCCCGACCCCGGCGATCGCGTAGTCGCGCGCGCGGCCTTTGCGCAGCACGCCCGCGGTGCCGAGCAGCGAGAGTGTCAATGGCGCGAGCGTGGGGACGTCGTTGAGCGCGAGGTGGGCGTAGAAGACCGGCAGGAACGCGACCGCCTCCAGCGCCGCGGCGAGCAGCGCGACGCCGCGGTCGAAGAGGCGCGCGCCGGCGAGGTAGAGCAGCCATACCGCGCCCGTGCCGAGCAGCGCCGCGCTCACCCGCGCGAGGGTGAAGACCGCGGTGGGGTCGGTGGCGAAGGCGTGGGAGGCGCCCGCGCGGCCCCCGAACCACACGGCGAAGAGGATGTGCAGCAGATCGGTGAAGGCGGGGGGGTTGGCGAAGTAGTGGGGGTTCCAGCCGAGCGTGAACATCCCGATCGCGCGGGGCACGAAGTGGGCGTCCTCGTCGGAGTTGTAGGCATAGGGGAGGCCCTGGCGGATGCCCCACAGACGCAGCGCAAGCGCAACCGCGAGCACCAGCCCGAGCGCCACCCAGACGGTCCTGCGGCGATCAGCAGTTGCCATAGACCGCGTAGTAGCGGCTGGTGTAGATGCGCCGGAAGCCGGCCAGCGGAACCTGATCGCTGGGGACGTCGCCAACGTCGACGATCGCCTCCTGGAAGACCGCGGCGTCGAGCGGATAGACCGCGACGCTCGCGCGGGCGATCCGTTCACGCAGCGCGGGGGCCCCCTTTTCGGCGTCGCTGCGCGCCTCGCTGCGGGCGACGATGTCGCGCTGGTTGGCGGTGCCGAGGATCCAGCGCGTATCGGGGATCAGCTTGTTGTTGGGCAGCGAGAGCAGCGGGCAGCGGGCCAGTTCGGAGCGCACCGCGGGAGCATGCAGGGCGGCGGCGAGTCCTTCGTGGAAGTCCTCGTGATAGGCGAGCGTGGTGCGGGCGCTCGTCAAGCTCGTGACGGAGACCGCGGCCACCGCGCCGTAGAGGAGCAGCGCCGCGCCGGCGAGCATCCACAGGCGGCGCAGCACCGAGCCCTCGCGCAGCAGCGACCACCCGCCGATCGCCAGCGCGCAGAAGGGCAGCAGCAGCGCCGCGGCGCCCATCATGTAGCGGTCAATCACCGAGGCCCCCGCGGCCCCCTCGGCGACGTACACGAGCAGCAGCAGCGCGAGCGCCGCCAGCGGCACGCGGGCGCGCCGGGGGGTCAACCACACCCCGAGCATGGCCCCCCCGAGCCCCCCGAGCACGACGGGCAGCTTGTCGATCCGCACCAGGTAGCGCCACGTCGCGGAGAGCACGCTGGTGAAGCCCTGGGTGCGTTCCAGTTCGGCCGCGAGCACCGCGGTGGAGTGCAGCGAGTAGAGCGGATCGCCGGTGACGATCGTGTCGAGCGCGACCCACAGCACCGGCGCGGCGGCGACCAGCGCGAGGTAGCCGGCGAGCGCGCGCGGCGACGGGCCGGCCGCAGCGGCCCCACGACCGGCCCGCGACCAGAGCCGTCTACGCGCCGGCCAGGCGCACCACAGCCAGTAGACCCCGCCCAGCACCCAGGCGTCGGGGCGCAGGAGACCGGCGAGGGCGAGCAGCACGAAGACCGGCGTTCCTCGCCGCGAGCGCTCGACCTCCAGGGCCGTGGCCCACACGATCAGGGCGATATAGGTGATGTCAAGGTAGCCCTGCGCGGCGAGGTTGGCGTCGAACAGGCGGCTCAGCATCAGCAGCGCCGCGAGCGCCGCCGCGAACGGCCCGAAGCAGAGGCGCGTGAGGCGGAAGATGCCGGCGGTGAGCGCAACGAAGGAGGCGATCGAGCCGAGCACCATCAGGCGCGCGCCCCCCTGGCCGAAGACCGCGCAGAGCGCCCCAAAGGCAATCGCCAGGGGGTGCTCGGTGGGACCGCGGTAGACGCTGAAGTCGGGCAGGTGCAGGTGCAGCAGATCGCGCCCCCACAGCAGCGCGTAGAAGGAGTCGTAGGTGGGGTAGGTGGGGAAGGCGAAGTAGCCCGCGAGTGCGCCCGCGCAAAGCGCGGCGAAACCGAGCTTCGCCCAGGTGGCGCCCGGCACCGCGCGCAGGCGCTCCAGGCGCGCGGTGCCCGCGCGAGGCCGGGGAAGGGTGGCGCCGTCCATTCGGGGTAGAGCTTATGTGGCGGGTAGGCTGTGGCGATGAAGCTGATCATCCAGATCCCCTGCTGGGACGAGGCGCAGACGCTCCCGCTGACGCTCTCGGAGCTGCCGCGGGAGCTCGAGGGCTTCGACACGGTGGAGCTGCTGGTGATCGACGACGGCTCCAGCGATGAGACGATCGAGGTGGCGCGCCGCCACGGCGTCGATCACATCGTGGCGCTCACCAACCACAAGGGCCTCGCGAGCGCCTTTCAGGCGGGCCTCGACACCTGCCTGAAGCTGGGCGCGGACGTGATCGTGAACACCGACGCCGACAACCAGTACCACGGCCCCGACGTCGCACACCTGGTGAGACCGATCCTGGAGGGCCGCGCGGACATGGTGGTGGGCGACCGCGAGGTGGTCACGATCGAGCACTTCTCGCCGCTGAAGAAGGTGCTGCAGCGCCTCGGCTCCTGGGTCGTGCGCCAGGCCTCCTCCACGACGGTCCCCGACACCACCTCGGGCTTCCGGGCGTACAACCGCGAGGCCGCCCTGCAGATGCAGGTGGTCTCGAAATTCACCTACACCCTGGAGACGATCATCCAGGCGGGCAAGTTGCTCGTAGCGGTGGAGCATGTGCCTGTCCGCACCAACCCCGCGACGCGCGAGTCGCGCCTCTTTCCCTCGATGGGCGCCTACGTGCGCCGCAACGCGGTCTCGATCTTCCGCATCTACGCCCAGTACGAGCCGCTGCGGATCTTCTGGAGCCTCGCGGCGCTGATCGGCCTGGCGGCGCTCGGGGTGTGGATCCGCTTCGTCGTCGCCTACGCCGAAGGCAATGGCAAGGGCCACGTGCAGTCGCTGATCCTCGGCGCGGTGCTGTTCATCGCCGCGGTGGTGCTGTGGGCGCTCGGCGTGATCGGCGATCTGCTCGCCGCGCAGCGCGTGATGAGCCAGCGCACCTTCGAGCGCGTGCGGCGGATCGAGCTCGAGTTGGGGGTCCCGCCCTCCCACATGGTCCCGCCCTCCCGCTACGAGCCCGGCGAGGCGCAGGAGCGCGAGGTGGTCAAGGCTTGAGCGGCGCCGGCGTCACGCTCTCCCGCGACGGGATCGTCACGGGCAACACCTACGACAAGTACGGCTCCACCAACCCGCTCGTGCGGCGCATGATGGCGGGCTTCGAGCGCAACCTCGATGAGCTGCTCGCGCTCGCCGACCCGAGCTCGCTGCTGGACGTCGGCTGCGGGGAGGGGGTGCTCGTGGAGCGCTGGGCGCGGCGGCTGGACGGGCGGCGCGTCGTCGGCATCGACCTGGAGGAGGACTCGATCCAGGCCGGATGGGCGCAGCGGCGGGCGCCCAACCTGCAGTACATCGTGATGCGCGCCGAGAACCTCCCCTTCACCGAGAACGAGTTCGGCCTCGCGAGCGCGATCGAGGTGCTCGAGCACGTGCCCGACCCCGAGCATACGCTCGCCGAGATGGCCCGCTGTGCGGAGCGCCACCTGCTCGTCTCCGTCCCCCGCGAGCCCCTGTGGCGGGCCCTCAACATGGCCCGCGGCGCCTACTGGCGGGATCTCGGCAACAGCCCCGGGCACCTCAACCACTGGTCCAGGCGGTCCTTCATGGCCCTGCTCGCGCGCCACGGGACGGTCGCCGAGGTGCGCTCGCCCTTCCCGTGGACGATGCTGCTTGTCCGCCTCTAGTACCGGCGTGTCGAGCACCGAGCCCAAGGCGCCGCCGGGCGCCGCACCAGGCCGCTCATATGGCAGCGGCGCCCGCATCCTCTCCATCGGGATCGCCGCCACGGGCCTGCTGACGTTCGCGTACTTCTCGATCGCCAGCCACGTACTCAGCGAAGAGGCCGCACAGCGACTAGACGTGCTGTGGTCGGTGATGTTCGTCGTCATCTCCGTGATCTACCGGCCAGTCGAACAGCTCCTCTCGCGCACGATCGCCGAGCGCCGCGCACACGGGCACGTCGAGCACCCGCTGCGTGTGCCGATCGCACTCCAGGCCGGCTTCGCGCTCGTCTTCCTCCTTGTCGCGCTCGCCCTGCACGAAGAGTTCATCAACCACGTCTTCGACGGCTACTCGGCGCTGTACTACGTGCTGCTCGTCGGCACGCTCGCCTACGCCGGCAGCTACTTCGCCCGCGGCTGGCTCGCCGGGCATCAGTACTTCGGCGCTGTTCGGCGCGCTGGTACTGATGGAGTCCATCTCGCGCATCTGCTTCGCGCTCGCCGCCGCGCTCGGTGTCACGAGCGGCCAGACCGCGGTCGCGCTTGGGATCGCGGCCGCACCGCTGGTCTCGCTGGTCGTCGTGCCCGCCGCGTTCCTGCGCCGCGGCAGCGAGCGCAGCGCATGCGCGCAGAGGTCCGACCGCCGTAGTCGACGAGGCCGACGCCGCGCTCGCCGGTCCGGGCACGGAGGGCGTGCAGGAGGCCCGGCCGCCGACGGACGAGCTCTCGCTCTCGCGCGGCGGCGCGCTTCGCGTTGTGGGTCTCCGGGATCATGCTCTCCGAGCAGACGCTCCTCAACGCATCGGTGCTGACCGTCGACGCGACTCTCGCCCGACCACGCGCTGGCGGGCGATCGTGTTCAACGTGATGCTGATCGCCCGCGCGCCGCTGCAGCTCTTCCAGGCTATCCAGACCTCGCTGCTGCCCCACCTCACCGGCCTCGAGGCGACCGAGGGCCATGCGGCCTTCGCCCGCGCGATCCGTCTCACGCGTGCTCGCGATCGCCGCCTTCGCCGCGGCGGTGGCGCTCGGCCTGCTCGCGATCGGCCCCCTCGTGATGAGCCACCTGTCTTCGGCCAGACCTACACCTACAACCGCTTCGGCCTCGCGCTGGTCGGGCTGGGGATGGGCCTGCACCTTGCCTCGGGGGCGCTCAACCAGGCCGCGCTGGCGCGCGACCGCGCCCGCGCCGCCGCCGCCTGCTGGCTGGCCGCCGCAGTGGCGTTCCTCGCCTGGATGCTCACCCCGGTCGTCGGCGAACAGGTGCTGCGCGCGGAGATCGGCTACGCGGGCGCGACCAGCTGCTGCTGCCGCGCTCTGGCGATCCTGTACCGGCGGGGAGCGGCGCGCGTAGCGGGCGCGTGAGGCGACGTGACCGCCACTCGGCCTCGACCGACCGCGCGAGCGCCAGATAGGCCCCCCCCGGCTCCCCCGCGCCGAAGATCGCAGAGCCGGCGACGAACACGCTCGCGCCCGCGTCGCGGCAGCGCGGCGCGGTCCGGGTCGATGCCCCCGTCGACCTCGACGGCGCACGTCCGCGCCGACGATGCGGCGCGCACGCGCGCGAGCTTCGTCGAGCGAGTGCGCGATGAACGGCTGGCCGCCCCAGCCCGGATTGACGGTCATGCACAGCGCCAGGTCGAGTCGGCCGGCCACCTCCGCCAGCGCGCCGACCGGGCGTGCCGGGGTTGATCGCCAGGCCCACGCCGGCGCCGCCCTCGCGGATCAGGTTCCGCGGTGTAGGCGACGTGCGGGGTGGCCTCGGCGTGGAAGGTGACCGAGTGCGCCGCCCGCCTTGACGAACTCCCCCACCTGACGCTCGGGGCGCTCGATCATCAGATGCACGTCGAGCATCGCCCCCGCCTCGCGACCTGCTCGCGCAGCGCCGCGACCACCAGCGGGCCGATCGTGATCGGCGGCACGAAGTGCCCGTCCATCACGTCCACGTGGATCACCCGCGCGCCCGCCGCCAGCACCTCCCCCACCTGCTCGCGCAGCGCGCCGAAGTCGGCCGACAGGATCGAAGGCGCCACGCGCACCCCCTCAGCAGATCCCTGGCGGACACGCTCATCTATACGCCTCTGAACGGGATCGCTGCGGCCATGGGCTCAGATCGGTTGCAGCATGCTGTCGCCGCAGTTGTTGCACTTGACGATCGCGGTCGAGGACATCCGCACGATCGTGGAGTGCTCTCCGCAGTTGGGGCACACCGAGGCGAGCTCGAAACGGTGCAGGCAGTACACGCAGCGGTAGCGCCCCGGGAGGTTCGTCGGGCGCAGCCACGGCTCCGCGCAGTGCGGGCACACCGGGCCGAGGCCGGCCGGCGATACCTGATCGCGCTCGCTGCCCATCGGCGCTCTCAACGGCGGCGTAGCCGCGCGATGAAGAAGCCCGCCGTGCGGTCGCGGTGGGGCAGCGTCAGCACGCAGTACCCCGGCCGCAGGCCCACCGGCGCCCCCGATCGGCGGTCCGGCAGCTCGGCGCCCAGGTCATCGAGGGCGAAGTCGGGGTTGGATTCCAGAAAGGCGGATATCTGGCGCTCGTTCTCGGTCGCGGAGATGGTGCACGTAGAGTAGACCAGCACGCCCCCCGGACGGACCGCTGCAGCGCCCGCTGCAAGGATCGCCGCCTGGGTCGCCGCCAGCCGCGCGGGATCCCCCGGCGCGACCCGCCAGCGCAGATCCGCACGGGCCTGGAGCGTTCCGAGCCCCGAGCAGGGCGGATCCATGAGCACGCGGTCGAACGGCGCCTCGCCCTCCAACGGCCGCTCGGCGTCGCCCAGCACCACCCGCACGCACCCCTCGGCGCGCAGCCGCTCCACGGTCCGCTGCAGCTCCGCCGCGCGGCGGCGGTTGCGCTCGACCGCGACCACCTCCCCCCTGCCCCCCATCAGCGCCGCCAGGTGGGTGCTCTTGCCGCCCGGGGCCGCGCACAGGTCGAGCACCCGCTCGCCCGGCTCGGGGGCCAGCGCCCGCGCCGGCAGCATCGCCGCGCGCGACTGCGCCAGCAGCGCGCCCGCGCGCCACTGAGGGGAGCCGTGCACGTCCCACGGGCCCTCCAGCACGAGCGCCTCCGGGATGCCCGGATCACCGTGGACGGAGACCGGCAGTTGCGCCCTCACCGTCGCGGGCTCCGCCACCAGCGTGTTCACCCGCAGCGCCAGCTCGCCCGGCTCGTTGTCGAACGCGAGCAGCGCCCGGGCCTCCTCAGCGCCCAGCTCATCCCACCACAGCCGCGCGATCCACTCCGGGTGCGAGTGCGCGAGCGCCGCGCCCTCGGGTGTGCCATCCTCAAGCTCCACCAGTAGCGCCGCGCCCTCGCGCGTCGCGCGGCGCAGCACCGCGTTGACCAGGCCATGACCTCCGCGGCCGCCAACACGCCGGCCCCCGCCTCCGCCGCCGACACCCGCGCCGCTCCTCTTGGCGAGCTCCACCGCGTCCGCCACCACCGCATGGTCCGGGGCGCCTCCCAGGTACAGCAGCTCGTACAGCCCCAGCCGCAGCGCCGCTAGCAGCGGCGCATCCAGCTTCCCCGCAGGGCGCTCGGCGAGTCGCTCGATCAAGTAGTCGAGCGTGTCGCGGCGCTGCACCGCGCCGTAGGCCAGGCGCATCGCGAGCGCCCGGTCGCGCGCGTCGAGGTCCCGCGCCTCTGAGCGCAGCGCGAGATCGGCATACGCGCCCCGCTCGAAGACCCTGCGCAGCACCAAGTACGCACAGGCTCGCGCTTTAGAGGGCATGACCCCGCAGATATGCCTCCGCGTCCATCGGGCGGCCACCGGGCGGCTGGACCTCCAGCAGCTCGAGCGCACCCTCGCTGGCCCCATACAGAAGCTGGAGCGGCCGGCCCGGGGGGCCGATCGCCGTGAGTGTCCCCGGCGGTGGGCCGTCGGCGAGCGCCTGGGCCCGACACACACCGAGCAGCGTCCCGTCCGCCAGCGCCAGCCGCGCACCGATATGCGGGTGCAGGGCGCGCACCTGCCGCTCCAGCTCGAGCGCCGTGCGTCCCGGGTTGAGCAGGCGGTCATCTGCGGCAATCTTCTCCGCATACGTCGTCCATCCTCGGGCTGCTCGACCCATCGCGGTGGCTGCCCCCGCTCCCAGCTGTCCAACACCCCCACAAGCAGCTCGCCCCCAAACCGCTGCAGGCGGCCCGTCACCGAGCCGTAGGTGTCGTGCGAAGAGATCTCCTCCGTCGCACTCGCGCACACCGGCCCGCTGTCAAGACCCTCGGTGAGACGCATGATCGACACTCCCGTATGGGCGTCCCCCGCCATGATCGCCCGCTCGATCGGCGCCGCCCCGCGCCAGCGCGGCAGCAGCGAGGGGTGCACGTTCAATATCGGGTACGCCGAGAGCAGCGGCTCCTTGATCAGCGCCCCGAAGGCGCACACCACGAGCACCTCCGGTCCCGCCCCCTCGATCGGCCTCTGAGCCCGCGGATCGTTCACGCTCGCCGGCTGCTCCACCGCGATGCCAAGCGTCGCCGCCGCCCGCGCCACCGGCGGCGAAGCCAGCTTGCGTCCGCGGCCCCGCGGACGATCGGGGCGCGTCAGCACGAGCACCGGGCGGTGCCCGCTCGCCGCGAGGCGCTCCAGCACCGCCGCGGCGAAGTCCGAGGTTCCGAGGAATACGGTGCGCAAAGATTCGGCCCGGGCTAGGCTGGCGCCGCATTCGGCGACGTCTCGCCCTTCCCATCCCGGCCCACCGATCGAAGATCGGCCAGCAGCGCGCGCATCGCCTCCCTGCGCGCCTCCCGCGGGATGCGGTCCAGGATCAGCACCCCCTCCAGGTGGTCCATCTCGTGTTGGATTACCCGCGCGGGGAGGCCCTCCTCCTCGACCACCAGCTCCTCGCCGTTGGGGTCCCGCGCGCGGACCCGCACCCGCGCCGCGCGCTCCACCTCGACGTGCACCCCCGGGAGGCTCAGGCAGCCCTCCTCCTTGGTTTCGCGCTCCTCGCTCTCCCACTCCAGCACGGGGTTCACGAGGGCGGTGACCGGGTCCTCCTCATAGGCCTTGTACACCAGCACCCGGTGCAGCACCCCGACCTGGGTCGCCGCCAGGCCCACGCCGAGCGCGTCCTGCATCAGCTCTCCCATCTGCTGCACCTCCGCGCGCAGGCTCTCGTCGAAGCGCTCCACCGCCACCGCACTCGCTCGCAGTACCGGATCGCCCAACTTGCGCACGTGCGCCAGCGCGGCGTCGCGGCGGGCGCGCGCCTCCGGGTCGAGCTCCTCGGCGGGCGCGTGCTCGGCCTCCTCCTCCGGCGAGGCGGGCTCCTGCTCGGTTGCGATCCTGCTCTCGGTGTCGGTGCTCATCTGGCTCTGCACCGATTCTATTGCGCTCCACCACCGCGCCGACGCCGTGGCGTCCTGCGGGGCGCTACTTCTACTTATGCCCCCTTCCCCCTCGCTTCCCACTTCCGTACTTCCTGCGCGCCTGCGCTTTACACTGCGTCCGCCTGTGCTTGGTGGGCTGCTTCCCGCACGCTTTGAGCGCTTTCGTCAGCAGCTGCGCGCGTGTCGGAGTTTTGGGCTTCGCGGTTTCTTTCGCCGCCAGGACGCCGCCTTTGGCAACCGATTCTTCGGGATGAGGGTGGTTGGCGGCGGCTTCTTCTTCGTGCTTCTTCTTCAGCGCTTCCGCTTCCTGCTTGATGATGGCCAGTTCTTCAGCGAGCTTTTTGACTTGTTTGGCTTCTTCTTCCTGTGTCTTCTTGCGGTTCGCTTCTTCTTCCAGCTGCTTCTTGCCTTCTTCTTCGGCCTGTTTGCGCTTGGTGGCTTCTTCTTCCTGTTGCTTCTTGCGAATCGCTTCTTCTTCGGCGTGTTTGCGCTTGATCGCTTCTTCTTCTTCCTGCTGATCGGGCTTCACGGCGCCCAGCGCAGCGGTTCGTTCGACCCCCGTGCCGCCCGCGTTGGCCGCGAGCACCTCACAGAGGATCGAGCGTCCGATGTCGGCCGCGGCCAACGCGTACGTGGAGGACGATCCTTCTTGGAGCACCCTGCCGCCGCGGCTGTCGATGAACACATAGGTGAACGTCGGCGAATTGCTCCAGACACCAGGTTCACAGCTCAGCGTCTGGCCGACCACGGGCACTCCTTGTATCGCCACCCCTCCACCGTGAGGTGCCCGCGGCGGGGTTTCATTGTCTTCGAGGACGAAGTCCCTGATCTCCGGAGCCGCCAGGTTGACGAAGCCTCCGATCGCCCCCGGCAGACAGGTTTGCCGTCGATCACCTGCACCGTGTCGGTGACACCCACGAGGGTGGCGGGCGTTCCGGGAAGCGTTAGAGCGCTGCCGCTGTCGCCGAAGCAGAGCGAGCCCTCGGGTGAGCTGGCGCACAGGAACAGGGCATTATCTCTTCGCCGCTGCATTCGCTGCCGGACCCAAGCGTCAGGCCTATCCCATACAGCCTGCTGTTCAGTTCTTCCTCGGGATGCTGCGTGCCAAAGCCAGTCAAGTGGACGGCCGTCCCTTCCGCCAGTAGCTAGCCGGCTGAGATCGGGGCGATTGGCTGCACGTCTCGATCGAACACGAGCGAGCTCTTGAGTCGCAGCACCGCCACGTCGTCGGGCTCGGGCAGCGGAGCACTGGGGTTGTAGTTAGGGATGCACGCGCAGCCCATCTGCGAGGCTCACCTGTTCGGGCCTGATTTCGATGTTTCGGTGCCCGCCCCAACCACGATGTCTTCCGGAGGGATCCTCGTCTTCGAACTGGGGTTGAATACGCAGTGACCAGCCGTCAGGACTTCGGTTTCGTCCAAGATCGAGCCACCACAGATCAGAGCTTCGGTTTCGGAGATGAAAGCGATCACGACGACCTGCCACGGCGCCTGTTCGATCGCAACCCGGCTGCCGCCGACGATCGCCGCGCGAGCGTCGAGCGGACCGGCATGCACACGCTCGGAGTGCCTCTTCCACAAACTACCTTTGCGCACGTGTATCCGCGTGAGCATCGGCTCCATCGAGCTGCCCGGCCGTGCGTCGGCCGCCGCCGCGAATACGCACGCGAGGAGGGCGACGAGCGTGAGCGAGACGAGCAACGTCGGTGCGAATCCTCCATTTTTCATACGTTCGCGCCGACCGGCGCGCTTCCCTACGGTGGCCGCCTGCATGTGGAGCCCTTCGGGGGTGTGGTGTTTACGCCGAGAGCGTTCTACGCCTAGAGCGCGGGACGGTATCGGATAGTCCAATCAACGGCGAGGCGGGCCATTTCTTTTCCTGCTAGTGGTGTGGTGTTTACGCCGAGGCCCCTCTCGCCGAGAGCGCAGGAAAGTACCACATAGTCCAATCAATGGCGTGGCGGCCGTCACGCGCCCGCCCCTTGCGATCCCGCTACTGCGGGTCGACGTCCACGCTGAAGTTGACCCGCGCATGAGCGCGTGCGCTGGCCGCCCGCGCCACCGCCACGCCGACGCTGCGCACCGCCGTGCGGCGGTCGTACGCCTTTACCAGCAGCATCCGGCGTTCGCGGCCGCGCAGGCGAAACAGCGTCGCAGGCCCCAGCACGCTTGCCTGCGCGGGCGAGGTGTGCGCGTCCATGCCCCCCGCGCGCAGCTCGGCGTGAATCGCGCTCGCCGCCGCCTGTGCCCGCTCGGCCTGCGGTGAGGCGCACACCACGCGGATCAAATGCGCGAACGGCGGGTAGCGCAGCGCCGCCCGGCGCTCCAGCTCCCCCGCCAGGAAGCCCTCGCTGTCGTGGCGCGCCGCGTACAGGATCGCGCGCGCCTGCGGCGCGATCGTCTGCACCAGCACCCTCCCCTCTCCGCCGCGCCCCACGCGGCCCGCGAGTTGCGCGATCAGCGCGAACGTCCGCTCCTCCGCGCGGAAGTCCGGGAAGCGCAGGGTCGCGTCCGCGTCCAGCACCACCCCGAGTCCCACATCCGGGAAGTCGTGGCCCTTCGCCACCATCTGCGTGCCGATCAGCACTCCCGCCGGTGCCGCCGCGAAGCGGCGCAGCACCGCGCCCACCCCGTCCACCTTGGCGGCCGGGCCCCCATCCCTGCCTGCCCCCGCCGATCCGCCCGCGCCGGAGCGGACGGGGCTTGCAATCGTGTCCGCGTCCAGCCGGAAGATCGGGAAGCGCTCCCCGTCCCCCAGCGCCGTATGCAGATCGTGCTGCAGGCGCTCCGTGCCCGCCCCGTGACGCGCAACCGCCGTCGAGCCGCACTTACAGCGCGTCGGCGCGAGCTCGCGGTGGCCGCAGTGGTGGCATACCACCCGTCCCTGCGCGCGGTGCAGCACCAGCGCCACGTCGCACTGCGGGCAGCTCCATACCGCCCCGCACGAGCGGCAGGAGAGAAAGTTCGACCAGCCGCGGCGGTTGAGCAGCACGATCGCCTTGCCCGCACCCCGCCGCACCTCCGCCAGCGCCTGCGCGGTCTGGGGGTGCAGGCCGTGGTCCTGCTCGCGCATGTCGAGCACCTCCACCGGCGGCAGCGGCCGCCCGTCCACCCGCTGAGGCAGGCTCAGGCGCCGCAGCCGCTGACGGCTCTCCGGTCGCGGAGTGGCGCTGCCCACGAGCAGCAGCGCGCCCTGCTGGGCGGCGCGCTTCCCCGCCACATCGCGGGCGTCGTAGCGCGGGTCGCCCTCGTGCTTGTAGGAGGAGTCGTGCTCCTCGTCGACGACGATCAGACCCAGGCGCTCGATCGGGGCGAAGACCGCCGAGCGCGGGCCCACGCACATGCGCGCCTCCCCCGCGCGCAGCCGCCGCCACTCGTCCTAGCGCTGCGCCGGGGTCAGGCGCGAATGCAGCACCGCCACCGTGTCGCCGAAGCGCGCGACGAAGCGGCCCGACGATCTGCGGGGTCAGCGCGATCTCCGGGACGAGCACGATCGCGCCCCGCCCCTGCTCAAGCGCGCTCGCGGCCGCGCGCAGATAGACCTCGGTCTTGCCCGACCCCGTGATCGCCGTGCAGCAGCAGCCGTGCCGGGGTGGCAGCGTCGGGTCGGGAGGGTGGGGCGGGTGGAGCGGCGGAGGCGGCTTGAGCGTCGATCGCCTCCTCGATCGCCTCCAGTGCACGACGCTGGTCCTCGGTCAGCGGCGGCGGCTCGGTGTGCAGCGTCCCAATCGGCTCGTGTCGGGGACGCGCAACCGCCCGTGCGGGCGCTTGCGCCCGCCAAGGCCCCCAGGTCCCTTGCCGGTCGCCCCCGGGGGCAGCACCAGGCGCAGCGCGCGCGCCAGCGTCGAGCAGTACTCCGCCGCGATCCACCCGGCAAGCGCCACCAGATCCTCCGGCACGCGGAGGCCCTCCAGCGCGCGCAGCGGCGCGAGCAGCTTCTCCTCGGCCACCTCGCTGCGCTCCGCGAGGCCCGACGACCACGCCCAGCACCTCGCGCCGGCCGAACGGCACCACCAGCATCGAGCCCACGCCGCACCGCGCCGCCGCGCAGCTCCGGGGCAGGCGGTAGTCGAACGGCCCGCGCAGCGCGCGGGCGCTCGTCAGCGGCTCGACCTGGGCGATAGCGCTTTGCAGGGTCGTTGGGATCCATCCACACTAGATGGAGCGCCGGATCGCTAGACCTTCGCAGCCGCCTCCAGCCCAGCCGCCTCGCGCAGCGCGGCGCCTTGTCGGTGCGCTCCCACGTGAAGTCGTGGTCGTCGCGGCCGAAGTGGCCGTAGGCGGCGGTCTTCTGGTAGATCGGGCGGTGCAGTTTGAGCTCCTCGCGGAACGCGCCCGGGCGCAGGTCGAAGTGCTCGTCGACCAGCTCGCGCGATCTGCCCGCGGCCGAGCTTCTCGGTGCCGAACGTCTCGACCATCACCGACACCGGGTGCGCGACGCCGATCGCGTAGGCGACCTGCACCTCGGCGCGGTCGGCGAGGCCGGCGGCGACGATGTTCTTCGCCACCCAGCGCGCCGCGTAGGCGGCCGAGCGGTCGACCTTCGAGGGGTCCTTGCCCGAGAACGCGCCGCCGCCGTGGCGCGCCATGCCGCCGTAGGTGTCGACGATGATCTTGCGCCCGGTCAGCCCGCAGTCGCCCATCGGCCCGCCGATCACGAAGCGCCCGGTCGGGTTGACGAGGAAGTTGCGCAGCAGCTGCTTCTCGTCGTAGAGCTCGGCCGGCAGCACCGGGCGCAGCACGTGCTCGAACAGGTCGGGCTTGATCAGCGTCTCGCTGTCGATCCCGTCGGCGTGCTGGGTGGAGATCAGGATCTTCTCGACCGCCACCGGGCGCGCCGTCGCGGTAGCGCACCGTCACCTGGGTCTTGCCGTCGGGGCGCAGGTAGGGCAGCACATCCCCCTTGCGCACCTCCGCGAGGCGCTTGGCGAGCTTGTGCGCGAGCGCGATCGGCAGCGGCATCAGCTCGTCGGTCTCGTTGCGAGGCGTAGCCGAACATCATCCCCTGGTCGCCCGCGCCCGCGACGTCGAGCTCGTCCTCGTCGAGCGGGTCGTGGCGCGTCTCATACGCCGCGTCGACGCCCTGCGCGATGTCCGGCGACTGCTTGTCGATCGCGTTGATCACCGCGCACGTGTCGCAGTCGAAGCCGTACGCCGCGTTGTCGTAGCCGATCCCGCGCACCGTCTCGCGCGCGATCTCCGGGATGTCGACGTAGGTGTCGGTCGTGATCTCCCCCGAGACCACGATCAGGCCGGTGTTGACGAGCGTCTCGCACGCGACGCGGCCGTAGGGGTCGTCGCGCGAGCACGGCGTCGAGCACGCCGTCGGAGATCTGGTCGGCGATCTTGTCCGGGTGGCCCTCCGTGACCGACTCGGAGGTGAACAGGAACTCGTTGTCGGAATTGTTGCTCATTGGCTCTTGTCCACTCCAGGTCGGTCATGCCCCTGCGGACCAGCGAGCGCCGGCGCGGGATGGCTGATGGAGCCGCAAAGTCTAGAGGCATCTCGCGACGCCGGATCAGCGGGACCCGGCGGCCGAGCGCGCGCCGCTGTGCCGCGCCGCCGCCGTGCGCCGCGCTGCCCGCGCTCCACGAAGTCGATCATCGAGCGGCACGCCGTCCATGCCGTAGCGCGCGCGCAGGCGGTTCTCCAGGAAGTAGGCGTAGTCGCGCGTCACCCGCGCGCGCGAGTTGACCTGGATCGCGAAGCGCGGCGGGCGCTCGCCGATCTGGGCCATGTAGATCAGCTTCAGGCGGTGCTGGCTGGAGCCCCGGCGCGTGCCCACCGGCGGCTGGCGCGCCTGGACGGCCTCCGCCAGGAAGCGGTTGAGCTCGGGCGTGGGGATGCGCCCCGCCATGCGGTCGCCGAGCGCGATCGCCTCGGTCAGCAGGCGCGCGACGTGGCGGCCGGTCATCGCGCTCGCCGTCAGCACGCGCGGGCGCAGTCGCAGCTTCTCGGCCACGCGCGCGCGCTCGTGCTCGAGTGCCGCCTCACGCGCCCGCTCGTCCTGCACCTCGGGTGGGACTCGCCGAACAGGTCCCACTTGTTCAGCACGATCGCGGTCGCGCAGCCCGCCTTCATCGCCAGCTCGGCGATGCGCAGATCCTGAGCGGTGACGCCGTCGGTGGCGTCGCAGACCACCAGCGCCACGTCCGCGCGCTCGGCGGCGCGCTGGGAGCGCAGCGCGGTGTAGTACTCGACCGAGTCCGACGACCTTCGACTGGCGGCGCATCCCGGCGGTGTCGATCAGCATCAGCTCTGCGCCCCTCCACGCGCAGCGGCGTGTCGATCGCGTCGCGCGTCGTGCCCGCGAGCTCGGAGACGATCACGCGCTCCTCGCCGAGGAAGCGGTTGACCAGCGAGGACTTGCCGACGTTCGGGCGGCCGATCACCGCCAGGCGGACCGCGTCCTCGTCGGTCTCGGAGCTCGGCCGCGGGCAGCAGCTCGACGATCCGGTCGAGCAGGTCGCCCGAGCCGAGCCCCTGCGCGGCCGAGACCGCCAGCGGCTCGCCCAGGCCGAGGCGGTGGAACTCCGCGGCCAGCGGCACGTCCGCGACGCCGTCGCACTTGTTGGCCGCGACGATGCTCGGCATCGGCGAGCGGCGCAGCAGATCCGCGATCTCCTCGTCGCCGGCGCGCACCCCCGCGCGCGCGTCGACGACCAGCACCGCGACCTGCGCGTCGGCGAGGCCCGCCCGCGCCTGCTCGCGGATCGAGCCCGCCAGCGGGATCCTCGTCCAGGAAGTCCACGCCGCCGGTGTCGATCAGCTTGAACACGCGCCCGTTCCACTCGCAGTCGAGCTCCTTGCGGTCGCGCGTGACCCCCGGGCGCTCGTGCACGACCGCCTCGCGCGTGCCGCGTCAGGCGGTTGACCAGCGAGGACTTGCCCACGTTCGGATAGCCGACGACGGCGACCTTCAGCATTGGGCCAGTATGAGCTATGGGTCCGTCCAGGACCGGGCCAGAGCCGCGATGCGCGTCACGACCTCCTCGACGCTCAGGCCGGTCGTGTCGAGCACCACCGCGTCCGCGGCGGCTTGCAGCGGGACTGTGCGCGCGAGCCGCGTCGCGCTCGTCGCGCGCGCTGCTCGGTCGAGCAGGACAGCCTCGCGATCGGCCCCAGCTCGGCTGCGCGCCTGCCGCGCCCGCTCCCCGGGGTCGGCCGTGAGGAAGATCTTGAGCTCGGCGTCGGGCGCGACGACCGTGCCGATGTCGCGGCCCTCGGCCACCCAGTCGCCGTCGCGCGATCAGCTCGCGCTGCTTGGCCACCAGCGCCTCGCGCACGCCCGGGTCGGCGGCCACGCGCGAGGCCGCCTCGGAGACCTCCGGCGCGCGGATCGCCTCGGTCACGTCGCGGCCGTCGAGCAGCACCCTGTAGTCCGCCGCCGCATCCGCGCCGCCGTTCCCACGCACGGAGCGGGAGCGCCCCGCGCCGCCATGCCCGTGCGTGGAGCGCCCCCAGCTCGATCCGGGCGGCGCCGGCCATGCGCGCGGGCTCCTCGCCGGGGGCCGCGAGCGCCAGCAGCGCGACGCAGCGATACATCGCGCCGCTGTCCAGGTAGGTGAACCCCAGCTCGCGCGCCAGCGCGCGGGCGACCGTCGACTTGCCGGCCCCCGCGGGACCGTCGATCGCGACGAGCATCAGCCCCCCAGCCGCCCGAGGTCCTCGACGAACCCCGGGTAGGAGACCGCGGCGGCCTCGATGCCGCGCACCTCGACGCCCTCGCGCGAGGCGAGGCCCGGCGACGGCGCCCAGCATCGCCAGGCGGTGGTCGCCGTGGGCGTCGAGCACGCCGCCGCGCAGACCGCCCGGTGCCGCGCACGGCGAAGCCGTCCTCGGTCGCCTCGATGTCGGCGCCGAGGCCGCGCAGGCCCTCGACCACGCCGGCGATCCGGTCGGACTCCTTCACGCGCAGCTCCTGCGCGCCGCGCACGACCGTCTCGCCCTCGGCGAAGCAGCCGAGCAGCGCGACGAGCGGCAGCTCGTCGATCGCCAGCGGCACCTCCTCGGGCTCCACGACGGTCCCCTCGAGCGCGCCGTGCGGCGACGTCGAGGTCGCTGACCGGCTCCTGCGCGATCAGCTCCCCCGTCTCGTCCTCGAGGTCGCCGAGCACGATCCCCTGCATCCGCCGCAGGATCCGCAGGAAGCCGGTGCGCGTCCAGTTGACGCCGACGTCGCGGATCAGCAGCCGCGAGCCCGGCACGAGCACGCCCGCGGCGACCAGGAACGCCGCCGAGCTCGGGTCGCCGGGCACGCCGCACGCCGCTCGAGCACGCAGCTCGTCGGCGTTGACGACGGTCACGCTGGCGCCCGTTGCGGTGGATCGTGACGCCCGCCCCCAGCAGCATCCGCTCGGTGTGGTCGCGGCTGCGCTCGGGCTCGCTGACGGTCGTGGCGCCGTCGGCGGCCAGCGCCGCGAGCAGCACGCACGACTTGACCTGGGCGCTCGCGACCGGCAGCTGTAGGAGATCGCGCGCAGCCGCGCGCCGCGCACGCTCAGCGGCGGGAAGCGCCCGCCGGCGCGCCTCCAGCGTCCGCGCCCATCAGCGCGCAGCGGCTCGGCGATGCGGTCGACCGGGCGGCGGCGGATCGACTCGTCGCCGTCGAGCGTGAACGAGCGGCCCTCCTGCGCGGCGAGCCAGCCGGGCAGCAGGCGCAGCAGCGTGCCCGCGTTGCCCACGTCGATCGGCCCGCCCGGCTCGCGCGCCTCGCGCAGGCCCGCGCCGCGCACGACGACCTCGCTGGCGCGCATCCTCGACGCAGCGCCCCGAGCGCGCGCACCGCGTCGAGCGTCGACGTCGTGTCGGCGGCGTGCAGGTAGTTCTCGATCCGCACCGGGCTCGGAGGCCATCGCGCCGAGCAGCGCCGCGCGGTGGGAGATCGACTTGTCCGCCGGCGCGCGTCAGCTCGCCGCTCAGCGGGCCGCGTGGGCTCGAAGCGCGACGGTTCATCGGCGCCGCTGCGCACCGGGAAACCGAGTCGGCGATCAGCCCTGCGCGCGCGCGCGTGCTCTCGCCGCGACCACAGCGCGACGCGCCCTGGCGTCGTCGTCGAGGGCGACAGCGCCATGTCGACGATGTTACGCCGGCGCGGCCGAGCGCGAGCGCGATCTCGGCGACCACGCCGGGCGGTTGGCACCGCGCGCGCAGCTCGTGCACGCGCCGCCGGCAGCCCCGGCCGAGCAGCGCCTCGCGGTCGGCGCGCGCGCGTCGTTCCAGCGCTCACCGGCGCGTCGCCCGCGAGCGCGCGCGCACCTCCCGAGCCGCTGCGCCTCGTCGATCAGCGGCCAGCGCGTCGCGGTTGGACGATGTAGATGTCGGTCCAGATCGCGCGTGTTGGCGCCGGCCACGCGGGTCGCGTCGCGGAAGCTCGGCCCGACCGCCGGCCGAGCGCCCTCGCCGCTCGAAGGCGCCGGCGGCCTGCGCGACGAGCACGTTGGCGAGCACGTGCGGCAGGTGCGAGACGCACGCCATCAGGCGGTCGTGGGCGTCGGCGTCGATCGCGGCCGGCTGCGCGCCGAGCTCGATCAGCGCCCGGTGCAGGCGCTCGTACAGCGCCCGACGGTGCTCGGGGCCGGGGTGAGATACCAGGTGGCGCCGTCGAACAGGTCCTCGCGCGCGTGCTCGACGCCCGGCGGTCTCGGCCCCCGCGAGCGGGTGGCCGCCGATGAAGCGCGATCGTCGCCGCGCACCCGCCGACGTGCGCGCTTGGTCGAGCCGACGTCGCTGACCACGCAGTCGCCGCCGGCGCGCGGCGAGCGCCTCGCGCACCGTCTGCGCGAGCGCGCCCACCGGCGCGGCGACGAACACGACGCTCGGCGCCCGCCACCGCGCCGGCGAGGTCCGCGGCCTGCGCGTCGATCGCGCCGAGCTCGAGCGCCGCGCGCGCACGCCGCCGGTCGGGGTCGTACCCGCATGACCTGCGCGCCCAGGCGCGCGCGCGCGGCCAGGCCGATCGAGCCGCCGATCAGCCCGACGCCGAGGACCGCGACCCTCAACGCGCGGCCCGGGAGGCGGCGGCTCGGGCGCGAGCGCGCGTGCCGGCGCCCCATCAGACGGCGCTGAGCGCCTTGCCCGCGAGCGCCGCGGCGCGCTCGACGGCGCGGCGTACTCGGCGAACGTCGTCGGTCGCGCAGCGCCTGCGGCCCGTCGCAGATCGCCTCGTCGGGGTTGGGGTGCACCTCGACGATGATCCCGTCCGCGCCCGCCGCGGCGGCGGCGAGCGACAGCGGCAGCACGAGGTCGCGCCGGCCCGGCGGCGTGGCTGGGGTCGACGATCACCGGCAGGTGCGAGAGCTCCTTGAGGATCGGCACGGCCATCAGGTCGAGCGTGACGCGGCGGTAGGCGGTCTCGAACGTGCGGATGCCCGCGCTCGCAGAGCATCACCGCGCGGGTTGCCCTCCTTGAGGATGTACTCGGCCGCCATCAGCAGCTCGTCGAGCGTCGCGGAGAGCCCGCGCTTGAGCAGCGCCGGGCGCCCGGAGCGGCCGATCTCGGCGAGCAGCGGGTAGTTCTGCATGTTGCGCGCGCCGATCTGGATCACGTCGGCGACCTCGAGCACGGCGTCGAGGTCGCGCACGTCCATCAGCTCGGTGACGATCGGCAGGCCCGTCTCCGCCTTCGCCTCGGCGAGCAGGCGCAGCCCCTCCTGGCCGAGCCCCTGGAAGGCGTAGGGGGAGGTGCGCGGCTTGTAGGCGCCGCCGCGGAGCAGCGTCGCGCCGCGCGTCGCGGACGACGCGCGCGGTCTGCGAGCGTCTGCTCGCGCGACTCGACCGTGCACGGGCCCGGCGATCAGCGCGAAGTGCTCGCCGCCGATCTTGCGGCCCGCCGATCTCGAGCACGGTGCGCTCGCCGTGGCGGAACTGCGACGAGGCGAGCTTGTAGGGCTTGAGGATCGGCACGACTCTGTCCACGCCGGGCTGACCCTCCAGCCCGAGGCTCTCGACGTGAGCGTCCTGCTCGACGTCGCCGATCGCGCCGATCACGGTCACGCGCGCGCCCGGCTGCGGTGGGCGCGCGCGCCGGCTCGCTCGATCTTCTCTGACGACCGCCTCGATCTCCTCGTCGGTCGCGGTCTCCTTCATTACGATCATCATCGATTCATCCTTTCGCTGCGCCTGGAAGCTTAGGCGCTTGTGTGGTACGGGAGCACGCCGTGGCGCGCGGATCGTGATGGGCGTGATGCGCCCGGTGGGGTGGCGCTCGGTCTGTGCGGACCCGGTGCGGCCTGCGGACCCGCTCACGTACGGGTAGCAGGCCGAAGCGCCTAGCTAAATCGCCAGGCGTAGGCGTAGGAGGACGACCACGCGGGATGCGCGTGCTGGCAACGGCCGGATGCGGAGGCGGATGCGGGCATGATCGTCTCAGAGGGTTGTAGCACCTTCAGGGCACCTCGGCAAGGGCGTTCGCTGCACTTCGACAAGGATCCGCGGCACCTCGGCAAGGGCGTTCGCTGCAGCTCGACAGGGTTCACAGCGGCTGTGCGTGCGTTCACAGCACTTCGGCAAGCGCATCCAGGAAGGCGGCGTTCTCCGCGGGCGTGCCATAGGTGACGCGCAGGGCTCCCTCGCGGCCGAGCGCGCCGCCCCCGCGCACGAGCACCCCGCGCTCGAGCAGGCCGTGCATCACCGCCTGTTCGTCGCTCTGCACTCCGAGCGCGAGCCAGCAGAAGTTCGCCTGCGATTCGGCTGGCGTCAACCCGAGCGCGCGCAGCCGCTCGTCCATGGAGATGCGCTCGGCGATCGTGCGGGTGACGCGGTCGGTGACGGCGTCCTGGTGGGCGAGCGCCTCGGTCGCGGCGGCCTGCGCGAGCGGCGTTGCAGAAGAACGGCTGGCGCACCTGGTCGAGGGCCCGCGGCAGCTCCGGCGAGCCGCACAGCGCGAAGCCGACGCGCAGCCCGCAGAGGCCGTAGACCTTCGAGAAGGTGCGCAGCAGCACGAGGTTGGGGTGCTCGTCGAGCAGCTCGATCGAGGCGTCGGGGTCCTCCAGGAGGTTGAACTCGCAGTAGGCCTCGTCGATCACCACGCACACGTGCGGGGGCGCCTCCGCGACGAACCGCGCGATCTCGGCGAGCGGCAGGGCG
This sequence comes from uncultured Solirubrobacterales bacterium, assembly GCA_963771915.1. Taxonomy (GTDB): domain Bacteria; phylum Actinomycetota; class Thermoleophilia; order Solirubrobacterales; family Solirubrobacteraceae; genus Palsa-744. The sequence goes on along the minus strand of CAVYVD010000002.1, from coordinate 326,292 downwards.
GTGCTGGTGGGGTTGTTGGGGTTGCAGACGATCACCAGCCGGGTGGCGACGGTGATCTCGCGCAGCATCGCGGGCAGGTCGTGGCACTCGCGCTCATCGAGCGCAACCGTCACCGCGCGCGCACCGGAGGCGGCGCTGAGGTGCGGGTAGATCGAGAACGAGGGCCACGCGTGGACGAGCTCGGCCCCCGGCTCCAGCAGCGCCTCGCCGGCGGCCAGCAGGATGTCGCAGGAGCCGTTGCCGACCGCGATGCGCTCCGCCGGCACGTCGTAGCGCTCGGAGAGTCGCCGGCGCAGAGCGGAGCACGCCGGGTCGGGATAGCGGTTCAGTGTCGCGAGCGACCGCTCGATCGCTTCCCGGACCGCGGGCAGCGGCGGCCACGGCGACTCGTTGCTCGCGAGGCGCACCGGCGGGGCCGTGTCCGCGTAGCCGCCGGCCGCCGGGTAGCTGGGCAGCCTTTGGATGCGGGCTGAGAACTCGAGGGGCACTTGGGTATTGTGGCGGAACTGGCCGGCGCGGGGGTGGTGACGGTGGTGGTGACCGTGACCGTGTCGATGATCGGAGCAGGGGACGGCGGAGGCGATGGAGGCACGGGCGCCGCGCCGACTTCGACCGTCTTGGCGTAGGTGTTGCTGTTGCCGTAGATGTCGAACGCGGTGAGCGTGACTTCGTAGTTGCCCGGGGTTGCGTAGGTGTGTGAGACTTCCGCTTCGGGTGTGCCCGCGGCGATTCCATCGCCGAAGCTCCACTCCCAGTACGCGATCGGATCGCTGGCGGAGCCCGAGGAAGACCCATCGAAGGTGGCGGGCACCGTTGCGCTCACGCCGGTGGGCGGCATGAACTCGGCGTAGACCATGCGCTGCACGCAGCCTCCCTGCGATTTGCCCGCGGCGTTGCTCCAGACGCGCTGCGTCCAGTAGGGCTCGCCGTCGATCACCTGGTTGTAGCTGGTGAGGGGCTGGTCGAGTTCGACTTCACCGAGCGGTTCTCCGTAGATGCCGGCGATCGTGGACTCCGGCGGCAGGCACTTGTCGGCGATCTCCTGGCCGATCGCATCGGTCCACGAGAACGGCTCGCATTCCTCGTGTTCTGGCACCGTGCTCCGGCACTGGCTTCCGAGTGGATCGGTGATCGCCTCGTTGAGCTCGTGGCTGGCCCCGTCGATCACGGCGTCGGCGCCGTTGTCCGCTTTGACCGGGGTGTTCGGATGGATGCCCGAGTCGCAGCCCGCCACTTCGCCGACGAAGGGCATGTTGGCGTAGATCGTCTGGTTGCCCGGAGGGTAGACGCCTTCGCCGCCGAAGTCGCTGTGGTAGGCGCAGTACTGCTCGTAGGCGCAGCCTTCGCTCTCGCAGCTTCCGACTCCCGGCGGGGTAAAGACGAAGAAGACGGAGCTCAGGGTTTCCGCGGGCCATTTGTGCGCGGGTTCGGCGGCGACTTCCCTGACCTCCTTTTGGATGTCTTCGTCGAGCAGGCAGGGGCCCTTGGAGTATGTGGTTTCGTCGGTGCATTCACTTGCGCTGTGAGAAGGAAAGGGGTTTTCGCTGACCGCCGCGTCCACTGGCGCAAACGAGGAGGCATAGATGCCGGGCCTATATTTGCCGGGTCCTTCCTCATCGCCGTACTGTGGATCGACGGCGAAGACGTTGGTTTCGAGCCCGCTGTCGTGGGCGACGTGGGTGAAGTAGCGCTCCACCGTTTCCTCGTACCCCGCCGGAAAGAGCTTGACCCCGGAATCGACCGGCTGCCCGAGCCCCGTGAGCGGCCCTTGCCAGAAGATCAGGTACACGGTCGGGTCGCGCAGCACCGGGCCGCCCTGATAGCAGACATCCTGGCTGTAGTAGTAGAACGGTTCTTCGCACCCCGAGGGCGCCACTTCGTTGGGTTCGACAGATCGATGCTCGGCCCGCGGCGCCACTTCGGTGGGCTCGGCAAATCGATGCTCGGCCCGCGGCGCCACTTCGGTGGGCTCGGCAAATCGATGCTCGGCCCGCGGCGCCACTTCGGTGGGCTCGGCAAATCGATGCTCGGCCCGCGCACGGGCGGCGCCAAAGGCGCCGTTGACGAGCCGTTCGTGAGCGCTGAGGGCAGCGGGGGAGCCGAGCACGGGGATCGCACCGCGGATTCCCGGGAAGCCGGGCAGCCTGCCGATGTGCGGATGCGACTCGACAGCCGCCGCGCGGGCTCCCGCGAGCTGGAGTATGAGGCCGACGCAGAGAAACGCCAGGCAGGCCCGCACCACCGGGCGGCTGGAGAGCGCCGCGCGCCCCCTCTCGATGCTCAAAGCCCTCTCGACCGGCGACATCCCTATCACGAGGCTCCCATCTCAATCCCCATCTCACCGATCGGCGCGGCGAGGCGGCCCATACCCTACTGCGCGGGATCCCCTGCCGCGCAGGGATCCCCTACTGCGCGGATTGCAGGTCTGCCCTCAGCACCTTGGCCTCGCCCATGTAGACGTGCTGGGCACGGTGGCCCTCCTCGGCGTAATAGTGGATCAGCACTCGAATCACGCGCGGCAGCGAGCGCGGGACGGGGATCTCGCGGGCACACAACAGCGGCACGCCCTCGAAGCCCAGCGCGCGCGCGGCGACCGCGGGAAACTCGGCGTTGAGGTCGTTGGTGGCGGTGAAGATGCAACTGACGATGCGCTCGGGGACGAGCTCGTTGCGCTCCATGATCGTGGTCATGAGCTCGGTCGTGGCCCCCAGGATGTCCTTGGCGTCGTTGTGGGCGACGCTGGTCGCGCCGCGTAAGGCATACAGCCGCATCGCGCGCGATTCTGTCAGAGCGCGCGGCCGGCCTCGCGCAGCTTGCGCAGCTCGGCCCCCCCGAGGCGGCGGTGCGCGCCGGGCTCCAGGGAGCCAAGCCGCAGCGGCCCAAAGGCGACGCGCCGCAGAGCGAGCACGGGGTGGCCCACGGCCTCACACATGCGCCGCACCTGGCGGTTGCGGCCTTCGTGGATCGTCAACTCCAGTTCCTCACCCCCGCCCGCCCGAGAGCCGACGACCAGCCGGCGCACACGCGCGGGGGCGGTCGGACCGTCCTCGAGCTCCACGCCGGAGCGCAGAGCGCGCAGCGCACGCTCCCCCACCGGTCCGCCGGCGACCCGCACGCGGTAGGTCCTGGGCACTTCGTAGCGCGGGTGGGTCAGGCGATCCGCGAGTGCGCCGTCGTTGGTGAGCAGGATCAGCCCGCTGCTGTCGGCGTCCAGGCGCCCCACGGGGTAGAGGCGACGGGACTCCCCGAGCAGCTCAACCACTGTCGGGCGCCCGCGGGTGTCGCGCGCGGTGGAGAGCACCCCGACGGGCTTGTGGAGGGCGTAGACCACCCGCTCCTCGGGGCCCGCGAGGGGCCGCCCATCGACCTCGATGCGGTTGCGCTCGTCCACGTCGCACGCGGGATCACACACGATCTCGCCGTCGACGCACACCCTTCCCGCGACGATCAGCCCCTCGGCGGCGCGCCGGGAGGCGACGCCTGCATGGGCGAGGTGCTTGGCGAGGCGCATGGGCCCTCGCCAGGATAGATGGCGTGGGCCCCTCAGGCTGCAACGATAGGGGGATGGACCTCGAGCTCCTGAACGAGACCCTCGCCGCACACGGAGAGCCGGGTTTCCGCGCGGGGCAGGTGTGGCGGTGGACCGCAGGTGGCGTCGCGGGGTATGCGGGAATGACGAACCTCCCTCGCGCACTGCGCGAGACGCTCGAGCGGGAGGTGCCCTTCTCGAGCCTCGAGGTGCGCAGCGAAGCGCACGCGCGCGATGGCACTGTCAAGGCGCTGTTCGCGACCGCGGACGGGCGGCCGCTGGAGGCGGTGCTGATGCGCTATCGAAACCCTCCGGGAGGTGGCAGCCCTCCGGGAGGTGCGAGCGGGCGGCGCTCGATCTGCCTCTCCTCCCAGTCGGGGTGCCCGCTGACGTGCACCTTCTGCGCCACGGGCAGGATGCGATTCGCGCGCAACCTGAGCGCCTCGGAGATCCTCGACCAGGCGCTGCACTTCCGCCGGGTGGAGCGGGTGAACCACTGTGTGTTCATGGGCATGGGCGAGCCGATGCTGAACCTCGACAACGTGCTCGCGGCGTGCGAGCGGCTGCCGGACCTCGGCATCTCCCACCGGCACACGGCGATCTCGACGGTGGGCTGGATCCCGGGGATCGAACGCCTCACGGAGTGCGAGATGTCGCTGCGCCTGGCGCTCTCGCTGCACGCGGCCGAGGAAGCGCTGCGCTCGGAGCTGATGCCGGTCAACGAGCGCTTCCCGCTGAGCGATGTGATCGAGGCGTGCCGCGCCTTCTATGCGCGAAAGCGGCGGCGGATCTTCGTGGAGTACGTGATGCTGGCGGGTGTCAACGACCGCTACGAGCAGGCGGTGGCGCTCGCGAAGCTGCTGGCCCCGGCGCATCGCGCAAGCCCGCTCACACCGGGCACCCCGGTGGCCGGAGCCCGGAAGCGAGACATCCGCACACCCGGCGGAGGCGGGGACATCCACGCGCCCGGCGGAGGCGGGGACATCTGGGACCCGCAGATGTTCAAGGTCAACCTGATCCCCTACAACCCGACCGACTCCCCATACCGGGGATCGAGCCGCGAGGCGATCGAGGCCTTCCGCGCCGCACTGCAGGAGCGGGGCGTGGAGGCGACCGTGCGGCTCACCCGGGGGCGGGAGATCGACGCCGCCTGCGGCCAGCTGGCGGCACGCGCTGCCTGACTGCTGTCGATCGCCGGCTACTGCTCGATCGGCGGCGGACCGCCCTCGGCGCGCGCCTCGCCGGCGCGCAGCAGACGATCGCGCAGCTCGGCCTGCTCCTCGGGAGTCGGGTCCCACTGCGCCACGTCGGGCAGCTCATCCAGCGAGCGCAGGCCGAACAGCTTGAGGAACTGGGTCGCCCGTGCGGTAGAGGACGGCGCCGAACTGGGAGCGGCCGGCCTCCTCGATCAGGCCGCGCTCCAGCAGCGTGGAGGTCGCTGAGTCGGCGCTGACGCCGCGGATGCGGGTGATCTCAGGGCGGGAGATCGGCTGCAGGTAGGCGACGATCGCGAGCGTCTCGGCCTGCGCGGGGGTGAGCGTGGCGGCGCGGGGCCGGCTGAACAGCCGCCGCGCGGCCTCCTCGGCGGGGGGTCGCTGGCGAGCGTGCAGCCCCCGGCCAGTTCGCGCAGCGTGATGCCGCGGCGCCCGGGCGCGTACTGCTCGGCGAGCAGCGCCAGCGCGGCGGCGACGTGCAGCTCGTCGGCCTGTGTGGCGTCGGCCAGCTCGCGCACGCCGAGCGGGTCGGCCGCGAGGAACAGCAGCGCCTCGACCATCCGCGCGAGCTCCGGGAGCTCCTGCGCAGGCTCGCGGGGAGCTTCCGCGCCGCCGCCGGGAATCCCAACGGGTTCGCTCAAGGCGCCCAGGGCATCCGCCGCGACATCTCCTGACTCTGAGACGTCCGCGGCGTCGCTCACCCCGCCGCCTGCCGGCAGCCGCGGCCGCGGAGCGGCTGCGGCGAGCGCGTGGACGTGCGATCTCCCCGAAGCACTCGCTCTGGCTCCCAGTGCCGCCTCGCCGCGCTTGTAGAGCTCCAGCAGCGCGAACAGCGGTGATCGCGACGGTCATGCGATCGGCGCCGGCGACGGCCTCGTCGAAGCTGAAGCGCCCGCGCGCAGCAGCGCGCGCAGGTGCGCGCAGGCGCTCGGCCAGCGGTGACGCGCGGCACGGCGATGTGGCGGAGGCTGATCGCGGGGGGCATCGCCAGCAGCCCGCCGAGCGCCCGCGCGAGCGACGTCCGGGTCCTAGCGCGCCGTCGGCGGGCTCGGGCACCGCGCGGCGCAGGTGCGCGGGCGGCGGCGCGGCGCGGAAGCGCACACCCTCCTCGCGGGCGAGCAGCTCGCGCAGGTGGCCGGCGGCGGCGCGGTAGCGGCGGGCGTCGAGCATCCGCGCGAGCAGCTCCTCGGCGGCCTCGCTCGGGCTCGATGTCGAGCAGCTCCTCGTCGCTCCTCGCCGGTGAGCATCAGCCGCGACTTCAGCTCCAGCAGCGCGGCGATCAGCACGATGAACTCGGTGGCGGTCTCCAGATCGAGCTCGCCGCGGACCTCGAGGTGGTCGAGGTAGGCGAGCACGACCTCGGCGAGCTGCAGCTCGAGCAGGTCGATCTCCTCGCGCAGGACGAGCGTCAGCAGCAGGTCGAAGGGGCCGCTGAAGACGTCGAGGTCGAGCTCCAGCGCGGCGAGCTCACGCCGCCACCGTAGCGATCGGGCCCGACGACGGGGCGAGGCCGGCGCCCGCGCTCATTGGGCTATCCTGGGGCCTCGGCCGCCCGGGTCCACGTGAGGGCCGATGCACGCGCTCACGAGGGACCGCCACCCCACCGCGCGGGCCCACGCCCATGCGCTCGCGCACATCGGCGAGGGTCTCCGCGGCGATCGCGCGCGCCCGCGCGGCGCCGTCGGCGAGGATCGCCTCCAGCGCGGCCTCGTCGGCGCGCAGCCGCTCGTAGCGCTCGCGCACCGGGCGCCAGCATCGCGACGACGGCCTCGGCGACGGCGGCCTTCAGATCGCCGTAGCCGCGCGCGTCGCGCGAGATCGGCCTCGACCGTCTCCGGGCGTGCCGGCGCGCGCGCCGCGGCGAGGATCTCGATCAGGTTGCGAGACCCCGGGCTTCTCGGGGTCGCGGCGGATCTCGCTGCCAGAGTCGGTGACGGCGCGGCGGAGCTTCTTCTCGATCGCGGCGGGCTCGTCGAGCACGTACACGCGTGCCCTGCTCGCTGGCCCCGCTGTGGTGGACATCTTGCGCGTCGGGTCCTGCAGGTCCATGATGCGCGCGCCGACCTCGGGGATGCGGTGCTCGGGCACCACGAGCACCTCGCGCCGTCGCCGAAGCGCGCGTTGAAGCGCCGCGCGACGTCGCGCATCAGCTCGAGGTGCTCGCGCTGGTCCTCGCCGACCGGGACCTCGTGCGCGCGGTAGGCGAGCACGTCGGCGGCCTGCAGCACCGGGTAGAAGAGCAGCCCGGCGGATACGAGCTCGCGCTGCGCCGAGCGACTTGTCGCGGAACTGGTGCATGCGCTGCAGCCGCCCGAGCTCGGTGACGCGCACAAGCAGCCAGCACAGCTCGGTGTGCTCGTGCACGTCGCTCTGGCGGAAGAGGATGCAGCGCTCGCGGGTCGAGGCCGGCAGCGAGCAGCAGCGCGGTGAGTGTCGTACAGCGCTCGCGCAGCTCGCGCGGGATCGTAGGCCGACGGTGGTGGCGTGCAGGTCGACGATGCAGTACAGCGCCTCGCCGCGCTCCTGCCCGGCGACGTACTGGACGATCGCCCCGACGTAGTTGCCGAGGTGCTTGCGCCCGGTGGGCTGGATGCCCGAGAAGATGCGCATTGGTTGCCCGAGGACCCTACGCGGAGCGCCTGGCGGATCACCGGCCGCTTCGCCGCGCGCGACCTCGTCGAGGCGCCGCACGGGCGTGCGTGTAGGGCGCGCTCGCGCGCAACCTCCGGATCCTCGGCGGCCTCGCGCAGGATCGCGGCGATCGCGTCGGCGAAGGCGTCGAGCGTCTCGCTTGGTCTCGGTCTCGGTCGGCTCGACCATCAGCGCCTCGTCGACGAGCAGCGGGAAGTAGACGGTCGGCGGGTGGAAGCCGAAGTCGAGCAGGCGCTTGGCGAGGTCGAGCGTCTTGATCTGAAGCTCGCGCTTCATCGGCCCGCCCGAGAGCACGAACTCGTGCATGCACAGCTCGCCGTAGGCGAGCGGCAGGTACTCGGCGACGCCGTGCTCGCGCAGCCGCGCGAGCAGATAGTTGGCGTTGAGCACGGCCGTCTCGGAGACGTCCCGCAGCCCGTCGGCGCCGAGCGAGCAGATGTAGGCGTAGGCGCGCACGAAGCAGCCGTAGTTGCCCTGGAAGCCGCGCAGGCGCCCGATCGACTTGGAGCCCGACGGAGACCGGTGAGCGGGGTCGGCGCGGACATCGATTTCCCCAGCTCGAGCCCCTCGCCGCGATCGAGCGTCGAAGGTACCGTCCTCGCGCTCCGGACGACCACGGGCACGGGCAGGAACGGCGCGATGCGCTCGGAGACCGCGATCGGCCCGGAGCCGGGGCCGCCGCCGCCGTGGGGCTGGGTGAAGGACTTGTGGAGGTTGAAGTGGACGATGTCGAAGCCCATGTCGCCGGGGCGGGAGATCCCCATTACGGCGTTGAGGTTGGCGCCGTCGTAGTAGAGCGTCGCGCCGACCCCGTGGACGATCTCGCGCGATCTCCTCGATGTTGGGGTCGAACAGGCCCAGCGTGTTGGGGTTGGTGAGCATCAGGCAGGCCACGTCGGTGTCGGCCTTGGCGCGCAGGTCGTCGAGGTCGACGCCCCCGTCGGCGTTGGTGCGCGAGCTTGACGACCTCGAAGCCCGCCATCGTGACGGTCGCGGGGTTGGTGCCGTGGGCGGTGTCGGGCGTGAGCACCTTGTGGCGGGCCTCGCCGCGGTCCTCGTGGTAGGCGCGGGTCGAGCAGCACGCCCGGCCAGCTCGCCGTGGGAGCCGGCGGAGGGCTGCAGCGAGACGTGGGGCAGACCCGGAGATCTCGGCGAGCGCCTCCTGGAGGTTCCACATCAGCTCCAGCGCCCCCTGCGCGCGCTCGGGGTCCTGGAGCGGGTGCAGCCGCGCGTGGCCGGGCAGCGCCGCGACGCGCTCGTGCAGCCGGGGGTTGTGCTTCATCGTGCACGAGCCCAGCGGATAGAAGCCGGAGTCGAGGTCGAAGTTGCGCTTGGAGAGGCGCGACGTAGTGGCGCACGATCTCGGGCTCGGAGATCTCGGGCAGCGCGGCGGGCGCGGCGCGGCGCGAGACGGCTCCGGCAGCAGCTCCTCGAGGTCGACGCGCGGGCACGTCCAGGGCGGGGCACTGGAACGCCCGCCGCCCGGGGGCGCCCTTCTCGAAGATCGTCAGCACGGGCTCGCTCGACCGCGGATGCCGGGAGCGCGGTGTCGCGTCATCGGAGGTCCTCCGGCAGCCTGGAGCGCCGCCCGGAGAGAGCCGATGTCGTGCTCATACGACCGCCACCTCCCTGCGCTCGGCGGCGACCGCCGCGCCCAGGACCTCAGCCAGTCGGTCGATGTCGGCGCGGGAGCGCCGCTCGGTGATCGCCACGAGCAGGCCCCCGCGGTCCTCATCGCGGCCGGTGAGCGCGTACAGGTCGGCGCCGGGGTTGACCCCGTGCGGCGGCGCAGCGCGCCGCGGACGGCGACGACATCCGCGTCGAGACGCAGCGCGAACTCGCGGACGACGGGCTGGGCGTGCAGCGACCTCGACGCCCTCGATCTGCAGCGAGGGTCTCGCGCGCGTAGTGGGTGCGCGCGAGCAGCAGCTCGCCCGAGCTCGACGATCCCGCGCCGGCCGAGCCAGGCTCAGGTAGACGACGCCGGCGAGGGCGTTGAGCGCCTGGGAGGTGCAGATGTTGGAGGTCGCCTTCTCGCGGCGGATGTGCTGCTCGCGCGTCTGGAGGGTGAGCACGAACCCGCGGCGGCCGTCGACGTCCACGGTCTCGCCGGCGATGCGCCCGGGCATCCGCCGCAGGTACTCCTCGCGCGCCGCGAAGAACCCGAAGGACGGGCCGCCGAAGTCGAGCCGGTTGCCGAGCGACTGGCCCTCGCCGACCGCGACGTCGACGCCGCACTCGCCGGGCGGGGCGAGGATCGCCGAGCGTGAGCGGATCGACCTGGCGCAGACCGACCAGCGCGCTGCTCTCCACCGGCGGCCTTCGCGGCGGCGCTCAGCGCAGCGGCGTCCTCGACGGCGCCGTAGAAGTTGGGCTGCGCGAAGAACGCCGCCGACCGTGTCGCCGTCGATCGCGGCGGCCCACGCCTCGGGGTCGGTGCGCCCGTGGCCGTCGCGGAGCCGTGCGGCACCGCGCATCGACGCTCCATCCCGTAGCCGTGGGCGTAGGTGCGCAGCGTCTGCAGCGTGTGCGGGTGCAGCGCCCGCGCTGGCCACGAACCGCGCCGCGGCCGTTGTGGAGCTTGGCGAGATAGCCGGCGGCGGCGACGGCGACTGGGCCCCTCGTAGACCGAGGCGTTGGCGACGGGCAGCGCGGTCAGCTCGCAGATGGCGGTCTGGTACTCGAACATCACCTGCAGCCCGCCCTGGGAGATCTCGGGCTGGTAGGGGGTGTAGGGGGTCAGGAACTCCGAGCGCTCCATGAGCATGTCGATGAGCGCGGGGACGTAGTGGTCGTACATGCCGGCCCCCAGGAAGCGTGAGCTCGCTCCTCGGCGCCGACGTTGCGCGCGGCGAGCGCGCGCAGGTGCTCGTAGACCTCCTGCTCGGGCAGGCCGGGTGGCAGGTCGCAGCGTCGCGGCGCAGGCGCACGGCCTCGGGGATCTGGCGGTCGAAGAGCTCCTCGCATCGAGCCGACCCCGATCGCCGCGAGCATCGCGGCGAGGTCGGCGTCGGTGGTGGCGGTGTAGCGGCTCATCGTACTCCTAGCCTAGCCTGCGACCCAGACCGCCCGCCGCAAGCCCGTGGAGAGTGTGGGGAGCGGTCCCATGCAGCGCTGCGGCGCGAGCGAGCGCAAGCCGCCAACGACACGCCGGCCCTGCGGTGGGCGAGCCTCAGACGAGGCTCGCGAGGTAGGCGCCGGCGTCCATCAGCGCCTCGGTCTCGGAGGGGTCCGAGAGCGCGCACCTTGACGAGCCAGCCCTCGCCGTAGGGGTCGTCGTTGATCTGCTCCGGTTCCTCGGCGAGCGCCTCGTTGACCTCGACGATCTCGCCCGACAGCGGCGCGATCACGTCGGAGACCGCCTTGACCGACTCGACCTCGGCGTAGGGCTCGTCCTTGGTGAGCGCCGTGCCGACGGCGGGCGGCTCGAAGAAGACCACCTCGCCGAGGGCGTCCTGGGCGTACCAGGTGATCCCAAGCGTGGCGCACGTCGGGCTGCGGCCGGGTCGATCCGGCCCAGTCGTGCTCGGCGTGGTAGCAGCAGGTCGTTCGGGGTAGCTGGCGTCGGCCATTCACGGACCCTTCCGGTAGAGCGGCTTCGTCCTTCACCATCGCAGGCGGATCTTGCCACGAACGTCGATCTCCAGGCGCGGTGCCCGCGGCGACTCGCTCGGCGGGGACGTAGGCGAGCCCGATGCCCGACCCCAAGGCAGGGCGAGAGCGTGCCGCTGGTGACGATCCCGCCGCCGACCACGGGGTTGCCCTGGCGGGCGATCCCGGGGCCGTCGATCGCGAACGCGACGAGCCTCTCGGCGGGGCCGCGCTCGCGCACGGCGCGCACGGCGCTCGGCGCCGATGAAGCCCGTGTCCTCCTTGCAGCACCACCCGAGGCCCGCCTCGATCGGGCCGCGCTCCACCGATGAGGTCGTTGCCGTAGAGGTGGAAGCAGACCTCCAGGCGCAGCGTGTCGCGCGCGGCGAGGCCCGCGGGGGTGGCGCCGCGGCGCACGAGCTCGTCCCACAGCGGCGGCGGCGTCGGCGGGGGCGAGCAGCAGCTCCACGCCGTCCTCGCCCGGTGTAGCCGGTGGCGCACACCAGCACTCGCGCGCTCGCCCAGCATGCGCTCGGCGGCGCGTCATGCGCGCTGGCAGCGGGGAGTCGGAGATCGCCTGCACGATCTCCCGCGCGCGCGGGCCCTGCACGGCGAGCATCGCGTAGTCCTCGAGGCGGTCGTGCACCTGCGCGTCGAACCCCGTCGGCGTGCGCGCGGAACCACTCCAGGTCGCGCGCGTGGTTGGCGGCGTTGGTGACCGTCAGGAAGCGCTCGGCGCTCGAGGCGATAGGTGAAGAGGTCGTCGAGCACCCCCCCGTCCTCGCGGCAGAGCACGCTGTACTGCGCTCCGCCGACGGCGGATCGCGGCGACGTCGTTTGAGAGCAGCCGCTGCAAGCAGCGCCTGCGCGCCGCGGGCCGGAGGTCTCGATCTCGCCCATGTGCGAGACGTCGAAGATCCCGCAGTCGCGCGCACCGCCAGGTGCTCCTCGCGCACGCCCGGCGTACTGCACGGGCATCTCCCAGCCCGCGAACTCCACGAGCTTCGCGCCGGCGGCGAGGTGGCGGTCGTAGAGGGCTGTGCGACGCATCGCCGCAGGCTAGCGATCTGCGCTGTTCGACCCCGCACATGTGCGGACCGAAGCCGGGAGACGCTCGCCTTTGGCGAGCATCCCCGTTTCGGCCAGCCGACGGGCACATGTGCCCGTCGGTAGACACGCCGCATGCGGCGTGTCAGCAGGGCCACATGTGGCCCTGCTCGGAACGGCCACCTGTGGCTGTTCCCGGGCCGTACATGTACGGCCCGCTGGGTGGCACGTGCCACCCGAACAGCATCAGCACAATCTCAGCGCAGGAACGGCGGGACGTCGATGTCGTCGTCGGAGATCTCAAGCGACGAGCGCTCGCGGTCGCCGATGCGGGGACCGCGGTCCACCGGGCGGCCGGGGCGCTCGCGGCGGGCGGCGCGGCCCGGACGGTGGTCGAAGCCGGTGCCGATCACGGTCACCCGCACCTCCTCGCCGAGGTTCTCGTCGATCACCGCGCCGAAGATGATGTTGGCGTCGGGGTCGGCGGCGCTCTGGATGATCTCCGCGGCTTCGTTGACCTCGAACAGGCCGAGGTCTTTGCCGCCGGTGATGTTGAGCAGGATGCCGGTGGCGCCCTCCACCGACTCTTCGAGCAGCGGCGAGGAGATCGCGATCTTGGCGGCCTCCGCGCAGCGGTTCTCGCCGCCGGCGGAGCCGATGCCCATCAGCGCGGAGCCGGCGTCGTGCATGATCGTGCGCACATCGGCGAAGTCGAGGTTGATCAGGCCGGGGATCGTGATCAGGTCGGTGATCCCCTGGATGCCCTGGCGCAGCACGTCGTCGGCCTCCTTGAAGGCGTCGAGCATCGAGGTGCGCCGCTCGACCACCGCGAGCAGCTTCTCGTTGGGGATCACGATCAGCGTGTCGACGACCTCGCGCAGCTTGCGCGATGCCCTCGGTCGCCTGGCGCGCGCGCTGGGTGCCCTCGAACTCGAACGGGCGCGTGACCACGCCGACGGTGAGCGCCCCGATCTCGGTCTTGGCGATCTCCGCGATCACCGGCGCCGCGCCGGTGCCGGTGCCGCCGCCCTCGCCCGCCGTCACGAACACCATGTCGGCGCCCTTCAGCGCCTCCTTGATGTCGTCGCGCGACTCCGCCGCCGCGCCCGAGCCGACGTCGGGGTTGGCGCCCGCGCCGAGGCCGTGGGTGGACTCGTGGCCGATGTTGAGCTTGATGTCGGCGTCGCACATCGCGAGCGCCTGGGCGTCGGTGTTGGCGGCGATGAACTCCACGCCGCGCAGCCCCGCGTCGACCATGCGGCTGACCGCGTTGGTGCCGCCGCCCCCAACGCCGACGACCTTGATGACCGCCAGGTAGCTGCCCACGCCGCTCTCCATGGTTTTCTGCTTTCCGTCCTAAGACTTGAGTATTGGTTAAGGGTTATCCAACAGGCTTCTTATGGGAAGCCGAATTGAGCACGTTATGCAGGGAACTTCGCCCTGTCAACAGGGGCGAGCACTTTTGCAGGATCTCTTGCAGAACGCCGGACTCTCAACCACTGCCCGAGGAATCGCTTTTCAGTTGGCTCAACCTGAGGTCGAGAGTGAGGCTTCGGTGGTGCTCGGTTCGGTCGCGCTCGATGCCCCAGCGGCCGACCCGGAGGGGCTCGCGGAGCTCGGTTCGGTCGCGCTCGGCGCCGCAGCCGCCGATCCGGCGGCGCCAGACCCAGACGCGCTCGACGCGGGGGCGCTCGCGGCGGCGGACCCGCCGTTGACCGCTTCCGCGAGAACATTGGCGAGTGCGGCGGAGGTGGGATCGGACGCACTCACCTGCCCGGGGCTCACGCCTCCTTCGAGGCCCCCCGCCGCAGTGGTGCCCGCTGCGGGGCGTTCGGGGGCGCGCACATCAACGTAGGTCGCCCCCGTGGAGCTGGAGTCGGCGAGCACGCGCGCGGCCGCCAGCCACTTGGCGTGCGGCCGGGTGGCGTTGCCGAAGTAGAGCGAGACGCCGCCCCGCATCGCCACCATCAGCCCTTCGCGGCCGGTGAACACCCTGCCGACCCACCCCAGCAGCACCTGCGGCGCGGCGCCCAGCACGCTCAGCTCGGCGCGCACGGTGGCGTCCTTGACGTGCCCGCCCGGCGGCGCCGGGGAGCCGGCAAGGACGATCGCCGGCAGCGGTGCGTGCGGGCTCGAGAGCAGAGCGGGCCCCAGCACCACCCCGTCGGCGGCGACCGCGGTGCGAACCCCACCGGCGCTCAACGCCGCCACGGGGAGCTGCTCGACCACGCGGATGCGCAGGCCGTGGGGGAAGCTGGTGGCGACGCTCAGGCCCCTCACCACGTGGAAGGGCGCCACCGCGGCGCGCAGCGCAGCGGCGTTCACGTCGAGCGTGCTCATCTGCCGCGCGGCGCCCTGCAACGCGGCGTCGATCGGGCCGGCGTCGACCCCCCGCACACCGGTGATCTGCACGCGCTCGACGGACACCAGCGGCGAGCTGCGCAGCCACAGCCAGCCGCCGCCAAGCAGGGGCAGGGCGGCGAAGGCCACGCAAAGCCTCCGCGCGATCGCGCGGCGCGGGAGCGCGAATGGCAGAGAACGGAGAAGGCGGCCGATCGGGGGCACCCGGCTCAGTGAGCTGGGTCGGGCGGTGACGGAGCGATCCACCCTGGAGTCTTCGACCTCGGCCGGCGAACCCCTACCGCAGAGAAGACAAGCCGGTCCATGACCAAGCCATCCCGTCGATCTTCGACCTGATTGCCAGAACCCCAACCGGTGCTCAGCGGGTCAATGGCTGAAGCTCAACCCACTCCTCGTAGGCATCGACGATCGCCAGGAAGGGATCCAAGCCGGCCAGGCCGAGCAGACCGAAGGCCCACGGCCAGGGATCGCAGAAATAAACGGTCGGGCTCCACGTGTGGCTGCCAAAGCCTTGACGCAGCTCGAGCTGAACGCGTGCCGCCCTGCCGGTGGTGCGCAGGCCGCCGATGACGATCTCGCTGTCAAGCGTCGTGGCGAGCTCGATGCCGGCCAGCTCTGCCACGTGGCTGCCCATTCGGACGTCGCTCGCGCCGGTGTCCAGCAGGCAGGTTTGTGGAGCCAGCTCGAGCCCCTCCACGACGAGGTCCACGACCGGTCGGGCCCTCCCCCTAATCCCCGGCAGCTCCTGGAATTGATCCCTCACAGTGGGGCGATCCCACTGGCCTGATACTCCTCCTCCGGGACGCGAAACATGCTCTCCGCCTGCTGGCGATGTTCGGCCAGCCAGCTCACGACCGTGCGTGGATCCCTGGCGGCGACCAGCACCTGCGGCCCTCTCGTCGCTACCCACTGTCCGATGAACGGTTCGAGCACCTCGGCGCTGGGACGCGCCGGCGAGCCGCCCGATCGAGATGCTCCCTCGGGGGTGTCTGGACGGCGATGAGCTTGCGCCCGATCGTCTCGTGCGCGCTGCACGAGCTCTTCGCGTGGCTGACGCCCGGCTGGAAAGCCAAGACCGGTGAGGATTCGCCTGGCCTGATGAGACGTGAAGTCCGCCCGGTCGACCCCGGTAATGGCGCTGATGACCTGCTTTGGCGGGAAGCGACGATCCCCGATCACCACAAAGAGGCGATCGATCGGTTCGGGCTGCCTATCTCGCATCTTGTCCTCGACGTCGTCGTGATCCAACTCGAAACACCGCTTTGCCACGGTCACGATCCTCGATGATGCGGTCGACATATTGGTCCCTACCTGTATTCTCTGACTCGTATTTACTGTTAAGGCTAGCACTTCGCCACGCGCGTCACCGCAACGAGGCAGGCGAACGGCCCGCGCTCACCCAGTTACCACGGCCAGCGCACCGGCCCGAGCGTATGCACCTCGGGCTCCAGCTCCACGCCGGAGCGCTCCTGCACGAGGCGGCGGCCCTCGGCCATCAGCGCGACGATCTCCGCGGTGCTCGCCGTGCCGGTGTTCTCGATGAAGTTGGCGTGCTTGGGCGCGAAGCGAGCGCCACCCACGGTGAGGCCGCCGCAGCCGGCCTCGGACAGCAGAAGGCCCGCGGTACGCCCTCCCGCCTTCGGGTCGTCAGGGTTCTTGAAGGTCGAGCCGAACGTCTTGATCCCCTGCGGCTGGGCCTCGTGGCGGCGGGCGCGCAGCTCCGCCAGGGTCGCCTTGACCTGGGCGGGCAGCGCGGGGCGCAGTGCGAACAGGGCCCCGGCCACGACCTCTCCGGCGAGCAGGTTGGAGCTGCGGTAGGCGAACCCCAGGTCGGGCGGCGTGCGGCGGTCGATTCCCCGCGCGCTCGCGACCTCCACCCACTCCAGCGTCTGGGCGAGCTCGCCGCCGTAGGCGTTGGCGTTCATCCGCACCGCGCCGCCCACGGTGCCGGGGATGTTGACTCCGAACTCGATCCCCGACAGACCCGCCCGTGCTGCATACGCGGCCACTGCGGGCAGGCGGGCGCCCCCGCCGCACTCCAGACCCCGCTCGCCCACCCGCTCGATCCCCGCCAGCTCGCCCTCCAGCTTCAAGACGAGGCCGCTCACACCCTCATCGGCGATCAGCAGGTTGGAGCCCGACCCCACCACGGCCACCGCCACCCCCACACTGTGGGCCCACGCAAGCAGCTCCAGCAGCTGCACCCCGCTGCCGGCGCGTGCGAACAGCTCCGCGGGGCCGCCCGTGCGCACGGTGGCCAGACGCGCCAGCGGGTAGTCGCGCTGCACGAACGGGGGCGGGGGGGCGCTCATCGCGGCGAGGGACCGCCCCCCGCGCCCTCAGGCGTGGGCCCGGCGGGTGGTCGATCGCCGATCGCATCCGCGCCACGCTCCACCGTGCTCCCACGCCCCCCGCCTGAGCCCCCACCCTCTTGGACCAGATCCCGCCCCAGAGCGTCGACATCGCCGGCGCCCATCGCCAAGCACAGGTCGCCCTCGCCGAGCAGGCCCCGCAGAACGGGCTCGGCGTCGGCGAACGTGGGCAGCCACATGACCGGGCGCCCGCCCGCGGCGTCGACGGTGGCCTGCGCAATCGTCAGGCCGCTCACCCCCGGGTGCTCCTCGGCGCGCTCGCGCGCGGGGTAGACGTCGAGCACCACCACCACGTCGGCCTGCGCCAGCGCCCGCCCGAACTCTCGCGCGAGCAGCGCGGTGCGCGAATAGAGGTGCGGCTGGAACACCGCCACCAGCCGCCTGTGCTCCAGCGTGCGCGCGGCGCTCAGGGTCGCCGCGACCTCGGTGGGGTGGTGGGCGTAGTCGTCATAGACCAGCGCCCCGCCCGCGGTGACGCCAGCCTTCTGGAAGCGCCTCCCCGCTCCGTGGAAGCCGGCGAGACCGGCGAGCGCGAGCCCCGGATCCGCCCCCGCAAGACGAGCCGCCTCGAGGGCCCCGGCGGCGTTCACCGCGTTGTGCGCGCCGGGCACCCCCACGCGAACCTCAAGCTCCCGCCAGGTGAAGGTCGAGCCCTCCCCGTCGAGCAGGGCGGCGCCCGCGTCGTAGGGGACAATCTCCACGCCGCCGGCGGACACGCGACCGTCCGCCAGCTCCAGCAGCTCGGGGCGATCCCACACCACCACCGCCGCATGGGCTCCCGCGAGGAACGTGCGGAACGCATCGCGCAGCTCCGGGAGCGAGCGGAACATCGCGTGGTGGTCCAACTCCACGTTGGTGAGCACCGCGACGTCGACGTCGAGGCTCAGCATCGAGCGATCCGACTCGTCCGCCTCGACCACCAGCCACTCCCCCTCCCCCCACTCCGCATTCGCCAGTCCACCCCCCACCGGAGCGCCGATCAGCCATCCGGGGCGCTCGCCGCTCGCACGCAGGGCGTGCACGATCATCGACGCGGTGGTGGTCTTCCCGTGGGTGCCCGCCACCGCGATCGTGCGCCGCAGCGCGGTGAGCTCCCCGAGCAGCTCCGCGCGGGGCCGCTCCGCCAGCCCCCGCTCGCGGGCGGCGCGACGCTCCGGGTTCTCGGGGAGCACGGCGCTTGAGTAGACGACCTCCACGTCCTCCCCCGCGGGCACGTTGGCGGCGTCGTGGCCGATGCTCGCCTCCAACACCCCCTCCGCGCGCAGGCGCTCGAGGTAGGGGGAGTCCGCGCGGTCGGAGCCGCTGACCTCGGCCCCCAGGGCATGGGCGGCGCGCGCATAACCGCTCATCCCCGCACCCCCGACGCCCACGAAGTGCAGCCGCCGCCCGCTCCACGGCGCACTCATCCTCGCGAGCCCTCGATGCGCCGCCCACTCGACAACCCACGCGTGACACGCGCAACCCCGCATACCCGCCATCCGCCCGCCGAACGGCTCATCTCCGCATCGCCCCCAGCAGCTCCTCGGCCACCGCCTCGGCCGCGTCGGGGCGCGCCAGGCGGCGCGCGGCGGCGGCCATCACCCGCATCCGCTGGGGATCGGCGAGCAACGCAGCCGTCTCCCGGGCCAGGCGCGCCGGGTTCAGCTCGCCGTCGGGGATCACCACCGCGGCGCCCCCCTGCGCCATCCAGCGCGCGTTGGCCGACTGGTGGTCGGCGGCGGCGAGCGGGTAGGGCACGAGGATCGCGGGCCTGCCGTGGGCGGCGATCTCGAACAGCGAGCCCCCCGCCCGGGCGACCACGAGGTCGGCGGCGGCGAGCGCGTCGGCGAAGTCGGCGAGGTCGAGGTACTCGCGCAGGTCGTACCCCGCCGGAAGCTGCCGCGCGGCCAGCTCGGGGTGGTCGCGGCGTCCGCAGACGTGCAGCACGTGGAAGGCCGCCCCCGCGAACGCCTCGACCGCGGCGAGGTTGATCGAGCGCGCCCCCAGCGAGCCCCCGAAGATCAGCACGCACGTCTCCCCCGGCGCGATCCCCAGCCGCTCCCGCGCCCCGGCGCGATCCTGTTGAGGCGGCGGGATCGGGCGGCCGGTGACCCTGTAGCGGCGCCCCCCCCGTCCATCGATTCCGAACGCCAGGCACACCCGCCGCGCGAACGGCGCGAGCGCGCGGTTGGCCAGGCCCAGGTGGCTGTCGGCCTCGGTGAGCACCAGCGGGATGCGGCGCGTGAGCGCGGCGAGGCCCACCGGCCCGGAGACGTACCCGCCGCCGCCCATCACCGCGTCCGGGGCCAGCTCCCCCAGCAGCGCGCGGGCGCGCAGGAGCGCCCTGAGGGCGAGCGCCAGCGCGCGCGCCGCCCGCAGCGGGTTGCGGCGGTCCAGGCCCGCCACCGAGATCGTGTGCAGCGGATATCCCGCGGCCGGCACCAGCTGGACCTCCGCGCGCTCCCCCCCGATGAACGCGACCTCCGCACCCCGCGCCCGCAGGGCGTCAGCGACCGCCAGCGCCGGCACCACGTGCCCGGCGGTTCCCCCCGCGGCGATCACCACTCTGCTCGGCGCTGCGCTCACCGGCCAATCCTGCCGGTTTGCGTGCGCGCGCGTCGCCCACCACGCGCACGTGGGCGCTTGTGCCGGAGGCGACGTTCAGCAGCAGCCCCATCGCGGCGAGCATCACGATCAGGCTGCTCGAACCGTAGGAGACGAATGGGAGCGGCACCCCCGTGAGTGGCGCGAGGCTGAGCACCGCGAACATGTTGAGCAGCGCCTGGGAGAGGATCAGCGAGGTCATCCCCACCGCGATCAGCGCGCTGAAGAGGCTGCGCGCCCGCTTCGCCGCCCGCAGACCCGCGTAGCCGATCAGCCCGTAGAGGAACAGCAGCGCGTACACGCCCACGACCCCCAGCTCTTCGGCGATCACCGCGAAAATGAAATCGGTTTGCGCCTCGGGCAGGTAGAAGACCTTCTGCACCGACTGCCCCGGGCCCACCCCGAAGAGGCCGCCGGAACCGATCGCGATCTGGCCCTGCACGGCCTGGAAGCCGCTGCTGGAGGCGTGCGCCCAGGGATCGATGAACGAGGTGAGGCGCTCGCGCGCATAGGGCCGGGCGAGCGCGTACACCGCGACCGCCGCGATGGCGCAGCCGGCGATGATCGCCAGATTGCGCAGCGGGATTCCGGCGGCGACGAGCAGCGCGCAGGTGGTGAGGGCGATCACCAGGGCGCTGCCGATGTCCGGCTGGGTCGCCACGAGCAGGCAGGCCCCCCCGACCACGATCAAAAGCGGCCGGCAGAGCTCGCGCAGGTCGTGCACGCGCTGGGGGCGGCGCGCGAGCAGCGTGGCGGAGTACAGCACGAGCGCGAGCTTCAGGAGCTCCGAGGGCTGAAATTGGAAGATCCCCGGCCCGATCCAGCGGCGCGCCCCGTTGACGCTCACCCCCACGTGCGGGATGTGGACCGCCAGCACGAGCGCAAAGGAGACCGCCAGCAGCGGCGCGACGAGACCCTGCACCCGGGCGACCCCCTCGCGCGCCAGATAGTGCATCAGCGCGAGCCCCACCGCCCCGAAGATCAAGAACTTCACGAGGTCGCCGCTGCCGGTGCCGCTGCCTTCCAGCAGCGAGCTGGCGGAGGAGGCGCTGTAGACCATCACCGCCCCGAACGCCAGCAGGCAGAGGGTTGCGGTCAGCAGGATGCGGTGCTCGAGCGGCTGCTGGGCGGCCTTTGCGGCCTTGCCGTTGCGCGCTGGCCGAAACGGGGATTCGCGCCGAAGGCGCGTGTCCCCCGGCTTCGGTCGGCCGGCGGGTCGCTCCGCGGAACGCGCGCTTGCGCCGCTCCGTCCCTGGACTCTGGCTTTGGCGCCGCGCGCGGCCGGTGGCATCCCAGCTCACTTCGACGCATCCGCTTGGAAGCCTTCCCTGAGCGAGGCCGCGGCACTCGGCGGCCGCTAATGCTTCCTGCGCCTGAGACCCCTGCCGGACTTCTTGCCGTGATGCTTGCGCTTGTGGTGCTTGCCATGTTTGGCGCTCGGCTTCCCGTGCGCCGGTTTCGAGGAGATGGCGGCTGGGGTCGAACCGCCTGCGGGCGCCGGCGAGCCGTTGCCGCCGGACGTCGAGTGCTGGCCGCCGGCGAGCGGCACTTCCGGCTCGTTGCTCACGGGGCCGGGTGCGACGCCGGAGCCAAGCGGTTTGACGATTTCTATTTCTGGTTTGGCTACTTCTTCCGGTGCTTCGAACATCCCCCCGCTCGCGCTTGTTTCACCAGCTTCGTTGCTCGCGGTGACACCAAAGACGTATTCCCCTTTGCCGAGTTCCACCCCGACACTGTTGAGGTCGAGGCTCACCGTCTGCGGCACAGACGAGCCGAACAGCTTTCCGCAGCACGGCAGCTTGATCGGGATGATCAGTTCACACCCAGCCCCTTTTTTGCTACAGGGCGAGGAGATCATGTGGAATGCATATTCCGTTTCCAGGCCCTCGGTGTCGATCGTCGCTTCGAGCGTCGCGTCGGTCTTGGTGAGATGAGAAACCCTCACCGATTCGATCACCGGCGCCTCGGCGGGAAGCGTGGTGAACGTCTCGTCGGATCCGTAGACGATCGGGCCTTCGAACCCAAAGCCGTCTTCGGTGAGCTTCGACCTGGCGGCGATCACGCGGTAGTGGTAGGTGGCGCCCGGCTTCAGCCTCACCCCCGCGTGGGCAAGGTCGAGGCCGACCGCCTGCCCTTCCACTCCGGGTCCGGTCTCGTCGATCGGCAGACCGTCCGCATTGGCGTCAAGATCGCCGAGCAGGCACAACGAGGTGTGCTCCCACGCGCTCGGGCAGGCGAATTCGGAGATGTATTCGCTTGGGCTCGCGACGAGCTGAAACTGGTAGGAGGCGCCCTTTTCCGCGTCCTCGGGATTGATCGCAGCTTCGAGCCTCGCGCCGGTCGCGGTCACGTGCGAA
This sequence comes from uncultured Solirubrobacterales bacterium, assembly GCA_963771915.1. Classification (GTDB taxonomy): domain Bacteria; phylum Actinomycetota; class Thermoleophilia; order Solirubrobacterales; family Solirubrobacteraceae; genus Palsa-744. The sequence continues at coordinate 304,586 of CAVYVD010000002.1, read as the reverse complement.
ACGGACTCGGATTCGATCACCGGGGCTTCGGCTACCGCCGCGGGCACCTTGAACTGTCCCATCAAGGAGAAGCGCGCGCCCGCTTCGTTTTCCGCGACCAACCAGTAGAAATATGTTTCGCCAGGCCTCAAACCGGTGACTTCGGCCGACACTTCCTGCGGAGCGCTTCCGGTGAGCGGCCCTTCGCGTGGAGTGCTGCTCTCACCACAGGGCAACGGTCCCGCGCATTCCTCCTCGCCGGGCTGCCCGTAGCCGAAGTAGTAGTAGGTGGGGACGCCTTCCGGGTTGAGCGTACCCTTCAGCTTGACGCCGGTGGACGTGAATTCGACCGGCTCGACCTTGGGTTCGCCCGGGGAGGCGGCGGCTGCCGTCGCGGGCAATCCGGCGAGCAGCAACGCTCCCGCAGCGACACTCAGCCAGCGGAGTCTGCCTCGCATCAGCCTATGCCCTCCCAGGATGCACTAGACGTACGCATGATCAACCCATACCCGCAAATGATCTTACACGATCTCCGCGACGATCTCCGCGACCAGCGCCGCAAACCGCTCGCCGCGGGCCTCGAAGTCGACGAACTGGTCGAAGCTCGCGCAGGCGGGCGAGAGCAGGACCACCTCGCCGGCGGCCGCCGACGACGACGCCGCATCCACCGCGTTCTCCAGATCGCCACATTCGCGCAGCGGCACGTTCGCGCCGTCGAGGGCTCGTGCGATCTTGGGTGCGTCTTCGCCGATCAGATAGGCCGCGCTGCAACTCGCCGCGATCGCCTCGTGTAGCGGCGCGAAGTCCTGGCCCTTTCCCTGCCCGCCGAGGATCAGGTGCACGCCGCCCTCCGGGAACGCACGCAGCGCGACGAGCGTGCTTGCGAGGTTGGTGGCCTTCGAGTCGTTCACATAACGCACGCCGTCGCGACTGCCCACCTCCTGCAGGCGGTGGGGCACACCCGCGAACGTACGCAGGCCCTCGCGCACCGCGTTCGGGTCGATGCCGCGGGCGAGGCACACGGCTGCGGCGGCGAGCGCGTTCTGGCGGTTGTGCTCGCCGCGCAGACGAAGCCCGGCTACGTCCGGTTGGGAGCCGGCGTCGAAGCACACCCTGCGCACGCCGGTTGGCAGCTCGACGTCCGCGAGCGCCGCCGGCAGCACCGCGATGTCCCCCTCCCGCTGGTGGGCGAAGATCCGCAGCTTGGCCTCCCGGTAGGCCTCCATCGTGCCGTGGCGGTCGAGGTGGTCGGGGGAGATGTTGAGCAGCACCGCCGCCTCCGGGGCGAACGCGAGGGTGTCCTCCAGTTGGAAGGAGGAGGTCTCGCACACCACCGTCGCTCGCTCCTCGATCCTCCCGACCAGGCCGCTGAGCGCCGCTCCCACGTTGCCGGCCACCGCGACCGGCAGGCCGGCCTCGCGGTGGATGTGGCCGATCCACTCCACCGTCGTGGTCTTGCCGTTGGTGCCCGTCACCGCGATCAGCTCGTTCGGTAGCAGGCGCCACGCGAGCTCCAGCTCGCCCAGAACCGGCAGCCCCCGTTCGCGCGCGGCGGCGACGGCCAGCGCCTGCGCCGGCACCCCCGGGCTCTTGACGACGGCCCGCACGCGCTCGAGCTCCCCGAGGCCGTCAGTTTGGAGGTGCACCTCCACCCCCAGCGCCGCTAGCTCATCCGCTGAGGGCGCGCCACCCGCTCCGGACGGCCCCGCCGAGTCCACGCCGATCACCCGCTCCCCACGCTCGCACAGCACCTGCGCCGCGGCGGCCCCTGAGCGTGCGAGCCCCACGACCAGGTAGGGGCCCTCGGGGATCCGCGGGCGCGTCCTCACCTACGCAATGCTCTGGCGGTAGATCGTGAAGCCGATCGCGCAGCAGATCGCGGCGATGATCCAGAAGCGCAGGATGATCTTCGTCTCCGACCACCCCCGCAGCTCAAAGTGGTGGTGGATCGGCGCCATCAGGAAGACCCGCTTGTGGCGCGTCTGGAAGTAGAGCACCTGAATCACGACCGAGAGGGCCTCGATCACGAAGATCCCACCGAGCAGGATCAGCAGTATCTCCGTCTGGGTCATCACCGCCAGACCCGCGATCGCGCCCCCGAGGCCCAGCGCGCCGGTGTCGCCCATGAAGATCGTCGCGGGGAACGCGTTGAACCACAGGAAGCCGATGCACCCCCCCACCAGGCAGCCCGCGAGCATCGAGAGGTCGTTGGAGGAGGAGACGTACTCGGAGGTGATGAACGTGATACCCACGTACGCCAGCAGCACGATCGCGGCGCACCCCGCCGCGAGGCCGTCGAGGCCGTCGGTGAGATTGACCGCGCTGGTCGTGCCGGCCACCACGAGGTAGATCAGCAGCGGGTAGAACGGCCCGAGGTCCACGTGGTAGTCGACGATCCGCAGTCTCAGCGTTTCCTGCAGATGCGCCTCGTGGGTCGCGACGAACCACAGGCCCAGCGAGATCGCGATCGTCACCACCAGCTTGGTGCGCGCCCGCAGGCCCAGCGAGCGCCGGCGCACGAGCTTGGTGTAGTCGTCCGCGAACCCCAGCAGCGCGCACGCGAGCGCCGTGCCGAACACACCCAGCGCGCGCCATTCGTAGCCGGTGAGGATCAGGAACGGGATCGCCACCGCCACGAAGATGATCACCCCGCCCATCGTGGGGGTGCCCGCCTTCTGGCGGTGCCCCTCAGGGCCCTCCTCGCGGATGTGCTGCCCGAACTCCCGTCGGCGCAGGAACTCGATGAACTTGGGGCTCAGGAAGATGCAGATCAACAGCGCCGCCGTCCCCCCGATCAGGATCCGGCCCATTCAGCCTCTCCCGTCCTGCTGGAGCGCCTGGGCGACCCGCTCCAATTCCATGCCGCGCGAGCCCTTCACCAGCACGACATCGCCCTCACGCAACAGCCTCCCGAGCAGCTCCGCAGCCTCGGCGGCGTCGGGGGCGCAATAGACAGCCCCCTCCCCCCCCTCCTCCTTCCCCATCTCACTCGCGCGCGGGCCGACCGTGAGCAGCAGATCGACCCCGCGCGCGCGGGCGTACGCACCGATCTCGCGGTGCAGCCGGAGCTCCTCGCCGCCCAGCTCGAGCATGTCGCCCAGCACCGCCACCCGGCGGTCCCCCTCGCTCGCCGCGAGATCGTCGAGCGCGGCGCGCATCGACATCGGGTTGGCGTTGTAGCAGTCGTTGATCAGCACGATTCCGTTTGCCAGCGCCACGCGCTCGCCGCGCAGCCCCGAGAGCTCGACCTCCAGCCTCCCCTGCGGGGTGACGCCGAGCGCGCGCGCCGTCGCCGTTGCCGCCAGCAGGTTGCGCAGGTTATGGGATTGTGCGAACGACGGCCGCACGACGATCCGCTCCCCCCCGCGCGCGCGATCCACGATCGTCACCTCTCCGTTCTTCGCGCGCCCCACCAACTCCACGTCGCCGCCCTCGCCGAACGTCACCGTGTTCTGGTCTGCACGTAGGTGTGGCTCCAGCAGCGGCTCCCCCGCAGGCACGACCACCGTCGCCCCGGGCGCCATCCCCGCGATCAGCTCGGCCTTGGCGGCTGCCACCCCCTCGATCGTGCCCAGCTGCTCCAGGTGCACCGGGCCCACGTTCACGATCACCCCCACCTCAGGCTGCGCGATCGCCGTCAGCTCCGCGATCTGCCCCCTCCCGCGCATCGCCATCTCCAGCACCAGCGCCTTCGTGCCCGCGGGCGCCCCCAACACGGTCAGCGGCAGCCCGATCTCGGTGTTGAGGTTCGCCCGGCTCGCCACGGTGTCCCCGCCCAGCCTCTCCCGCGCGTCGCGCAGCAGCGCCGCGAGGATGTCCTTCGTAGATGTCTTCCCGGTCGAGCCCGTGATTGCCACGACCTTGGCGCCTTCCTCCCCGAGCGCCCTACGCCACTCGTGGGCCAGCGACTGCATCGCCGCGAGCGGATCGGGATGCGTGAGCACGGCGCCGCCGGTGTGCCTCCTCGCGTGCTCCGGCGCCGCCGATGCCCCTCTGGTGAGCCCATCCGCATGCTCGGGTGCCACCAGCACTCCCCAGGCGCCCGCGCGCAACGCCTGCTCCGCGTAGGTCCCACCGTCCACGTGCCCGCCGCGCAAGCCCACGAACAGGTCGCCCGGCTGTACCTCGCGCGAGTCGATCGAGCAGCGCTGCGGCCCGCCGCTCCAGGAGGCGCCGCGCAGCAGTTCGGCCCCGGCCGCGGCGGCAACCTGCCCGCCGTCCCACCCGATCATTGGGCCCCAGCCCGTACGCCCTGCTTGCGCGCCGCAAGTGCTTCGCGTGCGACCGCGACATCGTCAAAGGGGATCTTCCGCCCGCCCGCCAACTCCTGACCCTGCTCGTGGCCCTTGCCGGCGATCACCACCACATCCCCCGGCTGCCCGTCGGCGATGGCCCCGTGGATCGCGGCTCGCCGGTCGGCGACCCCGTGCGCGATGTAGACGCTCCCCGGCGCCACACGCGGCTCGTGGATGCCGGCGAAGATCTCCTCGATGATCGCATCGGGGTCCTCCGAACGCGGGTTGTCCGAGGTGACCGTCACCAGGTCCGCGAGCCGGGCCGCTATTTCGCCCATCAACGGGCGCTTGCCGCGGTCCCTGTCGCCGCCCGCGCCGAACACGCAGATCACTCGGCCATGACCCCGGATCATCTCCCGGGCCGCACGGAGCACGTTCTCCAGCGAGTCGGGAGTGTGGGCGTAGTCCACGACGACAGCGAAGGCCTGTCCCTCCTCGACCGGCTCGAAGCGGCCCGGGACCCGGACCCCGGCCTCGAGCGCCTCGATCAGCGGATCGAGCGGGCAGCCGAGCGAATGGACACCCGCGAGCGCCGCGAGTGCGTTGGCGACGTTGAAGCGCCCGGGCATCGGCACCGTCAGCGGCTGCTCGCCGGCCGGAGTACGAAGGATGAAGCTCGCCCCCTCCGGCCCGCAGCGCAGATCGCGGGCCGCGTAATCGGCCTCCCCTTCGGCGCCCCGGTCGGCCTGGTCGTGGACGCCGTGGCCCGCCTGGCCCTCGACGCGGTGGCCGGCCCGGCCCTCGACGCGGTGGCCGGCCCGGCCTTCGACGGCGTAGGTGAGAGCCTCGGGCACCTCCCGGGCCAGCCGCCGCCCGTACTCGTCGCCGAGATTGACGACGCTGGCCGCCGGGCGCTCCCCCCGCTCGGGAAGGAACAGCCTGCGCTTGGCGAGGTAGTAGTCCTCCATCGTCGGGTGAAAGTCCAGATGGTCCTGCGTGAGGTTGGTGAAGAGGGCGACCGCAAAGGGGATCGCGCTGACCCGCTCCAGCGCCAGGGCGTGCGAGGAGACCTCCATCGCACAGGCCTCGTCGCCGGCGTCGAGCATCGCCCGCAGGTCGGCCTGCAGGTCGACCGCCTCGGGCGTGGTGCGGAGGACCGGCCGGTCCTCCCCGCCGATGACCGACTTGACCGTCCCCAGCAGGCCGCACTGCACGCCGCTCGCCTCAAGCAGCGCCCGCATCAGATATGCCGTGGTGGTCTTACCGTTCGTGCCCGTCACCCCCAGCACCCGCAGCTCCCGCGCGGGATCGCCGTAGAAGCGCGCCGCCACCGGCCCCATCGCCGCCCGCGCGGAGCGCACCACCACCTCGGGAACCCCCAGACCGAGCGGACGCTCGACCACCAGCGCCGCCGCCCCTGCGCGTATCGCCTGCGCCGCATGCTCGTGGCCGTCGCTGCGCTCGCCAGGCACGCAGAAGAAGAGCGCGCCCGGGCCCACCCGCCGGCTGTCGTACGCGAGGTCCGCGACCTCCACCGCGGAGGCGTCGCCGACGAGGCCGCTCGCGCCCAGCTCGGCGGGAATCAGATCCGTAAGCCTCATCGCCGCTCACGCCGTCTTCGCATCGGCTCTGAGTCTAGTTTCAGCGCCCGACGCGGCCCGCGCCGCCCGAACCTCAGACGGCGACCGGCTCGCGAGCACGGAGGGCGGACCCGGCGGTGGAGAACTCCAGCGCCCCGTCCTCGACCGCGCCGAGCTTGAGGCTGAGGATGTCGAGCGCGTAGTTCTGGTAGAGCCGCCAGGGCGCCCTCGAGCCCTGTTTGGGGAACTTGTCGATCGAGCGCTGCACGTAGCCGGAGCTGAAGTCGATGAACGGCAGCTCGGCGATCGAGGGATCCCGGTTGGGCGGCATGCACACGTCGTAACCGTGCTCGGCCATGTGGCCCAGCAGCCGGCAGACGTACTCGCACGTGAGGTCGCACTTGAGCGTCCACGAGGCGTTCGTGTACCCCAGCGTGAACGCCAGGTTGGGCACGCCGCTCAACATCATGCCCTTGTAGCCCATCGTCTCCGAGAGCACCACCTCGCGGCCGTCGACCGCGATCTCCATCCCCCCGAACGCCAGCAGCTCAAGCCCGGTCGCGGTGACGATCAGATCGGCCTCCAGCTCGGCCCCGGAGGCGAGCGCGAGGCCCCTCTCGGTGAACGTCTCGATGCGATCGGTGACGACCGATGCGCGGCCCCCCCGGATCGCCTCGAAGAGGTCGCCGTCGGGTACCACGCACAGGCGCTGATCCCACGGGTTGTATTTGGGTTTGAAGTGCGTGTCGATGTCGTAGCCCGGCGGAAGCTCGCGCTCGAGCGCCTTGCGCAGCAGCGCCCTCATCGCTCCAGGTATGTGTCTGCTGAGCTGGAAGCTGAGCATCGTGAGCATGACGTTCTTCCAGCGCACGAGCGCGTAGGCCGCCTTGGCCGGCAGGGCTCGGCGCAGGAGGTCGGCGATCGGGTCCTCCGCGGGCAGCGAGATGACGTAGCTGGGCGAGCGCTGCAGCATCGTGACGTGCGCCGCGCCGCGAGCCATCGAGGGAACGAGCGTGATCGCGGTCGCACCGCTGCCGATCACCACCACGCGCTTGCCGGCGTAGTCGACGTCCTCGCTCCAGTGCTGCGGATGCACGATCCGCCCCGCGAAGCGCTCCATCCCCTTGAAGTCCGGCGTGTAGCCCTCGTCGTAGCGGTAGTAGCCGCTGCACATGAGCAGGAAGCCGCAGGTCAGACGCACCGTTTCGCCGGTGTCGCCGCGCTCCGCCTCCACCGTCCACAGCGCATCGGCCGAGGACCACTCGGCGCGCACCACGCGATGGTGGAAGCGGACCTTCTCATCGATGTGATGATCGCTCGCGGTCTGCTTGACATAGCTGAGGATGGACGACCCGTCGGCGATCGCCTTGGCCTCTCTCCACGGCTTGAAGGAGTAGCCCAGCGTGTACATGTCCGAGTCCGAGCGGATGCCGGGGTACCTGAACAGATCCCAGGTTCCGCCGATGCGGTCCCGGGCCTCGAGGATCGCGTAGCTGCACCCCGGACGTCTTGTCTGCAGGTGGTAGCCGGCGCCTACGCCGGACAGACCGGCCCCGACGATCAGCACATCCACGTGTTCGAGCGGCATCGCGGACAATCCTACTAGAGTCAAGATGCGAGGGCCCCAGGCTCCCGGCGACCCTAACACCCGCGACCGTGGCGAGGGTGCTCTACCCCGGCGAGGGCGCTCTACCCCGGCGAGGGGGATGGCGGGATCCCCAAATACGGCAGCGCGAAGGCCATGATCTGCCCGAACGCGGGGGCGGCGACGGTGCCGCCGAAGATCGAGCCGGTCTGCGGTTCGTCGACGATCACCGCGCACAGCAGCTTCGGGTCCGAGGCCGGGGCGAAGCCCATGAAGGAGGCCACGTAGGCGGTTTCGGAGTATTCGCCGGTCGCCGGATCCACCTTGCTGGCCGTGCCCGTCTTGCCCGCGAGCTGATAGCCCGGGACCGACACCTCGCTCGCCGTGCCGCCCGGGGCCAGCACCCCGCGCAGCATCTGGCGCAATTGCGCAGCCGTGCCCGCCGAGATCACGCGACGGTCCGCCGGAAGCTTGGTGGGGCGGCCGTTCACCGCGGCCACGATGTGCGCCGGGCGCAGGATGCCGCCGTTGGCGATCGCGGCGTACGCGGTGGCCATCTGGATCGGGGTCACCGACTCACCCTGCCCGATCGGCAGGTTGCCCATCGAGGAGCCCGAGTATTCGCTCGGCTTCAGCACCTGCCCGATTTCCTCGCCCGGCAGATCGATCCCCGTCCGCGCCCCGAAGCCGAAGCGGTGCACCCATTCGTTGAAGGTGTCCTCCCCCTCCAGTTTCCCGATCTTGATCGCACCCACGTTGCTGGACTGCGCGAGGATCTGCGCCGTGCTCAACATCTCTTCGGAGTGTTCCTCCGCGTCGTGGATCGTACGGTTCGCCGACCTGAATCTGATCGGGGACGTCGAATTCGGTGGTGGGGGTGATCAGGCCCTCCTGCAGCGCGCCCGAGACCGCGACCACCTTGAACGTCGAGCCCGGTTCGTAGTTGAAACTCACCGCCCGGTTCTCCAGCGCTTCCTCCAGCGTCGCCTTCGGTGGGGGGTCTTCGAGGTTCAGCTGCGGCCAGCTCGCCATCGCCAGGATCGCCCCCGTGTCCGGTTCCATCACGATCGCCGTCGCGTCCCTCGGGTGAAAGACCCTCCCCACCGCGCTCAGCACCGCTTCGCTGCGCTGTTGAATGTTCGCGTCCAGCGTCAGCCGCAGCTGCGCCCCCGGCTCCTCGCGGCGCACGTTCGCGATCGAGATCGGCTGGCCCAGCGCGTCGCTCACCACCCGCCGCTCCCCCGCGCGCCCGTCCAGGATCGCGTTGTCGACGTATTCCAGGCCCGAGAGGCCGCCGCCTTCGGCGCCCAGCATGCCCAGCACCTGCGCCGCAAGCGTGTCCCGCGGGTACACCCGGCGCGTCGTCGGCGTGCCCGACACCCCCGGGATGTTCAGCGCCAGCACCGCCTTCGCCCGCGCCGCCGGCAGCGTGCGCGCCAGATCCACGAAGCCGCTGTGCTCGCTCAGATCGGTGAGCACCTGCGCCTGCGGGCGCCCCAGCAGCGGCGCCAGGCGCTCGGCCGCGCCGAGAGGGTCCTTGACCAGATACGGGGTCGCCGAGATTTCATCGGCCGGTTCGGAGATCGCCAGCACCGATTCCGTTGCGATCCGTGATCGTCCCCCGCTGGGCGGGCACCGTTTCGACAGTCACCTGCTGCGTGCGCGCCACCCTCCGCAGCGCCGCGCTGTGCAGCACCCCGAGATACAGCGTGCGCCCCGCCGCCACCGCCAACAGCAGGAAACAGACCGCGAACAGCACCCCGATGCGACTCTGCACGCTTGCCACAGTCGCCTAGCCCCCCGGGGGAACTTGGGTCCCACCGCCGGAGCCGGCCTGCGGGCTCGTCGTTTCGGCCGCTCCCCCGGTCCCGGCCGGGGCGCTCGCCGACGCGGCCGGCGTCCCCGCCGGCGGCGTTTCGGCGGCGGGCGCCTGTGTAGCCGGCGCCGGCGCCGGCGCGCTCGCCGGTTCGCCGCCGGCGCTCGCGCCCGTTTGCGCACCGGTGGCGGCGCCCGCGTTCGCTTCCGTCGTCGCACCGGAGCCCGTTTCTGCGCCGGCCGTCATGCCGGACGTTTCCGTGCCGGCGGTGGCGCCAGGACCAGCTCCCATACCGTTGGCGGCGCCGGGACTCGTTTCCGTACCGGAGGTGGCGCCGGGGATCGCTTCGGCGCCGGTGGCGGCGCCGGTGGTCTGGGTCTGAGCGGGTTTCGCGAGCGCCGCCGCCGCCAGTCGGGCGTCGAGTGGACCCCGGAGTGTGTCGAAGTGCAGCGCCCCCGGCGGAGCGAGCACCATGCCCCTGGTGAGCGCGAGCCGTTCGACGCGTTCCCCCGAGGAGAGCGAGGAGTCTTCGATCGCGAGCGCGGAGTTCTCCCGCTGCAGCAGCTCCGTGTGCTCGAGCGCGTGGCCGATGCCCACTCCCAGCTTCACCACCCACAGCTGCATCGCAACGATCCCGATCAGCGCGAAAGCCACCACGCCGATCCAGGCGCGAGCGGGGGGGTTCCAGATCAGGCGCTCGAGCCGCCGGCCGACAAGCCTAGAGGCGGCCCATCCACCGGCCCGTGTGCCCGCCCGGGGCGGGCGGGACCGGGTACGCGCGGGACCGGACACACGGCGCGGCCGCGCCGCCGGCCGCAGCGGCTGTGGGGGACGCCCCTGGCGGACGGGACGGCCATGGCGAGGACGGACGGCGGGGGCCGGCACGGCCGCTGCGGCGGGGGGCGGGGTCACGCTGGGCTCCCGGGTCCTCCGCCAGCTTCCTTGCGGCACGCAGCCGCGCGGAGGCCGCGCGCGGGTTGCGCGCGAGCTCGCCGCGCGGAGGCGATGATCGACGGCGCGCTCAGCAGCGCCGCCTGCGGCTCGCGCCCGCAGGCGCATACCGGCAGGTCGGGCGGACAGACGCAGCCGCGCGCGCGCTCCACGAGGAAGCGCTTCACGCGCCGGTCCTCGAGCGAGTGGAAGGAGATCCCCGCGAGCACGCCGCCCTCGCGCAGCAGCCCCCACGCGAGCGGCAGCGCTCGATCGAGCTGGCCGAGCTCGTCGTTGACGGCGATCCGCAGCGCCTGGAAGACCCGCTTGGCGGGGTGGCCCCCGGCGAAGCGCGCGGGAGCGGGCATCGCGGAGTTGATCATCTCCACGAGCTCGAGCGTCGTATCGATCGGCGCCTGCTCGCGACGGCGCACGATCGCACGGGCGATCGCGCCCGCATGGCGCTCCTCGCCGATACTCGCGCAGCATCTGCGCCAGACGACGCTCGTCCCAGGTCGCGATGATCTCGCGCGCGTCGAGCTCCTGCGTCGGGTCCATGCGCATGTCCAGTGGCGCCTCGTAGGAGTAGGAGAAGCCGCGCTCGCGCGTGTCGACCTGCATCGAGGACATGCCCAGGTCGAAGTAGACGATGTCCGCACGGAGCCCCTCCTCGGCGAGCAGCTCGAGCGCCTCGGCGTAACCGCGAGCGGATGAAGCGCACCGCGCACGCCGCCTCGGCCGCGAGCTCCGCGAAGCGCTCCTCCGCCACCGGGTCGCGGTCGATCGCGACGAGCGTTCCCGCCGAACCCAGGCGCTCAGCCACCAGGCGCGCGTGGCCGCCGTCGCCGAACGTGCAGTCGATCGCCAGCCTGGCCGGGCTTGGGGTCGAGCAGCTCGATCAGCTCCCTCGCGAGCACGGGTGTGATGCGCGGCCTGCTCGCCGGGCACCCCGCCGAGCGCCCGTCGCCGCCGGGTGCCCGACCGGCGACCGCGAGATGGACGGCGCCGGCGTCACCGCGCGCCACGCTGGCGCCGCGCGAGCTCGAGCGCACGGCTGTCGCGGTCGCACGGGTCCCTGCCGTCAAGCAGCGTCGTCGACACGCGCGGTGACCTCCGCGACGCCATCATCAGCGTCGGTCGGTGCTCGTTCCAAGTCGCTGCCCATAGCTCCAGGCGGTCGCCAGCGCCCACGACCACGACCTCCTTGACCAGCCCCGCGTGCTCGCCGAGGAAGCCGGGGACCATGATCCGCCCCGCGGAGTCGAGCTCGGCATCCTGGGAGCTGCCGTAGAAGAAGCGCTCGAGCTCGCTCAGCCGCGGCGAGAGCGGCGGCAGCTCGGCGAGCGCGCGCTCGCGTGTAGCGCTCGTACTCCTCCGGACGCCACACCCCCACGCACGGCTTCAGGTCGACCGGCATCGCGAGCACCACGCCCTCAGCCAGCGCGCCCGGTAGCGGGCTGGCACCGTGAGCCTGTTCTTCGCGTCGAGGGTGTGGTCGAAGGTGCCACGGAAAGCCACTGTGGGGTCTCCTAAGTGGATCTGACTGAAAAAACGAGGGACCCGGCTTGCCGGCCCGCGGCCGGCTGCGCCACCCTCTTAGGAGCCGAGGTGGAGAGGTGGGAGGAACCTCTCCACCTCGGCTCGTTCCCGGCAAAGTACCCCACTTCCCCCACAACGCAACCCCAATTGCACATTTTTCCCCACTTTTCCATCATAACGCCCTCCAGCAGGCCATAAATCCCTGCAAAGCGCCGATTTCAAGGCGCCGCCCGGATGGCGCCGAGAGCCCAGAAAACTGCAAACGGGGCTGCACGAGCGCCATCTGCAACGCGACCTGCGCGTGCGCTCCTCGGAAGGCATACGATCCCCACGTGAGATCCACCGCCCGCGCGACTCCCTTGGCGAGCGCCCCGAGTCCCGCGAGCACCACGACTCCGGCGTCCCGCCGCGCGGGGCGAGCCCCAGCGGCGTTAGCGGCCGTTGCCGCGATCCTCCTCGCGGCGCTCGCGGGCTGCGGCTCGTCGAGTCCGAGCGGCACGAGCGCGAGCCCCGCGACGGTCGTACCCGGCTCCGCTCCGCTTTACATCGACGCCGCGGTGCGGCCCGAAGGCACCCTGAAGGCCGACGCGAACACCTCGGGACGGACGCTCACCGGCCGCCAGAAACCATTTGAAGGCCTGCTGAAGCTGCTTGCGGGACCCACGGGCAAGACGCCGAACTACGCGCACGAAATCGAGCCCTGGCTGGGACCCCACGCCGGGATCTTCCTCACCGCGGTCGACCTCTCCCACGCGCAGGGGCTGCTGGGTGGCGGAAGCGCTCGAGAAGGCCCTCTCGGAAGGGCTCCCCGGCGAGGAAGCGGCGCTGCTGGGAGGAGGCGGTCTGCAGGCGGCGATCGGCTTCGAGCTCCGCCCAGGGGGCGCTGGTTCTCGATACGACCAACCCCGACGCCGCGCGATCGTTCCTCGAAGCCCAGGCCCACAGCGCGGGCGCGCACACGACGAGCTACCGCGGCGTCACCTACCAGGTGTCCCCCGGCGGCGTGGCCGAGGGGATCGTGCACCGCTTCGCGGTGATCGGCAGCGAAGCGGGGCTCAAGAGCGTGATCGAAACGGCGGCCGGAGGCCCGTCGCTGGCGCAGGCGCCCGGCTACGCGAAGCTCGCCTCCACCGCGGAAGAAGGACCGGGCACCCACCCAACCGGCCAGCCCACCGCGCTCGCCAACGCCTACCTCAGCCCCGAAGAGCTCTCGCACTCGCTCACGAGCGGCGGCGGCACGGGATCGATCCTGCCCCTGTTGGAGAGCCTGCTCGGGAACCCGGGCCAGCTGTACCTGTCGGTGATCCCGAGCTCGAGCTCGGTGGCGCTCGATCTCGACACCCTGGAACCGAGCTCCGCCCGCCCGTCGAGCTCGGGATCGGGCTCCGCCAACCAGCTTGAGGCAGGCGGGGCCCAGGTGCTGCGCGGGCTCCCCGCAAGCGCCTGGCTGGCGGTAGGGATCGGCGACCTCGGCAAGGCGTTCGCCAACAACGTGCAGGGGTTGCGCACGCTGGCGTCGCTGGGCTCGACGCTGAGCGTCGGCGGCTTCAGTCTCGCCAAGGCGTTCGCGCCGCTCAGCTCGCACGCGATCAACGTGCAGCGCGACCTGCTGAGCTGGATGGGCGCGACCGGCCTCTACGCGAGCGGCAGCAGCGTGCTGAGCCTGCAGGGGGCGATCGTCATCGCCTCCAAGGATCCCGCCCGCTCCCGCGCGGCGCTCGCGAAGCTCGCGCAGGCATACCGCGAAGCGGGCGGCGATACATCCCCGACCTCGGTTCCCGGTACCGAAGCGGCAATGACCATCAAGCTTCCGGGCTTCCCGCTGGCGCTGACGATGGCGGTGGGACAGGGGAAGTTCGTGGTGGGGTTGGGGTCATCCTCCATACAGGAAGCCCTCAGCCCTCAGGGCACGTTGGCGGGCACCCCCGCGTACAACGCCGCGGCAAGCGCCCTCGGGCAGGGGATCCAGCCGAGCGCGTTGATCGAATTCCACACGCTCTCGGGGCTGATCGAATCGCTCGGGCTCAATCAGGCCCCGGGCTTCTCGGGCTTCGCCTCGGGGGTCGCGCCGCTCGGGGCCCTCTCCGCGGGCGGCGGGGAGTCGCTGCCCAATGGGATCAAACGGGCGCGCGTGGTGATCGCCCTGCAGTAGTGCCCTCGGTCTCGATGACCACCCGGCAGGGGCGCTTGCCCAGCAGGTAGACCGCGGTGGGGCCGATGCGCCGCTCGCCGGCGGGGGCATGGATGGTGGACCAGTAGATCACGTCCGAGTGCAGCCGCCGCGCCTCCTCCACCAGCGCGGCCCCGGGGTTGCGTGTGCGGATCAGACCGGTGTGGATCTTGATGCCCGCACGGCGCGCCTGGATGCGCGCGCTCTCGAGCACCGAGCGGCCCTGGGTCTCCTCCTCCTCGAGGCCCGCCTCCAGCGAGAGCTGGGAGGGAACGCAGAGCACGAAGATCGCGTACACGACCCCGTCCCTGCCGATCAGCTTAGCGGCGCTGCCGATCACCGTGGCGCTGACGTCGCCCCCAAAGATCGGCACCAACGCGGTGCGGTAGCCGAGCGCCTCGAAGTCCGGCGGGCGCTCGATGTCGTGGATGCTGTAGTCGCCGTCGGAGCCCTGGCGACGGCGGATCGCGCGGCCAACCACCCCTCCCACCAGGCCGCGGACCTTGTCGTGGGCAGCGGAGAACAGGCCGGGGACCCCGGCCGACCGCCGCGGTCCGTGCTCTGCGAGGCGTGCCATCAGAACGGAGGGTATAGATGCCGCCCTCCCGGGCCAGGTGCAATCTCCCGTGCACCGCCCCCACGCGCAGAGGAGTTCGGCTTATGATTCCGACGGCCCGGAGCCCGAACTGCATCTCCCGGTACTTACGTCATGGACAAGACACGCCGCGGAAACTACAACTCGGGAGGGGACTTCGTCCTCGAATACGGAGAGCTGCGCTTCACCTTCAACGAGCAGGACTTCGCCGAGCGCTGCGAGCAGGCGGCGCTGAAGCTGGGGTTCGTCGGCGGCCGGCTCGGGACGGACGAGCTTGAAGATCTCGTCAACCTCGCGGTCAACGGGGAGATCCACGATCCCGCCTCCGCTCTGGGGGAGCACGTCAACGACTGCTGGCCCGACCTGGTGGGCCCGGCGGAGCGCTCCCTGGTGCACTGGCTGCGCCGCCTGGTGTTCCGCGGTGCGTGGCTCGACCAGCGCGTGAACGAGGGCGAGCTGTCGTCGCCTTCCTCGAGGAGACCTGCAGCTTCGCCTACGTGCAGCCCGCGGGCGGGCGGAACGGCGACTCATCCGTCGGCGGAGAGCCGATCGAGCTCTCGCCCGAGCCCTCCTGGGGCCGGGTCGCCTACCAGCGCCGCTAGCCCGCGAGCGCGGTGGCGCGAGCCTTGGTGATCGCTTCGGCGCCGTCCTCGCCGACCAGCAGCTCGGGGCGCACCACACCGCTGTTCACGAGATCCAGGGCGGGGCCGCCCGGTGCTGGTGAGCGCGACGTCGAGTGCGATCACCGTCCTCTCCCCGCCGAAGGGGCGGGCGGCGGTCGCGATCACCGTGAGCGATCCCCCGTCGGCGAGGTTGCGGGCGGCGGCGAGGATCCTGCGAGCGGTGTGAGGGTGCAGGCCGTCGAGGCCGTCGATCAGCACCACCACGTCCCCGCCGCGGGCGGCGACGCGCTTGGCGGTGTCCACCACGTGCTCCACCGTCTGGCTCTGGAGCTCCGCGGAGGCCGCGAGCTCAGGGCGGCGGCAGGCGCCACGGGCCCCTCGCGCCAGGCGCCGATCTCCTCGGGGCGGGCGCCGCTGAGAACGAGCTCATCTCCAAGCCCTCCCGACCGATCGAAGATCGGCCAGCGAGCGCCCCGAGCAGGCGGCGCAGGGTCTCGGTCTTGCCGGAGCGGGCGGCCCCGACGATCACCGCGCGCGAGCCGCGGCCGATCGGGTGAGCCATTCGATCGCGCCGAGCGTGGGGTCCTGAGGGCCGAGCTCCAGGCGCTCGCTGGGGTAGGCGACGGGGAGGTCCTCGTAGCGGCGCCCCCTCCGCGACCGACTCCGCGGGGGCGCCGTTGATGGTGTCCACGCGCGCCAGGGAGGGGTAGCGCTCGGAGCTGGCGCGGGGTGCGCACGGGGCCGCTCACGCGATCCCCGGAGACCAGTTCGCAGCGGCGGACCTGGGCGGCGGAGATGTAGAGGTCCTCCTCCGAGGGCTCCGGTGGGGAGACGCGCAGGAAGGCGGAGCCGTTGCCAAGCAGCTCCACGACACCCTAGGCCACCCGTCCTCGATCGGCCGCTCCGCCTCGGCGCGCCGGCCCGCCCCGGATCGGGCGCTCGCTCCGCTCCGCGCTCGCGATCCTTCGCGGCGCCTCCTCCCTGGCCTTCTCCGTGTCCCGCTCCTCGACTCCGTGGACGCCCTGGAGCGGCGTTGCCGAGCGTCCTGCGCTCGGGCGCGCGCCGGCGCGAGGTGCGCTGGCCCGCCGCGGGCGCCGCGGAGCGGTCGCGATCCTCCTCGCCGGCACCCTCAGCGCCGATCATGTTCCTCGCCGGCGCCCGCCAGCCGATCGCTCCTCGCCGGCCCCCGCCGGCGATCCTGCTCGCCGGAGCCCTCCTCCGGGCGATCCCGCCGGCCGCCGGGGCGCCGTCGCCGGATCGCTCGAGGATCGCGTCGATCAGCTCCGCCTTGCGCAGCCTGCGGAAGCCGTCGAGGCCGATCTGGTCGGCGATCGCGTGCAGGTCGGCCAGTGGGCTCGCGTCAAGCTCCGAGCGCTCGAGTACAGACATGTCGTCTCTCCTCTTCGATGGATTGGGCGGTTGGCGTCCCGGCCGCGTTGGACAGCGGCCGGCACCCGCGAGTGCGCCAGACTAGCTTAGGGCAGACCGCCACGGCGCCCTCAGACGGTCGGGTCCTCGCGTACAGCGCTCTCAGGCGGTCCGCTCGTGTCTCAGTTCCTCGGCGAGCAGCGAGATCCCTGCTCGCGCGAGCTCGCCGCGAGCGCCGGCGCGCACCGCGAGGAAGTCGGCGGCGGCCGCGACGTCGTGCACGCGGAAGATGTGCGCGCCCGCGTCGACGCCGTGGGCGAGCGCCGCGAGCGTGCCCGCGAGCCGCTCGCGGGGCGCGCGCCCGGTGAGCGCGCCGATGAAGTCCTTGCGGGAGATCGCCATCAGCAACGGGCGCCCGAGCTCGTGCAGGCGATCCAGCTCGGCGAGCAGCTCGATCGTCTGCGCGGGCGTCTTCGCGAAGTCCGGCCCCGGGTCGAGCGATCAGCTGCTCGCGGGAGACGCCGGCTTCCAGCGCCAGCGCGATACGCTCGCGCAGGAAGGCCAGCACGTCCTCGACGACGTCCCCGTAGAGGTCCGGGTCCTGCAGGCGCTGCGGGGGGCGACGCGCGGTGTGCATCACCACGAGCGCCGCCCCGGTATCGGCGCAGACCTCGCGCGAGCGCGGGGTCGCGCAGGCCGCTGACGTCGTTGACGATCTGCGCCCCCGCGGCGATCGCGGCACGGGCGACGGGGGGCTTGTAGGTGTCGACCGACACCAGCGCACCGAGAGGGAGTCCACTCCTCCACGACCCGCGCGATCAGCGGCACCACCCGCTCGATCTCCTCCTCCGACGGCGACCGGCGGGCGACCGGTGGTGGCGGACTCCCCGCCGATGTCGAGGATGTCCGCGCCGGCGGCCGCCAGCTCGCCGGGCGAGCGCGACGCGCGCCTCGAGCTCGCGGTAGCGCCCGCCGTCGCTGAAGGAGTCCGGCGAGGCGTTGACGACGCCCATCAGCAGCGGGCGCTCGCCGAGCTCGCAGCAACGATCGCACGGCGCGCAGGCGATGGTGGCTCACGCGCCCTCGAGACTCTCCGCGCCGGCCTCCCGCACGAAGCGCTCGATCTCCTCCTGTGTGCGCTGCGCGCTCCAGTCGAGCTCCCTCGCGAGCACGTCCGCCACGCGGCGCACCGAGCCGGAGGGCCCTTCCGAGGGGGAGCCGGCGAGCTCGCGCGCGGCCAGCAGCCACAGGCGGGTACGGCGCATGAGCACGTCCCCCACGCTGCGCGCCTGCTCACGGCGGACCGCGAGAGCCACCTCGGCGAGCAGGTCCGGAAGGCCGGGCACGATCGGCTGCGCGAGCTCCCCGCGACGGAGCAGCCAAGACAGCATCCCCGTCGGCCAGGGCGAGCGCGAGCACCTCGTGGGCGGCGTAGCCGTAGCGGGCGGCCAGCGCGGCGTAGGACTCCTCGGGCACGCCCTCCACGCGCCCCAGATCGCCGACGGCGATCGCCTGTCCGAGCGGTATCTCCTGCGTGCGGCAGGGCGCCTCGCGGGCGTCGCGCTCCACCAGGCGGTCGACGGCGAGCTTTGCCATCCGCCGCCACGTCGTGAGCTTGCCCCCCGTGATCGTGATCATCCCGCTGGAGGTCTCGTACAGCTCGGCCTTGCGCGAGATGTCCACCGACTTCTTCGGGTCCCCGCTCGAGATCAGGGGTCGCACTCCGGCGTACGCCCCCGTCAGGTCCCCGGGGCCCAGCGCGGTCGCGAAGAACTTGTTGACGGCCTCCAGCAGGTAGGCGACGTCCTCCGCGGAGGGCCGCACGTGCTCGAGGTCGCCCTCGTAGTCGTTGTCGGTGGTGCCCACCAGCGTGCGCCCCAGCCAGGGCAGCGCAAAGATCGAGCGGCCCTCGCCGGCGGGCACGATCGCCCCCCCAACCAGCGGTAGATCCTCGCGCGAGAGCGTGATGTGGGTGCCGCGGCTCGGCCTGATCCGAGGCAGCTCGGCCTCATCGTGGAGCTCGTGCGGGCGCAGCTCGTCGGCCCAGACCCCGGTGGCGTTCACGACGCTCGCGGCCCGAATCGCGAACTCCTCCCCCCCTCCAGATCGATCGCCCGGACCCCGCGCGCGCGGCCGTCGCCTTCGAGCAGGCCCACCGCCGCCACGCGGTTGGCGCACACCGCCCCGAAGCGCTCCGCCTCGCCGAGCACGGTCAGCACCAGACGCACGTCGTCGGTCTGGCAGTCGTAGAAGAGGTAGCCCCCGCTGGGCTCCCGGGAGGCGAGCGCGGGCAGCAGCTCCAGCACCTCCTCCCCCGAGATCATGCGGTGGCGTTCGGGACTCCACGACTCGCCTTCAGTGCGGCGCGCGCGCAGGCGGCCCCGGTCGACGGACATCACGTCGTACAGGTTCAACCCCACCCCCATCATGCGGTCCGGGCGGGCGCCCTCGAAGGCGGGCACCACCAGCGGCAGCGGGTGCACCAGATGCGGGGCGAGCGCCACCATCAGCTGGCGCTCCAGCAGCGCCTCGCGCACCAGCCCGAGGTCGAAGTTCTGCAGGTAGCGCAGGCCCCCGTGCACCAGCTTGCTGGAGCGGCTGGAGGTCCCCGAGGCGTAGTCGGCGCGCTCCACGAGCGCCACGCTGTAGCCGCGCGTGGAGGCGTCCAGGGCGACCCCCGCGCCGGTGATGCCGCCGCCGATGACCACCACATCGAACTCGCTGTCCGCCAGCGCCCGGAGGGCCTGGTTGCGCTCGATCACGACCGCCAGTCTCGCAGAGGTCCCGGAGACCCACGCCCCGCGGCGGCGCTCATACGCGCGGTGGATTCCCCGGCGGGCGCCGGGGAGAGGCCCGCGCTCGGGAGACTCAGAGCTGCCCGAGCTCGGCGGTGATCTCGCTGACGGCCGACTTGGCGTCGCCGAACAGCATCGCGGTCTTGGGGTCGAAGTAGAGCTCGTTTTCGATCCCCGCGAAGCCCGGGTTCATCGAGCGCTTGATCACGATCACCGAGCGGCTGTCGGCAACCTCGAGGATCGGCATCCCGTAGATCGGCGAGGAGGGGGTGTTCTTCGCGGCGGGGTTGGTGACGTCGTTGGCGCCGATCACCAGCGACACGTCGGTGCGCTGGAACTCGGGGTTGATGTCGTCCATCTCCTTGAGCTGGTCGTAGGGCACGTCGGCCTCCGCGAGCAGCACGTTCATGTGCCCCGGCATCCGCCCCGCCACGGGGTGGATCGCGTATTTGACGTCCACCCCGCGATGCTTCGAGCTCCGAGGCAAGCTCGCGCACCGCGTGCTGGGCCTGCGCGACCGCCATCCCATAGCCCGGCACGACCACCACGCGACTGGCGTAGGCAAGCTGGATCGCGGCGTCCGCGGCGGTCGTGGAGCGCACCGTCCCCGCATGCTCGCCCGCGCCCGAGGCTCCCTCCACCGCGCCCCCGCCGCCAAAGCCCCCGGCGACGATCGCGGGGATCGAGCGGTTCATGGCGGTGGCCATCAGGTTCGTGAGGATCGAGCCCGAGGCGCCCACGATCATGCCCGCCACGATCAGCGCGGGGTTGTTCAGCGCCATCCCCGTCGCCGCCGCGGAGAGCCCCGTGAAGGCGTTCAGCAGCGAGATCACCACCGGCATGTCCGCGCCGCCGATCGGCAGCACCACCGCGTTGCCGAGCAGCGCCGCGACCACCAGCATGCCGATGAAGACAGCTTCCGAGTGCGCGCCCTGGATCAGGTCGATGCCCGCGGCGAGCGCGAGGATCAGCAGCACGAGGTTGACGATCTGCTGGGCCGAGCCGAAGGAGATCGGGCGCCCGGGGATGATTTCCTGGAGCTTGCCGAAGGCGATGTTGGAACCCCAGAAGGAGATCGAGCCGACGATCGCGGCGAACACGGAGAAGATCGCCACGTAGGTGGGCGGCCCGCCAGCGGTGATCGTGAGACTCCCGCTTTCACCGATCAGGTGCGCTGTGTGCGAGCCGTAGGTGGAACCGTAGTGGCGGAACTCCACCCACGAGATCAGCGCCACCGCGCCACCGCCAACCCCGTTGAAGAGCGCCACCATCTGGGGCATCGCGGTCATCTTCACGTTGCGCGCCGCCGGCACCCCCACCGCCGCGCCCAACGCGAGACCGAGCACGATCAGGCCCCAGTTGCCCTCGCTGGAGTTGAGCAGCGTCGCGACCACCGCGATCGCCATGCCCACCGCCGCCGTGCGGTTGCCGCGCACCGCGGTGGTCGGGCCGGAGAGGCCGCGAAGGCCCTGGATGAAGAGCGCGAAGGCGACGATGTAGAGGACGTAGATGAAGCTTTCGCTCTGTAGGAAGGTGGTGGCGAGGGGGGGCTCACTTGCCGGCCTCCTCATCCTCTGCCTCGCTCTTGGGGCCGGGCGGCTTCGGCTTGGACTTGAACATCTCGAGCATCCTGTCCGTCACCAGGAAGCCGCCGACGATGTTGATCGTGCCGAACGCCACCGCGATCACCAGCAGCGCCTTGCTGAGCGCGTCGAGTTCCCCGAGGCCCAACAGCAGCAGGCCCCCGAGCAGCACGATCCCGTGGATCGCGTTGGTGCCCGACATCAGCGGGGTGTGCAGGGTGTTGGGGACCTTGGAGATCACCACGAACCCGATGAAGCCCGCGAGCACGAGGATCGCGAGGTTGGTGGTGAGGACGCTGGCGAGGATCATGCCGGCCCACCTCCCGCGTGCTCACTCGCGGGCGCGGCGCCCGGGCCAGGCCCCGACCCACTCGCGGACCCCGCCGCCTCCACCGCGGCCCTCGCTCCCGCGTGCACGATCTCGCCCTCGCGCACGATGCAGGCACCCTTGACGATCTCATCCTCGAAGTCCAGGTGCAGCGCTCCGTCCTCGCCCACGAGCAGCTCCAGCAGCGCGAGCACGTTGCGCGCGAACAGCGCCGAGGCGTGCTCGGGCAGCGTCGCGGGAAGGTTGAGCGGCGCGAGGATGCTCACGTCGTGGCGCACCACTGTCTCCCCGGGCTCGGTCAGCTCGCAGTTGCCCCCCGCCTCGCCCGCGAGGTCCACCACCACCGACCCCGGCCTCATCCCCCGCACGGCCTCCTCGGTCACGAGCTTGGGGGCCGGGCGGCCCGGCACCAGGGCGGTGCTTATGACGACGTCGAAGCCCTTGATCGCGTCGGTCAACGCCTGCTGCTGGCGGGCGCGCTCCTCGTCCGTGAGCTCTCGCGCGTAGCCCCCCTCGCCGCTGGCCTCCAGCCCCAGGTCGAGCCACTGCGCGCCCAGCGAGCGCACCTGCTCGGCCACCTCGGGTCGCACGTCGTAGCCCGTGGTGCGCGCCCCCAGGCGTTTGGCGGTGGCGAGCGCCTGCAGGCCCGCCACGCCGGCCCCCAGCACGAGCACCTTCGCGGGGGGGATCGTGCCCGCGGCGGTCATCAGCATCGGGTAGAAGCGCCCCATCCGCTCGGCCCCCAGCAGCGCCGCGCGGTAGCCCGCGACGTTGCTCTGGGAGGAGAGCGCGTCCATCGACTGCGCGCGGGAGATCCGCGGGATCGCCTCCATCGCGAGCGCCGTCGCCTTCGCGTCCGCCAGCGCGCTCGTGGTCTGCGGGCTGGTGAGCGGCGCGAGGAAGCCGATCAGCAGCGAGCCCTGGCCGAGCAGGGCGATCTCCTGTGCGGTGGGCGGGGCGATCGTGACCACCGCGTCGGAGCGCCACACCTCCGCGGCGTCGTCCGTCAACTGCGCGCCCGCGTCCGCGAAGGCGCTGTCCGGCAGCAGCGCATCGGCGCCCGCGCCGCCCTGCACGAGGACGTCGAGGCCCCTGGACTTCAGCTTGCCGACCACCTCGGGCACGAGCGCCACCCGGTGCTCGCCCGCCGCGGTCTCCTTCGGAACGCCAACCCGCATATGAGGGGCAGGAACGTATCCGATCGAGCGGACGCGCGCCAGCCCGCCGCGATCGGGAGCCCGGGGCGCCTCGCGGCGGGAGCGCCTCCCAGAGGCTCGAACGACCCGCCCATCTGCCAGACTTGGGGGACCATGACCGTGAACCTGACCCGCATCTACACCAGGCACGGGGACGCCGGCGAGACCCACCTCGGGGACATGAGCCGTGTCTCCAAGCTGCACCCCCGGGTGGAGGCCTACGGCACCGTGGACGAGCTCAACTCCCACCTCGGCGTGGCGCTCCTGCAGCCCGGTCTGCCGGACCGCCTCGCGGAGTGGCTGCGGCGCATACAGAACGACCTCCTGGACCTCGGCGCCGACCTCTGCGTGCCCGCGGCCACCCCGGCGGATGAGGCGGAGACAGAAGAGGGGGGGAAGGAGGAGGGGGAGGATGGGGAGGAGACCGCCGGCGGGAGCGGGAAGGACGCTGGGAGGGCCCCGTCCCGCGCCGACCGGGAGCGGCTGCGCATCTCCCCCGCATACACCGAGTGGCTGGAGGAGGCCTGCGACGAGGCCAACGCCGGGCTCCCGCGGCTGCGCTCCTTCGTGATCCCCGGAGGCAGCCCCGCGGCGGCGCAGCTGCACGTCTGCCGCACCGTCTGCCGCCGCGCCGAGCGCCGCGCCCTCGCGGTGCAGGACGCCAACCCGGAGGTCGTGCGCTACCTCAACCGTCTCTCCGACCTGCTGTTCATCCTCGCTCGCGCCGTCAACGAGACGGCGACGAGCTCTGAGCCGCTGTGGGAGCCGGGCGCGCACGAGGCGACGCCTGCACCCGAGCGTCCCTAGCGTCGATCCTCGCAAGACCCAGCGCGGCCACCGCCAGCGAGACGCACAGGGCGGCGAGCAGGTAGCCGCCGAGCACGTCGCTGGGCATGTGCCACGCGAGGATCAGCAGCGAGCAGCCGACCGCCACCGCGAAGGCGCTGCCGAGCGCCGCGACCAGCGGCCGCAGACCGTACGGTGCGACGAGCAGCGCGCACAGCACGAGCGTCATCGCCGCGGTCGCGTGGCCGCTCGGCCAGGAGGCCGGGCCGATCCACTGCGGGCCGACGCTGTCGTGGGGGTGCGCGAGCAGCGGCTTGAGCACCTCCGCGATGCCCGGCGCGGCGGGCAACACCACCGCCACCGCGAGCGCCACCCGCGGGCGCCCGCGCAGCAGCGCTACGGCGACCAGCAACAGCGCCCACACGGTGTAGAGCAGCGGATCGAGCAGGCTCAGCAGGCCGTTCGCGAACGCGTCCACGCCGGGGCGGCTGAGCTTCGTGAAGTCATCGAGGAGCACCGCGTCGCGCAGGTGGATCGCGGGGACGAGCTCCGCGAGCGTCCACGTCACCGCCATCCCCGCCGCGCACAGGACGGCGGCGCGCAAAGCCCACGCGCCGCTCGGCCGTCCGGCGTGGCCGGTGAGATCGCGGACCATGGCGTGGCCAGCGGGATCGCGAACCGTCCCGGCGGTACGGATCCCTGCAGGGCGATGGGACGCCGTCAGAGGTGCGCTCGACATCCTCAAGAGGGTAGAGGCTCGCATCCTGCTCGCGCCGCGGACAGCTCAGCCGACCGGGAACGGCGCGCGGGCGAGCGCGGTGAGCGCCTGGGCGGTGACCCACACCGGCGCCTGGGCGCTGGTGCGCGAGTAGCGCACGCTGCCGTTGGGTGCCACGAGGCTTTCGAGGTAGCCGAGCGGGGAGCGGCTGGCGTGCCGGCGGACCGCCTCCACGCTCTGGCCTGCCGCCACGAGGCCCTGGACGGCCCACGCGGTGGACTGGGCGTTGGATTCGCCTCCCGGCTGCTCGGGGAAACCGCCATCGGGGTTCTGGGCGCGCGCGATGAACGCCACCGCACGCGAGACGCCCGCGCCGCCGTGGATCCCCGCGTCGATCAGGCCCTGCAGCGCGGCCGCGGTGTCGTCCACATCGCTGGAGCCGCCCCGACCGATCGGAGATCGGCCAGCGAAATCGAAGCCGCCGTCGGAGTTCTGCTGACGCGCGATCCAAGCGCCCGCGGCGCGCACCGCGGGGTCGGCGGCGGAGTGCCCGGCGGCGCGCAGCGCGAATATCGCGAACGCCGTGAGGTTGACCTGCTCGGAGAAGGAGCCCCCGCCCGTGCGGAAGCGCAGCAGTTCCGCCAGCAGGTCTTTGCCGGCGAGCGAGGTCACCGGGGCGCCGCAGGCGCGCAGCGCGAGCATCGTGCGCTCGATGTCGCCGGCGCCTTCGAGGGTCCCGGCCTGGGCGCGCAGGGCTTCGAGCACGGTGTGGCCGTCGCGGCGCACGCTCTGCGGGCTGCGCCCCGCGGCCGCGAGGCCGATCGCCGCCCACGCGGAGTACAGCTCGCTGCTGGGCTGCCCCGCCACGCCGCCCCAGCCTCCATTGGCGTCCTGCGCGGAGGCGAGGTAGGCGATCTCGCGGGAGACGGAGGCGAGGTGGGCGATCCCGCGGGGGACGGAGGCGAGGTTGGCCATCTCGCGGGAGACCTCCACGCGCGCGGCGGAGGCCGACCCGGGGGGCGCCAGCGGCGCGCCCGCGAGGATGAGCGCGACAATCGCCAGCACCGGGCCGCCCGTCCCCGCGGCCTCCCAGTGGATATCCATCCGGGCGCGCACCCGCTCGAGCACACGCGCGAGCTCGGGCGCGAAGGCGAGGCCGAAGAGGAAGCTGGCGCCAGCATCCACGAGGTTAAAGGAGAGCGCGCTCGCCTCCGCGATGAGGAGGAAGGCGGCAAGCGTGTGGGAGGCGCCGATGGTCCACGTGTACACGTTCATGACCTCCGTGGCCGCAAGCGCGGCGAGGCCGCAGGCGAGCGCGAGGGGCAGACGCCCGAGGCGCCTGCCGGTGAGCCGCCCGAGCGCGGCGCCGATGAGGCCGACCATCCCCCAGGCGGCCATCTGCCACGGGGTGTAGGAGCCCTGGCCGAGCATGACGTTGGAGGCGAGCATCCCGATGGCCCCCACCGTGAAGCCGGGGAGGGGCCCGAGGACGTAGCCGACGACGAGCACGATCGCGGTGATGGGCTTCACTTCGGGCAGCGCCACGAAGGCCTCGCGCCCGAGCGCGGCCACGGCCGCGAGGGTGGCCACGACCGCGGCCATCCGCGCGGAGGGCCGCGAGCGCTCGTAGGCGAACCAGCCGGCGAGCAGGATGAGGCCCACGATCAGGAACGTGGCGAGCGGCCAGCTCATCGCCCGGCCTTCCCCACGCGAACGCTCAACGCCGCAGCTGAGACCTCATCGGCCGCAGCGACGGCCCCATTGGCCGCAGCTGAGGACTCATCGCCCACAGCGGAGGCCCTCCCTCTAACGCTCGTCGCCGGTAAGCCTCCGGCGGCCCGAGCGGCGAGCAGCTCGGCGCCCTGCTCGGGTCGCAGAGCCTCCCCCGCGCCGCCGAGGATGCGGGCGGTCTCGGTGGCGAAGTACCACCCGCCCGCGAGCAGCTCTGCGGCGGGGCCGTCGGCGATCACGCGCCCGTCGGCGAGCAGCACCGCGCGCTCGGCGCACGCGCAGGCGAACTCGGGGTCGTGCGTGGCGACGATCACCGCCTGGCCGCTCTCTGCGCGGCGGTGCAGCTCCTCGGCCAGCTGGGCCTTCGCGAGACGGTCCATCCCGCGGGTGGGCTCGTCGAGGGCGAGCACCGCGGGCGGCTCCTCACCGTCGGTGACGATCGCGAGCGCAAGGCGCTGGCGCTCCCCGCCGGAGAGGTCGCGGGGGTTACGCGCCGCCATCTCCGTGAGGCCCGCGAGAGCCAGCGCGCGGGGGGAGGCCTCGCGGTCGACGCGCTCGTGCACGAGGTAGTCCCCGGGGTTCTGCAACAGCAGCGCGACACGCCCGCCGCGCTCGATCCGCCCGCGCGTCGGCTCGAGCAGCCCCGCGGCGTGGCGCAGCAGCGTGGACTTGCCGGCCCCGTTGCGCCCCATCAGGGCGACGCTCTCCCCCGGCTGCAGGCGCAGCTCGGCGCCGCGCAGGATCGCGGGCCCGTTGTGCAGCTCGTGCCACACCCCGCGCAGATGGAGCGCCGGGGCGGCGGGGGCCCGGCGGGCGGGGCGACGCGCGAAGAAGGTCGCCCCCTGCCTGCGGTTGTCCACCTTCGCGCTACGGACGGCAGGGGGCGCGGGGCACGATACACCTTCATCCGACGACAAGAGGCTGCGGCTGCGCAGGGTGGCGCGCGCCTGCTTGACCCCCACCGGAGGGGGGGTGAGCCCGGCCAGCGAGAACAGCCGCGCGCCGGGGGTCTGCAGCGCGGGGGCCCCGCTCGCGGCCCACTCCAGGAAGGAGCGTGGGTCGCCGTCGTGGGCGAGGCGTCCCTCGCGCAGGGCGATTACGCGATCGGCGGAGGGCAGGCAGCGCTCCAGGCGATGCTCCGCCAGCAGGATCGTGGTATCCCACTCCTGGTTGAGACGGCGCAGGAGCCCGATCAGCTCATCCCCGGCGACGGGGTCGAGCTGGGAGGTGGGCTCGTCGAGCAGCAGCACGGGGGGGCGCCCCGAGAGGGCGGCGCCGAGCGCGACGCGCTGCTGCTCGCCACCGGAGAGCGTGTGGGTGGAGCGGTCCAGCAGGTGGTCGATGCCGAGCGCGAGCGCGACCTCCTCGACCCCGCGGGCGACCGCGCCGGCCCCGTGCCCGCGGCTTTCCAGCGCGAGTGCGAGCTCCGCGCGCACGGAGCTCATCACGAGCTGGCTCTCGGGGTCCTGGAAGAGCGCGCCCGCGAGCGTCCCCAGGCGCGCGGGCCCATGCTCGCGAGTGTCCAGGCCGGCGAGCTCCACGCGCCCCGCGAAGCGCCCGCCGTGAAAGTGCGGAACCAGGCCGCAGGCGGCGCGCAGCAGCGTGGACTT
The DNA here is from genome assembly GCA_963771915.1 of uncultured Solirubrobacterales bacterium. Lineage (GTDB taxonomy): Bacteria > Actinomycetota > Thermoleophilia > Solirubrobacterales > Solirubrobacteraceae > Palsa-744. The sequence continues at coordinate 277,419 of CAVYVD010000002.1, read as the reverse complement.
GCCGTGTCCGGAGAGGCCCGCGAGCACGCAGAACTCGCCCGCGTGTACCTCGAGGCTCACATCCTCGAGCGCGGGACGCTCCACACCGGGATAGCGATAGGTGACTCCGTGGAGGGAGAGGAAGCTCATGGTTTGATGACCCTGACCACGAGGAAGGGAGCGCTCATGGCTCGATGCCCGGGCGGTCGCAGAAACGGCGTGAATCCGTGGGTGGAGAGGACGCTCAAGGCTCGATGCCCCGGCGGTCGCTGAACGGGAGCAGCACCGCCAAGACGAGCGCTGCGCAGAGCGCGAGCAGGCCGGCGCCGAAGGGAGCGGCCCGCACGAGTGGGTAGGCCGTGAAGGAGGCGGCCCCGCCGATCCGGGCGAGCAGGGCGAGCGCAAGGATCGCGAGCGCGGAGGCCACGAAGGCAAGATCGTGACGCGACCAGGGGCGCCTCAGGCGGGGAGCGCGAGGGGCAGCCGCGAAGCCGCGCAGCTCGAGCGTGGCGGCGACGTCCATCGCGCGGTCGAGCGAGCCGGCGAGCACGGCGCCCAACAGCGTGGCGCGCTCGCGGATGCTCCCGGTGGCGCCGCCGGTGGCGCTGGCGGGACGGGTGCGCTGTGCCTCGGCGAGACGCTGGGCGTCGGCGGCGAGCACGGGGATCATCCGCACCGCGAGCGAGGCCGTGAGCGCGGAGCGGAAGGAGAGGCGGCGGAAGATCCGTAGCAGCTCGTCGGAGTCGATCGCGAGGCTGGCGAGCGCGGAGATCAGGATGAGGATCGTGACCTTCAGCGCGATCACCAAACCGTAGAGGAGCGCCTCCACCGTCAGATCGCCCTGTCCGAAGGGGCCGAGGTCGCCGAGGCGGGCGAAGACGGTGAGGCCTTCGCGGGAGACGAGCACGTTGATCGCGACGATCGGCAACCCCACGATCACCGCGATGCGCAGAGAGCGCGCGAGCTCGCGCCCGACACCCGCCCCCCAGCCGGCGCCGAGGATCGCGAGGATCAGCGCGGCGAGCCCCAGGGGGTGGTAGAGCAGCAGCGTGGCGGCCGTGAGCGCAAGCGCCCACAGTGCGGCGACCCCCGCGCGCGTCGCGTGCAGGGGGCTCGCGAGGGGGCGGTACAGAAGGAGGCCGATGCGGCCCACGAGGCCGGTCGGGGCGCCTGCGCCATGGCGCCCGGCGTCGCCCGGGGGCGCCGCGGTCGGGTCGTCTCCGCCGGGGCTCACCGGCCGCGGCTCTGAGGAGACGTGATCCGCGGGGCTCACGGGCTTGGCTGGGGCAGGGGCAGCAGGGCACCCGTTTCGGTGAGCACGACCGCGAAGCGGTCGTGCAGCGCGGTTTCGTTCAGATCGTTCGCGGCGAGCTGCACGCCGGCGGTGTCGGTGCCGGTGATCAGCCACTCGGGCTCCTGTTCGGTGTAGCGGGTGGCGGCGATCAGCCCCGCGCTGCCCGAGAGCGTGCGCACGGTGGCGCCCTGGGCGTCGAGCAGCTCGATGCTCCGTCCAGAGGCGGGGAGGCGCGCATACACCCCGCTCACGGCGGGGCCGCGTTCGAGGCCCTGGGCGCCGGAGTCGCCGCGCATCTGAGCCCAGGTGCCCACCAGCAGCCGCAGGGTGTCGGGCTCCTCCCCGGCGGGCCCCATCGCGGCGAGCGCGGAGGTGACGCCGGCGGCACGCAGATGGGAGCGCACCGTGCGGCAGGGGCCCCCTTCTGGCTGCGCGCATTCCAGGCGCACGGGCAGCCGCAGACCTTCGACCCCGTTCAGGAAGGGCTCCGGGAAGGAGCCGACGACGGCGGGGACTTCATCGGTCTGGCTCCAGTCGTGCAGGTCCCACCAGACGCGGTCCCCCGGATTCACGTCGGTCTCCGCCGCCCCCCTGGGGGCCTGCACGCCGTTGACGTAATAGAACCAGTCGATCGACTGCCCCCCTTCCCTGCCGCCGGAGCGGCCGTCGATGCTCTCCACGAAGCCCCCGCCGTAGCGGGTGGTGACGGTGGCGTTGCGCAGCAGCAGGCTCATCACCGTCTCCTGCCCCGCGGCGCGGGGGGCGCGCGAGGAGAGCAGCGCCTGCGTCCCAAAGCCACGGGTGACCTCGAGCCGCACCCCGCCCGGGGTGGACCCGGCGCCGAGGCCACAGCCGGCGAGCGCCGCCACGGCGGCGAGAGCGCCGAGCAAGGCGGCGCCCGGCGCGGACCGCCGCCCAGCGCCCCCGTGTCCCCTACTTGACATCGAAGACGACGTGACTTACTCCATCCGCGAGCTTGGTGACGTTGCCCGCATCGTCCACCGCCTCGATGTCGTAGACGTAACGTCCTGCGGGCAGCCGAGCCGGGAGCAGGTAGCTGAACGAGGTGGTGTCCGCCACGTCGAAGAAGCGCATCGCGTGGCAGCCTGCGCGCACGAAGGCGCCCCGGCGCCCGCTGAATGCGAAGCAGCGGTGGTGGACGGTGCGCTCGAGCGCAACACGCACCTCACGCAGCGTGTCCCCCAAGGGGACTTCCACGCTCCCCTCGAGGATCCGGGGAGCCCCGCGCCGGGAGTAGACGTGGCTGTTGACGACCCCGCCCACCCGGGCCACCTCCGGCGGCGGCGGAGGGGGGAAGTGCACTTTGACAGGACCTTCGCACGCGGATGCCGTCGCCGGGCAGGCGATCGGGTGTTCCACAGTGGTTCCGCAGGTGCCGTCGTTGCCGTTGTGGACGCAGACGGTGTGTGGGTCGGAGGGCACCGAGTCGGGGGCCGCGGCGTCGATCGTGTAGGTACCCGTGCTCGGGAAGGTCAACATCGCCACGCCCTGAGCATTTGGTGTGCCGCTCAACGAGCCGGCGGTGACCGTCGTCCCGCTGGGGACAGAAGCTTCCGCCATGCCCGTTTCGGTGTTGAGCGAGCCGACCGTAATCGACACGGGCGTGCCGACCTGGGCGCTGCTCGGCGCTGCCTCGGTCAGAAAGTGCTGGGGGGAGGTCGCGCTCGAGGGGCAGTCGATGCCTTCTGCATCGCACTGGGCGAAGAACACCACGTCAGCCCCCTCGGCCAGCTCCTGACCGCACGCTCCAGAGGACGCCGGCGCGTCGTTCAGCCAAAACGACCAGTAGGCATCAGGTTTCGCCGAGAAGGGCGGGAAGTTCAGGCCCTGGATGCCATCGATCTCATACCCAAGTTCAGCGCCGTCGTACTTCACCACCCAGTTTCCTTGTATCGCGTCATAGAGCGCTCCGCCCGCGCTCGTACCGCTGCAGACGTCCGGGGGATTGCCGTCGGGATCGATCGGCGTGGTTGTGGTAGTGACCTGAGTCTGTGGGAGCAGGGTCGTGCCGGTGAGACCCACGACACGGACCGTGACCGTGCTCGGCGTACCGGCCGTCGCCGTGGAGGCGAGCAGGAGGGTTGAGAAAAGCGCGAAGACGAGCGCGAGAGGCGTACGACGAGAGACGGTGAGCATGGAGCCAACCCCTTTCCACGAGGGCTTGTGGGCTTGCGGCCGGAGGCAGGTCTCCTGGCTCCCGGGCCTACCCCTCGCGCCTTCCCGATGGCCGGCGGCCGATCAGTGGCTCACGCTCAAGCGCGCGCAGCGGGGGCATCCCCGGTCACAGTGGCGGGTCCGCGACGGATTCTCACCGGCTTCCCTTAGCCACCGACCGTATGAACGGAAGGGATCTTACCGCCCCCGGGAACCGTGTGCCAGGCCCGCCATGCCCCGGCTCGCCCCAGGGGACGCGGCGGCGCGTCGAACCTGGCAGCCCCGGCGCGATCCACTCAGCGCCCGACGGCACTCAGCTCCGCTGCGACGTCCGCCAGCGCTGCGCGCGCGGCGGCGTCCAGCGTGGGGCGCTCGGCGAGCAGCCGGCGGGCGTGGTCGAGGTCCTCGGAGCGCCCGAAGGTGAGCGCCGCCACGAGGCGCCCGCCGCGTAGGTACCAGGTGGTGAAGCTGCCCTGCTCCATCGACCCTCGCACGATCTCCTCGTCCCACTCCCGCGCGGGGCCCACGTACTCGAGCTCCCCCCAGTCGCCGAGCACGGAGTAGAAGTAGGGGACCGTCTCGTGGGGGATGTCGCGGCCGAGCATGTTCAGCGCCGCGGTCTTGCCGTGGTTGAAGGCCACGTCCCAGTGCTCGATCCGCAGCGGTCCGCCGTGCAGCACCGAGTCGTACTCGCAGATGTCGCCCCCCGCATACACCCCGGGCGCCGAGGTCTGAAGGCGCGAGGAGCAGCGCACCCCGCCGCCCTCCCCAAGCTCCAGGCCAGCACCGCGCGCGAGCTGCACGTCGGGGATCACACCCGCGCCGACCACCACCAGCTGCGCCGGGAGCTCCAGGCCGTTCTTCGTGACCACCCGCGCCACGCGGCCCTCGCCCTCGAAGCGCTCAAGCTCGTCCTCCCCGTGAACGCTCACGCCGTGCGACTCCAGCAGCTCCTGGAAGAAGCGCCCGGCGGTGGGGCCGAAGCCGCGTTCGAGGGTGATCTGCTCTTGCATCACGATCGTGCAGCGCTTGCCCATCAGCGTCAGCGAGGCCGCCACCTCGCAGCCGATGTAGGAGCCGCCGATCAGCACGACCTCCTCAGCGTCCGCCGCGTCGGCGCGGATCGCGTCGGCGTTGCCAAGCGTGCGCAGGTAGTTGATGCCCTCCAGCTCGCACCCCGGCACGTTCAGCCGCCGCACGTTTGCCCCCGTCGCGAGCAGCGCCTGTCCGAACTCGAGCTCCTCCTTGTTGGAGAGCTTCGCGGTGCGCGCACCCGGGTCGAGCGCGGTCACGCTCGTACGGGTGAGCAGCTCGATCCCCTGCTCTCCCCACCACTCCCGCGGACGGAAGAAAGCCTCGCTGCGCTCCTCCTTCCCGCGCAGGTAGCCCTTGGAGCAGTTGGGTCGGTTGTAAGGCGGATCCGGCTCGCGCCCCACCACCAGCACCGACCCATCGGCGCCCTCCTCGCGCAGCCAGCGCGCGCAGTTGGCGGACGCCAGCCCTCCGCCGATCAGCAGGTGGTCGACCTTGCGGGATGCCATCGTCACGCAATCTGACAGAAAATGAGCGGCCCGGCTTGTCGGGGGCACACCGCCAGGGGGGCGGCGTCGGCCATCCTCATCAATCCACCGACCCCCGCGGCGCCACCCATTCCACCTCTTGTCCCGTCACCGCCGCGATCAGATCGAAGTCGCCGTCGTAGTGCAGCACGGTGAGCCCCGCCCGTTCAGCCGCCGCGGCGACGACAAGGTCGGGGATGCTCGCCGCACGATGTTGGCCTTTGTCCGCGAGGAGGCTCTGGATCTCGATCGCACGGTCGAAGACCCGCTGGCCGAGAGAGATGTGCACAAAACGCAGCGCAAGGTCTGTGCGCCTCGCGCGATGCTCGTCACCTGAACGAGCGCTGAAGAGGAGCTCGAGATCGGTTGCCGAGCACGTCGCCGCCAGGCCCGCGTCGATCAGGGGCTCGACCCGCGCCGCCACAGGGGCCTTGGCCATACGCGTCAAGACGCTGTTGTCTAGGAGATGGGTGGCCGCGGCCACGCGTGTTCCATGATTTCGGGGTTGGCCAGGTCCTCGTTCTCCTTGAGCCATTTGATGATGCGCTTACCCGCCTCACGGCGCACAATCTCGCGCAGAGCCTCATCAACGGTGTCCTTCACGCCCTTTGTTCCCAGTATCTCCCTGGCTTTCAAGAGCATATCCTCGTCGATTTCGACTGTGGTTCTTCTCATCGCAAAAATATAGCCTAATTTAGTGATTGAATGCATAACAGGTATCCAGCCCAACCCCTTCATAGACCCGGTGGGTGGCGCACCGACCAGCGCGCCCATTCGGGGATGTGGTCGAGGATTCGCCAGCGGGGCCCGTTTTCGTAGCGGTTGGGGCCGACGTCGGTGCCGTCGTGGCTCGTATCCAGGCGTAGCCCCGCGATCACGATGAACACGTGGTCGGTGGGCGCCGAGGTCGCATAGATGGTCACCCACCTTCCAGGGCCGGGCGCTCCCCAGTCGAGGTAGTCCTGCGCGAGCGGGTTGTCCCTGACGATTTCCGCGAGCGGCCGCACGCTCGCGCGGTAGAGCACGTAGTTGACGGTGCTCGAGCAGTCCTCCTCGCTCGCGCCCAGCGGGTCGGGGTGGCCATCGGGGCCGTAGGGCAGTTCCTGCAGCTCGTTGCCCGCCACCACCATCGCCTGCACCGTGGCCGGCAAGCCCGCGGGCACCAGCGCCACGTGGCCGTTGCCCGGTGAGAGCACGGCGCGTTCGCCGGCGATGAAGCGCACCGGCGTGGAGGTTTCGCTTGCCAGGCGGGTGTTGGCCCCTTCAAGGCTCCCGGCACCTACACCGCTCGCTGTGCCTTCCGTCTCGGTGGCGGACGCCGGCGGGCCGCGGTACCTCGCCGCCCAGCTCTCGACCTCTTCCACGTACCAGCCCGCGTGGTTGTAGGCGTAGATCGCGGCCCTGTAGCTCCGCGGGGCGCCCGAGGCGCGCAGGTAGTTGGCGGCTCCGTAGATCGCGTCGGCGGGGTTCCAGCGGTCGGCCCTGCCGTGCCCTTCGGCGGCCACCCCGTACTCCGCCCAGGTCGAGGCGAGGAACTGCATCGGCCCGCCCGCACCGGCCGAGTTGACCGCGCCCTCCCGCGTGCACGATGGATCGGGGTCGCGTCCGTGATCGCACTCGACCTTGCCGATCCCCGCGAGGATCGCCCAATCAAGTCCGTAGCGCTCGGCCGCGGCCTCGTACAGGCGCAGGTACGTGGACGGGATTTCCCGCAGCGCCAGGACCGATACGCCGTCGCCCGGGACAGTGGCCGGCGAGGGGTAGCCGATGCTCATGCCCGCGATCGACATGACCGCCATCGCCGCGAGCGCCGCGAGGCCCACCGCCAGTGCCACCCCCGCCGCGGCGAACCTCGCCCCAGAGGGCCTCGCGTCAGGGACCCCCGCGCCGGAGAACCGTGGCCCAGAGAAGCCCGCCCCAGAGGGCCTCGGCCGGAAGAGCCCCCCCGCGGCGAGCCTAGCCGGGGGCCTCGCGCCGCCCGGCGCCCGAGCGGTGGGCGGCGCGAGCGACCGGGCGCTCACCGCCGATCCCAGCCCAGCTGGCGTTTGCGCCGCGCCGCCACCTCGCGAGCGTCCTCCAGCACCGGCGAACCCCTCCGATGAGCACGCGAGCTCGCCGCGGCTGCACCCTCGCGTCTCCAGGCATCGATCCGCGAGCCGCCTCCTGGCGCGCGCGGGCGGCGGTGGCCTTCAACCGAAGCCGGAAGACGCTCGCCGAGCACGCGGTCGAGCTCCCTGCGCGCCCTGCGCCGATCCCCTCGTCCCGGGGAACCCGCGCCTGCGGCCTCCGCGATGTCGCCCGCGGCTCCAGCGAGCTCCCGGCGCAACGCCAGCTCGCGATCGATCTCGCGGCGCGCCTCACGTTGGCGCCGGGGGTCGAGCCGTTCGTACTCGGAGCGCCCGACCCCCGCGAGCCCCGCGAGCGCCGCGTAATCCCGGCGCTCGCCGGGCGTGCCGTCAGAGGATCGCGCGGGGCGACCGGCGACGGGAAGCGCCGCCTGTGCGTCCAGGAACCGGGCGTGCTCCTCGCGCTGCTCGCGCGTGTGGGTCTCCCCTGTCCTGCGCTTCGTGCGCTCTCCCTCAGCGACGGTTCGCCGCGCCCGGCGCAGCGCATCCTCCTCGCGCGTGATCGCCCCGGCGACGCGCTGCTCGCGCACTCCAAGCTTCGCCGCTCTGCGGGTGTCGCCCTCCGCGCTCGCCCGCTCGCGCTGAGCGCGCACCCGTTGAAGCTGCGCACGCATCGCCGATACACGCGCCTGCGCTTGCGGGCCGTCCTCGACCAGCGCGCGAGCGTCGCGCTGCCCGAGCTCGAGGCTGCGTGTGACCTGCGCGCCGTCCATCTCCCTGGCCAGCTCGCCGCCGGCCCGCGCCAGCTTGTCCCTCCGCTCGACGCTCGACGCACGGCGCGTGAACGTGCGCTTGGCCCAGCTCGCGTTCTCCAACACCGCGCGCGAGGTCCCCAATGCCTCGTGCGCCCTGCGCGCGAACGAATGGTCCCGCCCGCCCCGGCCGCGCCGCCCGCCGTGGGCGAGGTCGAGCGCCAGGTGGCGATGACGGAAGGCCATCCACCACAGCGTTGAGATCAAGAGCCACTGTGTCAGCCACCCAAACAGGCGCACGCCCAAGAGCACCCTCTCCACCGCCAGCAAGGCGCCCAGGAGAAATGAGAAGAGGAGCTTCGAGGTCACCGCCCCCAGCAGCCGCGTCGCCCACGCCCGGAACGCCGCGCGTCCGCCTTCCCCCAGCGCGGGGGCCAGCACCGCGGCGGGCGCCAGCAGCAGGTAGAGGAGGCTCAGGAGCGCCTCTCCGAGCAGACGCAGCGCGATGAACCCGAGCACCAGCAGCATCCCCAGCAGCCCGAAGCAGATGAACGCCAGCCCGATCACCCGGGCACCGGTGCCGCTCTGCGTGCGGAATTCCGCCTGTTCGGCCGTGGGCCCCCTGCACGGTTCTTCTTCGCCCCCGCACAGCACGTTGAAGAGCGAGCCCTGCGTCATGATCGAGTTGCGCGCCACCTGGTTGGCGGGCAGCGCGAGGAACAGTTCTCCGTTCGTGCGCGCTCCCCGCAGCAGCGCCGCGCTCTGACCCGGTGCGTCGCCTCCCCCCACCGCCGCGATCTTCAGCGCGGCCGCGCGCAGCCGCGGATCCAGACGGGCGGCGTCCTCGCACCAGCTCACGTCGCCGAACTCCAGGTAGCACCAGGGGCCCTCGATCGCGGCGCTGAACACGTTCTGGTTGCCTTCGGCGAGTGTCCGGTCGGGATGATCGGGAGTCCCCGCCATGACGGCGCCGAGCGTGCCGAGGCTGGCCTCGTTCGCCCATCCGCCGAGCGCGCCGACGGTTCCCACCGGGTTCGCGATCACCCACAGGCCGCCCGCCATCATCGCGAGCATCAGCAGCACCTCGCCCACGGTCTCCGCGACACGGCGGCGGATCAGGCCTTGGTAGGCCGCCAGCATCGAGGCGATCGCGAGCACGATCTCGAGCCAGGGCCGCGTGAACGTCGCCTGTGTCGCGCGCAGCCCTCGCGCCAGGCCGCCCATCGCGGGGCTCTCGAGCAGATCGATCGTGAAGCACCAGTCGAGCATCACGATCACGCCGTGCACCGCCGCGACCAGCGTCGTCCAGCCGAACTGCATCACGTTCTGGGCGCTCGACGCGGCGTCGTTGCCCCACTGCGTCACGCCGGTGTCGATGTGCACGTCGAAGGCGTAGTCGCCGCTCGGCGCCTGGGCCGCCTCGAACCCCGAGGTCCGGCAGTCGCGCGCGGCGCTCGCCGTCAGGTCCGCGGCGGCCCCGTCGCGACAAAGCGGGCTGTTCAGGCCGTTGGCCGCCAGGGGGTCTCCGCCGCTGGGGGGCGCCGACGAAGAGGCTTCCGCTTCGGCGCTCACGCCCACCGGGCCCGTGCCGAGCGGGGGCGCGCTCGGCGCTCGCCGCGAGGACGGCGCCGCCGACGCTGGAGCGGCCGTCATCGCAAGCATGAGCAGCGTGAGTACCCGCGCTCTCATCCAGCGCGCGCGGGTGTCGTCGAGAATGCGCGCAGCAGAGAGGGCACGACGACGTCGACCTGGATCGCCTCGATCCGGCCGTGGTGATCGCGAAACAGGCAGCGGCCGGCGTCGAGCTCCAGCAGCGTCTGACGCATCCGGCGGTCCTCGGGGTCGAGCCCCAGCAGCGCCAGCGCGCGGCGGGCCTCCGCGTCGGAGCGCATCCCGAACACGAAGGTCGCCCCCAGCAGGTTCTCGAGCGACTCGCGCTCCCCGAGCAGGGTGTCGGTGACGAGCTGGGTGGAGATGATCGGAACCGCGAGCTCCGAGCGGCCCATGCGCTGCAGCGAGAGGAGCAGCGTGCGGCCGATCGGGTCACCCAGCAGGCGCCAGCCCTCGTCGAAACTGAAGATCTTCAATCGCTCGCGCTCGGCGCCCATCAGGTGCATCGCGAACATCGCGATCAGCCGCACGATCTGCTCCCCGACGCGCTCCGCGCGGGAGTGCTCGGAGCGCGCCGTCCCCGGCTCGGGGCCGGGGAGGTCTCGGATCGGCAGGTAGGTGACCTGGCGGTGGCCGACCGGGGGCAGCTTCACGTCGGGGTCGGCGAAGCCGAGCTGGGTCAGCCCGGAGCGGGCGTAGACGCCGAGCGTCTTGGCCACCTGGGCGTCAATCTCGTCCCCCTCGCGCAGCGCCCTCACGACCTCCAGGCAGGTGGGGGTGCGCGCGCGGCGGAGCACCCGGTCCACGGCGCCCACCACCGCGGTCTCCCAGGCGGGCTCGGCACGGGTGGGCAGCAGGTCGCGCAGGAAGGACACCGCGGTGTCCTGGCGCAGGTGCTCGGGAGCGACGCGCAGCGGATCGAGCACCCCGCGCAGCGCGGGGTCGGGGCGCAGGGCGATGCACTCCACGTGGGGGGCGACCTGCTCGAGCAGGTGGAAGCGGTGGTCGCCCTTGGGGTCGCAGTCGATCACGCGCGCCCCCAGCAGGAAGGCCTCGTACTTGAGCTTCTGATCGAGCGTGGTCTTCCCGGAGCCGAGCGCGCCGACGCTGAGGATCGTGGTGTTGCGGTCGCTGTCGGAGCCCTCGCGCAGGTTCAGGCGCACGGGCCGCGCGGAACCCGAGAGGGTGTGGCCGAGGTAGAAGCCGCTCGCGGAGCCCGCCTCGTGGGTGGCGGTCGGCATCATCGCGGCGACCTGTTCGGCGGTGAGCGTGTCGTCGTAGCCCGCCACGCGGGTGCGCTGTCCGGGGAGGTGCTGGCAGAAGAGCGCAAGCTGATCCCCCAGCGGGCGGTGCAGGCGCACCTCGCCAAAGGCGCGCCTGCACATCTCCACGCGCTCCTCGAGCTCCTCCTCCCCGCGGGCGGCGATCGCGATCGCGATCGTGGCACGCAGCAGCGGGGGGCGGCTTGAGGACTGCAGGTGGGCGAGCAGGTCGCGGGCCTCCTGGGTGCGCCGGTAGCCGAGGTCGGTGGCGCCCTGCTCGCCGTCGGACTCCGCGCTGAGGATCTGGTCGGCGTCCTGGATGCGCCGCCGCGCGATCCGCAGGGCCAGCTCGTTGGGTAGGTGGCGCGCGTTCAGGGAGAGGTCCACTCCGAAGGGGAGGCTCTCCACGGGCGCGAACATCAGCTCCGCCCGTGCCCCCGGGAAGTCGACCCGCTCGGGCAGCGCCCCCACCACGAGCTGCGCCTGCCAGCAGACCCCGAGCTCGGACTCGATCCGCAGGGACCGTGGGCGGTGCTCCACCCAGCTGTCGCTCCAGCGCAGCACATCGCCCTCCAGTGGTGCGAGCAGGGCCTCGCCGTTGCGCTCGAACAGGAGCGCCCGCGGCTCGTGCAGGCCATCGACCGGGGGCTCCCCGAGGTCGCGGCAGAAGGCGCGGCGCACGAGCCACTGCAGCTCCACCCCGCTGGCCGGGCGTGCGGCCAGATAGTCGGCGAGGCGCGCGTGGGCCTGGTCGGCGCGGACCCGCGCGCGCTCGAGCTCCACGACGCTCAGCAGGCGCCGGTCGGGCGGGAGCAGACCCCGACTGAGCGCCTGAAGCCATTCGCGCGGATGGCGCTCGGCGGCGCGGGAGACATAGGAGGCGACGTCGCGCTCGGGGTCGCGCAGGCTCACCAGCAAGAACAGGGCGGGCCGCTGCGCCTCCAGTTCCTCCAGGCGCCGGGTGTGCTCGGCGACGTAGCTGCCTAGCGCCCGCGTGAGGTCCGCCCGCCCGCCCGCGCCGGCCCGTCCACCGGCACCGTCCAGCCCGCCCGCCCGCGCCGGCCCGCCCGTGTCATCCCGCCCGCCCGTGCTGCTCCCGCCCGCCAGACCGGCCATCTCCTCGGCGTAGCGGGCGATCTCCCGCGGCGGCTGACGCGGACGATCTGCACGTCGGCGGCGACCGCCTCCAGAGCGCCCAGCAGCGCGAGGAAGCGCCCGCGCTTGTCGTCCTCGGGGAGCCACCGATACGAGGCGGTCGGGACCGCGAACGCGGCCCATCCATCGTCGAGACCGGCGCCGAACACGAGGTTGCCGTACACGAGGCTGATTGGCGGGCGCACGTGCTCAGTGCACCCGCAGCCGCGCGCCGCGCTCGAGCGCGATGACCTGCCCGGCGACCGACCTGCGCGGTCCGGGCGGCTCACGGAGCCCCACGTGCGGACGACGGGTCAGACGGCCGAGGATCCCGGAGCCTCGGGTGGAGCGCTCGTGCGCCACCCTCACAAGCACCGCGCCGGGACCGGTGAAGCGCAGGCCGCGCAAGCGCGGATCGGAGCCGTCGGGGAGGACCAAGAGCTCTTCGGGGCGCCAGACTCGTGCGGGGGACGCGCCGGGGGATCGAGGGCGCCCAGCTCTTCGGGCTGTCTCGGGCGCGCCGCCGTCGAAGGCGGTGGTCAGACCAGCGAGCCGGCGCGGTCCGAGGGCGTGGCGCGCAAGCGCGGCGGCGGCCAGGTGAAACGGGCGCCCCTCCACGCGGATCATCGTGAGCAGGGCGGCGCCGCCGGCGGGCAGGAGGAGGTCGCGCAGGTACCACGGCAGCCCCCTGATGGCCGTCCCCAGCAGCGGCAGCGCGACGGCGAGCGCGAGGCCCGTGAGGATCGCGAGGCAGTAGACGACCCCCCGCACCGGAATCCCGCCGGGGTTCAGCCGCAGCCGGTCGATGCGGTAGATGCGCCGCTCCAAGTCGAACACGGCGCGGTAGGAGCGGATCTCCATGCTCAGGAGCCGAACAGCGAGTTGACGGTGTCCTGCAGAAGATTTATGCCCGCGGGGGTGGCGAGCAGCACCGCCACGATCCCCACCGCGAACACCCCCGCGGCCTCCTTGAAGTCTCGGCGGAAGGCCAACACAATGCCGGCGACGGCGAACGCCAGCCCGATCAGGCTCATCGCCACCTTGCGCCCCGTGCTCCCGGCCTTGCTAGCGGCGGCTTCCAGTGAGCTGCCGGTTTCCGGGGACCCGCCGGCCCCGCTGCCAGCCGCGGTTCCTCCCGTCCCGGCGGGCACGGAGGCGGAGGAGCCGACGGCGGCGCGCGCGGCCACGGGCGCCAGGGCGAGACAGGCGCAGCAGCAGGCGAGCGCCGCGCAGGCCATCGCCAGCGAGCGCGACACGCGGGAGTGAGGGGTAGGGAGTGAGTTCATCGAGGGCTCCTTTGGTGGCTAGCTGTCGGGGTCCATCTGGATGGCTGAGATCTCCCAGCGGCCCTGGGCGCGGGCGACGTCGAGTTCGTAGGCGAGCGCGTACTGGGCGCCCCGCTGGTCCTGGGCCTGGACGAGTGCGAGCACCGCGCCCCCGCCGGGCGCCCAACGGAGGCTCTGAAGGGACTGCAGCGCGAGCTCGATCCCGGGCGGCGAGACGCGCGCTCCGACGGTGAGGTCGGCGGCCAGCTCGGAGGGGGAGCCGGCGAGGTAGTTGCGCAGGGCGCGTTCAACCACGGTGCTCAGTTCCGGTTCGCTCACTTCGCGCAGGCGCCCGCCGGAGCCGGTCCGCGCGGGGCCGGATGCGGAGGGCCCCACGAACGCGGGGTAGCCCGCCAGCGCGAGCTCACCCCCGGCCGGGTGGAGCACGCTCACGGTGAGGTAGAGCAGCCCCGCGGTGTCGGTCTGGGCCGCGACGGTGTATACGTGCTCCCCCAGCCGGGGTTCGCGTTCCTGGACGATCTGCGTCCACTGCACCCGCTGCTCCCCGCTCGTCGGGGGTTGCAGGCCGGCGTCGCCGTCCATCCCGGGCCCCACAAACGGCGCCAGCGCGTGTTCGCGGGCTTCGGGGTTCTGTGCTTCCCAGGTGAGATAGCTGCGCGCGAACAGCGCTGCGTAACCCTCCGCCGCCAGGTCCTCGGGGGCGGGACGGCGCAGCAGCGCGGCCGGCAGCGCGAAGCGCGGGGGGTCGATCGCGAAGCGGGCGCTCGCCAGCAGCCCCGCGATCGCGAGCGCGCCGCACAGGCGGCGGGGCAGCTCCCGCGCGAGGCGGATCCGCCACAGGGGCCGCGTCGTCACCGTCACGGCGGCGCGCGGACGCTCGACCGTGAACGAAGGGCGTTGAGACACGGCGCCCATCGGCTACCGCTCGAACCCGAATTCCGAGCTGGCGCCGCGCGCGGAGGCCGCGTCCGATGCCGCCATCGCGGTCGTCGCGGTTGCAACCGGCGGCGCCCCGGGGGTCGAGGTCGTCGCCGGCACCGTCGAGGGGGTAGCGGTGGCCGCCGGCGCCGTCTCAGCCGTCGCGGTCTCGGCCGGTGCCGTCTCCGCCGGCGTCGTCGCGGGGGTCGTGATCGCAGCCGGCACCGTCGCAGGGGTACCGGTGACGGTCCGTGGGGCTGCGGGCGCCGAGATTGCGGCTCGCTCAGGGGGGCGCGGCTGCGAGTGAATGGACGTGTGTGCCGCGAGCCGGGGTAAGACATGTGCGTCGCGCTCGGCGACCGGTCGAGCTGTCGCCGAAGCCCACCCAGCGCTCAGTCGGCGGCTTACATTTCCATCAGACGATCCTCGGCCTGTAGGCAGCGAGCTTGTCGCGTGATCCTCGCGAGGCAGTCGCGGGACGATCCGTCTACTGGCGAATCTACGACCGCTCCCCGCCCTGGATCGCGCCTCGTTCATCGCGACCACGCCGGTCACCGCCACGACGACGGCGGAGAGCGCGACGAGGACGACCGCGCGACCCCACGGCCGCGGGGCACATTTCTCGCTCGCGGTGACGGCGGGCTCGGCCTCCACGGGCTCACACCAGTCCTCCGCCGCGAGGAACTCCTCCTCGAAGTACACGCGGTAGGGCTGGCGGGGAGCGCGGAGGAGGGACCTCATGCGTCCCACCCCAATCGAGGGGCCACGCCGGCGGCCGAGGGCCAAGGTGGGGAGTTACCCGGCCCCCGGCCGCATGCGCGCGGATGGAAATCGCCTCGAGGTCGCGCCTGCAACCGACCTTCGGCGTCCCAGGGGACGCGCCTATGGGGGTAGTGAGGGATGTTCATAGGTGGGTCCCTATCTCCCTATTCCGACCCTGTCGCCGGAGCGGGACAAAAGACCTACCCTCGAAGCGCGCCGAGGCGTCGCCTGAGCGAGCGAGGCCGGCCGCGCCCTTAGGGCCTATCCCGGAAGGGTTATGTAGCGCAGCGTTGAACTTTTGATCGTTGGCGTCGTGTCGTTCGATCAGGAGGTCTGTGATGGGCTACATGGTCAGCAGGGATGATGGTTGGCGGATGCCGGATTGGTTGTGGGAGCGGGTGCAGCCGTTGCTGCCGGACCCGCCGTTTCACCCGTTGGGCTGTCACGCGCCGCGGGTGCCTGACCGTGACGCGATGGACGCGATCATGTTGGTGTTGCGGACTGGGATGCAGTGGAACGCGCTGAACGCTACGGGTGTGTGCTCTTCTTCCTCGGCGCACCGGCGTTTTCAGGAGTGGGAGCAGGCCGGCGTGTTCCATGAGATCTGGCGCCAAGGGCTTTTGGAGTACGACGAGAAGGTAGGTATCGACTGGTCGTTCCTCTCGGGCGACGGGGCGATGACCAAAGCCCCGCTGGGAGGAGCCAAGACCGGCCCAAACCCTACTGACCGGGCCAAGGGGGGGCGAAGCGTTCGGTCCTCGCGGAGGGTGCGGGGGTCCCGGTCGGGCTCGATCACGACGGCGCGAACCGCAACGACCACAAGCTGCTGAAGGGCACGCTGGACTCGATCCCGATCGAGCGGCCCGAGCCGACCCCAGAGCACCCGCAGGGCATCTGTCTGGACAAGGCGTATGACAACGCTGAAGTCCGCGAGCTGATCGGCGGCTACGCGCTCACGCCGCACATACGCGCACGCGGTGAGGAGATCGAGGAGAAGGCCCACAACCCCGAGTGGAAAGCACGCCGCTGGGTCGTCGAGGCCTGCCATTCCTGGCTGAACCGCAACCGCGGGATACTCATCCGCTGGTCAAAGAAGGACGAGAACCACCTCGCCCTCCTACAACTCTCCAGCGGCCTCATCGCATTCAAGAAGGCGCAGCTCGCCACCCTCGCCACCACCCAACCGGGATAGGCCCTTAGGTCAAGGAGAAGACCTCGCATCCATGGATCCCGATCGGCCGGCGAAAGGGACTGGCCGCGCTCGTCACATCAAACGCCGGGGAACGCCGCCGGCGTTCCCCGCGCTCGTCGGCCGTCCCATTCGCCGGCGGTGCCTCCGCCCGAACAACTCAGAGCGCTTTTATGCGAAATGGTTTTTCAAGCAGAGCGCCATCCAACGAGAATTCCCATTCGCCACAAATCTTACCATCTTCAGCGGCGGCTCCTTCCTTGGTGATTTTCAGTGATGCGACAAGCGGGAACTGCCTGCGAGACCCGGGCGCCGCCAGGTTCCAGTACTGAGTGAGCGGCGTCGGACACGGGGCCAGGAAGCTCTTGACCGTTTCTTCCGTGGTGGAGTGCTTGAGTTCCGCTATGAATTCACCAGTCACTTTATATGTGCCGGACACCGAGCATAGCAGTGCGCCTTCTTTTTCGATGTCGAATTCAGCTACAACTCCCATCGCGTTATCGTAAAGTTTGAACAAAGCTTCTTCACCAAACTGTTCCTTCCAACGGAGCAACCCCGTCAATTTGTTGAGCGTGATGCTTTCGCCTGCCACCTTACACTTTTCGACGCCCGCCCGTTCGGGAACCGGCACCGTGCAGTCGATCGTCGTTTTTTCCAGGAAGATTGAGCCAAGCCCAATCTCGCCTTTTTCGGCGACGGCTCGTTCACAGGCGACTTCAATGGTGTTGCTTATGAACTTCAATTTCTGCGCGGGCACAGGCTGGGCGAGGGTCGCTTCATTTCCCCCGAGCTCGACGCCATTGACATACCAGAGTGGAGCCGCCCCAAGGGTCTCAATCGCCGCACTGTTGTCGACCAAGGCCACGGTCCCGTTGACTTCGCCGGTTTTTTCTGTGCCTATTCTACACTGAGACTGGTGAGCGCTTCCCTCGAATTCGGCTTCGACGGTGCCCTTGGTTTCATTGTTGGTCATACCAGCGGTCAAACCGAAGCATTCGTTCTCCACTGTAGATTTCCCTGAAATAAAGCATTCGATCTTGAGTCCGGGTCCTCCCCCAGCTTCAATGGAGTCTATGATTCCGCGTGTGCCTTCTTCCTCCATAGCGGTGCCCCAAGGAAGATCAATCGGCTTCAACGACACGGATTTCCCGGTTTCACAAGAGCCAGCTTTGATCAATTCACAGCTCGTGAGCTGAATACTGGAAAGACCACCGTGGCCTTTCACGCCGATCCAGCCTTTGCCGGTCTCGCCGCACTTCACTGTTGGCCCTTTTGGCAATACGACCAGTTCTGCAAGACCTTTGGTCAAATCGACTTCCTTTGTTTCGGCAGTGCTCTTCCATTCAGAGCCCCCTTTTTCATTGCCTATCGTGCACTTACTACCTTCATATATCCCTTTGGTCGTTTTGATGCATTCCCGCCATTCGGGGACGCTGGCCGATGCATGGGACACCAGACCGCCAGCCAGGAAGGTGGCGACTGCGATACAGCCAAGTACTGTCTGCTTGTTTGCTTTCATGGTGGATCCTCCATCGAGATCGACAAACCAAGTGGTTGCTCCCTCTCTTACCACGAGACGGGGCAGCTTGGCTAAAGACGGATGAGTTAGACCATGCAGACTTTTCCGAAACTGGCAGCAGATGTCTCCTACTGATGTTTTCCGACCTCGGCGGGGACGCAACGACTCAGGATCGAGGCCCCTCCTCGACCAGCTCCGCCAGACGCCCCCGAGCCCGCTGGGCGATCTTGCGGTACTTCTCGTGCGACCACCCGAAACGGCGGCAAAACTCGGCACGCCCCATCCCCAGCGCGACCTGAGAGGCGAGGACCAGCCGCTGGTCGGAGCTCAGCCGCGACGCGAGCTCCTCCACCCGCCGCAGCTCCAGGCGCCGCGACACCAGCTGGTGGACCTCCGCGCGGGGATCGACCACCTCCACTTCCCACCCCCCGTCCCCCAGGGGGAGCGCCCCCTCGAGCGCGGCCTGCAGCGGGCTGCGGCCGCGGAGCGCGCGGCGGCGGTCCCGCACGCGGGAGAGGAAGCGCTGCTCGAGCGCGTTCTCGAGGTGGGCGCGGCTGGCGAACCGCCGGCCGCCCCTTGCCCCGGCTACAAGCTCGAGCACGGCCTGGCTCAGGCAATCCTCGAGGTCCTCCGGCCGCAGGAGCCGGCGGTGGGCGCGCAGCAGCCCCGCGCGCTTGGCGCGCGCCACGAGGGCCACCTGCTCGGCGGGGTCGTGGAGCCGCGAGAGCGCTCTCCGCTGCGCGTATCGGGTAGACACATGGGGATGTCGCACCCCGCCGCCCCCACACCCCCCTCCCAATTCGCCCCCTCCGGAAGCCCGACGCCGGGGGGGCCACGCGGTGCGCTCACTCGGACACCCCCGTCCCCAACCCCCCCATCCCCCCCCTCAAAGTGACCCTCAGGGAGAGCCTGCACGCACTCGACGGCTTCCAGCAGCGCCACCGCCGGCTGGGCTTCCTCGCGGCGGTGGTCAAGAAGTTCGGCGAGGACCGCGCGGGGCAGCTCGCGGCGCTGATCGCCTACTACGGGTTCTTCGCGCTGTTCCCGCTGCTGCTGGTGTTCGTTACCGTGCTCGGCTTCGTACTCCAGGGCAACGCGAGCGCGCAGGAGAGCGTGCTGCACTCCACGCTCAGCCAGTTCCCGATCATCGGGGACGAACTCCAGCACAACGTCCACTCGCTGAGGGGCAGCGGCGTGGGGCTGGCGATCGGGGTGCTCGGCTCGCTGCTCGCCGGACTGGGCATCACGGGGGCCGCCCAGAACGCCTTCAACGCCGTGTGGCACGTCCCGCACAAGGATCGCCCGAACCTCCTCACGTGGCGGCTGCGCGGTCTCGCGCTGCTCGTGGCCCTGGGGACCCTCACGATCGTCTCCACCGCGGTAGCGGGCTATGTCACGGCCGACGGCCCCAGCGCGCTGGCGGCGATCGGCGGCGTTCTGGTGGCGCTCGCCGCGAACCTGCTGCTGTTCTTCGCCGCCTTCAGGCTGCTCACCGCGAGGGAGGTGTCGACCCGCGAGCTGCTCCCCGGCGTGATCGTCGCCGCGGTGCTGTGGCAGATCCTTCAGCACATCGGCGGCTACTACGTCGCGCACGTGGTGCGCCACGCGAAGGAGACCTCCGGCCTGTTCGCGTTCGTGCTGGGGCTGCTCTCGTGGCTGTACCTGGGGAGCCAGATGACGCTGTTCGCGATGGAGATCAACGTGGTGCGGGCGTGGCGGCTGTGGCCGCGCAGCTTCTTCTCCCCGCCCCTCCTGGAGGCCGATAGGCGGGCGCTCAGGTCGCTGGCGGAGGTCGAGGAGCGCGTGGAGGAGGAGAACGTGGAGGTCAGCTTCGACGATCCCGCGTGAGGCGAGCCCTCGGAGGCTTTCCTCTTTTTTTGGATGGCCAGCTCCGCCGGCGCGGGGTACGCAGTGGGATGCGCGCGCGTGTGGCGTGCGCGACTTGGGCGCTCGATCAGGCTGCCGCAGAGCGATTTCTGCGCGCGTGGCGTGCGCGCTTTGGGCGCTCGATCGATCTTGCCTGGAGGCCGATGCGGACACTCCGCCGAGCCCCCTTGCGCTCCGCGAATCCTTTGTTATACTAGCTATCAATTCGTAACCTCATATGGAGGGTATATCGATGCCCGCAAGCTCAGACAACGGAAAGTCCCAGCCCAAGCCCACCCCCCGCCCGCAGGACGCCTCCCCCTCGGAGCGCCAGCTTCTGCGGCTGATCCCCCTCGACGACACGGTGGTGTTCCCCAACATGGGGATCACCCTCACCGTGGACGTGGGCGAGGACGAGCGCGTGGTGCTCGTGCCCCGCCACGAGAGCGAGTTCCTCGAGGTCGGCACGATCGCCGAGGTCGAGGACCACCTGCGCCTGCCCGGCGGCGGACGCGCGGTGGCGCTCTCCGGCCAGCACCGCGCGCTGATCGGCGCCGCCCAGACCGGCGCCGACGGGGAGCTGCGCGTCGAGATCGACGAGCGCCCCGACGGGGTGCCCGCCGACGGGCGCACCCGCAACCTTGAGCGCGAGTACCGCGCGATCGTCGAGGAGATCCTCGAGCTGCGCGGCGACGACGGGCGCATCGCGGCATTCCTGCGCGCGATCGTCGAGCCCGGCCCGCTGGCGGACTCCGCGGGCTACTCCCCCAATTTGTCCTACGCCCAGAAGGTGGAGCTGCTGCGCACGCTCGACGTCACCGAGCGCCTGGATCTCGCGGTCAAGCTGCAGCGCGAGAGCCTCGCGGAGCTGCAGGTGCGCAAGCGCATCCGCGAGGACGTCCAGGACGGCGCGGAGAAGCAGCAGCGCGACTACTTCCTGCGCAAGCAGATGGAGTCGATCCGCAAGGAGCTCGGCGAGGACGAGGGCTCGATCGTAGACGAGTACCGCACCAAGATCGAGGCCGCCGAGATGCCCGAGGAAGTCGAGAAGCAGGCCCTCAAGGAGCTGGGGCGCCTGGAGCGGATGGGCGAGCAGACCGGCGAGTCCAGCATGATCCGCACCTACCTGGACTGGCTGATCGCGCTGCCCTGGGCCAAGCGCTCGGAGGAGCACCTCGAGCCCACCGCCGCGCGAGAGGTGCTGGACGCCGACCACGCGGGCCTGGAGGACGTCAAGGACCGCATCGTGGAGTACCTCGCGGTGCGCAAGCTGCGCCAGGACCGCGGCATCGAGGCCGACCCCAAGTCCGGGGCGATCCTCACCCTGATCGGCCCCCCCGGCACCGGCAAGACCTCGATCGGCGAGTCGATCGCGCGCGCCCTGGGACGCGAGTTCGTGCGCATGTCCCTCGGCGGGGTGCGCGACGAGGCCGAGATCCGCGGGCACCGGCGCACCTACATCGGCGCTTTGCCGGGCCGGCTGGTGCGCGCGCTGCGCGACGCGGGCACGATGAACCCGGTGATCCTGCTCGACGAGGTCGACAAGGTCGGCGCGGACTGGCGCGGGGACCCCTCCGCGGCGCTGCTCGAGGTCCTGGACCCCGCGCAGAACCACTCCTTCCGCGACCACTACCTCGACGTGGAGCTCGACCTCAGCCAGGTGATGTTCATCGCCACCGCCAACGTCGCCGACACGATCCCCGGGCCCCTGCTGGACCGGATGGAGGTGATCCGCTTCGACGGCTACACCAGCGAGGAGAAGCTCGCGATCGCCAAGGGCTACCTGTGGCCGCGCCAGCGCGACCGCAACGGCCTGCTCGAGGGCGAGGTCGAGATCGAGGACGACATGCTGCGCACGATCATCGCGGAGTACACCCGCGAGGCGGGCGTGCGCAACCTCGAGCGCGAGCTCGGGACCCTGCTGCGCAAGACCGCCACCAAGATCGCCTCCAGCCTGCCCGCGGAGGAGGGCGCGAAGGAGGCCGGCGGCGCAGGCCAGGAGGCTGACGCCGCGAAGTCCGAGAGCGCCGAGACAGTCGCTGAGCAGCAGCCCGCTAAGAAGATGGCACCCAAGCGGCCCGCCACCAAAACACCCGTGAAGATCGACCTGGAGACCGTGCGCGAGGCGCTGGGACGCCAGAAGTTCTTCCAGGAGTCCGCCTCGCGCACCGCGACCCCCGGCGTGGCCACCGGCCTGGCCGTGACGGGCACCGGTGGGGACGTGCTGTTCGTGGAGGCCACCGCGATGAAGAGCTCCGGCTCGGGCGGCGGGGGCGGCCTGGTGTTGACGGGCCAGCTCGGGGACGTGATGAAGGAGTCGGCGCGCATCGCCCTCTCCTACGTGCGCGGCCACGCCGAGGAGATCGGGATCGAGGAGAGCGCCTTCGAGGGACAGGAGTTCCACGTCCACGTGCCCGCGGGCGCGATCCCCAAGGACGGCCCCAGCGCGGGAGTCACGATGGTCACCGCGCTGGCCTCCCTGCTCGCCGGGCGCCCGGTGAAGCACACCGTGGGGATGACCGGCGAGGTCACCCTGCAGGGGCGCGTGCTGCCGATCGGGGGGCTCAAGCAGAAGGTGCTGGCGGCCCACGCGGCCGGCCTCACCGACGTGATCCTGCCCGAGCGCAACCGCGGCGACCTGGACGACATCCCGCAGGAGGTCCGCGAGCAGATGACCTTCCACCCGGTGATGACCGTGCAGGAGGTCCTCGACCGGGCGCTGGAGCCCACGCGCGATGTCGCCCACCAGCTCTCCTAGCGACGAGCCCACCGCGATGCCGTCCACCCGCCATGCCGCCCGCCAGCTCCCGTAGGTGCCAGCCCGTTCCCGTGGAGGTCCGCCGCGCGGCGGACCTCCTGGAGCGCCGCTGGCAGCTGTCGATCATCTACGCCGCCCTCACCGGGGCGCTGCGCTTCAGCGAGTTCGCGGAGGCCGTGAATGGCATCTCACCGCGGATGCTCTCCGAGCGTCTGCGCGACCTCGAGGCCGCGGGCCTCGTGCGGCGCACCGTGATCCCCTCGAGTCCCCCCACCGTCGAGTACCGCCTCACCGCCCGCGGCCGGCGCCTCGCGCCGGTGGTGGAAGCGATGCGCGCCTACGCCCAGGGGTAGCTAGGCTCCGGCAGACGCCGCAGCCTCTCCGTGCCACGCCGACCCGGGAGCGACCATGGACGTACCGATCCTCCGCCTGCACGACTCCGCGCGGGAGCCCCACTATGCCACCGCGGGCTCCAACGGCTTCGACCTGAGCACCGCCGAAGCCGCCGAGATCGCCCCGGGGGAGATCGCGCTCGTGGGCACCGGCCTGGTCTTCGCGACGCCACGCGGTTGGTGCCTGCTGGTCTGCCTGCGTTCCTCGACGCCGCGAAAGTTCGGGGTGATTCAGCCGCACGCGGTGGGGATCATCGACGAGGACTACCAGGGTCCCGCGGACGAGCTGCGGCTGCAGCTGCTGAACTTCACCTCCAAGCCGACCCACATCCCCGCGGGCAGCCGCGTCGCGCAGGGCGTGTTCGTGCGCGCGGATCGAGCGCAGTGGAGCGTGCACGATCCCGGCGAGGGCAGCCGCGGGGGCTTCGGCAGCACCGGCGGATAGGGTCCCCGCTCCAGATCCCTGACGACGGTTTTATCCGCTCTCGGGCCGCCCCCGCACTCGCGACCCGTCCGCCCCGCAACCCAGCCAGGCTTCGCGGCCATCGGGAGGCGAAATGTTCAAGGTGGCATTTCAATCATCCGATGTCTGCCAAGATTCGCGTTAGCCATATCAGTAGCGATGACTGGAACAGTACCGAGCAGCTCAGGGAGACAAACGGCGGCGTCCTTTGGAAGAATCACGGAGATGGCAGAGAGCTACCGGGATCTCCCCGGAGACATAGCGGTCCCGACGGACGACGGAGCCGCCGATCACCTGCCGGGCGTGGAGGTGCCGGACGTGACACTGAGCTCGACGCTGGGCGGAGCGCTCGACCTGAGCACCGCGACGGAGCGGCTGGCAGTGGTCTATATCTACCCCCGCACGGGTGTGCCGGGCGAACCGCTGCCGGTGGGATGGAACCGGATTCCGGGCGCACGCGGCTGCACCCCCCAGAGCTGCGCCTTCCGCGACCACGTGCTGGAGCTCGCGGCCTACGGAGCCTCGGTGCTCGGCCTGAGCGCTCAGCCGCATTCCGAGCAGCGAGAGTTCGCGGGCCGCGAGCACATCCCCTATCCCCTGCTGAGCGACCCCGACCTGACGCTCGCCGGGGCCCTGGGGCTGCCCACCTTCGAGGCCGCCGGGAGGCGCTTCTACCGGCGCCTGACCTTCATCGCACGGGAGCGACACATCGCGAAGGTCTTCTACCCCGTGTTCCCCCCCCACCGCAACCCCTCGGAGGTCCTCGACTGGCTGGCCGATCAGCCCGCGTAGCCCGCGACCGGGACGGGCCGGGCGCCCACCTCGGCAGGGGCGCCGACTCGGCCTGGGCGCCACCGGTGCCGAGGCGACCCCGGGATCGGTGGATTCAGCTCAGGAGGCAACCCCCTCGGGCCGCACCCCGAGCTCTCCCCGGGCGGATGGCTCCGGCGGCGCGCCGGGGAGGCCACGGAGCGAGACCATTCGCAGGGCGAGCGGGGCGGCGAGCAGGACGGCGAGCGCCATCGCGAGAAAGGCGGCGGTGGGGTGGTGGACGAGGGCCTGCACCAACAGCGCCACCACCAGCCCCCCCAGGTTGCCGGCCATCCACACGATCGCCCCCGCGGTGCCGGCCGCGGGGCCGGCGAGCCGCTCGGCGACCGTCATCAGCACGGGCAGGGCGGGCAGCAGCAGGACACCCATCGCCACCATCACGAGCGCCTTGCCGGCGATCCCGGGGAGCACCCCGAGCGCGACGCTGCCCAGACAGCCGGCGGCGACCACCGCCACCATGAACCCCCGCTCCGCTCCCCGGCGGGCGATCGCGGCGGGCAGCACCGCGCAGCCCACGACCCCCGCGACGATCATCCCGACCAGCAGCGCGCCGGCCGCGGTGTCGGATACCCCGGAGGGGTGCAGCAGCGTCTGCAGCCAGGTGGAGAGCGCGACGAACACCCCGAAGCCCAGAAACGCGAGGCCCGACATGACCCTGATCTCCGGGCGCGCCCACAGCGCCCGCGCGACGCCGCGTTCGATCGCGGTGTCCTCCCCCGCGCCGCTGCCCGGCCGGCGCAGGGCGTAGGCCAGGGCGCCCGCCGCGAGCACCCCCACGGCGGCCTGAATCTCGAGCAGGAGCTCCAGGTGCGCCCCGCCGAGCAGCGGGCCGAGCAGCAGCGCGGCGAGCATCCCAACGAACCCCGCGGCGGAAGCCAGCGAGATTCCCAGCGCCCGTGCGTGCACGGGCAGGTATTCGCCGGGGAGCTTGGCCACGGCACTCATGACCACCGGCTGGGCGAGCGCCACCAGCGACTGACCCGCGAGCGCCCACGCGAACGTCATGCCGCCCAGACGCAGGAGTCCGCCGACGGCGACGAGCGCGCCCCCGAGCGCCAGCGAAGGGCGGAACCAGCGGTCCAGCAGCGCACCCGCGGGGATCGCGAGCGCGACGTAGAGCAGCGGGAAGATCTCCGCGAGCCAGCCGATCGCGTCGACTGAGACCCCGTAGCGTTTGGCGGAGTCGGTGGTGATCGCCGCGTAGGTCAGCCACAGCATCTGGGTGGCCGCCGCCACCAACCCGTAAGCCGCGACCACGCGCCAGCCCGCCGCGGACGACTGGCGATCGGTGGTGATCCTTGCCGCCTCAGCACCCATTGCGCGATCCTTCCTAGCAGAAATCGCGGACGCTCTAACGGGGAGATCGAGTGTCGAGCGCCAAGGCTCCCGATGGCGGGCGCGGAGGTTTTCGATATTTAGTTCCGTCCCGCCTGCGCCGATAAAGCGAAGGTGGCCCGGGGAGAGCGACAGTGAGCACGCGCTCCACCACCTGGCATGCCGGCCCGCTCAATACCGGCGGCGATCCACCCCGCGGACTGCCGCTGGGACGTCTCGTGCCGTGGCTGCCCGCCGTGGTGACCGCGGGCGTGGCCGCACTCACGCTCGTGGGCGCCTTCACGGCGGAGCGCCAGGCGCAACACGACGCGCAGGCGCAGCGCGCCACCCTCTCCGCGAACATCCGCACACAGGCAGTGGACACCGTGGACGCCGCGATCCGACGCACAATGGAGCTCGCGGCGAGCGTTGGCGCGGACTGGCCCGCACACGCGGCGATCTTCGCAGCGGTCGCCCGCGGCCTGGAGCGCGAACCGGGGATCAACGGCGTGGGACTCGTTGAAGCTGTTGGGGCCACCCGGCGCGAGCTCTTCGAACGCCGCCACGGCCCGCTCGAGCTGGGCACTCCCGGGGGGGCGCGACACGCGGCGCCGAAGATGGCGGAGTACTACGTGGTGCTCGACAGCGCCCGCAGCTCCGGGGGGCCCAGCGACGTCGGACTGGACATCGGCGGGGAGCCCACGCGCCTGGCCACGCTGCTGGCCGCGGCCCGCTCGGGGTGGCCGCGCGCGACGCCGCCCGTGCACCTGATGAGCACCAACCAGCTGGGGACGGTGCTCTACGTGCCGATCTACCGGCCCTCCCCGTTCCCGCTCCGCACGCCTGCGCAGCGTTTGCGAGCCCTGAGGGGGTTCGCGTCGATCGGCTACAGCTACGACCTCCTCGGGCCCGCGCTGCTGCGAACGATCCCGGCGGGCACCGCCTTCTCGCTCGAGGACAGCGGCGTGCGGTTGCTCGCCCAGGGGTCTCCGCGAAACGCGATCAGCTCGCGGATCGCGGTGGCGGGGCGCTCCTGGACACTGGCGGTGGGCGAGCCCTCCCCCGACCACTCGCTGCCGGTGACGATCCTGCTGGTCGGGCTGCTGGGGACGCTGCTCGTGGGAACCTTCGGCGTGCAGGCAGGACGGCGGGAGCGCTACGCGCAGGCGCTCGTCGCGCGCCGCCTCGCCGAGCGCGAGCGGGCCGAGCGGGCGCTCGAGCAGGCCCGCGCCGAGGAAGCCGACGCCCGCCGCCGCTACGAGTCCGAATTGAAGTACATGGCCGACCACGACCCCCTGACGGGCCTGCTGAACCGCCGCGCCTACGAGCGCAGCCTGGAAGAGCATCTCGCGCGCGGCGAGCGCTACGGCCACGCGGGCGCGGTGATGGTGCTGGACCTGGACAACTTCAAGGAGGTCAACGACACCCTCGGCCACAGCGCCGGCGACGAGCTGATCGTGCGGGTCGCGGGCGCCCTCGCGACCCGTCTGCGCGAGAGCGACACGCTTGCGCGCCTTGGGGGCGACGAGTTCGCGATCCTGACCCCCACGGGGGAGCGCGCCGAGGCGCAGCGGCTGGCGGACTCGCTGTTGGAGGTGATCCGCCGCGAGCACGCCGCGCGCGGGCCGGGCGGTCGGGAGCGTCCGATCACGGCCTCGATCGGCATCGCGCCGCTGGAGGGATCCGAGAGCTTGAGGGCGGAGGAGGCGTTGATCAACGCGGACCTCGCGATGTACGACGCCAAGGAGGCGGGCCGCGACCGCAGCGAGATCTACGGCGGCGCAAGCCGCGGACAGGCGCACATCGAGGCGCGCCTGGAATGGGCGGAGCGCATCCGCGCGGCGCTCGACGAGGACCGCCTGGTGCTGCACGCCCAACCGGTGGTGGAGACCGCCACCGGGCGCGCCACCCAGCACGAGCTGCTGGTGCGGATGGTGGACCCCC
The DNA here is from genome assembly GCA_963771915.1 of uncultured Solirubrobacterales bacterium. Classification (GTDB taxonomy): domain Bacteria; phylum Actinomycetota; class Thermoleophilia; order Solirubrobacterales; family Solirubrobacteraceae; genus Palsa-744. The sequence goes on along the minus strand of CAVYVD010000002.1, from coordinate 250,345 downwards.
ACGGCGACCTGATCCCGCCGGGGAGCTTCCTGCCGGTCGCGGAGCGCTTCGGGCTGATCCGGGAGATCGATCGCTGGGTGGTGACCCGCGCGATCCGCATGCTCGGGGAACAGCGCGGAGAGGGCCGCCGGCCGGTCGTGGAGATCAACCTCTCCGCGCAATCGCTCGGGGACTCCCAGCTGGCGGTCCACATCGGCCGCGAGCTGCGCGCCGCGGGGGTGGCGGCGACCCAGCTGATCTTCGAGGTCACGGAGACCACCGCGATCGGCAACATCGCGGCGGCGCGCACCTTCGCGGAGCGGCTGGGGGAGCTGGGGTGCCGCTTCGCGCTGGACGACTTCGGGGCGGGCTTCGGCTCCTTCTACTATCTCAAGCACCTCCCCTTCGACTTCATCAAGATCGACGGGGAGTTCGTGCGCAACTGCACTGCGGACCCCACGGATCGGCTGGTGATCGGAGCGGTGGTGGAGCTTGCGCGGGGGATGGGCAAGCGCACGATCGCGGAGTTCGTGGGCGACGAGGCGACGCTCGGCATCTTGCGGGAGCTGGGGGTGGACTACGCCCAGGGCTTCCACCTCGGCCCGCCCGCGCCGCTCGAGCACTGGCTGGGCGTGCCCTCCAAGCCCGGGCGGTAGCCCCCGCGCGCACACCTGGCCCCCGCAAAAAGATCGGCCCGCCGGGGGAAGCGGGCCGATCTGGGAGGGAATGAGGGAGGGATGCTCCTCGCTGCGTATCTTTCCCCGATGGACCAGACCCAAACCTCGACTTTATCCATATTGGAATGGATGGAACTCAGCCTACGTGGAGGGCAGCAGCAACCGCGAGTGCCGTCCCTCCGCGGGGTGGCTCCCGCGGGGGAGCGCCTGCTTGACGCTGTAGAGGCTGCGATCGGCGCGCGCGAGACACGCGTCGAGGTCCTCGCTGGGAAGCCACCCGCTGATCCCCACAGACCAGTCCACAGGGAAGTCCTCCACGCGCAGTCGCTCGAGCACACCGCCGGCCTCGTGGGAGGAGGTGGCGGGGAGCAGCAGCACAAACTCGTCCCCGCCGTGGCGCGCGAGGATGTCGCCGGGGCGCAGGCGCTCCCTCCATGCGCGCCCCAGATCCGCCAGAAGCCGGTCCCCCGCGGCATGCCCGAGCCGGTCGTTGATCTGCTTGAAGCCGTTGAGGTCGAGCAGGGCGAGCGCCATGGGTGTGCGGGTGCGCTCCGCGATCGCCCGCTCGCGGGCGGCGAGAGCGAGAAAGCCGCTGCGGTTGAGAAGACCGGTGAGCGGGTCGGTGTCCGCGCGCCGACGCAGGCTCGCGCTGAGGTTCGCGAGAACAAGCGCAGTGGACCACACGGTGCCGGTCACGATCACCCACACGATCGCCATGTTGGGCAGACCGCCCACGATGAGACCCACCGCGAAGCCCACGGAGATCAGCAGCGCCTGCGCGAGGACCGCGCGGCGCGAGAAGAAGTGGGCCATATACATCGCGGTCCACGGATAGGCGAAGGCGGCCAGCATCACACCGGCGCCGGTGCGGGCGTTGGCGACCATCACGCTCACGGTCACCGCGCTCAGCGCCATCAGCACCTGTATCAGGGTCGCGGGTGCCTTCCGGGCGAAGACCCACAGCCCCATGCCCACCAGGCAGGCGAGCACCCCGATCGTGAGCTCCAGCCGCACGGGCTCCCGCGCGCTGATGGGAAAGACCACCGCCGCGAAGCAGGCCACGCCGCGACACAGGTACAGGAGCGCGGCGGCCCACACCATCGGTGGACGCGCGTTGTGCAGCCGCTTCAGCGCGCTGAGGATGCGCAAGGGTTGCAGACCGAGCATGTGCTCGTCTCTTCGGATCGACCCTGCGCCGGCTTGAGCGCTTGGCGGCTAAAAAACTCGCAACTACGCTGCAAAACCCAAGCGGGAGTTGGCCCAGCCGCGAACTCGGGCCCGTCAGGCCGGCTGTCTGAGCCGCGCGAGAGGCCAGCCCGGGGCTGCCAGAATGCACGGATCGGCTAGCCTGGAGGGGATGCTCTTCGGTCGCCGTCAAGCCGCTCTGGTCGATCCAGCCTCGGCGCTCCCGGGCCGCTCCCAGGAGCTCCCCGTGCCGGAGCGCCACGCGGTGTTGGGGACTCCGCCGCGGGGCCCCCTCCCGGACGGGGTCGAGAGGGCGATCTTCGGGATGGGCTGCTTCTGGGGCGCGGAGCGACTCTTCTGGCAGGCACCCGGGGTGTACACCACCGCGGTGGGCTACGCGGGGGGGTACACGCCGAACCCCACCTACGAGGAGGTGTGCTCGGGACGCACCGGCCACGCGGAGGTGGTGCTGATCGCCTTCGACACCGCCGCGACCAGCTTCGAAGAGATGTTGAGACTGTTCTGGGAGGGCCACGATCCCACGCAGGGGATGCGCCAGGGCAATGACGCCGGCTCCCAGTACCGCTCGGTGATCCTCTGGGATGGCGACTCCCAGCGCGCGCAGGCGCAGGCGTCACTGGAGACCTACCAGCGGATGCTCACCGCGGCGGGACACGGAGAGATCACCACCGAACTGATCGAGGGCCCCCCCGCGCACCCGTTCTACTACGCGGAGGCATACCACCAGCAGTACCTCGCCAAGAACCCCGGCGGCTACTGCGGGTTGGGCGGCACCGGGGTCAGCTGCCCCGTGGGGCTCGCAGCCAGCGGTTGAGCGGCCCCGCGACGCCCGCGACGCCCGCGACGCCCGCGACGCCCGCGACGCCCGCGACGCCCGCGACGCCCGCGACGCCCGCGGCCCCGCCGAAGCGGGGCCGCGGTTCCATCGCGTCGAGGAGGAGTAAAACGCCCAGAGGATGGCGCGCTCCAGCCGGAGGCATCCCTGCCTACGTTGCACCTCCCACCGTCGCCGGCGTGGGCTGCCACGTCGGGGGGTGGGGCCCTCCGAGGGTGGGCACGTCGGAGGGGTAGACCTCGTTGCCGTGGATCGCATGGTCCCCGATCTCCAGCTCCTCGTCACTGAGACGAAGCGGTATGACGATACCGATCACCTTCAGGATCAGGAACGTGACGACCGCGGTCCACGCGATCACGAACAGGGCGGCCTCGGCCTGCCAGCGCACCAAAGTCCAGCTGCCGCTGATGAGCAACCCGGATTTCCCTGGCAGGTTCGGCGCACTGCCCACGCCGATGTACTCGACGACATTTGGATCGGCCAGCAGCCCGACCAGCAGGCCCCCGAACAACCCGGCGATCCCGTGGGTGTAGATCACCCCCAGCGTGTCGTCGACGCTGCGGAACATCGGCGCTCGGCTGAGGTAGCGGATCGCAAACCACACGATCGTCGAGTCGACGACGCCGATGACGATCGCACCGTACCCGTTGACGAAGCCGGCGGCCGGCGTGATCCCGACCAGGCCGGTGATCATGCCGTTGACGGCGCCGATCATGGAGGGCTTGTCGCGGTAGATGTAGTCCCACGCGATCCACACCATCATCGCCACGGCGGTGCAGAGGTTGGTGTTGATCACAGCCGCCGAGGCGTCTGCGCCGGCGTAGTAGGAGTCCCCGCCGTTGAAGCCGTTCCAGCCGAGCCACAGCAGACCCGCCCCGACCGCGACCATCAACAGGTTGTTGGGCGCGTCGATCTCTCGATCTCGCTGCAATCGCGGTCCGATCACCCACGCGAAGACAAACCCGGACACGCCCGCGGAGAGGTGGATCACGTAACCACCCGAGTAGTCCAGTGCGCCGTGCGCCGCGAAGTAGCCGCCGCCCCACAACAGGAAGGCATCGACCGCGTACACGAACGTGATCCACAGGACCACGTAGGGGATCCACGCCTTGAGGTTGACCCGCCCCAGCACCGAGCCGAGCGCCAGGATCGGGGTGATCGCGGCGAACACGAACTGGAAGTACACGAGCGAGGCCTCCGGGAAATGGAACGGCGGCCCTTCGGTGATCGATGGGATGCTCGCCTGAGCCTCCTCTCCGACGTGCCCGAGCACGCTGCCGGGCTTGCCGACGAATGTGTCCAAGAAGCCTTTCCCAGACCCGATCGGCGGTACCGAAGCCCATCTTGAACGCCCACAGACACCACACGATCAGCGTCACACAGAACGCCACGAAGGTGAGCATCATGCTGTTGACCGACCAGCGCTTCTGCATGACGCCGCCGTACAAGACAGCCAGGCCCGGCAGGCTCATCAGCCCGACGAACGTGGCCGCGGTCATCTGCCACGCGTTGTCACCTGCGTTCAGCCAACTTGGGTATGACAGCCAGGTCATGTGCCTCCGTTTCCCTTCGTTGTGGATCGCCGACTCCGCCCACGGACGGAGCCCGCCGTTGCGATCCCGCTATGAAATCCGTCTTGCGGGGAGGGCGCCAGGGACATGGTGGCCAACACTTGGGTGGCCTCTTTCGACATTTGTCGAGACGCCCATAGCGACCCAAAGACCGAAAACAGGTCTCCGACGAACCGTCGCCAAACCGGCGCGCCCGCCGCCAGGCCTCAGCGCCGATGGTCGAACGGGAGGCCGGCCCGGCGGCAGTCCGCGCGCAGTTCCGCGGCGACGCTGTGGAACGCGCCCGGCGTGGCGCAGATGGCGCGGGCCTGTGCGCCGCAGGCGTGCACGGTGGCGCCGCCCAGCGTGGAGGCGAAGGTCAGTTCGATGCAGTCCCTGCGCGCGGGCGAACCGCCCGTCAGGGCGTAGACGCCGAGGCCGACGGCGGCGAGCGCCACGCACGCGAGCAGCGCGGCGACGACGGTCCGCTCGCGCCGCCCCCAGCGCAGCGGCTCGGAGAGCCGCCGGGACTGGTCCTGCATGATCATGCGCGAAAGGCTACGGGAGGTGGCCCGGGCCGCGGCCGGCGCCACCGGACTGCGGGTCGCCCCCACCCTGCTCGGACCCCTCGGAGGGCCCCGAGGACCCGTCGGCGGCGTCGAAGGCGAGCGCCGCGGAGTTGATGCAGTAGCGCTGGGTGGGCAGGCCCCCCCCTCCGGGGGCCGTCGTCGAAGACGTGGCCGAGGTGGCCCCCGCAGCGGCGGCAGAGCACCTCGGTACGGCGCATGAAGAGGCTGTTGTCCGCGCGCAGCTCCACGGCCTCCGCCACGGCGGGCTCGGTGAAGCTGGGCCACCCCGTACCCGACTCGAACTTGGTAGCGGAGCTGAACAGCTCCGCGCCGCAGCCGGCGCAGCGGTAGGAGCCGCTCTCCTTGTTGTAGACGAGCTCCCCCGTGAACGGCGCCTCGGTGCCCGCGCGACGCAGAACCTCGTACTGCTCGGGGGTCAGCTGCTCGCGCCACTCCTCTTCCGACTTGACGACCGGGGTATCGCTCATGTGTGCCTTCAGTTCTAGCAGCGAATGACCCCCGGACAGCGACTATCGGTTGCCGCTGAGCAGCCTGTCGATCGCCGTTTCGAATGGCACAGGATTTGCCAACGAGGAGGGGGAGAACGGTCTCAGTGATCCCCCAGTGCGACCGATCAGGAACGAGGGTGTGCCCATGAACCGATAGCGATTGGCTACCTGCTCGTCGTGGAAGATCTGTGTGATGAGCAGTGGATCCTTGCGAGCGGCTTCCCATGCAGGGAGATTCAGCCCGGGCACCTGCCGCGCGATGGCTCGAAGATAGGCGTTGTTGACGTAGCCGCTGTCCTCCTCGCCCTGCTCGCGGTAGAAGAGTTCTACGAAGTACCACATCCTGTCCTGCCGCCCCGCCGCCAACGCCGCTTCCTGCTGCTCGAAGAAGATCCCCTGTTCACGGGTGGCTGTCTCCAGCGAGCGGTAGGCGATCTTCAGCTTCCGAGCGCGCACCTCGCCCTGGATCAACCTGCTCAACGCACCGAGGGCAAGCTCCCTGCAGATCGGACACTCCAGATCGCCGAAGACCTGCAACGTGACTGGAGCGTCGGGGTATCCGAGCACGTTGCCCGCCTGGGGTATGCCGCGTAGCAGGCGTCCGACCGCTGTTCTCACCGCCGACCTTCCGCCGCGGGCCAGCGTCGGGACGGCGGTGGCCCCCGTCGGCGCAGATCGCCAAGCGCCATCCGCCGACGCCCCACAGAGACTCGCCGCCGCGAGCACGCTCGCGATGCCCGCTGCGAGGATCCTCCCACGGGCTTCCGCAAAGGCCGGTTTGGAGATCTTGATATCCATTTCGACTCTCAGCCCCGCTGAGGTCGCGAGACACCGGCGGAAATCTATATGTTCGATCAGCGCTTTGCCGCCAAGGCCACAGACCGAGGCCGCGATGGTCGGGGGGCCCACCCCGGAGGGGGTTTGACCCAGCTATATATCTAATTGTGTATAATCGTTGTGAATGAAGATCGCCGGACTGATCCGGGCCGCACGCCGGAACGCTGGTCTGACCCAGTGCGAGCTTGCGGATAGGGCTCACACCGCCCAGCCCGCGGTCGCAACGTACGAGTCCGGAGCGCGGACCCCCAACATCGCCACGCTTGAGCGGCTGCTGCGCGCCTGCGATCACGATGTGGAGGTGATCGCCCGCCCCCTGGTGCGGCGCGGCGCGGCCTCGCTCGCCGCGCTCGCCCCGACGATCGCGGATGACCTCGAGGCTGGCGAGGAGCAGGATGCGGCGCGCCTGCTGTTCGGCTTCGCCGACGACTTCAGGGGCTCCTCCCGTCCCGGCAGGATCGCGCTCATCCGCGACGAGCCACCCCCAACCGGGGATGCCCGTTTCGACGCCGCGCTTGCGGGCATCGCCGAGTTGTTCGCAGCGGAGAGCGCAATCCCCGCTCCCCTGTGGGTCAACGGGCCCAGCCGCTTCGTCGAGCCGTGGTGGTTCCTTGCGAGCAGGCCCGCCTTCCACGCCTACACGCTCGCGCATACGCCCGCGTTGCTCGCCCGCCACGGGGTGTTCATCGCGCGCGAGGTCTTCGACCGTGCCTGAGAGGCACTTCAATCGCGCCCGGATCCTCACCGCGCTTCAGGCGCTCGGCGACGAGCTCACCCGCGGGGGCGTGCGCGGTCAGATCTTCATCGTCGGGGGCGCCGCGATGGCCCTCGCGTACTCCACGCGACGGGTCACCACGGACATCGACGCGGTGTTCGAGCCCAAGTCCTCGATCTACGAAGCCAGCGCGAAGGTCGCCGAAGACCTCGGCCTGCCCGAGGATTGGCTGAATGACGCGGTCAAGGGCTTCCTGCCCGGCGCGGACGAGCACCCCCGGCCTCTGCCGGAGGTCCACGGGATCGAGATCACCACCGCCTCCCCCCGCTACCTGCTCGCGATGAAGCTCATGGCGATGCGCTTCGGCGAGGACGACGATGACATCGAGATCCTGCTGCGAGAGTGCGGACTGCGCAGTCCCGAGGAGGCCATAGGGGTGCTCCGAAGCATGTACCCACTACAAGAGCCGCCCCTGAAGACACGGCTCTTCCTCGAAGAGATCCTCAGGCCCGCGTCTCCATAGCCCTGCTGCTATCCTGATTCTTACGTTCACGTCAGCTTCGACAAGACCCCGCTTCGGAGTGGCGGAAGGCCACGCCCACTACAAGTGGTGGGCGCTCTCCTGCACCAGCCTCGGGATGCTGCTGGCGGCGACCAACTCGGGGACGCTGATCATCGCGCTGCCCGACCTCGAGCGCTCGCTGCACGCAAGCCTGCTCGCGCTCGTGTGGGTGATCCTCGCCTACCTGATCTCCGCCACCGTGCTCGTGCTGATGGCGGGCCGGCTGTCTGACCTGTTCGGGCGCAAGAAGGCCTACATCGGCGGCTTTCTCGTCTTCGCGCTCGCCTCCCTCGGGGCGGGCTTCTCGCCCGACGCCAACGTGCTGATCGTGTGGCGCGTGCTGCAGGGGATCGGCTCGGCCTTCCTGTTCGCCAACGCCGCCGCGCTGGTCACCGACGCCTTCCCGCACGAGGAGCTCGGCCTGGCGATGGGGACCAACACGATGGTCGCCGCGATCGGCCTCGCGATCGGGCCGGTGCTCGGCGGGGCGCTGGTCGCGATCTCCTGGCACTGGGTCTTCTGGTTCAACGTCCCGCTCAGCCTCGCCGGGGCCGCGTGGGGGGCGCTGATCCTGCGCGAGCTCTCCAAGCCCGACCAGGTGCGCGGCTACGACGTGCTCGGCAACGTCACCTTCGTGCTCGGCCTCACCGGCCTCGTGCTCGGCGTCTCGCGCGGCGGGCTCAGCGGCTGGAACGACACGATCGTGATCGCCGGCCTCGCCACGGCGCTCGTGCTGCTGCCCCTGTGGGTGCTGATCGAGAACCGCTCCCGCGCTCCCATGCTCGACCTCTCGCTGTTCAAGAACCGCCTGTTCGCGGCCGCCACCGCCGCCGCCTTCATCAACGGACTGGCCCGCTTCGCGCTAATGTTCCTGTTCGTCTTCTACTTCCAGGGCGCCCAGGGCAACACCCCGATCACCGCCGGCATCAAGCTGATCCCGCTCGCCGTGGGGATGCTCGTCTCCTCTCCCCTGGCCGGCATCTACGCCGACCGCCACGGCTCCCGCGGCCTCGCCGCGCTGGGGATGCTCGTCAGCGCGGCGGGCCTCATCGCGATGACGACGCTGCAGGTCCACACCCCCTACTGGCAGAGCACCCTCTGGCTGCTCGTCGTCGGAGTGGGCTCCGGGATGTTCAACAGCCCCAACACCGCCGCGATGATGGGCACCGTACCCGCCGATCGCCGCGGGATCGCCGCCGGCGCGCGCACGCTGCTGCAGAACACCGGCGCCGTGCTCTCGATCGCGTTCGTGCTCGCGATTATCACCTCCGCGGTCCCCAAATCCACGCTCTTCGCCGTCTTCTCCGGCCTCGCCAAAGGCCTCTCCCCGGAGAAGCTCGCGCCGTTCATCGACAACATGCACACCGCCCTGTGGGTGCTCGCGGCCACCTCGCTGGTGGGCGCCGGGGTCTGCCTGCTGCGCCCCCGCCACGTCGAGGCGCCCGAGCGGGCCGGCGAGCAGCTGGCCGCGGCTGGAGCGCGATCGTGAGCGCAGTACGCAGCGGCGGCGCCGCACGACAGCCCGCTGTCCCAGGGGCACGATCGTGAGCGCCCCCCTGCGCATCGGCGACGTCGCGCGGCTCGTCGGGACGACCCCGCGCACGATCCGCTACTACGAGGAGATCGGTCTGCTCCCCGAGGCCCCCGCGCGGCCCTCGGGGCAGCATCGCACCTACACCGACGCCGAGGTCGAGCGCCTGCGCGAGGTGATGCGCCTGAAGAACCTCCTCGGGGTCTCCCTCGAGGAGCTCAAGACCCTGCTCTCCGTCGAGGAGGCCCGCGCGGCGGTGCGCGCTCAGCTGCGCCGCGATGACGTCGACTCCGAGCGCCGCCGCGAGCTGCTTGAAGAGGCCCTCGGCCACATCGACCGCCAGCTCGAGCTCGTCGAGCACCGCGCCGCCGAGCTCGCCAAGCTCAGGGAGGAGCTCTGCCAGACCCGCGCGCGGGTGCGCCGCAAGCTGCGCGAGCTCCCCCAGGCACCCGTCGCGAACGTCCTCGCCTGACCATCACGACCAGAAAGCTCCCGCCGATGCCCAGCCCCCGCTCAGCCCTCCTCGCACTCCTCACCATAGGCTGCTTAGCCGCGTCGGCGGCGAGCGCTCAGGCGTGTACGAAGACGTGGAACTCGGCCACCAGCGGCAGCTGGGGAAACGCGAAGTTGTGGACTCCCAGCGGTGTGCCGACGAGCACAGACGACGTCTGCATCACCGACGCGGGCACCTACACCGTGACGCTTCCGCCGAACGGCGGGGTCGCGAAGACATTGACGGTCGGCGGTGGAACGGGCGAGGTGACGATCGATGTCGCTGGCGAGAGCTACGACAACGCGGGCAACACCTCGAACGAGACCGATCTGAGTGTGGTGGAAAACGCAACCTTCGCCGCGAACACCAAGCTGATCCTCGAAGCGACCAACGCGAGCACCGAAGCCAAAGTGGAACCGCACGGCGCGGGCGCCGGGCTGGTCGGCGGAAGCGTCGTGGAGGCGGGCCGGATCGAAGCGCTCAACACAGGCGCGCCCTGGGCGAACCGCATCAAGCTCGCGAATCTCCAGATCGAGCCCGGCGCGAGCCTGCTCGACGCGTCAGGAACGCTGCTGTTCCTCAAGGAAGGCGAAGGCGCCTACCCCTGGTCGCTGACCAACGAAGGGACGTTCACGGCCGCCGCGGGCGCGTCCGTGGAAATGAAATCGAGCTTCGCCGGCAAAGCGGGATTCATCAACGATGGGGCAGTTGTCAACGACGGCTCGATCGCGATGAACGGCACATCCGGCACCTCCACCTGGACGCAGAGCGGAGGCTCGGTGTCGGGCAACGAACCGGTCTTGCAGGACGGCGCGACACTCGTGGACTCGGCCGGGACCGGTCAGTTTCTGGTGGGCAACGGGGGAGGCGCCGTCACCGGGACGATCCCGGCGGGCCAGACCGTGACCGTTCGGGGGGAGCCCTTCGACTCCGGCGGAGAGACCTACTACAGCACGACGCTCTCGCTGGGTGCCAAGCAGCTCGTCAACGACGGCACCCTCGTGCTCGAAGCGCCCGGGAGCGGCGAAAGCAGCGGCGGTTCGGTGTTCCTCGCCGACGGCTCGATCCAGAACAACGGCAAGATCCTCGCCCAGGTGGTGGATCCCTCGTGGGCCGATCATCTCGAAGCGGGATTGACCAACGGCCCGGCGGGCACGGTGGAAGCGCAGGGCGGCTCGCTCGAGCAGACAGCGGGAACCTCCACCACCAACGAAGGGGTGCTCACGGTCGGGCCCAGTGCGCTGTACCTCCTGGAGGAGGGCTCCTCGTTCGTCAACGAGAGCGACGGCACCCTCTCACCGCAGATCGCGGGCCCCTTGAGCGTGGGGACCTTCCAGATGAGCGGTCCCTGCTGCAATGGACCGGGCACGTTCACCGCCGGCGGCACCCTGCTGCCCGTGCTCCTAGGCGGCTTCGTCCCGGCCGCCAACCAGGAGTTCCACGTGTTCCTCCTCAGCGGCGGAACTCTGACGGGCACCTTCGCGGCGGTCGGCAGCGGCTTCAGCGCCGACTACTCGCACGAGACCGCGGAAGGCGCCTATGTCGGCGTCGTCTACCACGCCTCGGGCAGCACCACGACGACGACGACGACCAGCACCGGGTCGGGGTCAAACCCCCCTCCCCCGCTCGCCCACTTGCAGAAGGCGGTCAAGGGCGGACGTGGCGAGCTGATCGTGACGCTCTCGTGCCCCCCCGCCGGCGCGGCGTGCGCGGCGGCGACCCTGAGGGCCACCGTCACCGAGCACCTGAAGGGCGGGAGGATCACTGCCATCACCGCACGAAAGCGCAAACTAAAGACCGGCGCGCGGACCAGGCAGGTCCTCATCGCAAGCGCCGACGTCTCCCTCGCGGCCGGCACCACGAAGACGCTCACCGTCGCGCTCAACGCGACCGGGCGCTCCCTGCTCGACAGGTACGGCAAGCTCAGGACGAAGGTAACCGTCGACTCGGGCGCGAGCACGCTGGAGAGCACCATCCTCACCCTGCTAAGACCCAAGCAGCCGAAGAGGAAGTAAGGAGGCCCGGAGATGGATCGCAAGTGGTGGACCCTGATCGCCGTGTCCATCGCGATCTTCATGCTGCTGCTCGACATCACGGTCGTGAACGTCGCCCTGCCGGTCGATCCAGCGTCGCTGCACTCGTCCTTCACCGACCTGCAGTGGGTCGTCAACGCCTATGCGCTGACGCTCGCCGCCTTCCTGCTGACCGCCGGGTCGTCTGGCCGACCTGTTCGGCCGCCGAGCGTGTCTTCGCGACCGGCCTCGGGGTGTTCACCTGCTCCTCCGCTGGTCTGCGGGCTGCTCGACTCGCCGCTGATGCTGAACCTCTCCCGCGCCGTGCAGGGGGTCGGCGGGGCGATCATGTTCGCCACCTCGCTCGCGCTGATCGCCCAGGCCTTCCAGCGGCCGCGACCGCGGGATCGCCTTCGGGGTCTTCGGCGCCGTCACCGGCGCGGCCGTCGCGATCGGCCCGCTGGTCGGCGGGGCCATCACCACCGGCATCGGCTGGCGGTGGATCTTCTTCGTCAACGTCCCGATCGGCGTGGCCGCGATCGTCCTCACCCTCACGCGCGTGACCGAGTCGCGCGATCCCAACGCGACCGGGGTCGACTGGCTCGGCCTCGTCACCTTCTCCGGCGTCGCTGTTCCTGCTCGTGTACGCGCTGGAGCAGGGCAACGAAGCCGGCTGGGGCTCGCACCGAGATCGTCGCCCTGCTGATCGCCTGCCGCGCTGCTGCTCGCGGCGTTCCTGATCGCCGAGGTCCGCCAGGCGCGGCCGATGCTCGACCTCTCCGCTCTTCCGCCGCCCCGCCTTCACGGGGGCCAACTCGTCGCCTTCGCCCTCTCGGCTCGATCTTCGCGCTGTTCCTCTACCTCACCCTCTACATCCAGGACGTGCTCGGCTACGGCGCCCTGCAGGCCGGCCTGCGATTCCTGCCCATCACCGTGCTCTCCTTCATCGTCGCCCCGATCGCCGGGCGGCTGACCGTGCGCGTGCCGGTGCGCCTGCTGCTCGGCGGGGGTCTCGCTGCTGGTGGCGGGGGGCTGCTCGCGATGACGGCGGTGGACGCCGACCTCCGGGTGGACCGCGCTGATCCCCGGCTTCGTCGCTCGCGGGCGCGGGCATCGGCATGATCAACCCCCCGCTCGCCTCGACCGCGATCGGCGTCGTGCCTACTCGCCGCAGCGGCATGGCCTCGGGCATCAACAGCACCTTCCGCCAGGTCGGCATCGCCACCGGGATCGCCGGCCTCGGCGCGATCTTCGCCCACGACGTCAGCCACACCGTCGACACTCGCCTCGCCGCGAGCGGACAGGGGCACGCCGTCCAGAGCGCCGCCCACGGGCATCTCTCGACGCTGCTGCAGTCAGGCGAAGTCGGCAAGGTCCTCCACGCCCTCCCCCCATCCCCCAGGCCGCCCTGGAGCACGCCTACCGCGTCGGCTTCACCGAAGCCTTCACCACGATCCTCGCGATCGCCGCCGCCGTCGCCCTCGCCGGCGCGGTGTGCGCCTTCGCGCTCGTGCGCAGCCGCGACTTCGTCAGCTCCGCCGCGCCGGCCGCCGAGACCCCCGCGCGCGAGCCCGTGGGCGTCGGGGCCGGGTAGCGGCACGTGCGCTCACATCTCGCGCCGCTCGTACCCCGCGCAGTCGAGCACGGGCAGGCGGGGATAGCGCGGATAGGCGGGGTCCTCGCGCGAGCGGTTGCACAGCGAGAAGGTGGAGCCCCGCGTGTTGGGCACCAGGCGCTGGAAGCTGCAGCTGCCGCACAGCCCGGCCGCCGGGCGCCCGCGGGACGCAGTCGATGCCGTCGCGGAGGACATCGGCGCAGCGTAGTCGAGCCGTGTGGGGGCCGCCCCCGAGGCGGCCAGCGCAGAGTAGTGGACCCTGCAATAATCGTTGACTAAGCAACTATGGCGACCTTCTATCGACTCCTCGGCTTCCTACGCCCATACCGGCGCGGATTGACCGTCTCCTGGATCCTCGCCAGCCTCGCGATGGTGATGACCGTCGCGCTCCCTCTCCTCACCGGCCACGCGGTGGAAGCGATCAACAACGGCGCCCACCACGCCCAGCACCACCAGACGGCGCAGCGCGCCCACGATCGCAACACGCTGCTGACGCTCGCGCTGGCGATCCTCGCCGTGGTGGTGGTGCGCTGGGGGGCGATGTACTGGCGGCGAATGGTCGCCGGGCGGATGTCGCTGGATGTCGAATACGACCTGCGCGAGCGGGTCTACGGCCACCTGCAGCGCCTGGAGCTCGGCTTCTTCGACCACCAGCAGACCGGCCAGTTGATGTCGCGCGCCACCGTGGACCTGCAGGCCGTGCGCTTCTTCCTCGGCTACGGCCTCGTGTTCATTCTGCAGTCGATCCTCACGATCGTGCTCGCGGGCATCGTGATGATCGTGGTCTACCCCGGCCTGGGCCTGATCGCGCTGGCGCCGGTGCCATTCGTGGTCGTCATCTCCTACCGCTACGGCCGCCGCGCACGCCCCGCGATCCAGGAGGTGCAGCAGCGCATCGGCGAGCTCACCGCCGACGCCGAGGAGAACATCACCGGGGTGCGCGTCGTCAAGGCGTTCGCCCGCGAGCCCCGCCAGCTCGAGCGCTTCCGCCGCAGCTCCGGGCGAGTCTTCGAGCAGGCGATGGTCACCACCCGCCTGGAAGCCACCTACAACCCCATCATCGGCTTCCTGCCCCAGCTCGGCCTCGCCGCGGTGCTGCTACTGGGGGGAGAGTCGGTGATCCACGCCCACCTGACGCTCGGCCAGTTCACCTCTTTCTACCTCTACTTGAACATGCTGATCAGCCCGATGCGCTCGCTCGGCGTCACGCTCAACCTCGCCCAGCGCGCCACCGCCTCGGGCGCGCGCATCTTCCAGGTACTCGACCGCGAGCCCCGCCTCGCCGAGCGCCCCGGCGCCCCCCCACTGCCCGCCGGCAACGGCCACGTGGAGCTGCGGGGGGTGACGCTGCGCTACGAGGACCCCCACGACGAGCTGGCTGGGATCGGCTCCTCGGCAGGTGATCAAAGGACGATGGACAACGATGACTCGCCGGGGGTGGCAAGTCCCACGCAGGCACAAAGCCCATTTGCCCAGAGGGATGACCGTCCCACATCCAACGGCACTCCCGCCCCTGCCGAGCCCAGCGAGCCAGCTGCGCGAGCGGTGCTGCACGACATCGACCTCGACGTGCCCGCGGGGCAGACTGTCGCACTGGTGGGAGCTACGGGCTCGGGTAAGACCAGCCTCGTGGCGCTGATCTCACGGCTGTACGACCCCGCGGAGGGAAGCGTCCTGCTGGATGGAGCCAACGTTCGCGATGTGAGCCTGAGCTCGCTGCGCTCCGCGGTGGCGGTCGTCAGCGACGACCCCTTCCTCTTCTCCGCCTCCGTCGCCGAGAACATCGCCTACGCGCGCCCCGAGGCCCCGATCGAGGAAATCGAAGCGGCCGCGCGCCGCGCTCAGGCGCACGACTTCATCAGCCGCCTGCCCCAGGGCTATGAGACCCAGATCGGCGAGCGCGGCCTCACCGTCTCCGGCGGACAGCGCCAGCGCATCGCGATCGCGCGCGCGCTGCTGGCCAACCCGCGGGTGCTGGTCCTCGACGACGCCACCTCCTCGGTGGATGCCTCGACCGAGCAGAGCATCAAGCTGGCGCTCGCGGAGGCGATGGCGGGACGTACGACGTTCGTGATCGCCCACCGTCTCTCGACGATCGCGCTGGCAGACGAGATCGTCGTGCTGGACGGCGGGCGGATCGTCGCGCAGGGCGACCACCACGAGCTGCTCGAGGTCTCCGAGCTCTATTGCGAGATCGTCGAGAAGGGCCTGCCCGAGAGCGTCTTTTTGACGAAAGAGACCCGCGAGCGCGTGCGGGGCGTGGCGCTGTGAGCCCGAGCCGCGCAGGGGGAGGGAGTGGGGGGCAGGGCTCGCGATGGCGCCCTTGGCCGCGGCGCTCGCGGCCCCACCTTCCCGGGTCACTGGCGCGGTGGCCAGCAGTGGGATGGGGAGCGCGCCAGCAAGGAAAGCCGCGCCCGCAACCTGCGCGGCCTGCTGCAGCTGCTGCGCCCCTACCGGCTGCGCGTCGCCGCGATGCTCGCGGCGCTGATCGTCGGCACCGCCGCCTCGCTGGCGCCGCCGCTGCTCGCCAGGACCGCGATCGACAGCGGGATCGAGCGTCACGACACCCGCACGTTGGTGCTGGTCGTGCTCGCGTTCCTCGTCTCCGCGCTGCTGGTGTGGGGGATGACCTACCTGCAGACCTTCCTCGTCGGCCTCGTCGGCCAGCGCGCGCTCGCGGACCTGCGCATCCGCATCTTCACCCACCTGCAGCGCCAGCCGATCGGCTTCTACGAGAGCCGTCCCGCGGGAGTGCTGATCTCGCGGATCACCAACGACGTGGAGGCGTTGGAAAGCCTCGTCACGGACTCGGTCGTGACGCTCGTGCAGGCCGGCCTGACCCTGTTCGGGGCGATCGCGGTGCTGCTCTACCTCGACCCCGGGCTGGCGCTGTTGACGTTCTGCATCGTGCCGTTCGTGGCCGGCCTGTCGATCTGGTTCCGGCTGGTCTCGGCGGGCGCCTTCCGGCGCACCCGTGAGACGATCGGGGCGATCACCGCCTACCTGCAGGAGACGCTCTCGGGGATCCGTGTCGTGCGCAGCTTCGGCCAGGAGCCCCGCCACGAGGCGCAGTTCGCGCAGTTCAATCGCGAGAACTGCGACGCCAACATGGTGACCGTGCGGCTCAACGCGGCCTACTTCCCCGCCGTGGAAATGCTCTCCGGGATCGCGCTCGCGCTGATCGTGCTGTACGGCGGCTACCAGGCGATCGCAGGCCACATCACCGCCGGCACCGTGGTCGCGTTCGTGGCGACGCTCTCGTTCCTATTCGAACCGATCCAGCAGCTCTCCCAGCTGTACACGACCTACCAGTCGGGGATGGCCGCCCTGGAGAAGATCTTCCAGCTGCTCGACACCCCACCCACGCTCGAGGACCGACCCGGCGCGCCCGCGCTCGGCGCGATCCGTGGCGACGTGCACTTCGACGGGGTCTCCTTCGCCTACAACCCCCGGCGCCGGCGCCGGCAGAGCGAGCCGACCACAAGCCCAAACGGCAATGGTGCGGCTCCTGCGGAGGTGCTGGCGCTCGACCAGATCGACCTCCACGTCCCCCCTGGTCAGACCGTCGCTCTGGTCGGTGCCACCGGTGCCGGCAAGTCGACGATGGCGAAGCTCGTCGCCCGCTTCTACGACCCCACCGCGGGAAGAATGCTGGTGGACGGCCAGGACCTGCGCGAGGTGACCGCCCACTCGCTGCGCTCGCAGATGGGGATCGTCCCCCAGGAGGCATTCCTCTTCAGCGGCACGATCGCCGAGAACATCGCCTTCGGGCGCCCCGGCGCCACCCCCGAGCAGATCCGCGAGGCCGCGCAGGCGGTGGGAGCCGACGAGTTCATCGGGGCGCTGCCGCGCGGCTACGACACCGAGGCCGGCGAGCGCGGCGCCCAGCTCTCCGCCGGCCAGCGTCAGCTGATCGCCTTCGCGCGCGCGCTGATCGCCGACCCCCGCATCCTGATCCTCGACGAGGCGACCTCCAACGTGGACCTCCACACCGAGGGCCGCATCGAGGCCGGCCTGCGCCGCCTGCTCGCGGGGCGCACCGCGATCGTGATCGCCCACCGCCTCTCCACCATCCGCCGCGCCGGGCGAATCGTCGTGCTCGAGCACGGCCGCATCGTCGAGCAGGGCACCCACGACGAGCTGATCGCCGCCGAGGGCCGCTACCACGCCCTCTACCGCGACTGGTCCGCGCAGGCCGCGGCGTAGGGCCAAGTTCGCGGTCCCGCCCCGGCGAGGGTCTCCGATCAGCTGCTATTGACGACGGTGGCAGCGCCCTGCTCGCCGAGGGCGGGCGTCGTGCCGGCAGGTGTCGTGCCCGCGGGAGTCGTGCCCCCGGGGGTCTGCTGGCCGTCCTGCGCCGCCGCACTGGTCAGGTCGTCCTCCCGTTGCGCGTCGCCGGTCTTGTTGGAGACGTGAAAGAGCGTTTCGAAGACTTCGCGGAGCTTGTCCGTGGCCTGCTTGGAGAACAGACCAGCGAGACCCGCCAGCGCGGCCATGCCGTAGGGGTTGATGCTGCTCGTCTGCGAGCTCCCGCTGAAGAACCCGCCACGAATCGCGAAGTAGAGCAGCAAGGCGAGCGAGGCGCCGACGACCGGACGAACGAGGTACCAGACGATCCAGCTGGAGTAGAAGCGGCGGTTGCCGGCGTAGTCGGCAAAGGAGGTCGCGGCATGGATGAGGCTGCCCAGCGCGCCGACGATGACCACAAGCACCAGCAGGGCGGTGCTCGCCGACAGCGTCACCGTCACGAGGCCGAAGAAGAGCCGCACCGTGGAGGGCGCTCCGGCGCTCGCGGCGGTCGATCCGGTACCGCGTTCGATCGTCGGCCACAGGTTGATCACGCTGGCCATCAGCGCCAGGCCGAACGCGATGAGCAGGACGACTCCGATGCCCATCAACCACCGATTGTTGGACGGCCTCTGTCCATCTGCTCCCATCGCTCTCATCCCCTTGAGGTCGCCCAGGGAGGTCCGACTCGGCCTCCCCTGACTTCGAACTGCGTGGACAATACCATGGACTGGGAGCAGCCCGACGGCTCGGGGCGGCAGCTGCAAGCCCGCATTCTCTAATTGTCCTATGAGCACTCGCATCACCCGTGAGCTCGGTGGCACCGCCTCTGACAACCGACGGCCAGCCTCCGCTATCACCGCGTCATCGAACACGCGCTCACGATACCTGCTCCGGGGCACCCGCCCAGGGTACGATCGCACGACTGGCACGAATCCTGGCACGAGCGGCCCCCTTGAAACGCGAAACGGCCCCGTAAACACGGGGCGCAAGCGTACTCCGGGACAGGGACTCGAACTGTGGGCAGCGGATCGCGCAATCCCTGTGCCAGAGCCAAATATGGCTCCAGTGCAAGCGAAACGCCCGATCGCTCATCCGGCCGAGTCCGGCTGAATCTGCCCGAATCAGTACACGACTGGCCCAAGATTGGCCCGAGCTTTCACCCCACGAGCCTGAGCGCCGGACGCTTCCCGTCGCCTGCCAGATAGGCGTTCGCGGCAGCCGCCGCCTCGTCCAGGCCGCCGGGCATCAGGTGGCCGTAGGTGTCGAACGTCATGGCAATCGTCGCGTGGCCCATGATGACGCTCAGCGCCTTTGCGTTCACGCCCGCGGCGATCAACAGCGACGCGCAGGTGTGCCGCGCCTCATGCAGCGTGATCGGCTGCTGTGCGTCGTCTCGCACCTTGGCGAGGATCGTCCTTGGGCCATCCGCTTCCTCGTTCGGGACTTCCTGCCAGCCCCACGCCACGAGCGCGTTCCGCCGGATGGTTTCCGGGTTGAAGGGCTCGGCGGCGGTCCTGCCGAACACCAGCGCGTCGCTAGAGCCTTCGGTGCGGAGCTTGTGCGCGGCCAGCTCCCCCGCGAGCGGCTCGAGGATCGGCACCCGCCGGTTGCCCGCAGCACTCTTCACCGGCTGCTCGCGCTCGATCGCATCCCAGCCCCGCGAGACGTGGATCACGCGGGCCGCCAGGTCGACGTCGCCCCAGCGCAGCGCACGCAGCTCCCCGCGCCGCAAGCCGGCGTAGAACGCGCACGCCCACAGTGCCCGCTCGCCCTCGGCGATAGCAGCGATGAGCGCCGCCGCCTCGGTAGGGTCGGCGATCCGCTCCCGCCGACCGTCAGGCCGGCGTAGCTCAAGCCGCTCGGTCGGGTCGGCCGTGACCTCTTCGTCGCGGATCGCACGCCGGTAGATGACGCGCAGCGGGTCAAGCGTGTTCTGCACGGTGCTCGCGCTCAGCCCTTCGCTCGTCAGCCGGTTGGCGAGCTTCTGCACGTCGCGGCGCTCGACATCCGACAGGCGCATGCCGCCCAGCGTCGGCAGTAGACGTTTGTTGAGCCCGACGCTGTAGCCCCGGAGCGTCGCGGGCTTGTAGCGGGTGCCCGATGCCGTCGGGATAGAGCCGTCGCGGGCGCCGGCCATGAACGCCTCGGCGGCCTGCCGGACGGTCATGGACGTGGGCGCACGGAGCTTGCCCTTGTTCGCCGCGGCGAGCTTATCCGCCCGCCAGACCTTCGCCGCCGCCTGCGTCGGGAACGTCTTGCGCAGCTTGCAGTCGTCGCGCTTCGAGTAGACCTCGGCACGCCACGGACAGTCGCAGCGACCCTTGCCGTTGCATCCGTTGCCGTGACGTTGACGCACTCCGGTGGCCATCAGCAATCACCTCCAGACGATGCCGCGGTGTACGGTGCCGATTGCATGGGAGCTGAACCTCCTGTGTCATGCCCCCGGCCGCGACCACGGTGCGGGGGCGCTTTGCAGATAGCTCGACACGCTACTCCCCCACACCGACGCTTTCGGCGTGCCGGTCAAGCCAAGCCTGCAGCTCGCTGACCGGGATCAGCTTGCGGCGCCCAACACGCACGAGGCGCACGTCGGGCTCGATATGCGCGCGCCAAGTGTCCCACGACACGCCCAGCGCTTCGCATGCCTGCTCGACGCTGAGGGCGAGGGCGGCCGCGCTCTGCTTCCGGTCCGCAAGGGTGACTGCCGTACGTGGGGATATTGGGGCCATCGCGGTTACAGACCCCAACCTGCACGGACCGGCCAAGAGATTGCGTGAAGAACCGGCGCGCACATCTCAAACGCCCTCGAAGGGCAAAGCCGCGCGGCAGGCCACAAGCCCCTGACACCTGCGCTTCGCTCGGTCAGTCGCCCGCGCCACCAACGAGTCATCCCACCACGAAGCGCTCGACGCGACCCCGACGGTCGACGCGTCTGGCTGCGCCACCACGCGCGCCTCGGCACGACAAAAAGCCCGTACAGACAACATGCACGGCTGTGCCGTGGCACAGCGAGGGCTGTGCGAATTTCGTGGCCGGTTTGGCGCGCTGAGGGTCATCACCCATGTGATGACGGCGGCGAGCATAGGTGCGTCCCGGGGCGGCGGGTACGCGCGCTACCTGGAGAGCAAGACGGTGGAGCCCGAGCGCGGGGACTACTACCTGACCCCCGATGGGGAGATGACCCAGGCCCCCGGCCGCTGGCTGGCCGACGCCGAGACCCTTGGAGAGGCTGGGGATCGTTGCCGGCGGGCGGTGGATGGCGCGGATTTCATCGCGCTGATGGAGGGCCGTCACCCTGGCACGGGCCGGTGGCTGCGACCCGAGGGCGCCGGCGGCGGCCGGGGCGGCGGGATCGACGTGACGTTCAGCGCGCCGAAGTCCGTCTCGACGGTGTGGGCGCTCGGCGATCCGTGGCAGCGCGAGCAGATCGAGCAGGCCCACGCCAGGGCGGTCGAGCAGACCATCCACCACCTGCGAGAGCAGGTGCCTGTCGTGCGCCGCCGCTACAGCGGCCAGGTCGTGGAAGAGCACGCCAAGGACGTGATCGCCACCGAGTACCGGCACACCACCGCCCGCGGAGTCTCGGGCGCCCAGGCCCCAGACCCGCAGCTGCACAGTCATGTCGTCATCACCGGCGCTGTCCGCGAGGACGACCGGATTGTGGCGGTCGCGTCGCGGCCGATCTTCCGCAGCGCGCGGGAGCTGGGCGCGTTCTACCGCTCCGCGCTCGCCGACGAGCTCGTGCGAGAGGGATACGCGATCGAGCAAGGCACCGGCAAGGACAGCCGCTATTTCGAGATCGCGGGTGTCCCCCGGGAGCTGTGTGAGGCGTTCTCCGGCCGCTCCCGTGAGGTCGCCCGTGCAGCGGAGCGCTTCCGTGCCCGCTACGGCCGCGCACCCGAGCGCGGCGAGCTGCGCAACCTCGCGCTCGAGAACCGCCGCGCGAAGACGCTGACCACGTGCTCGGACCTGCAACGAGTGTGGACAAAGACCGCTCGTGATCATGGGTTCGGGCCGGATGAGGCCGTGCGGTTGATCGGCGCAATCGAGGGTCCGGCAGCCGAGCGCGCGATCGAGGATCGGGTCGAGGCGAAGCTGACCGAGCAACACGCCGTCTTCGAGGAGCGCGACCTGCGCGCGGTCGTGCTGGAGCAGGCCGCCGGAGAGATCGCGCCGGATCAGGCACTCGGGTCGCCCGGGAGATGGTCCGCGACCGACGGGTACTGACTCTGGAGGGCGGGACGGATGACCACTCTGGCGGTTCGCGCCCAGGAGCAGGCAATCGAACGCCGCGCCACCCAACTCGCGCAGCCCGCAGGCCGGGACGTCGGCGACGTTGCCCGTGAGAACGCTGCCCGGGAGGTCGCCGAGCACATCGGCGGGCCACTCAACCCCGAGCAGCACCAAGCGCTCGAAGTCCTCACCGGTCCCGAGCGTGCCGCGGTGCTCGTCGGCCCCGCCGGGACCGGCAAGGGAGTAGTGATCGACGCCGCCGCCCGTGCGGAGCAGCACGCCGGACGCGAGACGATCGGGGTCGCCGTATCCGGGCTCAACCGCCGAGCGCCTCGGCGCCGACAGCCCCGCGCTCGCCGGGCAGACACTCACCCTCGACTCGCTAGTCAACCCGCGCCAAGAGCCTGCTGCACGAGATGGCCGAGGCTCCCAGCCGCGCGGACGCTCGCAAGGCGCTGGAGCGCTTCCGTGGCGAGTTCGACGCGAAGTACCCCAAGGCGGTCTCAAAGCTCGACAAGGACTGGGACGCGCTCACCGCGTTCTTCGACTTCCCGGCCGAGCACTGGCGGCATTTGCGCACCACGAACCCGATCGAGAGTAGCTTCGCGACCGTCAAGCTGCGCACCAAGGTCACCAAGGGCGCGGGCTCCAAGAAAGCCGCCCTGGCGATGGCCTACAAGCTCTTGGACGCCGCCCAGGAACGCTGGCGACGCTTCAACGGCCACGAGCTCGTCACCGACGTACTCGACGGCGTGAAGTTCAAGGACGGAATCAAGGTCACAGACGACGAAACCACCACAACGGACGAGAAGGTCGCCGCCTGATGCTTCACCTCCTCATCCACAACTCTTGACAATTGCTCGCCCGCGCCAACACGGGCGCCATCCACGTCGGCAGGGACACGACAGTAATCCTGGACGAGGCGGGGATGGTCGACCACAAGCGCCTCGACGCCCTGACCGAGCTGGTGGAGCGCTCCGGGGCGAAGCTGATCGCTGTCGGCGACGGCAAGCAGCTCCCCTCGATCGGCCCCGGCGGCATGTTCGACCGGCTCACCGACCACGCACCCACCGCCGAGCTCGCGGACATCCACCGCACCAAGGACCCTGCCGACCAGCGCGCATGGCAAGCACTACGCGCAGGAGAACCCGAGCGCGCGATGGCGCACTACGCCTCACGCGGACGAGCTTCACCTCTCCGACACCCGCGACCAAGCGGCAGAGCAAGCCGTACAAACATGGGCCACGCTCACGGACGAGCGCGATATCCGCGAGGTCGCGTTGATCGCCGACGCCTCCAACCAGGAGATCGACCGGCTCAACGCCCGCGCCCAACACCTACGCGCACAACGCGGCGAACTCGGACACCACGAGACCCCGCTACCCGGCGTCCACTACGGCCTGCGCGAAGGCGACCTCATCGCGTTCACCGCGCAGCACCGCCCGCGAGGGCAGCCGCGAGTCGAGAACGGCACCCGCGGCCAGGTGAGCGCCATCCACGAGCGGGGCGTGACCGTCACGCTCGACGGATCGCAGCGCAGAGTCCAGCTCGCCGGCGAGGATCTCGACTCGCTGAGACTGCCTACGCGCAGCACGTCTACCGCCAGCAGGGCGCGACCGTCGAGCGCTCCGTCGTGCTCACCGGCGGCTGGCAGACCAGCAAGGAGACCGCCTACGTAGAGGCAACCCGCGCCCGACACGGCACCGACTGGTTCATCGCCCGCGACGACCTCGGCACGAAGGACAGGACGCCGCGCGCATCACGCGCCTCGCCCAGAAGATGTGCAACAGCCGCACCAAGACCCCATCGCTCGCGCACCCCGAGCTGCCCGACCCCGAATACGGCCGCGGCTACACGCGCCCGATCGCACCCAGCCGCCGCAGCCGGATACCAGGGATCGCCCGCGCCATCAACCGCATCGCCCAACCACCAGCACCCGAGCGAACACGATGAGCCACAAGCTGGACCCGGTGCGCTCGATCTACGCCGCCTGGGGACGCTGTCAAGTAAAGGCAGTACAGGAACCCGGTACCGCCTAAGTGGTCTGGCTCGCAAGTTCGCGCACGTATCTGGCGTGCCGGACGCGCTCGCTCTTTCGTCGAGGATCGGGCCTGGCGAGCGACGGGGTGAGCGCTTCCGCAACGCCCGGTGGGAGCGAGCGTGAACCGATCGTTAGTCGGCGCACTCGGAAGTCCGCAAAGCGGGCCCGCGATTGATCATGGGGCTGAGTCGCGTTGACTCACAAGCCTCTTGAGCTCGGCGCATTTGACCGCGAACTGCTCGATCAGTCCCTCGATCTCCTCGCGGACGTGGGCAATCTCCGGTGAGTCCTCCGCTGACTTTCGCGGATGTTGATCGAGCCACGCGCGGATGCGCCCCTCCCGCTCTGCGAATAAGGCATCGTCGGGCGTCTTTCTCCGCAAGAACCCGTGCCACGACTTCTCGCGCTTCTCGTCGCCGTTACAGCTTCCGCAGGCGAGGACCAGATTGCCGAGATCGTTTCCGCCATCAGGGTTCGCGTGATCGACGTGACCCTCGCGCCGGTCGCGGCTCAGCCCTTTCCCGCAGTACGCACACTGAGCGTCGAAGTGCTCCCATAGAGCATTGACGTGGGTCCGAGCAATTGTCAAGAGTTGTGGATGAGGAGGTGAAGCATCAGGCGGCGACCTTCTCGTCCGTTGTGGTGGTTTCGTCGTCTGTGACCTTGATTCCGTCCTTGAACTTCACGCCGTCGAGTACGTCGGTGACGAGCTCGTGGCCGTTGAAGCGTCGCCAGCGTTCCTGGGCGGCGTCCAAGAGCTTGTAGGCCATCGCCAGGGCGGCTTTCTTGGAGCCCGCGCCCTTGGTGACCTTGGTGCGCAGCTTGACGGTCGCGAAGCTACTCTCGATCGGGTTCGTGGTGCGCAAATGCCGCCAGTGCTCGGCCGGGAAGTCGAAGAACGCGGTGAGCGCGTCCCAGTCCTTGTCGAGCTTTGAGACCGCCTTGGGGTACTTCGCGTCGAACTCGCCACGGAAGCGCTCCAGCGCCTTGCGAGCGTCCGCGCGGCTGGGAGCCTCGGCCATCTCGTGCAGCAGGCTCTTGGCGCGTGGTTGCAGCCGCTTGGGGAGCGCGTCGAGGCAGTTCGCTGTCTTGTGCACCCAGCAGCGCTGCTCCCTGGTGGCGGGGAACACGCCCCGCAGCGCGGCCCACGCGCCGAGCGCGCCGTCACCGGTCATGAGCTTCGGCTCGTTCATGCCACGGTCACGGAGATCGCGGAACACGCCCGCCCAGGAGTCCTCGCTCTCGCGGTAGCCGTCCTCGACCGCCAGCAGCTCCTTGCAGCCGTCCTCACGCACGCCGATCACGACCAGCAGGCACAGCCTGGGGTCCTCGCCGAGACGGACGCTGACGTTCACGCCATCGACGAACAGGTAGGCGTAGCGGTGAAACCGCAGCTCACGGGCAGCGAACGCGGCGTGCTCGGCCTGCCACGCCTCGGTCAGCCGCTGGATCGAGCTGGACGACAACCCCGAGGCGTCCTCGCCCAGCAGGTCCCTCAGCGCCGGGGCGAAGTCCCCGGTCGAGAGGCCGTGCAGATACAGGATCGGCAGCACCTCAGTGACCTTCGGCGAGCGCCGCGCGTACGCCGGCAGGATCCGCGAGCTGAAGCGCTTGCGCTCCCCGCTCTCCTCGCAAACGCGCTTGTCGTTGACCCGTGGTGCGCGGACCGGGACTGTCCCCGACCCGACCGTCACCCGCCGCTCACGCGCGCGACCGTTGCGGGCGACCAGCCGCTTCCCGTCCTCATCGACCTCCTCCACGAACGAGCCGACGTACTCCTCGACCTCGGCCTCAAGCGCCGCGGCGATCATCCGACGCGCACCCTCACGAGCGAGATCATCCAGCGTAACCGGACCCTCAGTCTCCTCCCCGACGGGGAGCCTGCGAACATCTGACATGGCGTGCCTTCCTGCCGGCCATCACCGGCATCGGTCTTCATCAACCGGGAAGGTACGCCGCCTTGCCCTTCACACGCATCCACAACTTCTGGGTATAGCTCGCGGGGTCCTGGGTCGAGGATCTCCTCGACGGTCCTGCGCATCCGATTCTTCGCCTGTGGCACCGTGTACTTCCGCCTCTGCCGTTGTGGCGTCACTAGCAATCCCTGCGGGTTCGGGCGAGAGTCTCGCCGCATGCCGGCACGCGCTTCGAGTATCCGCTCTCGAAGGCGGAGAGCGTCCGCGCTGCCCGGCGGCCCGGCATACCCGGACTGCCAGGAGACGACCACCCACTGGCCGGATGGCAGCGCGAACGCGACGGCCGCGCGCGAGGCGACCGAGCTGCCGAGGTCGACACCGTCACGTCCCCAGCGCCCGACCTCCGGCAGGCCCAGGGCATCGCACACCCCCAGCCACGGCTTGCCGAACGCGAAGACGAGCTCGACCGAGATGTCGGCCAGCGGCTGCCAGACGAAGGTCTCGATGATGTCAGCGGGCGGCACGATCGACGCCGTCACCCGCTTGGAGTGCCAGGGGTAGAGCTCGAGCGTGAGTAGCTGGTCTGCGGCGAACTCGTCGTCCTGAAGCCACTCGCGCGCGAAGCGCAGCCGGCTCGAGGCATAACGGTTGCTTCGATTGACCCGCAACCACTCCTCGCCGAGGTAGGGGGAGGTGGCAGCCCACGCCGAGTACGAGCCGCGTTCGCGGATCTCACGGGCGAAGATGCCACTGCGTGCCTGGAAGTCGGGGCATGCCTGGCCCGGGTTCAAGCCCAGGGTCACCATGCGCGGCGTTCCGCGCAGATCGCCAACGTAGGGCTCGGCGAACGCCTCACGAGTGACCTTCCCCTCTCCGCGTCCCTTATAGCTCGCGTACCAGCGTGGGAGTGGGTCGGGCTGCGGATCTTCACCGGCCAGCCAAGCGGCGGTCAGCTCGTCCCAGAAATCAGCGACGCGGCCCTGGGCGCTCGCCATCCGAAGCCGCCTACCGCCACCACGACTCGCGCATGGCGTCAGCATAGTCATCGCGCCGTCTGTACGAGACTGATGGCTCCCTACCGGGTTGGGCACAAAGCAAGGGTCCGCGCGGCGCTCTGGCTCGCCGTCGAGCGATCTAGCACGCCGCCGTTACATCACCGTCTCCGACGATGTAGACGTCCCATGGCCTGCACCGTTGTCCTGTCATTTACCACTCACCCATACGAGGCCTCCCAACGTCTGGCACTCGAAGCTACCGTTGGGCCCGCGTATAGGCTCACCTTCTTCGTTGAAAAGCACTAGCTTGTCGCCGGGACCTTGTTCAGCGCAGTTGTTCTCGGCGGTTTCGAGTTCTTCTCTGTCCTTCGCCTCAGCTTTCTGCCGATGCTGTTCCGCTTCGTACTGTTCTTTCTCCCGCGCTTCGTGCCACGTACGTGCACATTCGGCCATATTCTCTGTCAAACCGAGATCCACAACCACTCGTGTTGGAACATCTTCGCACGGACCTTCTCCTTCACCATAGACCAACTTGACCCTCCAGATGCCGGGACGATCCTGGCCGTTATGGTGGAAGATCACCGTGTCACCACAGTGCCCGCCGAGCCACGCCGATGCCCAGCCGCTTTCGACGGTCGAAACCCGTTGCTTTGTCGATCGGCATTTAGCGTAAGGGTGCCAGTACTGCCGCACCGCCCGTGCCATTGACGATCGTTCGTGCGCCGTAGCGGGACGGGCGCCTAGCGCCGTTGCCGTAACTCCGGCAAAAGCCGCAACCGTCGCCGCTGTCAGGATGGTGCGCTTCAGGCACGCATTGTACCGCCACCATGGTGCATCACAGGCGGCCACTGCTGCCGCGTACCACACCCACCTGCAGAGCGATGGTCTTTGGTTTCTGGCGATCGGTGCGGAGCTATACCCAGAAGTTGTGGATGCGTGTGAAGGGCAAGGCGGCGTACCTTCCCGGTTGATGAAGACCGATGCCGGTGATGGCCGGCAGGAAGGCACGCCATGTCAGATGTTCGCAGGCTCCCCGTCGGGGAGGAGACTGAGGGTCCGGTTACGCTGGATGATCTCGCTCGTGAGGGTGCGCGTCGGATGATCGCCGCGGCGCTTGAGGCCGAGGTCGAGGAGTACGTCGGCTCGTTCGTGGAGGAGGTCGATGAGGACGGGAAGCGGCTGGTCGCCCGCAACGGTCGCGCGCGTGAGCGGCGGGTGACGGTCGGGTCGGGGACAGTCCCGGTCCGCGCACCACGGGTCAACGACAAGCGCGTTTGCGAGGAGAGCGGGGAGCGCAAGCGCTTCAGCTCGCGGATCCTGCCGGCGTACGCGCGGCGCTCGCCGAAGGTCACTGAGGTGCTGCCGATCCTGTATCTGCACGGCCTCTCGACCGGGGACTTCGCCCCGGCGCTGAGGGACCTGCTGGGCGAGGACGCCTCGGGGTTGTCGTCCAGCTCGATCCAGCGGCTGACCGAGGCGTGGCAGGCCGAGCACGCCGCGTTCGCTGCCCGTGAGCTGCGGTTTCACCGCTACGCCTACCTGTTCGTCGATGGCGTGAACGTCAGCGTCCGTCTCGGCGAGGACCCCAGGCTGTGCCTGCTGGTCGTGATCGGCGTGCGTGAGGACGGCTGCAAGGAGCTGCTGGCGGTCGAGGACGGCTACCGCGAGAGCGAGGACTCCTGGGCGGGCGTGTTCCGCGATCTCCGTGACCGTGGCATGAACGAGCCGAAGCTCATGACCGGTGACGGCGCGCTCGGCGCGTGGGCCGCGCTGCGGGGCGTGTTCCCCGCCACCAGGGAGCAGCGCTGCTGGGTGCACAAGACAGCGAACTGCCTCGACGCGCTCCCCAAGCGGCTGCAACCACGCGCCAAGAGCCTGCTGCACGAGATGGCCGAGGCTCCCAGCCGCGCGGACGCTCGCAAGGCGCTGGAGCGCTTCCGTGGCGAGTTCGACGCGAAGTACCCCAAGGCGGTCTCAAAGCTCGACAAGGACTGGGACGCGCTCACCGCGTTCTTCGACTTCCCGGCCGAGCACTGGCGGCATTTGCGCACCACGAACCCGATCGAGAGTAGCTTCGCGACCGTCAAGCTGCGCACCAAGGTCACCAAGGGCGCGGGCTCCAAGAAAGCCGCCCTGGCGATGGCCTACAAGCTCTTGGACGCCGCCCAGGAACGCTGGCGACGCTTCAACGGCCACGAGCTCGTCACCGACGTACTCGACGGCGTGAAGTTCAAGGACGGAATCAAGGTCACAGACGACGAAACCACCACAACGGACGAGAAGGTCGCCGCCTGATGCTTCACCTCCTCATCCACAACTCTTGACAATTGCTCCTCGGTGCGCCGTCGAGAACAGACACATCCATTCCGTCATCTCCTCTGACAGGGCGCGGATTATGCTGCGTGAACCACAACCGGCGGGGTGCTGTCCGCCTCGGCCGTCGGGATCAAGTGGTACTGCACGACGAAGCCAAGGCTCTCCGCGTAGCGATCGACGGTCGAGATCTTCGCATCGGCCGCTGTGCTCTCAAGGCGCGCGACAAAGGACTGCGAAGTCTGCATCGCCGCAGCGATCACGGTCTGCGAGCGCTTCTGCTCCTCGCGCTGCCCGGCCAGGGCGCGCAGCAGCTCACGCCGCCGGCGAGCGGCGTCCAGCAGCCGCGGAAACTCGGGGTTTCGCGCGGCGCGCTTGTCAATCATCTTGTCTAGGAAGTCGCGCTCAGGCATTGCCTTGTCCTACTCTCTGAAATTGGCATCGATACCTACAGCGGTATCTCTTTTGAGAGATAAGAGTAGCACCTCTCACTGATGCAGCGGGCGTCTGCCGCGCGCAACGCGCTTCTGATCCCCACGCCGCCGCCAATCCGCAAGACGTCTCTTCGCCAGCTCGATAGTGGCCGTGGGCGTCTTCTGCGTCTTCTTGTTGAACCCGTCCAGCGCCAGCAGGACCTGTCCGCGGCTGCCTTCCTCCGCAAGAAGGATGCGGTAGATGACCCGATCACCGTCCACCCTGACCTCCCAGATATCACCGTCAAGATGGCGGGCGGCCCGCAGACCTCGATCGCGGACCTCCTCCATGCCCGCGAGCACAGCCGCCGCGTCGGAGTCGGAGAGCTTGTCAATGAACTCCTCGACAGGGCTGCGACCCGATGGCGTCCTGTAGTCGCGCCAGCGCCGCCGAATCGGAGGCGGCCCACCGGCGGCGGAGTCGGCCTTCTTCCTGGATCGCTTCGCTGGAGCCATCGAACGAGCTTATGCAGCGCCTCGGACCGAGCACTCTTGGTCAGCAGGACTGGCCCAAATCCTGGCCCGAGAGGGGTCGAAAAACGCGAAACGCCCCGTAAACACGGGGCGCAAGCGAACTCCGGGACAGGGACTCGAACCCCAAATTCGACATCCAGAGTGTCGCGTGTTACCAATTACACCATCCCGGACCGGACGGTCAAGGATAGTGGACGGCCACGTCAGAGCCCGCCCTACCCCCCCGGCACGGCCCCATTCGGCGCGAAGAACCTTGTGATCGCCTCCTCCAGGCCGGGGTCGAGCACCAGTAGGACCTCGTCGCCGGCCTCGATCACGGTGTCGGCCTTGGGGACGAAGCCGGAGCCGCCGCGCAGCACGGAGATGATGAGGCTGCCTTCGGGGAGATCGATGTCGGCGACCTCTCTCCGACCGCGGGGGCGCCGGGGAGGACCTCGAGCTCGATGATCTCCAGGCGCTCCTCTTCGAGGGCCAGCAGGTGCACGAGGCCGTAGCGGGGCACCTCGTGCTCGATCAGGCGCAGGATCAGGTCGGTCGCGGAGACCGCGGGCTGGATCCCGAGCAGCTTGAAGTGCTCGTGGTTGCGGGGGTTGTTCACGCGGGCGATGATGCGGTCGCAGAGGTACTTCTCCTTGGCCACCTGGCAGACCAGCATGTTGTCCTCGTCGTCCCCCGTGACCGCGATCACGAGATCCGCGCGCTGGATGCCCGCCCGCTCGAGCACCCACAGCTCGGTGGCGTCCCCGTACTGGGCGGCGTGCTCGAACTCCTCCTCGATCGCCAGGTAGCGCGGGCGGGAGGACTCGATCAGCGTGACCTCCTGGCCCTTGACGATCAGCTCGCGGGCGAGGTTGCGCCCCACCTTCCCCGCGCCGACGATGATCGCGTACATCTCTAGACCGCGTGCTCGACCGCGATGGCGCGCTCGAACATCTCGATGGCGTGTTGGGTTGGCGAGACCGTATGCAGGCCCAGTTCCCCATACCAGCCCGCGCGCGCGGGGTCCATCACGCGGGCGATCACCTTTGGCACACCGAAGCGCTTCTGGGCGATCTGGGCGATGATCAGGTTGGTGTTGTCGCCGTCGGTGGAGGCGATGAACACCTCCGCGCGCTCGATGCCCGCCTGCACGAGGGCGTCGATCTCCAGGGCCGTGCCGACCGTGAAGAGCCCACCCGCATCCTCCCAGCTGGTGGGCTGACCGGCGTTCAGGCGCTCATGGGAGAGGGGGTCCTCGTCGAGCACCGAGACCTCGTGCCCCGCGGCCAGCGCGGACTTGGCGACGGCCGAGCCCACGCGACCGGCGCCCACGATCAGGACGTACATAAGCGGCAGGTTACCTCAGACGATGCCGGCCCCGGCGGAGTGCTCGATCCCGCCCGGGCGGGTGGGATCCGAGACGCCCCCCTCGGAGCGCGACTCCCGCTCGGGGGGCGCGGTGACGATCACACGGCAGGGGGCCTTGGCGACGACGTAGCGCACGACGTCCCCCACGAAGTTCTCGAGCGCCACCCCGCGACCCCCCAAACGGGTGCCACCGCGGATGAGGGAGGGCTCCTCGGCGCCCAGCACGATCGCCTCCACCCCGCGGCGGCGGGCCTCCTCGACGATCGCGGGACCGGCGCCGCGAGCGCGCACGGTGGCGGTGGCGACGTGCACCCCCGTGTACTCCTCCCCGACCGCCCTGGCGCGCGCGAGCGCCTGGCGGGCGCGCCTGATGTGGGCCTCGGGGAGGCGCGCGTCGAGCGTGAGGGCCATCGGGATCTCAAAGACCCACACCGCCTCGATCGTGGCGGTGTCGATCGCGGCCTCGTCGGTCGGCTCCCCCGCGACGAGCAGGGCGGCGGTCTGCACGATGTCGTCGTCCAGCGCCCCGCCGCTGAGGGGCACGAGGATCGAACCGTAGTCACGCTCCCGCACCCGCTCGGGGCGGAGCATCTCGGGGGCCACGGTGATGCGCCGCAGGGGTGAGCTCTCGTCAAGGTTGCGGTAGACGAAGTAGAGCACCAGGCCCGCGCTCATCCACCCGAGCCCCACGTAGCGGGCGGGTTGGTGGACGACCAGCAGGGCGACCCACCCGGCGGCGCTCAGCAGCGCTCCCAGCACCGCGAGCAGGGGCAGCTCGCCGCCACGCACGCGCACCGAGACGGGGGTGCGAAACGGCCGGCGGCGATCCGGCTCGCGGTAGCGCAGGCGCACGATCGAGAGGTGGGCGATGGTGAAGGAGAGCACCGCCCCGAAGGCGTAGATGCCGACGAGGAAGTCGATGTTCTCGGACACCACCAGCACCGCGGCGAGCAGGCCCGCGAGCACGATCAGCACGTAGGGGGTTGAGCGCTGGGGGTGCAGGCGGCCGAGAGCGCTCGGGATCTGGCGGTTGGTGGAGAGCGAGTAGGCCAGCCGGGAGAGCCCCAGCATCGCGGAGTTGGCGGCCGCGATCAGCGTGCCCGCGACGACCGCGCCGAGCGCATAGCGCAGCACCTGGACGAGCGCGAGGGGGCGCAGGCGGGTGACGATCCCGATGAAGGGATCGTCCAGGTAGCGGTGCCCGAGGGCGGTGTGGGTACCGTGGATCGGGAACGCCGTGACCGCGAGCAGAGCCACGCCGACGTAGGCGATGATCAGAATCACGATGCCGCTCGCCAGCAGCCGGCGCAGGGCGCGCCGGCCGACGACCACCTCGCCCGCGAGCCCCGAGGCGTACTCCAGCGAGGTGAAGGCCATGGTGGTGATCGTGAGCGCGAAGATCAGACCCGACCAGGTGGGGGCGCTGCCCAGGTGGATCGAGGCGGTGAGGGTGTGGAGGTTGAAGTTGAGGACCAGTCCGAGCGCGATCACGAACAGCTCCAGCACGAGCGCCCCGAGGACGAGCACCCCAATGCGCAGCCCGCGGCCTCTGGAGAGGCCGCGGATGTTGGAGAGCACGACGAACGCGATGATCGCCAGCGCCAGCAGGAGCGCCTCGACGTGGTTGCCAAGGGGGGCCCAGAAGACCTTGAGGTACTGCGTCGCCGCATAGGCGGTGATCGCGATCAGGATGACGTAGTCCAGGAGGATCGCCCAACCGGCGATGAAGCTGACGAGCTCGTTGAAGGCGTAGCGGGCGAAGACGGTGGAGCCGCCGGGCTCCTGGTACATGGAGCCGCCCTCCACGTAGGTCAGGGCGGTGAGCCCGAACATCCCGGCGGCGGCCAGGAAGACAAGCGGAGTGAGTCCCAGCGCGTGGTTGACGACAACTCCGAGCGAGAAGAAGACGGCGCTCGCGAGCGAGGTGTAGACGATCCCGAAGAGGATCGGGGAGCCGACCGTGCGCCTGAGCGTGGCCATCGACCAAGTCGAGAGCTCCGCGCCGATCCGCTCGCGCGCCGCTCCCCTGGGACCATCGGACTCGAGCCACTCCCGGTCGTTCATCTGCACATGAGGTTATGAACCCTGGCGCGGCAACCCGCCGCGCCAGGTTCGAGATGCTCAGGTGATCAGCGGGATGATCAGGATCGCGACGATGTTGGCGACCTTGATCATCGGGTTGATCGCGGGGCCCGCCGTGTCCTTGAAGGGGTCCCCGACGGTGTCACCGGTGACCGAGGCGGCGTGCGCGTCGGAGCCCTTGCCCCCGAAGGCGCCGTCCTCGATCAGCTTCTTCGCGTTGTCCCACGCGCCACCGCCCGCGGTCATCATCACCGCGAAGAAGAAGCCGACCACGATCACCCCGATCAAAAGGCCGCCGAGCGCCTGCTGGTCGATCAGTCCGACGATCAGCGTCAGCCCGATCGGCAAGAGCGACGGCAGGATCATCTCGCGCTGCGCGGTCTTCGTGACGATGTCCACGCACCTGGCGTAGTCGGGCTCTTCGGAGTAGTCCATGATCCCGGGGTGATCGCGGAACTGGCGACGTACCTCCTCCACAACCGCACCGCCGGCGCGGCCAACGGCCTCGATCGACAGTGATGCGAACAGGCACACCATCAGCCCGCCTAGCAGCAGGCCAATCAGGACCGGCGGTTCGTTAATGCCGAAGGAGATCGCGTGGCCGAGCTTGTTTTCGAGTTCTTTCTGGAAGCCCGCGAACAGACCGACGGCCGCCAGCACGGCGGAGCCGATCGCGTAACCCTTGGTGACCGCCTTGGTGGTGTTGCCGACGGCGTCGAGACGGTCGGTCACCTGGCGCACCTCCTCGGGCAAATCAGCCATCTCGGCGATCCCGCCTGCGTTGTCGGTGATCGGCCCGAAGGCGTCGAGCGCGACGATCAGGCCGGTCAGCGACAGCAGGCCCATGGCCGCCACGAGGATGCCGTAGATGCCTGTCACGCCGCCGCCCGCGAGCTTCCACGCGCCGAGGATGCCCAGCACGATCACGAGCGCCGGCAGCGCCGTCGCCTGCAGGCCGGAGGAGAAGCCCTGGATGATGTTTGTGGCGTGACCCGTGATCGACGCCTTCGCGGTCTTCTTCACCGGCGCGAACCGCGTCGAGGTGTAGTATTCGGTCAGTCCGAACAGTAGCGCGGTGACGACGATCCCGATCAACGAGCACAGGTACAGGTGACTCCATTTGGGAGCGCCCGACGAGCCGTCCAGAAACGTCAGGTTGCGCATCAGCCAATAGGTGATCGGCGCAAACGCGGCCGCCGCAAGCACGCCGGAGACGATCAGCCCTTGCAGCAGCGCGCGCTCGACGTTGCCCGTGTTGGTGCGCACCGCAAACGTGCCGATGATCGAGGCGATGATCGCCACGCCGCCGATCACCAGCGGGTATAGGGCGACCTGCGTGGACTGGTTGAAAGTGAGCACGCCGAGCAGGATCACCGCGATCGCGGTCACCGCGTAGGTCTCGAACAGGTCCGCCGCCATACCAGCGCAGTCGCCGACGTTGTCGCCGACGTTGTCGGCGATCGTCGCCGGGTTGCGTGGATCGTCCTCGGGGATGCCCGCCTCGACCTTGCCCACGAGGTCCGCGCCGACGTCGGCGGCCTTCGTGAAGATGCCGCCGCCGAGCCTCGCGAACACGGAGATCAGCGAGCCGCCGAAGCCGAGGCCGATGAGCGCGTCGACCGCCGTCTTGGGGCTGTCGTTGAAGAACGAGGTCAGCGCGCCGTAGTAGCCCGCCACTCCGATCAGCGCCAGCCCGACCACCAGCAGGCCCGTGATCGCGCCGCCGCGGAACGCCACCTTCAGCGCCGGCGAGACGCCGCCGCGCGCCGCCTCCGCGACGCGCGCGTTGGAGCGCACCGAGACGTTCATGCCGATGTACCCGGTCGAGCCCGACAGCAGGCCGCCGATCGCGAAGCCACCGGCGACCGCGATGTTCTGGATGAAGATCAAGGCGAAGAACAGCACGACGCCCACACCGGCGATCGTCGTGTACTGGCGGTTCAGGTACGCGCGTGCGCCCTGCTGGACGGCCAGCGAGATGCTCTGCATCTTCTCGTTGCCGGGCGAGAGCGCAAGCAGGGTGCGCGTCGTCAGGAGACCGTATACGACAGCGCACGCGGCGCAAACGAGGGCGACGACGACCCCGTGGTTCGTCAGGAAGCTGCTCAACAGAAATCCTCCGCGGTAAGTTGGCGTGCCGCGCGGGGATTCGCGCGCACCGTTGTCCACCTCCCGCCCGGATCGCTCGGTCGAGCGGCGGGCACACAGCCCGAAGGGCTGGGTCGGCGGAAAAGCGGGGGCAGTCTATCGCGCCGTGCGGCGAAAGGCGTTTAGGTGTCCCGCGGCGTCCCGGCAGCGGGCCGTCGCTGGGCACGGAGGCCCAGCGCCCACCCGCGCCGTCACCCGCACACGCCCGCGCGGACGATCCCCAATGACCCAGACCAGGGATGCTCAGCGGCCCGGGACCCACAGCCGGCCGCTGGACTCCGCCGGACCCGGCCCGGGCTTGGCGGCGCCCGGCGCGCCCGGCAGGGGCGGTGTCGGCGCTGAGGCGCCCGGAGGTGGGGCCTGCCCGGGCGTCGAGGTGGGCGCGGCCGGACCCGGGGCGGGTGCTCCCTGGCTCTGGGACTCCCTCGCATACGCCATCTGCAGCTGCGAGAGCGCATCGCGCAGTGAGCGCGCTTCCTGAGGCGCGCGGCGCTCGACGACCGGCATCAGGCCGCGCACCGCGTCGATCGCGTCGCGCACCTGCTCGAGGTCGCGCTCGGGAGTGACCTCCCCCGGCGCCGCCGGATCGGGCCCGCCGACCAGACCGAGGCGGCGCGCGCCGATGTTCAGAAGCGAGACCGTCGCCTGGAGCACCATGTCGGCGCTCGTGATGCGGCTCAGTTCCGCTTCGTAGGCTGCGCGCATCTGCTCCTCGCTGGACTGTCCGCCCTGCTGCGCCTCCTGCGTGCTCACACCGCCACCTCCGCTGAGTAGGTTTGCCTGGTCTCCGCCACCGACGCCGCGAAGACCTCCTCGCGGCCGGCGCCGGCCTCGATCATCGCGCGCTGGCGCTGGGAGCCGTTGCGCTCGGGGAAGGAGAGCTCGATGCCGAGCTCCTCGCGCACCGGCGCGCTCCACCCCGCGAGCCGCTCGATCGCCTCGCGCGCGGGGTACTCCTCAAAGCGCTCCATGTCGATCAGCCGCCCGTCGAGGCCGAAGCGGATCGCGCGCCACATGTTCTCCTCCACCAGCCGCGGCGCGGGGTCCACGAACGGGACTCCCTCGTCCACGTCGCGCGCCGCCTGGGCGACACACGCCACCATCAGCGCCGCCAGCGCCTCGGACTCCTGCGCGGTGGCCTGGGCGTCGCAGATGCGCACCTCCACGGTGCCGAAGGCGAAATGGGGGCGCACCGACCACCACACCTGGGTGAACTCCACGATCGAGCGGGTGCGCAGCAGCAGCTCGATGTACTCTCGGTAGGCCTCCCAGCCGCCGAAGGCGTCGGGCACCCCGCAGCGGGGGAAGCTCCTCGTGAAGCTCTGGGTGCGCGCTGAGTGAAGGCCCGAGTCGCGCCCGTCGAGGTAGGGGGAGTTCGCGGAGATCGCCAGCAGCAGCGGCAGCACGCCGCGCAGTCGGTCGCACACCAGCACCGCGCGGTTGGCGTCGCGAACGCCCACGTGCACGTGCATGCTGAAGGTGTTGTTGCGCCACGCCACGTATTTGAGCCCCTCCTCCACGCGGCGGTAGTGCTCGGTGTCGATGATCCGCTGCTCCCGGTAGTCCGCCCACGGGTGGGTGCCCGTGGCTCCCAATGCGACCTCCCGCTCCCCCGCGAGCGCGAACAGCGCCCGGCGGCGATCGCGCTGGCGCTGAAGGGCGTCGTGGAAGTCCGCGCCGGGGCCCGAGACGATCTCGATCTCCGCGGAGATCAGCTCCCCGGCGATGTTCTCGCGCAGCAGCGCGTCCCGCCCGCTCGCGGCCTCGCGGAGCTCCTCGAAGCGCGGGACCAGTTCCAGCGTGGCGGGGTGCAGCAGCGAGAACTCCTCCTCCAGGCCCACGGTGCCGTCCACCGCCCGCGCGAAGGTCTCCACCGCCCGGTCGAGGTCCAAGCTGCTCACGCGCCACCCCCGCGCGGGCGACGCGACATCCGGGATGGGCTCGGATCTGGGCGGTGGGGCATTGGGAACGGAGAGCTCCACGAGGCGGCCGGTCAGGTCAGGTAGAAGTACAGCGCGTAGAGCAGGTCGACCGCGGGGCTGGAGGTGTGGACCGTGACCTCCGGGGGCACCACCAGCAGGGACTCGGAGTAGTTGAAGATGATCTTCACCCCCGCACGCACCAGCTCGTCGGCGAGCTCCTGGGCGACCCGGCCGGGGATCGCCAGGACGCCCACCACAATGTCCTCGTCCTCCACCATCTGGCGCAGCTCACGGGGGTGGCGGACCACCTTGCTGCCCACCATGGTGCCCACCTTGTCGGGGTCCACGTCGAAGATCGCCACCACCCGGAAGCCGTGGTCGGCGAAGATGTCCGAGGAGGCGATCGCCTTGCCGAGGTGCCCCGCGCCGAACAGCGCGATGTTGTGCTGGCCCGCCGTGCGCAGGATCTTGCGGATCTGGGAGACCAGCGACTCCACGTTGTAGCCCACCCCGCGCTTGCCGAACTTGCCGAAGCCCGAGAGGTCGCGGCGGATCTGGGTGGAGTTCACATGGGTGTAGTCGGAGAGCTCCTGGGAGGAGATCGTCTCCTTGCCCATCTTGCGGGCCTGCGTGAGCACCTGCAGGTAGCGCGAGAGGCGCGCCGCCACCCCCAGCGAGAGACGCTCGCCGGGGGCACCACCGTTCGCCTCGCGCTCGATCTCCGCGGCTGACCGCTGAGCTTCCAACCCCCCGCGAACTCGAACAGCTCCTCGCCGTCGAGCGTGACGACGGGATCCTCTCGCGTAGCCCGAGCAGGCTCGTCGATATGTCATCGCCCTGACTGTAGCCTCTCCCTCAGAGGCTCCGCGTCGAGGAAGCACTCGAACAGCTCTCACCACGGCCGCTCCCCGGTCGCGTAGACGTCGAGCGGGAGGTAGCGCGGGTAGGGCAGCGTCTCGGCGAAGCGCGCCGCGCTCGCGATCATGGCGGCGTTGTCGGTGCACAGCACCCTCGCGGGCACATGAACGCTCGCGCCCATCTCCCCCAGGCGGCGGCGCAGCTCGCCGTTGGCCGCAACGCCCCCGCCGACCGCGAGACGGTCCAGGCCGGTCTGCTCCAGGGCCCGCCCCGCGCGTTCCAGCAGACGATCGACGATCGCCGCCTGATAGGAGGCCGCGAGATCCGCCGCCCGCTCGGCGAGCTGCGCCTCTGAGAGCTCCCGCACCCTGTAGAGCAGCGCCGTCTTCAGGCCCGCGAAGGAGAAGTCCAGGCCGTTGGCGAACGCCTGGCGGCCGACGCCCAGCCCCGGCCGGGGCCCCCGGCGGTGAAGGGGAAGGACGTCGGGTCGCCCCCCCGGGCGAGACGCTCCAGCGCGGCCCCCCCGGGGTAGCCGAGGCCGAGCATGCGGGCCCCCTTGTCGAACGCCTCCCCCGCCGCGTCGTCGAGCGTGCGCCCCAACACCTCGAAGCCCTCGTGCTCGCGCACATGCGCCAGCAGGGTGTGGCCCCCGCTTGCGATCAGGCACACGAAGGGGGGTTCGAAGGATCCCTCTCCGGAGGTTGCGGCCGTGCGCTCTCCCGGGGTTGCGGCGGTACGCGACGCCTGCGACGCGGACTCCCCCCCGGGCAGCCCGCCAATCTCACCGAGGATGAAGTTCGCCGCGACGTGGCCCTGCAGGTGGTCGACCGCGGCGAACGGCAGCTCCCTCGCGGCCGCCAGCGCCTTGGCGGTGGCGAACCCCACCAGCAGCGCCCCCACGAGGCCGGGGCCCCGCGTGGCAGCCACCAGGTCGACCTCCCCGAGCGTCGCGCCGGCCTCCTCAAGGGCCTGGGCCACCACGAGGTTGACGAGCTCCAGGTGCCGGCGCGAGGCGATCTCCGGGACCACCCCCCCGAAGCGATCGTGGACCCCCTGGGAGGAGATCGCGTTGGAGCGCACCCGCCCCTCCCCGTCGAGGACCGCGGCGCAAGTGTCGTCGCAGCTCGTCTCGAGCGCGAGGATCCTCATGGGCAGCTCGTCTCAAGCGCGAGGATCCTCATGGGCAGCTCGTCTCAAGCGCGAGGATCCTCATGGGCAGCTCGTCTCGAGCGCGAGGATCCTCATATGAAGCCGGGGTTGGGCACGTCCTCGAGCGATCCCGCCAGCGTGGCGGGCGTGCGCCACATCACCAGGGCGTCCTCACCGTTGTCCTGGTAGTAGCGCCGGCGCATGCCCGCCGCGCGGAAGCCCTCCCGTTCGTAGAGGTCGATCGCGGCGTCGTTGGAGCGGCGCACCTCCAGGGTGTAGCGCGCCTGCTCGTCGTCCACGCGCGCGTACAGCTCCCCCAGCAGCGCCGAGGCGACCCCCTCGCGGCGGTGCTCGGGATCGACGGCCACGTTCATCACGTGCCACACCGTCTCGTAGCGGGAGCAGATCAGGTACCCCACCAGCCGCCTTGCCCCGTCGGCTTCGAGCACCGCCGCCAGACAGATTCCGGAGGCCTTGGAGAGCTCCAGCACGAACATGGCCAGCGACCACGGCGTGGGGAAGGCGCGCCGCTCGATCCCGATCACCTGCGGCAGGTCCGGGTAGGCCAGGCGCCGGATCTCCGGGTGCGGGTGCCGCGAGGGGACGTCGGCGACCAGTGGTGTGCTCACTGCTTGCTTCCTGTCTTCTCTGATTGAAAGATAGAGGGGCCGGGGCCCGGCTCGCCGGCCTTACGGCCGGCTGCGCCACCCTCTGATTGAAAGATAGAGGGGCCCGGCTCGCCGGCCTTACGGCCGGCTGCGCCACCCTCTGATTGAAAGATAGAGGGGCCCGGCTCGCCGGCCTTACGGCCGGCTGCGCCACCCTCTGATTGAAAGATAGAGGGGCCCGGCTCGCCGGCCTTACGGCCGGCTGCGCCACCCTCTAGGGCGATCTCCGCATCCGGCCGGCGCCGGTAGTCGGGCAGGACCGCCTCGGGTTCCCCGGCCCGCGCGCTCAGGGCAAGCTCGCATAGCACCCCCGCGTCGACCCGGTGAAGCGGTGAGGCGCTCTCCGGGACCGCTACCGCGATCGCCTCCAGATATCCCCGAAAGCGTAGCGCCCCATCTCCCACCGCAAGCAGCTCGTGGACCCCCCCGGCCTGCGTGGCGATCCCCTTGAGCTCAGCCGGCGGAAGCGCGCGCGGCGGGGTCAGCTCTCCCTCCAGCGAGTAGACCGCGGCGAACGCCTCCCCGCGGCGCGCGTCGATCATCGCCAGCGCCCGGCGGCGATCCCGCGGCTCCGAGCCCCCCAGAGCGGCCTCGGCGAGGACGCGCAGGGTGGATATGCCCACGACCTCCACCCCGAGGGACTGCGCGAGCCCGCGCGCCGTGGCGACCCCGATGCGCAGGCCCGTGAACGTGCCCGGCCCCACGCCCACCGCGATTCGCTCCAGGGCCCCCCAGCGCAAACCCGCCTGTGCGAGCAGCTCACTCGCCAGGGGCAGCAGCTGCGTGGTGTGCCCGGGCCGCTCGCCCGCGGCCGGCTCCTCGCGCGCCTGTAACGTGGTCCCGTCAGCCAGCCGCAGTCCCACGACCGTGGCGGGGGTGGCGGTGTCGAAGCCCAACACGATCATCGCCCCGAGTCCCCCGGCATGGCGCTCTCATCGTGCTCGTCTCCCCCCTCGTCCCAGCCCGCGGCCCGCGGCGCGTGCATCTCCATCCCCTCCTGCACCTCGATCCGCCGGCGGTCCCCGCCGCGATGGGCGAGCGTCACCCGCACCATTGCGCGCTCCAGCTGCGGGCTGCCCTCCTCGGGCCACTCCACGAACGCGACGCTCCCCGGCCCCAGGTAGTCGTCCAGCAGACCTGGGTCCTCCTCTGAGAGCCCCGTCAGCCGGTAGAGGTCGAGATGCGCGACGGTGACCCCCGAGCCGCGATAGCGGTGGCCGATCCCGAAGGTGGGGCTGGTCACGGGATCGCTCACCCCCAGAGCCCGCGCGGCCCCGCGCACGAGAGTGGTCTTGCCGGCGCCGAGCTCTCCCCGCACGAGCACGACG
Organism: uncultured Solirubrobacterales bacterium; assembly: GCA_963771915.1. GTDB lineage: Bacteria > Actinomycetota > Thermoleophilia > Solirubrobacterales > Solirubrobacteraceae > Palsa-744. Next base: position 209,018 of record CAVYVD010000002.1, on the reverse strand, counting down.
TCGCCCGCGCACAGCCCCGCCGCGAGCTCCGCGCCCAGCGCCTCGGTCTCAGCGGGACCCGAGGTTTCGCGGACTGACACGGGTGCAACTGTAGTGTCCACGAGGACGGCCCGCGGGGGTGAGGGCGTCCTGGGGCCCGCCGGATCGCCGCCGGATCGGATCGAGAGCCGGCAAAGCGCTCTACGCCGCTTTCAGCTCCTGCTCGTATGAGAGCGCCCGACGCTCCAGCTCGCCGTGGGGCCCTATCTGGTAGGCCCCCATGCGGGCGAGCGGCGGAGAGTAAGTGTGGATCGTGACCGCCGGTCGCGCGCCGGTGTGAAGCACCCGGTGGATGGCGCTCTCCGGAACGCTGAAGCACTCCCCCGCCGACTGCTCCCGCGCCACCGGCGCGGCGCCCACCACGAGGCGCTCCTCGCGTACCCGGCCCGCGATCACGGCGATGCCGCCGGCAGACCCGTCGTGGTCGTGAAAGCCCGTGTCCTGGCGGTCGCTCCAGCAGATCAGCCAGGCGTTGACGCGCACGTCGCTGAAGATCTGCTCGTAGACCCGCACGTCGCGCTCGTGGCGCACCAGATGGCGCCAGCGCGCCGGATCGGCGGCGAGCGCGGCGGCGAAGCGCTCCAGCTGCTCGGGGTTGAGACGGGAGTCCGACCCCTCGGCGGGCGCTGGCTCCGGCGCCTGAAGCAGGCGCTCGAAGCGCCTGACGGCGCGATCGATCGGCGGGCACGTCCTGGGCGGAGCGGCAAACCACACCAGGCGGGTGGGGCGGGCGCTCATAGGGCATCCCTTGGTTGCGTCGGCCACCGTCGGGAGAGAGCCCTTGGCGCTCTCATGCCGCCGCTCCCATCCACCGCGCGAGCTGGGCGCTGTTCTCGGCGAGCAGCACCTCGCGTCCGGTGGGGATCGGCTCCACCACGGGCCGGTCCGAGCCGTACACCAGCTGCTCCCCGCCCACCCGCCTGGCCATCGCCTCCACCGCCACCGGGCCGTAGCTCGAGTTGTCATAGAAGGTCAGCGGATCGCGCAGGTCCACGCTCGGCCCGCCGCGCGCGATAAGCCGCTCGCTGAGCAGCGGCGCGCCGCCGGCGAGCATCGCGAAGAGGACCCGCAGCTGTGGGTGCTCGCGCCTGCCGAGCGCCGCGAACGTCAGCCACGCGGCCTGCATCTGGGCGACATAGTCGGTCAGCGGGCGCCACCATAGGGGCTCGCTCAGCGTCGCCTCGGCGGGGAGCCATCCCGGCGCGGGACCGGGGTGCACGAACAGCGGCGCCTCGCGGGCGGCCACCCGCTCCAGCAGCGGTGAGATCGACGCGAGGGCATCAGGACCGGAGAGCGCGCCCGCGGGCAGGCATATGCCGGCGCACCCCCTCGCGAGCAGCCGGTCGACGTCGTCCGGGTCGTGACGGTCGAGCGCGATCGGCCCCCACGCGGCGAATCCCCCGGGCAGCGCCAGCGCGCCCTCGAGGTGCGCCTCGATCAGTTCATCGGCCTGCTCTCGCGGCAGCGCCTCGACGCCGATCGCGCTCGAGAGCGCCACCAGCGCGAGGTCGACGTCGTCGTTGTCCACGAGGCCAGCCCTACGCCAGGGCGATTCTGCCTCCCGGTCGATCACATAGGGCTGCTCGCCCGCGGCGTGCAGCACCGTGAGCCCCCGCGAGCGCCGCACGAAGGGAAGCGTGCGGCGGGCCTCGAGAGCATCGAGCAGGTGGTCTGTCCAGATGTGCTGATGAACGTCGATTCGCATGGTCTTCGGAGGGGCTCCTTGTCCAAGATTCGGGGTTCCCGAACCCTAAACCTCATAAAGTAGATCGAGAATATCATGTTTTGATCGGAGGCGCAACCCCTTGCAACCCCTCAAGCCCGGTGGGAGTGCCGCCGATAGAGGACAGACCTCCTCCTCCCAAGCAGTGCGACCGGCCCACGACCCCTCTCCCGTGGGCCGGTCGTCGTTAACGGCCCCCGTTCTGGGCCGGCTCGTCCTCGCCTGGGGCCGGACTCGTCCTCGTTCGGAGTCCGGCTCGTCCTCATTTAGAGCCCGGCCCGTCCTCGCTCGGGGCCGATCTCAGAACAGACCGAGCTGATCGACCTCGGCCGCCGGCTCGGCGGCCGGGCCAGATCCACCGGTGGCGGACGCCTCCTCAAGCTCCGCGGCCACCTCGGGCACCTCTAGCGACTGCGGCTGCTCAGGCGCGGGCAGGGCCAGCAGCTGTGGCAGGCGCTCGAAATCCTCGCGCAGGGTCTCGAGCATCCGCGGGGTGTAGAGCGCCGCGGCGGGGTGGAAGATCGGGTAGAGCCGCACCGCCCTGCGGCCCACCGCGATGACCTCCGGCTGGCCGTGCAAGCGTGTGATCCCCGTGGGGTCCTCGCGCAGGAGCTTCGTAGAGAAGTTCCCCAGCGTGCAGATCACCCGCGGTTGGATCAACTCCACCTGGCGGTACAGGTATTCCCGGCAGTTCTCGATCTCCGCAGGCTGCGGGTCGCGGTTGCCGGGTGGATGACACTTGAGAACATTGCATATAAAGACGTCCACCCGCTGCAGACCGATCTCTTCGAGCAGCTTGTTCAGCAGCTTGCCCGCCGCGCCCACGAACGGCAGCCCCTGCTCGTCCTCGCTCGCCCCGGGCGCCTCCCCCACGAACATCAGGTCGGCATCCGCGTTGCCCGCTCCGAAGACCACCGTCTTGCGGGTGCTCGCCAGCTCCGCGCAGCGCACGCACCCTTGGGCTTCCTCGAAAACCCCCTTCAGTGCCTCGCGCCGCTCAGCGGCTGAGCCCGGCAAGTGGCTCTCCTCCGAAGACATGGAGGCGGGATCGTAGCCGACGCATTGCTCGTCAGTCCCTCTGTGAAGGTGCGCACACAGCGCAGTTTCCGCCCCCACAGACTCGGGAACCCATGTATCATTCCCCACAGGCCGTCACCGGAATCGCTCGGGACGGACCCGCAGTGCAGGAGCTATCTCTTATCGCGCCGGTATCCGCAGGGACTGGACCGAAAGCCATGAGCCACTCCACTTCAGCACGCCAGATCGCGGTGGTCGATCTTGCCTGTATGGGCGATCGGGGGCAGGCGGCGGCATGAGCGCGCTGCGGGCCTTGGGTGTCTGTACCGGGGAGCGCGTCCCGGTCTGTACCGGAGGGCGCGTCCCGGCATGAGAACGCTGCGCACCGTCGGGGAGCTGCGAGCAGCGCTGGCGCCCTCGCGGCGCGCGGGCTCGACGATTGGGCTGGTGCCCACGATGGGAGCGCTGCACGAGGGGCACCTGTCGCTGATCCGCCGCGCGCGGGAGCAGTGCGGGGAGGTGGTGGTCTCGCTGTTCGTCAACCCCGCCCAGTTCAACGACGGCGCGGATCTGGAGCACTACCCGCGCTCGGAGAGGCGCGACGCGGGGCTCGCCGCGGAAGCCGGCGCGGACCTGCTGTTCGCGCCCTCCGTCGAAGAGGTCTACCCGCCGGGGTTCGCCACCGCGGTGGAAGTGCTCGGGCTGACCGACCGCCTGGAGGGGGTCGCGCGCGGGGCCTCGCACTTCCGGGGGGTCACCACGGTGGTCACGAAGCTGGTGTGTATGGCGATGCCCGACGTCCTCTACCTCGGCCAGAAGGACGCCCAGCAGGTGCTCGTGATCCGCCGCCTGCTCGCCGACCTGAACCTGCCGGTGCAGGTCGAGGCGCTGCCCATCGTGCGCGAGGCCGACGGGTTGGCGCTCTCCAGCCGCAACGCCCTGCTCGATCCCCGTGCGCGCGAGCGCGCACGGGCACTCCCCGCCGCGCTCGACGCCGCCGCCGAGCTCGCCGCCGCGGGAGAGCGCTCGCCCGAGGCGCTACTCGGCGCCGTCCACGCCGCGCTGGCGGCGTCGGGGGTGCGCGCGGACTACGTGGAGCTCGTGGACCCCCACACCCTGGAGGAGCTCGCCGAGCTCGACCGGCCGGCCCTGCTCGCGCTCGCCGCGCGCGTCGGCCGGGTGCGGCTGATCGACAACGCCACGCTCGAACCCGCTTTGGAACCCACTCGACCCTCGGGAGAGGCGGCCGCGGCATGCAGCGCGTGATGCTCAAGTCCAAGATCCACCGCGCCACGGTGAGCGACTGCGACCTGCACTACGTGGGGTCGATCACGATCGATGCCGACCTGCTGGAGGCCGCCGACATCCTCGAGCACGAGCAGGTGCACGTGGTGGACGTCGACAACGGCGCCCGCTTCGAGACCTACACGATCGCCGGAGAGCGCGGCTCGGGAGCGATGAAGGTCAACGGCGCCGCCGCCCGCCTCGTGCACCGCGGCGACACCATCATCGTGATCTCCTACGGCCAGTACGACCAGGCCGAGATGGAACGCTACGAGCCCCGCGTCGTGCACGTGGGGGCCAACACCAACCGCATCATCACCGTCGACGACGCGGTGGCGACCCTGCTCGCGTAGGGCGCCAACCAGCGTCAGAGAGGACTCAACAAAACCACCATGTCAAGCCACCCCGCCACTCGCCCCTCCAACCCGACCGAAGCCGGGAGACGCCCGCCTTCAGCGAGCATCCCCGTTTCGACCAGCGTTCGGATCCCCCATGACCCCGGTCGCCTGCCGATGACCCTGCCGCTGCTGGCGGAGAAGAAGCGCCTGGGCGATCCGATCGTGATGGTCACCGCCTACGACTACCCCTCCGCCCGCGCCGCCGAGGCGGCCGGCGTGGACCTCGTGCTGGTCGGGGACTCCGCCGCGACCACGGTGCTCGGCTACAGCGCCACGACGCCGGTGCGCCTGCAGGACATGCTCGTGCTCGCCGCCGCCGCGCGCCGCGGGCTGCGCACGCCGCTGTTGATCGGCGATCTGCCGTTCGGCTCGTATGAGATCTCAGACGAGCAGGCGATCGCCACCGCTGTGCGGATGGTCCAGGAGGCGGGCTGCGACGCGGTCAAGCTGGAGGGCGGCGGTCCCGCGTCGGTGAGCCGCGCGCGCGCGATCGCCGGGGCGGGGATCCCCGTGATGGGCCACGTGGGGCTCACCCCCCAGACCTCCACCTCGCTCGGCGGCTGGAAGGCGCAGGGGCGAAGCGCCCAGGCCGCCGCGAAGATCGCCGCGCAGGCTCTCGCCCTGCAGGAGGCGGGCTGCTTCGCGCTCGTCTTCGAGGCGATCCCCGCCGCGGTGACCGAGGAGTTGATGGGCCGCGTGGAGATCCCCGTGATCGGCATCGGGGCCGGCCCCGCCACCGACGGACAGGTGCTCGTCTTCCACGACCTGCTCGGCATCCGCGACGGGCTCGGCCCGCGCTTCGTCAAGCGCTACGCCAACCTCCAGGAGGAGATGAACGCGGGCGTGGGCGCCTACGCGGAGGATGTCCGCGCGCGCCGCTACCCCGGACCGGAGCACATCTACAAGATCGATCCCGCGGAGCTCACCGAGCTGCGCGCGCTGCTGGGCTGAGCGGGATCCCTCTCACTCAGATCGAACCCGCTGAGCGCACCGAGCTGCGCGCCGCTCACTGCTCCAGTTCGAGCGTGTCGACGAGGTGCGTGTAAGATTCGACGGCGTGGGCTTCAGCTTCGCCGAGCTGAGCTTCAAACCGTTCGACGTGGCGCAGTACCGCGAAATCCCTGGGGGTCGAGTAGGGCTCGGCGAGGTTGATGATCAGCGGAACTTCTTCGGCTTCGGTGTCCACGGCGGAGTAGTTCCGGTTGAACTGGGTGGTGCTCGCGGGAAGCGTCGCATAGCCGCTGGCGACCCACCCCTCGATGTCGCCGCACACGTTCGGGATGGCCAGCGTGGAGAGCCCCACGAGCTTGGTCGCGATGGTCCTCACGGCGCGCGTGAGCCTGCCGCTGCTCCAGTGCAGGCGCTCGACCGTGTGGGCGAACACCGCGATCGGGGCGGCCGCGGTATGGTACCCGACGGCTGTCATCGCGCCGATGAGCTCGTCGTCGAGCTGTTCGGAGTCATGGTCCTGGGGGGATTTCGCGGCCACCCTGGGACACTCGGCGGCAATCTGGTTCGCGTAGCTCTTGACGTCCGCCAGCCCCTTGGCGATATCGGGTTGGACTGCGCTCACGAGCCTGTTGGTGGCGCGCGCCAGAACCTGTGTGGCGGCCACGTCGTCAGCCCGTGAGAGTGCCGCCTGCGCTGACGTCGCGAACGCCACATAGATGAGCGCGAGCAAGATAGACCCCGAAACCAACCTCCTACCCATATCTACCAGAGTAGCATTCCGCGTGAGAGGGGGAGGAGGGTACCTCAGTACCGTGGGTCTGCCACATGGGGGTCGAGACGCCGAGCACGCGCTCACGCGCGATACTCGACCCTCCTCAGCACCCGCGCGGGGGCCCCGGCTGCGATCGAGTGCGACTCGATGTCGTGCGTCACCACGCTGTTCGCGCCGATCACGCAGCGCTCGCCGACGCTCACGCCGCTCGTCACGACCACGTTCGCGCCCAGCCAGCAATTCTCCCCGATTCGCGTGGGGCCCTTGCTCTCGAAGCCCTGCCACGGGACCGGGCGGTCGGGGTCCCCGTAGCGGTGGGAGGCGTCGGAGACGAAGCAGCCGTTGGCCAGCATGCAGTGCTCCCCGATCTCCACGAGATCCTGGGAGGCGACCATCACACCCTGGTTCAGGAAGCTGCCCGCGCCGATCCGAACGCGCGCGCGATCGGGGGCGGTGATCCACACGTTCGGCTCCAGCAGCACACCTGCCCCGATCTCCAGGCGCCCCTCTCTCAGCGCCTCCAGCACGTTGCCGTGCACCGGCCAGCGCACGAACGCCTCGCGGCGCATCAGCTCCCAGTGGATGCGCCCACGGTTCCACGGCAGGGTGTTGCGCTCATACCATTTCCACTTCTGGACCCACAGCCTCAGGCTGTGAGCTGCTCGACCGGGACTGTCCACTCGGGTGCCCCGCGGTGATGTTCGGCCACGTCGAGGATGATCTCGTCCAACGAGCGGTCGGCCCGCCAGCCGATCAGCTCTTGCACCTTGCGGGTGTCGGGAACCCGGCGATGCATGTCTTCGAAACCGTCTTGGTAGGCTTCCTCGTAGGGGATGAGCGAGATATCCGAGTCCGACCGAGTCAGCGCGATCACCCTGAGCGCAAGGTCCCGCATCGTGATCTCCTCGGTACTGCCGACGTTGTACACCTCTCCGTAGGAGCGCTCGGTGAGCATCAGATCCGCGAGCGCCCTGGTCACGTCGGCGACATGGCAGAAGCAGCGGCTCTGCCAGCCATCGCCATAGACAGTCAGAGAGTGGCCGGCCAGCGCTTGCTGCACGAATCTCGGCACCACCATCCCGTAGCGGCCGGTCTGCCGTGGCCCCACGGTGTTGAACAGCCGGACCACCACCGTTGGCAGGCCGCGCTCCTTCCAATAGGCGATCGCAAGGAACTCATCGATCGCCTTCGAGCACGCGTAGGCCCAGCGTCCCACGCTGGTGGCGCCCAGCCGCAGATCGCCGTCCTCCCGGAACGGCAGCGCCTCGCTCTTGCCGTAGACCTCACTGGTCGATGCGATCAGCACCGGCTTGCGCTTCCTGGAGGCGTGCTCGAGAACAACCTCGGTACAGTGCAGATTGGTTTCGATCGTGCGGACGGGACTCTCGATGACAAGGCTCACGCCGACGGCCGCCGCCAGGTGGTAGACCACGTCCGCATCATCCACGAGGTCCGCGACGACCGCATGGCTCGCGGAGCACTCGATCGTGTAGGCGAAGCGCGGATGGCTCGTGAGGTGATCGATGTTCTCGAGGCTTCCGGTGGAGAGGTCGTCGAGCGCGTGCACCGCGTGACCGCGCTCTAAGAGCAACTCACAGAGATGCGAGCCGATGAATCCCGCCCCGCCGGTTACCAGGACTCGCATCGTGCCCCTTCCCGAACGAGCGCTCGAGGCGCCCCGAGATGCCGCCGAATCGCCGGCCCTGCTCGACCGCCAGAAATCCATTGACACGACCGGTCCACCTCGGTGAGATCTCGCTGAATAATCGAGCATCCTATCGAACGACCCGGAGACAACAGCCCACCCTGATGCCACGGGCCTGAGATCACGTCTGCCGTCCTCGCGCAGTTGGTCACAGCGATGACGAGGATCGACGGACTCGCCTCATCGCGACGCCGCCGGCTCCTCCCAAGAGCAGAACGGCGATTGCGCCCCCGAGCAGGGCGAGCAGCGACCCGTCGCCGGCGCCTTCATGCGCCGCAATGTCGAGGTGGGACGCGTCAAGCGACGCCAGGGCACTCCGGTTTGACGATGAGCCCCCGCGTGGGAGCCGGCGCGGTTCGGCACCCGAGCCTGCGCCTGCGCGCGCATCCGGGCCGGTGCCGTTCGCCGCCACCGTCGACCGGTGGGAGCGCGTGTTGCCGATGCCGGCGCCGAACAGCGGCGACGCGCTTGCGCCCGAGTCCGCGCCGCCGCGGCCTATCTCACGAGCCTGGTTCAGAGGCAGCGCGTACTGCTTGGCCGCGGGTGATCCGGGATCCACGTGGACGCCGGGTTCCAAACCTGCCGCGGCTTGTGTCGAGACGGACGAGCTCACGGCGAGTACCGCGAGGGCTCCGGTCACGGACACGCTGAGAACACGCACCGGGGAGAAGATAGCGTCTGGGCCGGTCCCCGTGCCGGCCCGGCGTGCAAGCCGGGCCGATCATAAGACACCAACTTGCGGAAATCGAGCGGCCCTCCATCAACGGAGTGCGACTGCCGGACTGGCGGACAGTTCCGTCAATGTGAGATCTTGGGGGTTGAGCTGGTGGGCCCGCGCATAGTCGTGTCCAGCCGTCCGCGGCTGGTGCTCGCGCACGGCGATGTCGCCAAGCAGAGCCCAGGTGACGAAGTTCTCCGGCTCGCGCGCAAGCGCCTGCTGGAGCGTGGCCTCGGCCGCGGGGGCTCGGTCGAAGCGGGCGAGGGCGGCCGCCTTCAGGTAGTAGGTTTCCACGGCGTCCGCGTCGAAGCCCAGGGAGCGGTTCGCGTCGGCCATCGCCGCCGCCGGTTCGCCAGCAAGCTCCTGCCGCGCGCGTTCTCGATAGAGATCGGCAAGACCCTGACGGCTGAGACTCGCTCCCGCTGCCACGAGCGCTACCGCGATGGCGAACGCCCCGAGCACAAGCGCCGGACTGCTCGCGAGCGCCCGCCGGACGTTGGGGCGCCCGGGGTCGGCGCCGGTGGCGCTCGACCGCTGCTGCGTGGGCACTTCCGCGCCCGCTGCGGCCGTCAGTTGAGGCCTGATGAGAACCGCTGCGCCCACGAGCGCGATCGCGGTCAGGCCCGGCAACAGATGCATCCAGTCCACGCTGGTTTGGACCAGCCAGGCGCCGAGGGCGCCGAGGGCGCCGACCATCAGCGCGCGAACCAGCGATGAGCGCGTGGCGGGCACGCGCATGCGCAGGGCTCCCCAGGCGATGCCCACGACGAAGCCCGCCAGCAGCAGAGCGCCCACGATGCCCAGCTCGGAGAGGGTCTGCAGCTCGAGCGAGTGTGGCTGCTCGATGTCTTCGGTGGTTGCCCGCTGCTGATAGTAGAAGCGGGGGTAGTTGCCGGCTCCCACGCCGAGGATCGGATGCGCGCGCCACACCCGCCAGGCGATGCGCCAGTAGTCGTAGCGGTTGCCCTCGCCCGAGAGCAGCCGGGAGTAGCTGGCCGAGGACGACGAGCTCCCTCCCGCTGTGGACTGACTCCCACCGGCCGAGGACGATGAACTCCCTCCCGTGGAGACCGGGCTCCCCCCGGCGGAGGGCGACGAGCTGGCGTCGGAGCTGGAGCTGGCACCGGAGCCGGCGAGTTGGGTGAAGGCGTGCCACTGATCGTGAACATAATGCTCGATCCGGTGCGCCGAGCCCACGGTCGCTGCGAGCGCGAGCACGACCGGAACGGCGAGCAACCAGGCCCCGACCCTACGAACACGGGACACAGATACCCCGCCAGAGCGAAGCAGCTCCCACGCCCACGTGAGCAGCCCCCACGCGACACTCACCACGAGGGTGGCAAGCAGGGCCGCGCGGCCCGCTGCGTTCCCGACCCCGGCGGGAACCGATTCGGCCACCGTGTGGTCATAGACGCGCAGCAGTTGGGGCGCGGCGGCCGCGACCCCCACAGTCACCACCAGCAGGCCGTAGATGCGCCGGATACGACCTGGCGCCAGCGCCACCACGAGGACCAGCGAACCGAGCATCGCCAGCGCCGTGCCCCTGGACTGCGACAGGAGCGCCAGGCACGCCATCAGCGTGGCCAGCCCGGCCGCCGGGCCCGCCACCAGCGCCCGCCTGGCCTCGGCGACGGCGAAGCACAGCCAGAAGCCCATCACGAACAGGCAACCCTCGCCGTTGATGTAGCCCAGCGGGGAGTTGAGGCGGCCTACCAGAAAGAGCGTTCCCGGGTCGGCGCCGAGCAGGCGCACGAGCACGGACACCGCCACCGCGGCCACCCCGAGCCCGGTAGCCCCGAGCAGCACCGCCGAGCGCCGCTCGCTCCGCGCCAGCAGAAGCATCAACAGCAGCAGCAACGCTCCGTAGACGAGCCAGCGATTGCCGTCCACCACCGCGTTCTCGATCGATTCCGCCCAGATGGCCGAGCCCAGCGACCAGACTCCCAGGCCCAGCAGGCCACCGATAGCGAGCGCGGCCGGTCTGGCGAGGCGCGTGGGACGTGCCACGACGCCAATGGCACACGTGAGGACGAGGACAAGCCCGATCGGGACCCAGACCGAGGCGTCGTAGTAGGCGAAGAAGAACGGGCTCAGTCCGACGCCCAGGCCGGCGACCAGCAGGCCCGCAAAGGCGAGCGGCGAATCCCGCGACGGTGGGTGAGCGGCACTCCGGGTCATTGGTACGAACAGTACGATGCTCTCCCTTGTCCGCCGCCCTGCGCCTGCCCGCCGCCTTCGCACTTGCCCTGGTCGTAACCGTGCTTACGGTCCCGGTGGCGATCTCGATCGCTCGGCGCTGGGGGCTGCTCGATCATCCCCTGGGTTGGAAGCATCACGCCCAGCCGACCCCCTACCTCGGCGGCGCGGCCCTTCTGTGCGGCTTCTCGATTGCCGCTGTGGCGTTCGCCGCGGGCGCCGGCCTCGCGTGGCTGCAGCTCTGCTGCGCGGGGCTGTGCGTCCTCGGAACGCTTGACGACCGCTGGGGATTGCGGGCCAGCTTGCGCCTCGCCGCCACGGTGGTCGCGGCCGTGGTGCTGTGGAGCGCGGGCCTCGGCTGGTCGATCTTCTCCAGCGACGCCGCCAACCTGCTGCTGAGCGTCGTGTGGATCCTGCTCATCGTCAACGCGGTCAACCTCCTCGACCTGCTCGACGGCGCCGCGGCGACCACCGTCGCCCTCTGCGCCGCCGCGTGCGCCGCGGTCGCCGGGGTGTTCTCGGACGCCCCGCTGGCGGCGCTCGCGCTGGCGCTGTGCGGGTCGTGCCTTGGCTTCCTGCGCCACAACCTGCGGTCCCCCTCGGCAATCTTCCTCGGCGACGGCGGCACGATGCCCCTCGGGCTGCTGATCGCGGTGCTGGTCGAGACCCTGCCGTGGGGAACAACAAGCGCTCTGGCCGCGATCAGCGGAGGAGTCCTGCTCTGCGGCCTGCCGATCTTCGACATGACCTTCCGCATCATGTCCCGGCTGCGCCGCGGAGACACGCTGCTCACAGCCGGACCCGACAGCGTCGCCAACTGGCTGCGAGCGCGGGTGCCATCGACGCGCTGGATGGCCCTCTGCCTCGGCCTCGGACAAGCGATGCTGGGCTCGGTCGCGATCGTTGCGGCGGACCTGGGGTCGGATGCGCTGCTCACGGCCGGCCTCTGCGCTCTCATTCTCGGCGCCCTCCTGATTGTCCTGCTCGACGCGTCCGGCTTCGGCCGCCATCTGGTGGCGGATCGTGCACCAACCGGCCGGCGGGCGAGCGCGTCATCGCAGCCGACATCGCTTATGGACGCATCCAGCGACCCCAGCAGCCGCACGTAAGGGCAGTCGAGATCGTCGTCCCTCATCGGCGGCGCAACGAAGAACCTGCTCCAGACCCGCCACCTGGCGCGAGCGTGCATGTTCCCGGGCCGCCATACGACCGGCGCTCCCAAGCTCCTGTGCCCAATCCGGTTGGTCGCGCAGACGGCGTATCGCCTGCGCCAGCGTACTCCCGTCCTCGGGGGGAACAACCAGACCGCATCCCGCCTCGCGCACAATGCTCGCCGCCTCGCCGGCGAGGGCCGCGATCACCGGTCGCCCGGCCGCCATCGCGTCATAGAGCTTGGACGGGACGAAGTCCTCCAGCAGCTCGTGGGCCCGCAACGGAACCAGCAGGACATGACATCCATACAGCACCTCCGCCACCTCAGCCACGGGCACCACGGGGCGCATCTCGATCGCGGACAGCTCGCGGCGCCGTACCTCGGAGCGCAGGGTGCCCCCGACTGGGCCATCCCCCACCACCACAAAGCGGATCTCCTCATCTCGCAGCTCGGCGGCGGCGTCGGGGATGATGCTCAAGCCCTGGGCGATGCCGAGGTTGCCGGCGTAGCCGACGACGAAGGGCCCCGCGGCCGGCGGCGGCGGGGGGGGCGTCTCGACCAGCTCGTCGAGCGCTCCATTGGGCAGGTGCCTGGCGATCGGTCGCCCCGCGAGACGGTCTATGTGGCGGCAGAAAGGACGCGTCGTGGCGGTCGCGGCCGCGGCATGGCGATAGAGCCACCGCTCGATGTGCTCCACCTGGCGGATCACGGGTTGGTTCGAAAGCTCGCCGAGCGCCGCGGCGGCGGCGGGCCATAGGTCGCGAACGTCCAAGACGTACGGCACGCCGCGAGCGGCCAAGCCGGCGGCGGCGGCGGCGATCCCGGGCAACGGCGGGGACGTCACGAACGCAACGTCATGGCGCGGTAGAACCTGCACGGCTCCCAGCGCACCCACCGCAAAGCTGCCGTAAAAGGCCAGCCGCCGCCTGGAGGTCTTGCGGGGCGACGTCACCACCCAGAGGCGGTGGACCGTCAGCGATCCGTTGCGTTCCGAAACAACCGGGCGGTGACCGTAGCCCTCGTGGAAAACACCGACCGGATGATTGGGCTGCTGGCAGACGACCGTAACCCGGTGTCCGAGGCCCAGCAGGCCCTCGACAAACGCACCGATGCGGTTCTGGGCCGCGCCGGGCTCCGGCGGGTAGTACTGCGCGACGACGAGAACTCGCATCGCGCTCGTGGATCTGGATTCGGATCCCTGTGGGCCAGCCTCTGAGAACGATGTCGCTCGCACCCCGGGGAGCATCTCAGCAATTGGCCGGCATTGTTATCGACCCAATCTTTAGATCACGCTCCGCTAAGCTTTTTGTCGTAGGGGTGGTTTGCGCGCTCTGCAAGGGCAGGCGCGATGGATCGGGGGTCTTCGTGTCGAGAAGGGCAGGGGAATGACTGGCAGGCCAGCGCCGCGGGCCAACCCCCGGAGGGTCGTGATCGCGCAGATACGGACGCGTCTCGGTAAGCCTGGGCTGCGAGTAGCGTCATACAGATGCGGCGCGGTGCTCGGGATCCTCTTCGGGCTCACGACCACAGCCGCGGCGCGCCTCCCCTCTCTGCCCGTGCTCGTGCAGGCGAATCTATCGGATCGGGGCGGCGCACCCACTGTGAAAGTCGAGATACGTTCGGCCGCCAAAGCCAAATGTCAAATCGAAGTCGATGCCGACAAGCGCAACATCCTGCTCTCAACCGGGACCACGGATGCTCTAGGCCATGTGGTGATCACATGGCATGCGCCCCCGGGCACCCCCAGCGGCCGCTGGGAGTTTGACGCTTCGTGCACGAAGGGGTGGCGAACCGGGCGAGGGAGCGATCACGCCGTAGTGCCGCCACCCTCCGCGAGTGCCCCTAACAAAGCCAGCCCGGGCGCTCCACCGCATTCGCTTGCGAGTTTTCCAGCCGGCCCGGCGTCGGACGGCCCTCCGCAAGTCTCAGGCGCTCCGGCGGAAGCTCCACGCATGCCCTTCGGAGACCCAGGCACCCCCTCGAAAGATCCAGTCACCCCCTCAGAAGCTCCACCCTTCTCCTCGGAAGCCCCCACAACCCCCTCAGAAGCACCAGCAACCATCTCAGAAGCACCAGCAACCATCTCAGAAGCACCAGCAACCATCTCAGAAGCACCACCCACCTCCTCAGAAGCCCCACCCACCTCCTCAGAAGCCCCACCCACCTCCCCGGAAGCCCCAAGCGGGACTCTCGCGGAACCCCCAGGCAACCCGCTCGAGGCCGAACCTCCCCCTCCGCCGGCATCGCCTGAGCCAGCGTCCCTCGAAAGCATCCTGCTGCAGGCCCGCCAGATCATGTCCCAGGCCGGAACAGTCTGGGCAAAGGCAGCGGCGGTCAGGAATCTGGTGCGCGCCTCGCTGAGCGACCAGAACAACTGCGGTATCATGGCCCTGGCCTTCTGGTCGGTGGGATCGATCGTGGGCCTGCCGCTGCGCCTCGTGGATTCTTCCGCCAACGGCCAGAACGCGTTCGACACGCATTCCACCGTCGAAGTGTGGCTGGCCGGCTTGGGCCGCTGGGCGATCTCGGACCCGACCTTCAACGGCTTTTGGAGCGTAGGCCCGAACGGTCCCCCGGCAAGCGCGGTACTGCTGCAGAACGCCGTGCGGGCGGGCACCAACGCCATGCTCTACTGGCATGGCGCCGACACGCCCAACTCGCTCCTGCCCTCGCGGTACTACGTGGATCCCACTTTTCTCTACTCCTACATAGACTTCCTGGCGTTCGTCCCGGGCGTGGGCATGGCGCTCATGGTCGACAGCGAAGCCGATGCATTCTCCCTCCCATACGCTCTCATCCCAACGGAGAGCGCCGACTTTGAAACGATGCCCCCGGACGCACTGACCACGGTGAGCCTCGACGAACGCGCGCTGGCTCCATCGCTGGCCGGCGTCAGCGAATTCACCCTGCCGCCGCGCTACGCCGAAACGCTCGTCTACCAGGGACAGATCACTCTCGGGGCGAACGGCCGCGCCATCGTCCCGGTGGCCGAACCGAGCACCGCCGCGGTGGTGTCAGTCGAAACGGGGGCCGGCAACTGGCAGCTGGAAGTGGGGGATGGAACCACCTATGAGCTCGACCCGTACCCCCAAGCGCGCCTCTCGCCGATCGTCTTCCCGGGTTCGACAGCCACCCTGATCGCCGACGAAGCCCCGCCGGAACCGGTTACGGTACGCGTCTGGACAGTCAAGCTCTTCCCAGCGAGCCGCGAAACCACGTCCCAGTGGGAAGGAGTGTAGTCCTCTGGATTTGGACATCACTTATGTTCGAGGCTCGACACGCTCCGCGAGGCAGACACTATCTGCTGCGCCCAGTAAGCGCGATAGGCAGCTGCGTAACCGATGCCTGCATGGATCGCGGCCGCCGACGCGTGCTTCGCCGAGGGGTCGGTGGTCAACAGCTCTGCAATGTATCCTGGCAGCGCGCCATCGAGCAACGTGTCGTAGACGATTCGCCATCCCTGTGCCGTTCGTCGCAGCACAAACGACTGGCGAGCCGGCGGCCCCAAGGTGGTCTCGAGTTGCAACCCGACAAACGCCTGGTTACCTGCCGCGTTGGAGCGCTCAAAAACGATCTTCGGCAGCGCCGAGAGGATCGACTGGCGGATCCCTTCCCACGCGCCCACAAGATTCGAGACACCGACAATAAGTGCGGCGCCAGGATCGTACTCGGCGACGATGTTCGCGGGGGACCCCCACTGTGCCCAGAACAGCAGCGACATCACGGTGTACGCGGGGCTGCCGACGGGCTGACGCTCCACATCGTGGAGCGTCAGCGGCGGTGGATCTGTGACCAGCCTGCCATCCGCCAGCACGCGCGTGACGCCGTTCACGGGCACGCCAGGGTGCTCGGCGGACTTCGCACCACACCCACCGAGGATGACCGAGGTGACGACCAATGTCGTCGCCGTAAGGCGTTGTCTCATCACCGTGCGTAGACTATCCGCGGCGCTGAGGACGCGTCAGCTCAGGGGAGCGTCGGCAAGCGCGCGCCACAGGTTGGCGGTAAGATCGGGGCCGGTGGGTCCCCGCGTGTAGAGCACCACGACGTTCAGCCGCCGCAATGCCAGCAGCCCCCCGGGTAGCCGCGTGGTTTGCACCGACTCGGTCCCAGTGCGACCGCCGCCGAGCGGCGCCGCGCTGCTCACTTCGTCCCAGAAAACAAGCACCGCGATGGTTCCGCCGCGGCCGCCGCCAGACATGCTCGCGCGCATCGATTGCAGCCCGTTTGCCGCAACCGGTGGCGCGACATACTCGAGTCGTACGAGCGTTGCTCGCTCGATCGCCGAACGGACCACCCCAACCTGGATCATCGCGGGTCGCGCCGGAAGCAGCGCGCAGCCCGCGAGGAATGGGATCGCGCAGACGACGAGCCCAAGCCACCATCTTGCAGGCGTCCTCGTCATCATCCCCGCATGTCCTCTGCGGAGATTGTCTCACGGCGGAGCGGGCCGCAGCGCGACGCCGAGCCATTCCTTGGCGCGCGTTTTCCAGGTGTCGCCGCGATCACCCGAACTGCGGCCGCCGTGGTGCTCGGCGCCGGCATCGCGGCAAGCGGATTTCCGCCGCTCGCCAACGCTCCCGATGTGCTCGCGATCGGGCTCGCGCCCTGGCGAGTCCTGCTGACGCCCGCGGTCCTGCTCGGTGCTGGGGCTCTCGCGATGGCGTGGCTATTTCCGCGACGAGACGGCCTCGAGCGTCCCGCGCGTTGGCTGCTCGTCGCGGCTTGCCTGCTCGTCGCCGGCGCCGCGCTGTCGCTGCTGCGCTCCGATGACGTTTGGTATTCGCTCCTGATCGGCATCGTCGCCCTGCTCGCTCCCTGTGCGGTGGCGATCGGCGTCGCACGCTCCACGCTCACGCCCGCACTGCTTGCCGGAGCCTTTCTAGCAGCGACCGGCCTGTTCCTGCTGCGCGCCGATCTCCAGTTCATCAAGCTCGATGGGCTGCCGACGTCCGCGACCCTATTCGCGGCGAAGTTCCGCGACCAACCTTACGACTTCCACTACTACACCCTCGGCAACCCCGATGGCACCGCGGCGTTTCTGCTGCTGCCGCTCGGTCTTGCGCTGTTCTGGCTCGGTCATCCTGCGCTAGGAGCGCGAGCGCGAGCTTTGCTAGCGGTCTCGCTTGGGATCTCAGGTGCGACGATGATGCTCGCATACTCACGCTCAGCGCTCGCTTGGTGCATCGTCCTGGTGTTCCTTGCCGTCGCGCAGGCGCCGCTTGCGCGACGTACCCGGATCGTGCTTTTGGGCGGAGTGGCGCTGCTCGCGGTCGCGACGCTCCTCGAGCTCAACACCAGCTATCTGCTCAGCATCTTCTCATCGAGCGAAGGCAGCTCCGGGTCCGTGCGGCTTGGTTCGATCGCCGAAGCAGCCCCCGTGTTTCAGGCCAATCCACTGACCGGCTTCGGCCTCGGGATGTTCGGCGCGCTCGACGGCTACCTCCCTGCGCACAGCGCGATCGTGCAGGCGGGCGTGGAGCTCGGTGTGGTGGGACTCGCTGGGGCGATACTGCTGCTGGCTTCGACAGTAGCGCTGTTCTGGTCACGGGTGCGCTTCCCAGCCCGAGCCGGACTACCGCATGCCGCTACTGCGGCGGCGGCCAGCTATCTGCTCTACTGCGCATTCACCGGCGGCTCGAGCGAGGCGCTATACAGCGGCTACGTCTCGGTGTGGGGATTGTCACTGGCGCTCCTGTTGGGCCTTGCGGCGCCGCGATCCTCCAGTTGACCTCATCTCGGGACTCCTGGTCACGTGCGCCCTTGACCTCCGGTGATCGCTCGCACGCGCGCATCCCACGAGTGGAGCTCGCGTGCCTCGCGCTGAGCCGCGGAGCCGAGGGCTCGCCGCAGGTCCGGTCGCTCACGAAGCTCCTCCAGGGCCTCGCACAAAGCCTGCGGATCCTCCGGTGGTACGAGCATCCCAGTTTGGCGATGGCGCAGCATCTCGGCGATCTGCGCCACGGCGGACGCGACGATCGGCTTGCCTGTGGCCATGTACTCGAAGAGCTTGATCGGAGACCCGATGAATCGATGCACATCGGCGTGCGGCGAGACCAAGACGTCGACGGCCGCCAGGAAGCCGGGCACCTCATCGCGGGCTACGAGTCCCGCAAGCAGCGCGGCAGACGTGCATCGGCCTCGCTCGAGCAGGGAGCGCGCGAGCGGCGCCTCCTCGCCGTCTCCCACCAAGAGCAGCCGTGCGTCCGGATGGCGTTCGTGCAAACGCACAAACGCCTCGATCAGGTTGGGTACGCCGTGCCAGGGGTAGAACAGCCCACAGAAGCCGATTACGAACGCCCCAGGGGGGAATGGCAGTACCCGTGGTTGCGCGCCGGCGAAGCGCTCAATCTCGACGCCGTTGGGCACTACGCGCAGGCGGTTGACGTCTGCTCCCGCGGATCGGAGGTCCTCCGCGGCGTGCTCGCTTACGACGGTCACCAAATCGGAGTGAGTGAGCAGCAGTCGCTCGCACGCCCGGGCGAGCCTGGGGAACCGCAACGTCGACCAGTCCTCTCGCCACTTGACCTCCGAGGCGTTGGCCTCCAGGATCAGCGGGACGCCCCATCGTCGCGCCAACAGCAGACCGGCCAGATTGTTGAGGCTGTAGCGCTGGTAGACAGCCGCTGCGCCCGGAGACCGTGCCGGAGGAGCGATCGCCTGCACAATGCCTGAGATGAGCTCCGCGACCTCTTTGGGCACGTTGCCGCGCAGAAACGCGCGCAGGCGTCGACGCGCAACCGATGCCTCCAATGCCATGTCACCGGTACTCCAGCACTCGACTCTGTAGCCCTGGCGCTCCAGAGCACGCACGATGCCGTCGGTGTGGGCCAGCGAACCGCCGGCCTCCAACGGGCTGACGACCAGGTCCAGGTCGGTGCGGAGATAGATGACCAACCCCGCGCTCGGGATATGGCGCGGCGAATGCGGGACAGAGCGAGCCGCGCGTCCTACGGCGACCGATGCGACACGCACCAGGCCTATCGACGCGATGCGGATGATCAACCAACGCACGAGGTCGGCGGCCGCCGCTCGGGCGGCAATGGGCTGGGGAACGCCATCACCTTCCGGCGCGAGCAGCACCGCCTGTCCGGCGCCTAGGAGCAGTGGGAAGGCGAGCAGGAGGCCGCGCGCGCGGTTGAGCTCCAGCGACGGCTGCGAGACGGCCACCACGTCGAAACAGCGCCTGCGCAGGGCCGTCAAGAGGCTGGCCGCGGTCCGCGTCTTCGACGCGAGCCCGCCGTCGACGCTCACCGCGATTAGCCGCGCACCCTCCGGCGAGGAGCGGTCCGGTGACGTCGGGCCGTAGGCGAGGACATCGATCGTGCTTGCGCCTGGCCAAGCAGCGCGGGCGAGCGCAGCCGCACGGTCCACGACCGTGCCATGGCAGACCAGCAGGACCGCAGGACTGGGGACCGCGCCTCGCGGGCTTGCAGGGGGGCGGCCTGGCATGGCGTCGTGCAATCTAGCGGAGTCCAGAGCCGAGGTTGGTCTTTGACTGCTTTCAATATACTGACTGATAGTATTTTCCTGCGTGTTGGACTGCAACCCGCATCGCACCGGTCGATCGGCGGTGATCACTGCCGCGGTCAGCATGCCGCCGCGGCTGAGGCGCTGGCAGGAGCGTCGTCGGAGAACCGGCTCGCTCTGCCTCCGTCAGCCCGGTCTACTGCGCCGAGCCATCGCAAGTACGCAGGGAACCGCCCTGGGACCGCTCGTCACGCCTCAGACCTTCGAGCTCTCCACCCTCGGCGAGACCCTGGCCTCCGGTCACCGCGAGTACGAGGACGGGCCGAGCTTCTTCGCCCACTTCCACGGCCGGCTGACGCTCGATCACCTGCGCGGGCGCGACGTCCTGGATCTCGGCTGCGGGTATGGGGGCAGAACGGTCTACTACGCGCGCGAAGGACAGGTCCACGAGATCCACGGCATCGACATCAGCGAGGAGGTGATGCGCCGCTGCGCGCTGCTCGCCCGCGACCTCGGGGCGCCGCGGGCGCGCTTCGAGATGGGCCGAGCAGAGGCTCTCCCCTACGGCGATGCCTCGTTCGACGTGGTGCTCTCCTACGACGTGCTGGAGCACGTGGAGGATCCCGCCACAGCATTGCTCGAGATCGCCCGCGTGCTGCGGCCAGGTGGCGCGGCCTGGCTCGTCTTCCCCAGCTACCTGGGGGCGTTCTCCTCCCACCTGGACTACCTGACCAGGATTCCGGCGCTGCATCGCGTCTTCGATCCACTGACGATCATCGAAGTGATCAACGAGTTCCTGGCGGCAGAGCCCGAGCGGCTCGGAGTTGCACTCCAGCCACCTCCCCGAATGACGCCCGTCGGGCGTGAGGCGCTTCCCTCGTTGAACGGCATGTCCGCTCGCGAGGCGATGCAATATGTCCGACGCAGCGGCCTGGAGATTGCCTACCAGTGCGTCGCACCCCTCACCCACTCTCTCATCCGGCATCTGTGCGCACGGCACGTTTCGCGTCCGCCCAGCTACTTCGCCAAGAGGCTGGGCCTGCCCGACCTGCTGATCTCGAGTCTCGCGCTGGGGCTCCGCAAGCCCCTCGATCCCTGAACGCATCCTCTCGGCGCGTCCCGTCAGGCGCAGGCGTCCGGTCGCGAGCCGCGCGAGGAGGTCCACGACAGCAGGACTCTCAGGTCCGCCGCCCGGGGCGCCAGCGCCCGGTATCCGCCCGCCTCCCGAGCAAAGGCAGCGGTGTGCATGATCAAGAGCAGCCCATAGGCCACACTGGAGGCAAGCGGCGCAACGAACAGCCCGTCGGGCAGGAACAGAACGTTGAGCGCGATGTTCAGCACGACGGCGCTCAGCCACATGAGCATGACCTTGACCGGAAATCCCTGTCCGGCGAAGTGGTTGGAGAGCACCGCGACCATCCCGAGGCTGAAGGCGCCCGGCGCGATCCAGTAATACAGGCCCACTGAGCCGGCGAAGCGGGGACCGTAGAGCAGGTGGATGGCAGGTCCCGCCAATGGCACAGAGGCCAGGCACAGCGCTCCGTACAGCGGCGCCAGGGTGCGGAACACCACCACGCTCAACGTCCGCTCGGCCCCCCTCGCGATCCGCGGGAAGAGGTTGAACCCGACGATGACCGGCAGCAGGTAGAGCGCGTCGACGGCCGCCACCGCCACCGAGTACAGCCCGGTATCGTGCGAGCCGCGGTAGGCGTTCACCAGCAGCACGTCGATGCGGAT
Source organism: uncultured Solirubrobacterales bacterium (assembly GCA_963771915.1). Lineage (GTDB taxonomy): Bacteria > Actinomycetota > Thermoleophilia > Solirubrobacterales > Solirubrobacteraceae > Palsa-744. Next base: position 187,855 of record CAVYVD010000002.1, on the reverse strand, counting down.
CACGATGAAGGCGAGCACCGTGGCCACATACACCCGCAGCCCGTAACGCAGCATCCGGCGCGCCAAGCCGAGGTCCGGGCGGCGGCTGGGCCGGTGGCCGCGCAGGACCGCGAAGTACACCCAGGCGCTGAGCATCTGGCTGGCTGCGACGGTGATGAGCACACCGAGCACACCGGCGCGCAGCGCTGTCACGACCACCACTACGGCCACCACGGTCAGCGCCTGCAGAGCCGCGGCCAGTCCGTTGTATGCGAGACTTCGCCCCTCGCCGAGCAGGACCGCCTGGAGCAGCAGAGCGGTCAGCATCCCGGGCATGGCGATCATCGTGGCCGCGAGCTCAGGCCAACTCAGACCGCCGACCACGCTGGGAGCCAGCAGCTTCACCGCCACTCCGCCGACAGCGAGCGTCGCGCCGGCGAGGCCGCCGAACCACAGCGAGTTGGTGGCGATCGCGCCGAGCGCCGTACGGTCGCGGGCACTGAAGTAGGTGTTGGCCGTGGCGAGGCCGAGCGACCCGACCTGGGTGAAGAGACCCATCAGGCTCACCGCAACGGCAATCGCTCCCCGTCCCGAGGGGCCCAGAGCCCGGGCGACGATCACCGACTGGGCCAGTCCGAGCACCAGGATCGCCGCCCTGCTCAGCGACATCAGCGCAACGTCGGACCTCAGCCGCCTGACGACCGGCGCAGCGGGAGCAGACGCGGCCATCAGTGTCAGAGACCGTCTGCGCCCGGAGCCCCAATGGGCCGGAGCCCCCGAACCACCACGTACCAGCCTCCCAGGCGGCCGATCCGGTCGAGCGCGCCGAGCTCTGCCAGCCGGTCGCTCCAGGGAGCAAGGAGGCTCGTCACGAACGTATCCTGCACATGAAAGTGACGTATGGCGCTCCTCACACCCGCGAACCCGGCGTCTTGGACCAGCCTCCGCGCTTGGCGCGGGGAGTAGACGCGCACAAGCGGACGCGCTCCGATCGAGGTCTGCTCCACCCGGCGTGAGAGAACGTCGGCCATCGAGCGTTCCCGGACGAGGTCGCCGTGCACGATCCCGCAGAGCAGCACCTGGTTGAGCCAGTAGTGCAATGACGAGCGGTTGTACAGGATGATCCTCATCTCGCCTCCCGGTCGGAGAACGCGTCGAATCTCACGCAGCGCCGCCGGAAGATCCGGAGTGTGGTGAAGGACTCCGTTGCTGCTCACGCGGTCGAAGCTGCGATCGGAGAAGGGAAGCGACTCGGCGTCCCCCTCGACGACGGTGGCAGCCAGCCCCATCGCCGCCATGTGCTCACGGGCGAGCTGCACATGGCGCGGTGTCAGGTCGATCCCCGTGACCCTCGCTCCCGCGCTCACGTAGCGGGCCAGATCGATCCCCTGCCCGCAGCCGACGTCGAGCACATCCAGCCCCGCGGTTCCGTCGTAGCCCAACGCCTCCGGCATCCAGGGGGCGTACTCCCACCGACCTCGCATGAGCTCCTCGAAGTACGGACGCGTCCCGGGAGCGGCGCCCTCGACGAGCGGGCCGCACGGGTCGGCCGACCATTGCGCAATAGCTGCCTGCTTCGGGTCGTCGCGAAAGCTGACGGGGGCGCTGGCAAGCGTCATCCGGGTCAGACACTAGCGCACGCCCGCAGACGCGGCGCACGAGGCCTATTCGTCGGAGACCAGGCGCCGGGCGCCGTCCACGCTCGAGCGTGACCCTTCGTGCGAAAGACTATGCTGCCCGGCCCAGTGGCCACTCCCGCCGACTCCCCCGTTGCGCTGCCGCGCGAGAACATCGCCGGCCACATTCAGCGCCTGCATTGGCTCCGCGCGCATCTGCGCCGTACGGATCACGCCCTCGAGCTGGGGTGTGGCACCGGCTACATGATCACCCTCCCGATGCTGACCTGGGGCTACGATCTCGTGGGAATCGATCTCGATGACCGCAGCGTGCAGTTGGGACGCAGCCTGCTCGCACGCAACGGCTTGGATCCGGGCGCGCTGCGAATGGCCGACCTGCGGAATCTCGAGGAGACGTATGACGCGATCATTGCCTCGGAGGTGCTCGAGCACTTGACCGACGATGACCTTCAGTCGGTGCTCACCGCGATCCGCGAGCGGCTGCGCGCCGGCGGCCAGCTGCTCGTGACGGTCCCAAACGGCTATGGCTGGTTCGAGCTCGAGGCGGCGCTCTGGTTTCGCACCGGCGTGGACCGCTTCTATCACCGCCGGCGAGTGAACCGGATCGTGTCGGGCGTCCACCACGTCTTGACTCGTGGCTACGTCGACGCGGTGTTTCCCTCGACCGTGGCGAACTCACCCCACCGCCAGCGTTTCACCCACCGCTCCATCCGACGTCTTCTCACCGATGCCGGCTTCGACATCGAGGACATCCGGGGATCGGTGCTGATCGCCGGGCCGTTCAGCCATCTGCTGTTCACAGGTATTCTCCCCGCGATGCGGATCGACGCCGCCCTGGGCCGCAGCCTGCCCCGTGTTGCAGCCGGCTTCTACATCGCCGCCCGCCGCCGCTGAAGTGTTTGGCCGACCGGATCGCCGGGATTCTGCGGACGGTTACGATCGGCTGGCCATGACTGAGCGCCTGCTGGTACGGCTGTTTCGCCGCTTTCCCCCACACGGGACGATCTTCAAGCCCCCCGGACCGCGCGCCGCGGAGGAGTACGAGGACGAGAAGCGCTTTCCCTTCTACCGCTTCTTCGCCGGTCCCGAGCTCTTCTCAGGCAAGGAGGTACTCGACCTCGGGAGCGGATTTGGCGGGCGGCCGGTCGCCTTCCTCGAGCACGGGGCCACACGGGTCACCGGCGTCGAGATCGCCGATGAGCCGGTCAGGCACTCGCGCGAGTTCGCAGGCCGCATGCGCGCTGGAAGCGCCACGTTCGCTGTGGGTACCGGCGAGAGGATTCCCTGCCGAGCAGACGCGTTCGACCTGGTCACCATGAACGACGTGATGGAGCACGTCGTATCGCCCGACCGCGTGCTAGCCGAATGCTGGCGCGTGCTGCGGCCCGGTGGACGCCTGGCCCTCGTATTCCCTCCCTATTACGACGTAACCGCAGGGTCGCACCTGCCTGGATACGCCACGACCGTGCCGGGGCTCAATGCGCTCTTTTCGACGAGGACGCTGAAGCGAGCGGCAACTGTTGTGCTCGAAGAGCGGGAGGGCCCACGTTGGCACGACTTCCTGCGGGAGGAGCCCTCCGACGAGCTCTGGAACCTGAACGGGCTCACCGTGCGCCGGTTCAGGCGCCTTGTGGAGCGGTCGCCGTTTCAGGTCGAGCGGCGAACCTACCTGGGGCACATGGATCACCGGCTCAGCGATCATCGTGGCTTGGGTCTCGCTCTGCGCATGCCCGCCTTTCTGCTCGCCGAGCTTCCCGCGCAGGTACCGCTCATCCAGGAGCTCTTCTGCATGCGAGTCTGCTGCCTACTGCGCAAGTGAGATCGTTGCCGGAAACGGGATGCCTGTCCGGTTCGCGCCTCCGCTGCTCGCGTTCCCTCTGAGAGCATGTCTGAAGTGCCCGTCTCGATGATCTCGCTATACATCGACGCCGCTCGGTCGGCGCGGCTCAGCCAGGTGGTTGGGCGCGCTCGCCGACTCGTGCCCGTGTCGGTCCTCGCCCGCGGCCTTGAGCCACAACGCGGTGTCACCTGGCGACCGCACGCGCGGGGGCTCGGTGTCGACCCGGCGCCACAGTCAGGCAACCGCTCCGCGCCGCCGCACGAGACCGCAACATTCGCTGCCTACGGACACGTGCACCGCTTCGAGAACGACCGTTTCTGGGCGCGGGCACCCGACGATCTGCTGTTCCGCTTCCACCTGCACGGCTTCTCCCCGCTCGCCGAGTTTGCAGCGGGCACACGCGGCGAAGACCGCTTCTGGCAGCGGGTGCTCGAGAGCTGGCTGGCAACTCAGTCGCGTCCAAGCCTTCCCGGGTGGCACCCGTATCCGACCTCGCTGCGGCTGATCGCCTGGACCGCCGCGCTCTCGGCCGAGCTTGGCTGGTCGCACTCGCTCAAGCAGCGTCTCGCCGCCGAGGTCGCGCGCCAAGCACGCTACCTCACGCGTTCGATCGAGTACGACATCGGCGGAAACCATGTGCTGCGGAACGCGGCAGCGCTCTGCTTCGCAGGGAGCGTGGTTCCCCAGAGTGGCGTACTCCCTCGGGGATTACGCCTGCTGGAGTGCGAACTCGCCCGCCAGTTGCTCGCAGACGGAGGCCACGAGGAGCTGAGTCCCTCGTATCACCGGCAGCTCGTGGCCGATCTCAGCGATGTTCGCGAGCTGCTGCGCCGCGCCGGCGAGCATCCACCCACCTGGTTGGAGCATGCGCTCGACAGCACAGTGAGATGGCAGCGCTCGCTCGCGGGTCCGGACGGCCGGCTGCCCCTGCTCGGCGACGCGTGGGAGGGACCAGCGATCGACTCCGAAGCGAGTGATCTGACCGTCCTGCGCCAGAGCGGCTACGTCATCATATGCCACAAGACAGACCAGCTGATAATCGACGCCGGGCCGCTGTGTCCGCCACATCTGCCGCCACACGCACATGCCGACTGCCTGTCGTTCGTGCTGTGGCATGATGGACGCCCGGTCGTGGTCGATCCCGGCAGCTTCACCTACTCAGGCCCCGAGCGGGACGCCTTCCGTGGCACCAGCGCGCACAACACCGTAGCCGTCGCGGACGCCGATCAGTGCGTCTTCTGGGGACCGTTTCGTGCTGGCGCGCTGCCGCGCGTGTTTGGTCCCCGCGTCCGTCGCATTGGTAATACTATCCTCGTCGAGGCTGCCCACGACGGCTACCGACGCCTCGCCGATCCGGCGCTACACCAACGCGCATTCCTGTGGTGGCCGGAACGCGGGCTCGTCGTGATCGATCGACTGCTCTGCGAGCGACCGCAGCAGGTGTCCTCGCGACTGTGCTTCGCGCCCGGGGTGCTCGATGCAACCGCGGCGCGTGCCGGCGCGCTCGTCGTGAGCACGATCGGCCGAAGCGGCGCGCCTGTGCGCGAAGCGCGCCAATACTCCCCGGAACTGGGACAGCGTGAGCCCACCGCCGGTCTGCTCGACAGGCGTGTGGTCGCACCCGGAGAGCCGTTCGGCTGGACCCTGCTGCGCGCCGGAGTCCGGGTGGAGCTGCACGCTCCGGACGCGCTTGCCCTGTGCGAGGACGCAAAGGATCCGGTGGTCATCAAACTGAGCTTGCCGCTCACAGCGCGCGGCGAGTGGGGCTAAGCTCGTGACGCGGCCCACGCTGCTGTGCTTCGCCGGAGACCGGTGGGACGGCAACCCCCACTCCCGCCATCACCTCATGCGCCGCTATGCCAAGCGCTATGACGTGCTCTTCGTCGAGAGCGTGCCGATGCGCGCGCTGGCGCTCGGGGAGGGAGGTGAGCTCGGGCGGGTCTGGCGCAAGCTGCGCGGCGGGGTGAGGCTGACGACAGTCGAGCCCGGGCTGCACGTCCTGCGGCCGCTTCCGATACCTCCCAGCGGACGGGCCGGGCGCTATCTGCAGCGCGTCGCGCTCGCGGCTCAGATCCGCTGGGCGCGGCACCGGCTTGGGCTTCGGGGGCCCCTGCTGAGCTGGTTCAGCCTACCGGTGGCCGCGCCTCTGCTCGGGCGGCTCGGCGAGCTGGGATCGATCCTCTACTACCAGGATCGCTATGACGCGTTCAGCCACGTCGACGCTCCCTATCTGCGCGCGTGCCTGGAGCAGCTGGTCCATGGATGCGACGTCGCCGTGGCCAGTGCCGAGGAGCTCGCCGCCGACCTACGCTCACTCGGCGCTGACGATCCCGCGCTCGTGCCGCACGGTGTGGACGTCGAGCGCTTTGCCGGGGAGCATCCGCCGCCCGCGGACCTCGAGGCGCTGCCAAGGCCGCTCGTGGGCTACGTCGGCCTGCTCGACGATTACCTCGATCTCGAGCTACTAGCCCAGCTTGCCGACCGCCTGCAAGAGGGGACGCTGGTACTCGTGGGCGCCGCCAACACCGACGTCTCGATCCTCCGCCACCCCCGCATCGAGCTGCTGGGCGTAAGGCCGTATGCGTCGATCCCGGCCTACGTCTCGAGCTTCGACTGCTGCCTGATCCCCTTCCAGGTCAACCGACTCACGGTGGCCGTGAATCCGATCAAGCTCCGGGAGTATCTCGCGGCCGGCCGGCCGGTGGTCTCCACGCCGCTGCCCGAGGTCGCGCGCTACGGCGACGTCGTCTCCGTGGTCGCGCGCGAGGACTTCGCGGACGCGGTGATCGATGTGCTAAACAGCAGCGACCTCGAGGGCGCCCGCGAGGCCCGCCGGCTGCGTGTCGCGGGTGAGTCCTGGGAGCGGGTCGCCGCGAGTATCGAGGCTCTTTTCCTTCCTCTTCTACAGCCCGCGCGAGAGACCGACAGATGAGACAGCTCCTGCAGAACGTGTCCACCGGCGAGATCACCGTGGAGGAGGTGCCCGCCCCGCAGGAGGGGCCCGGCTCGCTGCTGGTGTCCACCCGCTACTCGCTGATCAGCGCCGGCACCGAGCGGGCCGTGCTGGAGGTCGGGCGCAGCTCGCTGCTCGGCAAGGCGCGTGCACGCCCGGACCTGGTGAGGAAGGTGATCGACTCGGCGCGCGAGGAGGGGCTGGCCTCGACCTACGCCAAGGTGCGCGGGCGACTGGGAGAGCCCAATGCGCTGGGCTACAGCCTGGCGGGGACCGTGCTGAGCGCCTGCGCCGACGCGCCCGCGGCGCCCGGCGAGCTCGTGGCGTGCGCCGGTGTCGGCTACGCCTCGCACGCCGAGGTCGTGGCGGTCCCCCGCAACCTCTGTGCGCGGGTGCCCGAGGGAGTCCCCGCCGAGGACGCCGCCTACGGCACCGTCGCTTCGATCGCCCTGCACGGCGTGCGGCTGAGCGGGGTGGGGCTGGGAGACGTCGCGGCAGTGATCGGACTCGGGCTGGTGGGTCAGCTGACGCTCGAGTTGCTCGCCGCCGCGGGATGCGTGGCGGTGGGCCTTGATCCGAACGAGCAGCGCGTCGCGCTCGCTCGCGAGGCCGGCTTCTTCGCGACCGCCGATGAGCGCGAGCTGCAGAGCGAGGTGGAACGCCTCACCGATCGGCGGGGAGCCGACGGCACGCTGATCACGGCCGCGAGCCGCAGCTCAGCCCCGCTTGCGAGCGCCACGGCGGTGGCGCGCGAACGCTCGGTCGTGTGCGTGGTGGGCGACGTGAAGATCGAGTCGCCGCGGGCGCCGCTGTTCGCGAAGGAGCTGAACCTGGTCGTCTCCCGCTCCTACGGCCCCGGGCGCTATGACCCCACCTACGAGGAGCAGGGCATCGACTACCCCGCCGGCTATGTGCGCTGGACCGAGGGCCGCAACCTGGCCGAGGTGTTGCGCCTGATGGCGGCCGGGCAGCTGCGCCCGTCGCGTCTGACGACGCACACCTTCGACCTCGACGACGGCGCTCGGGCGTACTCGCTGCTGGAGGGCGGCGCGGAGCCCTCCCTCGGCATCCTGTTGCGCTACCGCGGCGCCGAGGAGAGCGGACCCCGGAGCATCCAGCTCCCCAGCGCTCGGCGCGCGCGACGGGGCACGGGCACGGGCAACGGGCGAGCAACTCGGGTGGCCGTCGTGGGCGCCGGCGCCTTCGCGCGCGGGGTGCTCATGCCCTCGCTCGCGCGCAACTGCGAGATCGTCGCGATCGCCAACGCCACCGGCGTCTCCGCCCGCGCCGCCGCCGAGCGCTTCGGGGCGGCGATCGCCTCCACCGATCCGGCGGCGGTGATCGAAGACCCCGGCGTGGACGCCGTCGTGATCGCCACGCGCCACGACACCCACGCGGCCCTCGTCACCCACGCGCTGCAAAGCGGCAAGCACGTCTTCGTGGAGAAGCCGCTGGCGCTGAACGAGCGGGAGCTCGAGGAGATCGCCCGCGCCGCCGCCGATTCGGACGGCGTGCTGATGGTCGGATTCAACCGCCGCTTCTCCGCGCTCGGCCGGCGCCTGGCCGGCGCGCTCGGGGGCTCGGGACCGCTGCTGGCCACCTACCGCGTCAACGCGGGCAGGCTGCCCCGCGAGCACTGGACGCACGACCTCGCCGTCGGCGGCGGGCGGGTGGTGGGCGAGGTCTGCCACTTCGTGGACTTCCTCTCCTTCCTCTGCGGAGGAGCCCCAACGTCGGCCGGCGCGGCCGCGGTGGGTGGAGGCTCGGAGATCAGGGAGGACAACCTGGCGGCGACGCTGCGCTTCGAGAACGGCTCGGTGGGAGTGGTCGTGTACGGCGCCTTCGGCGACCCCTCCCTGGAGAAGGAGCGGATCGAGGTGCTGGGCGAGGCCGGAGCCGGCACACTCGAGGACTTCCGCCGCCTCACGCTGCACCGGGGCGGAAGCTCCGAGCGGACCGAGGGCAAGCGCGACAAGGGCCACGCCGATGAGATCGACGCCTTCCTGAGCGCCTGCCGCACGGGCGCACAGCCATGGCCCGTCGAGCAGATGCTGGAGGTGACGCGAGCCACGTTCGCGATCCGCGACGCGCTCGGCGCCACGGCCACACCGTGCCTCGCCGAGGCAAGCTGACGTGTGCGGCATCCTCGCTGTGCTGAGCCGCGAGGGAGCGGCCCTCTCCCCAGAGCGCCTGGAGCGGATGCGCGACACGATGACCCACCGCGGCCCCGACGACAGCGGCTTGTGGATGAGAGAGCCCCAGCGCGACGTCGGACTCGCACACCGGCGCCTGGCGATCGTTGACCTCTCCAGCGCCGGGCGCCAGCCAATGGGCAGCGAGGACGGCAGGGTGCAGGTGACCTTCAACGGCGAGATCTACAACCACCGCCAGCTGCGCGCCGAGCTCGAAGGGGCGGGGCACGTGTTCCGTTCCCGCTGCGACGCGGAGGTGCTCGTGCACCTCTACGAGGAGCTCGGTCCGCGCATGGTGCAGCGGCTGGTGGGCATGTTCGCCTTCGCGATCTGGGACGAGCGCGAGCAGCGCCTCTTCCTCGCCCGCGACCGCCTCGGGATCAAGCCCCTCTACTGGACCGACGACGGCGAGACGTTCGCGTGCGCCTCGGAGATCAAGGCCCTGCTCCCGCTCCTGCGCACGCGCGAGATCGACGAGACGGCGCTCTCCCACTACCTGACGTTCGTGGCGGTGCCCGCCCCGCGAACGCTGTTCCGCGGCGTCTTCAAGCTGGCGCCCGCGAGCACGATGACGGTGGACCGCCACGGCCGTGGCTCGCCCGAGCGCTACTGGGACCCGATCGCCGACCGCAGTGAGCTCGGCGGGGAGGAGATCGACTGGGAGGCCGAGCTGCGCACGCGCCTGGAGCGCTCGATCGAGCGCCGCATGATGAGCGACGTGCCGGTGGGCGTGTTCCTCTCGGGGGGCGTGGACTCCTCGACCAACGTCGCGCTGATGAGCCGCCTGGTCGAGCATCCGATCAACACTTTCAGCATCGGCTTCCGCGACGCCGAGCAGCACAACGAGTTCCAGTGGGCCAGGCAGGTCGCCGAGCGCTTCGGCACGAACCACCATGAGACGCAGATCGACGCGGACGATCTGTGGCGCTTCCTGCCCGATCTCGTTCACCACCAGGACGAGCCGATCGCCGACCCGGTGTGCGTGCCGCTGTATTTCGTGGCGAAACTCGCTAAGGAGCACGGGGTGACCGTGGTGCACGTCGGGGAGGGCGCCGACGAGACCCTGGCAGGATACGCGACCTACGTGCAGGCACACGCGATGGAGGTTGGTCACTGGCGGCGCTTTCGCGCGCTGCCGCGACCGCTGCAAGCGCTCGCGGGGCGAGCCGGCGCGGCCGCCCTCGCGGGACGCCCGGGATACCACATCCACCGTGAGGCGCTGCTGCGCGGCGCTCAACCCGACGGGCGCTTGTGGTGGGGAGGCGCCGTGGCCTTCTACGAGGATGGGCTGCGGCGTGTCACCAGTGAGGACTTTCGGGCACGGCTCGACGGCGAGTCCCCTCGCGAAATCGTGGCGGGGATCGATGGCGACGCGGTGCGTGCCGGCACGCGCGACGAGCTGGATCGACTGATCTACCAGGATCTGCGCCTGCGTCTGCCGGAGCTGCTGTTGATGCGCGTGGACAAGCTCACGATGGCCAACGCCGTCGAGGCGCGGGTGCCGTTTCTCGACCACGAGCTGGTGGAGCTCGCGATGGCGATGCCGGCGAGCGAGAAGATTCGCGACGGGGTGGGCAAGCACGTGCTCAAGCGGGCGGTGGGCGACCTGCTTCCCAATGAGTTGCTGTGGCGGGCAAAGCAGGGCTTCGGGACACCCGTGTCGGAGTGGTTCAGAGGTCCGCTCGGCGCCCAGCTGGAGAATCGCCTGGCGCGCTCGCACATCAACGACCTGAACATCCTGAACCGCGGGGCGGTCGCGGAGCTGCTGCAGTTGCATCGCAGCGGCCGGGCCGAGCGTTCGTTTCAGCTGTGGAACGTCCTCAACCTGTCGGTGTGGTTCGACCACTGGATCGCGGGGGAGACAGAGGCGGGATGAGCCCCCGGCTGCTGGGAGAGACGGAGGCGGGATGAGCCCCCGGCTGCTGGTGGTGGTCGGCGCTCGGCCGAACTTCGTGAAGGTGGCGCCGATCCTCCAGGCGCTGCGCGAGACCCCGGTCACGGCGGAGCTGCTGCATACCGGTCAGCACTATGACTACGCCCTCTGCGAATCGTTCCTGGAGGTGCTCGGCTTTCCCGAGCCGGACTTTCGCCTCGGCGTCGGCTCGGCGAGCCATGCTCAACAGACCGCCGCGGTGATGGTCGGCTGCGAGGGGATCCTTCAAGAGCACGCCTTCGACGCGGTGCTGGTGCCGGGAGACGTCAACTCCACCCTGGGCGCCGCGCTGGCCGCCGTAAAGCTCGGCTGCCCGGTGATCCACCTGGAGGCGGGCCTGCGCTCGGGGGACCGCTCGATGCCCGAGGAGATCAACCGGGTGCTCACCGACAGGATCTCGGCGCTGCTGCTGTGTCACTGCGAGGACGCCGTGAGCAATCTGGCGGCGGAGGGAATCGCCGGCGAGAGCACCGTGCGCATGGTCGGCAACACGATGATCGACAGCCTCCTGCGCCTGCGGGATCCACAGCGCTCGCTGCGAACGCTCGCCGGGCACTCGCTGCAACCCGGGGAATACGTGCTGGTCACCCTGCACCGTCCCGCCACCGTCGACGAGGCCGGCAGGCTGCGGGCCGTGATGGACGTGCTCGCGGAGCTGGCGCGTGAGCTCACGGTGGTCTTCCCGGTGCATCCGCGCACCCGTGCGCGGATCGAGCGGGAGCGCATCCCTGTATCCGAGCAGGTGCGGCTGCTCGAGCCGCTCGACTACCAGCGGTTCATCGACCTCGAGTCGCGGGCGCGCCTGGTGATCACCGACTCGGGGGGCGTGCAGGAGGAGACCTCCGCGCTGGGGGTGCCGTGCGTGACCTACCGCGCCAACACCGAGCGGCCCGTGACGATCTCGCTGGGCACCAACGAGCTGGTCGGAGTCGACCCGGACGCGCTGCGCGCGGCGTGCCGCCGGCATCTCCGCGAGACAGCCCCGCGCGGATCCGGCCAGATCCCCCTGTGGGACGGCGCCGCCGGCGGGCGGGCCGCGCAGGCCATCCAGGACTTCCTCCTGCAGCGCCAGGCAAGCTGAGGTAAGCGTCAGCATGTCCGCGATCACGGTGTCTCGTCTGCGTAGAGTGGCGGGCAAGCCACCGGCGTACGTGCTGCGCCGCGTCGGGCAGGAGCTGCGCCAGGAGCTCCAACAGCTGCAGCTGAGAGCCTGCGCGGCCGGTCGGGGTCCACTGAGCGCCGCGCGGATCGTCCCCGGCGGCTCGGCGCGGGCCGCGGCCTCGACGGCCGGGCGCGAGCTCGCCCCGTTCGCGGAGGCGATCGCGATCTCACGGCGGGACGAGCACCTGCGCGAGGGGATCGCCAGGCGCTCGGCGCCGGCCGGCGAACGGCGTGTGGAGCTGTTCGGGGAGGATTTGGTGAGCGTGGGAATCCCACCGGCGTGGACGACCGATCCGCATACCGGCGATCGCTGGCCCGATGGCTTTCACCGCCGCCTCGACGTGCGCGACCTCGAGCGCCCGACCGACGTGAAGCTGGTGTGGGAGCTCTCGCGGCTGCGTCACTGCGTGGCGCTCGCGCAGGCGGCGGTCGTGCTCGACGACGCGCCGGCGCTCGCGCAACTCGCGGCGGATCTCGCCGACTGGCGGGCCCGCAATCCCCTCGGCTGGACCGTGAACTGGACCGTGGGCATGGAGGTGGCGCTGCGCGCCGTGAACCTGATCTGCATCGACGGCGTGCTACTCGCCGGAGGATGCGAGCTGCCCGAGCGCGAGGCGCACGTGGCCAGCCTCTACCAGCACGGCTGGTTTCTGCGCCGCAACCTCGAGATCAGCGACCTCAACGGCAATCACCACCTCGCGAACGCGGTCGGACTGCTGTGGCTGGGGGCCTACTTCGGGGAGGTGGGCGAGGCGCGGGAGTGGTTCGCCCGGGGGCTGCGCATGACCCGGGCGGCGGCGCGCGAGCAGGTGCTCGACGACGGGCTGGACCACGAGGGCTCGCTCCCCTACCACGTGCTCGTCAGCGAGATGTTCCTGCTGGCGCTGGTGGCCGCGGGCGAGCACCTGGCGGAGATCGAGGGACCGGTGCGCGGGATGCTCGACGCCGCCGTCCTCTTCACCGGCGAGCGGGGTGGCGTCCCGGACCTCGGCGACGACGACGGGGGGCGCGTGGCGGCCTTCAGCGACGTCCCTTCGCGCGATGCGCGGCGCGTGCTCGGACTGGGCGCCGCGCTCCTGCAACACGCGGGGGCCGCCACGAGCAGCCGCGAGGCGGCCTGCGAGGATGCGCTGTGGCTGGCCGGCCCCGAGCGCCTTGCGCGAGCCCGGTCGCTGTCCGCCACTCCCCGCCCGTCCTCGCCCGTGCACTTTCCGAGCGCCGGCCTGATCGTCATGGACACCGGCCGCGGCGACCGCGTGGTGATGGATGCGGGTCCGATCGGCTTCCGGGGACGCGGCGGGCACGGCCATCTTGACGCCCTCTCCTTCGAGGCGTGGATCGAAGGCGACCCGGCGGTCCGCGACTCCGGAACCGGCACCTACACGGGGGATCCGGGGCTGCGCAACGCGCTGCGGGCGATTACGGCGCACACGGTTGTGATCGTCGATGACATCCCCTACGCGCGCCTCGGTGGTATCGACCGACTGTGGGCGATCGATGGCGACTCCCCGCCGCGGGTGACGCGGGTGACGCGGCTCTCCGCGGACGACGAGGAGCAGACCGTGGTCGTGCGCCAGCGGGTTCCCTGCGCCGCGGGCTGGGCCCTCGTCGAGCGCGCGCTGACGCTGTCACCCGGCTGCCTGCGCTGGCGGGACACCGTCGAGGCTCCCAGCGGCGCCACCGTTCGGCATCTGCTGCAGCTCCCCCGGGTGTGCGAGCTCCATCGGGAGGAGATCTCCCACCCCACCCTGATCTATCGCGGGCAATGGCCACGGGGTGCGACCGTCGAGATGCACACCTGCCCCCACTCGACGGGATATGGTCGCTGTGAGTCGGCCAAGCGGGCGATCGTCAGCTACAGCTCAGACGGCGGGCCGGCAACGGTCAGCTGGTCGATCCGGGCTTCCGAGAACCCCCTACCCAACTGAGCGCCCAAGGCTCGACGTACACGAGCCGGCCCGTTATACCCTTGCCGCGTGAGAAGCGAGGGCAAGTTCGTGGGCGCCCCGGTGCGTACCGCGCGCTCCCACCTGTTCGGCGCGCGTGCGAGGAGCATCGCCCGGCGACTGACGATCGTAGCCGCGATCGTCGCGCTGGGGTCGCTGGGGTTCTCCGGGGTCGCTGCCACGGCGCCGCGGGGGGAAGCAAGTGATTCGCCCCTGAAGGCGATGTGGGGCCCGGCGATCCACGATGGGGTCTCGCTGTTCCCCACCTATCGCGACCTCGGCGTGCGGATCTACGAGGACGACCTGCACTGGGACACGACCGCTCCGCGCCGCCCCCGCAACCCCCTCGACCCCAACGACCCGGCCTACGTCTGGCCGGCGGAGGTCACCCGCGCGGCGAGCGAAGCCACGCGCTACCACATTCAGGTCGCCCTGCAGATCGTCGGCGCGCCGGCATGGGCCAACGGCGGCAAACCGTGGAACTGGGCGCCCAAGAATCCCCGGGATTACGCCGACTTCGCGATCGCCGCCGCCAGGCGCTATCCGTCGGTGCACCTGTGGATGATCTGGGGAGAGCCCAATCGCCTGCACAACTTCGAGCCGCTGACGCCCGCGCCGCGCTTCGCCCACCTGGACGCGGCCCAGATGCTCGCACCACACCTGTACGCCCGCATCCTCGACGCGGCCTACGGCGCCCTGAAGAGCGTCAGTCCCTCCAACATCGTGATCGGGGGAATGACCTTCACGACCGGGGACATCTCCACCCAGCAGTGGATCGAAAACATGCGCCTGCCCGACGGCAGGCCGCCACGTCTGGACATGTACGGCCACAACCCGTTCTCGTTCAAGAAACCCAACCTCTCCAACCCGCCATCGCCGGGACAGGAGATGGACTTCTCCGACCTGCAGCGCCTGGCGGGACTCGTGGACCGCTACCTGGGCAGGCCGGGCAACCCCCATCCAAAGCTGTTCCTCTCCGAGTGGACGATCCCCACCGCGGTCAACGACGAGTTCGACTTCTACGTCGAACCGCCGCTCCAAGCAAAATGGATCACCGCCGGCCTGAATATCGCGAGCAGCTGGTCGCGCATCTACGCCGTGGGCTGGATCCATCTCTACGACAATCCGCCCGAAACCACTGGGGGGCTGCTGTACTCCAACGGCGCCAAGAAGCCCGGCTACTTCGCCTGGAAGGCCGGCTGAACGGGCTCTGACCAGCTCTCCAAGGGCCAGAGCCGATGGGCGCCACGAGCAGCCACCGAGAGGAAGGGCTCGGCCACCCCCGACGGCGCCCTCACGCCGCGACCTTCGCCCGTGGTTTGCGCTTGGGGGCTTTCCGGGGGCCGGCGCCGTTACTGGAGGCGCCCGCCGCCAGCAGCCCCGCAAGGAACTGCCCGGTGTGGGAGGCCGGCTCGGCGGCGACCTCCTCGGGGGTGCCGGCCGCTACCACCAGGCCCCCCTCCTCGCCCCCCTCGGGGCCCATGTCGATCAGGCGGTCCGCGCACTTGATGACGTCGAGGTTGTGCTCGATCACCACCACGCTGTTGCCCGCATCCACGAGGCGCTGGAGCACCTCCAGGAGGCGCTGTACGTCGGCGAAGTGAAGGCCCGTGGTGGGCTCGTCGAGGATGTAGAGGGTGCGGCCCGTGGCCACCTTGGAGAGCTCGGTGGCGAGCTTCACCCGCTGGGCCTCCCCGCCGGAGAGGGTGGTGGCGGGCTGGCCGAGGCGCACGTAGCCGAGGCCCACCGCGTTCAGGGTCTCGAGGCGCCGGCGCACCTTGGGGATGTGCTCGAAGAACTTCACGGCCTCCTCGATCGGCATGTCGAGCACGTCGGCGATGCTGCGGCCCTTGAAGCGGATCTCCAGGGTCTCGCGGTTGTAGCGCTTGCCGTGGCACTGCTCGCAGGGCACGTAGACGTCGGGGAGGAAGTGCATCTCGATCTTGATCTGCCCGTCCCCCTTGCAGACCTCGCAGCGGCCCCCCTTCACGTTGAAGGAGAAGCGGCCGGGCTTGTACCCGCGCGCGCGGGCCTCCTGGGTCTTTGAGAAGAGGTCGCGGATCACGTCGAAGAGGCCCGTGTACGTCGCGGGGTTCGAGCGCGGGGTGCGCCCGATCGGGGACTGGTCGACGGCGATGATCTTGTCGAGCTGCTCCAGGCCCCGGATCGCGCGGTGCGCCCCGGGCCGCGAGCGCGCGCGGTGCAGGCGCGCGGAGACCGCCTTGTAGAGGATCTCGTTGACGAGCGTGGACTTGCCCGAGCCCGAGACCCCCGTCACACAGGTGAGCGCGCCCAGCGGGAAGGAGGCGTCGATGTCGCGCAGGTTGTGCTGCGCGGCCCCCTCCACCCTCACATAGCCGGTCGGCCCGCGGCGCTTGGCGGGCACGGCGACGGTGCGGGTGCCCGCGAGGAACTGCCCGGTGAGCGACTCCTTCACCCGCTGCACCTGCGCGGCGGTGCCCTGGGCGACGATCCGCCCTCCGTGCTCGCCCGCTCCGGGGCCGAGGTCCACGAGGTGGTCGGCGGCGCGCATCGTCTGCTCATCGTGCTCCACCACGATCACCGTGTTGCCGAGCTCGCGCAGGCGCTCCAGGGTGGCGATCAGCTTCGAGTTGTCGCGCTGGTGCAGCCCGATGGAGGGCTCGTCGAGAATGTAGAGTACCCCCACCAGCGAGGAGCCGATCTGCGTGGCGAGGCGGATCCGCTGGGCCTCCCCCCCGGAGAGCGTGGCGGAGGCGCGGTCCATCGAGAGGTAGCCGATCCCGACGTTCTCCAGGAACCGCAGGCGCTCGGAGATCTCGCGTAGGATCAGCCTTGCCACGTGGCGGTCGGTCTCGGAGAGCTCCACCTCCTGGAGCCACTCGATCGCGCGCCGCGCGGAGAGCGCGCAGAAGTCCTCGATCCGCGTCCCTCCCACGAGCACCGCGCGGGACTCCGGGCGCAGCCGCGCGCCCCCGCAAGTGGGACAGGCGCGCAGGGACATGTACTCCTCGAGTTTCTCCTTCACCCCCTCGGACTCGGTTTCGCGGTAGCGCTTCTCGAGGTTGGCGACGAGCCCCGCGAAGCGCGTGGAGTAGGAGCGCCGCCGGCCGAAGCGATTGCGGTAGGTGATCGCCAGCGGCTCCTTCGTCCCGTGCAGGAACAGGTCTTGGTGCTCCTGCGGAAGATCCTCCCAGGGCTCCTCTAGGTCCACGCCGTAGTTCTCGGCGAGCGCCTCGGCGACCTGCTCGTAGTAGTTGGAGAACGCCGCCGCCCCGCTCCATGGCGCGATCGCCCCCTCAGCGATCGAGAGCGCGGGGTCGGGCACGAGCAGCTCGGGGTCGATCTCCATCTGCGCCCCCAGCCCGTGGCAGCGCTCGCAGGCCCCGTGGGGGGAGTTGAACGAGAAGATCCTCGGCTCCAGCTCCACCAGCGAGGGGCCGTGCTCGGGGCAGGCGAAGCGCTCGGAGAAGGTGAACACGGTGCCCTCCGGCGGAATCTCGCCGGGGATGATCTGCGCGTTCGCGGCGCGCGCCCCCAGCGCCCCCGTGGAGTGCCTACCGATGTCCTGCGCATCCGGGCCGCTCTCCGAGGCACGAGGCCCCCCGGCGAAGCCCATCATCTCCACCTCCACCAACCCGTCCGCGAGACGCACAGCGGTCTCGATCGAGTCCGCCAGGCGCTTGCGCACGTCGTGGCGCATGATCAGGCGGTCGACCACCACCGAGATGTCGTGCTTGTAGCGCTTGTCGAGCACGATCGATTCCTCGAGCATGCGGACGCGATCGTCGATCCGCACGCGCGCGTAGCCGTCCGCACGCAGCTCCTCCAGGAGCTTGCCGTACTCGCCCTTGCGCCCGCGCACCACGGGGGCGAGCACCATGAAGCGGGCCCCCTCGGGCAGCTCCATCACCTGGTCGATGATCTGCTCCGCGGACTGCCCCGCGATCGGGCGCCCGCAGATCGGGCAGTGGGGCTTGCCCACGCGTGACCACAGCAGGCGCAGGTAGTCGTAGATCTCGGTGACGGTCCCCACCGTGGAGCGGGGGTTGCGCGAGGTGGTCTTCTGGTCGATCGAGATTGCCGGGGAGAGCCCCTCGATCGAGTCCACGTCGGGCTTGTCCATCTGCCCCAAGAACTGCCGCGCGTAGGCCGAGAGCGACTCGACGTAGCGGCGCTGCCCCTCGGCGTAGATCGTGTCGAACGCGAGGCTCGACTTGCCCGAGCCCGAGAGGCCCGTTATGACCACCAGCGCGTCCCGCGGGAGGGTCAGGGAGATGTCTTTGAGGTTGTGCTCGCGCGCGCCGGAGACGACGATCTGGTTGCTCGTGGGCATCTATCCCACATCATACGAGAGCGAACAGACGTTCGGGTGGGGAAGGATTTTTTTAGGATTTGGATGGGGGGCCGCCGGGGCGGGAGGCGGGGAGCGGCGCGGGTAGGCCTCGGGGGCGTGGCTGGGGCCGGCGCCTTCCTGCCCGGCGCGTGCTCAGTCGCCGAGGCCCTCGAACAGCCACGCCACGTCGAGGTCGGGGAAGCCCTCGGCCGGCGAGGGGACCTGCGCGCCGATCCTGTAGATCTCGCAGCGGCCGTAGCCCTTGGGCCCGGGGTCGCTGCGCACCTCGACCGTGCGGGCGGGGACGTCGACGATCCAGTAGGTCGGCACCCAAGCTTGCGCATACATCTTCGCCTTCGTGTTGCGATCCTTTTTGTGCGAGGTCACCGAGACCTCGACTGCGAGCAGTGCCGCACGGGGGTGACGATGCGGGAGCCCCTCGTTCTCGACAAGGGCCAGGTCGGGTTCAGGCAGCGAATCCGGTGTGGCTACCAGTGGAAGCTGTACGCGCAGCCAGACACGGGTAGTTGCCAGATAGCGCGTCAGGCGCATGATCGGCGTCGAGTGCTCGGGACTCGGAGGGCTCACCTCGACCAGCAGCCCTTCCAAGAGTTCGAGCCGCTCGCCCTCCAGCTCTCCAGTCGCAACCATCCGTTCGAAGGTCTCGACATCCAGTTTGTGAAGCGCGCCTTCGCCGTGGGGGTGCTTGTCGACGAGCAGCCCGTCCAGCAACTCCACGTCGATGCCGTCCAGCGCACCTGCCTCCACCATTCGGTTGTACCTCCCCGCGTCCAGCCGGTAGCGCGGGAGCGAGGGGTCGTCCGGTAGCGATGCTGCGAGCGGGTGTACTTGGGATACCTGTGTCGCCATGGGTCTGGGTCCATTGTGGCAGGCGAGGATACGGACGGGTGGCGATGGTTCAGCGCAGCGGGTTGAGCGTGCGGCGGCGTCAGTGGCCTCGGCTTGGCGACCGGATTCGACGGCCTCCCCCGAGGCCGCACCCCGGCACCGGCGCCTCTCCGCGCAGCCGCGGCGACGCCTCATCCATCGGTAGCCTTCTGTCATCGCGAACAGCTCACAGCGACCGAGGGGAGGGACCTGTGCGCTCCATGAGGGGACATCCTGTCTTACCGCTGTGCTACCGTCTGATGATGGCTGTCAGGAGGAAGCGATCGATCTCGGTCCCCCCCGACCTCGATGCTCAGATACTGACCGAGGCAGCACGGGATGGCGTGACCTACAGCGCTTGGTTGACCACCACGGCGCGTAAGGAGCTCATGATCCGCGCGGGGCTCAGCGCGGTGGCCGAGGTCGAGCAGGAGCTTGGACGCTTCACCGATGAGGAGCTCGCGGACGCCGAGAGGTGGGCGAGGGAAACGGTCGAGCGCAGCCGGCGCACAGCGGCGGGCAAGCGACGAGCCGCGTAACGAAGGGCCTGCATGGCGGTCACCTACGACACCGGCGCCCTGATCGCCGCCGATCGCGGCGAGCGCCGCATGTGGACACGCCACCGAGCGCTGCTGGAGCAGCGAGAGGTGCCGACCGCCCCCGCGCCGGTCGTCGCACAGGGATGGCGCGGCGGCCCGCGACAGGCGCTGCTGGCGAAGCTGCTGGCCGGATGCGACGTCGAGGCCCTCGACAACAGCCGGGCACGCTTTGTCGGAGTGCTGGCGGCGCGCGCCGGGACCGCGGATGTCGTGGACGCGGCCGTCGTCGAGGGGGCCTTGCGCCGGCACGATGTCGTGATCAGCTCCGACCCGGAGGATCTCACGTCGATCGCGAGCGCGGCTGGCCACCGCCTGGAAGTCGAGTCTCCCTGATTCACTGGAGATAGATGCTGTGGTCCCCCGGCCGACGATCTGGTTGCTCGTGGGCCGGCATCGGCACCCTCCGCGCAGCCGCGGCGCCACCTCACCCATTGACTCGAAAATCGCGCGGCCGCCGCTCCGACCGCAACAGCCCGTAAGCTCTACGCTCGCACCAGTCGGCCGCGCCGGCGTGAGAGATCACAGACCAGGGGATCTACGACATGAGCGAGACGGCGGACGAGCCACCGGCCTACCACCTCCACCTCGAAGCGGACGAGACGCCCGTGGCCGCGAGCGCGCTGCGTCTGCTGATCTCCGATGAGGCACACGAGCCCGACATCCGCCGGCTGGCCCGCGAGGTGATAGCCGGCTTGGAGGCGCAGCCCGACGAGCGTGGCGGGGCGATCGTGACGCTGAGCCCCCCGCAGATGAAGATCGCGCACAGCGCGCTGCGGCTGCTGCTCAACGACCTGCGGCGGGAGCAGGAGGACGAGCGCGCGATCCTGCGGCGCATCCTCGACAAGCTGCCCGACGAGCACACAATGCGTGCGATCGAGCTGGAGTAGCGGCCTCTACGGCTTGAGCTCGCCGTCGTAGAGCGCGAACACCGCGCCCTGGGGATCGGCGACGATCGCGATTTTCGCGATCGAGATGTCGATCGGGCCGGCGTGCTTGGTGCCGCCGAGCTCCCCCACTTTGGCGAGCGCGGCGTCGAGATCCTCCACGCCGAAGTACGCCAGCCAGAACGGCGGGGCGCCGGGGGTAGCCGAGCGGATGCCGCCGGCGTTGGCGTCGCCGTTCTTGATCGACAGGTACGGTTCGGGGCTGCCCTCGAAGGGCGCCACGGTCCAACCGAAGAGGCTGCTGTAGAAGGCGCTGGCGGCGTCGAGGTCGGTGGTCCCGAGCTCGTTCCACACCGGCGCCCCCGGCGCGTTCACGAGCGCCGCGCCAAAGTGCGCTTTCGGCTCCCACAGCTCGAAGTGGGCGCCCTGGGGATCCTGGATCACGGCCATGCGCCCCACATCCATCACGTCGAACGGCGGCGCATGCACCGTGGCGCCGAGCTCCTTGGCGCGCTCGGCGGTCGCGTCGGCGCTCTCCACGGAGATGTAGGAGTTCCACATCGGGGGCACCCCCGACTCGCGCTGTTGGTCGGGCTGCATCGCGATCGCGGCAACGTTCTTGCCGTCGCGCTGCATCATCGAGTAGACGTAGCCGCCCTCGCCGATCGGGCGGTCGTCGGCCTCCCAGCCGAGCAGGCCGCCGTAGAACGCCTTCGCCCCCGCCTGGTCGGTGGTTGTCAGTTCCGTCCAGCAGAAGGTGCCGGGGGTGTAGTCGGTGCGCTCGCCCATCGACCAGCACAGTAGCGCAGAGCGCGATGCGGGGGCTCCGAGGCGATCCGAAGCGAGGCAGCCAGGCAGAGCTCCCGGACCACCGCCATGCGACCCCCGGGGGCCAGACCGTGCAGACTGCAAGCGTGCGCCCAGCCCTCCACGCCGTCCCCGCCGTGCTCCCGCTGGCCGGCGGACGGGACGAGGCGACGGTGACTCTCCGGCCGCTGCTGTGCGGCGAGATCCACGCGCCGGCCGGCTGGTTCGAGGCGCAACCGGGACTCGCGGGCACCCTGCGGGCGCTCGGCGTGGGGGTCTCCAAGGAGCAGCGGATCCGGGTCCCGGTCGTGGCGTTCCTGGTCGAGCACCCCACCGCGGGGGCGATCCTGATCGACACGGGCTTTCACCGTGTGATCGCCGATGGTCCGCCCGCGACCGATCGTCCGGGATCGGCCAGCAAACGCAATCTCGGCCTGCTCAGCAGGCTGGTGGGTGGCAACACCGAGATGCGCCCCGAGCAGACCGCGGCGGCGCAGCTGCGCGCTCTCGGCATCGAGCCGCGGGAGCTCGGCCTGATCGTGATGACGCACCTGCACTTCGACCACGCGAGCGCGCTCGCGGACTTCCCCGCCGCCACGGTGCTCGTCTCCGCGCCGGAGTGGCGCGCCGCGAACGCGCGGGGAGCCTCGCTGCAGGGCTACGCCGCCGCCCAGCTTGACCCGCGCCCCACCTACCGCACGGTGGACTTCCACGGGGGTGCGACACACGCGCGGGGGCCCTTCGAGCGCGCGCTGGACCTCTTCGGCGACGGGTCTCTCACGCTGCTCGACACCCCGGGCCACAGCGCGGGGCACCTCTCGGTCCTGCTCCGCCTGCGCGAACGCGAGGCGCTGATCGCGGGGGACGCGATCTACACGCTCGCCACCCTGCGCGAGGGCCGGCGGCCGTGGCACTCCCAGAACCGCGGGGCCTTCGAGCGCAGCGTGCGGGCGCTTGGGGAGTACGACCGCGAGCACCCCGACGCGCTGATCGTCCCGGGTCACGACATGGCCCACTGGGAGACGCTCGCCGAGCGCTACGAGTGAGGCCCGGAGCGACCCGGGCCAGTCGGGTACGACGGTGGGCAGGATGTGCGTGGCGCCGCACGGCGGAGGGAGCGCCCGGATCGACGTTCAGTCGACGCGCAGAACGGCCTTGCCGGAGATCCGGCGCTCCAGCAGCGCGGTGATGGCGTCCGCGGCCTCGTGCCAGGAGGCCTCGTGGTCCACCGAGCAGTCGAGCCGGCCGTCGGCGACGAGCGTGGCGAGCCGGGCGAGGTCTCGCGCGCCGGAGCGCCCGCGGGCGAGCTCGGCGAACAGGAGGAGGCCGTACAGCCGCGCCCCGGGGGCGCGGCCGAAGAGAGCGCGCGTGGGGAATGCGGTCGGCTCACCGGGGTTGCTGGCGGCGAAGGAGACGACGGTTCCCCCCGCCGCGACCCGCTGCAGCGCCGCCCCGAGCGTCGCGCCACCGACGGCCTCGACGATCGCATCGAACTCCTCGCCGGAGGGCTCCAGTTCGGCAATGATCTCCTCAGCGCCGAGCTCGCTCAGACCCCGCGCCCGCTGAGCGCTCGAGGAGACCGCGGTGACGTGTGCGCCGGCGAGCTTGGCGAGCTGCACCGCGAAGCGCCCCACGCCGCCGC
Organism: uncultured Solirubrobacterales bacterium; assembly: GCA_963771915.1. Classification (GTDB taxonomy): domain Bacteria; phylum Actinomycetota; class Thermoleophilia; order Solirubrobacterales; family Solirubrobacteraceae; genus Palsa-744. Next base: position 165,079 of record CAVYVD010000002.1, on the reverse strand, counting down.
TGGCGCCGGTAACGAGCACGCGCCGTCCGAGCACCGATCCGGCGACGTCGAGCGCCTTCAGCGCGGTCAGGCCCGCCACGGGCAGCGCCGCGGCCTGCGCGTCGGAGACGGCGTCGGGCAGCTCGCACAGCATGTTGGTGGGGACCGCCGCGAGCTGGGCCCACGCCCCCCGGGCGAGGAGCCCGACCACCCGCCTCCCCCGCGCGGGACCGGAGCCATCGGCCGCCGCCATCTCCACGACCCCGGCGAGGTCCCAGCCGGTGAGATCGCCGTCGGCCATCTCCGCCAGGCGCCGGGACTCACCGCGGTTCAGCGAGAACGCACGCACCCGCACGAGCGCCTCGCCCGGCAGCGGTGCCGGATCGGGCACCTCGCGCAGCCGCACGTTCGCGGGGGCTCCGGGGGCCGCAGTGAGGGCGAGCATCCTCGGATTGTGTCAGTCTGCGAGCCGCGGCCCATGCATCTCGATCCATACATAGTCCTGGGAAGCGCCGTGATCGGCTTCCTGGTCGGAATGACCGGCGCCGGCGGAGGGGCCCTGATGACCCCGATGCTGATCCTCCTCTTCAACGTCAAGCCATCCGCGGCAATCTTCGAGCGATCTCGTGGCCGCCGTGGTCATGCGCCCGGTGGGCGCAGGCGTGCACCTGCGCAAACGGACCGTCAACCGCAGCCTGGTGGGATGGATGGTCCTCGGCTCCGTCCCGATGGCGTTCCTCGGGGCCTATCTGCTGCATGTGATGGGGAACGCGAAGGCCGCGCAGCAGAACATCGAGACGGCCCTCGGCGCCGCGCTGCTGCTGGGCGCCGCCGCGATGGTGCTGCGCTACATCCTCGACATTCGCGGCGGGGGGCGGCGGGCCGGGGAGATCCACGACATCGTGGCGCGGCCGATTCCCACGGTGGCCATCGGCATGCTCGGCGGCGTCGTCGTCGGGATGACATCGGTGGGCTCGGGCTCGTTGATGATCATCCTGCTGCTCTTCCTCTATCCCACACTGGGCGCCAAGCAGCTCGTCGGAACCGACCTCACCCAGGCCGTCCCGCTCACGTTCGCGGCGGCCCTGGGCGCGCTTGTGTTCGGGCATGTCGAATTCGGCGTGACCTTCTCGCTCATTCTCGGCTCCGTTCCCGCGGTGCTCGTCGGTTCCATGCTCTCCTTGAGCGCCCCCGACCGCTACATCAGGCCGGTGATCACCTTCGTGATCTTCGCCTCCGGCCTGAAGTACGTGGGCGTCGCCACCACGATGCTCGGCTGGATCCTGGTCGCCACGCTGGGGATGGGCTTCGCGGCGTGGCTCGCCTACAGGCGACCCTGGCAGGTGCAGCCCGCGCTCGCGCCGAAGGACAGCGCCGCCCAGCCCGAGGCCGACTAGCTCCGCGACAGCCACCGACATCGGCGCGGGTTCGAGATCCTCCCATAACAGCCACGCAGCGCGGCCGATCCTGGGGATACGCTCGCGGAAGGGTCGGCAATCGTCAGGTCTGCTCAGGTCTGCACGCCGAGTTCGCGCTGAGCGACCTCGAGCTGAGCCTTCATCGCCTCTGCAAGCGCGAGTGCCCCTGACAGCGGCCTGACCATCACGGAGAAGTCGTCGATCAACCCACTCTCGTTGGTGTGGAGGAAGTCGCACCCCTTGAGCTCCCGGTCGCCGATGCGCGCATTGAAGACGAGCGCGTGGTCGGGTGCCCCGGGTGCGCCGATCTCGCGCGCGTAGCGAAAGTCCTCGAACACGCGCGAGACGGCGAGAAGCAGCGACGCGACGGCCTCGCGCCCACGGTAGGGCTTGAACACGATCGGGCTTCGGAACACGACATCCTCGGCCAGTAGCGCGAGGGCGGCTTCGAGATCCTGTGCCTCGATGGCGACACGAAATGGGTGCATCGAGCCGGAATGATACCTCCGGGAGGCCAGTGGCGCGGGCGGCCTAGTGTATGGAGGTATCGGGTCATGAGGCTGCCCGCAACGGGCCGACCCGTGGTGGGCGTTTCAGATGTGTGATCGAGGCGGCTCTGGCGACCTGATGTGGTCGTCATCCGGCGCTCGTACCCGGATCGGCGCGGGCGAAACGGGTGAAAACCGGACGGTCACAATCCGTCATAGGACTCTCACAGCAACGTCACGCGAGGTTCACCTGACGAGCCGGGCGGCGGTCGAGGACAACGGCACGGCGGGTGCACGCCGGAACAGCGCTATCTGGCCGAAACCATCAACCGTCTGGAGAAGCTGCCGACACCCGGAGTCGGGCTCACCGGCGGGTCAGCGTCAGGATCTCTAGCAAGTAATACCTGGCGCTACCGGCAAGATTCACGACGGCCACCGCGCGCCCCCCGGCAACCCGAGCCCAGAATCTGGGTTTCGAGCTCTACGGGCTGCGGCGCAAGCTGTCGAGGCGCCCGGCCACGTGCTTTGCCTCCTCGGCGAGACCGCTCGCGGGAGCTGCCGCGAGTATCCGCTCGGTGCGTTCGGCGCCGATCATCTCGAAGACCGAGGGGAGGCGCTCCTCGCCTTCCATCACGAACGCCACTCGCAGTAGATCGTTGTCGCTGAGCGACTCGACGCAGAGGCTGAGCGCCTGCTCGTCGAGGTAGGCCACGAATCGTCCCATGGCGATGTGCTCTCCGTTGGCGGCCATCGCGACGGACACCGCGACCACGGTGTCGGGGGTGATCGCGGTGACCACCTCGACGGCGCGGCGCGGATCGAGTTCGGCAGCGAGCAGCGCGAGGAAATCGACCGTGAAGTGATTGGAGATCTCCATGGCGCGGCGCGGGTCGAGCAGGCCCGTGAGGCGCGCGCAGACGAGCGCCCCGAGCGCCCTCTCGCCGATCGCGGCGAGCGTGCGTGCCGGCAACAGCCGGGCGGCGTCAGCCGTGCGCTGCAGCAACTCCAGGTCGTCGTCGTAGAGTAGATCGGTGACGGCCTCGCGGTAGGCGCGCAGCTCCCGGGCCGGAACCGACAGCAGGAACGCCAGCCCCTCCGGGTCTTCGACTCCGAGCAGACGACCGAGCTTGGCAGTCTCGACACGGCTTTCCGATTTGCGGCTCACGCTCCGAGTGCCCTGCGCACGGTGCCGCGCAGCGGTCGCGGTATGTGGTCGAACGCCCTGTCGATCGCCTGCTTGAGTTCGCGGCGCCGGCGTAGCAGGGCCTCCTCGGTCAGCGCGTTCAGCTCCGCGCTGCGTGCACGGTCGAGCGACGGCGGCGGGGACGGGAGGTGGTCTGTGGGACGCGCCATCGTGGGTGTGCTCGGAGCTCACGGGAAGTGGGGCCGACGACACATCAAACCAAGTCCAGGCCGCAGGCTGGTGACCATACCGCCGATTGCCTGTCATCAGCCGCGCCCGACCCAGCGCGATGGGAGTGATGGGACGTGGGAAGCTGTCGGCACCACCCACGACGAACGGAGCCAGCATGTTGAGAGCACTCGCACTCACGGGCGCAGTGACGCTCGCCCTGTCGGGCACAGCGGTCGCGGCGACCGGCCAGCAGATCAGCGTCAACGGCACGGGCGGCGCGTCGGTGCCCTCCGGGGCCACCGACGCCCAGCAGCAGGCCGCTTACGACCAGGCGCTCACCGCCGCGATCAGCGACGCCCAAACGAAGGCGCAGATGGTCGCGCGGCAGCTCTCGCTGACGATCGGCCCGCTGCAGACCTTCACCGAGCAGAGCGACGATTACCTCGGCTACTGCGGCGTCGGATTCCTTCCTGGAGTCGCGGCGACCGGCGTGTCGGGCAGCGCGAGCGCGCCGGCGACCGCCGGCAGCGCGAGCGGCCAGCTGACCCCGATCCCTGCCAAGCCCAAGAAGCACAGGACCAGGAAGACGGCCCACAAGGCACAGGAAAGCGACAACACCTGCCAGCTCGAGGCCGACGTGACGGCGATCTACTCGGCCAGCTGAGCGGCGATCTCCGCATAGGGGGCACCCGAGTCGTCGACGTCGAAGCTCTCGCTCAACACGGTTTACTGCGCGGTGTTTGAAAGATCACGGCGTAGGAGACGGCTCCGGCGACCTATCACCGCGTCGGGGCCAAGCCCGCTGACCTGGTCCCAGTCGAGCACGAGCGCCTTGCGGCCCTTGCTCACGATCAGGACGCGACTTTGTGTCGCTTGACGTCGATCACGATGTGAGCAACGTCGCCGAGCTCCTCAGCCGGGCGCCCGAAGTGGTCTGGCGGCGCGGGGTCGGGACATCTCGCTGGGACGCGTAGGCTCACTGCTGCGATGTTCGTGCTTGTTCTGATCGGAGCGTTTGTTCTCAAGGTGTTCGTCTTCGTTGAGGTCGGACGCGCGATTGGCTGGCTGCTGGCGGTCGTCTTGCTGTTTGGGACCTCGGTGCTCGGCGCGCGGCTCCTGCGCATCCAGGGACGCTCGGCGATCGAGCGCGTCTCACGGGCGGTGTCCGAGCATCACGCGCCCACGCGTGCCGCGATCGATGGCGCACTCGGCTCTCTGGGGTGCGTGCTGCTCGTGGTGCCTGGGTTCGTCACCGATGCCCTTGGCGTACTGCTCCTGTTTCCGCTCACCAGAAAGCTGACGCGCCGCTGGATATCACGCCATTACGCCGGTCGCATGATGAGCTTCGTGGCAACAGCAGGGCGCTTCGCCCCCGGCGACCGCGGTGAGCGTCCGGCTGACGTCGAGTCAACGGTCCTCGACGACGATCGCGACCAGCTCGGTCGCTGAAAAGTGCACCGCCGACGACTGCGGCAGCCGCCGGTCTGCGGACCGCGCAGCACGAGCGGCTGTCCTCGCGCGCGAAGTTGTGGGGTATTGTCCTCGTCACCCATCGCGAGGAGACCACCATGGCCGATTCAACCACCACTCCTACTCGCCTTGTCGGCGTCGAGGATCTCGACGAACGGCAAGTCACCGTCATCGAGACACCACACGGCACGCTCGCCGTCGGTCTCAGCGGCGGTGAGCCGTTCGCGGTTTCCAACCGCTGCCGCCATCTGTTCGCCTCACTCGGGGAAGGACACGTTGCCGAGGATGGATGTCTCCAGTGCCCGCGGCACGCAGCTCGCTACGACATACGCTCCGGCGCGATGACGCGCGGCCCGCAGGGCGCATTCAAGGCATTGGCAGGCCTTGTGAAGGGCACAACCGGCGCCCGGGCACTCAAGACCTTCCCGGTAGTGCTACGGGACGGCGCGATCTGGTTGGAGGGTTAGAGCAGGCCGCGGGCTCCCAGACTCCGCTCACGAACTCGAAAGCGCCGGCGACGCTCACCGCCCGCAACCGGATCTCCCGCCGCGATCTCAGCGAGCTCGCTTCAGAGCTCTTCGGGGTCGGGATCTCCGTCGGCGCGATCGACGAGATCTGCCAGGCGTCAGCGGACTACTCGCCGAGCCGCATCAGCAGCTTGTGGCGGGGTGCCGGGGTCTGGGGCGATCAACGTCGATGAGACCGGCTGGTTCCTCGCCGGCGAGAACCGCTCGATGTGGACCGCCGGGCCTCGGGCTCGCCGCGCACTACGCCGCCGTTCGCGACGTGGCCCGAGGCCATCTGTCAAGATCTGGATCGATGTCAGAGTTCCAGCCTTCACGGGTGCAGGGTGGGCAGATGCTCGTCCAGCTCTGCAACGGGGTGGTGCAGCTGCTGCGCGAGTTCGCGGGGAAAGGTCCCAGCGGGTGCAAGGCTTACTGGGCCGGTTGCGACATGCTTGTGATCCTGTTGAGCGGCGGCTTTACGGTTGCCGAGCAGACCTTGTTCGACGCAGGGCGTGGCGGCTCGGTGCGCGATGCCCAGCACGCGCTGCAGGATACGCTCGAGATCAGGATGAAGGTCCTGGTCGAGGATCTCACAGATCGAACGGTGCTTGCTTTCATGAGCGCCTCCCACCAGGCCCCGGATTTCAGGGTCGAGCTGTTCGTGCTCGAGCCCGATGAGAGCCATCCTCTAACAGCCTTCGAGGATCTGGAGCCAGCCTCTGATGACGAGCTTGATCGGCAGCGGTCAGCAGATCTCGGACGCAGCGCTTGATGGGGCAAGCACAAAGACCTCGCTGGCCATGTCGTGCTCGAGCTCGAAGCCGCTGATGGCCACCAGCACCTCGCGGCCGATCACACGCGCCACACCCGCCTTGAACAGCAAATCGGTTGAGTGCTGCCACATCATGCGCGTGGTGAGCACGCTGTCCTGCCTGCCGGCGTCGATCATCGCCTTCTCGGCCGGCGTGTAAACATCTCGCAGCAGCGTTATCACGTAGTCGCCGTGGATCACCGTCTCGGCGCGGAGGGGTCCCTTGCCGAACTTGTCAAGGTAAAGCCGGGAAATCATGTCAGAAACACGAGTCGCTACTGAATCCTCAAACATCGAGGGTGCTACGGACGGGGCCATGAGCGCCTTCCTTGCCCTTTCGCTGAGAACGGCATCGCGAGGCGGAAGGAGCACGAGTTCCCAACGGTGCGCCATCAGCATACCTCACCCCCGGCTGGCCGCCCAATCAGGCGTTGCGGCACAGGAGGTCTGTTGCGCAGCCGCGCCCGAGCCCGCTGCTCAGCCTATGCGGAGCTCTCCGCCGGTGAGCGCGGTGGCGATCGCCTCCGCGGTGCGTGCGCGAGCCGGTGGATGGAACGCGAGCGCGCGCGAGGCGGAGGCGAAGCAGGTGACCTCGTCGCTGCCGATGAACGCCATGCCGCCGAGCTGCTCGACGGCGATCGCCACAGCGCGGTTGATCGCGTCCTGAGCCGCGTAGCGACACAGCAGCGCGCGGGTGAGCAGACGCTCGTCGGGACCTTCGTGCGCGCCGACCGACTGCGCCACCCCTTCGAGCGCGGCCATCGCCGCCTCCAGCTCGGTGGCCGCTGCGAGACGCCCCGTCGCGTCGCCGCTGGAGCTCTGCAGCAGCCGCTCCACAAGCGCGCTGGCGGCGCCAAGATATGACGCCGATATGAGCAGCTCAAACCAGAGGAAGCCCGCGGTCTGAAGGTCGTCCAGCACGGGCGTGGCGGCATCGCCGAGCGAGACGACGAGCGCGTCCTCGACGGCCACCTCGGTCAGCGTGACCGCATCGCTCTGCGCACCGGCCAGCACCGATGTTCCCCAGAAGGGGCTGATCTCGATCCCCGGCAGCCGCGCCGAGATGAGGGCGATCGCGAGCTCGTCGCCCTGGTCCGGGCCGCCACCCTCGATGACGATCGACGCCGTGAGAATGTCCATTGTGCGCGCCAAGCTGCACGGCTTCTTGACGCCGCTCACCACCACCGTGTCCCGCTCCCGCCGCGCGCGCATGGTCGGCCGCAGGACGCCGCGTCCGTGGACGCCCTCGGCAAAGCCGGAGGCGAGCAGCAGCCGCTGCTCGGCGATGCCCTCCAGCAGCATCCACTCCAATCCCCTCGCGCGGTTTCCCAGTTCGACCAGCGTGGCCGTCGAGAAGTGGTGCATCGTCGTGGCCACGGCCAGCGACGGCGAGCGCGAGCCGATCGCACGCTGGGTCCGCAGGCCCTCGAGCGCCGTGGCTCCCAGGCCACCGTGCTCCTTGGGCACGAGCAGCCCGGGACCGCCCGCCTCGCGAAACAACTGAATCGCGCCGCCGTCTCCATGCTCGCGCTCGGCGAGCGGCATCGCGGCGAGGCGCTCATCGAATCCGGGCAGCAGCGACTCGAGCGTTGTGCGCTCTTGCCTCATGAATTCCACGGTGGCTCCTTATCGGTTGCGGGATCCAGCCCGCGCGGGGCTGGCTTGAGGTGGGTGCGGCCACCCACCGGCTCAGCGGATCAGCCAACCCTCCGCGGGCTGCGGCTCACGCTCGGCCGGCGGGCCTGTGAGGCGGTTGTAGTCGGACCACATCAGCAGCTGCTCATTGGTCGTGCGCGGCGCCACGTAGGGAGGTTCCGGGGCCGGTTCGCCGGCCGCCTCGCTCATCCGCGCGACCATCTCCTCGGAGAGCGTCTGCATCCGCGCCACGCTCAAATGCACGTGGTCGCGGAGCTCCGCGTGCGACATCGACCGCAGCGGCGTCGTGAACAGGCTGCCCCAGAGGAAGTCGCTCGCGATCGGGACGCCGGCGCCACGGAGGTCCTTCTCGCTCGTGCCCCACTCCCGGAAGCGCTCCTGCATGAAGGAGTTCATCCGTGCATACACCGCCAGATCCGGCTGAATGGAGCGCATCAGCTCCGGGTTGAGCAGCCCGCCGTTGCGGAACAGGTTGAGCAGGATGCTGAGGTAGGTCGCGTTGTCCCACATGAACTTCGCGCCCGTCGCCTGCGGGTTGCCGTAGACGACGAGCTGTTTGGGAAAGAGCTCCAGGGCGAGTTGCACGAAGCCGAGCAAAACGCGGTTGTTGGCACGCACCCGCTGCGCGAAGGCGGAGCCGCCTTCGCCGTCGAGGTCACGCCGGATCAGGTCGGTGAGCAGCGTGTTGCCGATCGCGGCGGTGTCATGGCCGGTCGAGTAGAGCGGGTCGAGAAAGACGGCCGCCTCGCCGGTCAGCGCCCAGCGCTTGCGCGAGAAGGCGCGCGTGCAGCTGTGGGAGAAGCGCTTTCGCTTCATGAAGTCCAGCAGCTCGGACTCGCCGCCCGGCAGGTGGGCCGCGAGCTGGGGCTCGGCTCCCCGCAGCCACTCCAACAGCGGCTCGTAGCGGCGGATCCGCTCCCACGGTACGTATTTCGGGTCGGCCACCACGCCGACGCTGGCGCCGCCCGAGCCGAGGTTGATGATCCAGATCCAGTAGCCCCTGCCAACGAGCGACACGGTGCTGCGCCAGCGCGTGCCCGTCGGCACCTGCGCACGCCAGGCCTCGTCGTCGGACCACTCGTCGATCATCATCGGCTCGGGCGTCCTAAACCAGCTCGCGCCGGTGTCGATCGGAAGGTCGATTCCGACACCGAGCATGTTGCGCAGGAACGCCCGCCGGCCGCTGGCGTCCACCACCCAACGCGTCGTGAGCGTCTCCCGTTTGCGATTGCGGGTGAAGCTCACCGTGTGGCGATCGGAGCCGAGCTCGACGCGGGTCACGTTGGCGGCGTCGCGGAAGTCGATGCCGTTGTCACATGCAAGGCCCGCCAGATGGTTCTCGATCTTGCCGCGGTCGAGGTGGTAGTTCTGGAGCGGCGTGGTGCGGCTGAGACCGAACTCGACACGGCGGGAGATGTCGGCGTTGCCGTTCGACGCGCAAAACCAGCGCAGGCCGATCTTGCGGAAGTGCTCCCGCTCCAGATAGCCGCCGAGGCCGATCACCTCCTTGAGGTAGATGCCCGCCGCCTCCGCGATCGCCTCACCGACCTTGTACGCGGTCGGCGGCACCGGATGGGAGCGCTTCTCCAGCACCACGATCCGGGTCTTGGGACGCATGTCCTTGAGCTGCAGCGCGGCCGTGCATCCGGCCACCCCGCCGCCGAGCACCACGACGTCGACACCACCGTGCTCTCCAACAGCCATCGATGCGCTCCCTTCGTTGGTACTCAGCAGTCGCTGCACGTCCGCCGACCGATGCCGGCACCCGAGGCTAGGCAGCGCAGGGGAGACTCGTCAAATATGGGCACGCGTTCGGCTCACCGCGAGGGCTCGCGAATCATCGCCGGCGGGATCGAGGTGCTCGTCGGGATCGGGTACTCGGCTGGTGGCTGCCGGCCGCACGCGAGCGCCGAGGCCCTACAGCGGCATGTTGCCGGCCTGGCCGGACTCGTGCCGTCCCATGTGCAGCGCCGCGAGCGTGGCGCCGACCCGCGCCCGCATTCTGGCGGGTTCGATGATCTCGTCCACATGCCCGGCCCGGGCGGCCCCGCGCGCGGTCAGGTGCTCGGTCGCGTAGATCGCGCTCAGCCCGCTCAGCCGCTCTGCGGCCCGCTCGGGGTCGATCGTGCCGGCGAGCTCGCGACGATGCAGCACTCCGATCGCCTGCGAAGCCCCCATGATGCCGATCTCGGCGTTTTCCCACGCGAACGTCCAATGAGCTCCGAGCGACTTGGAGTTCATCGAGATATAGGCGCCCCCGTACGCCTTGCGCAGAATCACCGTGATCTTCGGCACGGTCGCCTCGACGAACGCGTAGAGCAGCTTGGCGCCATGGCGGATCACGCCGGCGTGCTCGCGCCGGCTCCCGGGCATGAACCCGGGCGTGTCCACCAGCACCACGAGCGGCAGCCCAAACGAGTTGCACGTGCGCACGAAACGCGCCGCCTTCTGCGATGCGTCCTCGTCCAGCACGCCGGCGAGGCACTTGGGCTGATTGGCGACCACCCCCACCGCCAGACCCTCGATGCGGGCCAGCGCGATCACGATGTTGGGGGCCCAAAGCGAGCAGAGCTCGAGCATCTCTCCGCCGTCGACGAGCCGGCGAATGACCTCGCGCACGTCATACACGTGCCGGCCGTTGGCGGGCACCACCTGACCGGGGTCGCGCTCCAGCGGCTCCCGCGCCGGGCGCTCGGGGGGGAGCTCCCAAGCGTTCTGCGGCAGGTGGGACAGCAGCTGGCGAACCAGCGAGATGCTGTGGACGTCGTCGTCGGCGACGAGGTGACAGACGCCGTTGCGGGAATGCACGCCGTGGCCTCCCAGCTGCTCGAAGCTGACGTCCTCGCCGAGCACTTCCTTTACGATCGCGGGGCCGGTCAGGAACATGCTCGCTCGGCGCGTCATCAGAACGAAGTCGGTCAACGCGGGCGAGTATGTCGCCCCGCCGGCGGACACGCCCGAGATCACGGAGATCTGCGGCACGCGGCCCGACAGGGCGACGTTGTGCGAGAAGATCTCGCCATATCCGGCGAGCGACTCGAGACCCTCCTGCATCCTCGCCCCACCAGACTCGATGAACGACACGATCGGCATGCGTCGCTGTCCCGCGAGACCCAACACGCGTGCGATCGTTCCGCTTTGCGCCTTGCCGAGCGACCCGCCGAGGAAGCGGGAGTCCTGGGCATAGCAGAAGATCGGCCGGCCATCGACCATCCCCGCGCCGCCGATGACGCCGTCACCGGCCTGGGCGCGCGCGCCCAGCGCGGTTGAATGAACCGCCTCGCGGATCGCATGGAACGAGCCGGGATCGCACAGTGCGGTCAACCGCTGCTCGGCCGCCAGCACCCGCCCCTCGGACAGCGGCTCGCGATGCGGGGCGAGCGGCCCGCTCACGAGGGTCGGCCCCCTGGCTCTCGGTGGCGCACTGCGGCTCACGCTGACCCTTCCATTGACGATCCGCTCCTTGCCCTGGCATCGCGCTCCCTTGCCCTGGCCTCAGTCACCCACTCAAACGCCGAGCTGTAGGACGGTACCACCAATACGAAGAGCGCCCCAAGACTTTCACAGCGGTTTACGACAGCCGTGGCGCTGTGAATACGAATAGCACCCCAAGACTTTCACAGCGGTTTGCGACAGTCGGGCCGGTTGTGGAACGCTCCGCTGCGTGGAGATCCTCCGGACCCCACCCGAGCGGTTTGACGCCCTGCCGGACTTCCCCTACCAACCGGGCTTCCACGGCTGGGAAGGACTGCGGCTCGCCCATATCGACGAGGGGCACGGGCCACCCGTGCTGATGCTCCACGGCGAGCCCACGTGGTCTTTCCTGTTCCGCAAATGCATCCCTCCGCTGCTCGACGCCGGCTATCGCTGCATCGCCTTCGACCTGCCCGGTTTCGGTCGCTCGGACAAGCCGGCCGACGTCGATTGGTACTCCTACGAGCGACACGTGGCAGCGACCGCCTCACTGATCGAGCAGCTCGATCTGCGCGACGTGACCCTGGTGCTCCACGACTGGGGCGGCCCGATCGGTCTGCGGGTGGCCACCGGCCGGTTCGGCGACCGCGTCAGCCGGATCGTGGCGATGGACACCACGATTCTGACCGGACAGGATCTCGGCGAAGCGTGGCATTGGTTTCGGGATCTGGTTGCCTCCCGCGAGGACCTTCCAACCGGTCGCGTCGTCCGTGTGGCCTGTCGACAGCGCCCGCCGAGCGAGGTGGTGGCCGCCTACGAGGCGCCCTTTCCCGACGCCAGCTACAAGGCCGGCGCGCGAGCGTTCCCGCGCCTGATCCCGCTGAGCCCGGAGAATCCCACGGCAGCCGCCGGCCGCGAGATAGTCGCCGCGCTGCGCGAGGATCCGCGGCCGGCGCTCGTGCTATGGGCGGAAACAGACGTCATGTTCCCCCGCGACCGATTTGCGCACTCGTTCCATGCCGCGTTCCGCAGGGCCGACGGGCCGATCGTCATCAAGGACACCGGCCACTTCATGTTCGAGGAGCGGGGGGCGCATGTCGGTGAGCTGCTGGCCAGGTGGCTAGACCTACAGCGCTCGCTGCTCGACCTGCAGCGATCCTGACGGGCAATTCGCACAAGGGTCGAGACGTCCTTGCAAAACGACCCTAACCACTTCACGAAATGAATGTTCACACGGTCTGCCCGGCCATCCGGCCCAGCTGCTCGCCAACCATGACGTAACCCTCCTCGGCCAGGAGCCTGCCGGCCTCCTCGTAGGCCTCGGGCTCCTCGGGAGCCCACGTCGCCAGCCCGTCGACATAGCGGTTGAACATGCAGAACGCCGCCGCGATCAGCACCGTGTCGTGGATCTCCCTGTTGGTCGCACCCTGCCGGCGGGCGAGCGCGACGTCCTCGCGGGAGAGCGCCTTGCCTCCCTCCCGCACCCTCGCGGCGATCGCCAGCAGCGCCTTCAGCTTGTCCGAGACGGCAGCGCGATCGGCATCCAGCTTGACGTCGCTCACCAGCTGTGCATCGCCGTCCAGGTGGTGAGCGGCCGCCGCCCCGTGCGAGGAGTGGCAGAAGTGGCAGTCGTTGTGGTAGGAGACGTACGCCGCGATCAACTCGCGTTCACCGCTCGTCAGCGTGTTCTCTCCCCGCAGCAGCACCTCGGCGAGCTCGTTCAGGGGCCTCGCCGTCTCCGGGCTGAAAGCCATCGGCCCGAGGATGCCGGGCAGTCCCTGCGGTAGATCGATATGCGGCATGGCACAACTCCTTCAGGTCGTCGTTCGGGCGAGAGCACACATTGAGCGGTTGTGCGCAGGCCGTCAAACACATGGATGCAAGCTCCGTGGCGGCGCTCCACTCACACACGGGTGCGAGCTCCGTGGCGGCCCACTCCGCTCACTTCGCGATGCCGGCGGCGGCGGTGCGCGGCACGAGCTCGGTGCCCATCGCGTGAAAGCCGCCGTCGACGTGGACGATCTCGCCGCTGATGCCGCACGACCAGTCGGAGAGCAGAAAGCAGGCCGCGCGAGCCACGGGGCGAGGGTCAGAGATGTCCCACCCGAGCGGAGCACGCCGACCCCACTCTCCGGCGAGCAGCTCGAAGCCCGGAATCCCGCCCGCCGCGGTCGTGTCGATCGGGCCGGCGCACACCAGATTCACGCGTATGCCGCTGGGACCGAGATCGCGGGCAAGATAGCGGCTGACCGCCTCCAGCGCCGCCTTCGCGACGCCCATCCAGTCGTAGACCGGCCAGGCGACCTGACCGTCGAAGTCGAGTCCCACCACACTGCCGCCGCCCGCGAGCAGCGGCGCCAGCGCGCGGGCCAACCCCTTCAGCGAATACGCGCTCGTCCGAAACGCCTCGAGCGCGCTGTCGGCCGAGGTCTCGAGAAAGCGTCCGCCGATAGCGTCGGCGGAGGCGAAGGCGATCGCGTGCAGGGCGCCGTCGAGCCGCCCCCAGCGATGGTCCAGCTCGCCGGCGAGCGCATCGAGCTCGTGGTCGCTGTTGACGTCGAGCTCGAGCACGTCCGGGGGCGCCGGCAGACGCGCGGCGGCGCGTTCGGTCATCCGGCGAGCGCGCCCGAACGAGCTCAACACGATCTCGGCGCCGGCGAGCTGGGCCTGCTCCGCGACCGCGAACGCGATCGAGCGATGCGTGATAACCCCCGTGATCAGCAGTTTGCTGCCCGCGAGCATGCCGGCGCCGCCGTTCGACGGGCGCTCGCGCGAACTCGAGCGTCCGTTCCGCCCGGCCCGCTCCAGTTGGCTCACGCCGGCTCCCCCATCGCTGCCACCGGCTGCAACTCCTCGGCGCGGCCCAGCTCCCGCCTCCAGACGACCTCCAGCACCGCCCGCAGAGCCACCTGATCGTCGCCGCGCAGAACATGCAGCCCGACCTCCACAAGGCCGACATCCGCCTCGAGCGGCCTGATCGCGCGCACCCTGCCCTCGACGCGCACCGATTCGCCGAGCCGCACCGGCCGCTTGAACACCATGTCGCGCACGCTCCGCAACGCAACCACACGCTCGGGATCGAATGGAACGAGGCCCGCGGCGCAGGAGAACACGAGCAGGCCGTGGGCGACGCGCTCGCCGAACAGGCTGCCGGCAGCCCATGCCGCATCGGTGTGCTGCGGGTGGCGATCGCCGGTCAACTGCGCAAACTGCGCGACATCGGCCTCTGAGATGACGCGCTGGGCCGTGAGAAAGCGGTCGCCCTCGCGGAGTGCGTCGAAGTCGGATGAGAGGAGCTGGTCGATCACGCGGGCTCGTTGCTCGAAGCGTTCGGTTCGTTGTAGTGCAGTGGCGGGCTTTGCGCAACAGCGGGCGCCCCCCGGCGGCCGGCGCCGTTGACCTGGGTGCACAGGAACCGCCCCACGTCCGCCGGCGTCGGGTGATCGAACGCAACCGTGGAGGACAGCCTGACGCCACTGGTGTGGGCGAGCCGGTTGCGCAGCTCGACCGCGTCGAGCGAGTCGAGATCGAGCTCCTTGAAGGTGAGTTCGGGGTCGACCTCCTCGGGCGAGGCGTACCCGAGCACCGCCGCGATCTGGCCGCGAACCTCTGCGAGGATCAGCGCCTCCCGCTGATCCTCGGACACATCCGCGAGCCGGCGGACGAGCGACCCGCCGCCGGCCTCGCGACGCGCCGCCACGCGCGTCAGACCGCGCAGGAGCGGCGAAAGCCGTCCCTCGTACGCGTGCCGTCGCAGCACGTCCTTGTCGAACCGGACTCCGAACAGCAGCGGCTGCGCGGTCGACCGAGCCGCGTCGAGGAGCTCGAGCCCCTGCGCGGAGGAGAGCGGCTGTACGCCCAAACGGCCGACCCGCGCCCGATCGCCCTCGTCGAGCCCGCCCACCATCCCGCCGCTTTCGACTCCCCACGGCCCCCACGCAAGCGTCTGCGCAGGCAGTCCGCGTGCGCGCCGTCGCTGGGCGAATTGGTCGAGAAACGCGTTCGCGGCCGCGTAGTTGGCCTGCCCAGGGCCACCCAGGGTGCCGGCGATCGAGCTGAAGAGAACGAGCTGGGAGAGCGGCAGGTGCGCGGTCAGCTCATCGAGGTGCACGGCGGCGTCCACCTTCGCGCGCATCACGCGTTCGAGCTGCTGGCGCCCGAGCGTCTCCACGGTCCCATCGTCGAGCACGCCGGCGGCGTGGATCACCGCGGTCAGAGGCTGCCCGTCCGGGATCGAGTCGAGCAGCTCTCGCAGCGCGTCTCGGTCGCTGACGTCGCAGGCGGCAACGCGCACCGCGCAGCCCGCCTGCGCAAGCTCGGCGGCGAGCTCCGCCGCCCCGTCGGCCTCGAGGCCGCGCCGGCTCGCCAGCACGAGACCGCGCACGCCGTGCGTGAGCGCCAGGTGCCGGGCGACGAGCGCGCCGAGCGCGCCGGTGCCGCCGGTGACGAGCACGGTGCCGTCCGGGTCCAGCGGTCGGGGAATGGTGAGGACGACCTTGCCGATCTGACGCGCCTGCTTGAGATGGCGGAAGGCGTCCAGCCCCTCGCGCACGTCGAAGCACTTGATCGGCGGCGGTCGCAGAGCGCCGCGCCCGAACAGGTCGAGGAGCTCGGCGAACATCTCCTGGAGGCGCTGCGGCCCCGCCTCAATCAGATCGAACGCGCGATAGCCGACGCCGGGATGCTCGGCGGCGACCCGCTCGGGGTCGCGCACATCGACCTTGCCCATCTCCACGAAGCGCCCCCCACGCGGCAGCAGCTCGAGCGAGGCGTCGACAAACTCGCGCACCAGCGCGTCGAGCACGACATCCATGCCGGCGCCATCCGTCTCGGCGAGGAACTTCTCGCGGAAGCGCAGGTCGCGCGAGGACGCCAGGTGAGCGTCGTCGAGGCCGAACTCGCGCAGCGCCCCCCACTTGACCGGGCTCGCGGTTGCGAACACCTCGGCGCCCAGGTGTCGCGCCAGCTGCAGCGCGGCGATCCCCACCCCGCCGGCCGCGGCGTGGATCAGCAGCCGCTCGCCCGGTCGCAGATCGGCCACCTCGACGAGCGCGTAGTAGGCGGTCAGGAACACGAGCGGCACGGCGGCCGCCTCGACGAACGACCAGCCGTGCGGTATCCGCACCAGCAGCCGGCCGTCGGTCATCGCAACTGGGCCGAAGGCGTCGGGGATCAGCCCCATCACCCGATCGCCCGGGACGATGTGCTCGACCGCCGATCCGACCTCGAGGACCAGACCCGCGCCCTCCGAGCCGATCGTGATCTCCCCGGGATAGTGGCCGAGCGCGGCCAGGACGTCGCGAAAGTTGAGCCCTGCCGCATGCATGTCCACGCGTACCTCGAGAGGACCGAGTGGCGCGCCCGCGCGCGGATTGGCGAGGAGCTCGATGTCCTCGAGCGTGACGCGACGCTTGGAGGTAAGGCACCAGTGCGCCGCCGGCGGCGCGATCAGCTCGGTCGTCTCGGCGAGTGGCACCAGCCGCGGCGCCCACGCCCGGCCGGCGCGCACAGCGAGCTGCGGCTCGCCGGTCGCCAGCAGTGACGGCCAGGAAACGTCCACGCCACCGTCCACGTCCACGAGGACGAAGCGGTCGGGGTGCTCCGATTGCGCCGAGCGCAGCAGGCCCCACACCGCGCCCGCCGCGAGCTCGGGCGCCTCGCCAGGCGCGACCGCGACCGCCCCACGAGTTACCAGCACCAGGCGGGAGTCGGCCAACCGCGGCTCGGCCAACCACGCCTGCAACAGCGCCAGGGCGCCCTGGGTCGCCGCGTGAGCGCCCGCGGGGTCGCACTCCTCGCCAGCGAGAGCGGCCAAGACCACGCCGGGGGCCGCCTGCTCCGCTGCGAGCGAGTCGAGCAGGGCCGCGAGGTCGGGGTGGTCGAAGGCGCCCGAGTCGTCGATCGCGCCGACGGTCTCGAGACCCTGGTGCGCGACGTCGCCGACGTCGGAGTCGGAGAGCGCGACCGCGACCCAATCGAGCGCGAACAGCGAGTCGTTGTGGCCGGCGAGCCGCAGCCGACCGGGATCGACCGCTCGCGTGAGCAGCGAATCGATCGCGATCACCGGCGAGCCCGCCGCGTCGAGCGCCGAGAGCCGCAGCGTGTCGGGGCCGGTGGGGAGGATCGCGACTCGCAGAGCCGCTGCCCCGGTGCGCCCGAGCCGCACGCCTCTGAACGCGAACGGCAGTCGCGTGGTGTCGGCGTCGGTGTCGGTGTCGGGGGTGCTGTGGAGCGCGGCGTGGAAACTGGCGTCCAGCAACGCGGGATGAAGCGCGAAACCACCGGCCACATCGCGCTCCCGAGCAGCCAGAGCGACCTCCGCGAACACCGCCCCTCCATCCCGCCAAGCACCCCCCAAACACCGAAACGCAGGCCCATACTCATAGCCACGACCCGCGAGCTCGCGATACACACCCGCCACATCCAACCGCTGCGCACCAACCGGCGGCCACACCGATAGCTCCGCGGGAACGCCGGCCCCAGCAGCGGCCCCGGCCCCAGCAGCGCCCAGCACCCCCGTGGCATGACACACCCACTCACCCCCCTCGACCTCCGCACAAGACGAGATCGCCACCGGCCGCCCACCACCATCATCGAGCGCACCAACCCGCACCTGCAACGCCACACCACCCCGCTCCGGCAAAACCAACGGCGCCTGCAACGTCAACTCCTCCACCCCATCCAAACCCACATACCCCGCCGCGTGCAACGCAAGCTCCAGAAACGCCGTACCCGCCATCAACACCACACCGAACACCACATGATCAGCCAACCACGGACAACCCCCCAGCGACACACGCCCCGTAAACAACCAACCCTCCCCCCCAGACAACTCCACAACCGCACCCAGCAACGGATGACCCGCATCCCGCAAACCGATCGCGCCCGCCCCACCCGACACCACCGACGGATCCAGCCAAAAACGCTCACGCTGAAACGCATACGTCGGCAAACCCACACACCGCCCACCCGGATACAACCGCGCCCAATCAACACCCCCACGAGCCACATGCGCAGCCGCCAACGCCGCCAACAACACCTCCCGATCCACCCTCCCAACACGCAACACCGCCGCCAACGCGCCGTCGGGCTCCTTTCCGCTCCCCGCCCTGCCCGCGACCACGCCGCTCGCGCTAACGCCGCCGTACAGAGCCGCCAGGCCCTCGAGCAGCCGCTCGCGGCGCTCGCCGAAAACGACGGCGCGATGCTCGAACAGCGCTCGCGCGGTGGCCAGCGAGAAGCCGACATCGGCCAGGTCGAGGCCGGGATCGTCCTGCAAGCGCACCGCAAGCCGCCCCGCCGCATCGCGCAGCGCGCGCTCGCTTTTGGCGGACAGCGGGAGGACGAGCATTCCCGCCAGCGCCGCCCACGGGAGACCGGCCCGGCCCGCTTCGGACCCGGACGGCTCGCGCTCGGGCGCGCCACCGGCGCGCTCCGGCGCGGGCGCCTCCTCGAGGATCACATGGGCATTGGTGCCGCTGATCCCAAACGAGGACACGCCGGCGCGGCGGGGGCGTCCATTCGGCTTCCAGGCCACCCGCTCTCTCAGCAGCTCGACTTCGCCGGCCTCCCACTCCACGTGAGTGGTGGGCCAGTCGACATGCAGGGTCTGCGGCAGCACGCCGTGACGCATCGCTTCCACGATCTTGATCACCCCGGCGACGCCCGCGGCGGCCTGCGTATGGCCGATGTTGGACTTGATCGAGCCGAGCAGCAGCGGGCCGCTCTCCCGGCCGCGACCGTAGGTGGCGAGCAGAGCCCGCGCCTCGATCGGGTCGCCGAGCGCCGTTCCGGTGCCGTGGGCCTCGACCACATCGACGTCCTTGGGCTCCAAATGGGCATCGGCGAGGGCCTGGCGGATCACCCGCTCCTGAGAGGGGCCATTGGGAGCGGTGAGGCCGTTGGAGGCGCCATCCTGGTTGACCGCCGAGCCTCGAATCACGGCAAGCACCCGATGGCCGGCCCGCACGGCGTCGGACAGGCGCGCGAGCGCCATGACACCCATGCCCTCGGCCCAGCCGACGCCATCGGCCGCCTGCGCGAAGGACTTGCAACGCCCATCCACGGAGAGACCGCGCTGACGCGAGAACTCGACGAACATCCGCGGCGAGCACAGGACGGTGCTGCCACCCGCCAACGCCAGCGAGCATTCGCCGCCCCGCAGCGCCCGACACGCCATGTGCAGCGCCACCAACGACGAGGAACAGGCGGTGTCGATCGTGATGGCGGGCCCCTCCAGCCCGATCGCATACGCCAGCCGTCCCGACGCGAGGCTCGCGCCGACGCCGGTCGCCAGATGGCCCTCCACCTGCTCGGCGGCGCGTCCCGTCAGGCCGTAGTCGCCGACCATGATGCCGACGAAGACACCGGTGTCGGAGTTGCGCAGCGACGTCGGGTCGATCCCTGCGTTCTCCAGCGCCTCCCAGGCGCCTTCCAGCAGCAGCCGCTGCTGGGGGTCCATCGCCAGCGCCTCGCGGGGACCGATCCCGAAGAACTCGGCGTCGAAGTCGGCGGCGTCGTGGAGGAAGCCGCCGGCGCGGCTGTAGCTGCAGCCGGGCCGGTCGGGATCGGGGTCGTACAGGCGCTCCAGATCCCAGCCGCGGTCGCGGGGAAACTCCGAGATCGCGTCCCCGCCCGCGGCGATCAGCCGCCATAGCTCCTCGGGCGAGCGCACCCCACCCGGAAAACGACATGCCGTGCCCACAATCGCGATCGGCTCCTGCGACTGCGCCAGCAGCCGGCGCAGGAGTTCCCGCTCCTTGAGGGACGCCCTCAGCGCGACGATCAGCTCCTCCGCGGACGCGCTCATCAGTGGCCCGCGGGGTCGCCTGTCGAACCGCCACGATCGAATGACATGCGGATCAGGCTCTCCGCATCGAGTTGGTCGACTCCCGCCAGCGTGCCCTCGACACCCGGCGCCCGGTCCCCGTCGAGCGCCGCCAACTCCAGCAGCCGATCGAACAGTCCGGACGCGCGCAAACGCTCGAGCGGAATCGACGCGAGGGCGCTCTGGACCTCGAGCTGCTCGGGGTCTCGATCGCCCTCCACGCCGCCGTGCGGGGAGAGGCTGCGGATGACGACCTCGGCGACGGCGGCGGGCGTGGGGTGGTCGAACACCAGCGTCGAGGGCAATCGCAGCCCCGTCGTGGCGCTGAGGCGGTTGCGCAGCTCCACCGCCGTCAGCGAATCGAACCCCAGCTCCCTGAAGGCCCGTCCCATCTCGACCTCGCGCTCGGAGTCGTAAGCCAGCGCCGCCGCCACCGCCGAGCGCACGACCTCCAGCACCACTGCGTCGCGCTCCTCCTCGCCCATCCCGACCAGCCGTTGCGCGAGCGAAACCTCCTCGCCACGCTCCCGGCGCGCCGGCGCGGGCACCAGCCCACGTAGCAGCGCTGGAAGTCCGCCCCCGCGCGCCCGCAAGCGCAACGCGACGCCGTCCAGACGCACCGCAAACAGGAGCGCTCGCCGCACCGAGCGCGCCGTGTCGAAGAGCTCGAGCCCCTGCACGCGCGAGAGTGAGCCGACCCCCGCGCGACTCCAGCGTGCGACGTCCGCTCGACTCAGCGAGCCCGTCATGCCGCTGTCCGTCGCCCACGGGCCCCATGCGAGTGTGGTTGCGGGGAGGTGTTGTGCGTGGCGGTGTTGTGCGAGCGCGTCGAGGAAGGCGTTGGCGGCGGCGTAGTTGGCCTGGCCGGGGGCGCCGATCGTGGAGGCGATCGAGGAGAAGAGGACGAAGGCGTCGAGATCGTGCTCCCTGCTCAGCTCGTGCAGGTGCCAGGCCGCGTCGAGCTTGGGAGCGAGCACGCGGTCCAGGCGCTCGGGGGTCAACCCCTCGATCACGCCGTCGTCGAGCACCCCGGCGGCATGGATCACGGACCCGAGCGAGTGCTCCGGGGGGATCGAGTCAAGCAGCGCGCGCAGCTGCTCGCGCTCGGCGACATCGCACGCCGCAATCGTGACCCGCGCGCCGAGCTGCTCGAGCTCGCGCTGAAGCTCCGCGGCACCCGGCGCGTCCGGCCCCCGACGGCTCACCAGCAGCAGCCGGCGGGCCCCGTGAGCCCGTACCAGGTGACCGGCCAACAGGCTGCCCAGACCACCCGTGCCGCCGGTTAGCAACACGGTGCGCCGCGGATCCCAACCAAACCCCCGCCACTCCCCGCCAGCCACGCCGCCCGACGCCAGCCCCGACACCGGCACTGATTGGGACACCTCCGCCGGTGGCGGCACCGATGCCGGCCGCGGCACCACCGCCGGCCAGGACGCCGCCGCCGACTTCGGCACCGACGCAGACCGGGACACCGGTGTCAGCCGGGGCGCCAGCAGGGCACCCCGGCGGATGGCGAGCTCGGGCTCGTCGTATGCCAGCACCGCGGGCAGCACCCCCAGCGAAGCCTCATCCCCATCGAGATCGACCAGCGCGAACCGACCAGGGTGCTCCGAACGCGCCGAGCGCAACAAACCCCACAACGCCGCCAACCCCAAATCCGGCTCATCGCCCTCAGCCGCGCACACCGCGCCACGCGTAAGGACCACCAGCCGCGCACCCGCCAACCGGGGCTCCCCCAACCATCCCTGCAACAACGACAAAGCCCGCTTCAGAACAACATGCGCGCCACCCGGAAGATCACCACTCCCCTCACCGCCAAACTCAACCACGACCACCCCGGGAGCCCCACCCTCCCCCAGCGAATCCAGCAGCCCCGCGAGATCCGCATAGCCGCCGGCGCCCGGCAAACCCGCCAACGCACCCAGCCTCGCGACACCCCCCGACACCACACCCCCCGGTGCGACCTCCCCCGATACCACACCCCCCGGTGCGACATCCCCCGTCACAGAACTATCCCCACCAGCCACCGGGACCCCCACCCAGTCAACCCCGAACAGCGAGTCACCGCCACCAGCAAGCCCCAGCCGGCCGGGATCGACCGCCCGCACACCCAACGACCCGACCTCGACCACCAACTCACCCGCACCATCGAACGCCACCAGCGAGAGCCCCTCCGCGCCCCGCGTGATCCTCACCCGCAGCTCAGCCGCGCCAGACGCATGCAGCGCAACACCACCCCACACGAACGGCAGCCCAACCTCCTCACCAGCCTCGACCGCAGCCAGCAGACCAGCATGCAAAGCCGCATCGAGCAACGCCGGGTGAAGACCGAAACGCCCAGCCTCCCCGACCTGCCCACCACCAAGCGCAACCTCCGCAAACACCTCACCCCCACGCCGCCACACCCCAGACAACCCCCGAAACACCGGGCCATACTCAAAACCCAACTCAGCCAAACACCCATACACAACACCCGCGAAATCAAGCCCCTCACCAACCCCCAGCCCCGCGAGCTCCAACGGCCGCGCCCCCTCCGGCGGCCACGCACCCACCAGCCGCCCCCCACCCTCCACCACACCAGCAGCCAACTCACCATCGGCATGACGCGTCCACTGCGCATCCTCCCCCTCAAACCCAGACCCCTCTTCCTCGAGCCGCGAAGAGATCGTCAACCGACGCGCACCCCGCCCATCCAACGCCCCAACCCACACCCGCAACTGCACCGCGCCTCGCTCCAGCAGAACCAACGGCGCCTCCAACATAAGCTCCTCGACAACACCAAGCCCGACACACCCAGCCACGTGCAGAGCCAGCTCGAGGAACGCGGAGCCCGGCAACACCACCACCCCAAACACCACATGATCCACAAGCCAACCATGACTCGCCGACGACACACGCCCCGTGAACAACCAACCCCCACCTTCAGGCAACTCCACCACCGCACCAAGCAACGGGTGCCCAGTCCCCACCTGACCCACAGTGCCCGCGTCAACCGCCGCCACCGAGCGCTCGAGCCAAAAATGCTCACGCTGAAAAGCGTAGGTCGGCAAATCCACACGACTCGTCTCCCGCCCCGCGAACAGCACCTCCCAATCGACCGAGAGGCCGGCCGCGTGCGCCGCCGCCAGGAAGCCCACCAGCGTCTTCGCCTCCGCTCGCTTGCGCCTCAACGTCTGCGTGAGCAGCGCCCGCTCCGCGGCCTCTGCGCTCAGGCACGGGCTCGCCAGCATCGCCAGCACCCCGTCGGGCCCCAGCTCGAGAAAGCGGGTGACCCCCGCCTGCTCCAACGTGGCGATTCCGTCGGCGAAGCGGACGGCCTCGCGCACGTGGCGCACCCAATAGCCGGGAGCAGCCAGCTCACCGGCGTCGATCTGCGCCCCCGTCACGTTGGAGACGATCGGGATCGCCGGGGGGTGAAACGTGAGCTCGGCGGCCACCCGCCCGAACTCGTCCAAGATCGGCTCCATCAACGGTGAGTGAAACGCGTGACCGACGCGCAGGCGTGTCGTCCGCCGGCCGTCTTGCACGAAGCGCGACTCCAGCGCCGCGATCGCCTCGGCGTCGCCGGAGACGACGACCGCGCACGGACCGTTGACCGCCGCGATCGACACCGACCCCTCACAACTCTCCAAGCTCACCGCGATCTCCTCCTCCGCGGCCTCGACCGCCAACATCGCTCCGCCCTTTGGCAGCGCTCCCATCAGCCGCCCGCGGGCCGCGACCAGCTTGCATGCGTCCGGCAGGGAGAGCACCCCGGCGACGTGGGCGGCGGCCAACTCCCCGATCGAGTGGCCCACCAGGTAGTCGGGGAGCACTCCGAACGCCTCGACCAGGCGGTAGAGCGCCACCTCGAGCGCGAACAGGGCCGGCTGGGTGAACTCCGTGCGGTCCAGCAGCGCCGCCTCGTCAGTCCCGGCGCTGGCGAACATCAGCTCTCGCAGGGACCGGCCGAGGTGTGCGTCGAGCTCCGCGCACACAGCGTCGAGCGCCGCGCCGAACACGGGGAACGACTCGTAGAGCCCGGCGCCCATCCCCGGGCGCTGGGCGCCCTGCCCGGTGAACATGAACGCGGTCTTGCCTTCGTCGGCGACGCCCCGCACGACACCGGTCGCGGGCTCGCCGTGCGCGAGCGCCTCCAGACCCGCCAGCAGCTGGTCGCGATCCGCTCCCACGACCGCCGCGCACCGCTCCAACCGCGCACGACTCCTTGCCAAGGTGAACGCCACGTCGGTCGGCGCGAGCTGGGGATGGCGCAGCAGATGGGAGCGCAAACGCTCGGCCTGGGCCCGCAGCGCCGGCTCGGACCTCGCCGAGAGCAGCCACGGGACCACCGGCGACGCACCGGCACCCGGTGTGCCCGGCGAGGCATCCTCTCCCACCCGCGGCTCACCCTCCACGGCCGGCGTTGGCAGCGGCTCTGCGTCCTCGGGCGGCGCCTCCTCCAGAATCATGTGGGCGTTGGTGCCACTGATCCCGAATGACGAGACCCCCGCCCGCCGCGGGCGCTCCCCCCGCGGCCACGGCACCGCCTCGGTCAACAACTCGACCGCCCCCGCCGACCAATCGACATGCGGCGAGCGCTCACCCGCATGCAGCGTCCGCGGCAACCGCTCCCCGCGCAACGCCATCACCATCTTGATCACCCCACCCACACCGGCCGCCGCGACCGCATGACCGATGTTCGACTTCAACGAGCCCAGCCACAACGGACCATTCGCACGCTCCGCGCCGTAGGTCGCCAACAACGCCTGCGCCTCGATCGGATCACCAAGCGCCGTCCCCGTCCCATGCGCCTCGACCGCATCCACCTCCCCCGCCGCCACACCCGCACTCGCCAACGCCTGACGAATCACCCGCTCCTGCGACGGCCCATTCGGCGCCGTCAACCCATTGCTCGCACCATCCTGATTGACCGCCGAACCACGCACCACCGCCAACACCCCATGACCCTCCCGCAACGCCCGCGAAAGACGCTCCACCACCACCAGGCCCATGCCCTCGGCGCAGCCGATCCCGTCGGCTCCGGCGCCGAACGCCTTGCAGCGGCCGTCCGCGGCGAGACCGCGCTGGCGAGAGAACTCGATGAACATGGCCGGTGTGCTGAGCACCGTGACGCCGCCCGCCAGCGCCAGCGAGCACTCCCCCGCCCGCAACGCCTGACACGCCAAATGCAACGCCACCAACGACGACGAGCACGCCGTGTCAACCGACACCGCCGGACCCTCCAACCCCAACACATACGCCAACCGCCCCGACGCCACAGCCGCACCATTACCCGTCGACACATAACCCTCGAGCCCCTCCGGCACCAACCCAGACCCGACCAACGGCGCGTAATCCTGGTGCATGATCCCCGCGAAAACACCCGTATCGCTGCCACGCAGCGAGGACGGGTCGATCCCCGCGCTCTCCACCGCCTCCCACGCACCCTCCAACAACAACCGCTGCTGCGGATCCATCGCCAACGCCTCACGCGGACTGATCCCAAAAAACTCGGCATCGAAATCCCCAGCGTCACGCACAAAACCACCATGACGCGCATAACTACAACCCACACGATCGGGATCGGGATCGTACAAGCGCTCCAGATCCCAACCACGATCGGCCGGGAACGCCGAGACCGCATCCCCACCCCCCGCAACCAGCTCCCACAGCTCCTGCGGCGAACAAACCCCACCCGGATACCGGCAACTCATCCCGACAATCGCGATCGGCTCCTCGAGTCGCATCCGGGGAGGCGCCGCCGGCCGCGCGCCACGGGCGACGCCCTCGACCTGTGAGCGCAGGAACGCGGCAACCGCCGCCGGAGTGGGATGGTCGAACACCAGCGTCGAGGGCAGTCGCAGCCCGGTGGTCGCGTTGAGGCGGTTGCGCAGCTCCACCGCCGTCAGCGAGTCGAACCCCAGCTCCTTGAACGCCCGTCCCGTTTCGACGCTCCGCTGCGAGTCATAACCCAGCACCGCAGCCACTGCCGAGCGGACCACGTCCAGCACCGCGGCGTCACGCTCCTCCTCGGCCACCCCAACCAACCGCTCGGCCAGCGAACCGCCCCCGCCGCGCCCCCGGCGCGCCGGGACGCTGACCAGCCCGCGCAGCAGCGCCGGGAGGCGGCCCGCGCGTGCCTGCGAGCGCAACACGACGCCATCCAGGCGCACCGGAACCAGCAGCGCGCGGTCGGCGCTCACGGCGGCGTCGAACAGCGCCAAACCGTCGGCCGGCTGAAGCGCAAGGAGACCCAGACGCGCACGAATCTGTTCGATGAACCGCACCGGATCGGCGACCTCGCTGACCAGCGTGCCCATGTCCGCGCGCAGCCGCTCGTCGGTCGTGGAGGCGGCTGAGCCGCCGATCGCGCCTCTGTCAGTCGTCCACAGGCCCCACGCCAGCGACGTGCCGGTGAGCCCGTGCGCGCGGCGGTGTTGCGCGAGCGCGTCGAGGAACGCGTTGGCGGCCGCATAGTTGCCCTGGCCGGGGCCGCCGAGGAGCGGAGCGGCCGACGAGTACATCACGAACGCCTCGAGCTCTAACCCCGCCGTCAGCTCGTGCAGATGCAGCGCCGCATCCACCTTCGGGCGCAGCACCCGCTCGACCTGGTCGGCGGTCAGCGACTCGATCACGCCATCGTCGAGCACCCCGGCGGCGTGGACGATGGCGTCGAGCGGGTGCTCCCGGGGGATCGAGTCGAGCAGCGCCTGCACCTGCGCTCGCTCGGCGACGTCGCAGGCGGCGATCGTGACCTCGGCGCCGAGCTCCCGCAGCTCGCTCTGCAGCTCGGCGGCGCCCTCCGCCTCCGCTCCCCGGCGGCTCGTCAGCAGCAGCCGGCGGGCGTGGTGGGCTCGAGCGAGGTGGCGGGCGAGCAGAGCGCCGAGGCCACCCGTGCCGCCGGTGATCAGCACGGTGCCCTCCGGGTCGAGGGCGAGCCGCCGCTCCCCCTCGGATGCGGTGGAGATCCGCGCCAGCCGCGGCACCAGCGCGGCGCCCCGGCGCAGAGCGAGCTGGGGCTCCTCGATCCCCAGCGCGGCGGGCAGCGCCGCGAACGAGGCATCGGCATCGTCGAGGTCGACCGCGGCGAAGCGGCCGGGGTGCTCCGCCTGCGCCGAGCGCACCAGACCCCACAGCGGCGCCACGGTCAGATCGAGCTCGTCGCCCTCTACCGCCGCAACCGCTCCGCGGGTCACGACCATGAGCGGCGTGTCGGCCAAGCGCGGCTCCGCCAGCCAGCCCTGCAACAACTCCAGCGTCCGTTGCACGCCTGCGTGTACCGCCGCCGCCGTGCAATCTCCCCCGGCCCCCGGCGCCGGCGCGAGCACCGCGTCGGGCGGCTCGGCGCCGCCGTCGAGCGCCGCGGCGAGCGCGCGCGGATCGGCGTAGCAGCGCTCCACCCCGGGAATCTCCCCATCGCCGACGGCCGCCAGGCGCCGCGGCTCGCCGTCCGCAAGCGGCCCGAGCTCGACCCAATCGAGCCCCAACAGTGCACTCGCCCCGAGGCGGCGCGCATCCGCGAGCCGGCTCGGCTCGACGGGCCGCGTGGCGAGCGAGTCGATCGCGACGACCGGCGCGCCCTCCGTGTCGGTCGCGGTGAGGCGCAGCGTGTCGACGCCGGTGGGGACGATCGCGACGCGCAGCGCCGCCGCGCCCGAGCGCTCGAGCCGCACTCCCCTGAACGAGAACGGCAGCGGTACCCGGCTCTGCCCCAGCGCCACCGCGAACGTTTCGATGGCGGGATGGAAGCTCGCGTCCAGCAGCGCCGGGTGGACACCGAAGCGCCCGGCCTCCGCGGCCTGTGTTCGATCGAGCGCGACCTCGGCAAAGATCTCCTCCCCACGCCGCCAGATCGCCGTGAGCCCCTGAAACGCCGGGCCATAGTCGAAGCCCAGCTCGGCCAGACGCCCATAGACGGCCGCGGCGGGGTCCAGCGGCGCGGCGCCCTCCGGCGGCCAGGGGCCGGCAGACGCGGTGGAGTTGAACGAGGGGGCGGGCAGCTCCGAGACCCCGGCCACACCGGGGGCCAACACACCACCGGCATGCCGCGTCCACTCCTCATCCTCGTCCTCACCGTGCCGCGAGGAGATCGTCACCTCGCGAGCGCCCTGATCGTCGGCCTCCGCGACCGCCACCCGCAGCGCCACGGCATCGCCCTCGCCCAGGATCAGCGGCGCCTGCAAGGTGAGCTCCTCGACGGTGTCGAGCCCAACCTGCCCGGCGGCGTGCAGCGCGAGCTCGAGGAACGCCGTGCCCGGCAGCAGGACCGTGCCGAAGACCGCATGGTCGGCAAGCCAGGGATGGCTGCGCAACGACAAACGCCCCGTGAACAGCCAGCCCCCACCCTCGGGCAACTCCACCGCGGCACCCAGCAACGGGTGGTCGGCCTTGGCCTGGCCGACCGCGGCGAGGTCGCCCGCACCCGCGGCCGCCTCCAACCAGAAGCGCTCGCGCTGAAAGGGGTAGGTCGGCAGATCCACGCGGCGTGCCGCGGGCGCGGCGCAGAGCGCGCCCCAGTTGGGGACGCAACCGTGGACGTGCGCCTCCGCGAGCGAGGTGGTGAACCGCCGCAATCCGCCCTCGTCGCGACGCAGGGTGCCGATCGCCGCCACGCCGTCGGGATCGGCGCCCGTGGCCTCGATCGTGTCCAGCACCGCCGTGGTCAGCACCGGATGTGGGCTCACCTCGATGAAGGTGGTGAAGCCGTCCCGCAGGAGCGCCCTGATGGCGGCCTCGAACCGAACCGGCTGGCGCAGGCTGCGATACCAGTACCCCGCGTCCAGCTCGCTGCCGTCGAGCGCTTCGTCGGACGCGGTGGAGTAGATCGGAATCTCGCCGGAGCGCGGCGCGACCGGCGCCAGCGCCTCGGCCAGAGATTCGCGGATCGTCTCGATCTGCGGCGAGTGCGAGGCGTAGTCGACCGCGATCCCGCGGGCGCGAATCTCCTGGGCCTCGCACCACTCGAGCAGCTCCTCGAGCGCGGCGGTTGGGCCGGATACGACCACGGACCCCGGGCCGTTGAACGCCGCCACAGAGATCCGCTCGTCCCAGCGCCGCAGGAGCTCGGCCACCTGTGGGGCGGGCAGCGAGACGGAGACCATTCCACCGTGACCGGCAAGGCCGGCGAGCGCCCGGCTGCGCAGCGCCACCACCCGCGCCGCGTCGTCCAGGGTCAAGGCTCCCGCCACGTGCGCGGCCGCGATCTCGCCCTGGGAGTGACCAACCACCATCGCGGGCTCGATCCCGCGTGAGCGCCACAACGCGGCGAGCGCGAGCATCACCGCGAACAGCGCCGGCTGCACCACGTCCACTCGATCCAGCGACGGCGTGCCCGGACTCCCCCGCAACAGCTCCTCCAGCGACCACTCCACGAACGGGTCGAGCGCCCTGGCGCACGCCTCGATCTGGTTGGCGAACACGGGGGAGCTGTCGAGGAGCTCGGCCGCCATGCCCTTCCACTGCGAACCCTGGCCCGGAAACATGAACGCCACCTTGCCGGCGCTCCGCGCCCACCCCTTCACCATGCCCGCCGCGGGCTCGCCGCGCGCGAGCGCCTCCAGACCCGCCAGCAGCTGGTCGCGATCCGCGCCCACCACCACACCCCGGTGCTCGAAGGTGGCGCGGCCGGCGAGTGTGAGCGCCACGTCGGTCGGCGCGAGCTGGGGATGGCGCAGCAGATGGGAGCGCAAACGCTCGGCCTGGGCCCGCAGCGCCGGCTCGGACCTCGCCGAGAGCAGCCACGGGACCACCGGCGACGCACCGGCACCCGGTGTGCCCGGCGAGGCATCCTCTCCCACCCGCGGCTCACCCTCCACGGCCGGCGTTGGCAGCGGCTCTGCGTCCTCGGGCGGCGCCTCCTCCAGAATCATGTGGGCGTTGGTGCCACTGATCCCGAATGACGAGACCCCCGCCCGCCGCGGGCGCTCCCCCCGCGGCCACGGCACCGCCTCGGTCAACAACTCGACCGCCCCCGCCGACCAATCGACATGCGGCGAGCGCTCACCCGCATGCAGCGTCCGCGGCAACCGCTCCCCGCGCAACGCCATCACCATCTTGATCACCCCACCCACACCGGCCGCCGCGACCGCATGACCGATGTTCGACTTCAACGAGCCCAGCCACAACGGACCATTCGCACGCTCCGCGCCGTAGGTCGCCAACAACGCCTGCGCCTCGATCGGATCACCAAGCGCCGTCCCCGTCCCATGCGCCTCGACCGCATCCACCTCCCCCGCCGCCACACCCGCACTCGCCAACGCCTGACGAATCACCCGCTCCTGCGACGGCCCATTCGGCGCCGTCAACCCATTGCTCGCACCATCCTGATTGACCGCCGAACCACGCACCACCGCCAACACCCCATGACCCTCCCGCAACGCCCGCGAAAGACGCTCCACCACCACCAGGCCCATGCCCTCGGCCCAGCCGATCCCGTCGGCTCCGGCCGCGAACGCCCTGCACCGACCGTCGACCGAGAGCACGCGCTGGCGAGAGAACTCGATGAACATGGCCGGTGTGCTGAGCACCGTGACGCCGCCCGCCAGCGCCAGCGAGCACTCCCCCGCCCGCAACGCCTGACACGCCAAATGCAACGCCACCAACGACGACGAGCACGCCGTGTCAACCGACACCGCCGGACCCTCCAACCCCAACACATACGCCAACCGCCCCGACGCCACAGCCGCACCATTACCCGTCGACACATAACCCTCGAGCCCCTCCGGCACCAACCCAGACCCGACCAACGGCGCGTAATCCTGGTGCATGATCCCCGCGAAAACACCCGTATCGCTGCCACGCAGCGAGGACGGGTCGATCCCCGCGCTCTCCACCGCCTCCCACGCACCCTCCAACAACAACCGCTGCTGCGGATCCATCGCCAACGCCTCACGCGGACTGATCCCAAAAAACTCGGCATCGAAATCCCCAGCGTCACGCACAAAACCACCATGACGCGCATAACTACAACCCACACGATCGGGATCGGGATCGTACAAGCGCTCCAGATCCCAACCACGATCGGCCGGGAACGCCGAGACCGCATCCCCACCCCCCGCAACCAGCTCCCACAGCTCCTGCGGCGAACAAACCCCACCCGGATACCGGCAACTCATCCCGACAATCGCGATCGGCTCTCGCTGATCCTGCTCGATCTCCCGCAGCTGGCGATGCGCGTCGCGCAGCTCGGCGGTCACCTTGTTGAGGTACCGCCGCAGCTTGCCGTCGTCCATGCGCGCGCGCTCGTCGCTCATCGCTGGGTCCTCTCTCCGAGATGTGCGGCCGCGCTCATGCCACACCGAACTCCTGCTCGATGATCTCGAACAGCTCGTCGTCGGACGCATCCTCCAGGCCCTCGGCGCTCGCCAGCTCCTCGCCTGGCGAAGCAACGCCTGACACGCCCGCCCACAGCGAGCGCACGCGCGCGTTGAACAGCCGCAGGCGCGCATCCGCCTGGTTTCTCGCCCGGGCGTCCGGCGGGACCGCGGCGAGCATCGCCTCGAGCTTGTCGAGCTGCTCGTCGATCGTCGACCGCGCCGCGCCGTTGCCGGCGATTTTCGCGCGAATCAGCTCTGCGATCGCGGCGGGCGTGGGGTGGTCGAAGACCAGCGTCGCCGGCAGCCGCATCCCGGTCGCCCCGTTGAGGCGGTTGCGCAACTCCACCGCGGTCAGCGAGTCGAACCCGATCTCCTTCAACGCCCGCTCGGGCTCGACCTTCGTGGCGGATCCGTGGCTCAGCACAGCCGCCACCTCTGAGAGGACCAACTCGAGCACGGCCTGCTCGCGCTCCGCCTCGGGCAGGGCGGCGAGCTTGGCCAGCGAGCCGCCGACGGCGCGGCGCGCGGGCACCCGGACGAAGCCGCTCAGCAGTGGCGGCAGGCTGCCCCTGTCGGCCTGCCCGCGCAGCGCCTCGAAGGCGAACTCCACCGCCACCACCAGCGGCTCGCGGAGACCGAGCGCGGCGTCGAGGAGCTCCAGACCGCGTTGTGAGGACATCGGCAGGAAGCCGAGGCGGGTGCGGACCCGATGCCTGAAGCGAACGAGCTCGGCGTCGCTCATCCCCTCGGCCATCCCGCTCTCCTGCTCCCATAGACCCCATGCGAGCGACTGACCGGCGAGCCCGTCGGTGACGCGATGGCGCGCGAGCGCGTCGAGGAATGCGTTGGCGGCCGCATAGTTGCCCTGGCCGGAGCCGCCGAGCAGCCCCGCGGCCGAGGAGAAGAGCACGAAGGCCGACAGCTCGAGTCCCGCGGTCAGCTCGTGCAGGTGCCAGGCGGCGTCGACCTTGGGAGCCATCACACGGCGCAGGCGCTCGTGGTCGAGCGACTCGATCAGGCCGTCATCCAGTACCCCGGCGGCGTGGATGACCGCCCCGAGCGGGTGCTCCGGGGGGATCGCGTCCAGCAGCGCGCGCACCTGCTCCCGCTCGGCGACGTCGCAGGCGGCGATCGTGACCTCGGCTCCGAGCGCCTCCAGCTCGCCCTGCAGCTCGGCGGCCCGCTCCGCCCGCCTGCCGCGGCGACTGGCCAGCAGCAGCCGGCGGGCGCCGTGGACCTGGACGAGGTGACGGGCCAGCAGACCGCCGATGCCACCGGTGCCGCCGGTGATCAACACGGTGCGCTGCGGGTCGAACGCGGGCCGCTCCCGCTCCTCCGACGCGACGGCCATCGGCACCAGCCGCGGCACCAGCACGGCGCCCCCGCGCAGCGCGAGCTGGGGCTCCCCGGCCGCCAGCGCGGCGGGCAGTACCGCGAACGAGTCCTCTGCGTCGTCGAGGTCAATTGCCACGAAGCGGCCGGGGTGCTCCGACTGCGCCGAGCGCAGCAGTCCCCACAGCGGCGCTCGAGCGAGGTCGAGCCGGTCGCCCTCGACCGCGGCGACGGCGCCGCGGGTGAGCAGGGCGAGACCGGTCTCGGCGAGGCGCACGTCGGCCAGCCAGCCCTGCAGCAGCGAGAGGGCGCTGCGGGTCGCGGCGTGAGCCCCGGCGGCGGGGTCGTCGGCCTGCTGGCGGCCTACCTCGGCCAGCACCCATTCGGGCGGGGTGTCGCCGGCAATCGCGGCGCAGAGCTCCTCGATGCTGTTGTGGCGCTCGAGCTCGAGGCCCCGCACGTCCAGCTCGCCGAGGATCGCCAGGTGGGCGGCGGCGCCGGGACGGGAGGAGGATTCGCGGGAGCAGGAGGGGGAGCCGTTGGAGCGGGAGGAGGCGCCGCTGGATGAGGGGGAGGAGGGGGAGGGGCTGCTGGTTGAGGGTCCGGCCGCGAGCAGCTCGTTCCAGCGCAGCCCAAA
This sequence comes from uncultured Solirubrobacterales bacterium, assembly GCA_963771915.1. Taxonomy (GTDB): domain Bacteria; phylum Actinomycetota; class Thermoleophilia; order Solirubrobacterales; family Solirubrobacteraceae; genus Palsa-744. The sequence continues at coordinate 131,890 of CAVYVD010000002.1, read as the reverse complement.
CAGGGAGTCGCGGCGCTGAGCGCCGAGCTCACCGCGCGCGGCCGGCCGCAGGACGACGGAATCGACGGTGGCAATCGGCGAGCCGGCCTCGTCGTGGACGACCAGACCGAAGCTGTTTGGACCGAGCGTCACACGCGCCCGCGCCGAGCGAGCCCCGGACTGGTGGATGCGCACCCCGCGCCACGCGAACGGCAGGGGCGTGGTGTCGGCGTCAGTGTCGGGGATGCTGCCGAGCGCAGCGTGGAAGCTGGCGTCCAGCAGCGCGGGATGAAGCGCGAAACCGCCAGCCGCATCGCGCTCCCGAGCAGCCAGAGCGACCTCCGCGAACACCGCCCCTCCATCCCGCCAAGCACCCCCCAAACACCGAAACGCAGGCCCATATTCATAGCCACGACCCGCGAGCTCACGATACACACCCCCCACATCCAGCGGCTGCGCGCCAACCGGCGGCCACACCGACGACTCCACAGGAGCCACAACCCCAGCCTCAGCAGCGCCCAGCACCCCCGTGGCATGACACACCCACTCACTCCCCTCGACCTCCGCACAAGACGAGATCGCCACCGGCCGCCCACCACCATCATCGAGCGCACCAACCCGCACCTGCAACGCCACACCACCCCGCTCCGGCAAAGCCAACGGCGCCTGCAACGTCAACTCCTCCACCCCATCCAAACCCAAATGCCCCGCCGCGTGCAACGCAAGCTCCAGAAACGCCGTACCCGCCATCAACACCACACCGAACACCACATGATCAGCCAACCACGGACAACCCGCCAACGACACACGCCCCGTGAACAGCCAACCCTCCCCCCCAGACAGCTCCACAACCGCACCCAGCAAGGGATGGCCGGCATCCCGCAAACCGATCGCGCTCGCCCCACCCGACACCACCGACGGATCCAGCCAAAAACGCTCACGCTGAAACGCATACGTCGGCAAACCCACACACCGCCCACCCGGATACAACCGCGCCCAATCAACACCCCCACGAGCCACATGCGCAGCCGCCAACGCCGCCAACAACACCTCCCGATCCACCCTCCCAACACGCAACACCGCCGCCAACGTCGCGTCCAGCTCCTCGGGCAGGCTGGCGGCGGCCATCGCGCAGAGCACCCCGTCGGGGCCCAGCTCGATGAAGGTGGCCGTCCCCCGCTCGGCGAGGGCGACGACGGCGTCGGCGAAGCGCACCGTCCCGCGAGCGTGGCGAGCCCAGTAAGCGGGGTCGCGCGCGAGCTCGGCGCCGAGGATCTCCCCGGTGAGCGTGGAGAGAATCGGGATCCGGGGCTCGCCGTAGGCGAGACCGCGGGCAACCGCCTCGAAGTCCGCCAGCATCGGGTCCATCAGCCGCGAGTGGAAGGCATGGCTGACCGCCAGGCGCTTGGTCTTGCGGCCCCGCCTCGTCCACTGCTCGGTGAGCGCCTCCACGGCGGCTCGCTCGCCGGAGAGCACCACCGCGCCCGGCGCGTTGACGGCGGCTATCGAAAGCTCCGCCTCGCGGCCGGCGATCGACTCCAACATCTCGGCCTCGCTCGCTTGCACCGCGACCATCGCCCCATTCGCCGGCAGCTCGCCCATCAGCCGTCCCCGCGCCGCAACGAGCTGGCACGCATCCGGCAGGGAGAGCACGCCGGCCACGTGAGCTGCCGCCAGCTCTCCGATCGAGTGGCCCACGAGACAGCCGGGACGCATGCCCATCCGCTCGAGCAGGCCGAACAGCGCCACCTCGAGCGCGAACAGAGCGGGCTGCGTGAACTCGGTGCGGTCCAGTAGCTCGGCGGCGTGGGGATGGGTACCGAAGACGATGCCCTCGAGCGGCTCCGCCAAGTGGCGGTCAAGTTGCTCGCAGACCGCGTCGAACGCAGCCGCGAACAGCGGCGAGGCGGCGTGGAGCTCGGCGCCCATGCCCGGACGCTGGGCGCCCTGGCCGGTGAACAGGTAGGCGAGCTTGCCGCCGCGCGCGCTGCCCTCGACCGTGCCGGCCGTCGGCTGGCCGTCCCGCAATGCGGCGAGCCCCGCGAGCAGCCGCCGGCGATCGTCGCCGAAAACGACGGCGCGGTGGTCGTGGAGCGCTCGCGTGGTGGCCAGCGAGAAGCCGACGTCGGCGAGTGCGAGGTCGGGATCGTCCTCCATGCGCCGCGCCAGGCGCCCCGCCGCGGCCTGCAGCGCGGGCCTGGTCTTGGCCGACAGCGCCAGGGCGAACGATCCCACCAGAGCCGCCGCCGGGATGCCGGCTTGGGCCTCCTCGCCGCCGAGGGGCTCGCCGTCCGGCGCGAGGTCGGCGAGCGCTGACGCAGGCGCCTCTTCGAGGATCGTATGGGCGTTGGTGCCGCTGATCCCAAACGAGGACACCCCGGCGCGGCGGGGGCGCCGGCCCCGCTCCCAGGGAGCCTCCTCGGTGAGCAGCCGCACTCCGGCCGCCTCCCAGTCGACGTGGCTGCTGGGCCGGTCGACGTGCAGGGTCCGCGGCAGCACGCCGTGGCGCATCGCTTCCACGATCTTGATCACCCCGGCGACGCCCGCGGCGGCCTGGGTGTGGCCGATGTTGGACTTGATCGAGCCGAGCAGCAGCGGACGATCCTCCCGGCCACGGCCGTAGGCGGCGAGTAGGGCTCCCGCCTCGATCGGGTCGCCGAGCGTGGTGCCGGTGCCGTGGGCCTCGACCACGTCGACATCCCGGGACTCCAGGCCGGCGTTGGCCAGGGCCTGGCGAATCACCCGCTCCTGGGAGGGGCCGTTGGGGGCGGTGAGGCCGTTGGAGGCGCCATCCTGGTTGACGGCCGAGCCGCGCACCACGGCGAGGATCGGACGGCCCGCCCGCTCGGCGTCGGACAGGCGCTCCAACACGAGCACGCCGACACCCTCCGCCCAGCCGACTCCATCCGCGGCCTCGGCGAATGACTTGCAGCGCCCATCCGCGGACAGACCGCGCTGGCGGGAGAACTCGGTGAACACGCGCGGAGTGCTCAGCACGGTGCTGCCGCCGGCCAGCGCCAGCGAGCACTCGCCGCCGCGCAGCGCCTGACACGCCAGGTGCAACGCCACCAACGACGACGAGCAGGCGGTGTCCACCGTGAGCGCGGGCCCCTCCAGACCAAGCTCGTGCGCCACGCGCCCGGAGGCGACGCTGCCGGCGATGCCCGTGATCAGGTAACCCTCCAGCCCGTCCGGCAGCGAGCCGGAGCCGGCCGCGGGCCCGTAGTCGTGGTGCATGATGCCCGCGAACACGCCGGTCTGTGTCCCCCGCAGGCTCTGCGCGTCCATGCCCGCGTCCTCCAGCGCCTCCCAGGCGCCTTCCAGCAGCAGCCGCTGCTGGGGGTCCATCGCCAGCGCCTCGCGGGGACTTATCCCGAAGAACTCGGCGTCGAAGTCGGCGGCGTCGTGGAGGAAGCCGCCGTGGCGGGTGTAGCTGCAGCCGGGCCGGTCGGGATCGGGGTCGTACAGGCGCTCCAGATCCCAGCCGCGGTCGCGGGGAAACTCCGAGATCGCGTCCCCGCCCGCAGCGATCAGCCGCCATAGCTCCTCGGGCGAGCGCACCCCACCCGGAAAACGGCAGGCCATGCCGACGATCGCGATGAGCTCGTCGCCGGCCTGGGCTTTCACAACCGCGCGGGGGGCGCCACCGCTCGCGGTCGCCTCGGCCAGCAGGTGCCCAGCCAACGCGGTCGGGGTCGGATAGTCGAAGACGAGCGCCGAGGGCAAGCGCAGCCCGGTCACCGCGCCCAGCCGGTTGCGCAGCTCCACGGCGGCGAGGGAGTCGAACCCGAGCGCTTTGAGCGTCTTGCGCGGGTCGACGTCCTCAGCCGAGCCGTGGCCCAGCACCACCGCCACCTCGGCACGTACGAGGTCGAGCACGAGCTCCTCCCGATCGTTCTCGGGGACGGTGGCGAGCCGCGCCGAGATCTTGCCGGCGGTGGCTCGCCGCCGTGCAGGGCGCACGCGCGTCAGTCCTCGCAACGCCGGGGCGAGCGTCCCCGCCGCGGCCTGAGAGCTGAGACCCGCGCCGTCGAACCGAACCGGGAATGCGAGCGCCCCGCCAGCGGCGACGGCAGCGTCGAACAGACCCAGCCCCTCCTCATCGGAGAGCGCCGCCACGCCGGTGCGCCTCATCCGCGCGAGGTCGGCGGCGTCGAGGCGAGCGGCCATCCCACCGTCCCGCTTCCAGAGGCCCCATGCGAGTGTGGTTGCGGGGAGGTGTTGTGCGTGGCGGTGTTGTGCGAGCGCGTCGAGGAAGGCGTTGGCGGCGGCGTAGTTGGCCTGGCCGGGGGCGCCGATCGTGGAGGCGATCGAGGAGAAGAGGACGAAGGCGTCGAGATCGTGCTCCCTGCTCAGCTCGTGCAGGTGCCAGGCCGCGTCGAGCTTGGGAGCGAGCACGCGGTCCAGGCGCTCGGGGGTCAACCCCTCGATCACGCCGTCGTCGAGCACCCCGGCGGCATGGATCACGGACCCGAGCGAGTGCTCCGGGGGGATCGAGTCAAGCAGCGCGCGCAGCTGCTCGCGCTCGGCGACATCGCACGCCGCAATCGTGACCCGCGCGCCGAGCTGCTCGAGCTCGCGCTGAAGCTCCGCGGCACCCGGCGCGTCCGGCCCCCGACGGCTCACCAGCAGCAGCCGGCGGGCCCCGTGAGCCCGTACCAGGTGACCGGCCAACAGGCTGCCCAGACCACCCGTGCCGCCGGTTAGCAACACGGTGCGCCGCGGATCCCAACCAAACCCCCGCCACTCCCCGCCAGCCACGCCGCCCGACGCCAGCCCCGACACCGGCACTGATTGGGACACCTCCGCCGGTGGCGGCACCGATGCCGGCCGCGGCACCACCGCCGGCCAGGACGCCGCCGCCGACTTCGGCACCGACGCAGACCGGGACACCGGTGTCAGCCGGGGCGCCAGCAGGGCACCCCGGCGGATGGCGAGCTCGGGCTCGTCGTATGCCAGCACCGCGGGCAGCACCCCCAGCGAAGCCTCATCCCCATCGAGATCGACCAGCGCGAACCGACCAGGGTGCTCCGAACGCGCCGAGCGCAACAAACCCCACAACGCCGCCAACCCCAAATCCGGCTCATCGCCCTCAGCCGCGCACACCGCGCCACGCGTAAGGACCACCAGCCGCGCACCCGCCAACCGGGGCTCCCCCAACCATCCCTGCAACAACGACAAAGCCCGCTTCAGAACAACATGCGCGCCACCCGGAAGATCACCACTCCCCTCACCGCCAAACTCAACCACGACCACCCCGGGAGCCCCACCCTCCCCCAGCGAATCCAGCAGCCCCGCGAGATCCGCATAGCCGCCGGCGCCCGGCAAACCCGCCAACGCACCCAGCCTCGCGACACCCCCCGACACCACACCCCCCGGTGCGACCTCCCCCGATACCACACCCCCCGGTGCGACATCCCCCGTCACAGAACTATCCCCACCAGCCACCGGGACCCCCACCCAGTCAACCCCGAACAGCGAGTCACCGCCACCAGCAAGCCCCAGCCGGCCGGGATCGACCGCCCGCACACCCAACGACCCGACCTCGACCACCAACTCACCCGCACCATCGAACGCCACCAGCGAGAGCCCCTCCGCGCCCCGCGTGATCCTCACCCGCAGCTCAGCCGCGCCAGACGCATGCAGCGCAACACCACCCCACACGAACGGCAGCCCAACCTCCTCACCAGCCTCGACCGCAGCCAGCAGACCAGCATGCAAAGCCGCATCGAGCAACGCCGGGTGAAGACCGAAACGCCCAGCCTCCCCGACCTGCCCACCACCAAGCGCAACCTCCGCAAACACCTCACCCCCACGCCGCCACACCCCAGACAACCCCCGAAACACCGGGCCATACTCAAAACCCAACTCAGCCAAACACCCATACACAACACCCGCGAAATCAAGCCCCTCACCAACCCCCAGCCCCGCGAGCTCCAACGGCCGCGCCCCCTCCGGCGGCCACGCACCCACCAGCCGCCGCCCCTCCGGTGGCCATGAGCCGGTCGGCGGCTCCACGACCCCGGCCGCACCGGCGGCCAGGATGCCGCCGGCATGACGCGTCCACTGCGCATCCTCCCCCACACCGTGCCGGCGTGAGGAGATCGTCACCTCGCGAGCTCCCCGATCGCCGGCCTCCGCGACCGCCACGTGCAGCGCCACGGCGTCCCCCTCGCCCAGGATCAGCGGCGCCTCCAACACAAGCTCCTCGACGGTGTCGAGCCCAACCCGCCCGGCGGCGTGCAGCGCGAGCTCCAGAAACGCCGTGCCCGGCAGCAGGACCGTGCCGAAGACCACATGGTCGGCAAGCCAAGGATGGCTGCGCAACGACAAACGCCCCGTGAACAACCAACCCCCACCCTCGGGCAACTCCACCGCCGCACCCAGCAACGGGTGGTCGGCCTCCAGCTGGCCCACGGCGCTCGCAGCAACCGCTGCCACCGAGCGCTCGCGCCAAAAACGCTTACGCTGAAAAGCGTAAGTCGGCAATTCCACACCACACGCCCCCCGCCCGGCGAACAACACCCCCCAATCCACCGACAGGCCGTGAATGTGGGCTTGCGCGAGCAGGGCGATCAGCTCCCGCGTTTCGGGGCGGTGTGCGCGCAGGCTGCTCGCGATGAGGTCGTTCTCGACCGTGCGCTCATCGGTGGCGAGCTCCTCACGAGCGTCCCGGTCAAGCGACTGATGTGCCATTGCGCACAGGGCACCACCCGGGCCGAGCTCTAGAAAGCACGTCACACCCGCGCGCTGCAGGAATCGCACACCGTCACAGAAACGCACCGTCCTGCGCACATGGTTGGCCCAATACTCGGGCGAGGTGGCCTCCGCCACCGACAGCGTCTGGCCACTCACGTTCGACACGACCGGCAGCGTGGGCTCATGCAGGGAAACGCTTTCGATCACCGTCTTGAACTCGGCAAGCATCGGGTCCATCAGGTGCGAGTGAAACGCGTGCGAGACTCGCAGACGCGTCACCTTCCGGCCCTCCGCGGCGAACGCGACTTCCCATGCCCCGACGGCCGCCTCATCGCCGGAGACGACGACCCCTTCCGGCGCGTTCACCGCGGCCAGCGCCAGACGGCCTTCAAAATCGCGAAGGCTCTCCAGCACCTCCCGCTCGGAAACGCTCACCGCCGCCATCGCGCCGCCATCGGGCAGTGCGCCCATCAGCCGCCCGCGCGCCGCAACCACTGCACACGCGTCCTCGACTGAGAACACGCCCGCCACACACGCCGCCGAGATCTCTCCAATCGAGTGTCCCAGCAGGAAATCCGGCTTGACGCCGAAAGCCGTGACCAGCCGGTGGAGCGCGATCTCGAGCGCGAACATCGCCGGCTGGGTGAACTCCGTGCGATCGAGCAGCGCCGCCTCGGGCGAATCCTCCGCGGCGAACAGCACCTCCGTCAACGGCCGCTCGAGCTCGGCGTCGAAAACGGCGCAAACCTCCGCGAAGGCATCCGCGAATACGGCGAAGGTCGCATGCAGCGCTCTACCCATCCCCGCCCACTGCGAGCCCTGTCCTGAGAACAGGAGCGCCACGCGGCCGTCGCTCTCGCTCCGCGCCACGCCCCGGAGCAGGCCATCGAGAGGCTCGCCGCGCTCGAGCGCCTGCAGTCCGGCGAGCAGCGTGCGCGGCCCGTCGGCGAGGACGACGGCTCGGTGCGAGAGCTGCGCGCGACCCAGCGCGAGGGCGCCCGCCACATCGCCCAGCTCGACCTCCGGCCCCGCCCGCAGACGCGAACCAAGGCGAGCGGCCTGCTCGCTCAGCGCCTCCTCGCTCGCAGCGGAGACGAGGAAGGGCAAAACGCCGGGGGTCGGGGTGGTGGTGGCGGCAGCAGGTGGACCATCGCGGTCGCCGCCCGGCGCCCCCGTCGGGGGGCTCGGCTCGGCCGCCGGGGCCTCCTCCAGAATCACGTGCGCGTTGGTGCCGGAGATCCCAAACGAAGAGACGCCGGCGCGGCGCGGCGCGGCGCGGCGCGCCCATGGCATCCGCTCGCTCAGCAGCCGCACCTGCCCCGCCGACCAATCCACCTGCGGCGAGGGCACCTCCGCATGCAGCGTCGCCGGCAGCACGCCATTACGCATGGCCATCACCATCTTGATGACTCCCCCCACCCCGGCCGCGGCCTGCGTGTGACCGATGTTCGACTTCAACGATCCCAGCCACAGGGGCTCCCCTCCGGCGCGCCGGCGCCCATACGTCGAAAGCAGCGCCTGCGCCTCGACCGGGTCGCCCAGCGCAGTGCCCGTCCCGTGGCCCTCGACCACGTCGATCTCCGCGGGCGACAGGCCGGCGTCAGCCAGCGCCTGGCGCATCACCGCTTCCTGCGACGGGCCGCTGGGCGCCGTCAGCCCGTTCGACGCGCCATCCTGGTTGACCGCCGAGCCGCGCACGACGGCCAGCACCGGGCGGTTGTTGGCGAGCGCGTCGGAAAGCCGCTCCAGCAGCAGCAGGCCCATGCCCTCAGACCAGCCGACACCCCCCGCCTCCGCGCCGAAGGACCGGCACCGTCCATCGATCGACAGGCCGCGCTGGCGAGAGAACTCGACGAACATGCCCGGATCCGCCATCACGGCGACGCCGCCGGCGAGCGCCAGCCCACACTCCCCCTGGCGCAGCGACCGGGACGCCGTGTGCAGGGCCACCAGCGAGGACGAGCAGGCCGTGTCCACGGTCAGGGCGGGACCCTGCAAGCCGAATGTGTAAGCCACACGCCCCGAGGCGACGCTAGCGGCGTTGCCGGTGAGGGTGTAGCCCTCCGCGCCGTCGCGCGCGTCGCACAAACGCGGGCCGTACTCCTGTGTCATGGCACCGATGAACACCCCGGTCTGGCTGCCGCGCACCGATCCGGGGGCGACACCCGCATCCTCGAGGGCCTCCCAGGCGCCTTCCAGCAGCAGTCGCTGCTGGGGATCCATCGCCAGCGCCTCCCGCGGGCCGATGCCGAAGAAGGCCGCGTCGAACTCGCCCGCGTCGTGGAGGAAGCCGCCTTCGCGCACATAGCTGCACCCGGGGCGATCCGGGTCGGGGTCATACAGGGCGTCGAGGTCCCAGCCACGATCGGAGGGGAAGCCCCCAATCGCATCCGCTCCGCTGCTCACTAGCTCCCACAGCCCCCGCGGCGAACGCACCCCGCCGGGGAACCGGCAGCTCATTCCCACGATCGCGATCGGCTCATCGGCGGGCGCCGGGGGCAGTCCCTCGGCGGTCGCCGAGCACGCGGTGCCCGTGGCTGCGGCCGCGCCCGCGCCGGTAAACTCGCCCAGCAGATGGCCGGCCAGCGCGGCCGGCGTGGGGTGAGCGAAGAACAGCGCCGTCGCCAGCCGCAGGCCCGTGATCGCGCTCAGCCGGTTGCGCAACTCCACGAGCGCCGGCGAGTCGAACCCAAGCTCCTTGAAGGTTCGGCCCGCCTCGACGGCGGCGGAGGTGTGGTGCCCCAGCACGATCGCCGCCTGAACGCACACCAGCTCCCGCACGACGCGCTCGCCCTCGGCCGCCGGCGCCCCGGTCAGCCGCCGGCGCAGCGGGGACCGGGCGGAAGCGGCCTCGCCGAGCTCGCGATCGCGATTCCCCTCGCCGACCGGGGTCCGGGCGCCGATCCGGTTCGCGTAGTGGTCGGGGCTCTCGTCCGGCGTCCGCGGCCCGGCACGCTGGGACCTGGTCGTGCTCGCACGCTCAAGCTCCCGTTCGGAGCCGGTCATTCGCTCCGCGGGCCGCCCGGCCGACTCGGTATCCATCGCGTGCGACCCCATATCCATCTCGTGCGACGCCGGCGCGGCCAGCCAGTGGCGCTGGCGCTGAAAGGCGTAGGTAGGCAACCTCACCCGCCTGCTCGTCTGGTGCGAGAGCACCGCTCCCCAGTCGACGTCCCCACCGCGGACCCACAGGTCGGCCAGCGATGTGAGGAGGCGCTCGCGGCCGCCCTGGTTGCGACGCAGCGTGGCGAGGACCGCCGCCTGCGCCGACTCGCCGACCACCGATTCAGCGGTCTCCTGCACCCCCACCGTCAACACCGGGTGAGGACTGACCTCGACGAACAACCGCTTGCCCTCGGCGAGCAGAACGCGCGTGACCTGCTCGAACCGCACGGTCTCCCGCAGGCCGCGATACCAGTAGTCGGCCCCGAGCTCCGCGGTGTCGAGCGCGCCGCCCGTCACCGTCGAGTAGAACGGAACCTCGCCCGTGCGCGGCGCGATCGGGGCCAGCGCCTCCAGGAGCTCCTCGCGCACGACCTCCACCTGCGGCGAATGCGAGGCGTAGTCGACCGGCACCCGGCGCGCCCTGATCTCCCTCGCCGCGCACTCCCCCAGCAGTTCATCGAGAGCCCGGGGGTCGCCTGCGACGACCATCGACGCGGGGCCGTTGACCGCCGCGATCGCGACCCGCTCGCCCCACCGGCCCAGCAGGCCGGCGAGCTGCTCCCGCGGGAGCGCGATCGACACCATCCCGCCCCGTCCCGCCAGGCCGGCCAGCACCTGGCTGCGTCGCGCCACCACCCGAGCCCCATCCGCGAGCGACAGCCCGCCCGCCACACATGCCGCGGCGATCTCCCCCTGGGAGTGGCCCACGACCGCCGCCGGGCGCACCCCGCAGGCCCGCCACAGCTCCGCGAGCGACACCATCACCGCAAACAGCGCCGGCTGCACCACATCGACCCGCTCGAGCCCCGGCGCGCCCTCCACGCCCCGCAACACGTCCTCCAGCGACCACTCCACGTGCTCGGCCAGCGCCTGTCCGCAGGCATCCATCCACTGCGCAAACACCGGCGAGCGGTCCCGCAGCTCCGAGCGCCATCCCCCGCCACTGCGAACCCTGGCCGGGGAACAGGAACACGACCCCTCGATCCTCGCCGCCGGCGGCGGTTCCCTCCGTCACGTTGGCCGCCGGCTGATCGGCGCCCAGCGCCCTCAAGCCCTCCAGCAAGTGCTCGCGAGCCTCGCCAAACACCACCGCCCGCCGGTCGAACGCGGTCCTTCCCAGCGCCAGCGAGCAGCCGAAGTCGCCTGCGTCGAGCTCCCCGTCGCCTTCCACGTGCTCCGCCAGCCGCCGCGCCTGGGCGCGCAACGCCTCCTCGCCCCGGCCCGACACCACCCACGCCAGCACGCCCGCGCCAAGGGGGCCGCTTTGCGCTGGCGCGGCGGCCGTCGCCGGCCGCGCCGGCCCTCCGCGCCGGCCGGCGGGCGCCGTCGCGGGCGCATGCGCCACGACGAGATGACAATTGGTGCCACCCACGCCAAACGAGCTCACCCCGGCCAGCAGCGGACGATCCGCATGTGGCCACTCGCCGAGCTCCCGCTGCACCCGCAGGCGCAGCGCGTCCAGGGGAAGCTCCGGCCCGGGCCGCTCGAAGTTGAGACTTGGCGGAAGCTCGCGATGGTGAACGCAGAGTGCCGTCTTCAACAGCCCCACCACGCCCGCGGCGCCCTCCAGGTGCCCCACGTTGGTCTTGGCCGAGCCCACCCGGAGGGACTCGGCGATCGGCCGGCGTGCGCCGAGCACGGCGCCGAGCGCGGCGGCCTCCACACGATCCCCCAACGGGGTGCCGGTGCCGTGCAGCTCGACATACTGGACCTCGGCGCGTCGCACACCGGCCCGCCGGTGGGCCAGCCGCAGCAGTTCCTCCTGGGCGGAGCGGTCGGGCGCCGTCAGGCCATCCCCGCCACCGTCGTTGTTGACCGCGCTGCCGCGGATCACGCAGTAGATCGAATTGCCATCCGCAAGCGCCGCCGCCAGCGGCTTAAGCACCACCACGCCGCCGCCCTCCCCCCGGACGTACCCGTTGGCGCGGGCGTCGAAGGTGAAGCAGCGCCCGTCCGGCGAGAGGCCGCCGAACCTGGACGCACTGAGCGCGCTGGTGGAGGAGATGTTGAGATGCACACCGCCCGCCAGCGCCTGCTCGGACTCCCCGCGACGCAGGCTCTCGCACGCCAGGTGCACCGCCACCAACGACGAGGACTGGCCGGTGTCGCATGTCAGGCTGGGGCCCCGCAGGCCGAGGGTGTAAGAGACGCGATTGGCGATCATCCCGCGGTGCAGCCCCGTGAGCGCGTGTCGCGTCACCGCCTCGCTGCCGCACCGGTGGAGCAGGTCGTGGTAGTCGCACGCGATCGCCCCGACGAAGACGCCCGTTCGACTGTCGCGCAGGGTGGTGGGCACCACGGCGCCGTCCTCGAGTGCCTCCCAGCAGAGCTCGAGCATCAGCCGCTGCTGGGGATCCATCGCCGCCGCCTCCCTCGGGGAGATGCCGAAGAAGGCGGGATCAAAGCGATCGATCTCCTCCAGGAAGCCTCCCCAGCGGGCGCCCGGCTCGAGCTCGTCGGCGACGATCGACTGCTCCAGCTGCCGGCGATCGACGGGCGCCCGGGAGATCGCGCTCACACCTTCCCGCAGCAGGCGCCAGAAGGCATGGGGGCTGGAGGCTCCCGGCAGCCGGCAGGAGGTCCCGATTATCGCGATCGGGTGCGAACCCCTCACCGGCGCCGACCTGCCGCGCCGAGCGATGACGGGAGTCCGTGCGCCCGGGCTCCTCGTGGGAGCGCAACCTGCGAATTATGCCCTACACGCTCGAAGACGTCGATCGACGCCATCGTGTCACCACCTTCCCACGAGTTCTGGTTGTAACGATGACTCAAGTCATCAATATGCGCAAATCCACGTTCCGCGGGCGCTCGGATTGCGCTCAATCGTGCCCAGCGGCCAGGCAGAGCACCACGTTGTGGCCTCCGAAGCCGAACGCGTTGGAAAGGGCAATCGATCGGCGCGCGCGATCGCCGCGCTCCAGCGGGCGGCTGACGGGAACATAGTCGAGGTCCAGGCCCTCCTCCCGCTCCCGGTGGCCGGCGGTGGGCGGGATCACGCTCCTGCGCAGTGAATGGAGGGTGGCAACAACCTCCACGACACCCGCCGCGGCGAGCAGGTGACCGATGACCGACTTGGTCGAAGACACCGGAATGCGTCGAGCCACAGGACCCAGCGCCCGGTGCAGCGCCAACGTCTCGACGCGATCGTTCAGCCTGGTCGCGGTTCCGTGCGCGTTCACATAATCCAAGCGATCCGCGGCGATTCCCGCATCCCGCAGCGCAAGCCCGATCGCGCGGATCGCTCCACGGGCCTCGGGATCGGGGGCGGTTAGGTGGTGGCCGTCTGTGGTGGATCCGTATCCGAGCACCTCACCGATGATTCCGGCGCCCCTCGCCTGCGCCGTGTCAGCCGCCTCCAGCACCATCACACCCGCGCCCTCCCCCAATACGAAGCCGTCCCTGCGGGCATCGAACGGCAGCGATCTGCCGGTGGGCGAGAGCGTCTCCAACGCCCGAAAGGAGGCCAACGCCGTGTCCGTCACGGCCGCCTCGCTGGCTCCGGTCACGATCGCGTCCGCGTCACCGGCCTGGATCGTGCGCAGGGCGACGCCGATCGCGGTCGCGCCGCTGGCGCAGGCGGAGCTCACCGCGAAGGTCGGACCGAACCAGCCGTGCAGCAGCGCGAGATTGCCGGCTGCGGCGTTGCACATCACCATCGGGACGGTCATCGCGGAGACCGCGCCCGGACCGCCGTCGCGCAGGCGCAGCACCATCTCTTCCTCGGTCGTAAGCCCGCCGACGGTGGTGCCCACGATGCACCCCACCCGCTCCGGCGGGTACGGCGCGTCGGCATCGTCCCACCCGGCCTCCGCCAGAGCCTCCTGCGTGGCGGCTATCGCCAGCTGGGTGAAGCGGTCGGTGCGCCGCACCTGCTTTCTCGGCATGAACTCGGCCGGGTCGAAGTCGGCGCAGCGCGACAGGCCGTCGACGATTCCCGATTCGCCGGCTATCCAGCGGTCGGTCAGCGTGGCGGCGCCGACGCCGAGCGAGGTGACCGTGCCGGTGCCGGTGACGACCACCCTGCGCTTGACGGCCGGCATGCTAGACATCGCCGCCGCGTTCCTCGGCGGCGAGCACCAGCACGCTGTTGTGACCGCCGAACCCGAACGAGTTGCACAGAGCGATTCGGCGCCGGCGGCCCGCCGGACCCGAGCCGTTGCCGCGCAGCGGGCGCTGGCGATTGGGGACGTAGTCGAGGTCGAGCCCATCGTCGGGCACCCCATAGTTGAGCGTCGGCGGCGCGGTCCCGCGCGCCAGCGCGAGCAGGGTGGCCACGCACTCCACAGCCCCGGCCGCCCCGATCAGGTGGCCGATCGCCGACTTCAGCGAGGACACCGGAACCTCCCCGGCGCGCGCGCCGAACACCCGCTTGAGCGCCAGCGTCTCCGCGCGGTCGTTGGTGGGAGTGGCGGTGCCGTGTGCGTTGACATAGTCGACCTCGTCGGGCCCCACCCCCGCATTCGCGAGCGCGCGCTCGATCGCCCTGGCCGCCCCACGACCCTCCGGATGTGGCGCGACGATGTGGTGGACGTCGTTGGTGGCGCCGTAGCCGAGCACCTCGCCGAGGATCGGGGCGCCACGTCGCTCGGCGACCTCGGCGGCCTCGAGCACCAAGACGCCGGCGCCCTCGCCCATCACGAAGCCGTCGCGGCGGGCGTCGAACGGCCGCGAGGTGCCGGACTCCGACAACGCCCCCATGTTCGCGAACGCAGCCATCGGGAGCCGCAGGATCTGGGCCTCGGAGCCGCCCACCACCATCGCGTCGGTCTCGCCGAGCCGCAGCATTCGCACACCGTCGGCGATCGCGTCGGCGCCGCTCGAACAGGCAGAGGAGACGGCATATGACGGACCCTGAAGGCCGTGGCGAAGCGCGAGAATCGCGCACGCCGAGTTGGGCATCGCGCTCGGGATCAGCAGCGCCGAGACCGCCGGCGCGCCGCCGGTGCTGATGTCTTCCCAGCCCGTCTCCGTAGTCGCGCTGCCTCCGCTGCCGGTGCCGATCACGCAGCCCACGCTGTCGGACGCCACCGGAGGACCGTCCTCCTTCCAACCTGCCATCTCGATCGCCTCGTCGGCGGCGACGATCGCAAACTGCGTGAAGCGGTCGTAGCGCCTGATCTCCTTCTTCTTGAAGAAGTCGCACGGATCAAACGCCGTGCATGCACCGCGTCCGTCGACGATTCCCGATTCGCCGTCGCACCAGCGGTCGATCAGCTGGCCGGCACCGACGCCAAGCGGAGACACCGTGCCGAAGCCGGTGACCACGACGCGCCGGTGATTCACTCGCCGTCCTTGTCAACCACTCCGGCAGCCCGCGTCGATGCGCCCATCTCCCACCTTCCATCCGAACGATTCGCCAGACAGTACAGGTGAACCCACGCACGACCAAATCACACTCGACCCACACACACACACACACAACGTTTGATCGCCGGATACGCCAAGCGACCCGCAGAGCATATTCGGGCGCGAGCAAGCCGACGTTTTCAAACGGGCGGGCACGTTCGGTGAAGCTGCGGGAGACGGCGTGATCGAGCAGCTTCTGCCCCATGGCGTGGTGGCCGTGGAGACCCGCGAGGAGCGGCTGGAGATCGCCCTCTCGCCCGAGGAGGAGGCGGGGAGTCCTCGGCAACATCACCCACTGTGCCGGCTACCGCGCGTGTGCGCTGGCTCGTGCGCGCGACAGCGACATAGTCACCGTGGGCATCGACGCGGAGCGCCTTGCGGCGCGGTGCTCACCGCGATCGCGCTCCCGAGGCTCGGGTCGGCGTCCCTCCCACCAGGTGTTTCCCGGCCCGGCAGCCGGACACAGCGAGTTTCGTCCGTCGGGTGCGCTGATCGCCGTTCTGAGCGACAATCGTCGTCGGCAGGATGAGCTTGCTGGAACAAAAACTACCCCGCGCCAGGGCCGGCAGGTTGCGCCCAAACAGGGGAAAAGGCCCCTCCGGAAGGTTGAGTTCAAAAGTCGTGATCGGCACGTCGGGCACAGCAAAAGTGGTTGTGAGAATTCCCCTGCGCACATCTGTGCTCCCCTCCAGATCAAGCGTCACATCTTCTCCCTCGAAGACGACCACTGGGCTGGGAAGCGCCGCGCTGCCGTGGGACACCAGATAGGCGATGCCCCGCAACGGATTGGCAAAGATCGATGTTCTCACGGTTGCATTCCCCACCTGCGACTCCCTTGGACAGGCCGTTGGACTGGCGATGAACACCGCTTCGGGGCAGGCCCCCTGTAGCGTGCTGAGTTCGGCCGGCAGCTGCGGGGGCATCTGGATCTTCAGCGACTTCACGCCTGCGTCACCCGTCGGCTCGAAGAGCTTGACGCTCAAACCGGCGCCGGCGCCAGCAGGCGCCCGCGCCTGCGTAACGGCGGTTACGGTGGGGGCGAAGGGCAGCCTCGAGCAGCCGTTCACCTGGAAGGGCGTCGCGAGCGATGCAACGGCATGTTCAGTGGATTCGACGGTACCGGTGACCGTCTGTAGCGAACAGTCCGTCGGATTGACCATGACCCCCTGCCGATCGATGGTGAGGTATACCGCCCTGATCCGCAGTGGAACACCTCCGAGAATCGCCGGCAGCGGATCGGTGCGAATCGTCAGCTGCCCGTCGCCCGCATTCACCGCGACGCTCGCCCTGATAACGATGCTCCCGAGGTTGAGCGGTCCGGCCACGGCCGGAACCACGATCGACATACCGAACGGAGCACCATCGTAGGGGCCGGTCAGGAAGGCCTGGCCGTTGAAGTAGTACGGGTGCGAGCCGGAACCGGCGCCGATCGCGACGCTGCCCATACGACTGGACGCTTCACACGTACCCGCTGTGGCCTGCGCTTCCCCGCACCGCTGAACGCCGGCGAGGTTCGCAAGCAGCCCGGGTGGCAGCGTCGTCGAGATCCTCTGGATGTCCTGCTGACCGTCGGCGCGGCTCACCTGGAGCGTGAAGTCCGTGGTCTGCCCGGCCGCTGCGCTCGTCACGCCGGCCGCGACCGCCGGCGAGAAGCCACCACCGCAGTTTTCGTCGATCGCGACGTCACTCAACGTCGTCACCCCAGCGCTCGACGCGGCTTCCGAGTAGGGGGTCATTTGCGCCAGCGTCGTAAACGATCCACAGGCGGGCGGATTGGCGAGCATCGCCCGCGGCCCGCCGAAGAACGCGAGCTTCACGTGGCTGAGCGACAGCTCGGGGATTTCCTCGAGCGCCATCGTCAGCTGCCCCGTGCCGGGATCGGCGGTGAGCCGACCGGGGAGCTTCGTCACCACGCCGGCTCCTTCGGCGAGGACGTAAATCGCCAGCGGGCCGCCAAACGGATTGTCGCCCGGCTGAGCGAGGTAGATCGAGCCCGACAGCGGATTTGCCAGCAGCGGGGTGTCGAGTTCGACGGTGCCGATCTTGGATTCGGGTGGGCAGGTCGGCGCCGTCGCCTTGCCTAGCCCGACCGCAGCCGGCGTGCAGCCGCCGAGCCCGTCGGCCGCGGCGGGATTCACCGTGAGGCCGGCCGGCAACACCACGGTGACATTCCTCAAGTCCGCCTCGGCCAAGCCCCCGGGGGTGTCGTTCTGCGGGATGCTCATTTCGATCAGCACACCAGTGGGCGAGTCCGCCGCGCTCACTTCGGGCCGGACGTCGACGGCGGGCGTGAAGCCCAACTTTTCACAGCCCAGCAGACCGGCCGGCAGACCTTCGCCAACCACGCTTTCGGATTCCTTTTCGACGAGTACGCCGGGATCTTCCCACGAGTCCATCTTAATCGTCGCAGTCAACGGCCCTGCACACGACGTCGGCAACGTCAGCAGCGGGCTCGGCACCGCGCCGCTGGGGCAGCTGCCACTCGAGCTTCCGGAAAGTTCGAGGCAGCTCCCACGAAGTGGGTCGTGCGCCGGATCGGCGGGAACGCCCCACAGCGTCAGCGACGTTCCCACGACGGGCGCCAGCTGGGAGAGGCTGCGGAGGGTCACGGTGAAACCGTAAGCGCCTTCGCTGCGAGCCGACACGTCCATGACCGCGGGTGCCAACACGTTATAGCCGAACTGAGCCGGCACCCCGGACGGCGGGACCATGTTGAAGATCGGCACGGTGATATCGCCGAGCGTGGCGGTTTGCAGTGCCAACGTTCCGATCTGGGTGCTGGCAGGACACCCTTCGCCGAACAGCAGCCCCCCTTTGGCAAGCAGCACCGATGGGCATTGAGGCACCGCGGACGGATCGGCGAGCAGGCCGGGTGGCAATTCGATGTAAACGTCCTTCGCGTCCCCTTCCGGAACCACTTCTCCTTCCGAACCAGTCGCGTAATTGTTGATAAAGCTGATTGTCATCTGAAATGGATGCGAACCGGCCTGCACATCGGGCGCACCGGGAGTTCCGGGCGACGATCCCGACGGAGACGCTTCAGCGAAGGACATGCCAAACGATTGGACGCCAAACGCGGCACCGGCAGGTGCCGCGGCCACCGCGCAGAGCGCGGCCGCACAGCACACTCCGATCGCCACACGGAGGGCGTGGGTCCTAAGCGGACCTACCGAGATACGCGCCAAGCTCATCGGCGACCCTTCCGCACATTCGTCACGGGCCTGCGCCCGGTGTCGGCTTTCCTCTTGACACCAGCGGGCTCCCTACCTGTTGCCCGGTGTTTTTTCGGTTTGGGACGCCTCGGCTTCCTGAGTTTGGACTTCTTCTGCTTTCCGCTGGGCTTGCTCGAGGAGACTGGATCTTCGGGTTCAATCGCGGCCACCGCGGTGGCGATCGCGGCCGGCGCCGGTGGCGCGCTCAAGGGCCCCCGGCAGGCTTCGCCCGAGCACGGCACACTGGGGATGGCACTCGGGAAGCCCCCGCCGACACGCGCGTCGTAGAGAGCGGCGTTTTCGCCCCGGTCCTGCCCCACCAGCTGAGCACGCGTGGTGAAGAAGACGTTTTCACCGTTTTCACTTGCGTCGGTGAACGCCGAGATGTCATCGCTGGCCCCCGAGGAGATCAGGGAGACCTTTCCGTTCTCATACTCATAGACATTCTGCTGACCGCTCGTATCGCCCGGTAGGAGAATGTCCCAGCTGTCAAAGAACACCTCGCTGCCATCGCTGGAGATGGCGCGCGGCGCGTAGCTCGGGTTCAGTCCACCCGGAATGCTGGATGGCCCGATCGGGCGCTCGTTGCTGGGATTGCACGATGCGCAGCTCAGTTGTCCATTTTCGTCGTCGTAGACGAACACCTCGGTGTCGCGCTTCCCAGTGTTGGCATCAACGTTGTCATAACCAGTCAGACCTTCATTTGACATGAACACCACGTGTTCGCCATTGGATGTCACCCTGGCGGTTCGATTCGCGAAGCTCTGCGTCCAGTCGTTGGCGTCTTCCCCGCTCAGCGTCGCGATGAACGTCATCCTGCCGCTATGGACCACATACAGATTGTCGGCTCCTTCGAGCGCATCGGCGGCGAGCGCGGCGGTTGCGACGAAATACACACTGGAACCCGCATCGCCCACCCCCACCACGCCTTCGATGCCAGGGGCGCCACCACCGTCGGGGGTCAGGTCGGTGAGACGATCGCCGTTGAAGTCATATTCATAGAGGCCGCCGCCGTGATCGCCGGGGTCGTTCGTCAGAGCGACGGTGTCGGTGAAGAACACCGTCGAGCCGTCCGGGGTAGCGGCCCTGAAGGTGGCGCTGCCGTTACCCAGCGAAGGTTCTCGCTGCGAAGAGTCGAGCTGGATCGTCGTCGCTTCGTCTTCACGCACGTAGAGTTGTGAGTTGTTGTCAGTCCAAAAGATGCGCGAGCCGTCGCTGGATACGTCGTTGGCGAAGATATCGTCCTGGCCGTCGCCGGCGCCGGCGCTCGCCGCGGCTGCGCCGCCGGGCCCTGGCAGCACGCTCATCAATCGCAGCGCCCCACCCGACCAGGCATATAGGCTCTGCGCCTCCGCGGGTGCCCCGGCTGTCAGCGGCGCATTGGCCTCGAACAGCACTCGGCCAAGGTCGGGCGATGCACCGGCGAACTTTACACTATAGTTTTCCGGCGTGACATCGGTGGGCGTGACATCTGTCACTAGCTGATATCCACCACTCGATGTGCCGTACACGTACAAGTTGTCGAAACCCTGTGGCGCGCCGCTCACCAACGTCGCGTCGCCCCAGTCGAGCAGTCCCGCGGAGAGGTCGGCGGAGAAGAAGTCATACGGAGGCGACAGCGATAGACTCAGCCCGCCGGGCATGGTCGCCGGTGGCGAGATGGCCTGCGTCGTCCACCCTGCGGCGGTGCGCGAGGAAAGATACTCCGTAACCAGCTTTGCGCTCTTTGCTTCGTCAAAGCTGGCTGAGGAGACATACGTCACCGCGTCGCCGTTCGCCGAGCTCTGCCCAAGCCCGCTTGCGAGTTTCCCGCCAAGCGCCCCCCCGCCGACGTCTCCGCCGTTCGTTTCGGTCGGCGAGACGAGCTCATAAGCGCGGTCGTCTGGCAGGGTCGGCTGACCATTCAGCGGGTAGGTGATGAGCGTGCGGTCGGCGCCTTCGGCGACCCCCAGTTCGTTGGACGCGATCACCCGAAAATGGTAGGCGCTGCCGGGCGAGAGACCCTGCAGGTAGACGCCGGCCTTCTGATCGCTTTCGGCTGAGCCGATGTCGATGCCCGGCGCGGCGGGCACGTCGACGCAGGACGCGGGGCTGATCGTACAATCCGACGTGCCGTACTGGAAGTAGTAGTGCGTGTCGCTGCCACTCGGGTCGACCTGGGCCTGAAGCATCGCACTCGTGGCTGTCACATCGGCGGACCACTCGCCATCGATCGTCGGCGCGGACGTGAGGGCCGACGCACTCGACGCACCGGCCCCGCCTGCCACCACCGCGCACCACAACAACAGAACACGCGAGATGCGCACGATGCGACCCGCTCGGCGCACGCCTACGCGGGCCGTTTCGGGGTTGGTGTCTCCATTTGACGCTGGCATCGGCCTCCCCCGCATCACAACATACCCGCCCCAGCTCGGCAAACTTCGGGGCAACGGACGCTGAGCCGCTCAGCGGAGCCGGTCCGTGGAGCCGCTCACTGCCCGGTCTACCCAGAGATGGGGCGCCGGACCATTAGACGCAGCGGCGGGCTGCCACCGAAGCGCATCTCGCCGGTGAGCTCAAACCCGAGGCGTTCGTAGAGCGTGGCGTTGAGCTCGGACGTAGCCTCGATGTAGGCCGGCAACTGGTGCGTGTCGCAGAGATCGAGCGTCGGGCCGAGCAGCTTGGTGCCCAAGCCTTCGCCCTGTGATGCCGGGCCCACTCCGACGGTCGCAACGTAGTGGTGCGGCTCGTGGAGGTGCCGGTGCTCCATGACCAGGAGGTACGCCAGCGCCCGTGGGGTGTGGACACCGAAGGCGCGCGTGTAGCCGGCGCCGTTCAGGAGCGTCGTGGAAATCGGCAGGCGCCACTTCCCGGGCGGCAGCGAGATCGCCGCGCCGGCGAGCTCGCCGGTGGTCCAGACACTGCCATGAGCCAGACCGAACACCCGGAGCTGCAGCTCGAAGAATCGCCGAAGACCCGCGCGGCGCCTGCGGTCGGACGGCATCAGCCACCCGTAGATGGGATCCTCATAGAATGCGTCTGCCAGCGTTTCGGCAAGACGCCCCACATCGGCCGTTGTGGCCAGGCATACCGAATGCTCGCCGGCCGGCGAGTTCGAGGCCGGGGTGGCCGGGGGCGGGGTGACTGGCGATATGTTGGTCATCTCTCGTGGCCTCTCGCATGAGCGCGTCGTTTCGTACGACATCTTCTATCACCATCTTTACACGTTTGTCCAGCTCGGACTTATTCAGCACATCAGAAGGCGTCTTAAATTGCACATTTCCGCTCATTTGCGATTTCCCATGGCCCCGAGCCAGAAGGTGGTGCGAGTCGGTTGAGCATCGTCCCGATCATCCCCCACTTGACGAGCGCCTCATGTGTGACTGGCAGACTCTCGTAGTCGCGCACCAGCCGGCGGTAGCGCATCAGCCATGCGAAGGTGCGCTCCACCACCCAGCGGCGGGGGAGCACGACGAAGCCTTTCTGGTCGGGGGCACGCTTGAGGATCTCAACGGTGATCTTCCAGGTGCGCTTGGCGAACTCGACGAGCTCGCCCGAGTAGCCGCCATCGGCGAAGATGTGGCGCACGCTGGGGAGCTTCTTCTTCAGCAGCTTGATGATCGAGCGCCCGCCGTCGCGATCCTGGACGGAGGCAGTGGTGACCATCACGATCAAGAGCAGCCCGAGCGTATCGACCACGATATGGCGCTTTCGGCCGTTGATCTTCTTGCCCGCGTCATATCCGCGCGTCTCCTTACCGACCGTGTCCGCACCCTTGACCGACTGCGAGTCGACGATTCCCGCCGTGGGCTTTGGGTCGCGCCCTTCCTTGATGCGCACCTGCTCACGCAGCGCATCGTGGACCCGGTCGAGCGTGCCGTCCATGCGCCACAGCCGGAAATAGTGGTAGACCGTCTTCCAGTACGGCAAATCGCTGGGCAGCATCCGCCACGAGCAGCCGGAGCGGTTGAGGTAGAGGATGGCGTTGACGATCTCGCGTCGGTCATAGTTTCGGGGGCGCCCGGCCGGCCCTCGCGGCAGCTTCGGAAGCACGGGCTCGATCAGCTTCCACTGCTCATCCGTCAGATCACTCGGATACCGGCGCGCTGGTGCCATACGCACCCAGTTCTACAGGACAACGGCCGAATCCTTTATTTTAAGACAGGCTCTCAGAGATCCAAGCGGCGTCAACCCTCAGCACGGCATGGCACGCTGCTACGCGCGGTGGCCTCCGTCCCGTCGTCGAAGTGGAGCTCGACCAAGAATGGAAAGCCCTTGGCGGGACAGTTGCTGGGGATGATGATGCCTTCTGGATGGAAGCTCACCCTCCGCCCATGAACGTTCCTGACGTACGTGAGCCCGAGCGGGCCGAGCGTGGATTCAAACGCGGTGGTCGCCAGGTCATTGCCACCCTGTACCGTCGGAATCACGGGAACCGTGGTTTCAAGATCGCTGCCAAAGGGTCCTGTTTCCTTCAGCGCCCGGCCGAGGTAGAGCAGGCGTGAACGGATTGGCGTCTTCTGTTCGACATCGAAGAGAAGTTCGGCAGCCGATTTCGCGGGACCGGCAAAGGCGTCCACGTGGGCCCTCAACCGGATTGGCGCGTCGCCGAACGTCACTTCGGTGTGCGCCGTTCCAAAGCCTATCTGGGAGTTCACCGGACAGCCGCCGGAACCACGTTCCAGCAGAGCCGCCGGTTGACAGGTGTCGATACCGAGTTCCGAGGCGTTCTCGTTCATGCCCGCGGGAAGATGCAGGTCGATCCCGGTGAGAGGCGGCGGCGTGGCGCCGGTGGGGGTGGCGATGTCGAAACCGAACTTCACCGTCGTGCTTGCCCCGAGTCGATATGGAATGAACGACGTGTGGAGCTTGACGAGCACTGTCGCTCCCGCGGCTGCCGGCGGCAGCACGCACAGCGCGAGGACAGCCAGCGCCAGGCGTCTAGAAGAAAAGATGGCCACCAAATGTGAGCGCAAGAGCGTAGCTTTCTCGGTTCAACGAGCCTTTTACTTTGAATCCGCTCCCGTGGGCGTGCTTGTATCGACCCGAGCCACCGCTGAAAACAGCCGTACCCGAAAACTGTGCGACCTTCCCTTCGGATTCGATGTTCGCCGACCCATAGCCGTTCAGCGTGCCTCCCGGCAGATAGCCGGTTATGCGAAATTTTACGCCTCTCGAAGTGGTGGTGAGGTCGACCGTCAATGTGCCCCTATACGTGCCGGAGGCGGGGCCCTGCTCGACAAACGAGGCCCCATTTTTGCTGGTCTTGTGGAGATGGCCGGTCTCGGTGAAGGTTTCGCTTCCGGCCGCGACCGCCGCGGCGCGCGATGCGGAGCTCGACGTCAACGCGCCGGCAACCGCGATCAGCGCGACAGCGACCCACGCAAGCTGGATTCGAGCCACGGAATACCTCATGATCTGGTTAGATAACACGACATCTCCTTGCGGTCGAAGAGCACGGGTGGCGACCACCCGGCGGCTCATCATGTGAGTTCCCCGGCGCTTGCGGGAGCGGACACCGAGTCTGCGGTGGGACCGGCAGGCGCGGCACGCCAGACGTTGTTGAGCCGCTTCTGGAAGTACCACGTGCCGACCGGCGCCAGAAAGAACAGCAGCAGAAACGCCGGCGGCGCGCTCACCTGGTCAGCTTCGGGAATGCCGGCCATGCCCTGCGCAGCCCGCAGCCGCTTCACCATGTTGAGCATCGAGACCACCGTCGGCACGACGATCAACAGGCCAGGGAACAGGGCCAGCAGGGAGTTTTTCGGGTTCTCTCCCAGTGCGGTCGTGTGGCGGACCCGACCGAGCAGCGCCAGCTCCCGGTTCACCTTGTAGTACCACACGATCCCGTACACGCCGAGCGTCACCACGTCGAACGCGAGAACGTGCACGGGGTTGCGGATCTTGGCCGACCCTGCCCGTCCGAGGGGTACCGCGGCTGGGCTCACCGATCGGCCGTTGTGGGATGCTGGCTCATTCCGACGAACGGTACTCGATCCTCAGTCGCCGACACAAGCCTGCACCGAATCGCTCACGCGCGGCGGACGGCTCGGCGCAGAGGCGATCGGTGGAGCCACCAGCATGCGCTTTGCCATCTGTGTCGCCCAGCTTGGTCCAGGAACGCCCGGACGCACCGCCGATTTCAAACACGTTCTCAGGCGATTCGTCCCCGGTTGCACTAGCATCGGAGCGCGTGGCGGAGGGCACCGCGGATTCGGGCGTCGTGATCGAGGTATCCGCAGGAGTGAGGGTCTCAGTACGCGACACGGGACCCCGCGGTGGGCCCGCGGTGGTGTTGCTGCACGGATTGACGCTGACCCGCGAGCTCGTGCTGATGGGCTCGACCAAGCTCGAGCGGGGCGGCTTTCGCGTCCTCGCGTGCGACGCCCGCGGCCACGGGCGCTCCGGCGCCCCGGCCGATCCCACCGCGTACGGATATCGGGACCTGGCCGGAGACGTGGTTGGCATCATGGACGCGCTCGCGGTCGAAAGCGCGCTGCTCGTGGGAGCGTCGATGGGCTTTCACACGGCGTTGCGCGTGGCGCTCGACCATCCCGGCCGCGTCGCCGGAATCGTTGGGATCACCCCGGCATTCGATCCGGGTGAGACCCCCACCGCGAGGGATCTGCGCGAGGCCGATCTGACGGCCGAACTGCTGCGGCGGGATGGCGTGGAGGGCTTCCTGCGCGCGCTCGAGCAGATCAGCGACCCGCTGAGCATCATCGCGCCGGAGGAGCTGCGCAGGCGCATGTCACGGCACAGGGACCTGGGCGCGCTCGCCGACGCGGTGCAGTACGTCGTGCGCTCACGCCCGTTCGAGTCGCTGCACGAGCTCGCGGCGATCGAGGTCCCGGCACTGGTTGTCGGCAGCCGCGACGCGTATGACCCGCGACATCCCCTTCACGTCGCGAGCGCCTACGCCGCCGCTCTGCCGCGCGCGGCGCTGCACCACGAGGCCGAGGGCCGCGCCCCGATCGCGTGGAGCCGCAGGCGACTGGGCAACGGCGTGCACGATTTCGCCCAAAGCCTCGTTTGGGAGGCGCCCGATTGGCGCGTCAACTTGGCGTGGCGACGTCCTCCCGAGTGGAGGTGATCTCGGCGGCGTCGCCGAACACGCTGCGCACCGTCTGGACGATGTTGTCCTGCATCGTCCTCGCCGCAAGCGGCTCGAGCATCTCGCGCATCGTCGGGATGCCGATGTCGAACTCGGCTTCGAAGGTGATCGTGCAGCCCTCGCCCGACGGGCGCTCGCGGACCGTCCACGCCCCCTCGAGGGCCTCGGGGTCGCCGTCGCGACGCCGGAAACGCAACGTGTGCGTCGCAAAGTCGAGTTCATCGAACTCCGACCAGATCAGGACCCCCTTGCGGAAGTTCACCTCCCAGTGGGAGATCAGCGTCCCGTCGGGCTGCTCCTCGATCGTGACGTTGCGCACCGCATCGCTCAGCAACGCGTGCCGGCGGTAGTCGCCGACCAAGCCGAACGCCTCTTCGACACTGAGCGACGGGTGATGAGCGACGACGCGGACGAGCTGACTCATGTGCCACCTCCTTCTGAGGAATAACGATTGGCGACGATCTCCAGCGACTCTTCGAGCGCGGCGCACAGCCAGCCGATGTCGGCTTCCGTTAGATAGACCGACGGGGTGAGGCGAAGCGTCTCGGAGCCCACCAGCGAATGGTTGGTAATGACGCCGCGCTGGAACAGCTCATAGATCAAATCGGCCGTCAGGTGCGAGCCGCGCAGCTCGATGCCCACGAGCAATCCGGCAGCCCTCAGGTCCACCACCGGGTCCTCGCGATAGCGCTCCACAGCCGCCGCGAGCGCGTCGCGCAACGTCTCGCCCCGTTCGCGCGCCCGCTCGATGAGGCCCTCTGACTCGATCGCGCCGATCGTCGCGGTCACGGCCGCGGCCACAAGTGGAAGGTTGGCGAACGTCGCCGAGTGCAGGAACGGATCTCGGCTCAGCGGCTCCCACGCCTCGGCGCCGGCGATCACCGCTCCGACCGGAAGAACTCCGCCGGAGAGGATCTTGCCGGCGAGCAGGACGTCGGGAGTGACGTCCTCGCGGTTTGCCGCCCACCAGCTCCCGGTGCGGCCCAGGCCGGTCTGGATCTCGTCCAGGATCAGCCAATGCCCGTGCCGGCGGCAGAGCTCGGCGACGGCGCGCAGGTATCCCGCCGCCGGGATACGGACCCCCGCCTCGGCCTGGATCGGCTCCATGAACACGCAACACCGTCCGGGTGCCTGCGCCAGCATTGCCGCGAGCGGCTCGAGCTCCCCGAAGGGAACGTGAACTACCCCGGGCACGAGCGGCTTGAACGGGTCGCGGTAGCGCTCGTGCGCCGTCAGCGTCAAGGCGCCGAGCGTCTTGCCGTGGAAGCCCCCGTGCATCGCCACGACACGGTCCTTGCCCGCCAGGCGCGACAGCTTGAACGCGAGCTCGACCGCATCCGCGCCCGAGTTGAGGAGGGTCACGTATGCGAGTCCGTCGGGCGCGACTCGGGCGAGCGTCTCGGCCGCCTCGGCGACAGCGGGGTTGAGCAGGAACCTGGTGCCGATCGGCTGGCGCTCGAGTTGGGCCTTGACCGCAGCGCAGACGCCGGGATGGCGATGGCCGAGCAGCAGCACACCGTAGCCGCCGCAGTCCAGGTAACGCCGGTCGTGGTGGTCCCACACGTAGGCGCCCTCGGCGCGCGTCTCGACCTCCGCCCCGTTGACCTCGGCCAGCATGGCCGTCGCCAGGCTGACATGCCCACGGTAGGCGGCCAGATACCCCGCACGCAGCGTATCCGCGCCGACGGCGATCATGCGACGGGCTGCGGCATCCTCGCCAGCAGCTCCCTGACCGCCACACGGAAGGTCTCCTCCAAGTCCAGCTCCAGGGGCCGCCCGTAGTGTTTGGCCAGCGAGTCGAGCGTGCTTGCGAACGGACGGGGGGTCAGCAGCACCGTGCCGATGCTGTCCATCTGCTCAAAACGCCGAACATACCGCCGCGGCATATCATCATAGAAGGCCGGCTTCAGCAGCCGCTCGATCATCTCCCGTGGAACCAGGCGCGGCGCGGCAACCCGGCGGCCCGCTTCGGCAAAAGTCGCCATCGCCACCTCGATCGCCTCGCCGACCGTCCAAGCATCCGGCCCCGCGGTGATGAACGAGACCTCGCCGGGCGGCGCAGCGACGATCATCAGCTCCAGCACCTCCGCCACCAGCTCGGCGGCGACGAAGTCCAGGCGGGTGCCCTCGTCAGAGGGCACGAAGGGCATGTGCTCGTTGGCGAGCGCCTCGATGAAGAAGTGAAAGCCCTGGCGGCGCGGCGCGGCGCCGCCAGGCGAGCCGCCGACCACGACCGAGGGTCGCACCACGTGCCAGTCGAGGCCGCTCGCGCGCACGGCCTCCTCGGCCTCCAACTTGGACTCGACATACCCGCCCGGGTCAAGGAAGCCCGACGGCGGCCTGCGCTCTGCGTCGACGAAGGCGGTGCTGACGTGGAGCAGGCGAGCGTTGGCGTCGGCGACGAACTCGAGCACGCGGCGCGTGCCCTCCAGATTGAGCGCGAAGTACTCCTCCCGCGATGTGTCAAACCGCGTGGCCGCCGCAAGGTGCGCCACGACCTCGACCTCACGGGCCAGAGCGCCGTATTCACCCGGCGCCAAGCCCAGCCGCGGCTCGAGGAGGTCTCCGGTGACCGTCCGAGCAGCGCAGGACGGGCGGCTCTCATGCGTCAGGCAAACGGTCGAATCCTCGGCCAGCCGGGCGACCAGCGGGGCTCCCACCACTCCGGCGCCACCCGTCACGAGCACCGTGCCCTGCCTCGCCACCGTTCATCCCCCCTGGGGAGAGACGATCGGGGTAGGCGCCGGGGCACGGACGCCCTCGACGCCAAAGCCGAGAACCGCGATACGCCGATGGCTCACTCGCCGTCCTCGGCATCCGTGCCGGGGTCGAGGCCGGCCGTCGCGATCTTGTTGTGGATCATCTCGATGATGCCGCCGAAGTCGGAGACGCCCTCGGCGTCGCTTGCCTTGATACGCACGCCGTACTTCTGATCGACCACCTGGCCGATCTCAACCATGTCGAGCGAGTCGAGGTCGAGCTCCGTCAATGTCGCCGTGTCCGTCAGCAGATCGGGTTGGATGTCGAACTCATCCACAAGCAGCGTGGTGATGAGCTCCCTGATCTCGTGTGGGGTTACCACCTGTGTCGATGCCTCCATTTCCTTCCTTCCTTCCTTCCTGGCTTTAGGCCGTTAGTCCGCCGTCAACTGTCAGTACCGCTCCGGTCACGTAGCTCGCCCCGGGCGAAGCTAGAAAAGCGACACACGCCGCGACCTCGTCCGGTCGCCCCAGCCTGCGCGCTGGGACCAGATCCTTCACCCCCTCGCCCACGCCCTCGATGAAGCGCGTGTCGATCAACCCGGGCGCGACCACGTTGGCCGTTACGCCGCACCGCGCGACCTCGGCCGCCACCGTTTTAGTCGCGGCGATCAGTCCCGCCTTGGAGGCGGCATAGTTGACCTGGCCGGGAACCGCGCGCAGCCCAACCACCGACGCGATGTTGACGATCCGTCCGCTGCGCGCACGAACCATCGGCGTGACCGCTCGCCGCATGTAGCGGTAGGCCGCCGACAGGTTGGTATCGAGCACCGAACACCAGGCCGCGTCGTCGAGGCTCATCGCAAGATCGTCGATGCGCAGGCCCGCGTTGTTGACCAGCACGCTCACCCATTCGTACCGCCGCTCGAGCTGCTCGAAGCAGCTCTCCATCTCAGCCTCGTCGTTGACGTCCGCCTTGATCGCAACGGCGCGGCCGTCGGCCCGCTCAATCTCGTCCACCACCCGCCGCGCGCCGTCGGCGTCCGACCTGAAGGTGATGCCAACCGGCAA
This sequence comes from uncultured Solirubrobacterales bacterium, assembly GCA_963771915.1. Classification (GTDB taxonomy): domain Bacteria; phylum Actinomycetota; class Thermoleophilia; order Solirubrobacterales; family Solirubrobacteraceae; genus Palsa-744. The sequence goes on along the minus strand of CAVYVD010000002.1, from coordinate 102,626 downwards.
CCCGCCGGTCTCCAAGCCGCACGCAAGCTGACGAGCGATCGCCGCGCCGATCCCGCGTGACGCGCCGGTTACAAGCGCACAACCGGGCGTCGCCCGCTTTCGACTCATGCGAAGACTCCCACATGGGGCGCCGACACCGGACCGCCGTCGGCGCCGCTACCGCGTGTACTTTGCCGAAACCGTAACACCGCCATCTCCCAGCTCATCGCTTGCTCAGCCCACCTTTATTGCGCCACGACGGTACAGATGGGATCCACATGGCGCAAGCCCACGACATAGCCGATGCGCTGGCTGCGCGTACCTTGACCGCGCGTCCCCGTCACCCTACGCATCGGTGGTCACGGTCGCGGGCTCGGCCTCACTCAGGCCGATACGGCCATGAAGCCATCGCAGCGGCCGCGGCGCCCACCAGTTACGATCGCCAAGCAGCGCCATGAACGACGGTACCAGCAGGGCCCTGACGATGCTGGCGTCGAGCGCCACCGCCAGCGCGGCGCCGACGCCAAACTGCTTGGTGATGAATACCGAGGTCGTGGCCAGCGCTCCGATCGCAACGCAGAACAGGGCAGCGGCGGCGGTGATGAGACGTCCGGTGCGCTCTATTCCGAACGCAACCGCTTCGCGGTTCTCGAGTCCGGCGTCGTGCGCCTCCTTGATCCGCCCCAGCACAAACACCTCGTAGTCGGTCGACAGCGCGAATACGACGACAAACATCAGCACGAGACTGGCCTCTTCCAGGCCGCCGATCGGCTCAAAGCCGAGCAGCGAGGACAGATGGCCGTCCTGGAAGATCAACACGAGCAACCCGGCGCCGGCGCTCAGGCTGAGGAGGTTCATCGCAACCGCCTTCACCGGCAGCACCACCGAGCCCGTCATCAAGAAGATCGCCCCAGCGACCATCAGGACGAGGAGCAGAAGCGCCATTGGCGCATGCGCTGCGACTGACGCCTTCTGATCAATGAAGAAGGCGGTCCAGCCGCGAACCAACCCCCCGTACGGTCGCGCGGCGTCGCGCAGCCTCAGCACCAACTGCTGCTCCGCGCTGGAGTACGGGTCGCCGTGGGGCAGGAGATCGATTTCCCAGGCGCCGTGCCCCAAGGAGACGAACGGGGCTCCGAGAAACCTGAGCTCCGCCGCCTGCGTGCCCGCCACAGCGGCCGCCGCCTTGGCAAGCCGCCGCACCGAGGCGTAGGGCGCGTACACAACGATGTCGATCGATCCCGCGGGATTGGCGGCGAAGTCGTCGTCAAGCGCGGCTTCGACCTGATGACTTTCGTTCGAGGAGGACAGCAGGTTCGCTCCAGCCCCGATGAAATGCAGGTGGAATGCCGGCAGAGCCGCGGCAAGCATCACCGCGGAGGCCACGAGCGCGACCCGGCTGGGGCGACGCATCACGCCACGCGCCAACCTCCACCAACCTCCCTCCTCGCTCGACCGCGCCGACCGTGCCGCACGACGCTGCAGCCAGACTGGCGAAAGCGCGTCCACACGCGGTCCAAGGACGATCAGGAGCGCCGGCAGCACCACCAACGCCACGACCCCGCCCGACAGCGCCACCACCGCGCCGCCGATCCCCATCGACGATAGAAAGCGGATCGGGAATACAAGCAAAGTGGTGAGCGCCGCCGCGACGGTGAGCGAGCTGTAGAGCACCGTTCGACCCGCAGTCTGAAGCGTGCGCGCAACAGCCATCCGTGCCTCGGCGCCGCCGGCCACCTCCTCGCGGTAGCGCGAGAGCACGAACAGGCTGTAGTCGATCCCCACGCCCAGTCCCATGCCGGTAACCAGGTTCAGCGCAAAGACCGAAACGGGTGTGAAGTGGTCGATCACCCGCAGTACGAGGAAGGTGAACAGAACCGCCAAGCCGCCCACCAATGGCGGCAGGAGCGCCGCAACGAGCCCACGGAATATCCAGAACGACAGCAGCACGATGATCGGCGCGGCAAGCAGCTCAGCGCGCACGAGGTCCGAGCCGGTGCGGTGAGTGAGTTCTTCAAAAGCGACATCCGGGCCGCCGAAGCGGGCTTTCATTCCAGCCAGCTCCGCGCCTGCGGGAGCGCTCTGCAGCGCGACGCGCACTCGGGAGACGGCGGCCGCGGAGTCGGCTGTCGTGGCGAAGGAAGCCAGCACAACGGTCTCTCGCCCGTCACGTGCGATCAGCTCGGGTAGGCTGCTTGCCGTGTAGTCGAGCAGCTGCTGGAAGCCCTTCTGGTGTTCCAGCAGCGTCCCCACCCGTTCGATGGCGCGCTGCGCGGCTGGATCGACTCGGATGTCGCGTTTTCCATACAGCAGCACCGCCACGCCGTAGTAAGGCTGCTGGCCCGTGGCGCGCTGGATGGCCCTGTTGGCGTGTTCGTACTGTGAGTTGGGGTCCTGGAAGTCGCGACTCGAGGTCTTCAGAAGCCCCAGAGTGGGGGTGCCGAAAATTGCCGCGAACAGAAAGGCGACCACGGCGGCGGCCAGTATGCTTCGCGGGCGGCCGCAGACGAGCCCCGTCAGCCGCTTGATCATTCGGTCAGCTCTCCGCCGTGCCCCACGAGCGGCGGCCTCAAAAGGGAAATCTCGTTGCTCAGATCACGTCTTCGGTCCACGCTCATGTCATGCGGCGAGGCGGGCTTCTGGATGGGAGCCGTACTGAGGCAACGGCACTTCCCTCCCGCAGTGTGGGCAGGTGAGGGTTCTCGCGCTGACAGGCACCTCACCTCTGAGGGACACCTCACCGACGTCCCCCGCCTCGTCGGATCTCGGTATGGAACTCCGACGTGCACTGCGCAGCTCGATGCGGAGATCGTCAACCGAAAATTTGTCAGCCGCGGCGCGATCGAGCCAGTGCTTCTGCTCATCCGGCTCGGCAGCCGCAACCAGAACATGATGACTCCAAGTCAAATTGTCCCTACGTAGGGACAAGTCGAAGCGCGACGACACGTAACGCATGTTCCTCAGGCTCTTCGCGTCGTAGCCGGTGATCTTGGCAGCTTCCGAATACCGTTCACCCCACCCCATCGCCGTCCCATAGAGCAGCCAATCTCCGATCCACCACGGGCTTCCACGACCCACGGCGCCGATCAACCGCCCCTCGCGGATCCACGTGGGGCGCTCCATATCGCCGTTGGGTATCCACGCAACCGCGTGCCTGCTCGCGGGCTGGCCGGGCACAGCCGGTGAGCTGCTCGACTCGATCCGGGAACGCAATCCTGCGCCGACGCCGCACATGTCGCCATTCGGGCTTCCTACGGGCCGAGCTTGGGAAGGCACTTGGACAGCTCCTCGTCGGAATTGATACAAGACGAAGAAGCAGTCCGGCGACGACTGACCCAACAGCCACCGCTCGTCCCCTTCGAGTCCAGCACGACGAATACACTCACCATGTAAAATGCTCGCCGTGGGGCCTTTTATAGCATACGAAAGCCGGCGCGTCAAGGAAGATCTACGGATTGAAGTTTTGGCTTCGCGCCACCGCTCAGCAAGCCGGAGAGCGACTCTCATCGGGCTCCAGCACGAACAGCTCAACTCGAAGATCCGGGGCCTGATGAGAGGCGCTCATGCAGGCCAGCACCGTACGATCCGTGAGATCCTCGACAAGAGTCAGCATCTTCACTTCGAGCGTATCGTGCAGCGCGTGATGGGCGTCTCGCACCGAGCTGCCATGCCCGGCTTCGAACAGAGTCTGCTCGGCAGCCGTGAAACCGCCCCTGAGCAAGACCACCAGCAGGTCGTCGTCCGCCCAGTATGCCTTGCACCGCGTCGGACCCTTTCCCGCGAACTCACGCAGCAGCTGCACCACCCCATTGCAGAGCTCGACGAGCGTCTGTCCACCCCGGATCTGTGAAGACTTCGCCTCTAGCATTCGATCAACGCTGACGAGTTTAGCGCCCGGGCTGGCAACGAGTCATGCGAGGAGTAAGAAACATTCTAACTTCCGCAGGGCCAACCTCACGCGATTGCCTGCTCGCAACACCGCCGCCGCTTCGCTGCGCCTGCTGGGTTCACTGGTCCGTCGTCTTCTCGACGGCGCAGACGTAGTAGAGGTCCAACAGGAAACGTTCGGTTGCGACCGATCCATATGCAGCGAGGTCGTCCCGCCTTTCCGAAGTGCGCCTGGGGGGAATCGAACCCCCGACCTGCGGCTTGAAAGGCCGCTGCTCTTTGGCACCCCGTAGGTTGCCGTTGACCACTGAGCTACAGGCGCATGGGTTCATGGTCGCCGATTGTAGATGGATGCGCGGCCGCGGTGTGGCCGGCCCCGAGCGGCAGACGTTCAGCCCTCGATCGCGGCGTACACCTCGTCGAGCAGTTTGGCGCGGTCGACGAGCTTGAAGCTGTCGGCGAGGTAGCGGTCGGTCTGCTCCCGCGATTCCCCGCCCAGCGCCATGTTGAGCGCGACCAACCGGGCACCGTCAAGGTCCTCGCCGCCCTGGCCGCTTTCCTCCACTCGCGGCGCTGTGACCGAGACCCCGGGGGCCGGGGCGGCGACGGCAGGAACCACTGGGGTCGGGACCGTCGGGGCCGAGACCGCTGGGGCTGGGGCCGCAGAGGTCGGGAGCGTCGGGGCCGAGACGGAGGGAGTAGGGACAACGGTGGCAGGGACCGTGGGGGCCGGAGCGGAGGGCGCAAGGTTCTGGCCTACGGGCCCCCCCGCCAGCTCGCCGCCTGGCGCTTCCTCTCCGACCGGCGAGGGCCCGCCGGCGCGCAGGCTCTGGGCGAGCACTCCGACCTCGCCGTCCAGGGACTCGAGTCGCGCGAGCAGCGCCCTGGAGGCCTGCGCGAGTGTCTCCACGTGTGCGCGCGCACGCTCCACCTCCCCCGCCGCCTCCTCGCGGGTGCGCCTCGCGTCATGCTGCGCCTGGCGCTCGATCTCCGTGGCGGTGGCCTGCGCGGCGTCGAGGATTCCCTGCACCTGGGTGGCCGTCGCCGAGCCGAGGGCCAGGTCCCCGGCGCCGTGGGCCCGCTGCTCGAGTGCCTGCACCGCAACCGCCAGAGCGCGCAGGTGGGCGTCCACCGCCGCCGGGTCGTATCCCCGCCGCGCGACCGGGAAGTCGCGCCGTTCGATGCTCTCACGATCCAACTCCACCTGCGCGCAAGCGTACCGGACCCTGGCCTCCCCACCCCCGCTTGCGGATTCCGCGCCGCCCGCCGGCCCGTCGCCACTCTCCGCCTGCGGATCTCTCATCTCCCGCCAGCGCGTCGCCACTCTCCGCCTGCGGCCGTCGCATCGGCCCCCCGCGCCCCCACCCCTGGGCGCCTACGCCATCTCCTCCGCGGGCGCCTCCATCGCCTGGGCCTCGCGGAGGTCGCGGCGCAGCTCGCGGATCTCGTCGCGCAACTGCGCGGCGTACTCGAAGCGCAGGTCCTCCGCCGCCGCCAGCATCTCCTCCTCGAGCTCCACCGCGAGGCGCTCCAGCTCGTGGGTCGGCATCTCCTTCGCCCTCCCCCGGGCGCCGCTGCGCCGCTGACGCCGCCCACGGGGGACCTTGGACTCGCCCTGCAGGAACTCCGCGATGTCGGAGACCCCCTTCACGATCGACGCCGCGGTGATCCCGTGCTCCTCGTTGTAGGCCACCTGGATCTCGCGGCGGCGGTCGGTCTCCCCGATCGCCGCGCGCATCGCGCGGGTCTCCTTGTCGGCGTACATCAGCACCACCCCGTTGACGTTGCGCGCCGCGCGGCCGATCGTCTGGATCAGCGAGGTCTCCCCGCGCAGGAAGCCCTCCTTGTCGGCGTCCAGGATCGCAACCAGCGAGACCTCCGGCAGGTCGAGGCCCTCGCGCAGGAGGTTGACGCCCACGAGCACGTCGTACTCCCCCAGGCGCAGGTCGCGGATGATCTGGATGCGCTCCAGGGTGTCGATCTCCGAGTGCAGGTAGCGCACCCGGAAGCCCATCTCCAGCAGGTACTGCGTGAGGTCCTCGCTCATCTTCTTCGTGAGGGTCGTCACCAGCACCCGCTCCTGGATCTCCACTCGGGCGCGGATCTCGTTCATCAGGTCATCGATCTGGTTGCGCGTGGCGCGCACCTGCACATCCGGGTCCACGATCCCCGTGGGCCTCACGATCTGCTCCACCACCCGCCCCGCGCGGGTGCGCTCGAACTCCCCCGGGGTCGCCGAGACGAACAGCAGCTGGGGGGTGATCGAGAGGAACTCCTCGAAGCGCTGCGGGCGGTTGTCCATCGCGCTGGACAGGCGGAAGCCGTAGTCCACGAGGGTCTGCTTGCGCGAGCGGTCCCCCTCGTACATCCCCCCCAGCTGGGGCACCGTCTGGTGGGACTCGTCGATGAAGCACACGAAGTCCTTGGGGAAGTAGTCGATTAGGCAGTACGGCCGGTCGCCCGGGCCGCGCCCGTCGAGGATCCGCGAGTAGTTCTCGATCCCCGAGCAGAAGCCCATCTCGCGCAGCATCTCCATGTCGTACTGCGTGCGCTGGCGCAGGCGGTGGCTCTCCAGCAGCTTCCCTTCGGACTCCAGCTGAGTGCAGCGCTCGTTCAGCTCCCGCCCGATCTCCGCGACCGCCGCCTCGACCGAGCCCTCCCTGACGTTGTAGTGCGTGGCCGGCCAGATCGCCACGTGCTCGAGGTCGTCCTCGATCAGCTCCCCCGTGAGCGGGTCGAAGTGCTGCAGGCGCTCCACCTCGTCCCCGAACAGCGTCGCCCGGTAGGCGGTCTCCGCGTACGCCGGGAACACCTCCAGCGTCTCCCCCGTACCCGGAAGGTGCCCCGCGCGAGCACCGTGTCGTTGCGGGTGTACTGGATCGAGACCAGTTTGCGCAGCAGGCCATCGCGGTCGATCTCCTCGCCGCGGCGCAGGATCTGCATGTTCATCTCATACACCTCCGGCGAGCCCAGGCCATAGATGCAGGAGACCGACGCCACCACGATCACGTCGCGCCGCGCGAACACCGCCGCGGTGGCCGCGTGGCGCAGGCGGTCCACCTCCTGGTTGATCGCGGAGTCCTTCTCGATGTAGAGGTCCCGACTGGGGACGTAGGCCTCGGGCTGGTAGTAGTCGTAGTAGGAGACGAAGTACTCCACCGCGTTCTCCGGGAAGAACGTGCGGAACTCGTTGCACAGCTGCGCCGCGAGGGTCTTGTTGTGGGCGATCACCAATGTGGGGCGCTGCACCGCCTCGATCACCCCCGCCATCGTCATCGTCTTGCCGGTGCCCGTTGCCCCCAGCAGCGTCTGGAAGCGCTCCCCCTGCTCGATCCCCTCCGCCAGCCCCGTGATCGCCTTCGGCTGGTCGGCGGTGGGGGTGAAGACGGAGTCGAGGCGGAAGGGTGGCATCGCGGCCATCTCACAGTAGCGATCTGGGTTTGCCCCTGGCGCATGCGCCAGGGGCGCCGGGGCCGCATACGGCCCCGGCCGGCGGGCGCATGCGCCCGCCGTGGGACCGAAGCCGGGAGACACTCGCCTCCGGCGAGCATCCCCCGTTTCGGCCAGCACATGTGCGACCCCCCGAGACCGCGCACGCGCGGTCTCCCACACCACCGCTCAGCCCGGCCACCGCTGCCGTCTGGCTATCATCAACCCACCATGCCGGTCCGAGCGACCAAGCGGGGGGCGGGGCGAACAAGGCTGGACCGGGACTGCGACGTCCTGATCTGCGGGGGGTCCTTCGCGGGCCTCGCGGTCGCCCGCGAACTTCGATCCTCCGGGGCCAAGGTCCTGATGATCGACCGCTACGAGCTCGGCGAGCGCGCCACCTCCGCCTGCGCCATCCCCACGGCCTGGCTGGAGGGACTCTCGCTGCAGGGCTCCCTGCGCCAGACCTTCGGGGATCTGCGCGTCCACACCCCCCTCACCAGCACCCGTTGGCCGCTGCCCTGGTCGTTCTCGACGTTCGACTACCGCGAGCTCTGCGCCCTACTCTGGGAGCAGAGCGGCCTCTCCGGAGATGGATACGAGACGGCGAAGGTCGACGGCATCACCCGCGGCGCCCTCCACACCGTCCACACCGACCGTGGCGAAATCCGCGCGCCGCTGGTGATCGACTGCCTCGGCTGGCGGCGCGTGCTCTGCACCGGCTCCCCCATCCAGCCGCCGCAGGCGCCGCTCACCCGCGGCCTGGAGGTGCACCCGCATGGGAATGGAGAGGAGATGGAGCTGTGGATCGACCCCCGCTACGTGGACTCGGGCTACGGCTGGAACTTCCCCGCGGGCGAGGAGCTGCGCGTGGGGGTCTGCTCCTTCCGGCCCTCCGATCACGTCAAGGAGCCAACCGTGCGGCTCGCTGAGGATCTGGGCCTCGACGCCGTGCGCTACCAGGGCAACTGGATCCCGCACCGCCTGCGCCCCGCGGTCGAGGACGGGGTGTTCTTCGCGGGTGATTCCGCCGGCCACTGCCTGCCGCTGACCGCGGAGGGGATCCGCACCGCCCTGTATTTCGGGCTCGCCTGCGGCCGCGAGCTGAGAGGGGTGATCGACGGCAATCGCAGCCGCGAGGAGGCGCTGCGCAGCTACGGAGCCTTCTCGCAGGCGCACGAGCGATCGTACCGGTGGCTGCTGCGCATTCAACGCGCCGTGTGCCGCCCGACGAGTTGGAGCACCACGCCGATGTGGGCCAAGGCCCTGACCAGCCGCCGCCTCACGAGATGGGCCTTCGACCGCTATCTGGCGATCGCGCCCCCCTCATTCGTGGCGGAGGGGTCGCAGCGAGCGGGCAGCAGGGCCTCCCGTCCGTTGGTAGCCCGCTCCTGAGCCAGGCCGACCGACCCCCCGATCACGCGAGAGGCCAACCGATACCCGATCACGCGGAGAAGCTAACCGATGCCCAACTGCGCCGGGTAGGTGGCCCGGTAGGCACGTTGGGCGCTCTGCACCCGCCGCACGTATTCGCGGGTCTGCGGGAACGGGATCGCTTCGACCGTCAGCTCCCGGCCCTGCGCGCGGGCGCCCGCGACCCATTCGTCGACGTTGGTCAGGCCCGCGTTGTAGGCCGCCACCGCGAGCATCTCGTCGCCTTCGTAGTGGTCCAGCAGGTAGCGCAGGTAGTAGCTCCCGTAGGCGATGTTGATCGCCGGTGTCGCCAGGTCGTCCGTCTGGAAGCGCACCCCGCCCGAGAGGTGCGCGAGGAACTCCGCCGTGCTGGGGAGGATCTGCATCAGGCCCTCCGCCCCCGCCGAGGAGGGTCGCGGATCGAACTTCGTCTCCGCGTAGATCACCGCTGCGATCAGGGCGGGGTCGAGGTGCTTTTCCGCCGCCTGCTGGCGGATCACGCTCGCGTCCCGCAGCGGCAGCGCGAGTTCGCGCACCGCGTGCTCCAGACGCGGGGCGAGCGCCACGATCAGCGCGATCGCCGCGACCAGCACCGCGAGCGTCGTGAGCAGCCGCCGGCCTCTCGACTCCCGCCCACCCGAGCCGTGTTGACGGCCGCCGACCTTCGATCGCTCGCCTCGCGCGCGCGAGCGGCCTACGTACAGCTCGTGGGTTTGAGTCCTCACACCTTCAGCTTGTCAAGTATCTCCGACAGCTTCTCCCGCAACTGCACCTCGCTGCCATCGTTGCAGACCGCGAAGCTGGCACGCGCCGCCTTCTGCTCCTGGGAGAGCTGACGCGCCGCGCGCTCCCCCTGCAGCTCGTGCCCCCGCCCCGCGGCGCGCTCGCGGCACAGCTCCTCGGGGGCGACGATCGCGATCGTGGCGTCGTAGAGCCCCTCCATCCCCGCCTCGAAGAGCAGCGGCACCTCCACCACCGCGACCCGCGGGGCCGGCCGTTGGGCGCGCACCCGCGCGATCCATGCCCACACACGCTCCCCCACCAGCGGCCACAACAGGCCCTCCAGCCAGCGGCGCTCGTCCTCCTCCGCGAACGCCCGCCGTGCGATCGCCGCGCGGTCCACCGCCCCCCCGGGTGCCACCTCGGGGCCCCACCGCTCCACCACGGCATCCCTCAGGCGGGGCTCCCCGGCGTACAGCTCGTGCACCACGGCATCGGTCGAGAGCACCGCCGCCCCCAGCAGCTCCAGCGCCGCCAGGGCGGTCGACTTGCCGGCACCCATTCCACCCGTCAACCCAAGGAGTGGGACCTCCCGCTCCGCCTGCACGAGGTGCGAATCAGGCCTCGGGGGAGTCGCTCACGGCGGGGGCTAACTCAGGATCCGAAGCCTGCCCGTCCGCCGGAGCCTCGGCAGCGAGCTCGGGCTCCTCTGCCTCCGCGGCGGCGGCGGGCTCGGCGGCCGCCGGCTCCCCGGCCTCGGGCTGGTCCTCGGTGGATCCGGCCTCTGGCTCGCCCTCCACGACTGCGGCGCCGGTCTCGGCTTCGCCGGCGCCAGCCTCGGGCTGACCCTCCGCCACCTCCGCCGAGGGGTCCCCCTCCGCAACTCCAGCCTCAGGCTGAACCTCCAGCACCTCAGCCGAGGACTCATCCTCCACGACTCCAGCCTCCGGCTGACCCTCCGTCGCCTCGGCCAACGGCTGGCCCTCCATCGCGGACGCAACCGCGGGGGGCTCTCCGCCGGCCGCGTCCGCAGAGCGGGGCAGCGGCAGGATCTGGTCCTCGACGCGCTTGGCCGACAGCGAGAGGCGCCGGCGCTCGGAGTCGATCTCGAGGATCTTCACGCGGATCTCGTCGCCGGTGTGGACGACCTCGCGGGGGCTTTCCACGTGGTGGGCGGCTAGCTCGGAGATGTGTACGAGGCCCTCCACGCCGTCGAGGATCTCCACGAAGGCGCCGAAGGTGACGACCTTGGTGACGGTGCCCTCCAGCTCGTCCCCGACGTTGTAGGTGTCGACGATCCGCTGCCAGGGGTCTTCCTGGGTCTGCTTGAGGCCCAGCGAGATGCGCTGGCGGTCGCGGTCAATGTCTAGCACCTTCACCTGCACGGTGTCCCCGATGTTGAGGATCTCCGAGGGGTGGTTCACGTGCGACCAGGAGAGCTCGGAGATGTGGATCAGCCCGTCGATCCCGTCGAGGTCCACGAACGCCCCGAAGTCCACGATGTTGGAGATCTGCCCCTCCACCACGAGGCCCGGCTGTAGGCGGTCGAGGATCTGCTGGCGCACCTCCTTGCGCTCCTCCTCGAGCACCGCGCGGCGCGAGAGCACGACGTTGTTGCGCGAGCGGTTGAGCTCGATCACCTTGGTCTCGATCTTTGTCCCCATGTACTCGTCGAGGTTGGGGACACGGCGGATGTCCACCAGCGAGGCGGGCAGGAAGCCGCGCACGCCAAGGTCGATGATGAGACCGCCCTTGACGACCTCGATCACGGTGCCCTCCACGGGCTGCCCGGACTCCGCGGCTGCCTCGATGCGCCGCCACGCCTTCTCGAAGCGGGCGCGCTTCTTGGACATGATCAGGCGGCCGTCCTGGTCCTCCTTGGTGAGGACGATCGCATCGACCTCCTCGCCGAGCTCCACCTCCTCGCGGGGGTCCACGGACTTGCGGATCGAGAGCTCCCCGGAGGGGATCACGCCCTCGGACTTGTAGCCGATGTCGACGAGGACCTCGTCCTTGTCGATGCGCACCACGCGGCCCGTCACGACCTCGCCCTCCTCGAAGGGCTGCATCGTGGCGTCGTAGTTGGGGACGATCTGCCCGTCTACTTCGAGCAACAGGCCGCCCGACCCCTCGACCACGTGGGCTTCGGGTTTCTCGATCAGTGCTTGCACCGCTCGAAGCCTAGCGCAGCGTGGTCGGTTGGGAGGCCCACCCGCCCGCCGGCACGATCGGGCGGGCGGGCGCACCTATCATTCATTCTGGCCCATGCCGGTGCGAGCGACCAAGCGCGGAGGGGAGCGCACCCGACTGGAGCGCGACTGCGACGTGCTCATCTGCGGCGCCAGCTTCGCGGGCCTCGCCGTAGCCCGCGAGCTCGCGGGCACAGGCGCACGGGTGCTGGTGATCGACCGCTACGAGATCGGCGAGCGCCAGACCTCCGCATGCGCCGCTCCCACCGCATGGCTCGACGCGCTGCAGCTGGGCGGCTCGCTGCGCCAGACCTTCGGAGAGTTCGTGGTGCACACCCCCTGGAGAAGCGCCCGCTGGAGGCTCCCGTGGACGTTTTCGACTTTCGACTACCGCGAGCTGTGCGCGCTTCTGTGGGAGCAGGCGCGCTCAGAGGGTGGCGCAGCCGGCCGCAGGCCGGCTGGCCGAAACGGGGACCGATTAGGGGGACACTCGCTCCACTCGCATCCCCGAATCGGCCAGCGCCCAGGGCGCGTGTCTCCCGGCTTCGGTCGGGCCCCTCGTTCTCGATCAGAGGGAACCGCCTTCGAGACCGCCACCGTGGAGGGCAGGGAGGGTTTCGCGGTGCGCACCGACCGCGGGGAGCTGCGCGCCCCGCTGATCGTCGACGCGCTCGGCTGGCGCCGGGTGCTCTCGAATGTGGCCGCGATCCAACCCCCGCACGCAAGGCTCTCCCGGGGCCTTGAGGTGCACCCTCGGGGAACGGGAGAGGATCTGGAGCTGTGGATTGACCCCCGCTACGTGCGCTCCGGATACGGTTGGAGCTTCCCCGCGCGCGATGAGGTGCGCGTGGGGATCGGCTCCTTCTGGCCCACCCACCACGTGCGCGAGCCCACAGTGCGCCTCGCGCGCGATCTGCAGCTGCCCGCGGAGGGCTACCAGGGCAACTGGATCCCCCACGAGCTGCGCCCCGCGGTCGAGGATGGCATCTTCTTCGTGGGGGACTCCGCTGGCCACTGCCTGCCGCTCACCGCGGAGGGCATCCGCACCGCGCTCTACTTCGGGCTCGCCTGCGGGCGCGAGCTGCGCGCGGCGATCGAGGGCCGCCTCACCCGCGAGCAGGCGCTCGAGCGCTACGGGGCGTTCTCCGCCGCGCACGCCTGGAAGTACCGCTCGATGCTTCTCTCCCAGCGCGCGATCGGGCGCATGACCCCGAGCCGTGCGGTCACCGCGATCGTGCGCGGCATGGAGCGCCCGGCGGTGTGTCGGTGGGCCTTCGAGCACTATATGGGGATCGCCCCGCCCTCGTTCGTCGGCCCGAGCGCGCGGCAACCGGTGGCGGGGAGACGACCGATCGAAGATCGGCCCACGGCGGCAGCGACCGCCTGAGCGCGCACTTCGCGGGGGAGGATTTTTTTATAAGGACCCCACAGGGGGGTCTGGGGTGGGGTTGGTTGGTGCGATCACATGGCCGCTGCGTGATCGGTGTGGGACACATGGCTACCAGAGGATTGACACGTCATATGCTCGCAGGCGCTCGTCGGCAGTTAGGATCGCAATGCCCTCAACCTGAGCTTGGGCTACAAGCAGACGGTCGAAGGGGTCACGATGATGCAGCGGTAGGTCGGCTAGCCGCCTGGCGTGTCTATCGGTCACTGGCAGTCCTCGCAATCCCTGTCTGTACATCGCCTCGTAGAAATCAGCCGACATGTCGAGCTTGCCCAGCCTGTGCTTGACCGCGACCTCGATGACCGAGACTGCGCTCAGCAGGCGTTCGGTCTTGTCGTCTTCGATCACGCCGCGAGCTGCACGCGATAGGCGCCGATCCCCTTCCAGAAACCAGAGCGCGGCATGCGTGTCGACAATCAGCACAACGGATCGTCAGGATCGTCGCCCTCGAAGGCTTTCAGGATGTCCTCCGGCAACTCGTCGAAGTCATCCGCCATCTTAATCTGGCCTTTGAGCGATCCATAGAGGCTGACGCGCGGCTCCGCCGGCGGCACCGGCTCCAGTTTCACAACCGGCTGGCCCCGGCGCGTGATCACGACCTCCTCGCCCGACTGCGCCGCGTTGACGAGCCGTGAGAGCGTCGTCTTGGCCTCGTGCATACCAACGCTTATCGGCATAATCCGACTGTAGCATGTACTAGCTAGATAGCTAGTTCAGCGGGCAACGGCCTGGCTGGGTCACGCCACCTTCCGCAGACGCGGACGCCCGGCCTCCACCGCGGCGAGCGCCAGCCGGCTGGCCTCGAGCGCGCTGGCCCAGGAGACCTCCGCGAGCAGCCCCGGGGCGGCGACCATGTCCCCCGCTAGGTAGACCCCGTCGCCGCGATCGACAGCCGGACGATCCCGCCAGGTGCTTCCGGGCAGGTCGAGCGCTCCGGAGCGTGCGTCCATCACCTGCCGGCGGCGCCAGGTCTCGCGCCCGCGCCAGTCGGCGTAGGACTGGTCGATCAGCCGCTCCAGGCGCGCGCCCGCCTGGTCGGTGCTCTCGCCGGGGCGAATCGGCATCTGGGTCTGGATCAGCTCGTGTCCCTCGGGGGCGATCAGGCGGTCGGAGGAGGAGTAGCGCCCGATCCAGCCCGATTCGTCCATGTCTGAGACGATCCAGGGATCGCCGCGGCGGCGGCTCAGGCCCACGTCGAGGCACACGGTCCGCCCACTCAGCCCGCCCAGCGACTTGCCCCCCAGCAGCTCGCTCGCCTGCTGGATCTCGGTGGCGAGGATCACCGGGGGCTTGGGCAGGGTCTCCACGCGGTGGCCCGTCTGCACGACGACGCCCAGATCCCGCAGGCGGCGCTCCAGTGGAGCGACCAGCCCGCTCCAGCCTCCGGCCGCGTAGCGGACCACCGTGCTCGGCGGGGGCGTGGAGAGGAACAGGCGCACGGTGCGCTCCCACACGAACGCCGCGGAGAGCTCGCCGGGGTCGTGATGGAAGGTATAGACGCCCGCGGCCGAGCTGAGCATCGCGGCGGTACGCTCGTCGGTGTGGCTCGTGGCCCAACTGCGGAAGTCGAGCTCCACCGGCGCCCTGCGACCGCGCAAACGCAGGATGGAGGGAATCGCGCCGAGCGGAGGAGTGCGCTGCACCTGCCCCTGACAGCGAAAGCGCGCACCGCCGAGCGGCGGCCTGACGTGCGCTGGGAGCAGGTCGCGCTCGGAGAGCCACCGCCACATCGGGCCGTCGCTGTAGAGAGCGTGGGGGCCAAGGTTCGCTTTGTAGGGGCCCTCGGCGCTGCGCGCCCGCCCACCCAGAGCATCGTGAGCCTCCAGCAGGCGCACGCTCGCACCCCCCTCCGCGCATGCGATCGCGGCCGTCAGCCCCGCAAGTCCGCCTCCCACAACGGTGATCTGGCTCATGGTGGTCCTCCAGGATCGAGTGTGTGACCATCACGGTAGCCCGCAACTGGCTCGCGGTACAGTGCCAGTTGTGACGCGTCGAACAGGACCAGTAACAGGTGCCTGAACGACCGAGGATCGGCCAACGTGGATCGGAGCCCGACCGGGTGGACCGCTCGCAGGTCGGCCAGCACGGGCCGGAGCTGCTCGTCGAGCTCGACCGCGCTGGCGAGCTCTCACTCCACGAGCAGCTCGAGCGCTCAATCCGCGGTGGGATTCGCGCAGGTCGCCTGCCGGCGGGCATGAGCATGCCCTCGACCCGGGGGCTGGCCGGCGAGCTGGGCGTCTCCCGAGGCGTCGTCATCGAGGCATACGGCCAACTGGCGGCGGAGGGCTACCTGACCATGAGTCAGGGCGCGCCCGTGCGGGTCAGCACCGCGGTGCGCGCCTCCACCCCGCGCGCTCCCGCGCGCTCGCTGCTGGCGAGCTTCCCCTACTACTTCCACCCCGGCCTCCCCGACCTCGCGGGCTTCCCGCGCGAGCACTGGCTGCGCTCACTGCGCGCGGCCCTGCGCGAGTCGCCGCTCGACGCGCTGGGCTACGGCGATCCGCGCGGGCACCCCGGGCTGCGCGAAGCGCTTGCGGACTACCTCGACAGGGTCCGTGGCACCGCCGCGGACACCGAGCACATGACGATCTGCACCGGCTTCATGCAGGGCTTCTCACTCGCGTGTCGTGTGCTGCGCGGCCACGGCGTGGATGCGATCGCGCTGGAGGACCCGGGTTGGCACCAGCACCGGCTGATCGCTGAGCAGTCGGGCCTGGAAGTGGTGGCGATCCCTGTCGACGAGGAGGGAATCCGGGTGGCAGAGCTCGCCGCGAGCGACGCCGCCGTGGTGGTGGTGACCCCCGCGCACCAGTTTCCCACCGGCGCGGTCCTCAGCCCAGCGCGTCGGGCCGAGCTGGTGGAGTGGGCCGAGAGCGAGGAGCGGCTGATCGTCGAGGACGACTTCGACGGGGAGTACCGCTACGACCGTGTGGCGGTGGGCGCGCTGCAGGGGCTCGCCCCCGAGCAGGTCCTCTACATCGGCTCCGCCAGCAAGCGCCTGGCGCCGGCGATGCGCCTCGGCTGGATGCTCACACCCTCATGGCTGGCCTGGGAGCTGTCCGCGGGGAAGGCCGTCGAGGACGGCGGCTCGGAGGTGGTCGGACAGCTCGCGCTGCGCGACTTCATCGCCCGCGGGGAGCTCGACCGCCACGTCAGGCGCATGCGCACCCGCTACCAGCACCGCCGCGAGATCATGTTGGAGGCGCTTGCCCAGTGGCTGCCCCAGGGACGCGCAAGCGGCGCGGCCGCTGGCCTCTTCGAGCTGGTGCACCTGCCCGGGGGGATCGAGGAGTCCGCGCTGCTCGAGTCGGCCGCCGCGCGCGGGGTGGGCATGGAGGGCCTCTCCTGGCACCGCTTCACCGCCAGCGGCCCCCCGGGGGTACTACTTGGCTTCGGCAACCTCTCCGAGCCCGCGATCGAGCACGGCGTGCGCCTGCTCGCAGATGCGTACTCCGCGGTGCATCGAGAGCGGGTCGGATAGCGCGCCACTCGGCGGAACCGGCCGTGGAGCACAGAGAGACTCCGGCCAACACGCCCGCAGCGTCTCCTCAGCGATCGCTTGCGGTGACCGGGTCCGCCTGACGCGCGAGCGCCGTGTGGCGATCGATGAACTCGCTGATCGTCTGAACCAGCAAGCTCGAGACATCCCACATCGGGAGGTGCCCGCAGTCGGGAAGCGTCCGCGACTCGACGCCTGGTATCTCCCGCTTGAATCGCGGCGCATGGCGCTCCCCGGGCAGGACGCGATCGAACTGGGGCGTGGCAAGTAGAACGGGGCAGCGGATGCGGTCGAGGTCCCGCAGCGCCAATCCCCTGTCGGCGCGCAGCGCCTCGATCGCCGCCTCACTCACCGAGCAGCGCGTCGAGGTGAGCGCGAGGTCGCCTGCGTCCGGAGGGGCGACAATCTCACCGTGGCGCATGATGTCGCGCATCGCCGTGCGCCGGCTCCACGGGTGCTTCATGATCCTGGGGGTGGCTCGGGCGGTGGCCCGAGCGACACGGATCTGGCGCGCGAAGAAGCGGGCAAGTCGCACAGCCTCGCCGTCACCATCCGACCAGCCACCGGCGGGCGCGAGCGCAACGACCGAATGCGCTCGGCCACGCTTAGCGAGTTCGAGCGCCACCGCGCCTCCCAGGGAATTGCCCACGAAACGCGCGCTACCCACACCAAGCTCATCCAGGTGGCTTTCGAGGGAGTCGGTCGATGCTGCGAACGTCATCGGAAGTCTCTCGGAAACGGCGGACCCCCGTCATGGCCGGCGAGCGTCGGTGCGATGACCTCGTAGCGAGCGGCAAGCTCGGCCAACAGCGGGCGCCAGTGGCGCCACGTCCCCGTGAAACCGTGCAGGAGCACGAGAGGCTCGCCGGACCCAGTGCGGTACAGCGCGGGAGAGGCCTCACCCATGGTGCAGACAGCGTACAGCAGCCGGTATGAGTTGCCCGAGGCGCACGGCGGATTCGCCCTGAGAGAACCTCACCTACGCACCACCAGCACCACCCCCGCCACGAGCAGCACCAGCCCGACGATGCGCTGCGCGCCGATCGGCTGGCGCG
This sequence comes from uncultured Solirubrobacterales bacterium, assembly GCA_963771915.1. GTDB lineage: Bacteria > Actinomycetota > Thermoleophilia > Solirubrobacterales > Solirubrobacteraceae > Palsa-744. The sequence goes on along the minus strand of CAVYVD010000002.1, from coordinate 85,007 downwards.
CGATTCCCAGTAGGCCGAAGCGGTCGATCGTCACCGAGATCACGACCTGGCCGGTGATCACCGCGGCCGTGAGGCTGCTCGCACCGAGGGTGCGCACGGTGAGGATCGCCACGGTGACGTAGACCGCGCCGAGCAGCCCCCCGATCAGCGCCCACCAGGGGACGCCTTTGGCTTTCGTGTAGGCCCCGAGGCCACCGTGCGCCAGCGCCGCGATCAGCAGCAGCGCGATCGTGCCGACGAGGAACGAGATGCTCGCGGCCTGCACGCCACCCACGGCGCGCCCCAGACGCGAGTTGACGGGCGCCTGCATCCCGACGAGCGCGCCGGCACCCGCGGCCAGAAGCACGGCCACCGTGCGACTCACTTCGCCTCCAGCCAAGTGCGTCCCACGCCGACGTCCACCGCCATCGGCGGCTCGAGCTCCCACACCCCCACCATCTCGCGCTCGATCAGCTCGCGGGCGGCCAGGACCTCCTTGAGCGGCGCCTCGAAGAGCAGCTCGTCGTGGATCGTGAGGATCAAACGAGTCCCCAGGCCCGCGTCTGCGAGCGCGCGGTGGCAGCGGACCATCGCGAGCTTGATGATGTCCGCGGCGGTGCCCTGCACGACGGTGTTGACGGCGAGGCGCTCCCCCAGCGAGCGCACCTGGTAGTTGCGGGCGCGCAGCTCGGGGATCTGGCGGCGCCGGCCCCAGAGCGTCGTGACGTACCCCTCCTCCTTGGCGCGCTCGATCGTGTCCCGCATGAACTGCGCCACGCGGGGGAAGCGGGTCAGGTAGGCGTCGATGAACTCCCTGGCCTCCTCGCGGGGGATGTTGAGACGGTCGGCGAGGCCGTAGTCGGAGAGCCCGTAGACGATCCCGTAGTTGATCATCTTGGCCTTCGCGCGCATCCCCGTGTCGATTTGATCGGGGCCCACCCCCGCGACCCCGAAGACCTGCGAGGCGGTGGCGGTGTGAACATCTTCCCCGCGCGCGAAGATCTCCTTCAGCACGGGCTCCTCGGCGGCGTGCGCGAGCACGCGCAGCTCGATCTGGGAGTAGTCAGCGGAGATCAACAGAGCACCCTCCTCGGCCTCGAAGCAGCCGCGGATCTCGCGGCCCAGTGCGGTGCGGATCGGGACGTTCTGCATGTTGGGGTTGGTGCTAAGAGGCGCCCCGTCTGGGCGACCGCCTGCAGGAAGGTGGTGTGGATGCGCGAGCGCTCGTCCACGAGGCCGGGGAGCACGTCGAAGTAGGTCTTGATCAGCGTGGAGAGCTCGCGCCAGCGCTCGATGCGGGGCACGATCGCGTGCTCGGAGCGGATCGCCTGCAGCACCCGGGCGTCCGTGGAGTAGCCGGTCTTGCCGCGCCGCTTGCGCGAGAGGCCGAGCTTCTCGAAGAGGATCTCCCCGAGCTGCTGGGGGGAAGCGATCAGGAACTCCTCGCCCGCGAGCGCGAAGATTTCTCCTTCGAGCTCCGCGATCTCCTCACGCACGCGTCCCGCGACCTCCTGCAGACGGGGCACGTCGAGTCGCACCCCCGCGAGCTCCATCGCACGCAGCACCCCCACCAGCGGCAGCTCGATGTCGCGCATCAGCCCCTCCAGGCCGCGCTCGGCGATCTGCTCGCGCTGCCACGCCGCGAGCGCGCCGAGCAGCAGCGCGTCGCGGCCCGCGGTGTCCGCCACGTCGCACACCAGGCCGCGCTCCTCACAGAGCTCCGCGAAGGGGTAGCCCCGCCGCGCGGGCTCCAGCACGTAGGCGCCCAGCAGCGTGTCGTGAGCGAGTCCCGCCGGCACGAGCCCGAGCGCCTTGGCGTCGTGGACGGTCACCGGCAGCTCCCCGCATGCCGCGGCCACCTCCTCGGGCCCCTCGCAGTCGCCGACGAGCACCTCCTCGCCGCGGGCCACCGCAAAGCGCCAGCCGCTCTCTTCGGCGAACAGCGCACCGTCTGGGACCTCGGCCGCGCGTACCGCTACGCACAGCTCGCCCGCGCGGGGGGCCGATAGGCGCGCTACATCCGCCACCGTGCCGGCGCGCGCACGCCCTGAGAGCCTGACCTCGCCGGGGCTGGGCGCAGCCGCGATCTCCGCCTCGCCGAGCGCCTCCTCGATGCGGCGCAGGGGATCGCGCAGCTCGTACTCGCGGAAGACCTCCCGCAGACGCGAGCGGTCGGGCTCGCGCGCGGCCTCCGCGGTGGGATCGAGGTCGAGCGGGACTTCGCGATCGACTGTCGCCAGGCGCTTGGAGATGCGCGCATCCTCCGCGTGCTCAAGGAGGTTCTGTTTGCGCTTGGCGCCGCTGATGTCGGCGATGTGGGCGAGCACCTCCTCGAGGGCGCCGTAGCGCTGGATCAGCTCCGAGGCGGTCTTGTCCCCGATCCCGGGAACCCCGGGGATGTTGTCGGAGGTGTCGCCCTTGAGGCCATAGAAGTCGGGGATCAGCGCGGGGGGGATGCCGTAGCGATCGAGCACCGCCTGGTGGTCGTAGAGCTTGGTGTCGGTGATCCCGCGCGCGGTCGCCATCACCTCCACGAGCCCCCCCTCGTCGATCAGCTGGAAGACGTCGCGGTCGCCCGTGACGATCGTCACGGGCACCGGAGGGTCGGCCCGCAGGGCGCGCTCGGCGAGCGAGGCGATCACGTCGTCGGCCTCGTACCCCTCGACCCTCACGTTGCGGTAACCGAACGCCTCCACGAGCGGTTCCATCGCGGGCCACTGCTGTTTGAGCAGGTCCGGCCGGGAGCGGCGCTGGGCCTTGTACTCGGGGAACAGCTCTGTGCGCCCCGAGGTGCCGGCGTCCCACGCCACCACGGTGGGACAGACGCCGTGGTCGGTGACGATCTTCACGAGCATCGAGGCGAACCCGAAGATCGCGTTGGTGGGCACCCCAGTGGAGGTGGCGATCGACTCGGGCAGCGCGAAGAAGGCGCGGTAGACGAGGCTGGGGCCGTCGATCAGGAAGAGGCGCCGCCCCGCCCCGCCGGCAGAGCTCTGCCGCTCCTCGCCGCTCGACGCCGAGGGGACTGTCGTGCGAGTCGCCACGACGGAGCACTTTAGGACAGGCGGCTGGCAATAAGATGGCTGACCCTCGATCAGGACAGGAGCTCTCGCACGTGAACGTCACCCCCAGCGCGCAGTACCGCCTAACGATTCGCGTGAAGCTCGACGACGCCCAGGGCGCCCTGCTGGGGTCGGTGACGGCGGCGATCGGCCAGGAGGGCGGGATCGTGGTGGCGGTCGACCTCGTGGACACCGACGGGGGCGCCAGCATCAGGGACATCGTGGTGGACGCCTCAAACCGCGAACACTGGGGCAGGATCCTGCAGGCGATCGAGGCCCTCGCGGGGGCGGAGGTGGTGGACACGACCGACCGCACCTTCCTGCTGCACGTGGGCGGCAAGATCGAGCAGCACAACAAGCACCCCCTGAAGACGCGCGACGACCTCTCGATGGTCTACACCCCGGGCGTGGCGCGCGTCTGCATCGCGATCCGCGACGACCCCGACAAGGCGTCCCAGTACACGATCAAGCGCAACACCGTGGCGGTCGTCTCCGACGGCACCGCGGTGCTGGGGCTGGGCGACATCGGCCCGGCGGCGGCGATGCCGGTGATGGAGGGCAAGGCTGCTGTTCAAGGAGTTCGCCGGCGTGGACGCCTTCCCGATCTGCCTCGACACCAAGGACCCAGACGAGATCGTCAGAGCGGTCAAGCTGATCGCCCCCGGCTTCGGCGGGATCAACCTGGAGGACATCTCCGCGCCGCGCTGCTTTGAGATCGAGGAGCGGCTCAAGGAGGAGCTCGACATCCCCGTCTTCCACGACGACCAGCACGGCACCGCCGTGGTGGTGATGGCGGCGCTGCTGAACGCCGTCAAGCTCACCGGCCGGCGCTGGAGGAGCTCAGAGTGCTGGTCATCGGCCTTGGAGCGGCGGGGATCGCGGTGACCAAGATCATGCGCGAGGCGGGCGTGCGCACATCATCGGCGCGGACTCGAAAGGAGCGCTGCACGTGCGCCGCGAGGACTTCCTCGACGGCTCGATGAACCCCGTGAAGCGGTGGTTCGCGGAGGTCACCAACCCCGAGTGCCGCGCGGGCGCCCCCGCGGACGTGATCGACGGCGCCGACCTGTTGATCGGGGTCTCCGGCGCACGGGCGCTGCCGGCGCAGGCGCTCGAGCGCATGAACGACGACGCGATGGTGTTCGCGATGGCCAACCCCAACCCCGAGGTGATCCCCGAGGAGGCGGCGCCCTACGTGCGGATCATGGCGACCGGGCGCTCGGACTACCCCAACCAGATCAACAACGTGCTCTGCTTCCCCGGGCATCTTCCGCGGCGCGCTGGACGTGCGCGCGCGGGCGATCACCGAGGAGATGAAGATGGCGGCGGCGCACGCCATCGCGGCGATCGTCCCCGAGGAGGAGCTGCGCGAGGATTACATCATCCCGTCGGTCTTCAATCGCGACGTCGCCCCCGCGGTGGCGGCGGCGGTGGCCGAGCAGGCACGCTCCAGCGGCATGGCGCTAGCCGGCCAGGAGGTGGGGTTCGCACAGGGCGACACCCCACACTGGGATGCCGACCGCGGCGTGAGGCGATGCGGGTCACGCTCACCGGCGCAACGGGTCTGATCGGGACCGCGCTCCTCGCACGTCTGGAGGCGGAGGGGGCTCAGGTGACGGTGCTCTCGCGCGATCCCGAGCGGGCACACACGACGCTCGGCGTGCAGGCGGAGGCTCTGGAGGGACGGGACGCGGTCGTGCACCTCGCGGGCGAGAACGTCGCGCAGCGCTGGAGCGCGAGCGCCAAGCGGGCGATCCGCGAGAGCCGCGTGATCGGCACGCGCCACCTGGTGGAGGGCTTGAGCGAATGCTGCGCGGAGGGCGGCGCGGGCAGCGAGGCGGGCGCAGGCAGGGAGGGAAGCAGGGCGGGCGCAGGCAGCGAGGGCAGCAGGGCGGGCGCAGGCAGCGAGGGCAGGCCACCGGGCGGGGGCAGGCCGAAGGTACTGGTGAGCGCCTCGGCGATCGGCTACTACGGCGCTCGCGGCGAGGAACCCTTGGACGAGGAGGCCTCCGCGGGCGAGGGCTTCCTCGCGGAGGTGTGCGCGGCGTGGGAGGCGCAGGCGCGCAGAGCGCAGGATCTTGGGATGCGCTCCGTGCAGGTGCGCACGGGAGTGGTGCTGGACCCCCGGGGTGGAGCGCTGGCGAAGATGCTGCCCCCCTTTCGCCTTGGGGTCGGCGGTCCGGTGGCGGGGGGCAGCCAGTACGTGTCGTGGATCCACGCGGAGGATCTCGTGGGAGTGGTGCGAGCGGCGCTGAGCGATGAGCGCTGGTCGGGCCCCGTCAATGGGACCGCCCCGGAGCCGGTCACCAACCGCGAGCTCTCACACTCACTCGGCCGGGCGCTGCACCGCCCCGCGCTACTGCCGGTGCCCGGCGCGGCGCTGGCGCTGCTGTATGGCGAGATGGCGCGGGTCCTCACCACGGGAGCACGGGTACTGCCCGCGAAGCCGCTGATGCTGGGCTACGAGTTCCGCCACCCCCACCTCGAGGAGGCGCTGAGCGCGGCACTGGAGAGCCGCTGAGACTCAGCTCGCGGGCGGCGAACTCGGGAACGCCGGGGACTTTGCGGGGGCGGCGAACTCGCGAACGCCGAGGACTTCAGTCCCCGGGGGACAGCTCGACGGCCCGGTAGAACACCAGGCGCCCGTGGCGTACGCGGTCGACGGCGTAGCGGGAGAGGGTGGTGTCGCCGTCGGGAAGCACCGAGTAGCGCCCCAGCACCGAGTCGCGGTCTCTGATGGCGAAGAACTTGTGGATCACGGTCTCGCGGTCATCGCCGTGGCGCCCGGCGCGGTGAATTGCGAGCAGCACGGCGCTCATCGCCTCGTACCCATAAAGCGCGTAGGGCCCCGGGGTCCGGTGGAAGCGCCGGCGGTATTCGGCAAGCACGCGCTGCGCGGGCGGCAGATAGAGCGAGAGGGGCAGCAGCGGGGTGCTCAGGTAGGTGAGCGCGGCGGCGGAGCCGATCTGGGCGGCGAAGGACGGTTCGGCGAGGCCGCTTGGCCCGAGCAGGCGCAGGTGGGGGTCGGCCGCGTGCAGCTGCTGCCAGAGCGCGACCGCGCCGGAGTTGGGCAGACCGCTGAAGAACACCGCGCGGGCCCCGCTTTCGAGCACCTTGTGGACCTCCCCCGCGAATTCGATGCCGGCGGTGGTGTCGATCTGGTCTTCGCCCAGGACCTGGATGCCGGCGCGCTTGGCGTCTTCGGCGAGGATCGCGGCGAGGGGGGCGTCGAAGGGGTCGAGATCGTCGATCACGTACACGCTCCCGAGGTGCAGGAGTCCCATCAACCTGACCTGGGCGGCAGCCTGCACGGGATCGCCCGGCATCAGTCGCGCGAAGGTGCGTTGCCCGGTGGGGTAGAAGCGTTCGGGTTCGTCCTGGCCGGCGTCGAGCGAGGAGGTCAGCCCGACGTAGGGGCTCGCCGGACTGACCTGGAGGATGCCGGCGTCGTTGACGAGCGACAGCGAGACGGCCGTCGCATCGGAGTCGAGGTCGCCGATGTAGGCGATCGTGGAGGTGTCCTGGGACGCGACGCGGGCGTTGGAGGCGGTGACCCCGGGGAGGCTTCTCCGGTCTTGGGGTTGGCGTCGTCGAGCAGGGCATATTCGATCTGAAAGCGCCCCACCCGTCCGCCGACCTGGGCGAGGGCGAGCTTCTCGCCGTCCGCTATCTGCTCGGAGGCGGTGGCGAAGGGACCCTGGAGGGGGAGGCTGGAGTAGACGGTGAGCCGGTTCCCGGGGAGCGTGCCGGCGGTCGACACCCCCACGCCGCCGCAGCCGCCGAGGGTGGCGAGCGCCGCCAGCAGGAGCACGGTCGGCGCGAGCGACGCGGGAGCGCTCGCACGCAGGAGGGACGCCAGCGAGTCAAGACGGAGCCAGTGCGAACGCACCGGCGGCTCAGCTGCTGCTGCGGCGGCGGCCGGGCAGGTAACCGGAGAGGATCCGCACGCAGGCGCCGACGAGCATGATGACGACGGCGAGCATGAACGCGTCGAACCCCTTGGCGCCCAGCGCCCAGAGGACGATCCACACGACGAGGCCGGCGGTTACGGCGGCGATCAATCCCATTGCGGGCATCCTACCTGCCGCGCGGGCGGGTTGCTTCGCTACACCGCCAACCCCGAGGCCAACTCCACGGCGAGCGCGCCGACCGCGCCAGCCGGCTGCTTCGCTACACCGCCAACCCCGAGGCCAGCTCCGCGACGAGCGCGCCGACAGCACCGGCGGATCCTCGGACTCGCTGGCGGCGCGCACCAGGCGACTGCCGACGATCACACCGTCGGCCCCGGCGTCGGCGGCCTGGCGGGCCTGCTGGGGGCCGCTGATCCCAAAGCCGAGCGCCACGGGCACAGCGGTGGCGGCCTTCGCCCGGGCGATGATCTCGGCGAAGCGCTCCGCGAGCGCCTCCCGCTCGCCGGTGGTGCCGACGACGGAGACTGTGTAGAGGAACCCCCGCGCCCGCGCGCCGATCTCGGCGAGGCGCGCGAGCGGGGTGGTGGGAGCGACGAGCGGCACGAGCGCGAGGCCGTGACGATCGCAGGCGGCGAACACCTCCGCGCCCTCCTCGAAGGGCAGATCGGGCACGATCAGCCCGCACGCGCCGGTGCGCGCCAGGCGCTCCACGAAGGCCTGGATCGGAGCCCCGCCCGCCCCCGCGAGGACCATGTTGGCGTAGCACATCAGCACCACCGGCACGCTCGGGGCGAGCGTGCGGGCGACCTCCAGCACCCCCGCGAGGCTGGCGCCGGCGGCGAGCGCACGGGTGGCGGCCTCGTGGATCACGGGCCCATCGGCTAGGGGGTCGGAGTAGGGCACACCCAGCTCGAGGATGTCCGCGCCCCCCTGCACGCACGCCTCGCCGATGCGGATGGACTCCGCGAGCGTGGGGTAGCCGCCCATCAGGTAGGGCATCAGCGCGGCGCGCCTGCCGTGCTCGGCAAACGCCCGGGCGAGGCGCTCGACGCCGCTCATGAGAGAGCTAGAACCTCCGCGAGGTCCTTGTCACCACGCCCGGAGAGGCACACCAGATCAAGCTCCCCCTCGGGCTGGGCGAGCGTCCACGCCAGCGCGTGGGCTGTCTCCAGGGCGGGGATGATGCCCTCGAGGCGGGCCACCTCGCGGAAGGCCGCGAGCGCGTCGCGGTCGCTGACGGCAACGTAGCGCGCGCGTCCGCTGTCGCGCAGATACGCGTGCTGGGGGCCCGTGCCCGGATAGTCCAGGCCCGCAGAGATCGAGTGCGCCTCGATGATCTGGCCCTCCTCGTCCTGCATCACCGCGGAGAGCGCCCCGTGCAGCACACCCGCGCGCCCCCCCACCGTGAGGGGGGCGCCGTGGCGCGGCGTGTCGATCCCCTCCCCCCCGCCTCCACGCCTACAAGCTCCACGGAGTGGTCCTCGAGGAACGCGGTGAAGATCCCCAGCGCATTGGATCCCCCGCCAACGCAGGCGATCACGCGGGCGGGCAGGCGGCCCTCCCGCTCCAGCAGCTGGGTGCGGGCCTCGTCGCCGATCACCCGCTGCAGGTCGCGCACCAGCGCCGGGTAGGGCGCGGGGCCCACGACCGAGCCGATCACGTAGTGGGTGCTCTCCACATTGGTCACCCAGTCTCGGATCGCCGCGGAGGTGGCCTCCTTGAGCGTGCGCGCGCCGGCGTCCACCTCGTGCACGGTGGCTCCCAGCAGCCCCATCCGCTGCACGTTGGGCCGCTGGCGGCGGGTGTCCTCGGCGCCCATGTAGATCACGCACTCCAGATCCAGCAGCGCGCACACCGTCGCGGTGGCGACGCCGTGCTGCCCCGCGCCGGTCTCGGCGATGACGCGGTGCTTGCCCATGCGCCGCGCCAGCAGCGCCTGCCCGAGCGCATTGTTGAGCTTGTGGGAGCCGGTGTGGTTGAGGTCCTCGCGCTTGAGGTACACCGGCCGCCCGAGTCGCCGCGAGAGGCGCCGCGCGCGGTAGAGCGGGGTGGGGCGCCCGCCGAAGTCGCGAAGCAGCTCGTTCAGCTCCGCCAGGTAGCCCGGGTCCGCGCGGGCCTCCAGCCATGCCCGCTCGAGCTCCGCCAGCGCGGGCATCAGCGTCTCCGGGACGTACTGCCCCCCGTAGCGCCCGTAACGGTGCTCGATCGTGCTCACGCCGCCGAGACTACCGCGGCGTCTTGCACCGCGGCGAAGAACGCGCGCAGACGCTTGGGGTCCTTGCGCCCCGGGGCCGCCTCGGTGCCGGAGGCGGTGTCAACGGCGAAGGGCCACGCGCGGTGTCCATAACCACACGCCACGCGAATCGCCTCCGCGGCGTTCTCCGGCCCAAGGCCGCCGCTGAGGATCAGCGGCACCCTCGAGCGCCGCGCGGCGAGCAGCCCCCAGTCGAACGCCTCCCCCGTCCCCCCGCGCAGCTCCTGCTTGCCGGGCGCCGTGGAGCGCGTATCGAGCAGGTGAAAGTCGGTGTGGAAGCGCTCCACGTCGCGCACCTCCCCGATGCTCGCCACCTGCGCCGCCTTGATCACCTTTGCTCCCGTGCGGTGCCCGGCCTCCGCGCAATATGAGGGCCCCTCGTCGCCGTGCAGCTGCAGCATCGTCAGTCCCAGCTCGTCGCTGGCCTGCAGCACCTCCTCAAGGGGGGCGTTGACGAACACCCCGCACAGCTCCACCCGTCGGCGCAGCGAGGAGACGATGCGCCGCGCCTCGTCCATCGAGCACGCGCGGGGGCTGCCCGGGTAGAAGATCATGCCCACCGCCCACGCCCCAAGCTCCACCGCGAGCTCGGCGTCCTGCAGGCGGGTTATGCCGCAGACCTTCACGTGAGGGGACATGCCCCCCACGATAGGGCCTTTATTCAGGGGTGTTGGGGTTGGGGATCGAGTTGGGGCGCTGTCCGAGGGTGACGTTGATGGTCTTCTTGGTGTAGGTGCCGCTGCCCGAGGCGCGCCACAGTTCGATGGGTACCGTTTCCCCGGGCTTCCTGGCCCCGACGTCGGCGGCGAGGTCTTCGGTGCTCGTGACCTTTTTGCCGTCGAAGGCCACGATGACGTCCCCGCCGACGGAGACTTCGTTGCCGTTGATCTTCGCTTCGACGTTGCCCGCGCGAATGCCCGCCTTGGCCGCGGGGCTGCCGGCTTCGACTTTCTCGACGAGCGCGCCGCTCGAGGCGGGGAGGTTGAGGCTCGAGAGGGAGCCGTCGACCGAGATCATCACCACGCCGAGATAGGCGGTGCGGACCGTTCCGCCCTTCTTGAGTTCGGGGAGCTCTTCCTTGGCGGTATTGATCGGCACCGCGAAGCCGATGCCGATGTTGCCGTTGCTGCCGCTGCCGCCGGTCTCGATCTGCGAGGTTATGCCGATCACCTGCCCCTCGGCGTTGAGCAGGGGACCGCCCGAGTTGCCCGGGTTGATCGGGGCGTCGGTCTGCAGGACGTTGTCGATCGTGAAGCCGTTGGGGGCGGTGAGCTGGCGCTGCAGCGCGGAGATCACCCCGGTGGTGAGCGTGCGGCTGAGCCCGAAGGGGTTGCCGATCGCCAACACCGGTTCGCCGACTTGGACCGCGCTGGAGTCACCGAGCGGGAGCGCGTGCAGGTGCAGGCCTTCGGTGGGGATGCGCAGCACGGCGAGATCCTGGGAGGGGTTCTTGCCGACCACGCGCGCTTCGACGGTCTTGGAGTGTTCGAAGCTCACGGTGACCTTGACCTCGTTCTCCACGACGTGCCAGTTGGTGAGGATCGTGCCGTTGGCGTCGATCACGAAGCCGGAGCCCGTGGCGGTGCCCTGCTGGGAGGTTTCGCCGAAGCCGAAGGGCGATGCGCTCTGGCGCACGATCGTCGAGGTAACGTACGCCACGCTGGGCGCCGTGCGCTCGTAGATTTCATGGGCGCTCAGCCCGCCGCCGCTCTTGGTGGCGCCCGCGGCGGTGGAGGAAGACGACGGGGTGGCGCTGGAGGCCACCGGGGAGGCCGCCTGAATCTCGGTAACGGTCTTCGAGGAGGAGCTCAGGCCGCCGGTGGCGGCGATCACGGCCACCACCACACCGCCCCCGATGAGGGCGGCGAGGAAGGGGATTGCGAAGAGTCGTTTCATATGAGCACAGGATGATCGCTCGCGATGAAGGCGATCTAAAGCGGCGCTCCGGTGTCGCTAAAACTTCTCGTATCCCCACCCAGCGGCCCCCCGCCCGGCTCGGGTCCGCGGGTGCCCGGCAGCGGTTCCCCGCCCGGCTCGGCCCCACGGGCGCCCGGCAGCAGCTCCCTCAGCGCGGCCTCGGGGTGGGGGGCGCGCATCAAGAGCTCCCCCACCAGCACCCCCTGCGCGCCCCGCTCCCGCAGACGCCGCACGTGCTCGGAGGTGGCGATCCCGGACTCCGAGACCGCGGCGACTCCGTCGGGGATCTCCTCCAGCAGGGCGAAGGTGCGCTCCAGGTCCACCGTGAAGTCGCGCAGATCGCGGTTGTTGATCCCGATGATCTCGGCCCCCACGTCGATCGCGCGACTCAGCTCGGCGCGGTCGTGAACCTCCACGAGCACATCGAGTCCCAGCTCGCCCGCGGCGCGGTGCAGAGAGGAGAGCGTGGGCTGATCGAGCGCCGCCACGATCAGCAGCACCGCGTCGGCGCCGGCGGCGCGGGCCTCGTGCAGCTGGTAGGGGTCGAGGATGAAGTCCTTGCGCAGGATCGGCAGCGCGCAGGCGGCCCGGGCGAGACGCAGATCCTCAAGCGTTCCCCCGAAGTGGGGGCCCTCGGTGAGGATCGACACCGCGCGGGCGCCACCGCGCTCGTACGCGCTCACCTGCTCGGCGACGTCGGGACGCTCGCGCAGCTCCCCGGCGGAGGGGGAGCGGCGCTTGAACTCGGCAATCACCGCGATGCCTGGAGCCCTCAAAGCCTCCCGGAAGGGCAGCTCCCCGGCGGGGCGCTGCGCGCCGGGGGCGCGCGTGCTGGGACTCCTACTCATCAGATCCCCCAGAGGCAGCTCGCGCCTGCGTCGATCTACCTCCTCACGGGTGGAGGCGAGGATGCGCTCAAGCACGGTGGCGCTCACGAGGCCGCCTCGGCGGGGGCGTACCTGTGAGTGGCCTGCACGTAGCGCTCAAGCGCCTGCGCGGCGCTCCCGTCGGCGAGCGCCGCACGAGCCGCCTCGAGGCCCTCGGCGAGCGACGCGACGGTGCCGGCGGCGTAGATCGCGGCGGCGGCGTTGATGAGCGCCAGATCGGCGCGGGCCCCAGCCTCACCTTCAAGGATCGCCCGGGTGACGGCGGCGTTCTCCGCGGGGGTGCCGCCCTCCAGGGCGGGGTCCCCGGCGGGAGCGGTGGGGATCAGATCCGCCGGGTTGATCGTGTAGCGACGGATGCTCGGGGCCGTCGACCTCCACCACCCTGGTGGGGGCGCGGCTCGAGACCTCATCCAGCCCGTCCTCCCCGCTGACGACCAGCGCGCGGCGGGATCCCAGCAGCGCGAGCGCGCCCGCGATCGTCTCCAGGAAGTCGGGGTCGGAGACGCCGATCAGCTGGCGGGAGGCGCCCGCCGGGTTGGTGAGGGGACCGAGGAGGTTGAAGATCGTGCGCACCGCGAGCTCGTGGCGGACGGGCATCACGTAGCGGGTGGCGCGGTGGTGGGCGGGGGCGAACATGAAGCCGAAGCCGGCCTCCTCGATGCAGCGCGCGACGCCCTCGGGCTCGAGATCGATGCGCGCGCCCAGCGCCTCCAGGAGATCGGCCGACCCGGAGGGTCCGGTGGCGGAGCGGTTGCCGTGCTTGGCCACCGCGCAGCCCGCGCCGGCGGCGATCAGCGCTGCGGTGGTGGAGACGTTGAAGGTGCGCCGCCCTCCCCCGGTGCCCGCGGTGTCGAGCAGATCCTCGCGCGCGACGCTGCACCCGGGCGGCGAGCTCGCGCATCGTGCGCGCCATGCCCGCGAGCTCCTGCACCGTCTCGCCCTTGGTGCGCAGCGCGATCAGGAAGCCCGCGATCTGGGTCTCGGAGACCTCGCCGTGCATGATCTCCGCGAGCACCTCCGCGGCCTGCTGCTCGCTGAGGTCCCGGCGCGATGCGAGCGCGTCGATCGCGCCCGTGAGGGTCGGGTTGGGCATCAGCGCGAGGAAGTTGCGCAGCAGCAGCTTGCCCTCGTCGGTGAGCACCGACTCGGGGTGGAACTGCACGCCCTCGGCGGGCAGCTCGCGGTGGCGCAGGGCCATCAGCACGCCACCGCCCTCGCGCGGAGCACTCCAGGCAGTCGGGCAGCTCGGGGTCCACGATCAGCGAGTGGTAGCGCCCGACGGTCAAGGGCGAGGAGAGGCCCGCGAAGATCGTGCGCCCGTCGTGGCTCGATGGTGGTGGCCTTGCCGTGCACGGGGGGATGCAGGATCACGCGCGCCCCGAACGCCTGCGCCAGCGCCTGGTGGCCGAGGCACACGCCGAGCGTCGGGATGCCCGCTTCGGGCATCCGGCGCACCAGCTCCAGCGTGATGCCCGGCCTCGTCGGGCGTGCACGGCCCCGGCGAGACCACGCAGCGCTCGTAGCCCCCCGCCAGCAGCTCCTCCACGGTGGCGCGGTCGTTGCGCACCGTGTGCACGTCAGCGCCCAGCTCGCCGAGGTACTGCACGAGGTTGTAGGTGAACGAGTCGTAGTTGTCCAGCACCAGCACCCTCACGGCCAGTCCACCTGCCTGCAGGCCAGCTCGATCGCGCGCATCGCCGCCCGGGACTTGGCCACGGACTCCTCGTACTCGTACGCCGGCTTCGCGTCCGCGACGGTGCCCCCGCCGGCCTGGATGTGGGCGACGCCGTCCTTGACGACGACCGTGCGGATGTGGATCGCCGTGTCGAGATCGCCGCGCGTAGCTCAGGTAGCCGACCGCGCCGCCGTAGCCGCCGCGCTTGACCGGCTCCAGCTCGTCGATGATCTGCATCGCCCGCACCTTCGGCGCGCCCGAGAGCGTGCCGGCGGGCAGCACCGAGCGCAGCGCGTCCATCGCGCCCGACCCCCGGGCGCAGCGTGCCCGAGACGGAGGAGACGATGTGCATGACGTGGCTGTAGGTCTCGACCTCCATCAGCTCGTCCACGGTGACGCTGCCGTACTCGCACACCCGGCCCGAGGTCGTTGCGGCCGAGGTCGACGAGCATGACGTGCTCCGCGCGCTCCTTCTCGTCGGCCAGCAGCTCCTCCGCGATGCCGCGATCCTCCTCGGGGCTCGCGCCGCGCGGGCGGGTGCCCGCGATCGGCCGCGTGGATACGTGGCGGCCGGTGACGGTGAGCAGCGGCTCGGGGCTGGCGCCGGCCACCTGGAAGTCGCCGAAGTCCAGGAAGTACATGTAGGGGGAGGGGTTGACCACGCGCAGGCCCCGGTAGATCGAGAAGGCCTCCACGGGCACCGCCGCGGACCAGCGCTGGGAGGGGACGACCTGGAAGGCGTCGCCGGCGTGTATGTAGCGCACGATCCGCTCCACCATCGCCTCGAACTGCGCACGCGCCATGTTCGACTGAAACCGCGGCATCGCCCGCGGGGATTTGAACCCACCCACCGCTCCGCGTGCGGGACGGGACCGTCGAGCGCGTGGCGGATCTCGGCGATGGTCTCCGCCGCGCGGAGTAGCCTCGCGCTCCAGCTCGGGCTCACCTCGACATTCACGAGGATCGTGACGGTGTGTTTGAGGTGGTCGAAGATCACGAGCGCATCGGAGAGCATCAGCGCCATGTCCGGCAGTCCCAACGGGTCCTCTCCCGGCTCCCCGAGAGGCTCGACGGTGCGCACCAGGTCGTAGCCGAAGAAGCCCACCGCCCCACCGCTGAACGGAGCCTCCTGCTCACCCGCCCCACCACCGCCGTCGCCTGTCGGCGGCACCTGGCGGAAGCCCGCAAGGAGCTCCGCCGCGAGCGCGTAGGGGTCACCGGGGTCCCCCAGCGACCAGCGCAGCACCGAGCGTGGGCGCACGCCGATAAAGGACCAGCGGCCCACCCGCTGGCCCTGATCGGCGGACTCCAGCAGGAACGCGGGCTCCTCGGGCGCGAGCGCGCGCAACTTCAGGAACGCCGACACCGGCGTCTCGCAGTCGGCGATGAAGCTGTGGCGCAGGGGGACCAGGCTGCGCACCCGGCCCCCGGGGCCCCCCGCGAGCGGTACCTCGCCCTGGGCCTCCTCCGCGAGCGATACTGCGCCATTGGGCTCCCCCGCGAGCGCGCGCACCTGCTCCAGCGTCGGCTCGATCTCGAGCTCCGCGGCCGGTGTGCGCTCGATGTACTCAGCGGCGCCGGGCATCGAGCACCCGCTCGGCGTCGGCGAGGGAGCGGCCGCGGCTGCGGAGCAGCACAAGCAGGTGGTAGAGCACGTCGGCGGCCTCTTCGTCCACGCGCTCCGCGGACTCCTCGCGCGCGGCGCGCGCGACCTCCTCGGCCTCCTCCATCACCTTCTCACCGATCAGCGAGGGGTTGTCGAGCAGAGCGACCGTGTAGGAGCCCTCGGGGCGCTCCCTCGCGCGCTCGGCAAGGGTGCGCTCGAGCGCGGGCAGCGCCTCGTGGGGCGCAAGCGGCTGCGAGCCGACATCCGCTTCTACGCCTCGGTGAAAGCAGGTGCGCTCCCCCGTGTGGCACGCCGGCCCGGCGGGCTCCACCAGTGCGAGCAGCGTGTCTCCATCGCAGTCCACGCGCAGCGTACGCACCACCTGAGTGTTACCGCTGGTGGCCCCCTTGTGCCAGGGCTCCCCACGTGAGCGGCTCCACAGGTGCAGCTCCCCCGTGGCCCGCGTGCGCCGCAGCGCATCCTCGTTCATGTAGGCGAGCATCAACACCTCCCCGCTGCGCCAGTCCTGGACCACGCACGGCAGCAGGCCGCGCTCGTCGTAGACAACCGAAGCCGGGAGACACGCGCCTTCGGCGCTGGCCGATTCGGGGATGCGAGCGCAGCGAGGGTCCCCCGAATCGGTCCCCGTTTCGACCGAAGCCGGGAGACACGCGCCTTCGGCGCGAGTCCCCGTTTCGGCCAGCACGTCGATCGGCTCCGGGGCGGGGGCGCTCATCCAAGGGATTGTAGGCGGCGCCTTGGGTCCCGAGGCTCGCGCGCGTCATCATTGGTGGGAATGGGATCGGCACTGGAGCGCAAGCTGATCGTGGTGACCGGCAAGGGGGGCGTCGGCAAGACCACCGTGTCCGCCGCGCTGGGCCTGCTCGGCGCTCGGCGTGGACTGCGGACGATCGTGGTGGAGGTGACCGGCGGGGAGGCCGGCGGGGAGGCCGGCGACGCCTCGGGGGCGGGCCACCTCTCGACGCTGCTCGGCCTCTCCGAGCCGCCCCCCCACGGTGTGGAGGCGGAGCTGCGGGAGGGACTACTGTGGGGCCTGTCGATCGATCGTGACCGCGTCCTCGCGGAGTGGCTGCGGGCGATCGGGGGGCGGGTGCCCGCGCGCGTGCTCACCTCGAGCTCGAGTTTCCAGTACCTCATCGCCGCCGCGCCGGGGGCGCGGGAGATGCTCAGCATGGTCAAGGTCTGGGAGCTCGCCGAGAGCAGGCGCCCCTCGGAGCGCGGAGCCCGCGGCAAGCACCCGGCCGAGGGCACCCGGGACTACGACCTGGTGGTCCTCGACGCCCCCGCGACCGGCCACGCACTGGCGATGCTGCGCTCGCCGCAGACCTTCTCGGCGATCGCACGCATGGGACCCATCGCGCGCCAGTCCGGGCAGGTGCGCGAGCTGCTCGAGGACCCCGCACGCTCCACCTACCTGGCGGTCACACAGGCGACCGAGATGGGCGTCACCGAGACGCTCGAGCTGCGGGCGCGTCTGCGCAGAGAGCTGGGACGGGAGCTGCATGCCGTCGTGGTGAACGGCACCCTGCCGCGCCGTTTCGATGGCGGTGAGCTGGGGCGCATCGCGGCGTTGAGCGGCGGGCCCGCCGCAGCCACAGCGAGGAACGGAGTGGCAAGCGCGGGCGCAGACGCCGTGAGGAGCTCCGCCGTACGTGCCGCGCACGCGCTGCACGAGCGCACCCGCACCCAGCAGCGCCAGATCGCTCGCCTGCTGGCCGATCTTCGATCGGTAGACGAGGGGCCACACGCCTCACCGCCGTTGCTGAGAGTGCCGTTCCTCTTCCGCGCCGAGCTCGATCTCGAGGCGGTGCAGCGCATCGCCGACAAGCTGGAGCGCGGGATCTGATCCCAGACGGGCCCGTGACACCGGACGGGAGGAGGTTCAACCTCCACCCCCCCTCCGAGAACACCTGACGCCCCGCTGGGGCCGGACGGAGTGGGGGTTAACCCGAAGCTCGGCGGAGATGCGCTTTGCGGCGGCGAGGACCGCTGGGCCCAGCGTCTTGCGCAGCTCCGGCAGCGAGAACGCATCGGTGGGAACGGGGATGCCGACTGCGGCGAGCACCTCGCCGTCCGGGCCGATCACCGGGGCCGCGATCGTTCGCACCCCGGGGCCGAGCTCCTCGTCGCCGATCGCCACGCCATCCTCGCGCACCTGCTGGAGCTCCGCGCGCAGCGCCCGCTTGGTGGTGATGCTGTTCGGTCCTCGCCGCGTCAGCTCCAGGGCGCCGACCGCCCGTTCGCGCTCCCGCTCGGGCAGGTATGCGAGCAGCACCTTGCCCATCGCGGTGCAGTGGGCCGGCATGCGCGCCCCCGCCCCGAGGTCGAGGTCGACGGCGTGTTGTCCGCGCCGCCAACCGCGCAGCCGGTCGACGTAGCGGATCTGTGTGCCGTCGAGCACCGCCAGGGAGACCGTGCGGCCGGTCTGCTCGCGCAGTTCGCGCAAATGTTCGCGGGCCTTGCCGCGAAGCGCCATCGAGTCCAGTACCGACATGCCCATGTCGGCGACCCGCGGAGCAAGGCGATAGCGGCGCGCGTGATCCTGCTCGAGGTAGCCGAGGGCCACCAGAGTGGACGCGTAGCGATGGGTGGTGGAGCGGCTCATGTTCAGCTCGTCGGCGAGCTTCGCGATACCGAGCACGGGCTGCTGAGCGCTGAAGCAGTTGAGGATCGCAAGACCCGCCTGCAGCGAGGAGGAGAACCGCCCGCGGCGCTCCTCCTCGAGGAGCGCCACGCCCGCGCGATCCCCTGAGCTACCGGAAGCCTGCTCTGACTGCTTGCTCAAGGGCACAGCTCCTCAGCGGTTCGGGAGCGGACAACGCCACCCTTGGCGCCCTCGGCCGGGTGTCTCGTGGAACACCACTCCTCTCCTCTCCGGGGAGCCATGACCCGTAGGCTGACGTGTCCGTCCCGCATTGCTCTAGTGATGATTGCGTACCGTAGCGTTGTACTCAATGCACAAGTGAAAATCTTCAGAAGAGCAATCAATGCTCGACCGCGCGAGGCCCATTCTTCGCAGCGCTGGACACTACGTTACCGCGGTGTATCAGGAGGATCGCTGCGCGTAGGCGATGCGCCAAATCCGCAGTACCGGGATCAGCAGCACCGCCAACGACCCTCCCGCGTGCACCAACCCACGGGTGCTCGCCCGCATCGAGGGAGCACGCGCGCTGTCCTTGGAGAGGTACATCGCGACCATGCAGGCGACGATCACGCCGTGCCGGTGGCCATTGGGCAGACGGCGCGCCTCCAGAGCCGAGCGCCCGACGAGCTCCCCCACGCGCCGCAGACCGTCCTCACCGGTGGGATAGTGACCGATGTAGCTGTGGTTTCCCGTCGCCGCGTCCTCGGCACGATCGACGTAGCTGTCGAGCATCGTTCCAAGCGCTGAGATCCACGGGAAATAGGCGGAATATGCGCTCTCCACCTCCGCCCCTCCGCAGCGGGGCTCCGCCGCCAGCGCGAGGATCGCGTGCACGGTCAGGGACGCGCTCGCCGCGCTCGTCAGCTCGAACCAGCTTGCCTGCGCCTGGGCCGAGTACTCTCGCTCCGCCCACCCCCTGAGCGTCGCGTCGCGCCCCTCGGGATCGAGGTCGTGATTGACGCCCAGCACGAGCGCCCGCGTGGTCTCGCGGCGGAGCATCGCGCGCACCTCCTCGTACGCGGGCAGCCGCTCGCAGCCGCTGCGGCAGGCGGCCACGAGCGCCGCCAGGTATCCCGCGTCGTCCCTGCACCGTTTGAGGTGGTAGTAGTCGCTCACTCCCCCGCCCACGTCCAGCGCATCGATCAGCGCCCTGTAGAGGCCCCGGCTGTTCGCCTCACCGGCTGAGGCCGCCCGCTCGCCGACGTTGTCGAGGAAGTCCCACGCGACCTGGTAGTCGACGAGGAGCTTCAGCAGGTGCGGCTCGCGCCGGTATGGAAGGACCCAGAACAGCGCCGCGCCGTCGGCATGGGTTCGCTTGCCGGCGAGCGAGCCCAGGGCATCCTCTCGAATCGACCCGTCGGGGATCGTTCGAGCCCGGCGCCGCCAGGGCTCGAGCTCCCGCGAGACGGCGTGCAGCCCCCAGAGCAGCTCGCGCATCGCAGCGACGAGCAGAGCCCAGACCTGCCTGGGACAGAGGGACAGCGGATTTGAAGATTCGCCAGAAATCGAGATCTCAAGATTAGAGAACGAACTGGTCGGTTTGCATAGTCTTGCGCAGTTACGCCGCGCGCGCATCCGCGAGCGGACCCCCGCGTCGATCGTCCTGCGCAGTAACCCGGGCACCTCTGCGAGCGAACCCCCTCCTCCTCCCCCCTCCCCTCCCCCCTCAATCCTGCAGGGCGATCGCCGCACGTACACGCGTCGCGAGGTATCCGGGCAGCGCGACGATCGACACGGCGACCGTGGTCACCAGGAGGAAGCTCCCGATCGCCACCGCGGCGCCGACCGACAGCACGACCGGGAAGCCCGTCACGACCGCGAGCGTATGGGTCAGCAGCAGTTGGGCGCACAGCCCGAACAGGGCCCCCATCGAGCAGCCAGCCCCGAGCAGCAGAGCGCTCTCGATGAGCAGCGAGCGCCACAGGACGCCCTTGCCGAAGCCGTCGACCTTCATATCGGCCAGCAGGGGCCGCCGCTGCCAGATCATGGCTCCCATCGCGATCGCCATCGCGAGGATCGCCGCGATCAACACGAGGCTCGCGATCTGCGTCAGGCGTGCGAGGCCCTGATGACTCACGGCGCGCTGACGTCCTTCGCGTTCGGAGCTGGTTTCCACCGTGAGCCCCGACCCGGCGCCGAGCGCCCGTTCGATCTCGCGGCGTCCCTGTGGCGGCGACACTCCCGCCCGCAGCGCGACGGCATACGCGCTTACCCCCCCGCCCGGCCAGGCTCGCGCGTAGTCGTTCGAGCTCATGACGATCGCCCCGGGCGACCAGCCGATGTTCGTGCTCAGGGCGGCCACGCGCAGGACGATCGGCTGTGGCGAGGGGAGCGTGAAGGCCTGCCCGATGCGCAGGCGGTGTTCTTCGGCGATCGCCTGCGAGACCACCGCCCAGCCCCCTCGGCGCAGTCGCGCGGTCGCGAGCGCCGGATTGCCATCCACGATCTGGCCGGTTGGAAGCGGGTGCGCGATCGAGCTGGGGGGAGCGATCATCCATATCCGGCGCTCGCCGTAGTCCAGGAAGCTCCCGCGGAAGAGACCGACGCTTCGCACATCCGGCAGGCGCTCAAGCCTGCCGGTCGCGGTCGCGGGAAACGCCGTCGTGGCCAGCACGTTCTGCGCGCCGGCGGCGGTGACCCAAATGTCGGCGCTTGCGGCAAGTTCGTGAGAGGCGCCGTCCAGACCTCGCTCGAGGTTGCTCTGTGCGCCCACGATCGCCACGCTGCCGAAGACCGCCGCGGCTCCGGTCGCGGCGATCGCCAGCGAGCGCCCCCAGTTGGAGCTCGATCTCAGCTCGATCACCGCGAGGTGGGAGGCCGTGCTGCTCAGCACGCGCTGCAGGCGATCAACCACGAACACGACACCCCTGATCGACCAGGGGAGCGCCAGCAGCAGAGCGATGACGAGGCTCACGATGCCGACGACCGCGGCCCGTGGAACCTCCAGCAGGATGAGGACGGTGATCGCCCAGCAGGCCAGCTCTCCCAGCACGACTCTCGACGTCGGGCCCAACCTCACCCGCGGGGGAGCGGGCCCAAGCGATGAGTTCGAGAGGATCGCTCCCCGCAGCGGGAGGAGCACGCCCACGAATGCGGCCAACAGCCCTCCGCACGCGGCGAGCACGACGCTCTGCAAGGTAACGATGCGCTGTGCGGCGATCGGGAAGGCGAATGCCAGATAGCCCGGGTTCGAGCTGAACAGCACCAGGGAGAGCAAATCGCCGAGCACCAGCCCGATCAGCGCGGCCGCGACGCCGAGCACGAGCGCGTCGAACAGCAGCACCTCGACGATCATCCCGCGGGAGTAGCCGTCCAGCCGCAGGTCTTCGACGAGGTTGCGCCGCTGGGAGACGGTGAGCATCAGAGCGTTGAACGCGAACAGGAACCCGACCAGCGCGCCGATCACTGAGAACAGCTCCGCCGAGGAGTTGGTCGGTCCGGCCGCCTGACTGAAGAGCGTGCCGCTGAAGTCGGCGGCCTGTACGTTCACGCGCCCCGCGGCCAGGCGCTCGAGCTCGGCCCGCACCTCGCGATCGTCCCCGCTGTAGGGCTGCACGAGGACGCTCGTCAGACGCCCCGGCATCCCCGTTAGCTGCTGCGCATAGGCGATCGGCGCAATAGCAACCAGGCTGTTGGCGAGGATGCCGAGGTCGCCTTCGAACAGGACCGTGCCGATGAAGACCCGCTCGTTGTGGCCACCGATTTGAAGCACCGCCGGCTCCAGCGAGGCCAGGCCAACCGAATGCGCGAGCGCAAGCGGCAGCGCGAGCGCCTGCTGTCCGTCGAGCTGGGGGGCGTCGAAGCGGCGCAGCAGCGGCCCGCCGAAGTCCGCGAAACGCGCGTCGGTGCTGAGCAGTTCAATCGCCTGCTGGCCCCCGGGGCCGATCAGGTTTGCGTGCTCCCCGACGACCGGCATCGCGGCGCGCACCCCGGGAAAGCGACGCACCTCCCCGAACAGCCTCTGGTCGAACCCTTCCGGACTGCGCGCGGCGAGCTGAAAGCGCATCGCTCCGACGACTCCGTCCACCAGTCGCTGCACCGAGCCGTCGGGGCTCGTGCGAATGATCTGGGAGGCGAACAGCAGCGCCACCCCGACCGCGATCCCGAGGATCGCGAAGAGCTCGTGCGCGAGCCTCGTGCGCAGACGGACCCTGTAGAGCAGGATGATGTTCCGCAGCCTCATCGCGCCCCTCTCGCGGTCGCTAGTCGCCATCGAGGGAGGCGAGCACGGGCTCGGGCGCGTGGTCGCGGAGGCGCCCGTCGTGCAGGGAGCGCACGCGATCGGCGTACGCCGCCGCCTGGGGGTCGTGGGTGACGAGCACGGTCGCCACCTGGCGCTCCCGGCAGATGTCTCTCAGTAGCTCGAGCACCTCGCTGCTGCGCCGCGAATCGAGGCTGCCCGTGGGCTCGTCAGCCAGCACCAGCCTGGGCTCGGTCGAGAGCGCCCGCGCGATCATCACCCGCTGACGCTCACCCATCGAGAGCTGGTCGGGCCGGTGGTGCAGGCGCTCGCCGAGCCCCAGCTGCTTCAGCAGCGGGCTCACGCGGCGGCGGGCCGCACGCGGCCTCAGATCGGTGCCCAGCAGCTTCAGCGCGGCGTTGTCCACGGCGCTCACGCCCTGAATCAGATTGACCGTCTGGCGCACGAACCCGAGTTCCCGAAGCCTGTACTGGGCGCACTCCGGCTCCGAGAGCGCCGAGATCTCGCGCTCCCCCACGAACACCCTCCCGCTGTCGGGGCGCAGCAGCGCGGCAATCAGCATCAGCAGCGTGGTCTTGCCCGAGCCGCTCGGTCCATACAGCGCGAGGAGCTCGCCGGCCGCCACCGACATGGAGACCCCATCCACCGCCCGCACCGGCTCGTCTTCCCCGACCCGGTAGTGCTTGACCAGGTCGCGCAGCTCCAGCATCACGCCGATTGCCGGGAGCCACGCAGGTGAATCACCTGGCCCGGCTGGGTCTCCTTGCCCGGCTCGGTCTCTGTGGCGGGCCCGGTCTTCGCCGCATACGGCTCCGGCGGCATCGGCGCGCTCCGCAGCCGTCCGGCGCCAAGCGAGACGATCTGGTGTGCCTGCATCGCCGCGGGCATGTCGGGGACCGTCATCAGCACCGCGATCGCTTCGGTGTCGGCGAGCGAGCGCAGGAGCTCGGCGACCCGCTCGCGCTCGAGCACGTCGAGGTTGGCGGTCGGATCGTCCACCAGCAGCAGCCGCGGCGCGCGCGCGATCCCATGGGCGATCCCGATCAGCGAGCGCTCGCCGTCGCAGAGGTTTCCCCACCGCTGGCGCGCGTGCGCGGAGACCCCCACCCGCTCGATCGCCTCCGCGGCGCGCGTGTACGCATGACGGCGGCCGTACTCGGCCAGTAGCGGCAGCGCCACATAGTCGAGCATCCGCAGATCGCTCCTCGGCCCCGTGCGCCGCACCCAACCGACCTGCCCCAGCATCAGCCGGGCGTGCTGGGCGTCGGAGAGGCTCGCGAGGTCGACGCCGTTGAAGCTCACCATGCCGCTGTCCGGCCGCTCCAGGCGAGCCGCGAGCTTCAGCAGAGTCGTCTTGCCCGAGCCGCGTGTGCCCCACACGGCCGTGAACTCGCCCGCCCCCACCGCAAGCGTCACGTCCGTGAGTACTCTGACCTCGGAGTCCCCCCGCCAGTAGCTCTTGCCAACGCCCCGGAGCGAAAGCAGAGCGCCCACCCTCAACCCGCCGAGCTTCGCCTGCCGGTCCGCTCGTATGCGACTGACCCGACCGGCGCCGGAGGGGCTGGGGACGACGCCCGCGGGGGAGTCGAGAGGGGTGCGCAGGCGGATTGCGAACGCTGCCTGATCGCGCGCCCGTATTCGGCGTGCATGCCTTCCAGGGATGCCCGCACCCCCTGCAGCCAGGTCAACCGGGCCTCCCAGAAGGAGAGCTCCGCATCTCTGATGTGCACCAGCACCAGCCCCGACCATCTGGTCGGTGCAGGGGGCCGCGTCCGCTCGAAGGAGCGCTTGAGCTCCTGAACGCGCGCCAGGCAGACCAGCTCCTGCCCGTAGACAAGCTCCACGAGCCGCGGCAGGTTGTGAGGCTGGCAGAGCGCGACCTTCATGTGCAGCTCGTCCCGCAGCGGGGGCGCCGTGGAGGAGCCGAGCAGCCACTCCTCGAAATGCCGCACTCCCTCGGCGGTCGCTTCGAAGGAGCGCGAGTCCGCGCGGGAGCCCGGGCTCCGCCGGGAGGTGGATCGCTGCCTGCCCGCGCCGGCCCGCTGCCCTACGACCGCCAGCTGCGGCCTCGCGGCGGCCCTTCTCGTCGAAGTGAAGATGCTCCCGGAGGGGGATGCCCCCTGTGTGAGCCCCGCCCCGTCCTCGCGGATCATGAGCCCCGCCCCGTCCTCGCGGATCGCGCGTACCAGCCCGTCCCGCTCCAGGCGGGTGAGGGCCGAGTAGACGTTGGAATCGACGAATCCTGCCGAGGATAGGCGCTGGCGTAGCTTCGCCGTCAGCCGATGAGCTGGGCCGGGCTCCTCGATGACCAGCCCCAGCACTGCGATCTTCGCGGACATTTTCCCCCGCCTGCTCCCTTTGACGACTCCGCTCCCGTGGGTCCCTGCCGTAAGACGCTGTTTCCCACGCTGGACAGTTCGTTACTACGCCGTTTCCGACGCTGGACAGTTCATTACATAAACCGTACACCAAACGGCACACCAGTACAACCTTTGGACGAGTGGTCCCGATATATTGATAATTTTCGCCATAGGAAGACCGTGTCGTCAATACCCCGGGTTTGCGTTCAAGCCACAACGGAAAAGACCCCCGTGGCGAGCTCCCGCGGGCCAGACAGGGACCTCAGGTGATCCCCAGACGGTCGAGCAGGCCATCGTCCCTGCGCCAGTCCCGGCGCACCCGCACGGACAGGTCGAGGTGCACCCGGCAGCCGAGCTCCCGCTCAAGCTCGCCCCGCGCGGCGCTGCCGATCGCCTTGATCATCCGCCCCCGCGCACCGAGGAGGATCCCCTTCTGGGAGGCGCTCTCCACCCAGATCAGCGCCCTCACCAGCACAAGATCGGCGCGCTGGCCGATCCCCGATCGGTCGGACGATCCGCGATCGCTCACCTCCTCCACCACCACCTCCACCGCGTGGGGCAGCTCGTGGAAGGTTCGCCGGATCGCCGCCTCCCGGATCAGCTCCGCCAGCAACAGCGCCTGCGGCTGATCGGAGCGCGCATCCACGGCGAACAGGAAGGGGCCCTCAGGCAGCAGCTCCCGCAGATGGCCCACCAGCTCCCCCACCCCCTCACCGGTGCGAGCCGAGATCGGGAACACCTCCCCCTCGAGCTCCAGATCCGCCGCACCCTGCAGAGCCGCCAGCGTCTGCGCACGGCTCAGCCGATCGACCTTGTTGACCGCGATCGCCACCGGCGGCGGCGCCTGCGCGAGGGCCCGGGCGATGAAGCGGTCCCCCGGGCCAACCCCCTGCTCCCCGCTCAGCAGCAGCAGCGCCGCATCCGCGCCCCGCAGCTCCTCGCTCACCCGGTGGGCCATGCGGGCCGTTAGAGCGTCCCGGGGGCGCTGCACTCCCGGCAGGTCCACGAGCACCATCTGGCTCTCCCCGTCGGTGCGCACCCCGTGGATCGCGCGGCGAGTCGTCTGCGCGCGATCGGCGACGATCGCCACCTTCTCCCCCACCACCGCGTTGACGAGCGTCGACTTGCCCACATTCGGGCGCCCCGCCAGCGCCACGAAGCCCGCCCGGGTCATGGTCGCTCTCGGGGCGATCCACCGCTCGCCGGCAGAGCCTCCCACCGCAGCAGCTCCGCCTGCACCGCCAGCATCTCACCCTGGTCGGACTCGTGGTCCATCCCAACCAGGTGCAGCACCCCGTGGACGATCGCCTCGCACACATCCTCGGTGTGCTCCGGGCAGATCACCACGTCGCCGAGCTCGCGCGAGACCCCATCCATGGGCTCCGCGCCGTCGATCGGGAACGAGAGCACATCCGTGGGACCCCGTCGTCCGCGGTGCTCCTCATTCAGCTCGGCGATGCGTGCGGCGTCGACGAACTCGATCGCCAGGTGGCCCTCATCGACACCGGCGGTGACCGCGGCAAGAACGCACAGGCGCCGCAGCCGCTGCGCCGGTGGAGCATCCCCTCCGAGCGCCTCGGCGCCCTGCACCTCGACCTCGACCACGGCGCTACGCTCGCCGGCGATCCATTCGCCGAGCGCCCGACCGCTCGGGGGCGTCCCGCTGCGAATGCTCGTCGTAGGCCTCGACGATCCGCTGCACAAGCTTGTGGCGCACCACGTCCTCGCCACCGAAGCGCACGAACTCGATGCCCTCCACCGCCCCCAGCACCTCCCCCACAGCGATCAGGCCGGAGCGCTGCTCGGGCGGCAGGTCCACCTGGGTGATGTCCCCCGTCACCACCATCCGCGAGCCGAACCCCAGGCGCGTGAGGAACATCTTCATCTGCTCGGGCGTCGTGTTCTGCGCCTCGTCGAGGATCACGAAGGAGTCGTTCAGCGTCCGTCCGCGCATGAACGCCAGCGGCGCGATCTCGATCACCCCCCGCTCGAGGTGCTGGGTCACCTTCTCGGGGTCGAGCATGTCGTGCAGCGCGTCGAACAGCGGGCGCAGGTAGGGGTCCACCTTCGCCATCAGGTCACCCGGCAGGAAGCCGAGGCGCTCCCCAGCCTCCACCGCGGGGCGCGTGAGGATGATCCGGTTGACCTCGTTGCGCGAGAGCGCCGCCGCCGCCATCGCCACCGCCAGGAACGTCTTGCCCGTCCCCGCCGGGCCCACGCCGAAGGTGATCGTGCGTCTGCGGATGCAGTCCACGTAGCGCTTCTGGTTGACCGTCTTTGGAGCCACCCGCAATGAGCGGTGGCGCCAGACCACGTCCTCCAGCACCTTCGCCGGGGACTCGTGCGCATCGAGCGCCCCCGTCACCGCGGCGATCGTCCCCGGGCCGATCTCGTGGCCGCGGGCAATCAGCTCGGAGAGCTCCCGCACCACCCGCTCCCCGGCGCGCATCTCACCCTCCGACCCGTCCAGCGTCAGCAGGTTGCCGCGCAGGAACACCCGGCACTCCAGGTGCCCCTCCAGCGCGCGCAGAACCGCGTCCTGGCTGCCCGCCAACTCCGCCGCCACGTCGCCCGGCAGCTCGATCTGGGTCCTCATCCGCGCAGCCGCCCCCCCACCCGCGAACCCCGGGGCGAGCCAGGGGCGCCAGCATCGCTGCCCGCCTCATCCGCCAAGCGCGGCCCGCACGAGGCCCGAGACCCGCTTGCCGTCGGCGCGGCCGTCCACCGCGGCCATCGCCACCCCCATTGCGCGGCCCATGTCTCTGACCGACTCCGCTCCGCTGTCGCGCACCGCCCGCTCCACGATCTCCCGCAGCTCGGCTTCTCCCAGCTCCGCGGGCAGGTAGCCGGCGATCAGCTCCGCCTCGCTCTCCTCGCTGCCCGCCAGCTCTGCGCGCCCCGCCTCGCGGTAGGCCTCCGCCGCCTCCAGCCGCCGCTTGCGCTCGCGGCGCAGCACCGCCAGCTCGTCGCCCCCACCCAGCTTCGCGTCCTTCTGCACCTCGGAGAGCACCATCCGCAGCGCACCCACGCGCTCCTTCTCCCCCGCCTTCATCGCGGTGGCCAGATCGCTCTTGAGCTGCGCCTCGACACTCACCTGTGCGGCCAAGGATAGCCGTGCCGCGGATTCCCGTGAGCTGCGCTGACCATGCAGTTCACACCGGGGTCACACGCAGGCCGTCCGCGTGCAGCTCGGCCACGCTCACCTCGAGGAGCTCTCCCGCGCGCGCCGCGCCGGCCGGAAGGTAGCAGCGCGTGTAGTCCGCGGTGTAGCCCGAGCACTGGGTGTCCGCCACCTTGTCCACCAGCACCCGCTCCCTCTCGCCCAGCTTCCGGGCGCGGTGGTGGCGCGAGCGCACCTCCGAGAGCCCCCGCAGCTCCCGCGAGCGGCGCTTCTTCTCCTCCGGGGCGACCCTGTCGCCCAGGGCCTCCGCGACCGTGCCCGGGCGCGGGGAGTAGGAGAAGGCGTGCACCCGGCTGATCCCCGCCTCCCGCACGAGCTCGAGTGTCCGCTCGAAGGCCGCCTCGTCCTCGTTGGGGAAGCCCACGATGATGTCCGTCGTCACGTTCACCGCCGGCACCGCCGCGCGCAGCGTTTCGATCGCCTCCAGGTACTCTCCCGCGGTGTAGTGGCGGCCCATCGCCTCCAGCACCCCGTCGTCGCCCGACTGCATCGGCACGTGCAGGTGGGGACACACCTTCGGCTCCTCCCGCAGCGCCTCCACGAGCGAGTCGCGCACGTGGATCACCTCCACGGAGGAGAGCCGCACCCGCTCCACGCCCTCCATCCGCGCGACCACCACCATCAACTCCCCCAGCTCCAGGCCCTCCTGGGGATCGCGGTAGTCCCCCACGCTGATCCCCGTCATCACCACCTCCGGCTGGCCCTGCGCCACGCGAGCCGCCACCTCCTCCAGCACCGCCGCGGCCGGGCGCGAGCGCGCGCCGCCCCGCACCGTCGGGATGATGCAGTAGGCGCAGTGGCAGTCGCAGCCGTCCTGGACCTTCACGAAGCCGCGGGTGCGAGCCGAGGCGGCGCGGCCCTCCAGCGGGTGCTGCCGCGCACGACCGCTGCGCGAGCCCAGCCGTGCGCGGCCCACGAGGGGCTCGTGCTCCAGATCCGCGCACCCCCCGAGCGCCCCCGCCATCGCCTGCGCCACATCCTCCGCGGTACCCGTAAACGGCCTCACCGCCGGATCGATCTCCGCGAACCGCTCCGCGCGCAGGTTCACCGCGCAACCCCCCACGTACACCTCCCGCGCGCTCTTCAGCGAGCGGCGCACCGACTGGCGCGACTTCGCCTCGGCCTCGCCCGTGATGCAGCACGTGTTGATCACGTGCAGCTCCGCCTCCTCCTCGGGTGCCTCCTCGTGCCCTTCCTCCAGCAGCCGACGGCGGGCCAGCATCGCGTCCGCGTGGGACACCTTGCAGCCCAGGAACTTCACCGCGAAGCGCATCGTGCGCGCAGAGTAGCGCCGCGGAGATAGGGTGCCCGCCATGGACACCTCGCTCTACGCCGACGCCCTCGCGCCGTTCCTCGCCGAAGCGCGGCGAATGCTCCCCGCGGGGGCGGAGGTGCTCGACGCCCACACCCACCTCGGTCTCGACGAGGATGGGCGCTCGCTGACGCTCGGCGAGCTGCTCTCTCAGCTCGACGAAGCGGGTGCGCGGCGCGCGTGCGTGTTCCCCCTGCACGACCCCGAGCGCCGCCCCGCCTACAGCGTGCCCAACGACCGCGTGCTCGCGTGGGCGAACGAAAGCGAGGGCAGGCTGATCCCCTTCTGCCGCCTCGACCCCTTCGAAGAGCCCGTCGCCGAGGCCGAGCGCTGCATCGCCGCCGGCGCGCGCGGGATCAAGCTCCACCCCCGCGCCCAGGAGTTCGCCTTCGACGGGCGCGAGCTCGCGGGAATCTTCGCGGTCGCCGAGGAGGCCCGCGTGCCGATCCTGATCCACGCCGGCCGCGGGCTGCCCCCGATCGCGCGGGGGCTCGCCGAGCTCGCGCTGCGCCACCCCGAGGTCGTGCTGATCCTCGCCCACGGCGCGATCTGCGACCAGGGGATCCTCACCTCGATGCTCGCCGATCACCCAGGGGTGCTCTATGACACCTCCTGCTTCTTCGCGCTCGACGTGCTCGAGCTCTTCGCGCGCGTCCCCGCCGAGCGGATCGTGTTCGCCACGGACCCCCCCTACGGGCGCCCACAGAGCGGCCTCTACCTGGCGCTGCGGATGGCAGCCCACGCGGGGCTCGAGGAGACCGCCACCCGCGGGCTGCTGGGCGAGACAGTCGCCGGGCTCTTCGACGGCCGTGGGCTGCCCCCCGTCACGCCCCCGCGCCGCGGGCCCTCGATCACGCTCTCGGGGCGTCTCGCGCGGGTGTACGGCTACGGCAGCCTCACCGGGCCCGCCCTCTTCGCCAGCGCCCCCGAGCAGGCGCTCGCGATGCTCGAAATGGCGATCGCCGCCTGCCGGGACCCGGAGCCCGCCGACGTGGGCGACGCGCTCGAGGCGATCGGCTCCGCGCTCACCGCCGCCGTCTCGCTGCTCCAGAGCGAGGAGGGGGTGCGACCCGCCATCGACCTCATCTACCGCGCGATGGCCCGCGCCGCCACCGAGGTCGCCGACCCCGTCTGAGGCGGAGGTGGCTCAGCGACTCCGCGCAGCCAGCCAGACCGCCGCCCACTCCCCGCTCGTGCGGCGCTCGCGCTCGCGCATCCCGAGGCGCTCCCCGAACGCCTCGACCACCTCGTCGACCTCCCCGGCGAGCAGCCCCCCGAGGATCAGCTCGGCGGGGGCGTCCTCGATCGACCGCGCGAGATCGAGCAGCAGCGGCCTCAGCAGATTGGCGAGCACCGTGGGTGCCGCGGCGCCGCCCACCGTTGGCAGGGGCTCGCGGCGCAGGTCGAAGCCGCGCACCTCCACATCGACACCGTTGACCGCCGCGTTCTCCCGGGCCGCCTCCACGCTCTCACGCTCATGGTCGAGGCCCATCACCGGCGCGAAGCCGAGGCGTGCGCCCGCGATGGCCAGCACCCCCGAACCCGTGCCGACGTCAAGCAGCGGCCCCCGCCGATGCCCGTCTCCAGAGATAAGTCCGGCGGCGAGCTCCAGCAGCAGTTCCAGGCACATCCGGGTGCTCGCGTGCGCTCCGGTCCCGAACGCCTGGCCGGGATCGATCACGATCTCCTCAACACCCGCGCAACCGCAGGTGGGCTCCCACGGTGGGCGCACGTGCAGCGCAGGGACGCTCTCAGATCCGCCGATCAGCACTGGACGGTGAAAACGCTTCCAGCGCTCCGACCAGTCGTCGGGCAGCTCGCTGGTGGCGATCTCGACCAGCGCGTCCCCGACGGCCGCGCGCAGGTCCGGCAGCTCCGGAAGCTCGCCCGGGCTCCCGTAGACCGCGTACTCGATGACGCCCTCCCCCACCTCCGTCTCCTCCACGCCCGAGGGCGCCAGCTCCAACAGCTCCGCCAGGACCAGCTCCGCGTCCTCGCCGCGGACGCGAACCGCGAGCCGAATCACGCCGGCCAGTAGCCCAGGGCGCGGAACATCACGCCGCCTGGTGGCGCAGGGCGCGGCGCAGCTTGGAGAGCACCGATTCCTCGGTGCGGCAGGTTCTCCTCGGTCAGTGTGTCGTGCAGACGCTCCATCAGCTCGCGCTGCTCGGAGCTCAGGCGGCGGGGGACCACGACGTTGACGACCACGCGCAGGTCACCGCGGCGGCCGCTGCGCAGGCTGGGCATCCCCTGGCCGCGCACCGTGAGCACCTCGCCGGGCTGGGTGCCGGGGACGATCCGATCGGCTCGATCCCTCGAGCGTCGGCACATCGAGCGTCGCCCCCACCGCCGCCAGCGGCGCGGAGACGTCGAGCGCGGTGATCAGGTCGTCGCCTTCGCGCACGAAGCGCTCGTCGGGGCGCACCCGCACGAGCACGTAGAGGTCGCCCGCGGGGCGCACCGGTCTCGCCGGCGTGGCCCTTGCCGCCGAGACGGATGCGCTGGCCGTCGGCGATCCCCGCGGGGACGTCCACGGTGAGCGTGCGCTTGGCGGCGCGGCGCCCGCGGCCGCGGCACTCGCGACAGGGCTGCTTGGCGGTGCGCCCGTCGCCGTGGCAGGTGTCGCAGACCACCGTGCGCATCATCTGGCCGAAGGGCGTGCGCGTCACCGCCTGCAGCTGTCCCGCCCCGCCGCAGCGCTTGCAGGTCTCGATCGGGGTGCCCGGCTCGGCGCCGTTGCCGTGGCAGTGCTCGCAGCGCTCGACCGCCTCGAAGGCGACCTCCGCGCTCGTGCCCCGCGCGGCCTGCGCGCAGATCGATCTCGAGCGCCACCGCCACGTCGCCGCCCTGGGCCGGCCCCGCGCAGCGCCCGCCGAAGGGCCTGGCGCCGCCGAAGAAGGCGTCGAACAGGTCGCCGATCGAACCGAACGCGTCGAAGTTCGGCGCGTAGCCGCCGGAGCGCAGCCCCTCGTGGCCGTAGCGGTCGTAGGTCGCGCGCCGCTCGGGGTCGGAGAGGATCTCGTAGGCCTCGGCCGCCTCCTTGAACTTCTCCTCCGCCTGCGGGGTCGTGCGCGTTGACGTCCGGGTGCAGCTCCCGCGCGAGGCGCCGGAAGGCCTTCTTGACCTCCTGCTCGGAGGCGTCGCGCGCGACACCGAGCACCTCGTAGGGATCGCGGGGCATGTCGCTGGCGCTAGCTCATCCGCGTAGGCTCTCTTCGACGAAGCGCGAGAGCTCGTGCGCGACCTCCCGCACCGTCGCGATCGCGTAGGCGTAGTTCATCCGCACCGGGCCGATCACCGAGACGATCCCGAGGCTGGCGCTGCGCCACGCCGTACCCGGCGGCCACGATCGCCAGCGAGCGCATCGCGGGGACCTCGTTCTCGTGGCCGATGCGCACGTAGACGCCGGGCTCGCTCGAGCGCCGTGCGCAGCACGCTGCAGCAGCGCAACCCGCCGCTCGAGCAGCTCCATCAGCTCGTTGATCTGGCCGACGTCGCGCAGGTGCGCCGTCCGAGAACAGCCGCGCGGTGCCGTCGAGGTAGAGCACGTGCTCGGACTCCGCCGCCGAGCTCGCCGAACGCCGGGATCAGGCGGTCGAGGAACGCCCGCTCGCATCGCGCGCAGAGTCGGGGTCCGCGAGGCGCTGATGGAGCATCCGCGCGCCCAGCCCCAGGCCGACGAGACGCTCGTTGAGGTACTCGCCCGCCCAGGCCACGAGGCCCGCGTCGACGGTGCTCCTCGAACGTCGCGAACACCCTCGAGACCCCGCCGGTCGAGGTGATGATCACCGACCACCACCACCCGCGGCTGCAGCGCCAGCACCTCGACGTGGCGGATCGTGGCGGTGTCGCCGAGGGCGCTGAGATCGACCGCGAGCAGGTTCGTCATCTGCGAGAGCGTCTCGGTGGTCGCGCGCATCGCCTCCTCGACCTCCTGGCGGGTCAGCGAGAGCTCCAGCGCGGGCGGCCGGCACGAGACCCTCGCCCGAGGCGAGCATCCGGTCGACGACGTAGCGCTGGCCGGCATCCGTGGGCACGCGCCCGGCGGAGGTGTGCGGGTGGGCCAGCAGGCCGTGCTCCTCGAGCAGCGCGAGCTCGTTGCGGACCGTCGAGGGCACCGCAGTCGAGCACGGGGTCGGCCGCGATCGCCTTCGACGCCACCGGCTGGCCCGTGCGCAGGTAGCTCGTCCACCACCTTGCACAGGATCAGCTCCTGCCGGGCGCGTCAGCATGGAGTTGATTGTAGGCGCAGCCCGCGCCCGCGCGAGCCGCGGCGTCTGCGCAGCTACAGCTCGAGCTCGGCCTCGGCGTTGCGGATGATCTCCTTGCCGCCCTGCTCGGCGACCGTGTCGATCAGCACGTGCCCGTCCTGGGCCTCGCGCACGGTGCCCGTTGACCACGACCTCCTGCTCGGGCACGCCCCATGCCGCGGAACTGCACCGCGAGGCGCTGCAGGTGCTCGGGCCCGCCCGCCGCCTCGGTCTGCGCCCGCGCGACCTGCGCCATCGTCCACAGGCCGTGGAGGATGCGGCCGGGCAGGCCGACCGCGCGGGCGAACTCCTCGTCGATGTGGATCGGGTTGAAGTCGCCCGAGGCGCCCGCGTAGCGGGCGGTGAGGTACTTGTCGGGCGTCACCTTCAGCTCGGGGATCTGCGCCCGCCGGCTCTCAGGTCGGTCATCCGCTCACACTCCTCGCACGATGTTGGTCCAGGTGCCGCGGCAGACCTCCTCGCCGCGCTGGTTGGTCGAGACGGACTCGAACACGTAGTAGCCGCGCCCGTCGCGCTCGGAGATGTCCTTCACGCTCGCGGTGGTCGTGATCTCGTCGCCGGCGACGACCAGCGGGCCCCACTCGAACTCCTGCCCGCCGTGGACCATCATCGCGAAGTCGATGCCGATCTCCGGGTCGAAGATCGGCGGCCCGACCGCGGGCGCGCAGTAGACGACCGCGAACATCGGCGGCGCCACCAGGTCGGCGTAGCCGGCGGCGCGCGCCGCCTCGAGGTCGAGGTGGACGGGGTTGGTCTCGCCCACCGCGCGAGCGTACTCGCGGATCTTCTCGCGCCCGACCGCGTACGACCGTGGGCTCGTAGGTCTTGCCGACCGCTTTGTTGTTCACTGGCACCTGTACGGAGCTCCTTGCACGGGGAGGACTTGCGGCGCGGCAGTCTATGGCATCGGGTCGATCCTGGCCGGCGAGGTGTGCGCCAAGGTCGCGGCGGCCGATCCCAATGGTGGACGCCGAGCGGTCGATCTGTGCAGCCGAGCTGCGGGCCTCGCAAGGGCTCCTGCAGGCCCGGCAACGGCTCGAATGCGAAAAGCGGCCCAGGGCCGCCCGCGGCGCCGAGACCGGCGCCCGCACCGCACCGCGAGCTCGCCGGTCGCTAGAAGACCAGGTCGACCTCGCCGGCGCCCGCGCCCACCAGCTCGCGGCTCGCGGTCCTGCACGCCGTCCTGCACCTCGCCGCGCTCACCGCGGGGCGCTGTCGAGGAACTGCACCGTCTCGGCGACCACGCTGACCGCCTGGCGCCCTGCGGGCCGTCTTCGATCGGTCCCCTCCGCTCCTCGGAGATCTCCCACTCGCGCCAATCCAGGCGCCCGTCGATCGCCACGCGGCTGCCCTTGTGCATATAGCGAGCCACGGTCTCCGCCGAGGCCCGCCGAAGGCGGCGACGTCGAAGAACAGGGGGCGCTCGTGGTACTCGCCCTCGGCGTCACGCCGCATGCCGTTGCACGCGACCCTCAGGCTGCACACGCTCTGGCCCGAGGGGAGTTCGCGCAGCTCGGGGTCCCGGGTGAGATTGCCGACCAGCACTACGCGATTGATGCTTGAGTACGACATGTTCGTCTCCTTTGCGGTAAGCCACTGCCCCGCCGAGGAACTTACGCGCTGCTTGGGACGGTACGCTCGCCCGGCCCTCCGACCGCTGGAGCACCACGCGAACGCCCGCCGAACTCCGAACGCCCGCCGAGCTCAAATCGGATGGCCCGGGTCAATCCGACGAGCTCCCTCCGCTTGGCAGCGCGTCGAGCGGGACGACCACCACCCGCTCGTGGGCCTGCGCCTGCTCGATCGCGCGCTGCACGGCGCGCTCGCACCTCGGGCGGGGCGAGGTAGAGGACGCCCGCCACGCAGCGCGCCCGCGCCCACGCCCGGCAGATCGCCTCCAGGCGCTCGGGCGCCTTGATGGTCAGCTCCACCTCCACCGCCACCGGGAGCCCCCCGGCGGGGTCGCGCGGCCACAGCACCAGATCGGGCCGGTGGCGCCGCTGGCCGAAACGGGGATGCTGGCCGAACGGGGGATGCTCGCCGGAGGCGAGTGTCCCCCCGCCTCGTCGGAGGCGAGTGTCTCCCCGCTTCGGTCGATCTGCGACCGCCCGCGCCGGCCCGGCGAGCTCGCTCGCCAGCGCGTCGCGGCACTCGCGCTCCTCGCGGCGCAGCTCCCGCTCGCCCCGCACGCGGTGGTCGGGATAGCAGCGCTCCAGCGCCGCCGCCACGCGGGCGCACTCGATCAGGTGCAGCGCGCTCGAGGCGCTCACGCGGCAGGGATCGAGGCCATGCACATCGACCCTGCGCAGGCCGGCGCGTGTGACCGTGTACAGGGCGGGCCTGCCCGTGAGCGGGCGGTGGCGCCTCAGCAGCCGCTCGCGTTCGGCGGCCAGCAGCCGCGCCCGCGCCGAGGCCACGGTTGACGTCAAGGCGATCCGCCAGCGCCTCCGCTGTGATCGCGCCGAGGCCAGCGGCCCAGCGCACGATCGCGATTCGCTCGGGCGGCAGGATCTTGGTGTCGTTGTGTGTGGAGATCATCATGTGGTCCTTCCTTCCTGTCATTGTCGTTCAGAGCTACGAGGGCGAGTGCATCCGCGCAATCGCCACGCCCCGTCGGCCGCCGAGGCGGATCACCGCGGCGCAGCCCCGGGAGGCTCGCGATCTCCTCGGGGCCGATGAGGTGCTCCCGCACCCGCGTGCGGGTGCGCCGGCCGTCGCTGCTGAGGAGTGCTGCGCCATCCGCCCCGGCTGCCCGCGAGGCGCGCGATCAGCTCGGCCGAGTCGGGGACGACCTGGCGGTGGGCGATCAGCGCTCGTGAGGTTGCCCAGCACCTGCTCCAGCAGCCGCTCGCGCCCGGGCAGGCGCAGGTCCGCGAGCTCCTGGGTGCCCAGCAGCAGGCTGATCCCGGCCGAGCGCGCCCGGCCGAACAGCCTCGCGACGTGCTCGGCGGCGACCGCGGAGAACTCGTCGATCACCACGAGCGTCGGCACCGGCGCTGCCCTGCAGGGCCGCGACCGACGGTCTGCAGGTCCTGCACGATCGCCGCGCCCAGCATCTGCGCGAGCAGCGGCCGGCTGTCGGCTTCGAGGCTGAAGTAGACGACCGCACCCTCGCGCACCGCCTCCAGCAGGTCGAAGCGCTCGGCGCCCGGCGT
Organism: uncultured Solirubrobacterales bacterium; assembly: GCA_963771915.1. GTDB lineage: Bacteria > Actinomycetota > Thermoleophilia > Solirubrobacterales > Solirubrobacteraceae > Palsa-744. The sequence goes on along the minus strand of CAVYVD010000002.1, from coordinate 48,571 downwards.
CGCGCGGGTCCAGCCAGCGCCCGACGTCGGACTCGGCGAGGATCGCGAGGCGGTCGCGGACGCCGCGAGGTCGCTCCGCTGGCGGGCGGTGAGCGAGTCGAGGTAGGCGTGCAGCGTCGCCGCGCCTCGCCTCGCGGCAGCGCTCGCGCGAGCAGCTCGAGCTCGCGCGGGTCCAGCGCCTCCACGAGTCCCGCGAGGCTCACCTCGCGGCCCGCCGCGCGCAGCGCGCGGACGGCGTGCCCGAGGTAGCGCTGCGCCTGGCGCTGGTAGTGGGGCTCGGTGAAGCGCTCGCCCGCGAGCGCCTTGTCGGCGATCTCGGTCTCCCTGCCGTGGGCGTAGGGGTTGTAGACCGAGCGGGCCCTCCGGCGTCCACTCGAGGAAGCGCCTGCCCGGCGGCGCGCGCCGCGCGCTCGCAGCTGCTCGCGCATCCAGCGCTCGCCCTTGGGGTCCACCACGACCGCCCCCATCCCGTGCGCGATCGCCCGCGCGGCGATCCACGCCTGGGTGACCGTCTTGCCGGAGCCGGTGGCGCCGACGACAAGCGTGTGGGTGCCGGCGCCGGCGCCGCCGAGCTCGATCGAGACCGGGCGGCCCTGGCGGTCGGTCCCGACGCCCAGCTCCCCGCCCCGCAACCACCGCTCGCTGTGCTCGCGGCCACGCGGCGCGATCCAGGACGTGCTCCACCGCGCGCACCTCTCGGCGACCCAGCACGCAATCGCGCTGGTGCGCAGCCACGAGCGCACACGGCGCAGGCCGCCGCGCAAGCTGTCGAGCGGGGTCGTACGGCTGGCCGCGATCTCCGCGAGGTCCGCGCCGACCTGCAGGTCTTCGCTGTGCCAGCGCCGCCCACGGACCGCGGCGCCCAGGGAGGCGACGCCCAGCGTGGTGGCGGAGCCCGCGAGCACGGTGCGGGCGAGGAGGACGAGCGCAAACGCGACGGTCGCCCAGCTCCAGTGGAGGTGCCGGTTGCGCATCACGCGCGCCGCGAGGATCCCGAGGAGCACGCCGAGGGCAACGTTGGCGGTCGCTCCCAGGCCCCGCTGGAGAAGGTGTTCCAGTGGGGCCAGGGGTTCGGTTTCCCGATTGAGGGTGGTTTCGTTCGATGGGGACATGGGTCCCCTCCTTTCACTTTTAGCGTCCGGCGCTGAGCCGAACGCGGGGGTTGACGAGCGATGGCGAGCCCGGGGCTCGCCATCGTTGGTGCGCGCCGGCCCGAGGGCCGTGGCGCCGAATGCGGCATGGATGCACGCGGACCCGTGGCCCCGGGGGGCCGGGGGGTGCGCGATTCAGAAGCTCAGATAACTGGCGGAGAGGGGTTATTCCCCTTGCCTGGGTTCCTCTTGTTTTTCTTGGGGGTGTGGTTCCGGATTGCTCTCGTGGAGCCGGAGCCCGTAGGGCGGAGGTGGAGCGAGGGCAATCCGCGCGCTCCGCGGCCGGGGGGTCGTTGCGTGCGCTTTGGGCGTTGTGGGGGGCTGGGGTGGCTCAGCGTGTTGCTGCGTAGCGTGCCCAGTCGCCGTTGGCGAGTTGGGTCCAGTCCTCGGCGGTGCTCTCGGCGAAGCCGAGGAGGTCGGCGAGGATCGCGGCGGGCAGCGTTTGAGCGAGTTGTAGGACGGCTGAGCCTCGCCCGGCGCGGCTGGTGATGCCGAGCTTGCTGAGGCGTCTGCGCATGTGCTCGGCGTGGATGGTGGCGTCGAGCCGCAGGCCGGGGAACAGCCACTCGGGGCGGGTGTTGACTGCGGTGGTGGCGAGGTGTGGTGGGCTGTCCTTGAGTCGCTGGGTGAGCGTGGCGAGTGGCTCGGGGAGCAGCAGCGGCTCGCGGCCGAGGCTGATGAAAACGCGGCCTTGGCGGTCTTGGACGTCGTTTGGGGTCAGGAGCACGATGCGGCTGATCGGCTGGGCGAAGAGCAGCAGCAGGCAGCCCGCGACGCGGTCTCGGAGGTCGAGCGACTCGTGGTCCAGTAGGCGGCCAAGCAGCTGCAGGCGCTGGCGGGGATCGAGCGGGTCGACGTGCTGCTGGGCGGCGAACGGGAGTGCGGTGAGCGGCCCGATGATTTTGCGCCGGCGCGCCCAGAGGATGAACGTGCGGATGCGTGTGCGCTGGGTCGATCCCTCGGCCAGCCAGTAGTCCAGGTGCTCTTGGTGGAGTTCTTGGAGGGTCAGGGTGTGCTGTGAGAGCCACAGAAGGAGATCGGCGGCGATGTGGATCTGGGTGAAGGCGTAGCGGTAGGAGCTGCGCTTGGCGTGTCCTCCTCGCTCGGCTTGACCCAGGTTGTGCTGGATCTTCCAGGTCGCGAACGTGCGTAGGTGAAGGCGCTCTGGCCCATCGGGCACGCGGAGTACCTCGCGGGCGATGAAGGCCGCGAGCGCGGCTGTTTGCTGGTGGCGCTCGGGCAGCGCGCCGTGTGCGACCAGCGCCGCCCGCAGGTAGGTCGTGCTGTGACCGCGGTCGACGGTGTCGAGCGCGTCGTGGGTGAGCGCGAGGGCGCCACTGGCCAGCTCTAGGAGCGTCTGGTAGCTGCGACTGCTGTGCATCCATCCCAGCACCGTCCACGGCTTGGCGCCAGCGGCGAGGGCCGCCAGATACCCCTGGAGAGCTTCGATGGCCGCGGGGTCGCCGGTTCGCTTGAGCTCCCGGAGGCTGGCGTGCAGAACGCAGCGGGCGCAGTGACCATCGGCGTAGTTCGTCTCCTCCGCGCCGCAGCCGCGGCAGACCTGAAGGACGCGCTCGCCGGCGCAGCGCTCGCATAACCCCGCCACTGACGCCGAGGGTCGTGCCTGGCGCTCACAGCCACCGCACGCGATCTTCCGCTGAAGCCTTCGCTGCCTGCAAGACGAGCACTCGGGGCCGGCGCCGGTGCGCGCCGCGACGATCGCCAGTTTGCCGCAGAACGCGCACGGCTCCCGGCGAGAGGGGTGCATGTGCGAGCAGGACAAGCAGATCGGGTGCTCGCTGCGGGTGTGATGACATGGCCTGGTTCGACCGCAGGCCGAACACAGCGCGACCGGAGGCTTCCAAGTGGAGCCTATGCGCCGGCACGTGTGGCAGATCGGGGCGTCCGTCTTCGCGCGGCGGCAGCGGCGCTCCCGGCCACACCCAGAACACACCGCGATCGGCTCGACGTAGGGTCCGCGCCTGCGCTCGCTCACCGCGATCCGCCGGACGGGCGGATCCGGGCACGCTTGGGCTTCAGATCACCCACGCCCTTCCCGCCCGCCACCCGGGCACGCGACACGGCTCTCGCCGGCCGCTCGACGGGCTTGATCAGATCGTTCGGGGTGCAGTCGAGGATCCGGCAGAGCACCATCAAGGTGTGCAGGTTCAGCCGCTCGGGCTTGCCGGTGAAGATCCGCCAGACCTGGGACTCCGAGAGGCTGACCCCGTGCTCGGCCAACAGCGGCGTGAGCTCCGCGTAACTGTGAACACCGTGCTCGGCCAGCAACGCCCGGAGCATCCACTCGTAGTCAATCTCGCTCATCACGCCCTTCCCGCGAGCGCGCCGGCGAGCTGCGCGTGCAGCGCGCGGCTCATCGCCTCGTTCTTGTAGTCGCCGCTGACACCCGTATAGAGCGCGGTCGTGGAAGCGAAGCGATGCCCGACCTGCATCCGCACGAACAGCTCATCCCACCCATCCTCAATCAGATGCGTGACATAGCTGTGGCGCAGCGCGTGCGGCGTCAGCTCACCCGGCAACCCCAGCTCCTCGCGGTACTCCGCGAAACGCTCGCTGACCTGTTCGCTCGAGATCCGCGCCCCACGCTCGGTCAACCACACCGCGGGATGATCCAGCCCGTAGAGCGGACGGACCTCCTCGATGTACTGCTCGACGACCTCGACCGACCAGTCAAACACGCTCAACACGTTGCGCCGCCTCGGCGCGCTACCCCGCGACGCCTTCCCATAACGAACGCTCAACGACCCATACGCACCGAACGACGGACGGTGCGCGTTCCCAGAGAAGTCCGACACGTCAAGCCGCGCGGCCTCCTGACGACGCAACCCCCACGCATAGATCGTCTTGAACAGCGCGGCGTCGCGAAACGCCGCCAGCGCGCCCTTGCGCCTGCGCGCCCGCCGGTCTGAGACCCGCGCGTCGCAGTAGTCGAAGAACATCACCAGCTCCTCCCGCGTCAACGGACGCCGGCCCGGGCGCCCCTCGTAGTCAACGACGTGGCGGATCGTGTTGCGCTCATCCAAGACCTGCACCGGACGCACACCGAACTGCGTCTCGCAGATCGCCACCCACGGGTAACGCTCATCCGTCAAATACTCCAGGAACCCCCGCAGCGTCGCCTGATAGTGACGCAGCGTCGAGACCGACCGGCGCTTCGGAGGCGACGCCAGATCCTCAAGCCACTCATCGACATGGATCGCCTGCCACTCCCACGGCCACAACCCCACCTCAGCCCGAAAACGCCTGACCATCGCCGTGCTCTTGCACTTCGTCGCCTCAGCCAAATGACGCGCCGACTGCTGACACTCCCAGCCAGCGACCACGGCCTCGAACACCGCCTCACCCATCCGCAAAGGCCGCACACCCTCCCCGAACACCAACGCCAACGCAGCCTCCGCGCGCCCCTCCTCAACGGCCGTGACAGATCCTGCCGATACCCACGCCTCTCCTTGCATCCAACGCAACCCTACTCGCATCCGATGCAAGACCCCAAACCCAGCGACAAACACCCGCACCCTCCGGCATATTCACGCCACACACCCCCAAACAAGAGCACCCAACAGAGAGCGCACCACAAGAAACTCCCGCACAACGCGACTTGCATCAAACGCAATAACTCTTATATCAGGCGGTAGCCGACGCCGCGGACGTTTACAACCCACCGCTCGCTGCTCTGCGCACGGAGCTTGCGGCGCAGGCGACTGGAGTGGCTGTCGAGCGTGCGACTACCGACCGGTGCGGAGTGCCCCCACACCGCGCGCAGAAGCTCCTGCTTGGCGAACACCCGGTGGGGTTCGCGAGCGAGGTGCAGGAGCAGCTCGTACTCCAAGTGGCGCAGCCGCAGGGGGAATCCGTCGAGACTCACGGCATGGGCGAGGTGGTCGATCGCAAGCGGTCCCACCTTCATGCGCCGGGAGCCGTAGACGGGGGCGGCGCGCCGGAGCAGCGCGCGCAGGCGTGCGCGCAGCTTGAGGTATCGGGCGGGCCGCGCGAGGAAGTCGTCGGCGCCCGCCTCGAAGGCGCGCAGAAGGTCGGGCTCGCGGGCTTGGGAGCCGATCACGATCACCGGCAGGCCCGCGGGCCAGGGGCTCTCAGCGCCGCCGTGCACCGGCCGACGGCTTTCAGCGCCGCCGTACACCGGCCAGTGGCTCTCCGCGCCGTGTGGGGGCAGGCCGGGAGCGCGGATCTCCACCAGCAGCTCGAGCGCGGCCCGCGGAGCGTCCAGCTCGCCAAGCAGCGCGAGTCCGGGCGGGAGGGTGCGCGCCAGCACCCGTGCGTGCTCGGCGGTGCGCGCCAGCCGCGCCCGATACCCGTCGGCCGCGAGCTGATCCACGAGCTGCCCTCCGATGTCGGGATCTCGCTCCACGACGAGGATCGCGGGGGCACTTCCAGCGCTGTCCGGATCGGCGTTCAAAGCTCGACCTCGCGGGGGCTGATGCCGAGGCCCTCGCGCGCAATCAGAGCGAGCACCTCGCTGTGGATCCAGGGCGTGGGCTCCCCGTCGCCGCCGCTCTCGGGCGAGATGCCGACGCGGCGGGAGAGCCAGCTGGTCTCGCCGCTCGAGTTGCCCTTGCCGTCGCGCTTGATCCGCCCGCAGCGAAGGGCGATCTCGCTGAGGCTCAGCCCCTTGGTGCGCATCGCATGCAGCACCGCCTGGCGAAGCCCCCGGTTGAGGACGATCCGGCTCGCGTCGATGCGCCGCAGCTCGGAGCGCAGCACCGCCACTGAGATCGCGGGGTCCTCGCGATGGAGCGCGAGCGCTCTGACGGTGAGAGCGCGAACGGGCTCGTAGCTCTCCATGCAGGCGACCGCATCGCGCACGCTCTCGGGTCGACCAGGCTCGGCGCCGCCCCCCTGCCGGCACCAGCGCAGCTCCGGGATCGAGAGGTCGGTGGCGAGCGGCTCCAGCCGGTGGCGATAGCCGTGGCGGTCGCACAGCTCCACCGTCTGCGGCGGGAGAGGGGAGTCGGCCCCCTCGGGATCCTTCTGCTCGCACGCCTCGGGGAAGGGGGCCGTGAGGAGATCCTCGGGAGCGAGGGGCCGGCACCTGCGACCGCGGGGGTCCCGCAGGTAGTGGCGGCTTACGAGGGCCGCGTTCTCGGGGGGCTCGTCGGCGGCGAGATGGGCCACGAGCCGCCGATCGCCGAGGGTGGTGGCGTCGCGGTCGAGCACCAGCACGCTGCCGGCGTGTCCAGGCCGCGCGAGCACCTCGCGGAGGCGGCCCTCGGCGTCGGTGTAGCGTGCGAGCGAGCCGTGGGCCCTCGAGGCGTAGCCGGCCTGGCGGGCCGCGTGGGTCCGTGGGCGGGCCGTCCGGCTGCGCTGAGATCGCGACGTGCGGGGGGACTGCTTGGGGAGTGTGGTGAGGGGCATGGAGCGTCTCCTGGCCTGTGGGGGCCGCCGTCGAGTGGTCGAATGGGGGCGGCTTTGTAAGGGCCGCGACGCTCAGCCGTCAAGCAGCGCGAGGGACGCACGCGGGAGGGACACGCGGAGGAGATCCCCTTAAGGGATCTCGGGAGCAATTGTCAAGAGTTGTGGATGAGGAGGTGAAGCATCAGGCGGCGACCTTCTCGTCCGTTGTGGTGGTTTCGTCGTCTGTGACCTTGATTCCGTCCTTGAACTTCACGCCGTCGAGTACGTCGGTGACGAGCTCGTGGCCGTTGAAGCGTCGCCAGCGTTCCTGGGCGGCGTCCAAGAGCTTGTAGGCCATCGCCAGGGCGGCTTTCTTGGAGCCCGCGCCCTTGGTGACCTTGGTGCGCAGCTTGACGGTCGCGAAGCTACTCTCGATCGGGTTCGTGGTGCGCAAATGCCGCCAGTGCTCGGCCGGGAAGTCGAAGAACGCGGTGAGCGCGTCCCAGTCCTTGTCGAGCTTTGAGACCGCCTTGGGGTACTTCGCGTCGAACTCGCCACGGAAGCGCTCCAGCGCCTTGCGAGCGTCCGCGCGGCTGGGAGCCTCGGCCATCTCGTGCAGCAGGCTCTTGGCGCGTGGTTGCAGCCGCTTGGGGAGCGCGTCGAGGCAGTTCGCTGTCTTGTGCACCCAGCAGCGCTGCTCCCTGGTGGCGGGGAACACGCCCCGCAGCGCGGCCCACGCGCCGAGCGCGCCGTCACCGGTCATGAGCTTCGGCTCGTTCATGCCACGGTCACGGAGATCGCGGAACACGCCCGCCCAGGAGTCCTCGCTCTCGCGGTAGCCGTCCTCGACCGCCAGCAGCTCCTTGCAGCCGTCCTCACGCACGCCGATCACGACCAGCAGGCACAGCCTGGGGTCCTCGCCGAGACGGACGCTGACGTTCACGCCATCGACGAACAGGTAGGCGTAGCGGTGAAACCGCAGCTCACGGGCAACGAACGCGGCGTGCTCGGCCTGCCACGCCTCGGTCAGCCGCTGGATCGAGCTGGACGACAACCCCGAGGCGTCCTCGCCCAGCAGGTCCCTCAGCGCCGGGGCGAAGTCCCCGGTCGAGAGGCCGTGCAGATACAGGATCGGCAGCACCTCAGTGACCTTCGGCGAGCGCCGCGCGTACGCCGGCAGGATCCGCGAGCTGAAGCGCTTGCGCTCCCCGCTCTCCTCGCAAACGCGCTTGTCGTTGACCCGTGGTGCGCGGACCGGGACTGTCCCCGACCCGACCGTCACCCGCCGCTCACGCGCGCGACCGTTGCGGACGACCAGCCGCTTCCCGTCCTCATCGACCTCCTCCACGAACGAGCCGACGTACTCCTCGACCTCGGCCTCAAGCGCCGCGGCGATCATCCGACGCGCACCCTCACGAGCGAGATCATCCAGCGTAACCGGACCCTCAGTCTCCTCCCCGACGGGGAGCCTGCGAACATCTGACATGGCGTGCCTTCCTGCCGGCCATCACCGGCATCGGTCTTCATCAACCGGGAAGGTACGCCGCCTTGCCCTTCACACGCATCCACAACTTCTGGGTATAGCTCGGATCTCGGTGCTCAGGTCGACTATTCCCTGCCAGTCGAAGCTGGCGCGATCGGGTTCTCAGGGGCTACGTTCGCGGGTCCTTGAAGCCTCCGTGCGAAGACACAGGGCGACCTGGCGACGGCGGGACCGGGGCGACCGGAGAGGGTCGCGGTAGAGAGCTGGGACTGCTTTGCGGCCTGGGCAGAAAGGATTGGGGGCTGCGATCCTAGCGTCGCCCGGGGTGAGTGGTGACACGCGCCGTCTCGCCGCTTGCCATGCAGTTGCAGTCGCCCACTCGCAACAGAGCGATCCCGCTCAACGGGGCCACTCTCGAGGCGCTGGGCGTGCAGTTGGGCGCGTGGGTCGCGGGCGGCTGACTGCACGAAGGAGCGTCGGCCGATCGGGGTAACTGCGTATCGGGGAGGGGTAAAGGCACATCCCGAGGAGCGACTGCACGCGTCTTTTCGCGCCAGGTCGGGATCGCCAAGCGGAGATCCGTGCACGCGACTTCCTGATCAGCGTCGCGGAGGGGAGCTCGGGACTCGATCTGGAGCGCCTGCGCGACGTCCGAGATCGCGCGTGGCGCTGAGGTGGGTCGGCGGCCCATGGGTCGCCGACACCTCGGCGTGGGCGCGGGCGTCGAACCCGGCCGTCTCACCTCAGTGGAAGGCCGCGGCACAAGCGGAGGAGCTCGTCGGCTGTCCGGTGGTCACGTGGGAGTTGCTCTTCGACGCACCCGACCGAGATCGCGTCGAGGCTGTGGCGACGGCTCTTGCGGGAATACGCCAGGCTCCGATCAACCGCTCCGTAACGGACGCCGCCGTCTCGGCTGTCCGCGAGCTCGCCGCGCGCGGCTTGGCGGGCGCCCATCGGGTACGTGTACCGGACACGCTCGTGGCGGCCGCGGAGCGTGGCTTCGCGGTGCTCCACTACGACCACCACTTCGACCACCTCGCATCGGTACTCGGCTTCACAAGCCAGTGGGTCGCCACTGCGGGCAGCATTCCATAGGGCTTCACAAGCCAGTGGGTCGCCACTGCGGGCAGCATTCCATAGGGCTTCACAAGCCAGTGGGTCGCCACTGCGGGCAGCATTCCATAGGGCTTCACAAGCCAGTGGGTCGCCACTGCGGGAAGCGCTCCACGAATCCGCTCTACGAACCGCCGCCAGCCACGGCCAGCGCAACCGGCCCCAGCCCGGCTCCTACCGGGGGCCCGCCCCGGGCAGGAGCTCCCGCGTCTCGACCGTCGCCTCGCCGGCGCCGGGGTCGCCGTTGGCGGCCGCGACGCGCACCGCGGGGGGCAGGCGGGGGACGCCGTAGGCGCCGAGCATCCCCTCGTGGACGTCGCGCTCGGCGGCGAACATGATCGCGCCGCGACCGGGGTACTCCCAGTCGCGGGGGTACTCGCCGGCGTAGGCGCGGCAGGCGCTCAGGAGGTGGTCGGCCCGCCGGGCGCACTCACGGGCGCGGACGCGGTCGCGGCAGAGGAACACCACCAGGAGATTCGACCCCGCCCGCCCCCCGCGGCCGATCGGGAGCACGGGCACACAATCCGAAGGACTGGGTCCCGACCCAGCGCTATGCGCTGTGTGCCCGCCGGGTCGACCAGGGAAGCGGGGGATGCACACCGACCAGCCGGCGAGCAGATGGTCGTAGCGCTCGAGCTTGGCGACGGCGGATTGCGGAGCGCGGGTGCAGAGGCGGTCGTCGAGCTCGATCAGCAGGTGCATCCCGGCGACCCCGGCGCCACCGCCGGGCGCGGGCGGCGGCAGCTCGGCGCTCGCGTGGGGGCGCACGGTCTCGAAGCGCTCCACCTCGACGCGCGCGCCGCTGGAGTCGGTGCGCAGGAAATCGTGTGGTGTGCGCCCGCCGGGCAGGCGCAGGTCGGCGGGACCGATCGCCGCGGGCCCCGCGGCGCCCGAGCGCAGCGGCGGCGAGAGCACCGACTCCTTGGGGCCCCTCAGCCTCAGCGCCCTGTCGCCGAGCGCCCGCTCCAGGGCCAGCGCCCACCCGGTGACGCGCACCTCGTGGCGAGCCTGGCGCAGCGTCGCCTCGCCCGCGGCGGGCGGCGATGCAGACGAACGCGAGGGGGATGGGGGGAGGGATTGGGGGGAGGGGTCGCGTGCCTCGGCACCGCCCTGGGCGGGGTCCTCCGGACGCCCGTGCGCGCGCAGCAGCTCAAGCCCCAGGGGGGCGATCACGTAGCACATGGGCGCCCCTCCCCCGTCGCGGCGATGGAACTGGAAGCGCCCCACCAGGGCGGCGTCGGAGAGGCGCTTCAGGCGCCGCTGGGTGGTGGTGAGAGCCCGCTCGGGGTTGAAGCGGCGGTGGATCTGGCCGGTGAGCACGTGGCGCATGGAGGCCACGAGCGCGAGGATCTCCAGGTCGAGCGGGTCTGGATCGAGCGGGCTGGGCGAGGCCGCGGCTCGCGCCCAGCGCAAGCGGTGAGCGGCGTCGAGGTCCACCAGTTCGGCGTAGCTCTCCGCGGCGGTCTCGGGGAGGGGCCCCCAGACGTCAGCGCCGCACCCGGCATCGCGCTCCGCGACGGTCTCGGGCAGCGGCCCCCGGACGTCCACGCCGCGCTCGGCATCGCGCTCCGCGGCGGTCTCCGGCGGCGACGCCGGGGCCTCCCGTCGCTCCCAGTGGGGCTGGCTGAGGTCGGCCAGGTACCGTCCCCCGCGCTCGGCCTGGCGGGCCGCGTGCAACGCCAGGCGCTCGGGATCGACGCGCAGCGGGATCGTGCTCGCGAGGAACGGCGCCTGGCGTCCCTCCGGGGCGACCCAGCTGGCGATCGCGTGGTGCTTGGGCAGATGCAGCCGGGCGTCGGGGTGCCCGAGCGCGGAGAGGCCGCTGATCTCGGGGCGCACGGTGTCGGAGTACTCGGCCATCATCAGGCTGGCCGCGTCGCGCGCGTCCGACACCGAGGCGGTGGCGAAGTAAACGCGGTGGGCGAACAGCGCATCGAGCTGCTCGCGCACCTCGCGGTCTGTCCACTGGGAGTCGGTCTGCCAGCACGCCACCGTCTCCAGACCCGCGGAGCGCTTCAGCGCGAGCGTCTCGGCGAACCCGCGGTTGAGCACGAGCGGCGCCTCGTCGACCTTGAGGGCCACCGCCACGCGCCGCTCGACGGGAACCGTGTCCTGCTGGCGGGCGAGGGCGGCGTCGAGCATCCCCATGAGCAGCTGCATGAGCACGGAGGTGTTGCCGGCCCCCATCCCCCCGAGCGCGCCCTTGACGACGAGCACCTCCCGCTCGGAGATCACTCGGTCGAGGTCCACGGTCAGGGAGTCGTTGAGCAGCACGCGCTTGATCGAGGGGGAGTTGAGCAGCCGGGCGAGCTTGTTCACGGGCGCGTCGAGCTTGGCGGTGGTCATGCTGCGCGCGTCCGCGAGCTGCGCGGAGAGCTCGGCGGTGAAGAACTCCGCGATCTCCTTGAACTCGGGAAGCGTCCGCACGTGGGCGCCGACGCGGGAGCGGTAGGCGTAGCCCTCCTCGCCCACCGAGAGCAGGCGCGCCGCGTCCCACAGGATGGAGCCGGGGTCGTGGGCGAGCACGGCGATGATCGCGTTGCGCAGGTAGCGGTCCGAGGACGCGCGGATGTCTGCGTCGGTGAAGAGGTTTCTGAGTGCCCCCACGACGTAGTCGGCGATCACATCCGCGGGGGCCTGCACGGCGAGCGGGTTGAAGCCGCAGGTGGGGTGGGAGAGGTCCAGCAGCGTGCAGGTGCGCTGCGCCGGCACGAGGCTCACGGCGGCCTCGGCGGCGTCGCCCTTGGGGTCGAGCACGATCACCGCGCAGCGCTCCCGGCGCAGATCCTCCGCGACGGTGGCAGCGAGGTAGCTCGACTTCCCCTGCTCCACCGCGCCGGGCACGGCGGTGTTCTGGCGGCGCATCCCCGGATGGATGGAGACCGGCCCGAGCGCGTCGCGCAGGAGCCCCGCCCCTTCGCTGGGGCGCATTATCGCGGGCGGCGCGGGAGCGAGCGGGAGGGCGCCGCGGGCAAAGGGCACGGTGGCGTAGTCGATTGAGGGTAGATGCCAGAGCGCGGGGAGCTCGGTGGAAGCGAACACCCCCCTGCGCAGCGAGGGCCAGGGGTTGCCCTCGCCACGCGCGACGCGCCCGCGGTAGAGCCCCAGCAGGCCGTGGCGCACCGCGGTCCCCCGCTCCACGAGCCGGTTCTCCGCCCCCTCCGCGCGCAGCTCGGAGGCGATCTGCTCGCACGCCCCGCGCGAGGGCGCGAGCACGCGCAGGTCGACGAAGTACAGCGGCCGGTGCTGCACCTCGAGGCCGCCGCGCAGCTCCGCCTCCTCCACCAGCGAGCGGTCGCGCACGAAGAGGTGCTCGCGGCGCTCGCGCGAGAGGTGGTCCTCGTGGCGCTTGTAGCGCCACTTGGCGTAGCGTTCCAGGGGCGCCGGCGCGGGGGTCAGCGCGAGCTGCACGCAGGCATCCTCCCCGCAGGCGCCCATCACGGTGAGCAGGCGGTCCATCGGGGGCTCCCGAGCGAGCTCGAAGCGGTCGAGCTGCTTGACGCGTTTGATAAACCCCGTGTGCTTCCTCAGGCGCAGCAGCGCCGGGGGGCGATGGGCGGCGCCACCGGGGAGGGCTCCCTCCCCGAGAGGAGCACCACCCTGAGGGCTGGGTCGGGCGCCGACGCCGGTCCGCCCCCACAGGAGCTCCTCACCCAGGGGCACCACGCAGGCGTTGGGGTAGGCGCTGCGCAGGGCCGCCTGCACCATCCTCTCCATCCCCAGGGGACACGCGACGGCTAGCAGCGCCCGCTCGGCCCCCTCGCCGCCGAGGTGATGCACCTCGAGCGCCACCGAGGGCTGGCCGCGCAGCAGCCGTCGCCACCAGCGGCGCTGGAGGCGCTTGTGCAGGGCCTCGAACATCGCCACGATCCCCTCCACGCTGGTCCGGTCGGTGCGGTAGGCCTCCACCCGCAGACGCACGTAGTGGCGCTCCCGACGCGCCCGCCAGCGGGCGCCGAGGAGCAGTGCGGCGGGCGGGAGCAGCAGCGCACCGAGCAGCGCGGCGAGATGCGCGACAGAGGGGCCGCCGAGAGTGTGGGGCACTCGACGCGGAAGTGTCGCGCGCGCCGCCCCGGCGCCCCGCAGCGCTGCCCCGATGCCGCCGTGGAGCAGCCACACCAGAACCGCCGCCGCCAGCAGGAGCGCCGCCAGTCCGAGTAGTCGCCAGAGCAGTAGACGCGCGAGCATCCTCTCCCTCTGATCCGACCGCCGGCTGTCGGATGGGACGAACGTCGGAGCCTCGGCCTCGAGCGGGAGGACTCTCGCGGGCCTCGGGCCTCGCGGGACGATCCTCGCGGGCCTGTCAGGCCCCTAACGCTCGACGCGGGCGACGACGATCGCAATGTCGTCCCGCAGCCGCCCGCCGCTGCGGGCTCCGGCGAGCTTCTCCAGGCGCCGCACGAGCGTGCGGGGCGAGGCGGGACCCCCGCGTGCGAGGTGGCGGCAGAGCTCCTCGGGGGCGATCCCGCTGCGGGGGGCCCCGGCGTCGGTGAGCCCATCGGTGTAGAGGACCACGCTGGCGCCGGGCTCGAGCGTCACCACGACGTCGAGCGAGCGGGCCTCGCGGAGCACTCCGAGCAGGGTGCCCGACACCTCCGGACAGCAGGTGCGCCCGTCAGCGCCGAACAGCACCGGCGGGTGGTGCCCGGCGCTGGCGATCGTGGCGCGAACGGGACCGGGCGAGGAGAGGTCTAAACGGGCGAGGATCACAGTGGCGAAGCGCCCGGAGAGCTCGTGGCTGAGCATGACCTCGTTGACGAAGCCCAGCACCTGCGCGGGGCTGTCCCGGTGCAGGGCGAGCGCGCGAATGCTGTGGCGCACGAGCGCCGTGACCGCGGCCGCCTCGGTGCCCTTGCCGCAGACGTCGCCGACGACGAGCCAGCACCCGGAGGGCACGGAGAAGACGTCGTAGAAGTCCCCCCCCACCTCGTTGCCCTCGCCGACGGGATGGTAGGCGGACGCGAGCTGTACGCCGGGCACCTCCGGGAGGGCGTCGGGCAGCAGGCTGCGCTGCAGGGTGCGCACGACGTGGGTGCGTTCGGCGTAGAGGTTCGCGTTGTCGAGGGCCATCGCGGCGCGGTTGGCGAGGTCCTGCATGATCGGCAGGTGCTCGGGCAGCAGCTCCCCCCGCCGGCGAGGCGCAGGAAGGAGAGCGCCCCCAGCACGTGCCCGCGGGCGGTGAGCTTGACGACCACCGCGGAGCGGTAGCCGGCGCGGCGCATGAAGCGCATGTGCTCCTCGCTCTGCGCCGCCCGGCGGAGCGTGGCGGGGTCGGTGAGGTCGTACACCTGCAGGGGCTCCCCCGAGCGCAGCGCGTGAGCCACGGGGTGGGGGCCCGAGAGCACGAGCGGCTCGCGAGCGCGCAGCTGCACCAGGCGATGCGTCAGCCGCTCCTCCACGGCGGCCGCCACGGAGTCGCCGATCGTGCCGTCCTCACGGAGAAGATCGATCACGCACAGATCGGCGAGTTGGGGAACCGCGGTGCCGGCGACGGTCTGGACGGTCTGCAGAGGATCGAGGGAGGCGTCGAAGGAGGCGGTGGCGGAGATGAGCAGATCCTTCGCCTCGACCGCCCTGCGCAGCTCGGCGATCTCGCGGATGAGCGCCGCCAGGCGCGCGGAGTTCAGTGGATCCGGCGGATCCGGTGAGTCCGAGGGATCCAGCAAGTCCGGCGGATCCTGCGGGTCCAGCGGATCCGGCGAGCGTGATGGGCCCAACGGATCCGGTGGGTCCAGCGGATCCGGCTGCTCGTGCACGGCGTCTCCTGAGGTGCCCGCCCCGGTTGCCATCCTCCCAACGGTAGCCTCAACGCGGCCGGGTGGCTCGCTCGACCTGCACGCCGCGGTCGGTCAGGTACCACTCGTTCGAGGACCCCATGATCTGGCCCTCCCCGACGTTGTGAACCAGCTGCAGGCGCTCCAGGCGGGTGAGGAGCTTGGAGATCTGGCCCTGGTCGGTGATACCGGCGCCTTCGGCGATTTCGCGGTTGCTGGCGCCGGGGCGCTCCCCGATGAAGGTGAGGACGCGCACGGTGCGGTAGGTGAGGCGCATGTCGAGACCCTCCAGTGGATCCCTGACGGAGCGCCGCGGGGGCCTTCGGCGCTTGGGCAGCGGGGGGGGCTTGCGGGTCAGCTCGCTGCTGGCCGCGCGAGCACCGAGGTAGGGGAGCACGATCATGCTCATCAGCGGCCCAAGGAGGGCGGTGAAGGGTTCCCTGTTGCGCGCCAGCAGGCGGGTGTGCAGGACGGCGAAGACCGCCCCGATGACGCCTTCGGCGGTCACGTCGGGCGATTCTTCGGTGGCCCGGGCGACACGCGCACCGGCGCTGGTCCGTCCCTCGTCGATCACGCTCTTCAGCTGTGCGAGGACCTGCGTGCGGCGCTTGAGCACGCGGGGGCCCGCCCCGAGCGCCTCCACCACGCAGATCCGCGCGAGGCCGGGCTCCTCGTCCATGAAGTGCAGCATCGCGAGCAGGCCCGCGCGGACGCCCTCGCGCCAGCTCGACTCCCGCTCGTAGGCTTCGCCGACGAGGGCGCTGAGCTGGTCGACGGCTTGGTCGAAGACCGCGAGGAAGCAGTCCTCGCGGTCTTCGAAGAGGTCGTAGAAGGTCTTGCGGGAGACCCGCGCCCGGGCGATCACCTGGGCGACGGTCAGGCGCGCGTAACCGACTTCCTCGACTGCCTTCGCCGCCGCCGTGAGCATGCGGCTGCGCTGAATCTCCGAAACCTGTCCACGCGGCAACCCATTGGGGCCTGGACGCAACCGCGGGGCCATCGAGCGGGTCCTATCCTTTGAAGCCATCTTATTCCGCCTAATCGGTCAGTGTTTTTCACTGTTGGAAGATACCTGGGCGCTGTGGCGCATTCGCGTCACGACTCCCGAGAGGGATCCGTCGCCCTGGATCGGCGGCTGAGGCCCCCTGATGCTGTCCGCAAAGATTCATGGGTTGACGCAAAGAAGTCGAGGAGCGTCTCCCACTCGTCCGCGAGAGCTTTCGAGCGACGCCCAGAGTTCCGATAGATCAGATTTAGAGAAGGGATCAGCTAGAGGTGGGGCCATGCGCCCATTGCATTGTCAACATTGTGTCATTGACAGTCGTGGAACGATCGTAACGCGAGCGGCCGACGGACGATCCGCGGCCACTCCGGCGACGCTCGCCCCGGCGGCCCTCACGGCGGAGATCCCGAGCGATCGGACCCGAGCACATAGCGCTCGACGGCGCCGTCGATCATCGCAGGCCGGCCGACGTAATTCCAGCTCGCTGGAGTTACCGGGTCTCTGCGGTCGTCAGCTGATCCGGTTCGGCTTCGCGTCGATCCCGCCACGCGCTCCAGAGGCGCCCGAGTGCGTAGGAGGCGGCGCTGGCGCTGCCCACGAAGAATCCCACGGGGTAGTTGGTCTGGTAGGAGGCGGCGATCGCGGTCCACACGATCAGCAGCGCGATGGCCACCGAGAGCGCCATCGCGAGGGGCGGGCGGTCGGTGAACGATCGGGCGGCGGCGGGGGCGCCGATCATGAGACTGAAGATCAGCAGCGTCCCGACGACGGGTACCGTCATGGTCGTCGCGAGGGCGAGGAGGGCGAGGAAGAGCATCTCCATGCGCAAGCGGCCAATGCCGTGCGCCTCCCCCACCTCGGGGAGGACCGAGGAGAGCATCAGGGGGCGGTAGAGGATCGCGGTCGCGAGAATACAGAGGAGACCGAGGATCGCGGTCGGGGCGATCTCGTTGCTTGCGATTCCGAGGACCTCACCGAATAGGAGCGAGTCGACCGCGGGGGCGTACTCGGCGCTCACATTGACGAACAGCGCGCCGAGACCCAGCATCATCACGAGCGCCAGCGCAGTCGCCACGTCGTGGCGACCCCGGCGGCCGAGCAGGCCGATTCCGAGGGCGCCCGCCAGCGAGAAGACGCCGAGACCGAGGAGCGTGCTGAGACCCAGCAGGCTCGCGCCGGCGGCGCCCGCGAAGGACCCGTTGGGAATCGCGTGGGCCGCGAACGCGGAGCCGCGCAGGACGGTGAAGAACCCCACGACCCCCGCGACCACCGCGACCATGCTCGCGACCAGCCAGGCGTCGACCATGAAGCCGGAGAACATCGCCTGCGCCGCTACCCTTCCGGCGCGGCTTGGAGGGCTGGCGGCGTGCGGCGGGCGTCCCCGGAGCGGCGTCTGCGCAGCGTCTCGGGCATGCCCGAGAGCAGGTAGGCGACGAAGACCAGGGTGACCACAAAGAAGCTCACCGGCCAGCCGCGTCCCGCGGGGGGCCACTCGTAGCTGTCGTAGGCGAGCGCGACTCCCAGCCACATCGTCGCGATCCCAATGCCGGCCGCGGCGAGCATCGCGAGCAGGGGGCGCTTGGTCAGACGCAGCGCGGTGGCGGCGGGACCGACGAGCAGGGCGGTCGAGAGGATCGTTCCGATCGTGATCGCGGCAAGCGCCGTGGCTAGCGCGAGCGCCAGTAGGTACAGGCCGCCGATGAGACGCACCGGTATGCCGCGGGCGGCCGCCATCTCGGGGCTCACGGAGCTCAGCAGCAGCGGCCGATGGAGGGTCAGCATGAGGGCGAGGACGAGCAGGCTGAGCACGAGTATCAGCGGGATCGTGGAGCTCGGGATCGCGAAGACCGACCCGAACAGGATCGTGAAGGTCGCCCCGGTGGTGCTCCGCTGGGTGGTGGCGAGGTAGAGAAAGAGGGCGGCCAGCCCGATCCCGGCGCCCAGCACGATCCCGGTGGCGAGGTCCCGCCCCCGGGGGCGCTGGATCCCGATCATCTCCATCGCGGCGGCGGCGATGAGGTTGCCGACCACGAAACCCCAGAGGGGCCCGACCCCGACCAGGAACGCTCCGGAGCCCCCGGTGGTGCCGATATCTCCGAACGCCTCGCCCGCGAAGGACTGCCCGCGCATGACCGTGAACACGCCGACCACCCCGGTGACGATCGCCACCAGCCCCCCCACGCCGATCGCGATGTGGACCGCTGCGCTGTCGAAGAACCCCGGGGCGAGCAGCGAGGCGAGGGGGTCGCTCAAGAGCGGATCCCGATCCCGAAGAACCCCGGGGCGAGCAACGAGGCGAGGAGGTCGCTCAAGAGCGGATCCCGGTCCCCGGGAAGGTCACCTCGTGGCCGGCGAGATCGGAGTCCTCGCCGGCTCCGGCGACGATCAGGACTCGCCCATGAACGTCGAGCACATCGACGTGGTGGCCGTAGAGCTCACTGAGCACGTCGGCGCGCACGACCTCCTCGCTGCTCCCGCTCGCCGCGCGGCCCGCCGCCATGTAGACGATGCGGTCCATCACCGGCAGCAGCGGGTTCATCTCGTGCGCGGAGATCAAGACCGCGATCTCCTGCTCGCGGATGACCCGCGCGAGCAGCCCGACCACCTCCTGCGCGCTGCGCAGATCGAGGTTGGCGAGCGGCTCGTCCAGGAGCAGCAGCCGGGGCCGCGCGATCAGCGCGTGCGCGATCAGAATCCGCTGCTGCTCGCCTCCGGAGAGCCTGCCGACACGGGTGTTGGCAAAGGAGAGGGCGTCGACCGCCTCGAGCATCTCCTCGATCAGAGCGCGGCGGGCGCGGGAGGGCCGCGGCACCCCGAGCCGATGCGCGTCCAGACCAAGCCCCACGAGATCGCGCGCCCGCAGGGGCAGATCGGGGTCGAGCAGGAACTTCTGGGGGACGTAGCCGATCAGCCCGCGCCCTCCCGCGCGGGACCCAAACAGAACGCGTCCCGCGCTCACCGCCTGCAGCCCGAGGATCACCCGGAACAGGGTCGTCTTCCCCGCTCCGTTGGACCCGATCAATCCCGTGAACTCGCCGGGCGCGATGTTGAAGCTCACCCCATCGAGGATCTTGCGGCCGGAGAGCCGCACGTCCACCCCCTCCACCGCAAGGACGTCCCGGTTCGCCGCTGGGCCCTCGGGGCTCACAGCTTTTCGGTGGAGAGGCCCTGCCCGACGGCCCTTTCGAGGGCCCTGACCTCGGCGAGCATCCAGGACTGGTAGTCATAGCCGGGGGTGGGCATGGTCTCGTACACCCCCACCACGGGGATCCCATGGCGCTTGGCGTCTTCCACGAACGATTCGGTGAGCGAGCTGGTCACCTGCTGGTTGTGGACAAACACCTTCACCCGGCGCCCCGAGAGGAGGGCTTCCTGGAGGGTCACGTCCTGGGGGGCGGGATCGGTGCCGTTCATGATGTCCGCCTGCATGCTGAAGGGGGTCAGGTTCTTGATCCCCGCCGCTTCCAGCATGTAGTCGCCGACCGGCTCGGTGGTCGCGACCGTCGTTGCGGGGTAGCGCCTGCTGAATTCGCTAAGCGCCTTCCGCCAGGGTTGCAGCGACGTTTCGAAGGCTCTCGCGTTGGCCTGGAAGTAGGCGGCGTGGGCGGGCGCCAGCGCCGAGAGGTCCCCGGCCAGCGCCCTGGCCACCGCGGGCATCGTGGTGGGCTTGTACCAGAGGTGGGGGTTGGGAGTCGATTCCGGCAGGCCGAGGAGCTTCTGGACGTCGATGATCCTGCGCGAGGAGCTGGGGGAGGCGGCCTCGATCTTTTCCATGTAGGCGTCGTAGCCCACCCCGTTCTGGACGATCAGCTCGGCGGCGCTGACCGCCTGGGCGACGCTCGGACTGGCCTCAAAGGTGTGGGGATCGGTGTTGGGGTTGCTCTCGATCGCGGTGACCTTGACGTACCGCCCGCCGATCTGGGAGATCACGTTCGCGTACTCGTTCTCCGCGCCGACAGCGGCGATGGAGGCGTTGGAGGAGGACGAGGAGGAGTTTGCTCCGCAGCCCTCGAGTGCGAGCAGGAGCGCGAGCAGCAGCATCGCCGTGGGCAGGGCGAGGAGAGCGGGCCAGGGCGGGGTGCTGGGTGGGGCGATCCTCATCGACGGCCTCTCAATCGGGCGGTGGTGACAGCGCTCGCGGGCGCCTCGTGGGCCCAACGACACGGGACCATAACATAGTATTGAGTCTGAGTCTTTTTCTTGATTGACGCGAGGCGAGTCGTCGCCATCCCCACCGCGCCGTGGGCATCGCCCGGGACGTCCACAGCGGCGCTCGCCCAGCAAAGGGCGGTGACACGTCAGCCGGAGTCTCGGCGACGACGGGACTCAGGTGTGGCAGGCCGAGCAATCGCCACGCAGGATGACCTCGTGGTCGTGCGTGGCGAACCCCAGACGACGCGAGAGCCGGTCGATTGAGCGCTCCAGGTCGCCGTCGTCGAAGGGCACCAGACGCCCGCAGGAGTCGCAGAGCAGGTGGTGATGGTGAGTGCCGGCGGGGTCGATCAGCTCGTAGCGGGTCGCGCCGTCACCCAACTCCAGGCGGGCCACCAGTCCCCGCTCCTGCAGGAGGTCGAGGATGCGGTAGATGCTCGCGCGCGCCACACAACGCTCACCGACGCGCAGCCGATCTTCGATCTCCAGCGCACTGAGCGCACAGGACTGGCTGGAGAGGAGGTCGATGATCGCGTTGCGCGCACCGCCCCTGTGGTGTCCGGCCTGGTCGAGCACCGCCCGAGCGTGCTCTGCCCACTCCGGTCCGCTGACGCCCGACATAGCCCCCATGCTAGCGAGATAGTAAGACCACTTCTTGATTTCCAGAGGACGCGCTGGCGCATGCAGGGGCGACTTGGGTACCGCACCGAGCCTGAGTAAGCAGGGGCTCGTCGGCCGGTAGGCCCACGCCTCAGCGCTGAGCCAGAAGACGCTCGACCTTCTCACGTCGGCCGGTCGAGAGCACGGGCCAGCTGGGCTCGTACACGAACACGTCGATCAGCGGCGCGGAGCCGTAGCGCTCGGTGACGATTTCGATGTGCTCGGGTGTCACGAGCGCCGGGTGCTCCACGCCGCAGGAGCGCGCCAGCGCAAGGAGCTCCGCGCGCAACGCGACGAGGTAGTTGGCGGCACGACTTGACTTCAACTGGGGGTCGAGACCGTGCATGAGCCAGCGCGACTGGGTCGCGACGCCGGTCGGGCAGCGGCCGGTGTGACAGCGCTGGGCCTGGATGCAGCCGATCGCGAGCATCGCCTCGCGGCCTACGTTGACCATGTCGCAGCCCAGCGCGAACGCGAACAGTGCGGAGTCCGGGAACCCGAGGCGACCCGAGCCGATGAACACCACCTCCTCGGCCAGCCCCGCGCGCGCGAAAGTGCCGTAGACGCGCGCAAAACCGAGCTTGAAGGGCAGCGCCACGTGGTCGGCGAACGAGAGCGGCGCGGCGCCGGTTCCTCCCTCGCCGCCGTCGACGGTAATGAAATCCGGTCCGCCGCCGGTGGCCGCCATGCGCTCGGCGAGCGTCTGCCAGAAGCCGCTCTCGCCGACAGCGGACTTGATGCCGACCGGCAGGCCCGTGTCCTGTGCGATCAGCTCAACGAGCTCGATCAGCCCATCGACGTCGGAGAACGCCGAGTGCGCGGGCGGGCTGACACAGTCCTCGCCCACGGGCACGCAGCGAATCGCGGCTATCTCCGGCGTCACCTTCACGCCCGGGAGCAGTCCCCCGAGGCCGGGCTTGGCGCCCTGCGAGAGCTTGACCTCGATCGCGCGCACCGGCGCCTGCGTCACCAGCTCACCCAGCCGCTGCAGGCTGAAGCGGCCGTGCGCGTCGCGGCAGCCGAAATACCCGGTGCCGATCCGCAGGACGAGCTCTCCCCCATGCCGGTGCGCGCCCGCGATGCCGCCCTCGCCGGTGTTGTGCAGGCAGCCGGCGAGCTGCGCACCGCGGTTGAGGGCCTCCACGGCGACGGGTGAGAGCGAGCCGTAGCTCATGCCGGACAGGTTCACCAGCGACGCCGGGCGAAAGGCGTGGCTACGGCGGTGTCCAGCGCCCAGTACCTTGCCGACCGGGACGTTGTAGAGGGGCCCATCGCCGGGGGCCCCGGCTGGCGGGGCGGGTGCGGGAAACGGTGAGTGCTTGATGATGAGCAAGCTCTCGACGGCCTCCATCTCGTCGTCGGTGCCGAACCCGAACACGTTCGGCTGGCCCTCCGAGGAGGCGTAGATCCAGCGCCGCTGATCACGCGAGAACGGGCGCTCCTCGTTGTTGGAGGTGACGATGTACTGGCGCAGCTCGGGGCCAAACGCCTCCAGTGCGTAGCGCAGGTGCCCGAGGATCGGGAAGTTGAGGAAACGGTGTCATATTGGTGTCACGAACCGTCCCCAGAGACGCGAAAACCCTGTACTGGACAGGGCTTTCGGGAGTACCGCCAACGGGATTCGAAGCCGGAACGCTCCCCCGCGCGATCTCTTGTGATTGGGCCGAATCTGGTTTGTTTACAAGGGAAACGCCTAGATCGTGAATCCGGTCGGGTCCGGCTGAATCCGGTCGAATCCGTGTACGACTGGCACAAAATTGGCACGCGCTACTGGCTCAGCACCCGCATGTGACGGCTGCTGTCCAGCCGGTCGCGGAACCTCGGCGGTCGCGGCAAACACGAGCGCGCCTCGCCATCGCGGCCCGTGGCTTCTCAGCTACGCGGAGACGAGCGTCGCCTGCACGCCGGGCAGCGCTGCCTGGCGCGTGTCTGCGGTCAGAAGCGTCAGCTCGTGGGCGAGCGCTGTAGCGGCGATCCATAGGTCATTCGCGGGCTGCCTGCCGGACTCGGCGCGTAGCTGCGCGTAATGTGCGGCCACGCGGCGATCCACGACCAGTACCGGCGCCTGTTCGAGGATTCCCGTGAGCCGGGCGAGCCGCCGCGCTCGCAGCTTTCCCGGCGCGAGCAGTACACCGACCTCCAGCTCGCCGATCGTCACAACGCTTACCGCCCACGTTCCGGGCTCCTGGGGCGCGACATCGCCGGCGAGGATGCTCGTGTCCACGAGCTGCTGACTCACACGGCGGCTTCCGTGTCGCGCATCGCGCGCAGCTCCGTCGCCCACCCGGGATCGACGGGAGTCTCGGCGAACAGCTCACCCAGCGCCTCGGGCGGCGCTGGCGGGCGGGTGCCGGGCAGCGGACCAAGCTCGGCGACCGGGCGACCGTCCACGGTGATCGTGAAGCGCTCGCCCTGCTCAGCGCGCCGTAGCACCGCGCCGGCCTGATTGCGTAGCTCGCGCTGTGGGATCGTGGTCGCCATACAGCCCTAGTGTAGCGAGGCTGCTACGCCGCAGGACCGGTGGGGTCCTGGGGCGCTCCCGCGCTCGGTCCCTGGCGGATTGGCATGAGCTACCCGCCCACTGCCCGCAGGTGCGGGGCGCCGTCGAGCCGGTCCAGGTAGCCGTCGATCCGCTCGCGCGCCTCATCCTCGCCGCCGGGCATGAGGTGTCCGTAGACATCGAAGGTGAAGGCGATCGTCGCGTGGCCCATGATGGTCGAAAGGGCCTTGGCGTTCACCCCGGCGGCGATCATCAGGGAGGCGAAGGTGTGCCGCGCCTCGTGCAGCCCGATCCGCTCAAGCGCGTCGTGGCATGCCTTGACGGTGATCCTCCGCGGCCCGGTCGGCTGCGGATTGGGTCCGCTCTTCCAGCCCCACGCGGCGAGCGTGCGGCGGCGAATCGTGGATGGCTCGAACGGGATATCGGCGGTCGCGCCGAACACGAGCGCGTCATCGTCGCGGCCCGTGGCGAGCTTGTGCGCCGCCAGGAACGGCGCCAGCCGCGCGATGAGCGGCACGGTCCGGCGGGCGGCGGCGCTCTTGCCGTCCTGCTCGCCCTCCTTCGCGTCCCAGCCGCGCGCCACGCGGATCACGCGGCCCTCGATGTCGATGTCTGCCCACCTGAGCGCGCGCAGCTCGCCGTGGCGCAGGCCGGCGTACAACGCTGTCGCCCACAACGCGCGCTCCTCCACGGGGAGCGCGTCGAGCAGTTCGCGCGCCTCATCGGGGCTCGCTATCCGGTCGCGCCGGCCGTCGGGCTTGCGCAGCTCAAGGCCCTCGGTGGGGTCTACCGCCACAAGGTCGCGGCGGACCGCGCGCCTGAAGATCGCCCGCAGGGGGTCGAGCTGGTTCTGCACGGTCGAGGCGGCGAGACCTTCCGCGGTGAGCCGGTCCGCGAGGTCCTGCACGTCCGCGCGCCGCACGTCCGAGAGGCGCATGTCGCCGAGCGCGGGCAGGATGCGCAGGCGCAGGGCCTCCGCGTAGCTGCGGATCGCCGCAGGCTTGTACCGCGTGCCTGAGCGGGTCGGGATCGAGCCATCACCGATCCCGGCGAGCAGTCCATCCGCGGCCTGCCTGAGCGTGATCGACGTGGGGGCGCGCATGGTCATCTTGCGTACCGCTGAGCGCGCGTCGTCGCGCCACGCGACCGCTGCGGCCCGCGACGGGAACGCCTTGCGTATCTTCTTCCCGTCGCGCTTGCTGTAGACCGACGCCTGCCACGGGCACTTGCAGCCCCTCTTGCGATTGCACTTGCTGTTGTGGCGCTGCCACACTCCAACGGCCATGTCACCTGCTCCCTTCGGTCGTCATTTCCAGAGTTTCCGCTCCACGCCAGCCCGGATGGTGAGAGGAGTCATCATCCTCGATCGTCAATCGAGGCAACGGCGAAGTTCCTGAGCGGCGTCCCATTCATCCCACCGCCCTCTCGGCGTGCGCATCGAGCCAGCGTTCAAGCTCCTGGGTAGGGACGAGCTTTCGTCTACCGATGCGCACGAGCGCGATGTCCGGTTCGATGTTCGCCCGCCAAAAGTCCCAAGACACATTCAGCGACAAGCAAGCCTGCTCGACGGTGAGGGCCAACGCCGGCACGGCAGAGCCGACCCGCCGCGCAAGCTGCTTGACATCGGCCGGGCAGTGCCCCGCCGCAGGCGGGGACTTGAAATTGCTTGACAGCGGGGGAGCGACCTGCTACCCGTCTCCCGGCGAACCGTCGCCGGCTAACTTTCACCTACGATCAAGGATGACCCACGATCGCTGTAATGTCTGCATCTTCGGGTCGATCTCGTCCCCCGGCCAAACGCCGTCCGGCAGCGAGCGTGTTCAGGGTCCGCCTCGTGCCTGGAGTAGCTCTCAGGTCGTCCTTCCGCCGCCCCGTAGATGCCAGCCTCCGGCTTCGTCCGGGTCGGCGTCAGTCTCCAGTCGGCGTCAACGTCGCCCGTTCGATCCATCGAGCGAACAGTGACCATGCCGCCAACTGCTCCAACGCTTCCTGCTCGGTCAGGTCATGCTCGTCGTCCGGTAGATGCCCAACCGGGTTGCGGATCGCCTGGAAGCATCCGACGCCGAAGCTCAAAGCGCCCTGCGTCACCGATTCTCGTGTTTTTTCGTCCTCGATCGTTGGGAAGCGCAGACGTGGCCGTTCCGGTGCGGGTAGATTCTTCGAGAAAGCCTCCTGCACCAACGCGACCTCCGCTATGTCGTAGCGCCTTACCTTCTCTTGCAGCATCGCGTTAACGGCCTTGGACGCTGCCAATACGGCGTCGTGTAGATGATGAGCTGCCCACCTGGGCTCCGCCGCCGCCCATATCGACGGATGCAACTGATCCGGCGCCAGCATCGGCGGTCCAGCGTCACGAACCTTCCGCACGGGCTCACCGATCACGAGACGGCCGTTCTGAAATCGCGCCCCGCCCGTGCCGAGAAAACCCAGCCGCCGCTGGTGCTCAAGCGACTTCGCGCCTGATCTCGTCCGCCGAGATCACCTCGCCGCGTGCAATCTGCGCGCTGGCTTCGCGTGCGCTCTCGTCCTCCTCGGGCGTAGTCGGCTCATCATCGACGGGGGCACCCTCAAGAAGTTCGGCCAGGGCATCGCGGTCGCTGCGTCGGCGGACGATGAAGCCAAGCGTGTCCTGCGCTTCGGCCTCGGAAAGCTCTTCGACCGTCTGCCGCAGCTTCTCCTTTGCGGTCATGCCCTACAAAGTAGCGCCCTGGCCAGCGGCGCCCAAGGGCTACAGCGCTGTGCCCCCGGCGCCGAGCCGTAGGCGCGCGCCCGGCCCCCTGCTCCCGGTCGCGTGGCACGACTGGCACAAATCCTGGCACGCGGGGCCTCTGAGCAAGCGAAAACCCTGTACTGGACAGGGCTTTTGGGAGTACCGCCAACGGGATTCGAAACGACGGCAAACCCCCGGATCGAGCGCACCTCAAGCATATTCGGAACTCTCAGTTCGCTGAGGTCATCTCAGATTCGCTCAAAATGGTGTCACGAACGGTGTCACGGGAGCCGTTCGATTTGAAGGCGTTCAGGCAACGCGAGCGAGCTGCTTGACGAGACCCTCGTACTCGTCGGCCAACGGTGAGGCGCCGAGCGAGAGCAGCATGGCGGAGTGTCCGAGGGCGGTGAGCGCCTCGGGCGTGTTCAGCGGCAGCATCTGCTCGCCGGTGGCAACGTAGAGCCCGGTCGGCCCGTCGTAGTCGCTGAACTCGTCGTTCAATGCCTTCTTGCTCATGTCCCTATCCTATCGGTGACTGCGAGGAGGCGCGGATAGTCCGCTCGAAGAGTTCCGCGAGGGCCTCGTAGCCGTGGTGTCGGCCCCCGGGGCGCAGACCTTGACCGAGCGCCCATTGCTGCTCGTCGTGGTCGGGCAGTGCGACGCCCGTCGCGCCGAGGCGGATGAGGGCGTACTGGAGTGCCACATACGCGGTCCGTCCGTTGCCGTCGAAGAACGGATGGGTGGACAGCAGCTTGGCATAGAAGGCCGCGGCCGGGAGGGTGGCCTCTCGCAGCATTCGCAGCCGGCCCTCTCGGTGGGCATCTTCCCGTTCCACGACAGCTTGCCGCAGCCCCGCGAACGCGCGTATCAGACGAGCTTGGACGTTGCGCCCCTTGCAGCTGACCACCGTCGAGAGCTCCGGCGTCTGCCGGCTGCCCCAAACGACGCCGTATTGACCCTGCTCGCCGCCGCGTCGCGCCCGCCCGGCCTGCTCCGGGAACCACGGCTCGAAGATGAGCCGATGCCACCGGCTGATGTCCCGCGGCGCGGCGTCGTATCCGCGGATCGCTTCGACGGCCGCGTCCGCAGCGACAACCGCGACCTGCTCGGTAACGACGCGCCAGGTCTCCTCCGGAGTCATTTCGGCGGCGCGGTGGAGTTCGGAGGCGGGATCGTCGTGGAAGACGGCGAACGTCGCGCGCGCAGCCGCTGCGGCAATCTGCCCGAACTCGTCCTCCGCCGTGGTTCGGGAGCGAGACGTCTTTCTCTCTGCCGGCGCCACCGCTTGAAGATACCCCGACCGACCGCGCCCACTCACCATCGATCGCGGACGTAGTCCTCGATCTCGATCTCGGGAAGTTCGCGGGTGCTGTTGTTCATCCGTACCCAGAAGACCTCGCCCTTCTCGCTCATCCGCGCCCTCACGGGAGCGGAGGATGGAGCGGCGTCGACGCGGCAGATCTCAACGCCGTCGACCTCGTCGATCCGGGTTCGCGTCCGCATCACGACAGCGTGGCTCAGCGCGTGGATCAGGTGCGTCGTGAGCCAGTTCACGAAGCCGTCCGCGTTCGGCGGCTTGACGGTGGCCGTGTCGTGGGCGAGGCCGATCGGCTCTCGCCGGTCGTTGACGCCGATGAGAAGCGTTCCGCCGTCGGTGTTCAGGAACCCGGCGACAGTCTTGACGATGGCGTCCTCCATCCGCTTGTCCTTGCAGCCCTCCCGCAGGTTCCACCTCGCGGTCGACTTGAGCTCGACTTCGTGGCTCTCCTCGCCGACGATCAACTCGGCGCTCGGGACCGCAAAGAACGCTTGTTTGCCTCTGAGCTGCTCGGCGACCTGCTCGGCGAGGGACGGGTCCGTCTTGATCTGTTCGAGCACGGCCTGCGTGACCTGGGTGATGTCGATCTCCGCCGGTGCGGAGGTGGTCGTCGGCGGCGGAGCGACGGCCAACGCGGTTCCGGCCGGGCTGGGGGCGCCTTCGTCGTAGACGCTCTGGCCATCGTCGTAGTAACTGGCGAAGATGTGGTTGAAGACGGCGTCGGACTTCCGCTCCCAGGTCTCTTTGTCGTATGCGTCGGGCAGTTCGTCAAGGATGTCCTTGACGAGCGAACGGGCGGCCTCGCGCGTCTCGGCCTTCTTGCGCCAGTCGAGCACGAGCCGCTCGGTGATGTGCTCCATCAACTTGCGGGCGATCTTCTTGACCTCGGCGCGCTGCTCCACGGTCAGGACGGGATCCGGCTTGGTGAGCAGATCGAAGACGGCCAGCTCGGATTCGGAGAGGCCCTCGGCGGCCGTGCGCTTTTCGTCTTCGGACAGGCTGCGGGAGAGCGACTGCAGCCGGCGCAGCAGCTCATCGACGTTGAGGCTTCCCCTGTTGTAGTCGTCGATCAACCGCCGCAGCCTCTCGACGAGGTCCAGGCGCACGGGGTTTCGGCGTGCGCCGGCATCGACCTGGTCGCTCACCTGCTTTACGAGCTGCTGTGCGGCGGTTCGCTTTCGTCCCGCCAGACGCGCCACGAGCGCATCGAAATCGATCGCGCGCAGGTCGATCAGGCTGTCCGTGTCGGTGCCCTCCGCCGTCGCGCGGATCACGTACTCCTCGGCGCCGACCGAACGGTCGAGCAGCTCGCTGACCGCTCCCGACACGGCGGAGAGATCGGCCGGCTCATCGAGCGAGCGGATCTTCTCGGCGAGGTTGCGCGCCACGCCGACCAGCCGCGAATACTCGCCCGCCGCCGGGTCCGGGAGGATCGCCGCGAACAGCCGGCGGACGGCGTCCGCCCGCTCCAGGTAGCCCCGCCGTGTCGTCGGGTCCACAAGCAGCGCCTCGATCGACGCGTCACGCAGGGCGATGAACTCAAAGCCCTCGGCGCGCGCGAGCGCGTCAAGGTCAACATTCCCGTGCAGCGCGAACTCGACCAGATCTTCGATCTGCTCCTTGAGTTTGCCGACCAACGCCGACTTCTCCTCGATGATTGGCGAGCCCTCGGTTCCCCTTGGGCCGGAGGCGTACACCGCGAGCGCCGCTTCGAGGTGCCTGAAGACACCCACGTAGTCGACGATCAGCCCGTTCTCCTTTTCGGGGAACACGCGGTTGGCCCGCGCGATCGTCTGCATCAGCGTGTGGTTGCGCATCGGACGATCGAGGTAGATCGTCGAGCAGGACGGCACGTCGAACCCGGTCATCCACATCGCACACACGAAGACGAGCCGGAATGGGTCCGCCGGGTCCTTGAAGCGCTCGTCGAGATCCTCTTCGCGCATCCGTTTGCGATGGGGTGCGACGTCGAGGCCGAGCTCCCGCATGTCGGCGATCTCGTTCTGGGCCTGGGAGACCACAACCGCCATGTCGGTTTCGCGCATGAACGCGATCTGCTCCTCGATCCCCGCGCGCTCCGAGCGGCGGAAGGCGTGCTGCGCGCTCCTGGAGCTCGGCGAGGTGCACCGGCCACTCCTGAGCGACGAGTTCGTACATCCGGATTGCGGTCGCCTTGTCGATCGCCACGAACATCGCCTTGCCGGGGAACCCGCGGCCGACGAAGTGGCGAACGAGATCGCCGGCGATGCGCCGCAGCCGCGCGGGGCGGGTGATGAGCTGGTACTCCGTCGCGAAGCGCCGCGAGAGCGCACGCTCCTCCCGCTCGTCGAGCTCGGCCCGTTCGAGGACGTCGGAGAGCTCCTCGTCGAAGTGCTCGTTGACGATCTGCAGCTCGGGGATGCGGTTCTCGTAGAACAACGGAACCGTCGCGCCGTCTTCGGCCGACTCGCGGAAGTTGTAGGTGCAGACGTACTCGCCGAAGACATCGCGGGTCCGCTCCACATCACCCGCGATCAGCGGCGTCCCTGTGAAACCCAGGAAGCACGCGTTCGGGAGCGCGGCCCGCATGTTCTGCGCCATCGTCAGTACTGGCTGCGGTGCGCCTCGTCGGTGATGACGATGACGTCCTCGCGATCCGAGCAGACCGGCATCTCGGTGCCTTGCTCGGGACGGAACTTCTGGATCAACGAGAAGACGTACCGGTGCTCCTCGCCCAGCAGCCGGCGCAGATGTGAGGAAGACGTCGCCTGAACGTGGCCTTCGACCGCGCCGGCGTCCTTGAACTCGCCGTAGAGTTGATCGTCCAACTCGATCCGGTCGGTGACCATCACGAACGTCCAGTTGCCCGGCTCGCGCCTGAGCACCTTCTGCGTGAACAACAGCATCGAAAGGCTCTTGCCCGAGCCCTGCGTGTGCCAGAAGACACCGAGACGCCCGCTGCGGCCACGCTCGCTGCGCATCGCCCTGAGCGCCGCGTTCACGCCAAGAAGCTGGTGGTTCTGGGCGAGGACCTTACGCAGGCCGCCGGGACGCTCCAGGTAGGCGATGAAGTTCTCGACCGTATCGAGCAGCCGCGCAGGGTCGCACAGACCGCGGATCGCCGTCTCGAGCGAGACGATCCCGGTCGGTTCGGCCTCCTCCTCGATGCGCTTCCACTTGCCGAAGCGCTCCCAGGGCGCGAAGGTCGAGCCGACCCTTGTGTCGGAGCCGTTGGAGAGGATGACGAACGCGTTCGGCGTCAGTAGCCGCGGGATCGCGTCGCGGTAATCGCTCAGGTTCTTGGAGTAGGCGTGCTCGATCGACCTGTGCGACGCCTTCAGCTCGAAGAGGACCAGCGGTATCCCGTTGACGAAGCAGACGACGTCGCAGCGGCGCGTGTGCAGCGGACCCACTACCCAGAACTGGCTCACCGCCAGAAAGTCGTTAGCCGTGGGCGTGGTCCAGTCGACGAACCGGACCGTCTCGGTCATCCGCTCGCCGTCGTCCGCGACGACCGTGACTTTCGAGCCGTCCCGCAGGAGGTTCCAGACCTCCCTGTTCGCGCGGACGGGATCCATCGCAGAGCGGTCGAGAACCAGATTCTCCAGCGCCGCGTCGAGAGCCGCCGCCGGAAGCTCAAGGTTCAGCTCGGCTAGCTTCGGCCGCAGTCGATGGCGCAGAACCACTTCCGAGCGGTCATCCCGGCCGGGCGCACCGCTCGCGACATGCTCGGAGCCAAGCCGTTCGGCATAGGCGTCGATGACCTCGAAGCCGAGCTGGCGCAGCAGTTCAAGCGCCGGCTTTTCGACCAGCTCCTGCTCGGAGAAGTCCAGCGGGGTCACGCGGCCTCCGCGGGGAGCAGGTCGCCGAGATCGACGTCGGAGATGTCCAGCTGGCCGGTCACGAGGCGCGGGAGGAGGAGGTCGCGGGTTGCGGCGAGCCGGCGGTTGTAATTTGCAAGCTCGAACACCTCCTCGAACATTGGCTCAGCGAGCTGCTCAAACCGATCCGCGACGGCGCGACGCGGCTCGACTAACTCCAGCGAATCAAAGCAGCTTGTTGCCACTCGCTGCCTCCCGGATGATCCACTCATACTCTTGATTGCGTGTTCGCGGATTCGCTCACTACGCGCCGCGCAGTAAACGAATGCCGGGCCGACGGTCGCCCCCCGCAAAACGATAAACTCAGTCGATCCGACAGCTATTTCGCCCGGCTCCAAGAACTTCACCAATGCCGTCTTTCCATTCTCCAAACACGGGGTGATGCGAGCGAACAGAACATCGTCCCGCTGGAACCTGCTTCCGGCGATCCGGGTCACGACAGCGGACGGAAAGACGGTCGAGACGCGCTCGTCTACGTCGGCCATAGTCACCTTGGGGAATGCCGATTGGACCGGTCGGATTCTCGGGTTGACCTGAAAAAGATCGGATGCCGGCAGTACCCTCCACCCTGTTGGCACCGACTCGGCCGCCGGCTTGGCCGAGCTTAGGATCTGGTGCCCTGGAAACCGGAACCGCACGAACCACTCGCGGTAGAGTGACCGGGCAAGATTCTTCGAGAAGCTCGATCCGGCGGTCGTTAATCTCGATGAGTTTGTCGAAGGTGTCCAGCACCACAGCGATTCGTCTCTGGACCTCCACGGAGGGCACACGGACAGAGAGCCGGTGAAGGTGATTGCGATTTACGCCGGGCACGGCCGATGCCGTAGAGCCATCGGTGTTAACTGTTCTCAGCAGATAGCTCACGTAGCGCGAATTGTTGCCCTTGAAGTCCTTGACCCACAGGGCCGTGTTCAGCGGCCAATACGGCTCGGTGACCCAGTGGACCAATCCGAGCGAGCCGTAGCGACCGATCACGATACCTGGCGGATCAACCTTCGAGACAGCGTGTCGGCCAGTAATGCCTGAGGACGAAACGACCGGAAACGGCCCGTCAATCCGGTCGCGGGCGGGCAGGTCAAACCCGCGCTGGAGCGTCAGTACATCACCGAGCGCTTCTTCTCGCCACTCGCTCGCCGCACCGCCGGTCATTTCGCAAGCAACTGCGTCAGCACACGATCGACGCCGGCCTGAAGTGTCTCCGCTCGAGCGTTGAGCTCGCGCAGCTCGACCTGTGCCGCCGCGAGCTTCTCCTCGAAGACCTCGTCGTCGAGATCCTCGACATCGGTGCCGACGTAGCGACCCGGATTCAGGCTCCATCCCTGCGCTTCGATCTCCTCGATGGAGGCGGTCTTGCAGAGGCCGGGTACGTCGGCATAGGCGTCGTCGGGTAAGTGCTCCGAGAAGAGCCCGTTCGCGCTCGATGCAAACTCAGGCTCCTCCTCGCGGTAGAGCCGTACGATGTTGGCGAGGAACTCGATCTGCTCGTCGGTGAAGTCCCGGTGCGCGCGGTCGATCTGGTGGAATATCTGACGCGCGTCGATGAAGAGCACCTGGTCGGCGCGGTCGGTCGAGCGCTTGTCGCGGTCCAGGAACCACAGGGTGACAGGGAGCGTGACGGTGTAGAAGAAGTTCGGCGCGACCGCGATCATCACGTCGACGAGACGGTCCTCGATGAGCTTGCGGCGAATCTCGCCCTCGCTGTGGCGGGCGTCGGAGGCCGAGTTGGCCATCACGAAGCCGGCTCTGCCCGACTCGTTGAGCGCGGTCGCGAAGAGCTGGATCCACAGATAGTTGCCGTTGTCGGCTTTCGGGAGATCGGGGAACCGCACGTCGTCCTTCAGCTTCGGCTTGTCGACCTTGTCGACGTTGAACGGCGGATTCGCCATCACGAAGTCGAAGCGTCCGAAGCTGTCGTGGGGGTTCTCGTAGTAGCTGTTGGCCTGGCGGATGTCGCCGGAGAGGCCGTGGATCGCGAGGTTCATCTTCGCCAGGCGGACGGTGTCGCTCGTCTTCTCCTGTCCGTAGATCGACAGCTCCTCTCCGGGCAGGAACCTGTGGCGCTCGACGAAGTGGGCGGAGTGGACGAACATGCCGCCCGAGCCGCACGCGGGGTCGAAGATCCGACCGTGAAAGGGTTCGATGACCTCGACGATGAGCCGGACGATCGACGCGGGGGTGAAGAACTCGCCTGCGCCCCGTCCCTCGGCCAGCGCGAACTTGCCGAGGAAGTACTCGTAGATCAGGCCGAAGGCGTCGCCTTCGAGATCCTTCGTGTAGCTGTTGATGTAGCGCAGCAGCGACGCGATCGTCGCGTCCTCGATCGACGTATAGGACTTGGGGAGGACACCCGCGAGCTCGGGGTTGTTCCGCTCGATCGCGCGCATCGCATCGTTGACCGCCTTCCCGAGGCCGGCGGCAGCGGGGAGATCGAGGAGGTGCGCGAAGCGCGCGGTCTCGGTCAGGTAGATCACCCCCTGCGCCTGAAAGTCCGAGGGGCCGATCTTGCGGCGCGCGGACGCCTTCGCCTCGATGCTCGCTCGGGCCTTCTGGAACTTCGCGTCGGCGAAGCGCAGGAAGATGAGCCCGAGGACCGGCGTCCCGTACTCCGATGCCTTCAGGCCCGAGTTGGCGCGCAGCTCGTCGGCTGCGTCCCAAAGCCGGTCCTCCAGTTTGGCCGAGGTCAGCCTGCAAGGCGACGCGCCTGGGGTCCAGATCCAGATAGTCCGAGCATCGCCGCAGAGCCTATCTTGGGCGGCCGCCGGCCCGGGGGGCGGGCGGTTCGAGGTTTGGCCGCGGCTTCCGGCGAACCCCGCACGGGGAGCGCCGCATGGACGATCGCTACAGCCTCCGTGTCCCGGCGATGTCCTGGTGGAGCATGCTGCGAGCGGTCACCGGGGCAGAAGACTGGACCGGCTTGTCCGCATAGGCGCGCCCCCGTGCTTCGAGCTCGCCCCGACTCGCAGGGGACAAACGGTGTCATCTCGGTACCCCGACATCGCCCCTACCCCTAGGAATCCCCAATGCTGGTACGGCTTTCCTGAAGTACCGCCAACGGGATTCGAAACGACGGCAGGCCCCCGGATCGAGCACACCTCAAGCGTATACGGGGCTCTCAGTTCGCTGAGGTCATCTCAGATCCGCTCAAGATGGTGTCACGAACGGTGTCACGGAATCTGCCGCGAGCCTCGCGCATCGGCCCGCACAAGGCGAAGCTGACGACCTCTATGCGCGCATACCGACACGGGCAGACAAGCAATATTGTCTGCGGATCGGCGAGCCAGCCCAAAAGCATGGCGTCGCCGACGCGGACATATGGCACGCAGTTTCACAATGCCGTGCGGCTGGTGTCCGTGGACGACGACTTGGCCATGCTCATCGGACCGAAGTCCGACGGAGCGCTACTGGAGATCGGGGTCCTCGACATCGACGGGAGCGACCCAGTCGTCATCCACGCCCAGCCGCTACGGCAACGAAATCGAGCAGGCCGCACGGCGATTTGAGCGGCCTGCCGACACACTGGACCCGGCGACCGCCACGACCGAGCACACCGACGACCTTCGCGAGATCGCCGCAGTCGCCGAGGCGGTGCGCGCCGACGACGCCCGTCTGAGGGAGGCTGTCATCCTCGCGCGGGCGCACGGCCGGTCATGGAACCACATTGCACGGCCCTGGGAGTGTCCCGGCAAGCGGCAAGGCAGCGGTTCGCCGGCGGGGCGCACGCCTGATAGGGGACTCCCTGGGTCCGCATCCCGATCCCGGCGTTGTTGACCAGTACGCCCAGGCTGCCGAGCACCCCGTAGACGCTGTCCACCGCCGCAGTCCGATGTCTCCGGCATGACTTGATAGGAGCGTGGCTTCGCCTGGCGCTACTACGAGCCCTATTCAGCTTGTGCCGGCACAGGCACCTCGACTTTAAGGAACTTGCCCCCGACTCAGCGCACAAGTTTATCCAGGATGATGGGCACATGAGCGTGTAGCGCATATCCGTTGTGCCTCACCGCCACAGGCTGGATCATATCGCCGACTTTAAGCAGCACCTTCTTCGCCCAGTCGGGGGCTATTCCCCAAGCAAAGAAGTCGTGGGGCTTTTCGGCGGGGTTCTTGATAGCGGTGAATACGCCAAGGATCAATCCTCGTTGAAGGAACGTCGTAGTATTCGTGCAGGATATCGCCCCTCCTGTTGCCTGGACAATGCAGGTCACGCTGCCTTCGCCATTTACCACCCAGAGTCCTCCAGCACCTGTATCTACGTACTTTGCATCTTCCATCCGGAGACCGTCGATCTCTGACTCTTGAAGGCTTCTGAGCGAAGCCTTCAAGCGAGCCGGCATCGGTGTCATTGTGCCCCGCAATGCCCTAAATGCATTCAGTTGAGCGCTTGTAAACCCGTGTGAAGAGCCTCGACCAGATGAGACACGCAATGAAACTGCCGCAAGCACGAGTGCGAGCAGGGCGAGGGCAAGGGCAAGGGCAACGTAGGACTTCGGAAAGCGACGCATGGGTGAAAGCCTCTAAATGCTGGA
This sequence comes from uncultured Solirubrobacterales bacterium, assembly GCA_963771915.1. Lineage (GTDB taxonomy): Bacteria > Actinomycetota > Thermoleophilia > Solirubrobacterales > Solirubrobacteraceae > Palsa-744. Next base: position 12,954 of record CAVYVD010000002.1, on the reverse strand, counting down.
GGCGTGACAGTCCGCCGACATCGCCTCCAGCCGTTAACCAGTTAGTGTAGCCTAGCTAAGCTAGTTAGTGCCGCAACTATGAGTGTGTACCGTTGCGTTACGGCGTGAACGAAATGCCGTATACCTGGCTTTCGCCTGGCGCACGGTTGTAGATCCAAGGCTGAGAGAGCTCTAATCTGCCGAGCGCATCGTAGGTCCCTTCGCCAGGACCGCCCGAGCATGTCTCGTTTCCGTATTCGGTAGTACCCACACACACGGCGTGCTGCGTACCCTGACCGTAGACGGCGTTCTCCCACCTCTGCGTGCCATAGCACGTTTTGAGGCCTGGCAGCCCTTCGCCCCAGCAATAATGTGTTTCGGCCGCGTTTGCTCCTAGGGCGGCAGCAAAGAGCAGTGTGAGGCACATAACGATGAGTACCCCACCTATGGCGAGCACTGCTCTCGTCTGACGTGTTGCTGATACGACCATTATGACCTGCCTTTCTGGTATCTAGTTGCGGCGACGTACTGCTCATCTACCCGAGTCGTCTTAGCACGATGCTCAGAACGTGTCAAAGCATCCGCTTCCGACTGTTGAGTCGGTTCTGGGCCGAGGGACCCAGCCGATCCCTGCTAACACGCCGATCTTTAGCCAGTTGCGAAAGAGCTGACAGGCACACATCCCAATGTGCGAGTTCGTGCCGGATGTTTCCTTCTCGGACCCTACGGTGAAATTACAGTACGGGACACTTACGGAATAGCGAGCAGAGGTAGCAACACACGCATCGTCCACGCGCCCGCTGCCACCGTCTTGCAGCGTAGTCAGACTGTGGCTAGCCCTGCCCGAGCGCCTCCGAAATCCGAAATACGCCGCAAATCAGCGCTCTCTCTGATGGTTGGCGGTGTCGTGGCCCCGCGCTCAGCGCGGGGGCCGTAGCTGAGACTCATGCGCGCTGCGTGTGGCGGCACTCAACTTGGCGCTTGTCGCCGCATGACGCTGAGGCGCTCGTCGCTCTTCTGCGCTTCGCGTTCTTCCACCGCCTCGACTATACCGAGGCGGTCCACCGGCATCTCCACCGTTGCCTCTAGGCTCTCGACGCGGCCGTCTGAGCCGTCCAATGTCATCGCTCATGGCTCGGCAACCTACGCTTGAGAGGCGCTCGGCGCAAGCGCACGAGTGGGCTGGTCGCACCGGCTGAACGCGGCGGCGACCAACTCGGCGTCGCGCGTGCGCGGCGCGTAGTCGGCGTAGCGCTGCGTCGTCTGGATGTCGCGGTGGCCCATCCACTCCTGCAGGGTGCGCATCGGCACGCCTGCCGCGGCCATCGCGGTCCCGAACGAATGCCTCAGATCGTGAAAGCGGTGGCGCTCGTCCAGGCCAGCGCCCTTCAGCGCCCGGCGCATCCGACGGAGCACCGCGCACTTGTCGAGCGGACCCCCGCTCTTGGGGCTTGGGAACACGAGCTGGTCCTCGGCCGGTTCACCGCTCACCTTGTAGTAGCGATCGAGCTCGCCCGCGACCTGATCGGCCATCGGCACGCCCCGGGTCGAGCGCCTGGACTTCGGGGTGACGAACTCGCCGCACACATAGTTGCTGCGCACACGCACCGCACTCGCGGTCCAATCCACCTCGCGCCAGCGCAGCGCGATCAGCTCTCCGAGCCGCAGACCAGTCATCGCGGCCGTCCGGTAAAGCGCCCGGTCCAGCGCCTCGTACGGGCCGCTCTGCACGTTCGCCACCAGCGCGTCGAGCTGGTCGAGCTCCAGGTAGCGGAAGCCATCGTGCTCCGGTACGGCGGGCAGCTCGATCCCCTCGCATGGGTTCCAGGTCGCCCACCGGCGGCGTGGGCCCTTGGCGAAGTTGAAGGTCGCCGACAGCGTGCCGAGGATGTTGCGGATCGTCTTCGGGGCGGTGCCCTTCCTTTCCAGCAGCGCCATCAGGTCAACCACGTCCTCGTGCGTCACGGAGCCGATCGCGCGATCCCCGAAGAAGGGCTCGAGGTGGACGCGCAGCGCCGACTCCACGCCCAGCCGCGTCGAGAGCTTGCGTCCCATGCGCTCCAGGTGGATGAGGTAGCGCCGGCCAACCTCGCCGATCGTCAGCGACTCCGACGCTGAAATTACCGGCTTGACCTCGGCGATGAGTCTCCGCATCTCGGCCTCCGCCGCGCGGCGCGTGAGCCCATCCCGCGAGCCCTCCATGCGCTTCGGGCCGATCCGGCGCCGGACCTGCACCCCATACGAGCGCCACTGCCCGTACCACGTCACGCGCCCTGCGTGGTCGGCTCGCTCCCACAGCGAGCCCGTCCCGTAGGACCGGCGCGTCTCGTCTCTCGCGGCCATCACGCATCGCCCTCCAATCGCTCGACCGGCTCCTGATTCGTCCATGTCATTTTGTGGTTCCTCCAGTTGTCGGGTTGGGAAGGCCCGGGGAGGTCTGCTCTTGGCGAGGGAGGCACCAGCTATCTCGGTAGGGTGCCTATGCGCCGGGAGTTCTCGCTTCCGGTGCCGCGCCGGGGGCGGTTGTCGCCGCGCCCCGGCACTATGTCGATCGTCTGAGCGTAGCAGGACATGGCCCCCACAGATTGCCGCAGACGCACCCCGCCTGATCGCCTCACATGCCCCGCCCTCGACCACATGGACCGGATCGTCGACGATCGGCCCAGGCCAGCAGCTCGCCGCGCTGGAAACGTACATAGCGGCCGAAACGAACGTGCGGGATGCGTCCGGCGCGGGCCTGCGCGAGCAGCCAAGAAGGGGGCACATTCATAAGCGCCGCCGCCTGCCTTGCATCGAGAAGGGGTGTGACCGTATGTTGGCCGATCAGCGCCGCGAGCTCAGTGGCGAGGACACGTGCATCCACGGTCGGATTCAGAGCGGGCATCGCGCTTCTGCCTCTGTTCGCTCGACAATCAGACCCCCTACGGGGCATCGGCTCCATCGACTGGTCGAGTCTCATAGCGCGTCGTCGGCTGTCCTGCCGAGCCAGTCGAGGGTTCGTGTGGGGTTCTCGGGCTGGTGCCAGATCGGGGCGTATGGCCCGCGCGTTTGGAGGTCTTCGAGCAGCGTCAGGGAGATGCGGACCTCCGGGGTGCGCTGGAGCTGGGGGTCTGCCTGGCAGAGCGCGAGGACGGTCTGCGCACGGCGTAGCAGGACGGGCCGGGGATTGCCGGCGAGGACGCAGATGATGTCGGGGAAGATCGGGTAGCGCGCCTGCCACGCGAGCTTGCCGGACGGCTGGCCGCGGTCGATGGGGGCGTGGTAGAGGTCGGCGTAGCGCGCGAGCTTGGCGGCGAGCGTGTCGGCGGGGACGGTTGCGCGGTCGAGCTCCAGGAGGCGGTAGTGGAACGTGAGCTGCCCTTCTGGCCCGTGCGCGAGGTAGGTAAGCAGGGCGTCTGCGATCAGCAGCTCGCCGCGAGAATGCCCGGTGGCGGGGGCGTGGTGGGCGATCTCGTGGCGCCAGCCGAGCGCGCCGAAGTCGTCGCTGCGTTCGCGTGCTGCGCGCATGAATGCGATGCCGGTGTCGTTGACGGCGAGGGTGTGTCGCCAGAGCGGGCCGGCGGCCTGCTCGGGGGTGATGAGCTTGCGCCGTGTCTCGACGCGGGTGGGGATCGTCTCGACGGCCTGCGCCCCGGCGAGGGTTAGGTAGTAGAGGCGTGGTCCTCCGCGGCCGGGACGCACGAACGCGGTCAGCTCGCGCCGGGCGAGCTGCGTGAGGATCTGTTCGGCCCAGCGGCGCGTGTGGCTGGGGAGGTGCATTGCGTGGACCTGTGTGGTGTTGAGCAGCCGGTGCTGGTGGATGCTCGTCAGCACCTCCGTAGCGACCGTGGGCAGGGGCGGCGCGGCTGGCTTCAGGGCGATCATCGCTCGGGCTCCTGCGCCGCCGGGACCGCCGGCCGGATCGTCCGGCCGTGGGAGACGGGATCGCGCTCTGTCGTGCTACCGCCGTGCAGCGCTTCGACTGCCCGGCGGATGTCCTGGTCGTGGTGCTCGTGCGTGGCGAGCGTCGAGGCGATCGGCTGGCGGCGGGTGGTCTTTTGGATCGCTTCTTCGAGGGCGGGGAGCTGCTCGGGGTGGTGGTGTTCGGCGTGCAGCTCGCGGGCGGTGACGCCGTGCACGAGGAACGGCTTGGTGGTCCGCTCGCCGTGCGTGATCGAGGCGAGGAAGGTGTAGCGCGCGAGGCCGGTGATGATCCTTGGGTCGAGCTGGCCGCCCCACTCCCGGGCGATCATGCCGGCGGCCTTCGCGTTGACGGTCGAGCTGAGGAGATGGGAGCGGTTGGTGGTGACGGCGTTCCATGTCGCGTCGGTCAGCCGCTCGGGGTTCTGGTTGAACAGGAACGCTCGGCCGCCGTACTTCGCGGACTGCTCAAGGAGCGCGGGGAGGTTCGGCCCGTCGTAGGTCTGAAGCTCGTCGCAGAACAGCCAGAACGTGCGGCGGCGCTCCGGTGCGATCGACGCGCGGGCCTTCGCCGCGTGCAGCACGTCATAGACCAGCAGGTTCGCCACGAGCCGGTCGCGGGTGGAGCCCGAGCCGGGGCACGCGAGCACGATCAGCCCGTCGCGCATCGCCCGCCTGGCGTCATAGGTGGAGAGCGGGGCGCCGAGGAACGCCGCGACCGGCCGTGCAGCGCGGAGCCGGTCGATCAGGTTCGTGACTGCCGTGACCGCCTCGGCGGGCAGCTTGGGAAAGCGATCGTGGAAGAACCCGCGCGTGCCGGCCGATAGCGCCGGCAGGATCGCCTTGCGCCACTCATCGTCGGAGAGCAGTGTGGGGACCTGGAAGATCGTCGGCGCGAGCTCCGGGGGTAGGGTGAGCGCGAGCTCGGTGAGTGCCTGCGCGGCCTGGGTGGCGAGGTTCAGGGCGCGGGTGTTGCGCTCGTCCCAGCGCAGCGATGCGGCGAGCGCGTCCACGAACGCCTCGACCTTCCCGGCGGCCTCGGCCGGTGTGCGGCGCTCCAACGCGAATAGGTTCCATGTGGGGGCCGGGGTGTCGTGTTCGGTGTCGGCGAGGTTGATCTCGATGACTCGCTCGCGGATGCCCGGGTCGGTGAGGTAGGGCTTGATGTCCTTGATCGCGTCGGCGTGCGGGTCGAGGAATAGGCCACCGTGGCCGGAGCGCGCCAGGGCGATGAACTGCCCGATCGCGGTCTCGGTCTTCCCGTACCGGGAGCGCCCGGCCATATAGGCGAAGAACGTCCCGGCGACGGGCACCCCCACGACCCGCTCCCCCGCGCGGTCTGAGACCTTCCCAAGCGGGATCAACCCCTTCTGCCCCGAGTACGTCACAAGGCCCGGCGGCGCCGGAGGGATCGCGCCACCGGAGCGGGCGACGTTCTCCACATGGCAGCGCGCGGTCGGCGGCTTGAGCAGCCCCGCGATCTCAGACGCACCAAGCACACTCTCGCGCACAGGAGCGAACCGGCCACTGCCAAGTCGCCGGTCGAATCTCCCCCGCCGCCACGGCGCGTCAGCGCCGAGGAAACCCAGTCCGCCGAGTCGCAGCCCGGCCGCGCGGAGGTGGTTCTCCCCGGCGAACACGTCAAAGCACGACAGCAGGGCATGAGTGAGCGCGCGTGCACGGGCGCTCTCCCGTGCGCGAACGGATAGGAGGATCTGCGTCCCGAACAGCGGGTCTGAGGCGTCGAGCTTGCGCTGCAACGCCCGCGTCTGAAAGAGACGATCGACCGCGTCCGCCGCAGGAAGCCTCCCCCCTCGCCCGGGCTGGCCGAGAATCCCGTCGAGCGTGCCAGCGCTCTGCACCCCGGCTCGGCGCGCGGCGTCCCGGAGGAGCCGCTTGCGGATTCTGCGGCTCTGCGCGGGTGTCTTGGGGAGCAGGTCGACCGCGACGATCGCGCTCTCGGCCGGGCCGTGCAGCCGGCCGAGGACTCCCGCGATCCCCTGCAAGGGGTCGGGGTCGAGCCCGGGGTCGCCGAGCGGCTGCCCCGGTGGGTGAGCGAGACGCAGCTCCACCCTCACCGCGCGCCCCTCGCCCGGAGGCCCTGCGGGGTCGCATCCTCTCACTTCGAGCTGGCTGTAGGCGCTCAGCGCCGCTTCGAGCGCGGTACGGGCGCGCTCGGGTACCTCCAGACGGTAGTGAAAGACACCCCGCTGATCGGGCGAGATGAGGATTCGCACGGCGCTCCCGGGACGCTCAAGCCAGCCGAGCAGGAACCCGCGGCGGGTGCGCGCGAGCTGCATCGCGAACCGGCGGATCGCGTCGAGCGACGGGTCGAACGTATCGGCGGGCAGCAACTCGAACTGGACACGCGAGCGCAACGCCCGCCAGGAGAGCACACGGCGCAGCACGGCGAGAAGCGCGACGATGGCAGAGAGACCACCGGCCAGCGGTGGGAGATCGGCCCGAATCGAGGTCGGGCTGATAACCCCGGGTCCAGGGCCGTCCCTGGTCACCACGTGAACCGCGAGCGCAAGCACCACCAGCCCCGCAAGGGCCACCACCGCCGCTCGCTCACTCGGCGTCGTGCTCCTCATAGTGTGACCCCTACGGAGATAAAGATGTCAGCAAATCCCCACCTCGCGGGATCGCAGTCCCCGAGCAACGATTCGCCGCCTCGACGCCGCGCGCGAGGCGAAGCGAAGATCGAAGGAAAGATCGAAGGAAAGACCGAACCAAAGAGCGAAGCGCACATCGAGCGGCCTACACAAGGTGCGGAGCGCCGGGTCACGATTCACCTTCGGGCTTGATCGCGTGTTCGACGACGCGCCGTGCCAGCGGCGGCGGGATCGCGTTGCCGACCTGCTGAAACTGCCGGCTGCGCGACCCCTGCCACGGGTAGTCGCCCGGGAACCCCTGGAGCGCCGCGGCCTGCGCGACGGTGACGCGCACCGCGCCCTCGCTGCGCCCCGGAGCCCACGGACGCCCAGCGTTGCGCTTGGCGCCGGGTCGTGCGATCCGCGCGTCGCACGCCACGGTGGTAGCCGGCCGTCGGCGGACCCAGCTCTGGTGGTCGCGTGCGATGATCGTCGGCGCCGGCTCACCGGGGTCGCGCAGGCATTCCGGGCGGCGCGGCCTGTTACGAAAAGCCCAGCCCGCGTCCCGCGCGTGACAGAACGTCCACGACCCCGAGGCGGTGTCGAGCGTGTGCGCCGGTGCTCGCAACGGGCGACAGAGGCCGCAGGGCCGGCGCCCGCCGTTGGTCTGGTTGTTGGTCTGCACCACCCCCTCCGTCTGGCAGCCGAGCGCCTGCGCCATGCTCACCCACGGCTCAAGCCCAAGCTCACCTGGCGGGATGCCGCGTCGGCGCGCGTCGTAGGAGCGATGCGTCGGCGCGGGCAGGCTCACCGGCCCGTCGAGCGAGGCGAGCAGAAACGCGCGGCGGCGGGTCTGCGGTACCCCGTAGCACTCGGCGCGGAGAACGCCGGCCGCGGTGTGATACCCGTGGGTGGAGAGCAGCCCGGCGAACAGCGTCCACAGCTCAAGCACGGCTGGGACCTGCTCCAGCGCGATCCACCGCGGACGCAACGCGAGCGCGAACCGCAACGGCTCAACCGTCAACAGCGACCGCGGATCACGACACTCCGCCAGCCGCCCGGCGCGAGTGTCACTTCCGGCCGCGAGCTCGTGCGCGCACGCAACCACCAGCGGCTTGTCGAGCGTGCCCAGGCCCTTCCCCGCCTTCGAGTATGACTGGCACGGCGGGGAGCCGAGCAGCCCCCACACAGGCGCGAAGTCCCGCGGGTCGAGCGTCGAGAGATCGGCCTGCAGCCGCGCGTGCCCGGCCGCCGTCGCCGTCCTGCACGCCCACACATCCAGCTCGATCCCGAGCGCGGCCAATCCGAGCGGGCGCAGACCCTCCTCCCACCCGCCGGCGCCGGCGAACAGGTCGAGGATCTTCCCCCGCTGCCGAACACGTCCCCCTCGACGGCGGGTGCGTGGAGTCGCAGGTTCGCTTGAGCGTGGCATGGGTGCTCCCTTCTGCTGTGAACGTGCGCGCGACCGTCCGCGTCGAGCGCCCGAGGGTTTACGCTGGCTGGACATCCGATCGCTCACCCGGCCGTGGGCGGCTGCGCGTACCCGTAGATGGGCGCCGTCTCGCCTATGGGGGCCGATGGAGTGAAAGGGCCGACGCGGTTTACGTGCCCGTCGTAGTTGCCCTCGACGGTGACGATCTCACCCGTCGCGAGAACCTGCACGACGATCCCGACGTGCGCGCTCGCGGCGGGGCCGGTGCCGTAGAAGACGGTCTCGCCGGGTGAAGGCTTCGCGGTCGGCGGCAGCACTCGTCCGCCGTGTTCTCGGGTCCAGGTGTAGAGCGAACCGGAGTACCCGTAGAGCGCCGTCGGGCCGGGCAGTGGCACTCCGGCGTGCTGCCACACCCATGCGGCGAACAGCGAGCACCACTCCTCGCACGGCCCGTAGATCGTGCAGTTCGAGCCGGGCGGGTGCTCGCCCTGACCGACCTGGCTTTCGGCGACCCGGATGATCGCGCGAGCGCCGCTCGGCCCCGGTGCCGGGGCGGCGCACTCGCTCGGCCCGCCGCCTTCGACGGGCGCCGCGAGCGGCGGGCTTGTCGGTGTGGGCGAGCCGGTGCCGGTGAACCCGTACTGCACGGCGCGCGCCATGACCTCTTCGGCGTAGCTGACACCAACGGTCGCGCACGCCCCGTAGTAGTTACACGCCGCCTGCCGGTATTCCGCGTAGGAGCCCCCGGTCGGCGGGGCGCCCTTCGCTTCGCGGAGAATCCGCGCGGCGGTGAAGACGGCGTCCGCTGGGTCGTTCACCGACAGCGGCTGACCGGGGTCTGCGTTGACGGCGTAGCGTTTCCAGAGCGTCGGCCCCGGGCCGGGGCTGCACGCGCTCCCGCGGACATAGGCGATCTGCATCGGGCCGGCGCACCCAGCAGAGTTGACGCCGGCGCACCCGTCGTTGTTGCACTCCTGCGCCCCGATCGACGCGAGGAAGCTCCAGTCGATATCGAACTTGACACCGGCCTGCTGGTAGAGCCGCAGGCGTTCGGGCGGGATGCTCTGAAGCGCATACGCCGAAGGCGCCGGGCCCGAGATCGTGCCCGCGCTCGCTTCGCCGCCTGACTCGCAGCCGGTGAAGCTCGCGCCGAGCACCACGACGGCGACGGCGAGGATCGCGACCAGCGCTAGGCCGGTGCCGCCGAACCCAGCCGCGAGCCACAGCCATAGGACCTTCCTGCCTCGGCCGGTTCGCTCCTCGCTCATCCTTCGCTCTCCAGTCCGGTGACGAGCAGCCGGCCGTCCCGGCGGGCGAGGAGCAACCCCACGGGGTAGTCCTTAAGCCCGCCGTCGTTGACCACAGCACTCACCGCGGCCTGCCCGGCTGGAGTGGGTGTCGGGTGAAGTGCGAGGACGCGCGGCCTGCGGGCGCGTATGTCCAGCGATACGCGCGGCGGATGAGCCTCCAGGGAGAGCACGAGCGCCCGTGTGGCGCCCCTCACCGCGCTGGCGGGCGCGTGCCCGTAGAGGTACGCGAGGTAGTTCTCCAGGAACGCGCGCGCCGTCCTCAGCGCGGCGGCCGGGGCGATCGTGCCCTCCCCTGGGATCGCTCGCACCGTCCCGGCACCGGGGGACACCGGCCGTAACGCGGCAGCGCGAGGGAGGATGCTCGCCCCGGTCCGGGGTGGCGGGTCCTGGCGTGGGCCGGTGAGCGCGAGCAGCGTCGTGGTGGCAATCAGCAGCGTGGCGACGGCGAGCAGCGCCTGACGGCGCTCGCGCTCGGCGATCGGGCGATCCCGCAGGGCGGCGAGCCAAGCGATCACTGCTGCTCACCCGCCTGGGGGTCGATCCCGAGGAAGCTGCGGCCGAGGCGAGCGGCCTCGAGAGCGGTTTGCGGGGAGCGGCAGAACGGGTCCAGCACGAGACAGCGCCCGCCCGGAGCGTTGTGCGTACACGTCGCGCGGCGCCCGCGCTTGGGGTCGCGCTGCCAGGGTGTGCCGCACGCGCCGCACGCGAGGGGTGAGGTGCCGGCGAGGATGCACAGCCGCCGCAGCCGCGGGTGAAGGTTGTGCTGCTCCTGCCACTGGCAGCTCTCGCAGCACGCCAGGCGTCCTCCGGGTCGCGCCGTGTTTCGCAGGCGCGCGTACTCGTGGATCGCGCCTGTCTCGCAGAAGTACCCCGGCTGCTTGGTGAGCAGCCACAGGCGGGTGCGCCCTCGTGTGAGCGGCCCAGCCCAGGTGACTGGGTGTGGCTGCCAACCATGCTCGACCAGCTCGCCCGGGAGCGACCGTTCGGCGTGTAGGAGCCAGAGCGTGCCGTCCTCGCGCAGCACACGGTGAATCTCACCGAGGACCGCGAGAGTTCGATCGCGCAGGCCCGGGGGTGGGCTTGTGACACAGGTCTGTGCCCATGTGTCGGGTAGTTCGCGGAGGATTGCGAGGGGGTCGGCGTGTTCGATGCGCCAGCTCACGGGGATGCCTCCTCGGGGTCGGGTGCGGTGGATGTGTCGGGTGCAGGGGGTAGGGTTCCGCCGGGGGAGGCCGGCGGAACCCCGTGGTCGCGGTGGCGGAGCAGACCGGCCATCCGTGTGAGGCGGGTGGCGTAGTAGAAGGTCTGCAGGCGGCTTGTCCCGCTCTCGCGCGCCGCGGCTCCTCCCGCGGTCGCGGCCAGCAGCTGACCGACGAGTTTGTTGCGCTGCAGGAACACGCCCCACAGGAAGGCGGCCTGCAACGCGAAGCTCATCAGCCAGCCGAGGTTCGATGTCGCGTCATCCAGCGCCTGGCAGACAGCGAGGATCACCGCGAGGATCAGTGAGTAGACGGCCTTGCGCGCGAGGAACCCCGCGAGGCGTGTCAGCCAGCCGGTGAAGAACTCATGGCCGCGGCCGGGGAAGATGCCGACGATCAACGCGACCGGCGCGAACGCGAGCAGCAACAAAAGGAGAACCTGCGCGAGGATCACCGAGAGCGCGAGCGCACCGATCAAAAGCCACGCGCCGAGCTCCCCGGCGAGCACGACAATCGCGAGCAGCAGCCGCTCGTACTGGCCGCCCTTGCCCATCGCTTCAGCGGCGGGCTCATCCGCCGCCCCAAGCGGATAGCTGCCGTTGTGCTTTGAGGGGTCGGATTCGGGGAGCTTTGAGTCTTCCCCGTTCTTGAGCGCTTCGTACTCGGCGTTACGCCCGGGTGACTGGAAGGGGTAGGCGAGGAAGTGCGGCGCGTACTTGTTGAGGTTGTCGATGCACGTCTTCCCCGGTGTGTGGAGTTCGGTTGTGTTCTGGAGTTCTTCGGCGAGCTTGGTGTCATGCGCGGGGTCTGCGCTCAATGGGCGGACCGGGACCTGCTCGGTTTTCCCGGCGGTCTGGGTGACGCAGTGCTCGATCCCGCCGAACTCAAGGACGGTCCACGGGTCGAGGACGAGGAGCCTGAACAGCTGATCGGAGGCGGCGGTCTTCGCCTGCTGCTCGCTGGTGAGGTTGCCCTGGTTAGTGAGTGACAGGAGCGCCGCGGACAGCTGGTTTGACAGGCGGCTGGCGGGTGCGATCGTGCGTTCGGGCTGTGTGACTATCCCGATCGCGAGCACGCAGTACAGCAGCGAGTGCGAGCGCGCCGGCGGTCTCGGTGTAGCGGCGCTGCACGAGCGCCTTCCACATCGCCCACAGCCCCGCCGCGAGGATCGCCGCGACCAGCCAGGGCGCGCCGAACGTGCCGGCGTAGAGGCTGTGGATCGCCTGCGCGACCGGGGCCAGCGCCCCGGAGCCGGTAGGGCCGCTGCCGTTGAGCAGGTCGAGGGAGAACGCGAACGCGAACAGCGTGATCAGCGCGTTGGCGACGAACGCGGTCAGCAGCCAGATGATCTGCGCGATGAAATAGCGCGATCAGCGGCGGCACGCCGGACACGTCCACGCCGGACAAGAGCCCGACGCTGATGGCGGGGAAATACTGGTCGAGCTGGTAGTTGGCCAGCGGGTAGCGCCCAACCAGCCGCCCGCCGCAACCTGCGGCGCCGGCGCGATGTTCGAGAACACGTCACCCGAGCCCGCCGGCGCCAGCGAGCAGGAGCACGCAGCGCGAGCCCGCCGAGCGCGATCGGCGATGTGGGCCGCCCCGGCCGCAGGGGTAGACGGCGTGTCACCCGTAGCGTCACATGCGGTGCTCCTGGGGGGTGGTGTCGAGCGCGGCGAGCAGGTGGGGGTAGACGAGGTCGATCTGGACCTCGCCGACGCGGCCGTCGAGGTCGCGCATCAGGCAGCGCCCGGCGCGTATCTCCCGCGCCGCCGACGAGCTCCTGGTCGTGGGTCGAGGCCGATCAGCTCCAGCGCGCGGCGGGCTTCGGCGTCCGATTCCTGGCCGAAGATGAAGTAGTCCCGATCAGGTCGGCGAGCTCGCCGAGATCCGAGCGCGCTGGGTGGCGAGGAAAAGCGTCGTGTTGAACGCGCGGCCGAGGCGGACGAGGCGCTTAGATCGCCTGACCCTGGGTGAGGCGCAGAAACGCCTTCGCCTCGTCCAGCAGCACGACCTTGTGGCGCGTGCGGTCGTGGGAAATCAGCCGCAGCGCGTAAGCACAATCAACATCAAGGTTGCGACGAAACGCGCTCGGCGCGGGTGTACGTTCACGGCTGGCGCCGGGTCGGGCAGCGTCAAGCCCGGGGTCGATCGTCGTCAGCGGCCCTGCGCCCGCACGGGGTCTCCGCCCGCGCCCGTCTCCGCGAACCCGAGGCGCGCGAGGCCGAAGTCGCAGATGACCTCGAGCGCCTCGCCGGCCTCCCGCGCGGGCTCGCTCTCACTCGCGCGCAGCGCCCGGACCACGGAGAGGGTGCTGCGCTGGCCCTGACGAACGGCATCCTTCACGGCACGGCCGATCGCGTTCTCCCACGACGGCGGCGGGTCACGCGGCAGCTCGAGCGGATACCAGCAGGCCAGTTCCTCGCGCAACTCCTCAAGGCCGATCAGCAGCGGGTCGAGCTTGCCCTGCTGCCCCGGCGCCCCCGAGAGCTCCAACACGTCCAGGCGTCCGTCGAGCTCGGATTTCCTTCTCCCACCCGTGG